>NZ_FXUD01000032.1:0-1274 GCF_900182895.1 Serratia sp. CC22-02 | reverse complement strand
CTGGACGCCTGGCTGGCGGCGATGCAGCAGGTGATCGATCGCCATGACATTCTGCGCACTGCGTTCATCACGCAGGGCATGTCCTCGCCGGTGCAGGTGGTGTGGCGCAAGGCTGAGCTGGCGCTGAGCGAGCGGCGTTTCGATCCGGCTGACGGCCCGATTTGGCAACAGCTGGCGGCCAGCTTTGATCCGTTGCAGCAGCGGCAGGATCTGACCCGCGCGCCGCTGCTCAACTTTACCGTCACGCAGGAGGAGGACGGCAGCTGGTGCGCTTTGCAGCAGTGGCATCATCTGATTGGCGATCACTCCACGTTGGCCTTCATGGAGCAAGAGATCGGCGAGATCCTCGCCGGCCGTGGGGCACAGCTGGGCGTCGCCCAGCCGTTCCGCAATGCGGTGGCGCAGGCGCGCCTGGCTCTCAGCGAGGCGGAGCATGAAAGCTTCTTCCGCGACATGTTGGCGGATATCCGCGAGCCGGTGCTGCCGTTCGGCCTGAGCGACGTGCACGGCGAAGGGCGGCAAATCGCCTGCCGCTACCAGGCGCTCTCTTCGGCGCTGAACCTGCGGTTGCGGCGACAGGCGCGGCGGCTGGGCGTCAGCCTGGCCAGCCTGTGCCACCTGGCCTGGGCGCAGGTGCTGGCGAGCGTCAGCGGGCGAGACGCGGTCGTGTTCGGCACCGTATTGCTGGGGCGTCTGCAGGGCGGCGAAGGCGCGGAACGGGCATTGGGGTTGTTTATCAACACGTTGCCGCTGCGTCTGGACATCGATCGGCGAGGCGTGGAGACGGCGGCAAGAGAGGCACACGTGCGGCTGAGCGGGCTGCTGGCGCATGAACATGCGCCGCTGGCATTGGCGCAGCGCTGCAGTGGCGTCAGCCCTGGGGCACCGCTGTTCAGCGCCTTGCTCAACTATCGCCACAACAACGGCGAAGCCGTGGCGTTGCCGGAAGGTGTTAGCCTGCTGAGCGCCGAAGAGCGTACCAACTATCCGTTCGTGTTATCGGTGGAGGACGGCGGCGATTCGCTGGGCGTGACGGCGCAGGTGACCGAGACGGTCGATGCCCAGCGGGTGTGTGACTATATGGTGCAGGCGCTGAGCTCACTGGCGCAAGCGCTGGAGCAGGCGCCGGAGACGCCGGTGTGTTCACTGGCGGTGGTGCCGGAGGCGGAACGCGAACTGCTGCTGCATGGCTGGAACCGCACCGAGCGTGACTACCCGCTGGATCAGACGCTGGCGGCGCTGTTCGAGCAGCAGGTGCGCCGCACGCCGGACGC
>NZ_FXUD01000031.1:0-1278 GCF_900182895.1 Serratia sp. CC22-02 | reverse complement strand
TGTAATCCTGTAATCCTGTAATCCTGTAATTATAAAATCCTATGATTTTATGATTCTGTAATCTTTTAAGGCTATGGCCAAGAAACTCTGTGTTGCCGTTGTTTCCATTGCAGCGTCACCCATTAACTCGCCGCGCCTAACATAGCCTCGCCTTGGTCTGCGGCAAGTATTCGCTACCGCCGGCTGCTTTACCCGTTCGCACTCCCTCCACGTTGTTCCAGTCGCTTGCGCATGCGGCTTCAGCAGCCGTACCTGCCTCATCCCTTGCCGGCGTGGCTAGTTCTTGCGCTATGGCGAGAAATGGGTTCTCGCCTCCATAGGGAGACAACACCGTGAACAACCAACTTTCCTTCGATGCTTTGCTGACAACTGAAGCGCCAGTGAAAAATGAATCAAGAACCACGCCCAGTGAAGCCAGGAAACTATTTATCAAAACGTTCTCGTGCGTTGCTACTTACCATCGGCGCCTCGATGTTTTCCGTGACTTTATTCGGCTGGCTTCTAATGAACTTGACCTGGCACGCGTGCGATCGGAGGAGGGGAGGGAAGAGGCAATGCAGATTTGTAAACGGTATGAGGCTGCCGATTTAGAAAAGATGCACCATTTGTTCTGTTTCCTGGTTGATGCGTTGGAAGCTGGAATGCATGACCTGTTGGGGGGGGTATTCATGGAACTGGAATTCGGCGCCGCATCAATGGGGCAGTTTTTCACGCCGCTTGAACTTTCGCGCTTGATGGCAAGGCTGACAATCGGAGAACACGTTAACGAGCTGAAACAGCGACCGTTTATTACGTTGGATGAGCCGGCCAGCGGATCGGGAGGGATGGTGATCGCTGTGGCCGAGCACTTGTTAACGCAAGGCTATAACCCGCAGCAGCAGTTGTATATTCGTTGTACTGATATCGATCCGATGGCCGCCGATATGTGTTTTGTACAGCTCGCATTATTGGGGTTGCCTGCAACAGTTTATACCGGCAATACCTTATCCATGAGTATGTCGAAGGTTCGCCATACGCCGATTTATTACATTAATGGATGGGGTGAGAAACTTCGCTTGCTTGATATCGCAACTCGATTCCAAAAAGTGCTGCAAGCGGTTTAGTTTTAGGGAAGGGGAGACAATTCTCCCCTTTTTGCTATTGGTTTCCGGCGACGTTGAGTCGCCAAAAACCAACGATCGGTCGCTTGCAGCCGGCGATGCCGGCGCCGCTTTCACTGCCCGGCCGCTTGTGCGGCCGTTCGCTAAGGCAGCCAGGCTAAAGGCCTGGCACTTTCTG
>NZ_FXUD01000030.1:0-1289 GCF_900182895.1 Serratia sp. CC22-02 | reverse complement strand
CAGGTGGTGGAGCTGGTCAATCCGCCGCGCCACCTGGGCTATACCCCGCTGTTCCAGGTGATGCTGGCCTGGCAGGACGGCTCGGTGCGCGATATTCCGCTGCCTGGGCTGCAGGCCGAGTTGGCCGGGCTGGAATACAGCGCGGCGAAGTTTGATCTGACGCTCGATCTGGCCGATACCGGCGAAGGCATCAGCGGTACGCTGAACTTCGCCACGGCGTTGTTCGATCGCGCCACCGCCGAACGCTACGGCGTTTACCTGGTACAGGCGCTGCGGGCGATGACGTTGAATAGCCCACGGTCAGTATCCCATATCGATTTGTTGCCGCTCGCCGAACGGGAGCATCTGCTGCATGGCTGGAACCGCACCGAGCGTGACTACCCGCTGGATCAGACGCTGGCGGCGCTGTTCGAGCAGCAGGTGCGCCGCACGCCGGACGCCACCGCGCTGGTGAGCGGAGCGGAAAGCCTGAGCTACGCCCAGCTGAACGCCCGCGCCAACCGGCTGGCGCACGCGCTGATAGCGCGCGGCGTCGGCCCGGACAGCCGGGTGGCGGTGTGCGCCGAACGCGGCCTGAACATGGTGACGGCGCTGTTCGGTATCCTCAAGGCCGGCGGCGCCTATGTGCCGCTCGATCCGGCCTATCCGGGCGAACGCCTGCAGTACATCCTGCAGGATGCCGACCCGGTGCTGCTGCTGGCGGACGCCGCCGGCCGGGCGGCGCTGGGCGAGCCTGCGACGCCGCAGCTGGCGCTGGAGGCGGCGCTGCCGGATACGCTGAGCGCCGAGAACCCGGAACGGCGCGCGCAGGCGTCGCACCTGGCGTACGTGATTTACACCTCGGGCTCGACCGGTAAACCGAAGGGCGCGATGAATGAGCACCGCGGGGTGGTCAACCGGCTGGTGTGGATGCAGGAAGCCTACGGCCTGACGGCGGCGGACACGGTGCTGCAAAAAACGCCGTTCGGCTTCGACGTCTCGGTGTGGGAGTTCTTCTGGCCGCTGATGGTCGGCGCGCGTCTGGTGATGGCGAAGCCGGAAGGGCACAAGGATCCGGACTACCTGAGCCGCGCGATCGAACAGTACGGCGTCACCACGCTGCACTTCGTGCCGTCGATGCTGCAAAGCTTCCTGGCGGACGGGCAGGCGGCGACGCGCTGCGGCCAGGTGGTGCGGGTGATGTGCAGCGGGGAAGCGCTGCCGGCGGCGCTGGTGGCAGAGTTTTACCGCCGGCTGCCGCAGGCGGAGTTGCATAACCTGTATGGGCCGACGGAGGCGGCGGTGGACGT
>NZ_FXUD01000029.1:0-1614 GCF_900182895.1 Serratia sp. CC22-02 | reverse complement strand
GCCAGCGGGCTCCACGGGCTGGCCGGATCGTAGCTCCAGCTGCGGCGGCTACCGTCGTCGCGCTGCTCCTGCAGCAACCGGTAACCCTGCCACAGAAAACGGGTCGTCTGTTCGGTTTTGCCCTTGTAGCGCACCGCCTTGCGGCTGCGGCGGCCCAGCGCGTCGTAATGGTACTGCGCCTCGAACTCGCCCTGCGGGCCGCGGCCATGCGCCTGCACCAGCCGGTTGTCGGCGATCGGCACCAACGGCAGGTGTGCGAGGATGTCGTTTTGCAGACTTATTAAACCAATTCATTCTTATTTTTAAAGAACGCCTCGCTGAACCTAATTTTTTAGCATTAAATTATATTGTTTATCCCTCTCCTTCTCACAAGCCATTTTCATTTGAAATTAGACGCTTCCATTTCTCAAGATATCCCTCAAACTCATCTATACTCGAGACAATCATAGACTCCTCGGTGTACTCATTAAAAATCTCCACACCATTAGGTTTAATAGTTATAGTATGAGAGTTCCCCGTCCCCTCCCAAAATGGCAGAGTTCCAGAGCTTACAAGTTTACAAGCCTCAATAAACTCATTGACACCATAGACACTTCTTTGGATATCATCCTTTAAAAAGTCAATCAGTATCCTAAAATCACCATCAGCTTCTATAGATGGATAACCGTCATCACAGATAAAAAACCTCATGACAATCCTTCATGTTCTTTATTTCCTCATTCAATTCCCGCACACTCAGCAATCAAACTATCACCATTTCCTCAGGTTTTAGCACATTGACCTTCAGTCGGAATCCAGCACTTGAATCTATGACAACCGTTGAATCATGTAAAATGGTTGCAGAAACGAAGGGGTTGGAGTTTTCCGAGTAAATAACCCAAATTAGTTTTTCTTCGCGATCCAAATAAGCGATAAAACCTTCTGAACCATAACTCCCCTCCCCTAAGCATAAGTATCCACCACAACTCAAATCAATTTTTTTTATTACATCAATAGTAGTAATCTCATCTTTATTTTTTTCATAGAACTCACAAAAATCGAAACATCCCGATTTAGATACTTTAGGCGTGGGGTAGGATATGATATCGATCAGCTCAGCCCTACCATCTGAAAAATAAAGAGCATTTTTAATCGGTAATTCACCAGCTTCCCACAGTTCAGTAATTACATTCTTCATTTTTATGGACACCTCTTAGGTCGGCTATTGAGCCCTTTATCCGGAACCACACCGCCAGCTTTAACATTTCTGCGGTCTTTGAAACGCTCTTGGAATTTTTGCTGCCATGTTTTTCCTGTCGTAGATGAAGGATGAACAGCATTAGGGTCAACACGTTGAACAGCAACTTTTTCTACACCTGCTTCCAAAGCAGCATCTAACCTTCTATTATCATATGTGACTAATTGGCCATCAACCTCTAATACATTTAGAGGAGAACGCCCCCAATCCCACTCTCCTTTTTTCATGATCTCGGCATAATCATTTGCAGATATTGTTCTCTGTGAGAAATTGATATCTGATGGATTAACCCATTCAATACTCAACCCAAACGGATCCACCCACATCAGCGGGTTCGGCGCATACTGATACAGGTTCAGCCCACCGCGCAGCCCTAT
>NZ_FXUD01000028.1:0-1790 GCF_900182895.1 Serratia sp. CC22-02 | reverse complement strand
GCACCACCAGGACAACAGCGTCAACGCCGGCTTCACCTGGCGCTTCTAAGCAACATCGACTCAATCCTTGTAGGGAACCGTCTGCGGGCGGTTCCTTTTTCACATCCTGCTAATGAGAACCCGGCGCACCTGGGGCGTCGGCCAATAACAAGCAAAAGGTAAGGAAATGACAACAACAATGGGTTTTGATAGCAAAGGAAACGTTCGTCGCTCGCCGTGGCGGCTGAACGCGCTGGTCTGCTGCATGGCGCTGGCGGGGTATGCGCAGGCGGCACCGCACGAGGTGAACGGCCAAGCCGGCGATCCGGCCAGCTGGCGCAGCGCCGAATTCAACGCCAACTGGGGGCTGGGGGCGATCCATGCCGATGAGGCCTACGCCGCCGGTTATACCGGCAAAGGGCAGAAGGTGGGCATTTTCGATACCCCGGTCAACCGCCATCCCGAGTTCGCCGGCGACGGCAAACTGATCAACGTGGTCACCGAAGGCTATCGCGCCTACACCGATCCGCACCGGCCGGGCATTAACGCCGGCGACCGCTTTTACTTCGACGGCACCTTCCACTTCTACAGCGGCTCACAGGGCATGCTGAGCAATCACGGGGTGCACGTCGCGGGCATCAGCGCCGCCAACCGCGATGGCGTCGGCATGCATGGCGTGGCCTTCGATTCGCAGGTGATCAGCGTCGATAACGACAACGACGGCCCGGCCTACGGCGAATTTCTCGGCCTGGACGGCGCCGTCACCAATGCCGGCTGGCAGGCGATGATCAACAGCGGTGCGCGGGTGATCAACAACAGCTGGGGCGTCAGTATTCCCGACTTTCTGTCCGACGGCGGCCGCGATCCTAACGCGCTGCACTTTGAGCTGCAGGATGCGCAGGAACAATTCGATCAGGTCAAACCGCTGCTCGGCAGCCTGGCCGGCGCAGGCTATCAGGGCGCCATCGACGCGGCGCGCAAAAATATTCTGGTGCTGTTCGCCGCCGGCAACGACGGCAACTACAACCAACCGGATGTGATCAGCGGGCTGGCCTACTTCGTGCCGGACATCGCGCCGAACTGGCTGTCGGTTGCCAGCGTGGCGCAGGATGCGGCATCGACCAACAGCGTGCCTTACACCATCAGCAGCTTCTCTTCCCGCTGCGGCTATACCGCCAGCTTCTGCGTCTCGTCGCCGGGCAGCAAAATCTACAGCACCGTGGCCAATGGTTCCGATCCGGCCAACCTGGTGTCGGACTACGGCAATAAAAACGGCACCTCGATGGCGACGCCGCACGTCACCGGCGCGGTGGCGGTGTTGCTGCAGCGCTTCCCGTACATGACCTCGGCGCAGATTGCCGACGTGTTGAAAACCACCGCCACCGACATGGGCGCGCCGGGCATCGATGCGCTCTATGGCTGGGGGATGATCAACCTGGGCAAGGCCATCAACGGCCCGGGTATGTTCTATACCGTCGAGGATATTCCCGCGGAGTTCCGCATCCCGGATCCGACGGGCGTGGCCTATGGCCCGACCCAGTTTGTCGCCAATATTCCGGGGAGGGGCGCCGAGGTGGATGCCGGTACGTTGCACGCCAGGAAATGTGATGACTTCCACTGTGGATGGGAAATCTACTCCAACAACATTTCCGGCCACGGCGGCCTGACCAAAGAGGGCGCGGGAATCCTGGAGCTGACCGGCACCAACACCTATGCCGGCCCGACGCTGGTCAATCAGGGGCGGCTGGCAGTCAACGGCTCGGTCACCTCGGCCGTCAGCGTGCAGAACGGCGGCATCGTCGGCGGCAGCG
>NZ_FXUD01000027.1:0-2211 GCF_900182895.1 Serratia sp. CC22-02 | reverse complement strand
CGATTAAAGTTAATGGCAAACCTCTATCATCGGACGTCAATTTGTTGGCTGGTGATGTTAATGCGTATAACAAAACTGAATCAGATGGACGATATTTATCCAAGGCAAGCAACCTTGCTGATCTAACTGATAAAGCAAAGGCCCGTGGAAGCTTAGAGCTGGGAGATGCTGCGACGCGTAATGTTGGTGTTGCGGCGGGTCAGTTGATGGCTGTTGGCGCATTTGGACTTGGCGCAGGATCGCGGCATTTTGACAATGCGTATTGCAATACTGCACAGTTCTATCGAGTCAACGAAACATCTGAAAATGCGCCAGGAAAAGGGGTTTTCGGTGTTGTCTCGCTACCTTGCGATGGTGGCCCCTCTTCGGCATATCTTGCTATCAAAAATGATGGTAGTTCTTTCTTTGGTCAATCTAATTCGCCGGCTGGTGGGGTCAAGTGGTCGCAGGCATATACAACAAATTTCAAACCGACAATCACAGACGTTGGTGCCGCAGATCATAGGAACAATTTTGCGGCACGGATGGGTGTGCAACGCGTACTAAATGGAGCCGACAAACCTACATCAGCTGGTGTTTGGAGCGTCGAAAATAGCTCATTTACTCCTGTCCCCTGGGGTTCACTCTATGTAACAACAAACCAGTCAACACTTAGCACAGAGCCAGGAAATCAGCGCTTTATCCATTATTTATTCATTGGTCATGGTAATGGCAACAAACTTTATGCCGCTACGAACAATAACGGGTCGTTTAGCGGTTGGTCACAATATTACTCAACTGCCGGAAAACCGACGGCCGCAGATGTTGGTGCGCTAACAGACGCTGAGGCAGCGCAGAAGTATGCACTAAGATCTATACGAGTGAATGGGAAACCCCTCACATCAGATATCAATCTGCTTGCATCTGATGTGGATGCATACAATAAATCAGAGTCTGACTCACGATACTTTTCAAGAGGACTTGCAGGAACGGCTACAGATGTTGCTTGGAACTCACCTTCCGGGTTCTATAGCACTCAGGCCTCCGGTATGACGTCTGTTCTGCATTTTCATCTGGGCGGCACAGGTAGCACGCGTTCAGCTGGATTCAGATTTAATTATGGTAATGGCGGTATTGCATATCGATCTTCTCGAGATGGTTTCGGCTATGAGAAGGGGTGGACTAAAATCTATACCGAACTCGATAAACCAAAGCCTTCTGATATCGGAACGCTTTCAACAGAGGATTTGGTAGATAACTTTGGCAGTATTGCAAAATTAAAAGTCGAGACAAACGCAGCACCGTCATGGGTTCTGCTTGGTACAGCTTCTAACATGCTTCAGTATGGAGCTACTCTAACTATTGACGTAATGGGGGGGGCTGGTTATAACGCGTCCGAAAGAAATAATGCATCTCAGCGAATAATGCTTAGGACTAATAATGGTTCAATTACTAAAATAAATGATCCGTTTCGCGCCATTGTAACTAGCCATCATTATGGTCTGCCAGCCATATCTGAAGTTCGGGCGATCGAAGTATCGGCCAATAAGTATGAGTTATATATCCTTGTAGCTACGTATGTAAAAAATGTTGTTTTCAGCGTTACAGCATCAGTGAAAATGACCAACTGGGCATATTCATTTGCTACTCAAGATACTGCACCAACAGCTAGCATTAGATTTATATCCAACTCAATCTATCACTCGGGTAATAACCCGGCCCCAGAAGATATTGGGGTTTGGGGGAAAGAAGAATCAGATGGGCGATATGTTAAAAAATCTAGCGACGAAATGTCGGGGCCGCTCACGTTGCCGCGTGTTATTTTCCCGAGCGAAGGCTTGCAGGCATCAAACGCCGACAATGACCTTACTCGTCCAGATGGATTCATGTTGGAGCAACTGGGCGATAAATCGGTCGGCTATCCGCTAACTAAAGGCAATCTCGGTAATTTAATCACATTCAAGCTCAACAAATATCGACACGTGCAATTCGCTATTGGCTCCGGTAATACTGAGTTTTATTTGCGCTCTCTTAGGGAAGATAATCCGGCGACGGCTAAAACTTGGGCGAAGGTGTATACAACACTCGACAAGCCAACTGCTGCCGATGTAGGAGCGCTGACTGACCCGCAGGCAGCGCAAAAGTACGCGCTTCGCTCGATTAAAGTTAATGGCAAACCTCTATCATCGGACGTCAATTTGTTGGCTGGTGATGTTAATGCGTATAACAAAA
>NZ_FXUD01000026.1:0-2352 GCF_900182895.1 Serratia sp. CC22-02 | reverse complement strand
CCCCGCCTGCTTCTGCAGGTGAAACGCCCTACGCAGCTGCCGTGGCGCAGCATATTGCCAGTCAGCTCAACGCCGATTTTGCCCGTCGTTCTCTGGCGGTTAACTTGTGGCAAAGCGTCACTCTCGTCGTATGTGCGTTTATTATCGCCATACTGGCGTATGTCGCCTTACACCCTCCAGTGAAGTATTTCGCCACACAGGATGGGCAGATCACGCCGCTTTATCCCACTGATCAACCGGCCTATAGCGATATCAACGTGACCGACTTTGGCGCACAGGTATTGCGTGAGGCATTTACGCTCGATTTTGTGCATTATCGCAGCCAGATGAATGCGCTACAGGCACGTTTCTCAGACGATGGATTCCGCAGTTATTACACCGCCCTGACCACCTCCAACGTTTTGACTGCAGTGAAAGACAAAAAGATGAACATGTCGATTATGACCTCCCCCGGCGTAGTGGTTAGCAAAGGAACGCTCGAGAACGGCATTTATGCCTGGAAGATCCAATATCCGATAAAACTCAAGCTCACCGGCCAAGTGACATCGTTGCCCGAACAGTCATTTGTGATGTCACTGCTTATCCAGCGTACCGACCCCCGTCTTAAACACACCGGCATGGAAGTGTCCCAGCTCATTACTTTCGAGGCTAAATAACATGAAAACCCCTCTGACCGGTTTGCTTCTGCTGACCCTGGCGCAAGCAGCAGGCGCGGCTACAACCGAAGTTGCGCCTGCCCCCGCCTGGAAACCGGCACAAACGTTGAGCGAGGCACCTGTCAATGCCCCGCAACATGTCCCCGTAACAACAACACCTGAGCCAACAACGTCCTTACCGGAGGATGGCTCGCCACCGCTGCCTTTGCCGGCGCTGGATTATGCCCAAAAGCAAATGGCGCCGCTCTCACCACGCGAGGTGGACAGCCTACGTAATACTTTTGACCAACTTCAACGCAGTGAAAGCCGTTCACCGGTAACAGCGGTACCACGGGTTAGCTCTCTGACAGTCAACCTGTCGCCAGGTGCCTCATTGCCGATGCTCCGCGCCCTACCGAATTTCCCGAGCTCTGTTTCGTTTACAGACGAAACCGGGGCGCCGTGGCCGATTGCAGCACCACCTCTTAATGGCAACAACGCTGGTTTTGAAGTGAATTACATTCCCGACAGCCCAGCTATGTCCGTTCAGGCCCGGCGCGCTTACGACACCGGCAGCGTAACGGTCTACCTGAAGGGATTACCGGTTCCCGTCGTCATAGCACTGACCAGTGGCGAACCGGACAACGCCGGCAGGGCCCAGATCACCGACAGCAGTCTAAACCTGAGGATCCCTCTTCGCGGACCATCGGCAAAAGCCCTGCCGATCGCACGCGAGAAAATCAGCCTCGATAATCCTACGCTGCAGGCGTTTCTGGACGGCGTCCCGCCCGATGGCGCCCGTCATCTCAAAACTGGCGGTGGAGTTCCGTTGACTGCCGTTTGGCAGATGGGAGACGACCTCTATATCCGCTCACGAAGCGAATTACGCGATGCATTTGTTGAAACCTCTTCCGCGGCTGACGGCACCCATGTGTGGAAACTGCCGCTCACTCCGGAGGTGGTGTTCTCTGTGCAGGGCCGCAATACACCACTGACCATCAATCTGGAGTAACCCTATGGCCATCGAAAAAGATGCGGCGAGTGACGGCAAAAAAAGCCTGCTCCTGCTGTTATCCGGAGGTATCGGCCTGCTCGCGCTGTTATTTGTGGGCTGGGGCTATTTGCACCAACCGGCGCCGACCCCATCGCAATACGCTATTAACAACCTGGCCAATAGCGCGCCGGTTACCTCTCAGGAAACTGCGCAATATCAGCAGTTGATCAAAACGGGTAACCGTATTGGTTCAGAAGCGGCAGCTGCCAGCGATGGTAGTTTTATCGCTTCATTGCGCATGAGTGATGTGCAAATCGAAACACCAAATGAGCCGCCTCCGCCGGTAGCCCTTAAAACAACCGCGGAAACCGACACTACCTCAGTTCCGCAGTCTGGCGGAGCCATCCAAGAGGATCAAAAAGCAGCGTTAAAAAGCTATCTGAAGCTACTCAATGATCGCTGGCGACCGGGAAACATGCAGTTAGCTGGCACCTTTGGGCAGGCACCAGCTGCAGGGGAACACGAACCAGGGAACGGCAATAACGCTTTCAGTCAGTGGTCACAGAGCCTGCCAGGAAGAGAGGCAACTGTATCCGCGGAAATCCCTTCCTCAGCTCGTACATCTGGTGATGCCGTCATTGTGCCGCCAAACACTCGCCGCCCGGCGGTGGTCGACAATGCCATCGATTCTGACAACCTCAACTCACTGGTGCTGGCCCACAT
>NZ_FXUD01000025.1:0-5162 GCF_900182895.1 Serratia sp. CC22-02 | reverse complement strand
GCACGGCTTCGGCGGCGGCGCGGTTTTTCAGGGCGGCGATCAGGGATTTCGGAAAGCGGAGGTTCAGCTGGCTGAGCATGGCGGTGTCCTGCTGTGATAGGAATGTATTGTGATGATAGCAATACCATATAAAGCAGAGGTAAAAATTACAATGCTTTAATCAGTACAGCTATCTTCTGGTAGTGGTGATAGCAAAACTGATAAATAGCTAACACTCATATCGGCTTGCTAGCGAAGCTCAGTGCGGCGGTCGGCGTTTTTCCGTCGCAGATCCGTTTTCTGCTAGTTTCGGATCACTAGATCGTCACCCTCCCCCGCCGCCCCGGCAACCACAACATGTGGCACTGCGCCAGCTGCGGTTTCTTCTATATATTGTGTTTTGCCGGGGTGATCGTTAACGGCGGTTTTCGGCCGACAACCGCGCTGTGATTCTTTTCCCGCCGTGGTACACTTCCGGAAAGTCGCCATAAACAGAAAAGTCGGATCACCTGAAAACCGCCGTCCGGTAATTTAACTGAGTGGCTATTTGTCTACTCATTATCAGATGTGTGATGTTTACGGTGAGAAACTGCGAGGGCGATCATCGTCACTGAGGGGAAGGGGCAAGGTGATTGCGGGAAGTGATAATTTTATTAGAGGGTAAAGCTAGGATGGTTTATAAGGACGTGATTGATGAACTGATTGCTGACGGTCATAAAACAGTCACCCTCTATGAGAATAGGCTGAGCACCGATGACGACGATGTACCTATTACCCAATATCTGATTATTACAGTAAACGGTGACGTTGTTGCCCGACGGATCGTTTCCTTCGGCTGCAACTGGTCAATGATCTTTTGGCCGCTTCCTTCCTCAATGTGCTCATCCCTACGGGAGATTTGGGAAATCGATTTATCCAACAGAGAGGAAGCGTACTCACTATTGAGCATATTTCCGTAATGCTGTCCGGGGAGATTAAAGAGCTGTGAGGCAGACAGGATTTTACACTCAATAAGGAACACACATGGGTGACTGGTTTATTGCCACCGAGGGCGTGAAGATCGTCAAAGACAGCCCCGGCCTGTGGCCGCAGATCATCACGGCGGTGGCGTCCATCGGGGCGGCGCTGGGTGGTGTGGGGCTGACGCACCGCTTTACCCGCAAACGGGAGCAGGCGGCCGCTGAGCAGAAACTCGCGGGGGAGCGTTATTTCATCGCCACGGAGCTGGTATTCAAGCTGGAAGACTTTGCGGAAATGTGTGCGGAAGTCTCGCAAGATGATGGCAGGCGGGATGAAGGAGATGAATTCCGGCCTACTGTCAGTGTGTACTCCCTTGAATTTGATGATGTGACCGGTGACTGGCGTGCCCTGCCTCCCCCGATCATGTACCGGGTGCGGGAAATGAGCGTTCTGCAAGCTGAAGCGCGCGGTTCGATTAACTTCCGCGATGAAGTCGACACTTCCTCAAGGCATGACAGCTATTATCGAGAGAGGCAGTATCAGTATGCACGCCTCGGCCTGCGGGCTCTCTTGCTGGCCAAACGTCTGCGCAAACTCACCGGCATGCCCTCTTCTCGCCTCGACAAGTACGACTGGTCGCCGCAGAAAATCCTGTGGCAAAGCTGGCGTGAAGGGCGAAAGTTTAGAAATGAGGAACGACTGGATGAGGAATAATACATGAGCGGTTTAGTGGTGCCGGCATTCTACCCGGCGATGCCGGCGCAACCGTCGGTGGCTGGCGTTTCGTTGCCGGTCGCCATCGACTACCCGGCCGCGCTGGCGCTGCGCCAGATGGCTCTCGTCCATGACGAACTCCCGAAATACCTGCTGGCGCCGGAGATCAGCGCCCTGCTCCACTACGTGCCGGATCTGCACCGCAAACTGCTGCTGGCCACGCTGTGGAACAGCGGCGCCCGGATCAACGAGGCGCTGGCGCTGACGCGCGAGAATTTCGCGCTGGCGCCGCCCTACCCGTTCGTGCAGCTGGCCACCCTCAAGCAGCGTACGGAAAAGGCCACGCGCGGCGCCGGGCGGTTGCCGGCGGCCAGCACGCCGCCGCGCGTGGTGCCGCTGTCCGATCCGCAGTACGTCGCGCAGCTGCAGACGATGGTGGCCACGCTAAAAATTCCGCTCGAGCGCCGCAACGCGCGCACCGGCCGGATGGAAAAGGCGCGGCTGTGGACGATCACCGATCGGACGGTGCGCAGCTGGCTGGCGGAGGCGGTTGACGCCGCGGCGCGCGACGGCGTGACGTTCTCGGTGCCCGTCACCCCGCACACCTTCCGCCACAGCTACGCGATGCACATGCTGTATGCCGGCATTCCGCTCAAGGTGCTGCAGGCGCTGATGGGGCACAAGTCGATCAGCTCGACAGAGGTGTATACGAAGGTGTTTGCGCTGGATGTGGCGGCGCGGCACCGGGTGCAGTTTCAGATGCCTGAGGCCGAAGCGGTCAGCATGCTGAAGGCCCTGAGTCCGGGGCAGTAAACCCCTTCTGCATAAAGGCATCCTGTACTGTTCCGGATTGTCGTTCTACCTCAACGAAAAAATACGATCAGCAAAAATTTTTGATGGACAATTTTTCCGAAAGTGCCGGAATGTCCAGGCTGGATAGCATTTTTTGTGCGTCCCCGGGGGGCGTCAGTGGAAGGTTTATCATTGAGGAACGCGAGCTGGACAGAATACCTGAATGTCTAACGGCGCGGGTAATTAAACGAGAGCCGTAAAAAAGGCCGCTGGCGCGGCCTAAATGTATGACTGTTTACTCTAAAACCCACGTTATGCCACCATCGCGGCTTCTGTGGACAGTGTTAAATGCTGGTATATTTTCGTGATATTGCTTTATGACAATTTCACTGTCCGAAATTATCTCAACATCAGCGGTCATCGTGCCGTAGTTGATTCTGCACTGGCCGATGCAATAAATGTGATAAAGCCCTGTTAATACATCACTTCTAAGCGGCTTATGCATACTCTCTCCTGTTTCCTTACTGAATGATTTTGGTACATAGATTTTCACGGGTTAATGCGTTTTTCGGTGTCATCCAGTAATCCCGGATTGTTGAACCAATTCCGCGCTTCTGCATAGTTACCAACATCGATTGCAGCCATGACGTGAGCCAGCGAATTCATAGCGCTGTCACGCGACAAGGTTCCGTTCTTATAACCATCAAGAGCAGCATTGATCAGGTTTTCCATACCTTTATGGTCGGCGGTAGTTAAAGTTTTTTTAGTCATATAAAAGCCCAGAGCTATTGGTTAGTGGAATTGAGAATATGGGGATAAATCCGTGGGTTTCAAGGTGTTAGCCGCGTCAAAAAGTGCTAGATGCAACTGAGGGAACTGGACAGAATGACCTGTATGTCTAACTGCGCGGGGATTAACGAAGCGCTGGCCCTGACCAGGGGTGATTTTTCACTGGCACCACCCTATCCGTTTGTGCAGCTGGCGACACTCAAACAGCGTGCGGAGAAAGCGGGGAAACGGCCGGGAGGACTCCCGCCGGCAGTCAGGCGTACCGGCAGAACCGAGAAAGCGTGCATCTGGGAGATTACTGACCGCACCGCCCGCACCCGGCACACCTGCAGCAGACGGGGTGACCTTCTCTGTGCCGGTGACGCCGCACTCGTTTCGTCATTCCTACTCCATGCACATGCTGTATAACGGGATTCCGCTGAAAGTGCTGCAAAGCCTGATGGGACACAAGTCGAATCAGTTCGACGGAGGTGTATACCAAGGTGTTCGCCATGGATGTGGCGGCGCAGCAGCGCGTGCAATTCTCGATGCCGGGGGCAGAGGCGGTGGCGATCCTTAAAGGTCGGCGCTGAATGGCCGATAGGTGAAACAGGCAGGCCGGTCAAATGACCGGCCTATTTTTTTCCCTGGTGTTTTCTGGCGTACTGCATGGTTGGTGTCTCAGATGTTTAGTAACTCTAAACAAGTTTGATGTTAAGTGATGCTAAACATGTCGTCAATCCCTTATCTGACGACTGCCTATGGTTCCTCAACGACTGAAAGCCGCGCGCCGGCGAGCCGGACTCACCCAGGAAAAACTCGGTGTGCTGGCCGGTATCGATGAGTCCACCGCCCGCTCGCGGATCTCCCAGTACGAGAACGGTACTTACACGCCGGCGTTCACGACGATGTGCGCCCTGGCACGCGTGCTCAACGTGCCGGAGTGCTATTTCTATATACTGGATGAGGGGTTTGCGGAGAAAGTTCTGGGATTATATGAGTCTGAGATTACATCATTACACGATGACAGGATTGTATAATCCTATAATTAAATAATTATAGGATTACATGATTATTCATTATCTTTCAGCCAATTACCAATCAACTCTATAGTGATCTCGGTCATTTCCTTATCTTGTTTCAGACAAGCTAGCTTAAATCTCTTATGCAGGTCTTCGTCGATATTCATCTGCAGTTTCTTCGTCAGCCCCTTAGGGGCCTGAATAGCCTGCAGAGCCGGGTTCAGCTGTTTATGTTGTCCCAGTTTCATCTTCATTGGATCAGCTCCAGGATTTCTTTGGTCATTACATCAATTTCTCCTTTCGCTTGGCTGTCTGTCGTATCATAGACGGTGCCGCCATCCAGCATGGTTCTGATGTATGCCTGCCGCTGGCCTGTCCCGGTTTTTAATGCTGGGATGCCAGTATCGGCAATGGATTCTTTGAGGACTTCCAGCATTTTTGCAGACGACACTTTTTTGGTTATCAGGAACCTGGCTGTTATAGGTTGTAGATTTTGCCTCGCCTCTATAACTGCAATAATTGCGCTGCATGCTGCGAAATCTAGCGGGGAAGGTGTTACCGGGATTAAAACGAGATCGCTAACCATAACTGCAGCCGATGAGATTGCCGAGATTGCCGCGGCGCCATCGATGATGATGAAGTCATAACCTGTGAGCTGTTTCCGAACGGTGTAAACCTCCTTCTCAGAAGACGCTTCCGCCAGGTCGAACTTGCATTTATCTTCCTCATACCAGTTGCCAATACTTGCCTGTGGATCTGTATCGACAACAACTACGCGGAAACCTTGTCTCGCCAGACAGGTTGCAACGTTGATAGACGTCGTTGTCTTCCCGACCCCCCCTTTACCATTCAAAAATGAAATAACGTTAGTTTTCATACATAACCTCACTGTAGAGTAATCCTGTAATCCTGTAATCCTGTAATCCT
>NZ_FXUD01000024.1:0-5424 GCF_900182895.1 Serratia sp. CC22-02 | reverse complement strand
GTTCGCTTGCGCTGCGGCCTGCGGCGCCGCCCTTGTACCGTCAGCTGGTACCCCGTCTCGGTCTTGTTGTCACGGCGCCAGGCTCCCCGCGCCGGTGAAAGCCAAAAGGGGAATACACCAGAAAGAAGCCGGATTGGCCTACCGCTGGATGAAATTCATTACTGATGGAGGAGTTAACCATGCCAAAGACCATAACTAAACCAAAAGCTAACAAAGCAGAGCCGAAGAAAAACGCGGCGGCGAAGTTTGTCGAAGCCGCGCTGGCCAAGGCCGAGCGTAAAAATCTCATGCTCAAAGAGCTGACTTTTTCGGATCAGAACGCGCGTATTACCCCTCGCTCTGAGGAAGATATTGAGGAGATGGCAACCAGCATCGAGGCCACGGGTCTGTTGCAGAATCTCGTCGTTCACCGCATGGCGGATGGCCGATACGGTGTGGACGCCGGTGAGACCCGCCGTCTTGGGATGGATTTGTTGATGGTGCAAGGGCGTTCAGCTGCTGGCGTCCCGGTAACGCCGGAGTTTATCGTTCCTGTTTTAGTCGTCGATCAACAGGACGCCTATGCGATTTCTGTCGCGGAGAACGTGCGCCGCACCAACCTGCAACCTGCCGATCAGCTCGAAAATATCCGTTTGTTGGCGATGAAAGGAACGCCCCCTGAGCAAATCGGCGCCATCCTCGGCTTCAGTACCCTGCATGTTAAAAAATGCCTTAAGTTGACAACCGTAGCCCCTGCGCTGCTGGAGCTGCTGAAAAAGAATCAAATCAATTTTGACCAGCTGGCGGCGTTGGGCGCGACGGATGATCACCAGCGCCAGCTTCAGGCATGGGAAAAGAGCAGCTATTACGCGAACCTCCGCAAACCGAAGGCGTTACGCGAAGCTGTGTTGAACGATGAAGTGTCGGCGGCAGACAGCCATATCGTTGAATTTGTCGGACTGGAAGCCTATCAGGCTGCAGGGGGGGAAACTCGAGAAGATCTGTTTGCTGAAAGCGTCATCCTGACAAATCCGCTGATGCTGGAGACGTTGGCTATGGCCAAGCTGCAGGCTGCGGCAGATGAAGTGGCGAAAAATGAAGGGTGGGCATGGGCGGTTGGCCGCAGTCGAGAGGTGCGGAGTTATAACGGAGACGAAAAGACCTTCGAGATCCTTTTTGTTCAGGCGAAATTGAGCGACGAATTGCAGACAGAGATGGATCAGCTGCTCACCGAGCAAGAACTGCTGGATGACATGTTTGATACTGCTGGACTCGATGCAGACGAAGAATGGGAACATGCGCCGCGCGTTGAGCAAATTGAGGCGCGCATCAACGAGATCAACGACGCCGCCGAGATCAATAAGTGGTCGCCGGAAGTTCGTGCGACGGCGGGCGTAGTCGCTTACCTGAAAGATGGCCAGATCCAAATCCAACGCGGCTTGATGAAAGTGGAAGACATCAAGCAACAAGAAAAAGCCAACCGCGAAGAAATCAAGAAGAACACCCCACCGTCAGAAAAAGGGCTTTCCCAAGTATTGGTGGCAAGTTTGTCCGCCGAACGTACTTTGGCAGTATCTGCGGCGCTGGCGCAGAACACCAACGTCGCGATTGCACTCCATACGTTCACGCTGGCACGGCGGGTGTTCGACGCGGGATATTTCTATGTGTTGCACACCTCTGTAGAAAGCATGCGCAGCGGCTGCTTATCCCAGTCAGAAGAGGCTGGCAGCGTGAATGGTATCGCTAACCTGAAACTTAACGAGATGCATGAGAGCTGGTTGAACCAATTTCCTGAAAATTGGAGCGAAAGCTTTGAGTGGCTGCTGGCGTGGCCACAGGGTGATGTTCTCCGGTTGTTGGCATACTGCGTTTCCCACGGCCTCGATGGCCGAGACAGTTATCTCAAGGATAAGCGGGTTGGCACCAAGCTGGATTCGGTAGAAAAAGCCCTCGATTTCCAGATCGGGGAATGGTGGAAGCCGACGAGTGACAACTATTTTTCGCGGATTGGCAAAGACCAGATCGTTGATGCTCTCAATAGCGCCGGTGAAACCGGGAAGGCCAAAGATGCCGAGGGCATGAAACGTAAAGATGCCGCTGAGTTCGCCGCGGCGGTGCTGAGCGAAACCGGTTGGTTGCCGAGCTGCATGGCACCGCAGCCGCAGGCCGATACGGAAAACCGGGCTAATGCTACGGCCAGTTCTACAAACGCCAATGATACTGACGCTGACGACAGCGCTGCCGCCTAACTGACAAAGGAGCTGCCGCCCTCGGGCGGCAGAACAAACATTATGAAAAACCAAAAATTAAGCCTTGCGCAGTTAGCCGTAATGAGTGCCTTTGAGCTGGAGCAGTATCGTGACCGGGGCAGGGAGGCGCGTCGTCAGTTGAACAACGTTGTTCTCGGCCAACTGGCGCTGCCGGATGGGTGGAACGCCATTGCGGAAGAGGCCAGCGAGTTTTGCGGGCAGGTGCCTGTTGTTTGTCGTATCAGTCCAACAGGGGATGACAATCTGGCCATTTACCTGTGCAGTGCTGGGAGTGAAGTGCCGGAATGGTCAGCCTTTCTACCATTCCAGGAATCAACAAATCAGGCTGACCAGGGAAATCGTGTCGCCTGGTTACATACTGCGGAGAATTTTGACCCGGAGACGGTCAACAAGGTGTTGGAGACTGTCGGTGATTACTACCGGCACGGGTTTAACCAGTCAGCGCAGCTGGCCGCCGCTCTACGGATGGGAGGGCTGTGCGTATGATCCCGAACAGCCGCGCACTGGTGCCGATAAACGAATATCAGCATGCCGCCGTCCATGCCGTGGCATTGGTCGAGCGCAAGAAGGAGCAGGGCAAGCGGCTCGCTGAATTCCCGTATGCCAAAGCCTTTTTTAAAGTGTTGAACAATGGGCGGGTGCAGGTTTTAGCAAACGACATTCGCCTGATTTCATCCAATTATTTTCCTAATGAACGGGGCGGTGCAAACATCGCGCATTATGTAGCGGCATTGGACAGACTGATCGAAAGCGGTGGACAGTACAGCCCGCTGCCGCTTGCTGGGGATGTCGCTGGCAAGCTGTTCCCGGCTTACGATGTCCTTTGCCGTGAGCGCCGCGAACGGCAGTGGGATATGCAGTATGAACGACAGGAACGGCGGCGTTCTCGTGAAGAACGGCAAAAGCGCCGACGCTACCAAAACCAGTTAGCGCAGGCAGAAGTCGAGCTGGCGTTTTCAACGCCGAGCACCCTTGGGACATGGTATGCACGTTGGAGCAAGCAGGACATATTTGAAGACGATCTGGTTGAAAGCGTTCTGACATGGGTAGAAAGATTCCCCAGTATGGCAGGCAGGGGGTTGCAGCATTACAAGAGCGACGCATTGTGGAGCGTGATGGATCGATTGACGCGAGCAGATGCTGATATTTCTGAGACAGAACGACTATTTAATGCACTGCTCATTCCAAATAAGTTAAGGCTTGCTGCAGGGGAATCTGCAATAGATACTGAGTTAAATTTGTCCTAAGAAACAATAAACTGAGAAGGCGCCAAGTGGCGCCTTTTTGTTATTGGTATGTCAGGCAGACCACGGATGCTGGAGCTTCCTCCGGTGGCAGGCCGCTCGCGACCCGCCATCAGCCCTACTCGACTAGCAGTCCGCACGCGGTCAGCAAGTCTCGCCGAACCCGCGTTGCGGTTTCGGGCCAGTAGGCTAAGGTCTGAAAGCCAAAATCAAGATCGACAACCTACGCTTGCAGCCGGCTATGCCGGCGCCGCTCCCACTGATCGCCCCTAGGGCGGCGATCGCTAAGGGCGACCCGTCGTTCCGCCGTGCCGAGGGTGTTCATCCTCATCAATTCCCTGTGGCCATCTCTCTGAGAGTTTTTGCGGAGGGCTATTCGTAGCGCCATTCCGTTCAAAAAACAAGGTTCTGGCAAGCCACGCCGCAAGCGGCGCCCTTGTTTTTCTCCGGGCCTGTCGCAACTCGGCCCTACGCCGCAAAGAACTCGCTGAGATATGGAATCACAAGAGGAATAGACCAGAATGAACCCCGATAACGTCAACGTCAAAACCGCCGCTGCAGAATCTGCCGAGATATGTGAAAAGGCAGGAATGTGCGAACCAGAGGCCCCAGAGCCGTGGGAAAAGCCCGGCGTGCAATATCCTGCCGCCGTTCGAGCGTTGGAAATGGAGTTTTGCTATTTAGACGATCTGAATGACCTGTATGCGCAAAGCAGCACGTCACCCGACGAGCTGGAGCAGGCGCTCTATGTGATTTTCGGCCGGATGACTGAGCTTGTCCAAAGCTGTGGTGCTGATTATAAGCAGCCGGACAAACCGCGAGTTGCCTACGAAATGATCCAATATTGGGTCAGAGCGCAACGGGTCGCACAGCGTGACTACGGGGAGATCGGTCAGCGCGCCTGGGAGCATGCACGTTACAGACTGGCGCAAGAGATGGCAGTGGAGTATTCGTACAACTGACAAGCTGGACGATTTTTATCAAAAAGACCTGTTAACAGGTCTTTTTGGTGGTATAATAAGACCACTTAACAGGTCTTATTAAGTCGAGGATACCATGCCAAATATCATTCTGAGTGACACAAGTGCGAGCATCAGCGAGCTGAAGAAAAACCCAATGGAAACCGTTGGCGCCGGCGCCGGGTTTCCGGTGGCCATACTGAACCGCAATAAGCCAGAATTTTATTGCGTGCCGGCGGCGCTCTACGAGCAAATGCTCGATGCCCTCGATGATCAGGAGCTGGTGAAATTGGTCAATGAGCGTCGTAGCGAAGCGCTGGTTGATATCGATCTGGATCAGTTCGCATGACGTATACGGTCAAATTTCGTGAGTCGGCGCTGAAAGAGTGGGGCAAGCTGGACAAATCGCTGCAGCAGCAGTTCGCCAAAAAGCTGAAAAAATGCTGCGAGAACCCGCATATTCCGTCAGCAAAACTGCGGGGGATGCCGGGATGTTACAAAATCAAGCTGCGCGCCTCGGGGTTTCGTCTGGTTTACGAAGTGATCGACGATTGCCTGATTATCGCGGTGGTTGCCGTCGGCAAACGTGAGCGCGGCGATGTGTACCAGCTGGCCAGTGAACGTCTTAAATAAAAAACCATGCAGGCAATTGGCCTGCATTAATCTCACTGCGGATAATAACGAGAATTTACTGTCGTACAGGCAGATGCATTAAAATTAAGCTATGAGCTTCCTCCGGTGTCTGGCCGCACGCGTCCAGCCATCAGCCCAACTCGACTAGCCGCCCGCCTGCGGTCGTCAAGTCTCGCCGAACCCGCGTTGCGGTTTCGGGCCAGTCGGCTATGGTCTGAAAGCCAACTGCAACATCAAAGACTAGCGCTTGCAGCCGGCGATGCCGGCGCCGCTTTCACTGCCCGGCCGCTTGTGCGGCCGTTCGCTAAGGCAGCCAGGCTAAAGGCCTGGCACTTTCTG
>NZ_FXUD01000023.1:0-5493 GCF_900182895.1 Serratia sp. CC22-02 | reverse complement strand
AACGGGTGAGGACGCCGGCAACGCGTACCCTTGTGCCGGCGGCGCCCCGGCTCAGCGTCTGTCACGGGGACAGTCTCTCTGCGCGGATGCCGGGCATGAGGGGATACACCAGAAAGTGCCAGGCCTTTAGCCTGGCTGCCTTAGCGAACGGCCGCATTAGCGGGCGGGCAGTGAAAGCGGCGCCGGCGAAGCCGGCTGCAAGCGACCGATCGTTGGTTTTTAGCGACTCAACGTCGCTAAAAACCAAACGCGCGCAACGTCGATACATCACACGTGGAGGAGATATCCGGGCTACTCGCCCGGATAAATTATTAATCGATGGCTTGGAATATCAGCGACTTTTCAGGGTGTTGAATGATACTGATGTAATCTTTAAGCGCATCTTGGCGCTCGATTAATCGTTGACAGGTCAGCGCATAATCTTTCCCCAGTTCTGAAGCTTTCCAGGAAAGGTGATTCAAAACAAAAAGCGTTGCGATGATCCCTGCAGCATCCGCCGAAACATCAGCATCGAAGTAATTACCCGGAATAGTTAAACGATAAACCCCATCCGCTGGCGCGATGTAACCGGTTGGGTGGTTAATAATCATGTCAGCCCATGGCCCGACTCGGCCGGTGAGCCCTACTGGAACCTCATAAAAATTCCACATTCCCCCATCGTAATTGCTGTGTCTGCTTAAAAAGTTGATGGCCAAGCGTTCACCTACCGGCGTGGCGAATAATTGAGGTACAAAAGCTAAACGGCGACGCGGATCGGTAATTTCAATTCTGCTCACTTCTGTTGCTGGCTGGGTGGCGTTTACTGCAGTATTCATACTTCATTCTCCGGCTTCACTTATGGTGCACTTTTTCTCGCTCTTGCACAGAGCGGGGAGCACGTTGCTGTGACACCAGACCGCCACGTTCCATTGGGGACGACAGCAAGGGCGATGTCGGAAGCCGCAGCGCAAACGACCGCAGGGAGTGCGAACGGGTGAGGACAGCGGGCGCCAGCTTTCCCTTGTTGTCGTACCGGAACGGGGCAGCGTCCGTCACAGCATAAGTGAACGCCGCGGCACAAGATGCCAGGAAAAGTGCGCCATGAAGCCGTTGTAACGGTTTTCCTTAACGGCCGCCCATGGCGGCCAGTGGATGCGGCGCCGGTCATAGACCGGCTGCAAGCTATCACTCTTGAACTTTTACAATATCAATCGCGTTCTGCAGCACGTCCTAGTTGATGCCAATATTGGCATCATGATTGTCATGGACAACCTCCATCGCCAGCTCAATATCGTCAGCCGTCAACGTTGCATCCAACGCGAGAAAATCATCATCCAGCCAAAAACTGGCCACGCACAGCGCGTCATTGGGATAACGGTTTAGCCGGGCAATAAGCCCTGCGATAGTCATTTTTGCAAGCATCCTAATATTCCGTATTATTCAGTTAAGCGCCCTGTCAGGAGCGCGAGAAAATCGTTAACCACCGTAATCTGGTACATTCCCCAAGACATACTCCGGGCCTACAACCTCGGCATATCCGTATTCGTCCAGATCGTCTGACCATTCAATATCGTCACTGGCACTATCTATATATTCGCCACTTGAATAGACGTGATACCCGCAAAAACCCTCCCCCTCCTCGCAAAACGTGTGGCAAATATGGCAGGAGAAACGCTTACTCAGACTGCGGATCTCGGAACCTTCAGGGGGAGCCCACCGGGTATGAAAATCCAGCTGTATTTCACCGTCGAACTCCACTAATGCAACATCAACATCGCTGAAAAAACTGTCACTTCCTTCGCAATGTGAAAATTCGGCCAAAGCGGTAAGTTGATCAGGCGTCCCAGTCACGATAAGGCGGTTTGCACACCAATTCGGCATAATTCTTCTCCAGTCAGGTTGTCGGATATCGGCTTGCGCCGTAGCCAAAACACAGACGTGCGGAAAGCGGAGAATGCAGGGGCCATACCGCAAGCCGCATGCGCAAGCGAGCGAACGACAGCAGGGAGAGAGTGAGTGCGAACGGGTGAGGATATGGGCAACGCGTACCCTTGCAGGCGCAGCGGCACGGCTACGTTCGGGCTACGGCGTAAGCCCAGGCGACGACATACCATTTAGATCCCCGCCCGCAGGGCGGAAAAAATGCAAATCGCAGAAGTTGAAGTCAGAGATGGGGCCCCGGCAAGGCCGGGGATCCTTTGAGTGGCCAGAATTGGCCACCATAAACAGTGTGTTATTTCACTTCAATATTAACCAGTTGCTCCAGAACCTGCAGTAACCTGGCTGACGGATAGGTTGCCCAGACCGGCAACAACGTTATCAGCGTAACAGCCTGTGCGGCCAACATCAGTCGACGCGGCAAAACCCCTTGCTCATAGTTCTTGACGGTCCGAAGCGAAACCCCAAGATAATCCGCGGTCTGCTTTTGCGTCCAACCCAGCGCCCCTCGCCATGCCTTCATACCTGCTGAAGGCATAATAAGCGATACCACGCCCCTGGACTGAGGTGTAGTCTGATCGTGGCGCGTTAGCGCCTGCAGTTGCAAAACGATTTGCGGTTGCTCCATTCGACGCAAATCGGGTAACAAGCGGACCAGCATCAGTGTCTGGATCCCCAGGCGAGCTGTTCGGGACACGCCACTATTTTCATAGGTCCGATAAGTCCGTTCTGACACCCCCAGAGCATTGGCGGCATCCTCTTGCCGCCAATGGCTCCCCAGGCGCAGCGAACGCGCCTCAGACAGCGAAAAGTATTGGCCGGCGCGCCATAATCTCAACTCAAAAACATCCATGCATTGCCCCCTTAAAAAACAGGCAATTTTTGCACCCTAAACGAGACAAAAATGCAGACAAACCGGCAATAATTGCCCCTTAGAGCAATTTATCCAATTTCTTGCGAGCCTCATCCAGGGGCCCCAATTCGCTACGCTGCTGTACAGGTTCAACCGGATCCACCAATCGACAATTATCACCAGACAACGCCATAACCACGTCGCGGATCGCGGCCATTTCGGGTCTCCAGCCTGTTGTTTGACTGACCAGGTTGACCAGCTGCTCGCTGGTCAACTGGCCGTTATACATCGTGGCCAACAATACTGGTAATCGTGAATCGAGCTGATGTAATGCCGCCGTTGTGATGATGGCATTACGCAGAAAATCCCCGCGCACTCGCTGCGAAATGGATTCAACCACATTCAGAGCTTGGCGATCTGCCTCGCAGTCCAGCTGCAAATAGCTGGTAAATTTTCGGCGGGTATCACTGCTGTTTTCGCTCACGGTTATCCCTCTTGTTTATACAATGCCATTTCACTCGCCAGCGCCATTTGCGGGTTTTCGACCAACGTTATACGTTCCGCCGACAGTTTCCAGGCTTTTCTTACGGCGGATTCTATCAGCGGAGCGCCCCCACCGACCAGCCAAACCCGGTTAACGTGGCGGAATCGCGCCAGTTCGTTCACTACACGATCGCCAAGCCGGGTGATACCGTGCTCTATCGCGGCGATAACGTCATCAACACGGGAAGCATCATTTATCAGCTGTGACAAAAAGGCCCGATCGTGACGACGCTGGATCACCGTATCCGCCACATAGGCGCTCGTATCGCTGTCCGCCATACGCAGCGCCGTCAGCGCGGCCTGCGTCACCATAGAAACACCCAGGGTAGGATTACCGTGGATCGCCGTCACATCGTCGAATTGCCCGACGATCACCCCGGCATCAAGCGTTGTGCCACCCAAATCGATAACCAGGGACGTTTCCAGCGGCCCAACATTCTCCTGGACCAAGTGAGAAAACACCGCCGGTAGGGATTCAGGCATCACTTCAACTGCTGTCACCGTAAAAGCGTCTCCTTTATTCAACGTCACAGGTCGAAGCAGGTTGTCGATTTTTCGCTGAATATTGACTGTGTTTTTCTGACAGTCATCGGTATAGAACTCGCTGATTGGCAATGTGACAGTCAGCTTAACCGATTGTGGCTCAATGCCACTGTTTAGCAAGGCATGGTGAACCGCGAGCAGATTGGTATCACCGTACTGATACTCAATATTGGTCGTGCTGATCGCCTGCTGGCTAACATCGTCAAAGGTGTACTTCAGGCCATCAACGGAATAGTTGTACGTCCGACGGCTGCCGATGCCGTCGATTTTCCATCCTGGACGGAAAGAATTAGGCGATAGGGTCGTATGTAAATTCCCCGCCATATACCAGGCCAGCTTCACATTGGTAGAACCATCATCACAGCAAATATGCATTTCACAACCCTTTAGTTACTCAATTTGAGTATCATTATAAGTAAATCAGAGAGCGCATCAAGCTATAGTTTCTCAAAATGAGTAATTTAAATAACTCAATATGAGTTTATTGGTTGCTAACTTTCGTTGTTACGCATCAAACTGAGTCACTTTATTATTGAAGAGTTCCCGCCACAGGCCCCCTTGATGCTCAATATGAGTATCAAGGAGGCTTTGCCACACCGCGGAACTATCACCAATGCGAACCGGGCGTCGCTTTTAACCCACAGACGTCATACAGAACTCGGTTTGTGTAATGAGAAACTCAAGATAACCTTGTTTCTCCAGCAGATGATCAAAGGTCGGGTCGTCCGACGGGAGACGCTCCATAAAGTCGTCACCGCCACATAATCGGCAGGCTTCATCAAATACGTCTCTACTGTCACGGGTCGTCGGATCCAACCCTTCCGCATAGGCCAATAACCGCTTTCCTTTGGCATGCGATGCCGCCATCAAATACACCCCCTCATCCTTGACCAACAGCACATCACTCCCCTGTTGACGCGCATGTGTGATCACCTCAATTGTCTTTTTACCCTTAAAATAAATCTTATTATTCATATTGATACCATAATTAGATAGGGCGGCAGGCGCACCGCCCTAATGATTACTTGTAGATTTCGGCGATGACGGCGGCCAGTGCATTAGCTTTCGGTAACGATTCAAGACGGGTATTCATCATGACCAGTTCAGTCGCAAGTAAGCGTGCCGATACGCTGATGTGTTGATCAGGTTGCTTACGGCTGTTTAGGAACGACAGCAGTGCGAAGGCCGCATGAGGATGACAAATCACCTCCTCTGAAAACTCGGTAATTTCAGCGTCAAAATGGCCCATGGCGGTGAGTAATACAGACTGCCGCCATAATGGAAAATCGGCATAAAATCCAGCCATGTGCAGGCGGTGCCCCAAGTGGAATAAATCGGCCATTAAATCAGCGAAAATCGACGTGACGTCGCGTTCATCACCCGGACATCTAGCCAAGAAAGCCAACACAGCCTCCGCTGCCAATGAAATGCGGGCCAAATTGTCCTCCGTGCGCTCGTCCTGCAGCGGATTGCCCTGTTTGCTAACAGCCAGCTCGGCCAACATCTCTTTCAGTGATTTCGTCATAAACCCTCCCGTTACGACTTCTTTCTGGTGTATTCCCCTTTTGGCTTTCGCCGGCGCGGGGAGCCTGGCGCCGTGACAACAAGACCGAGACGGGGTATCAGCTGACGGTACA
>NZ_FXUD01000022.1:0-6665 GCF_900182895.1 Serratia sp. CC22-02 | reverse complement strand
CCCGCCGGTCAGTTTGCCGGCGCAGAATTCACCGCTAAGGGCATACAGTTGGCTGGCGATGGTGTCGTGATCCACTTCACTCGTATGACGCTTAATGGCGTCGACTACCAGGTTGATGCCTACGCGCTGCAGGACGACACCCTGCAATCTACCGTCGCCAGCGACGTCAATAATCGGTACGTCAGTCGCATCTTGCTGCCTGCATTGGCCATGGGCATAGGGAAAGCCGGTCAGCTGTACGAACAGCAAAATACCCAAATCCTTGCCACCAATGCCGGCACCATCAGCGGCGGTACAGGACAGGTGAAAGGTTCAGCCCTCGCGGGCACCGTCGCCGGCGGTATCGGTACTCAAGCCGGGCAGGTGATGGCGGCCGACGCGGCACGGCTACCGGTCAAACAGGTGAAAGTCTTCAAAAACCAAACCATCGCGATTCATTTCATGAAAGGCGTATACGCCAGCGATCGCATCAATCGGGATGCTATTACCACATCCCTCGCAGGAGAGCGTTAATGTCTAAGTCTCATTTCGACCTGAATAACCCCCCCCCGGACGAGCAACTGGATGAACCAATCGAGGCAGAGACTTCGATCGTTCGTAAGCCATCAGAACCACGGCTGATCACATTGCCCTTAGGCTTAAAAGTTACACGTCTTCAGATGATCGCCCTAATAATCACGCTGTTAGCCATCATCACCTATGGTGTGCTACGCAACACACCACAGTCCAGTGGTAGTAGCGGCAGCACCCAATTCGTGACTCAAGAGACACCAATACAGCCCACGCCAGCTCCAACTCCAGCGCCAGCAGCACCCCGGCCCCCCCAAGCAGGAGTGCATATCGAATCAGCAGATCGCGAACTTGAACCTGTCGGTGAAACCTCATCGCTAACTAACGTCGAGGACAATGCGCAGCAGGCAACGGCACAAGCTTTAGACAACGTGTGGGTATACGCTCGCGATAATCGAGAAGGTCTCAAATCACTGGATCAGCGCTTGCGTGCTCTTGAGCAGCAAGTTGCTGCACAAGCTGTAAGACAGCCCCAACCTGCTGCGGTTATGCCTACCGCTAAGCCAACCGGAAATACTGCCTCACGTCGCTCAAACGCGAACCACAGCCTCAAAGGAGCCTCGATAACCAGTCTGTATCCGGACCTGGCTTGGGTGACTTATCAGGGGAGTAGTTGGGCATTACGACCAGGCGATGCCCTGGGGCGCGCAACAGTACTGCGTATCGATACTGAAAAACGTGAGGTGATCACCTCCGCCGGAACCATTCGGTAAGGAACGCTATGGATTTGGTCCAGATGCTGGCCAACGCAGTCAACAATGTGACAGACGTCGGTATTCGCCTGGTGCTGGCGATCGGTTTAGTTGGTGGGTTGGTCATGATGGCCATGCACTTGAGCAGCATCGCCGGCAAAGCCCGACGCGGGCAGGTACAGGACGGCGCCGGCAAAATTGTCACCGTTGTCGTGATGTGCGGAGCCACTATCGCCCTTCACCAGGTGATGAACGCTACATCGAACCAGATGGCACTCGGTAGCGTGACCTTTGGCGCCATCGCCTATGTCTCCGAAGGAAAATACGGCCCGGCCGCCACGGCCATCAACGCAACCCTGACCTTGTTACAACTGGTCGGCGTGATTTACGCGCTTCAGGGGCTTTTGCGCCTGCGGCGTTCACAGAAAGACGGCCACACCGGGCTCAGTGCCGGTGATGACGTTGTTAGCGGCGCAAAGCGCCTGATCATCGGCACTATGCTCGCCGCCAATCCGCGTGTACTCGATGCACTGCAAAACACTCTTAATATCCATTGGTAAAACTACGAGGTAGAAATGAACGTTCTGAAAACCCTGAAAAATGCTCCCCTGCACGCGGCAGTCAAAATCTATATGGTGGCCGATGCCATTCGTCGACATATCGCCAGTATTCTGGCCGCTGTGGTTAGCATGGTCGTCGCCCCGCTGGCTCATGCAGACGATGATATTGCCGACTCAATCACAAACGTCCTTAACGGGATAATTTCACTGAAAGACCCCTTTGTTAAATCTAGCGGTGTGATCGGCCTTATTTTAATAGCTTCCGGAATTATCATGATGATATCTAAGAAGAATAACCCTCAGATTAAAGTTTCTCACATCATGATTGCAATTATAGCCGGCGCTGCATTATTGGCACTTGACCAGGTCGCAAACCGCAGTCAGAAACAGTTGGGAATGCAGCCAGTAACTGCTGGTTAATTGTACCAGGCCATCCCATTCGGGATGGCCTTCCTGCTACCAGGATCTCTGGAAAAATTCATGCTTATTTTCTCCATCTCCCGGCGAGTTACCGGGCATGCTCTCACGCCTGCGCAGCGCGGCATATTGGATGATCAGGCTCGCCGTGGCGGTCATAGTTGTGACTATTGCGGTTATTCATCCCCACATAACAGGGTCGTGTTTAGGGACACCAATCCATTGAATACTGCCCAGGACAATCTAGGGGTCGCAGATCCAATTTGCGAAGCCTGGCAAAAACTCGACTCTGTTTCTGCCGAAGCGGGTGTGATGGTTTATCTGCCTGCTTTGGCTCCGGAAGATGCAAATCATCTGCAGCGAGCTATCGTGCAGGCGTTATCTTCCACCGACGATGAATATCGCAGCGACGCACAAGCGTTACTGGACTGGCTGACAACCCACGACAGTCCCGTCAAACAAGCTTGGGGCACCACACACCCGCAAGCGTTCGCCCAGGCTCTGAGCAAACTGGATGAGGAAGGTCGACAAACTGCAGCGGAGCGCTGGCAACATCTCGCGTTGGTGTTACATCCCGCACGTATAAAAGGCCAGCTGGCCACTGACGGTCTTGAAGCTGGAACAACCTGGTGGCGCGCTTTCTATCACGACTATCTGTCCCGGAGTTAACTGTGATTATCGATAAAATCGAAGATCTCTTTGCCTATTTTTCCCGTTATGTCCTAGGCCGCGATTTCGCTCAGTATTGTGACCTGCGTACCGTCATAGGCCTGACACCAGACGACAAAATCCGACACCCCTCACTTGATGCTCCCTACATACACGTCACTAAAACTAACGACTATGCCAGCACTTTTGAGATCCTAGGCGCTTTTCGCGAGTTCAGTGAGGCAGTTCCCCAGCACGAAAATGAAACACCGACGCCGGACAGCTTCCTGCGCTTCGTTCTGAAATTACGCGATGCATTGACCGGCGATTTCAAAAGCCTGGGTCATAAAATCAGCATCGTGTTCGAACGCGATCCAACGCGCAGCGCCGAAGAAATCACTCGTCTCGTCGAACCGCAACGACGCGCCTACCGCAAGCTTGGTCTGGCTCTCGATGACCTGGTCGATGAGCAAATCGTCAAACTCACGCCGTATGTGGCCCGCGAACGAGTCTGGCTTACCGTATATTCCGCCATTGGCGCCCTGCCGCTCAGTGAACGAAGAGAAGAAATACAGCGGCAGAATACTCAATTCAAAGATCTGCCTGAAGCCCGTTTCGGGCAAAACCCGATTTACGCCGAGTTTGAAGGCCTTAAGCTGCGCCACGACGCATTTATCGATAAGCTGGCCACTGATTTGGCCGACGGCAACGACGGCGTGATGGTTCGATTGCTTGACGCGCATGAAGCTGGCCATGTGATCCGCGATGAAATAGAGCGGCTGAGTACCCATGAAGAGTGGCGCCCCCTGCTGCCAGGCGATCGCGTGATCCCTCAAGGAAAATTGCGTGGCGACGATATCAGCGCAGCCCTGGCGCCGCACTTGAATTTCCAGTTCTGCGACACCGAGGTCGACACCCACGGCAGTCTGATCGAGGTCGACGGACTCTATCACGGTCAGTTGGCCATGACGCTGGCACCTCAGCGCCCCGAATCTTTTGCCCAGCTGTTCACCAAAGTACCACGGCAGTTACCTTGGCGCTTGCGTCTGGACTTGATGCCCGGCGGCGGTGAGGCTTTGGAAAAAAAGCAGCAGCTACTGTCGTTTGCCGCCTTCGTCCCTAAACTACGAGATATTTACGACTCCATTTCATGGTTGATGGCGCAGCACAAGAAAGAGCCTGTTTGTATGATGAGTATCACCGCCAGTACCTGGGACGCAGACAAAAGCCGTTTGAAACGCAATCTGACGTTACTGCAAAAAGCAATCCAGAGCTGGGGTGTTACAACAGTGACCCGTACTTTCGGCGATCCCATTCGTGCCTGGGTCAACACTCTACCTATGGTGTCTAGTTTCAGCGCACCAACGCTGATGTACCCCCCTTTGTCTGAAGCGTTAAAACTGATGCCGCTGCAACGGCCAGCGAGCCCCTGGGGTAACGAAGGTAACGCAATTTTCCAGACCGTCGACGGCAAACCTTATCCGATCGGCTTGGGCAGTTCGTTGCAGGAAAAGCACACCGAGCTGCTCGCAGGTCCTCCAGGATCGGGAAAATCCCTGTTAGCGAACAGCCTTCACCTCGATGCTCTCACTAACGGTAATACTGATCTGCCGTTTATGGCTTTCATTGACAAAGGCTTTACCGCTCAGGGCTTTTACGATCTGGTCTATGACAGCCTACCCCACGGACAAAAGGACAAAATTGCCAGTATTATTCTGCGTAATACAGCAGATTTCTGCCGCAATCCGTTCGATATCCAACTTGGGCTTAAAGCGCCCATCAGCACTGAACGTGACTACTTGCTCGGCCTGTTGACCAGCCTGTGTATCGATCCACAGCTGGGCACTGCACCTGATGCCCCATCATGCAGGCAGATCCTGACACGCGCTATTGAGATGGTGTACCGCAAGAACAGCGACATTGAACCGGTGCGTTATGGAGCGTCATTGGTTCCGGAGGTTGATGCCGCGCTGGAAACAAGCGGCTGTCTGAGTCGCTATGATGCCGCTTGGTGGGAGATCGCTACCTGGTACGAAGTCCGCGATATGCTGTTCACTGCCGGCTGCGTTGCCGAGGCTGCGTTAGCACAGGCTCAAGCTGTACCTGAGCTCAACGACCTGCAGGGGGCGCTAAACAGCGAGGAAATGCGCAATGTCTTCGCTAACGTCAACCGTCCCGGATCGGATGAGTCATTACTGCATTATGTGTCACGCTGTCTGACACAGGCGCTGTTTGATTACCCGTTGATATCGGGGCGCACGCGGTACTCCATCAACCCAAATACGCGCATTCGTATCGTCGACGTTAACAACGTAGCCGGCAATCAAACTCCGGAAGGTAAAATCAAGACAGGTATCATGTATCAGTTCGCCCGCCATCTGGCCGGCGCCAACGACTTCTATCTGCCACAGTACCAGGATGAACTCTACAATCATCTGGATCCACGTTATGTACCACTGCATCGAAAACGCATCGAACAACTGGATCAGGAGGTCAAACTCATCTTTATCGATGAGCTGCATAACATCAGAGGTATCGACATTTTATGGGATGCACTCGAAACCGAAGATCGCGAGAAACGAAAATTCGGTATCCGCACGGTGTTCGCTTCGCAATATTTGGATGATTACCCGCAGACAATCCTGGAGTCCGCCAACTCCCTGTATCTGATGCGGGTAAGGACTAAGGATTTCCCTATTCTGCAGGAAACTTTCAAGGTGCCGCGTACCACACTAAATAGGTTGCTCAACACAACCCGCGGCGCCGCGCCGGATGGAAGTGGCGTCACGTTTCTGGCCGTTTTCCAAACCACCAATGGCAACGTGGCTCAGCTGCTCAAAAACACCGCAGGGCCACTGCGGCTCTGGGCATTAAACTCGACCCCGGTAAACCGCGCTCTACGCAACATGCTGTATGACGCGTTGGATGGCCAAACGGCCCGACGTTTATTGGCCAAAACCTTCCCAGGCGGTTCAGCAGAAAAACATATTGCGATGATGAAAAAGCGCGCCGGCAATGACGATGAAAGCGGCGCCATTCGTCAACTGGCCAACGACATGCTGGCAAGCCTCGGCTATGTGCAGGGGGATGCAGCATAAGGAGCAACCATGCGCCTTTATCACTGGTATATCCGTGCTTTCCTCCGCAGACCTAACCTCCACATCCTCGCTTACAACACTATTTTTTGGGCCGCGCTATTTGCCGGTATTTTCTTGAGGACGCTTTGAAATGAAATCATACCCTCCTGCCATGAGGCTCTCCCCTCTGGTCGTGCTGGTACTCTCCGCATTAGCTTCTCCAGTGCACGCTGTCTCCGTTGTCGTAACCTCTAGCGTTCCCATTGAGACACAGGTCGCTCCGGTCCTTGGGCAGATGAGCGGTACATTGACAGGGATGGCCGCTACACAGCAGCAGATCGGCGCCGCCATTAACCAAAACGGCGGCAAGATCGCCACGCAAATCGAACAAGCAGCACAAGCACAACGCGATCAAGATATTTTTGCTCGTCAAACCGAACGCCTCGAGCGATCGCGCCGAACCTATACCATACCGGATAGCCTGTGTACTGAATCTGGTTCGGGTATGGCCACACAAGTTCAAAGTCGCGCTCGCGCGCGACAAAGTGCGCTGTCGCGGGGCCAGGGAATCAGCAATGCCATGATCCGCCAAGGATGGACCGCCCCGGCTCCAGCACCTGAACAGACAGCCTTTCGGGCCGCAGGCGTACATGCCGATTACTGCGATGCCACCGATATGGCTGCTTACGGCGGCACGGGGG
>NZ_FXUD01000021.1:0-7287 GCF_900182895.1 Serratia sp. CC22-02 | reverse complement strand
CGATTAAAGTTAATGGCAAACCTCTATCATCGGACGTCAATTTGTTGGCTGGTGATGTTAATGCGTATAACAAAACTGAATCAGATGGACGATATCTGGCGAAGTCTGGAGGACAGCTCACCGGGCCGGTAAAAACCAGTGCTGAGATCCAATCAACAAATCCCGATAACTACCGGCTGATCGGCGGCGGGTTCGGTTCATTCTGGCGGAATGATGGCAACAGGCTTTACCTGCTGCTGACAAAAGAAAACGACCAGTACGGCACATTCAACAACCTGCGTCCGTTTTCTGTGGATGTCAGAACCGGTGCCGCCGCCTTTGAGTCGGGTATTCATATCGGCGGTAACTGGCCTGCGATCACCACATCCAGCGGGACAACGTGGCACCCGGACGGAAACGTTCAGGGGTCAGCTTGGGGTGGCTACCTCAGTGAATGGCTGAAAAACAATATTAACGGCCGTGTTGACTGGGGTTCCTTTGCGAACCGAACGCATGAGGGATCAGGATGGTGGCGAGACGAGAACACCGGCATTCTCCTACAGTATGGCAGGACGTACACGAAGGGGATTAACGAAAGTGCGAACCTGTGGCAGTCGTTCAACATCCCGTTTACCCAATGGGTCGGGCCGATCCTGATGACGCCCGCTTGGCCGGACAGAAGCACCTGGGATCAGTATTACGACTACGGCGTGCAGCTCGGCAGCCATAACACGCAAGGCTTTAACTGGAACAAACAATGCTACAGCAACGAAGTGCGCACCGACTGGGATAGTGGCATGACGTGGTTCGCGATTGGGAAATAAAAAATATGTATGTTTATAGTGCTGAAAAGAATGCGTTTTACCCACTCTCGATGCTGGAAGATTACGCCGCTGTAGGCGCTTGGCCTGATGACGGCATTGATGTTGATGAGGCTGTGTTTCAGGCGTTCACCGGCCAACCGCCGGAGGGGAAACAACGTGGGGCATCGAAGGGGCGGCCGTGCTGGGTAGACATCCCGCCACCGACTGCGGCGCAACAGCGCACCAGTGCTGAGCGCAGGAAGGCATCCTTAATGGCTTCGGCCGCAAAGGCGATGGCACCGTTGCAGGATGCTGAAAAATTGGGGATTGCGACCGAAGAAGAGGCCGCGTTGCTCAAGAGTTGGGAAATTTATCGGATACAATTGTATCGTCTTGATACTACGTTAAAAACAGTTACATGGCCTAAAGAGCCATGATACGGAAAGCGCCCACCAGGGCGCTTTTTTTGCACTAAAACTCCTGCAAGTTTCAAAAGTCACTTTTGTTAGCCTCTCAACGTACCTACAGAGCCGGAGGAATACGTGCCCACCAGCACCCAAACGCTCGTTATTGCTGTGCTGCTTTCGGCGCTTGGAGGATTAGCTGTTTTCCTTCAGGGGGTGCGGGAGGAAAGGATTAAGCGTGATTGGTTCAACCTGTTTACTGAGCTGGTGATCAGCTTTGTATCCGGCGCCACAGCTTATTACTCAGCTGAGCACCTTCGCTGGGAGGAACCACTTTTACTCCTGGCTGTACTGGTAGCGAGCAATAACGGGCGAGAAACCGTAACCGTGGCGAAAGAGAAGTTTATAGCTGCGCTGCAAAGCATTTTTATTAAAAAGGGGATTTAGATGATCAGTGAAACGTGCCTTGCGCTGGTTGTTGCAGCGGCACTTGCAGATCGCTTTCTGTTTAAGCGAAGAAAAGTACTTGTTCAAGATACCGGATCAGAAGAATACAGCGATGAAGTAATCCGGTTCCCAGTCAGTTTTCTTACGACATGCCGGAATGTGAAAGGCGCAAGAGTTGAATATTGCCTGCGAGATAAGAAAGACCCTACGACGGTGATCACCGGAAAGGCGCGGTCATTATTCATCTCGGAAAAGGGCTTAACTCGAGAGTTTCTGTTTTTCAATCGTCGTTACTTGAAGGAAGGGGATTGGGAGCTGGTTGTACGAATGACCCACGGCGATAGCCGAATTAATCCACTATATCGATTATTCCCTGTTCAATCTGTTGTAACCAAAGTATTCGCCATTCCTGTAGATAAGGTGACGTCTTATGCCCGCTAATCTGTTTTCGAAGAACGGGCAGACCTACGCCGTCCTGGACTTCAACAATCTTAATGACAAAGGCCTAGAGCCATTAAAAAAAGCTGTGACGAAAGCAGGCGCAGAAATCGTTAAGGTTATTCCTGCCGGTACTGCTCGAAAAAAAGACGGGGTACGTATACGTACATTTGGCTTGAAAGCCTTGGACGAGCAAGAGGTGTCTGTACAAGTCAATGATTCTGGTGATATCTCCGCTATTTCACTGAATAAAAAATCTATTCCATTCACCGGCGCCAAAGACCTCGAGACACTCGCGAAAATCATAGCTGGCGCCATTACCTCTAATGCCCAAACGTTCGCAAAATCTCTTGCTCGCAAACTGGCTAAAGCCGGTCGAGCGGAAACCCCTCGCCAAAAAAGCGGCCTGAAAACTAACGCGCAGCGACTCGCTGAGCAAAATGGTCGTATTGATGCAGCCAAAGGGAGGATCGCCTCTGCTCAGGCTGTCACTCTCGAGCGCAACAACAGTTTGCAGGATAAGCGGAATCGGGCCGAGGCTTTGAAAAACCAACTGCGTGCTGAACAGGCCGAAGGGCGTAGGTTGAAAACTGAATTTGATACTCTGAAACGCGAGGTGGATGCATGAGTAACCCATATCATCCCGTGAATGGGATGCTGATCGTCGATCGTGGCGACTATAACTTAAGCCAGGTATCCAATGCTGAGTATTCATCTTTGCTTGAAGGAGCTGGTGAGGCTCAAATGCTAGAAAGTGTTACGGTTGAAGAGGTCGAGTGTTCCTATATGGGGGACTACCTTTCCGATCCGCAGAGTACAGCGATGTTTGAAGCCATTAGCACCACAAAAAACCGCTTATCCCAAACTATGCGCGCATTTGTTCGCATACTCAATTCAGGTCTAAATGGTACGGGAATCAAAGCCGGCACCGATGAAGCCGGCACCGATGATACCGGAGTGACGACAGCTGGTGGGGCTGAAATAGGTAATGTTCGTAAGGTGGCGGGCATTCCAGTTATGACCGCAAAAATTCCGCTCACCGACGGTCAAAGTGTCTCACTCTTGTTTCATAGCCCAACGGCTGACATTAAGCTCAAGGCACAGGATGTGCTTGTCGCATTCAAATTCCTGCTTAATAAGCGAGATGTTACACATGTTGTGGCGCCGATCGGCGGCCGTGATATATCCCTAAATCAAACTGCTCAAACGCTCTCGAATCTGATTGAAAAAAACAGTGCCAAATTTACCAAAAACCGCGACAAGCATAGCAAGTTGAAGCTGGCCGCTGAAGCGGCTGAGGTTGAAGCGGAACGTCTTGAAGATCTCGCAGTCGATGAAATGGCTAAAGCCGATGAGATGGCGCCACAATTGGCAGATATCGACTCGCAAATTGAAGACTACAGCAACAGCCTTCGCCGACAGACTTCAGAAAATGAGCGATTAAACGCAGCGATTGAGACGCTGAAGAAAAAAAAGGCTCAAAAGCAGGGCCAGGAGCCTATTCACGCTACTGTTGATGATGAAACTGCGAACCTAGGGGGGCATACGGTTCCCCTGGCGAGTATCCAGACTGGCGCGATAACCCCTACGTTGAAAAAAGCGTCAGTATCGGGTGCGAACCCAGTTTGGTATTCACAAAGCAACGGGGATCAGATCTCGCTTTCCGGCTCAGTCACTATCAATGGGAGTGGCCCGTCGCCAGAGGCCATAGCCTATAAGCAAAAATACAAGGCTGCTAAAAATGCCGGGTATCGATATACCTATTTCCGCATTTCCGGTCTGCAAGGTATATATGTCTTTGTGAAAGATGGACAAGTTCTCACAAAAGCTGGTTTTGACGCTATCAGTACAGCTGAAACAGAACAACAAAGCGCAGCAGCAGCAGTCGCGGATAATGATGATGACACCAGTACGCAAAGCGGGGCGTTTTATTATTATGGCCTGAAAGCTCGCCCGAATTGGCGCCCAGGTGGAGCGGTCAACACCTATGATTCTGAGGGGTTCATTTCTTCCGGGATAAAGACTGAACGGACTATTACTGGGAATGACATTCGCTATGGTGTGGCGGTGTACAGTAGCCCACTCAGTGCGGAGAAAGTAGCCGACTATGAATTGGTCGACCTGCAATACACCCTGGAAGAGAAAGCGGCATTTTCAAGCATTGAGTTACTGAAGCCACTAATCGCCAAATTGAAAGGCGATGATCCTCACGCAACCAGCCAAGACTTTTTACGAAACTACCTGACGAAAAATGGCCCCAACTCTAGTGCCCTTCCTGCTGGATTATCCCTCGGAACTATCATCAGAAATTTGCGCGTTATAGGTATTTCACAACGCAAAAGTGCGACAGGAGTTTTAGAAACCCTATTCAATGACGTTCCCGCAGCCTCACCAGCCGTCGTTAATGGAGTGCCACCAGCTCCCCCGGCTGTCGCAACCGATCCGGTGCCAGAAGGGCCACAACCTGAACCATCCGACCAATTTAGTGATGCTGACATGTTAACGAAGAAAGCCGTTGATTTCTTAAATGAAATTCTGACGCTGCAAACTAATGATATGGACGAAATTCGTGAGGCGCGCGGAAACACACGACAGGCGATCGCGTCGTTAGCTGAGTCCGGGGTTTATGACGAGCATGAAACCTTGGTAAACGATGTTGCTAAGCATCTTTCGGATTTGTTAGTGGCTATCCAGCGTGAGGGCGTTGCTGCATGACTCTATCTGCAATTGAACGACTCGACCTTGCCGATCAGCTGGATGAACTAATGCGGAAGTCTTCCGGCGTTAAGGGGCTAGAAAAGCTTGATGTAGATGACCTTATCGATGAGGTAATGGTAAAGCTCGGATACGGTGCAACAAAACCGGCGCCGGCGCCTAAACCAGCCACTTCGGCAAATGATGATGACCATGACTCTCAACCCCAAGTTGTCGCCGACTTCTTGGGAGGGAAGTTTAACCAATCAGGTAGGGATGATTTCATCCGCGTACTGGACGATTTAACCCTTTTTGTGGGTGAGTACTTGAGTTTTGAGGATGTACAAATCGGCGCCTCCAATTGGGTGCGCCAGAATCACCCTGAAGCGGCTTAATTCATGCGCTAGGCCCGTGTGAACGGGCCTTTTTCGGATATGACAATGCAAACAGTTATAGAAAAAATACAAAATACCTCCAGCATTAAAGCGCTGGTGGAGGTAATACGTAATGCTCTAAGGAATGGACGGAAATCTTATGTTGTTACAGCAAAAGGCGAGGAAGTTAAGACTCAGTTTGAGGTGATCGATGCTTCAATGCTTCTGGTATCCAATCATCTAGATGGCCGCATAAACGAGGCTTACCCTCAAGAACTCCAGCCGCGTGATCGCACTCGTTTTTCCAGCAAATTGCAGGTCAATAATATCTCCCGATCATTAAGGCCTGCCCAACTAACTGACTCCGGCTTATCAAGCCACGGAGCGCCGATCATCGGTGAGGATAATGCAGTCGAGTCAGGTAACGGTCGCAGTATGGGTATAATTCGGGCGTATGCCGAGGGGCGAGCAGACGACTACCGCTCGTTCCTTATGAAACATGCGCGTGAATACGGTGTGCGGGCCAGGGATATCGAACAGATGGAAAGGCCTATTCTGGTGCGCCGGCGCCTAACTGAAGTTGACCGGGTGAAGTTTGCAAAGGACTCGAACCTTTCAGATTTACAGGAAATGTCAGCCAGCGAAAAGGCCTTTGTAGACGCAGAAAGCATAACCCCTGCGATGATGCAGCTCTTTGCACCCTCAGATAGTGGCGATCTGCTATCACGCTCCAACGTGGCCTTTGTCCAGGCATTCATGGATGAGATCGGTGCGACGGCTGTCGCCGGCTTGTTAACTGAAGACGGCCGGCCGACAAGACAGCTTATCGATAGGATGCAAAACAGCATTTTCGCTAAGGCCTATAAGGACATTCGGTTGGTGAAAATGGTATCTGAAGAGCCTGATCCAGAAATGCGTAATGTTTTAACCGCCCTCAATTCTGCTGCCAGTGACTTTGCGCAAATGGTCATGCTTTCCGGTGATGTGCACAGGGAAACGGTTGGATCTCTGGTTGAAAGTGCTGGCGAGGTATATTCCCTAGATAAAACCGCCCTAGGTGCTTTGAAAGATGCGATAGACCTGGTGCGGCGATCGAAGGAATCCGGTCAGCATATCAATGATGTTATTGCGCAAGTGGGGATGTTTGAGGAAGCGACGGATGAAGCAAAAGCCCTGGCCCTTTTCATTGTTGAAAATAACCGGTCAGCTAAGCGGATGGGGCAAGCCTTCAAACTGATGGCTGAGCGTATCAACGATGAGTTGATACACCAACAACAGGCAATGGGGGATATGTTTGGCGGCGGCAGCGTGTCACTTGAGGATGTCTTGCAGATGGTTTCAAACCAGATGCAGCTCGAAGGTGGCAAGGGATTAACGGGGGCGCTTTTTGAATCGTCAAAAAAGCGTGATGACGCCGTGCTCCCTGTGCTGCGTAATGCAAGCAGTATTCAAGGTATGAAGCGCATCATTGAGGCATTGACGTTTGACGGTAGCGGCTCTTTATCAACGCTAGCCGCAGCTGTGAACGCGGCGATAAAAACACTGACTAAGACCAACATCAATGACGCGGCGGCGTTGAAACGATATCAAGCTTTGACCGCAAGTATCCTTGGAAAAAAAATTGAAACGTTCACGGATCGATATGGCCGGACAAGCCTCTATACGCTTCATCCATTAATTCGTAATGCTCACATGTTCAAGCAACCAGATTGGTCTGCTCTCTTTAACTCTGGACAAATCTTCCAACTACATAACGCTATTAAGCTTGTGATGAAGGAAGAGGCTGAGCGTGAAGTGATTATTGCGGCTGCCCGTGAAGCTTATCCAGTTATCAGTAAAGTGATTGGCCGCTCCCGCACTCTGACTCAGGGTTATATGTCCGCGATGGGGATAATGCTACCGGAATACCGGCCGGCGGTAGCATACAAAGCAATTGTCTCAGCCTCTGGTGATAAAGGTAAAAGCACGTTGAGTGCAACAGGCGCCAGTGTGGCCGTAATGTACGATGTGGATCGTGGTAGAGAGATGATGAGGGAGGGGAATGTAACGTCTGAGGCTGAAGGGGCCAAGGAAAGATACGCTGGTCATGTATCGAGGATAAACACGCGTATCAAGTCACTTCAAGAGAGTGATCAAGAGGTTGTATCA
>NZ_FXUD01000020.1:0-14742 GCF_900182895.1 Serratia sp. CC22-02 | reverse complement strand
TACCCCGTCTCGGTCTTGTTGTCACGGCGCCAGGCTCCCCGCGCCGGCGAAAGCCAAAAGGGGAATACACCAGAAAGAAGCCGTTGCGGCTTCTGAGTTACTGACTAACGGGAGTGGTTATGTCAACGATCGAGCAACAGCAGCAACAACAAATGGTTTTTTATATTCCGGGAACAACGTGGCCACTGGATGTCGCAATCTGGCTGGAAGATCGCTTTGTCACGTCGTCAGGCAAAACGCTTGAACAGCTACAGCAGCGTAATCCTGCATGTGTTCTGGTGTCGTATGAAGAAGCGAAGCGCGGGATGTATGAGGCCGCAAGTCTGCCTGTCCGTCGTATCAGCAAAGATGAGTACATGGACAAGTTTGAGATGTTGCCGCCGCTCGATTGGAAGTATTTTGATGGCCAAGAATCTTTCAAGATGATGGAAATGTATTGCGGGAATATTACCGATATTTTCGCCCAGCTTGGCAATAGCTATTTTGCGATGCGCGATCATGTTTCGTTACCACATGCTGAGATCATGCAGCGTGTGCGTACATTTATAGATGCCGAGTCTGCGGCCGTAGCAGCCTGAATAGTTTCCCTCGGTGTTAGCAACACCGGGGGATCCTCGATAAGAAGGAAATCGACAATGATTATTGATGACTATATCGCGGCGATCGGTCGTAAAATTTGGGAACGATGGCAAGAAAATAAACCGGTAATTATTCCAGCTCTTAAAGGTTTTGAGTGGGCACAGTTGCTCCGCTACTTAGAACTAAAACGGGGCTATGCGTGTTGACTCATGATATGAACTGAGCCACCCAATTGGGTGGCTTTTTATTTCGGCTGTCGCCTGTCTGCGGCGTCGAGCCGCTGACAGGCGAACAAAGCGCTTGCAGCGGGCTGAGCCCGCGCCGCTTTTGCAGTTTCCATCAAGATGAAAACTGTAAGGCTATCAGGCTCCGCCTGATGTTACGTTTTGGTGTTTCCATTTCCTCTGCGGTGCTTAGCGGCATGTCTTTTGCTGTGACAGACCTTGTGCCGGGGCACCTACATCGCAAGGGTTCGCTACCGCCGTCCATCCTCGCCCGTTCGCACTCACTCAACGCAGTTTCGTTCGCTTGCGCATGCGGCCTGCGGTGTCGCCCATGCGTTGTAGGTTTATACCCCGTCACGGTCATTGCGTCACAGCACAAGACGCGCCGCTCCGGCAAAACCGGAATAAATGGCAACACCGAAAACAGACTGAAGGGGATGAATATGAAGCGACTGTATAGCGGATTTCGCCAGGCAAATGTGATCCGCCAAACTCGACCATTGACAAATGATGAGTTATTCCGTCACGTACCAAGTGTTTTCTCTGAAGAAAAACATGCATCACGTAGTGAGCGTTATACCTACATACCAACGATTAATTTGTTGGATAGACTCCGCGAAGAAGGTTTCCATCCATTTTATGCTTGCCAAACAAAAGTTCGCGATGATGATAAACGTGGTCACACGCGGCACATGCTAAGGCTTCGTAGAAATGGTTTCGGTCAAAATGATGAGGTTCCTGAGATTATTTTACTTAATAGTCACGATGGGAGTAGCAGCTATCAAATGATTCCGGGCATATTTAGATTTGTTTGTAACAACGGTTTAGTGTGCGGCGACACGTTCGGGGAAGTCCGTGTTCCACACAAAGGGGATGTTGTTGGAAGAGTGATTGATGGTGCTTATGAAGTGCTAAGTTTTTTTGAAAAAGTAACGGATTCTCGTGATGAAATGAAGGCGGTTATTCTTGATAAGGACGAGCAACATGTGTTTGCTGATGCCGCATTAGGGTACAAATATTTTGGAGAGCATCAACCAATAACAGCAGAACAGGTGCTGAGTCCACGACGCTGGCAGGATAAGAAAGATGATTTGTGGACAACGTTTCAAAGGGTGCAAGAAAACATAATAAAAGGTGAAATACCTGGAATCAGCGCCAACGGAAAGCGAAACAGAACTCGTGCAGTCAATAGCATAACTGGCGATGTAAAGCTCAATAATGCGTTGTGGAAAATGGCAGAAACCATGAAAAACCTGAAGTCGTAATGATAGGGTTCTGGCGGTTTAAATGCCGCCAGAAATTAAAAATATGAAAAGACAAATTGAATTTAAACGATGCCTTGTTTGCAGTACAGAACACTTGACTTATGAAGATAACTTGCTTTTAAGTAAAGCAAAAAGTGAAAACTGGGTTTTTGGTTATGACTACGGGTTTGTTATTGATTTATGGAAAAGACATCATTTTGTTTTGCATGCAAAACGATTCGGATTATCTAAAGATTTCAGAAAATTGATTTTTACTCTTATAAAAAAGTATGAAATAGAAATGATACAGTTCGATTGTGATGCTGATATTATAGAAGGAGTTAAGTTGCATAAATCTGACTACTGGTGACCCGTTTTATCCGGTATCGGCATCGAACCGATACCGGATAACCTGTCGTCATTGTGCATTAAAAAATAAATTCATACCTGTGATGATTCTGTTTTGTTTTTATCTTTGATATGACTATTTCTCTTCTTTCCTGATTTGATTGTGCTTGTGTTTTTTATAATTTCATTTATGGCTCTCTCACTGACAACGATTTCACAGCTTTCAAGTGCAGATTTGATATCTTTTGCTGTGTAACCTTTTTGCGTTGCTAGCGATATGATCTGTCCCTTAAGTTCATCCAAAACTTCCTTGGAACTTAATCTCTCTTTGCTCAAGTCCGGCAACTCTGTTAGAGCTACTTTTGCCAACTCAACTTGTTCTTGACTGTATTGGTTCTTAGCCGCCATTTCTCTTTCCTGTGTTAGTCATCAATCAACATTGTGTATCAATGATATACGTCAGCGTCATCATGACACAACAGGCAAATTTGTTCTCCCATGGTGTAATGACAATCCAGGCAAAGTAGGCCATAATACGCTAGTCCGGTCTCAAACACGGGACAGGATATGTTTTGTAGCACCGCCTGCACGCAGTCGGCTCTACAAAACGTCCTGGTCAGGGCAGAGCCCCGACACCCCACGAGACTGTAAACTGACGAGACTGATAGGGATAACATCACCATGAGTAAAAGCGAGCGCCGGAACAGAACAGCCCTGCTGCCCAGCATTCGTTGCTTCCCAGAGGAAAAGTCAGTGATCCAGGAAAAGGCGACCGCGGCCGGTTTAAGTATCGGGGCGTACATGCTTAAGTGTGGCCTCGGTCGCCGAATCGATGCTCGTTGTGACGTTGAGCTCATCAATGAACTACGCCGTTTAGGTGGCCTTCAAAAACACCTCTTCAACGAGGGGAAGGGAAATGTAAGTGATGCTTTCAGCAAGCAGTATTCGGATGTGCTTGTTGCGATAAAAAAAGCCATCATCGCAATCGATATGGGCATGACCAATGAAGGTGATAAGGCATGATTCCTATCGTTCCTGAGAAGCGAAGAGATGGCCGCTCCAGCTTCATTCAGTTGGTCAGTTATCTGACTCTGCGCGATGAGGATAAGCCTGATTTGCCTATCTCTCCTGAGAATCCCTATGTTCGTCCATCGCGTTCAAAGGCTGCAATCTTTGACCGCCTGGTAGGGTATCTTGATCGTAATGCTGGGGGGGATCAGCAGACCCTTTTGGCTATGTTTGCAGACGGTACGCAGCAGGTTAAATCAGGCGAAGTGGTGTGTGAAACGAACTGCTTCAGTCTGGAAACTGCATCGGCGGAGATGAACGCCGTGGCTATGCAGAACACTCGCTGCGTCGACCCGGTTTATCACTGTATTCTTTCGTGGCGTGAAGAGGACACTCCGACCGATCAGCAAATTTTCGAGAGTGCGCGTTATTGCATTAATCAGCTGGGAATGGCTGATCATCAGTACGTGTTTGCTGTCCATCGAGACACCGATAACGTCCATTGCCATATCGCGGTTAATCGTATCCATCCCGAGTCCTATCGTGCGGCTAACATGTATAAAGATGTCGACACACTTCACAAAGCCTGTCGTCATCTTGAGTTGAAGCATGGGTTTACACCTGATAATGGTGCATGGAAAGTAAATGAACATCAGCAGGTTGTTCGTAGCCAAAATGAATTCAAATCTATCCCACGTAAGGCTCGGCAGCTGGAGTATTATGCCGACTCAGAAAGCCTCTTTAGTTATGCTGTAGGTGAATGCCGTCAAGCGATTGGCGACATCATGGCAGATCCTGAACGCCTATCCTGGCAGAACCTCCATAATGAATTGAATCGTGCAGGCCTTGTATTGAAACAAAAGGGGGAAGGGTTAGCCATCTACTCGATTCAGGATTCGAGCTTGCCTCCTATTAAGGCAAGCGGCTTGCATCCTGATCTTACACGTTCCTGCATGGAACCGTATTTGGGGGAGTTCACTTCCGCGCTTGATGTTGACGCTGTGGCATCTCCTAAGCATCCAGAATACGTATATGACCCGCGTTTCCACGCACGCGATCTGATGGCTCGGGTTGAACGTCGCCAGGCCAGGGCTGAAGCAAGAGCAGATCTTAAAGCCCGTTATCAGGCGTACAAATCGGCATGGGTTCGTCCAAAATTGGATGCTGATGAAATCAAAGCCAGGTATAAAAACATGTCCAAACGTTTTGCCTGGCGTAAGGCTAAAGCACGCGTTGAATTACGCGATCCGCTTTTGAGAAAACTGACTTATCACATTATTGAAGTTGAGCGGATGAAGGCTATGGCCGCATTGCGATTGGCCATCAAGGAAGAACGACAGGCGTTCAAAGCTGCTCCGGAAAACCGACGTCTGTCATATAGAGGTTGGGTTGAACAACAGGCGTTGATGCACGATCAGGCCGCAATTGCTCAGTTGCGTGGATGGTCCTATAGATTGAAACGCTCATCCCTGACTCCTAGCGTTTCTTTGAACGGGATCCGTTTCGCGGTATCGGATGACAGCAAACCATTAGCCATAGACGGTTACCAGACCCGAATCATGCGAGACGGTGTTGTTCAGTATGTTCAGAATGGGGTTGTTCAATTGCAGGATCGTGGTGAGCGCATTGAGGTTGCCGATTCACAGGTTATGGATGGGCAGCACATTATTACCGGGCTGGTGATAGCGCAGAGTAAATCGGGTGAGGAGATGGTACTGGAGGGCGATCGTCAATATGTCCAACAATCTTGCGAACTTGTCTCTTGGTTTAATGAAGAGTCAGGAACCTCCCTGCCATTAACAGAAACCAGTCAAAGAACGCTTGCAGGGTATGGATCATTGCCAACCGAAAATTCTCACGGAGCAACTGATTCTAGTGTTAACGAGCAGCGTGAACTGGATGGTTATATCCAGCGGCCAAATGGTCCTCGTCCACACTAATTTTTTGAAAAAAAAAGCCGACTGCAGGCCTGATAACCTGAGTCGGCTTTTCATTAATGGAGGCGTGAGTATAACGTCTTCAGCATGGGTTGATAGGCTTGCCAACCCTCGTCATCGTTCCCTTCCAGCTCTGTGAACATATCAATAAGACGGTGAAAAACATTGTCATGCTTTTCTTCAGTAAGTACATCGGGAGCTGGAAAATGGTTGAGTAGCCTGGCAGCTTCGTCATGCAACGTTTCGATGTGAGTTTGTGATTTTTGATCTTCCGTATTCTTTAATTTTTTCTCTGCCAGGACTATCAACAGGGTGGCGCATAGTCGAACCATCTCAATGTACCCGCGTTGATAGTCCATGGTGTCTTCACTCATTTTTGTGCCTCAATATCCTGGGGGTTACGGTTGGCTTTCACGCCAAAGCCGTTCGAATTCTTTCTGGTATATGGCAACCAGATTAGGTTGATTGTGAATGACCAAGACGTACTCAGCATTTTTACGGCGGCAGCTGAATAGTTATAGCTTCCCAGCTGCACAGTATTATCAACGTTCAACATCAGCTTATTGTGCATGATGACGTATTGGCCATTGCTACGTACAAAGATACCTTTGTTGGTAAGGCAAGTGGCAACGATATATTTTGCGTTAGCCTTGGCTTCTACCACAATGCGGAATTTTACTCCTCGGCGTTTTGCTGCAACAAGGCGCAGCTATTGCGGCAGCCGTTTGGCATTTACCCATATCGCTCCTCTCGATGGTGTTCGGACGTAGCGAGAGCCTTCGCTATGTCCTTTGACACTCTTATTGGTTTTGGCGCCGTAGGTTGTTGTTTCCAACGTCGCTTGTGCAGCTTCAATGCCACCCTGGCGGCTTCAAACAGTAAAATACCGCGTTGTGCTGGCGTATAACTGACGTCTGCCCGGTGATTAAGATCCAGAGATAGCGCCACTACGCTTTGCAATACAGGGTCCATCAGGCCGTTGCAGGTTGTTTGAGATGGTGGCGATTCCAGGCGTGTAAGGATGGTTTCGACTTCTTGTGCGGACGGCGGCAGCTTTTTCTTGAGTGTGGGGTTTGCATCCAACAGTTCAGCCTCTGTTGGCATATCTAGGTTCACAAACCGGTTGATACGCATTGGCAGTGCTGAAGTCATCTTATCGTCATCTTGGATATAGATGGCATTACTTGGGATCAGTGCGCTTTTGAAAGAGATCATACCTTCGCCAGGGTTCATATCTTTCAAATCCCCCAAATCGAGACGGTCCTTTTCCCTAATGACGTTACTGCCAGCATCCTCGAAGTGTGGGGTGATCAGCCCGCCCTGTTGCTCTACGGCTCCGAGCTCAGAATAGTACCCTTTACCGCCGGTAATCCGTGCAAGTTCGAAGGTATCCTTCTCGTCCTGCAACGTCATGAACCACTTTGTCAGTAGGTTGGCGTTTACGGTCATGTACTCGCCCTTGTGCTCGGCGATGAAACGTTGAATGTCCTGTGCAGATACGATGAGCATATAGCCCAGACTGCGCATCTGGCTTGCCAGATTATCCATGCCAGGACCGAAATAGGCGCCCAGCTCGTCCATGGCGATCGGGAACGGGAAATTTCCTTTGTATTTTTTGACGATCAACACATCGTTCATCATGCCCTCAAGCTCAAACCCCAAATCTCTGGCCATGGTCATGCGTATCGCCGAAATGTAGAGTTTGCCAATATTGGCAGCTTCGCCTTTAGATAACTCCAACGCAGGAATTGTGGTGCAGAGGATGCGGTCGTTATGCAGAACGTCCTCAATATCGACGTCGCCGGCGTCAGTAGAGAAAATATGGCCGTAGAGATCGTTAAACATGGTCAGCATGCGGTTGAATTGCTGAATGAGGTAGCCATGCTGGTCGTAAACCCCTTGTTCCCACTCAGAGGGGCGGCTGATCAGTTCGATTCTAAAGCCTGCCAGAGTGTTGAAGTAGTTCTCCAGCGGGTTATAAGCCTCCTGATGCCAACCATCTCTTTTAGCTTCCAGATAAAGCTCCGCCAGTTTTCTCAGCGGTAAGTATTCCTGAATGACCCTTTGCGAGATCCGCCGCTTTTCGCGTTTGCACTTGTAGTAAACGGCATATACCAAAGCGGCAAGCATTGATTTGGCCTTGTCTTGCCAGCCTTGGTCGCCGCTGCCGGCAGGCGGCAACATGGATTCCATCAACTGAATGATGAACGTTGTGTTGGCAGTACCGAATAGATTTATGGTGTTCGAGGGCTGTCGCTTTTTGTCATTGAGCAGCAGCTGCAGCAGCTTGTCGGAACCGCCTGTCATGAAGTTGAGGACGTAGAAATCATCCTCACGCCCAAAACGGCGTGCGAGTGACCACATGGCAAATGCCAAGGTATTCTGCCCCTTACCATCGGAATAACAGATCCCCCGTCCCCAACAGATGGCATTGAGGAAGACAGATAACAGCGCTTCTGTTTTTCCGGAACCTGTTGTTGCCAATAGCAACATGTGCCTCAGTGCATCATCGAGTGTCAACCACAGCTCGCGTGCAAGGGCTTTGCCCCTGGCAAATCCCAGGCACATCACACCGGCCGCGCGCTGGTATTTACGGGTTCGCACCACATAACGGAAAAATCCGCCAATGCCGTTACGATATTTTGGCATTTCACGTTCTGTAGTCAGATCCATGCCACCTATATCAGTAGGTAAACGGAGCGGCATGCGAAAAGGCTGATCGCCGAATAGCATCAACTGAAGTAACGCCGCCGGCGTTGTGAGCAGCAATGAAGCAGGTGAATGTATAGCGAGTCCAATGGCGCCGGCGAGAGAAAGCTGAACGCCTATCGGTGAAAGTAATGCATCTTGAATGATGGTTTGGCCAAGGGGGCGTCGAACTCGACGGACATCGACTTCTACAGGCTGAGACATAGGTGTTCCTGGTGATCTAACGGGGATTGGGCCCGGAGCTGAGTCCAGGCGAACAATTATGGAGTGACGATGGTTTGGCTGAGGAATGCATCTAGAGCTTCATCGCTTTTCAGGGATGACAGCGGGATATAGCGCCCATCATCAGCGATCAGTGAGGGGGTGCCCGGCAAATTGTAGATGTCGAAGGCCTGATCGTTTTTGGCGATCGCCTGGTTACCGGCATCACAGATTTTATTTGATACAGTGTTCTCACCAGGTGAAATGCCTGCGTCGGCCTGGAAAAGTTGTTTCCATAATTGGCGCCGATATTGCGGTGCCTGGCAAAGCACAGGGCTCACTTGGTCGACGGTTTGCTGTTTTCCGACGAGAGTGACCGGGAAGATCTCAATATTAAATCTTTCGGAGAGCGCTTCCAGGGCCGGCTCAATAATTTGGCAGTTGTGACATAACGGATCGGCAAAAACGTAGAGGGTACGCTGATGCCCACTGGATAGGGGAATGGTGTACTGCCCTGTTTTTGCCGCATTACGTAGTGCCTTGGCAACGGCCTGGTACTGATCTGCTGTTACTTTCAATTCAGGCTGTGAGGTTGCGGCAACGGTGTTCGAAAGCGTGTTTGGCGTAACTTGCTGCGTTAGTGTTGCTGACATATCCTCCGGTTGATTTGAATACCAGAAGCCTGCTATAGCCAAGCTGAGGGCTATGGCGCTCATCATGTAACCTAATCGTTTCCAACAGCGGCGATATGCTTGGCGTCGGTGTAGTAACGCTACATTAATCGCGTGAAGCATCTCAGCAGCATCCTTCGTTCCAGAGCCCTGTAGGATTGCCGCTGGGCCAAGATCACGATTATCGTGCCAAATGGCGTCATCTTTTAGGTAGAAACGAGGATACGGGCCGGGATCGAGTATGGCGACCACCTGGTCGTTTTCTTGTTTGTGATTAAATACGGACAAGGTTCTGCCCTGCAGTGAAGCAGTATAGTTCGATTTCATTGTCATTGACTCTATGGTGTGGGCTTATCTCGCCCGAGGGATGAAGTGGGCGCGGCCAGGTTTTTGGGGGGAGGTATTCGCTCCAGGGATGGTGGCTTTCGTCTGCAGCGGTGCTGTTTCGCTGGTAGTCTTCTCCGTAGTGTCCATTAGAGGCTGCAATATCACGATTGGAGCATCTTCATCTTCATCCTCATCGAAGACTGGTTCACTGAGGACAGAGGTATTCGTTGTGCGATTATCGATGATCAACCCGACGCTGCGGAGTTCGTCCTCGAGGCCTTTAATGGCTTTATCCATCCTGTTTTCCGGCACGGGGATTGATGTGTGAAGGCGTTCCTCCATCTGAGCTACAACGGTTTCCCAGTTAGCGACAGCAATGACTCCTGCACCTTCAATAAAAGCCTTCGGGCGTCCCGTTGATGCCAGGGTGTACCAAAGTGGCCGATCGAGACCTTTGAGCCAACGGAATCGAGCGCATGGCAGGCGCATATCCAGGTTATGTAAGGCATAAAGCGCTGTACGTGTTGTTGAATGGTGTTTAAGCCAATCTTGAGCAGCTGGTGTCTGCGTTACTTTTTCGAATGCCTTGCTGGCGAGCTGAAGTACGGGATATCCCATTTGTCCTTTGTCCCGCCTGCTTTTGATAAGGCATGAACGGTTCAGGCTATCGAGCAGAGCTTCAGCGGCTTTACGATCGTTTAGAAATGCGACTAGGCCAAATATGGCAACCAGAGCTCGCTCATGGGCGCTAAAACTTGAAAAGCTTTCTAACGGAGTGCCAAGTTGGCATTCGAACGCAGTTTGGGTTCTATGGGTATCAAGGCGATCACCAATAATCAGCTTGTGTTCAACTGCAAATTCTTCCGGCCACTGGGCGCTGCGATGTTCAGGCGGGTCAACGTTCAGCAACTGTGTCTTTTTATCGCCATAGCAGAGTGCCGGTATTATGCTTGGAGAAAAGCGCGCCATGATATGGGGTAGGGTATAGACATCAATATGGCGCCGGGTCTGGTTCCGCGGATGGTTGCGCACCATGAGCAGCCCACCCATAACAATCAGGACCATCGGCGCCAATAAGATCCCCGCAGTATGATTCATAACGTCGATAAACTGACCCCATGACAGTTGATTAACTTGACTGCCTGCCCAGGCAAGGAGGTTGAGCTTTTCTGCGACCTGGTTATGGACACGGGGAAAGTCGCATAATGACCACAGTTGGTAAAGTAGCCAACAGCATCCGTACATTACAGGGGGTTGATAGATCCAAAGCAGAAATGCTGCCAAAGCGGCAACGAGTAGCAACATAAGACCTTGCTCGTTACCGGCTCTGGGCTGCAGGTGACTTTTGGCATTCATGAATTACTCCAATATGTTTAAACCCAGTCATAAGGAAAATGACTGGGTTTAAACAAGAGGTTGCACCAAATAGGGATGTTGGAAAAGAAAGAGCGCCTAGAAAGGCGCTCGATAATATGAACTGAGTTAAAAAATTAAAAATGAGTTAATAAGCCAAAGATTTTTGTTTCACGAACTTGTTGAAAGTGTTGCCTGAGTCTTTTTCTGGTCGATAAGATGATGACAGTAAAGCATCCAACTTGCGACCAAAGTTCATGCATTTACTTTCCGTTCCTGCACTGATACGGAAGTAGGGGAAATAAACGTCATTAAACTTCAGTGTTAGCATATTTCCATTGCACTCATACCCTGAAAGTTCGAGTGTAGTCTTTCCTTGGTAAATGGACTCAGTAGTTGACACCAACAACATGGTTCCACTTCTAACGTCAATGCCTAAATATTTACCTGCATCCAAGGTTTTGAGTTCATACTCATCGGTTGGAGAAAACTCATTGCACTTGAATACCTCGATTACGTTACGTGTTTTTGATTTTGATTTTTCTTGCACTTTCGAAAATGCATAAATGAACGTTGCGCCAATTACCAGGAAGATGTAAGGCCACGATGGGTTGCTTCTTGCGTCTGATACGTAAAAAAGAACCATTGAAAAGAGTAGGCAGCCTACACCAGAGGTTAATGCAAAAAGTAAAAAGAGAGTCCTTAAGTGATTTTGGTATTTCGTCATTTTATACCATCTCCATTTCCATTGTTGTTACTTCTCATATTAGATCTTACACCAGGAGATCTTTGTAGTCCATTTGAAAAGCCGGCAAAGATACTTTTTGTTGATTCAACCATACCACCAAGAATGCTTGCAGCTTCACGACCGCCGAGCCATGAGATGATGTAGTCAGGCATGGTCACTTGCAATCCGAATACACGGGTAACTGTAGTAGTGCATATGCGGGCATAAAGAGTAAGAATGCCAATTAAAGAGAATATTCCGGTAATAGAGTTTGCTTGAACGTTCGCAATGGCAGGCCCTAGCATGAGGTTGAGTAGTGTACCCATTACGATCAACGTTATGCTTGCGAAGATAAATCCGAAAACCATTAACATTGGTCTAATCATAACGTCAATGAGAAAGATATATCCATATGCAGAACGATGGCCTCTATCTCCTTCTGTGCCAATATGAGTTGCCGCCCATAATGTACCACCAGTGACGCCAACAAATACACTGACTATCCAGTTAGCCGCCGCTGTTAGCCAATAGATGAATGGTATAAATGGTAGGTAGATTGACAAGCTAAAACCAATTCCGAACAACAAGAACAGAATAAAGTAAACAACTGGGGAAAGGGCATCCAACCCAGCAGCAATACCTTGAGTAGCATTACCAGAAAAGGCGCTGGCTAATTGACCCCAAAAACCTTCAGTGGAAACTGCAGCAAGAATTTTCGCACCAGTGAATATGCCTAGTGCAGCTTCGGCTCCGCCTAAAGTGATATCACCAACATATTTCATTTTCAGCATTGGGTTCATTTGGTTTCCAGTACCAAAGTCACTGCCTAACTCTGATGTCGCGATAGCGTTCGCTAATTTCTGCATGGGGGAGTTCAAGAAACCGACAAATACTGCACTGGCCTCAGATGCATCTAAGGATTGCTGGGTATCTTTAGTGCTTTCGGTCCCGAGTGGAGGTACAAAAGAAGTATTTTGCTTTTGGGTTCGATATACGGTGAATACATTATTAAATAGATCGCTTACGCCAACTTCACCAATTCCAGAGCGACCAGTAATCACGGGTTTTAGCTGTACGGCATCGTTGATTTTATTATTTGCAGTGGCAAATGTTTGATACCACGATCCGAGGGCAAGCCACCCGCTTCTCTTCAACTGAGCGGCCAATACCTCAGCCAGTTCGCTGGTTTGGCCTTGAGCGTTTAGGGTTTGATCGATGCGATTTTCGTAGGCCTGTGCGGCCCTTTGGATGTCAGTTTCGGCGTCCGGAAGCGCGCCAGCCCCACTGTTCTGCTTGTTGACTAATGCCGTTACAAACTGAGCGGCGGCTGTCGACAGGTTATTTTGCATTTCATTCATGGCGCTCCGTTGTGCGCTGATAATGCTTTCTGTGTTTACAGGGGCAGGGAACAACCAACCTGTGGTTTTGTCGGCGAGGCTTTCCGGCAGCCGAGCTGCGCCGCACAATGCACTCCCGTTGCCGATCTCAAAACCATCGCTCAGGGCCTTGATGCCCATTAGTGGTGTGCCGGCCTGGCCGTATTGCTGATACATGTCACGCAGTTCGGTGTTGATACTGTACATGCACAGGTTCATTTCATAGATGGCTCTCGCGGCACTGACCGTTTGCGGTGCCACGGGTTGTACGACCAGGCTGTAGCCGTCCTTGAGCAGATCGACCGTGCGGTCGGTGACCACGTTCGCGCTGCCAATGCCCATAACGGATGCCGCCCACAAAAATATCAGTTGAGCGATAGACCAGCCTGACACAGTTGGCACCAAGGTCATGAACCCAGCTGCTGTGCTGACGGGACCGACCATTGAGCTCCCTTGGCTGAATACTTTGCCGCGCTGTCCGGCCTTGACCAGGTGCGTGAGGGTGGCCACCAAGAACCACACCACGGCGATCGCCATGACGATGCCGTTAAAAACGAAGAAAAGTTCACCGACCATGCTGGTTTCGGTAGATAACGGATTGGTGACAACGTCACCAAATATCATAACCAATGCCTGACGAGACAGATCATCGGTGCGTTTAGCTGCCTGCTCGATCGTGCTGAAGCTGACTGCGGAATCCGCGTGCGCGCAAAGGCAGAACAGGCCCAACAACAGGCCTGTGGCGAGTTTTCGAAAGGCATTCATAAGATTTCACCAGTCGGAGTGCCTGACGTAAACAGGCAAGAGGGAGTTATTGAGTTGGGCGTTCGTACCGTAGAAGAACTTTCCACCAGGTGTTTTCCCGAAGAAAGTCGAGCAGGCTACCGGCCTCCTCCTGGGAAAGGCGTTGATTGCGTAATTGCCATAGCCGCCAGGTGGAAATAAACGCTTGTAGTAATGGTATCGCTGCCATAGCGAACAGTGTCAAACACAGTGTTGCGGTCCGGATCAGCAGAGTTGGGGTAAATACCTCGCCGGCCAGAACCAGCAGAATGATCGACAGAGCGATCAGTATTGGTACTGCCCCCAAAACGAGACACAGATGCTTGCGCCGCCGGAATCTGTCTATCAAGGTGCTCACAGACTCGCCGCTTGCGATCACTGCTTCCTCAAACTGTAGCGTGGGGAGTGTTTGTTGATGTTCAATCCGGTAGCCGTAAGCAAGCATCAGACTGCGCTTCAAGTTGTTGGCGAGTGAAGGGCCAATTTTTGTCGCTGCGTAACGTAGTTCCGATAACGGTAGGAACAGATTTGCAGTGAAATACAGTCCCTTGCTGGCGCGCTTCCAAGACGTTTTAGATTTCGGGGATTGGTCAGTCATTACGAGCCCCTCCGGCGCTGAGTTCGTGCAGCTTGGCCTGCAGTTGTGGACGATAAACCTCGTTGGCATTTAGGCCCAGTTGTTGGCCTTGCAGGACGTTGCCTTTTTGCAACTGCTGCTTTATCCCCAACAGCAACCAGTTTTGTTGCGCTTGCACACGGATAGATTCACGCGCCAGGTTGTCGCCGTCCATCGCCTGCAGGTCGGTTTGATAGTCGGTGTTGGCATAGCGCCGACCGACGTCGAACTGCTCAAATTCCCGCTCCGACATCATCCCGGTACGCCGGGCTTCATCAGATGCTGTCTGGTTGAAGTAGGCGGCAGCTGATGGGATCTGCATCACTTCTTTCAGTACATCGCGTGTTGCCTCACTGGGTTGACTGGAGGCCACCATGGCCAACATGGGTTCGCGTGCCGCTGTGTTCACTGCTTCGTACTGCGTCATCAGGCCGATATATTGGCGGCCGGAGGCGCTTTTTACTTCGCCTTTACTGAGCTGTTTCCCGGCCGAGGCTGGAGCACTGTTAAGTGCGTAAGCCATTGCTGCGTCCGTCTGTTTCTGATCGAAGGTTAAATCAGGCGCTTTGCCTTCAGCGCCGGCGCCATCGAGTAGGGACGTAAACCGCTTATCACCTCCCGGCAATTCAGAGAGGCGGG
>NZ_FXUD01000019.1:0-16929 GCF_900182895.1 Serratia sp. CC22-02 | reverse complement strand
GCACGGCTTCGGCGGCGGCGCGGTTTTTCAGGGCGGCGATCAGGGATTTCGGAAAGCGGAGGTTCAGCTGGCTGAGCATGGCGGTGTCCTGCTGTCATAGGAATCTATTGTGATGATAGCAACATCCTATAAAGCAGAAATGGAAATTACAATGCTTTACCCAATGCAGCTAGCTTCCTTTTACTATGGTTGCAACAATGAACCATTGCTAACAATTTCGCGGTCTGCTAGCGAAGCTGAGTGCGGCGGTCGGCGTTTTTGCGTCGCAGATCCGAAAAGGCCCATAACCGGATCAAGTAGGGATTCTATGCCGGAACCCCTGTATCGGGGCTTCGGGTGTACCAGTGCCGCAGCGAAGAAAGTGCAACAAAGACTGTCAGTCTGCTCAGTGACTGGGCTGGCGATCACACTCACCGACCCTGAAATAGGTAGAAACCCGTTAGGCCTCGATGACTTCGTATGAAATGACGACCCGTTTGCTCCAGGTTCCGCGATCGGCGCTCAGAGTGGCAGGAAGTTATCTGCGATGGCAGCATAACTTACGATTGCCCCACACTTTTTCATGCTCTTCTACGACAGGAATGACCAGCAGACGCTGTGCGGTATCATCATCCGCCGTATGTGTTTTTAGTTCCTGCTCATTCTCTTCAATCTGCCCACTGACCAGTCAGAGCTCAAATAGATAATCCAAAAAAATTACTTTATGCGAATTTCTGACAGCTGTTTGGGAAATTAACGTCGCGGGCACTGCGCCTTGTGTAGCACTTTATGCGATTATTTAGGAAAACCTCATGACGACCTTGAACGAAAGACTGGAATGGCGTTACGCAACCAAGAAATTCGATGCAACCAAAAGTGTTTCTGCCGAAAAAATTGAACGTATTATTGAAGCCGTGCGCCTTGCACCAACATCAAGCGGGTTACAACCTTTTGAACTTCTGGTCGTGACTAATCCGGATATCCGTGCGCAGATCCGTGCGGTGGCCTTGGATCAGGCGCAGGTCACCGATTGTTCTCACCTACTGGTGTTTGCTGCCTGGGATGACATCACATCTGAGCGCGTGAACATGATGTTCGATCTGACTAATGACTTGCGGGGGGTTAAAAGCGAAGGCTGGGAGAATTACCGCCAGATTTTGCTGGGCATCGTCAACGGTCGAAGCACCGAGGAAAATTATCAGGCTGCAGCCCGCCAGGCGTATATTGGCCTTGGCGCCGCGATCATTGCCGCCGCGTTTGAAGAGGTTGATGCAACACCAATGGAAGGGTTTGATCCGGTGGTGGTCGATGAAATACTCGGGCTGCAAGCGAAAAACTTACGCAGTGTGTTAATACTGCCGCTGGGCTATCGTGCAGACGAAGGCGATTGGCTGGTCAACCTGAAAAAAGTTCGCCGTAGTCGTGACCACTTTGTGACTGAGATAAAGTAAGTACTGAGCCCTGCTGTTTTGCTTCCCGCTTCTGGTCTATCGCCAGTAATTTCTGCCGAGATCCACCAGAAGTGTTTCCTTATCCAATCCTTGTTATGGGGGTTTGAGGTTCTTAACGTGGGTCAGACCACACTGACTATCGCTTTCCCCATATTTCCGCCTTTTAGCATAGAAAGAAAAGCATCGACAATATTATTGAAACCCCGTGTGATGTCTTCTTCAAGCACGATCTTTCCACTGCGGATATGCGGGATAATGAAGTTTTCTAATTCCGGCTGAAGATGTTTGTAGTGGCTCACCAGAAACCCCTGAAGAGTCAGGCTTTTTCCCACGACATCGAAAAGATTATAAGGTGCCGCAGGCGGGGTTAATGAACTGTACTGTGCGACGGCTCCAATCATGGCAACTCGCCCATATTCTTTAAGCGAATTTATCGCCGCTTCCAGTTGTTCACCTCCGACATTATCGAGATAGACGTCAATACCATCAGGAATGATCTCTGCCAACTGGGCGATCACCCGACCTTTCTGATAGACAAACGTGTCCGTATAACCCAGTCTTTCCTGCAGAATCTGGGCTTTTCGCGCATCACGGGTACTACCCACGATACGTTTTGCGCCAAGCAGCGTCGCGAATTGAGCCGCTGCCGTCCCCACCCCACCGGCAGCCGCCGAGATATATAAAGATTCACCCGCCTTCAGACGGATGATCTTGGTCAGGGCTACCCAGGCGGTAAGTCCGGTTCCACCGAGAATGCTCAACCATGCCGTGACAGGAACGCCGGCAACAGGCTCAAGTATTCTGACATCATCAGGTACAACCTGCGCGTAAGTTCTCCATCCTTGCCGATGAAACACCCAATCCCCAACATGTAATTCCGGCGTATTCGAGCGGATGACACGCCCGATAGTGCGTCCTTCAAGCGGTGCATTCAGCGCCCAGTCGCCGTCCATACATTCGCGCATATAAGGATCCACGGAAAAATGAATATTCTCGACCAATGCAACGCCTTCGTCTAGCGTGGGCAGGGGGGATTCTACAAAACGAAAATTCGACGATAAAGGTTCCCCTTGCGGACGAGAGACCAGATGCACAAGGACATTATGTCGTGGTTCTGTTGTCTGATGGGCCAATTTGCTCTTCATTTCTTCCTCCCGGGTGCTGGTTTCGGCCTGTTTCAACGTAAAAGCGCTCTGTTCTTCGGTATAGCGGGTCTTTCTCATGACAGAATGGCCCTATGTTCGATAAAAGAAAGACCGGGTACTGCCGTTTAGACTGGCACGGATTACAGAGAAGAGATCAATGCCTTTTCGTATTACTGCAGATCTTCCCTTAACTTATTTCTCAATACCTTACCAACCGCTGACTTAGGTAATGAGTCTATGAATACCACCCACTTGGGGTTTTTATAACCGGTAAGAAGACGCCGGCAATGTTCCTTAATTTCATCTGAAGTTAATGAGTCATCTTTCTTTACAATAAATAGTTTGACCGCTTCGCCACTGTTTTCATCTGGTATTCCAATAACAGCCGCCTCTCTGACCTTTGGATGTACGGAAACAACAGCCTCTATCTCTGCAGGATAGACATTAAACCCGGAGACCAAAATCATTTCTTTTTTTCTTCCGACTATATGGATATACCCTTGTTCGTCGCACCTTGCAATATCACCAGTGAATAGCCAGCCATCTTTTAACGCCGCTGCCGTTTCTATTGGGTTATTCCAATATCCCAACATAACTTGCGGTCCTTTTACCAATAGCTCTCCTTGTTCTCCAGTGGGAACGTCTTTGCCCAATTCATCTACCATTCTTATTTCTGTGGACGGAGCAGGCATACCTGCATGTGGATAGTATTCTTTCGTCGTATAAGGTTGTACGGAAACCAAAGGCGAGGTCTCGGTTAAACCGTAACCAATCCATATTGGTTGTTTGGTGATATCTAACCACGCCTGTGCCACCTCAGGAGTTAACGGCATTCCCGCACTAACACAAAACCTTAAGTTAGAAAAGTCGATTGACTTGAATTTTTCATTTTGCAATAGTATCCGGTATAAAGTATTAACACCCGAGATCGCAGAAAATTTCTCTTCCTCCATATTCCGTAACAGCCCTGCAATATTTTGCGGGTCAGTAATAAGCAAATTTTTCGCGCCCATTGACATGAAGAATAGTAAATTTACCGTGAGGGCGAAAATATGGTAAAGTGGCAATGCTGTAATTATTTTTTCTTCACCAATACGTAAGAGTGGATTAAACATTGCTTGAGCCTGTGCAACATTAGCCACCAGGTTTCGGTGGCTAAGCATTGCACCCTTTGCCATTCCAGTCGTACCTCCTGTGTATTGTAAAAATGCGATATCATTCCCATGAACCTCTTGGGAGTGATACTGTTCAGGCGATTCACTAGACAGGGCTGAGATAAAGTCAATGCCTATTTTATTATTGATGGTTTTCGTGTCATGTGATGAGGTTATCGCGGCTCTGTCTTCTTCATGCGTATAAATAGAAAAGAAGCCTTCCGGTAGTTTTTGATCACCACTTAACAATTCATGATATTTATTTAATGTTACTATTCCGACCGCTTGACTGTCACTCAAATGATGGAAGATTTCTCTCGGTGTAAAATGTGGATTCAAATTAACAACAACCAGGCCAGCACGGAGAGCACCTATTAATGCAATAACATATTGCCAAGAGTTAGGTAGCATAATAGCCAGGCGGTCGCCCTTTATAATATAATCACTTTGTTGTAAGAACGCGGCAAAGCGCCGACTCAGCTGGTCTAACTGTCGATAGGTTAGTGTATTTTCTCCGCAAGATAATGCGCTCTCATCGCTAAATCGGCGAAAGCAGTCTTCAAAAAAAAGCGGTAATGTTTCATATTCGAGCGGCTCAATATTGGCGGGGATCCCAACTGGGAATTTGCATTGAAAATGGCGTTCCATCTTATCTCCTATCAATCACGTTAAGTGGCCAAACCAGTTAGATGGTTGTTTAAGGATTAAGCTAATGCAAACTCAATTTATGGAAAATTTGATATTGCGCACAACTTGTTAAAAAGAATGATTGCAAGAGTTCCACACGCAGTTTGTGGGCATAGTCAGTGATCTTTCCGAATCGTAGATGGCCGTAAAATGATGAAAATTATTAATTAATAAGGTTCTACGCTATTTTAAAAAGAACATTAAAATGCCAGGGCCTCAACTACAACGCACAGATATGTTTCAAAAGCCATTCGTGCCGACGATACAACGTTTTGTAAAATATGCAGCGCCGAGAGTATTCAGCGCCGCTTACAGTGTTCGGATGACCCGTGCTCTGCGGCTCCACTCGGGACACCCTCAGGTTCATCGCGGGCTGATTGCCCTTGCTGCCATGGCGGCAGGCAGGTAAATATCGGCAATCAAGAGAAGTTACAACAAATCACAAGGGAACAGAAACCATCCCAGCGTGACACCAATGATGCATACGATAATGAGAGTGAGAAGTGCGTAAAATATTGTAAAAATCATAATGCTCCCTTTTTTCGCTCCCGCCAAAAACCTTTTATTGGGGAGGTATGAATAATTTAAGCCAGATTAGTTACTTACCTTACTTTAGCGTGTGTTCATCACTGCAAGGCCTATCCTTAAGTTCATGGGTACTTCAACGTCAGAAGAGATCTTGCTAGTCAACACGTGTTGATTAAAGATGAACTAGTGTTTATTATCAAGTTCGCTTTTACCCTATGTATCTCTGTTTGGATTTTGGAGGGCTGAATGTCCGAGCAACTTGCTGCAATACCCTCTCGTCGTACACAACGTCAGATGGAACAACCACGACGTGGCGATGAGAAGGAACGTGCCATTCTCGAGGCGGCCGAACGGGCTGTACGGAATGGGACATTTGAGTCTGTTACGATCTCTGCAATGGCGGCAAGTGCAGGCGTTTCGCGTTCAAGTTTTTATTTTTATTTCGCCTCCAAAGATGCGCTTCTTGCCACCTTGATTGAGCAGGTGCTTGTCGATAATCTTTCTAATCTGAAGATAACGGCATCACGTCAAGATACTGATCTGCCCTCAAAATTACATGAGGCCGTTAGTTATATTTCGCATACCTGGATAATACACAGGGAAATACTTTGCGCCGCGGTGGAGCTCAGTCATCGCATGCCCGCTATCGCTGAACTTTGGAGTAATGCCATCCTTGGCAGTGTAGAGATTTTTATTGAACGGCTGGATTTTCCCTCTTTGACAAGTACCGATCCTGCATTCAGACGTCAGGCCCATATACTTGCATGGGCACAGGAACGTAATCTCTATCACTTGGCTAAATCTGGCGGTGATATCAATGCATTCGAAGTACTGGCACAAGATCTGACTAATATGTGGCTGACATTCCTGCAAGTTTCCCAGGAATGTCCATGCTCAAAAAACAAAGGCGAATAACAATGAGTCCGAGCAATCGATTTGATGTGAGTTTCCATGTCCGCAATGTTAAGTGTGCGGCCTGGTTATATCTGCCACTATCTACGCCTGGTAAACCTGTTCCCGCTGTGGTCATGGCGCATGGTTTAGGGGGAGTTCGTGAGTGGCGTCTTGACAACTTTGCTCGGGCCTTTCAAAAAGCAGGCTATGCATGCCTAGTCTTTGACTATCGTGGTTTTGGCGACAGTGATGGTTCTCCAAGACAAATCGTTGATCCCAATATGTTGTTGCAAGATTGGCGCGAAGCCATTGCCTATACGCGTACCCGACCAGAGATTGATCCCGAACGTATTATCCTGTTTGGGACGTCTTTCAGTGGTGGGCATGTTACAAAACTGGGCGCCGAAGATAACAGACTTGCCGCTATCATTGCACAGTGTCCATTTTTAGATGGTCTCGCCTCTATTCGCATGACCGATCCCGTGCGTTTACTGCGGTTGACTGTCTCGGCTATCCGTGATTTGACCAGAAAATTCCGTGGCAAACCGCCTTACCTTATTGACATCGGTGGTCCGCCAGGAACAAATAGTTTGGTGATGGCGGATGCCGCAGATTTTGCTGCCATGATCCCGGAAGGCGTGCAGTCTGAAACGCAAATAGCCGCGCGTATCACACTGGATATCATAAAATATCGCCCCGGCCTTTCAACGCCAAAGATTAAGTGCCCTATTCTCTATATTTTGTGTGAGTCGGACAAACTCATTCCAATCAAATCTTCATTAGAACATGCCAGCCATGCGCCATTAGGTGAGGTGCATGTCGTTCCCTATGGGCATTTTAGTATTTACAGTGGAGAGCCCTATCAGGATGTCCTCGCTAAGGAGCTGGACTTCCTTGGCCGTAAAGTCCCCCTGGAAACTTCTGCATAGCGCAATGCTTATTTGACGACTTATGGTTAGGTTGTGATTTTATTGGCTATCGCGGCCAGCTCTCGAACCACTGATTCTTACATTTACCGGATGAGATTATGAACGCTGCTCGAATTGTTGTATTTGGTGCGACTGGGTATACAGGCACTCTCTTGGCTCATGCGCTTGTTGAGCGCGGTGCTCGCCCAATTTTGGCCGGGCGCTCTCAGGAAAAATTATCGTTGCTGGCGTCGCAGTTGGGCAATTTGGAAACACACATTGCTGATGTGTCTGATCCTCAGTCTATTCGCGAAATACTGCGCGAAGGCGATGTGCTGGTATCAACGGTAGGACCCTTTTTACGCTGGGGAGATGCTGCAATCTCAGCGGCAATAGAGGCCGGAGCCATTTACCTGGACTCAACCGGGGAACCAGGCTTCATTCAAAAAGTCTTTGAGCATTATGGTCCGCTTGCCTTCAAGCGTTCAACCACCCTGCTTACCGCTTCCGGTTTTGATTGGGTACCAGGCAATCTGGCGAGCACGCTGGCGCTGAAAGAAGCGGGTCAGTCCGCAACCAGTCTAGAGGTATCTTACCTGCTCAATGGCACCAGTGCAGAAAGTGGGGGAGCGAAAGCGAGTGCGTTTGCGGCATTGATGGCACCCTCATTTGCTTACCGAGGGGGGAAATTGATATCCGAACGTACAGCGGCGCGAGCCATGCGCGTGAAAGATATCAAAGGAAAATCGCGCTGGGTATTGAGTGCAGGCGGAACTGAGCACTTTACGATGCCGGAGCGTTTTTTACAACTGCGCAATGTGAAGGTTGGTTTAGGACTGTATGGTTCCAGTTCTGTTGTATTTCCCTATATCTCAGCGACGTTGAATGCCTTGATGAAAACGCCATTATTGGGATCATTTCTTCGTAATGCCATGCAGCGCAGCATGGCCGGTTCAAGCGGTGGCCCGAGTGAGGCAGAACGTGCGTCGGGATCAACGAATGTGATAGCACGTACCTATTCTTCTGATAATAAGTTACTGAATAGTGTTGCTTTATCTGGTGTGGATGGGTTTACCTTTACGGCGAATTTTTTAGCGTGGGCCGCTATTCATGCCGCGACTCATGGTATTCAGGATAAGGGGGCCTTAGGTCCCGTTCAAGCATTTGGCCTTGAAACCCTGACTGAAGGTATTCGCCAAAGTGGCCTGACGTTAGTGAAGTAATGCAGGATAGAGGGTCACCGCGGCCCTTTCGTGGTCAGGGAGGGGGAATGTTGACATCAAGTAAGAGACTTACCCGATCGGCTTCTCCCTGCTTTGCACATTGAGATCATGTCACGTGAACACATGGTTTTCGCCTGACGTGTCGCATCCAATTGGCCTTGTCATCAAAGAACCACCGGAAGGACAGGATGGGGGGGGATCAGGCCAGTTTGTATAACATCGGCAGCGCCGGGTACCCGACTCTCCTGTGCTCTGCCCTATCTCTTTGACTCCATTCAGGCGCCCATTATGCCCGCCGTGATTTCTACTGAATCTTTCAGCAGCGTCGTCCATTTTGTGACCGCCGCCAATACAAATAGCTTTACTGCTGCAGCTGAGCTACTGGGGGTGTCAAAATCAGCCATTGGCAAAAGTATTCAGCGGTTGGAACAAAACCTCGGTATCTTACTGTTTCATCGCACCACCCGTAAAATTAGACTGACAGCCGAAGGCGAAGTGTATCTGGCAAGCTGTCAGAGTGCGCTGGAAACGTTACAAATGGCCGAGAGGTCACTGCGAGCAACGCTCACGGAACCTAGCGGTACGGTCAGGGTTGATCTACCTGCTGCTTTTGGCCGCTCAGTGATGATGCCGATGTTGCTGGATATGACAAGGCGTTTTCCACATCTGAAGCTGACTATCACTTTTAATGACAGTGTTATTAATCCTGTGGATGTTGGGTTTGATCTTGCTGTCCGCTTTGGTCCCGTGGAAGACACAACAGATTTGATCGCCCGCAAGCTCAATGCGCAGCAGCTCATCATATGTGCATCTCCCGACTACATTTCCACGTATGGCCGACCTGAAACGTTAGACGATCTTACACACCATCGTTGTATTATGGGCTGGCGTGTCGGCACTCCGCTAAACTGGTTGATCCGTGATAACGGAGGGAAAGATGTCAGGCTTAAACTCGTGCCCTTTCATCAAATCAGCCATGGTGATGCGATGATTGATGCCTGTCTCGCCGGCGCCGGTTTGATCCAGTTTCCGGAGGCGTTACTGAGGCCATATATACTGACCGGTAAATTAGTGCCGCTTCTGACAGCCTACAATCCAGGGCCTACAGAGCTCAATGTGATATGGCCTCGTGCTCGTCATCTGTTGCCTGGCGTACGTATTATCATTGATGAGTTGCTCGCGCTCGCTTCACAGAAAGCATTGGGATGATTGTACACTTAATGTCTACACTCTGACGCCTTTTAACTTCTTTATCCCCTGCCATGACTGGCGTAAGATTTTTTTAACGTCAGACCTGCTGACAATTTATGGGGGGTTCTCGTATGCCGGTGGTTAATATCCAGATGTTAGACGGTCGTGACGACGCTAAACCCGCGATTGCTAAAGCGGTGACTGACGCGATCGCAACCCATGCAAAGGTCGACCCCAAGTATATTTATGTCATTTTCAACGATGTCACTCCTGCCAATTGTGCCATTTCGGGTGAGATTATTGCAGAGACATTGAAGAAGTCGCCTTAACATCGCTAACGGCCCCGTTCATTGCCATGTACACCTTGCCCTTTGGGGGCATATGACTCTCATCCTGCAGACTATAAATGACATTACGTTATGAAACTTTATGCTTACGATCACTGCCCATTTTGTGTCCGCTCACGCATGATTTTTGGTTTAAAAAATATCGCGTGTGAAGTCATTTATTTACCCAATAATGATGAAGAGACGCCAACGCAGCTCATAGGAAAAAAAATGCTTCCTGTGTTGGTTTCTGAAAACCATGAGCCGATGGGGGAAAGCCTTGATATCGTCCAATTCATTGATGAGAATTACGGTTCTCCTGTTCTGACGTTACCAGAGAATGTTGCGATCGAAGCCTGGATGGAAGATGCAACAAAAGTGATTTATCTTTTGGCGATCCCCCGTTGGGCCAGTTCTGATTTTGAAGAGTTCCGCCACTATGAGGCGAGAAAGTATTTTGTGAGCAAAAAAGAAGCGTTTTTTGGCTCATTCCCTCACCTACTCGATCAATCAGAAAAACTGATTGCTGAGATAAATTTAAAACTTGAAGGTCTTGAGTTTTTGCTCTCTCAGCAAGAAATGGATACCGAGCATTTTTCGCTAACGGATATCCGCCTTTTCCCATTGCTCCGTTCGTTATCCATTGTCAAAGGGATCCATTGGCCAAACCTGGTTGATGCATGGCGCAAGGAAATGTCTGCCTGGTCACGGGTTAATCTTAATGACGATATCGCTATTTGAATTTGATGTTGGTTTTGATTGTCACGGTATACTTTCATCAGAACGGTGACGTTATTCCCTGAGTTGGTCGCTGTTTAGCCGCCGGTTGCGGTGCGCCCTGGTCATATGGCATGCATTACTGCGATGAATATGTCACATATGGAATATGTTTAACATTGCTGGTCCGGTCATGACGCAGGCCCTTGAATAATCCCGCAGCGATGCGGGATTATTTATATTGTAGAACTAGCCAGCGCTGGTTGTTACACCATTGTTGATACAATTTCTCCTATCGCGTTCGTTATTGTCATGGTTATCTTCACTTGCTGTATTTAATGGTTCCTACAAACTCTAATACCTTTCTGTACAACTGAAACTCTTCGTTATCAGATGCCCTTTCCATCTCGGTCACTATTTGAGATAAGACATTATCAGTGTTGAGGTTTTTCTTCCTAACAAGAATGTCCATGACGCATCTCCCCAGTAAAGCGCTCATTTTATCGAGGCTTTGCATCTCACTTTCCGTAAGTTTTTGAATATTCATAAAACCTCCAACAAATTATTTTTTGGAATAAGTCCACAGAAGTAGTTAAAGGTTCTTTATGGGTGTTCGTGATGTTACACGTGAAATTATTATGGGCTGAGTGTCATTGAATGACGCTTTTAAATTAAACGCATTTGAAATTTATAACAAGTAAAATAATTACGGATGAATAACTCAGTAGGAACACTCAAAAAAGATATGGGGAGGCGTGTTTCCGTGATAGCGAAAGGCTACATGGGTAGTGATTTACAACACAAACGCCTGTTAACGCAGAAGGTCAGCTTAGAATGCAAGTACATGAAAAGTGCTGAAAGGATAGAGAGTAGGATTAGTACCAATAAATAATATTTTTTCATTATTTTTGTCAGACTATGAAAAGCTCATAACTGTAAGTTTGATTCCCTGATGTTGTCATATATGACCCTATATAATCTACCCCGCCAAACGTTAAGGCGTCAAGCTTATTGCATAGGCCACATGGATTAAAAATGACCTATATCGATATACGTGGTTGCGCCGGCGTCACTGGTAAGCATCAAAGCAGCTTTAGCAGATCGGCCACGAACTTAGCGAAGGTGTCCGGCGGTGCATCAGGCTTATGAGCTTTATCATTCATTCAATCAGTCACGGGATCGCCCTGCCCGACCTTCTGGAGGCAAAACTTCGGCATGCCGCCGAAGCGGGGGAGCTTTATGCCGAATTTGACCGGCTTTACACCCTTAAAAACTAACTACCCGGCACGCTGAAATAACCGACTGGGCGTTATGCATAGTGGTCCTCGAAACCATCCGCTTACTTCACCCAGTCTTCCAGTATGAGACCCGGTACCCGCGCAAACTCCCGTGTATTATTTGTCACCAGCACGGCGCCGGCGGCAATGGCATGGCCGGCGATCGCGGTGTCGTTCGGGCCGATCGGCGTCCCGGCTGCGGCCAGGGCGGCCTTGATCTCGGCAGTGGCGTCCACCGCCGCCCGGTCCCAGGGCAGGATAGCATCGAGACGGGCGCAGAAGGCGTCGACCAGCTGCGCGTGGCGCGGCGACGCTTTCTTGCCGATCGCGCCGAAGCGCATTTCAGCGTAGGTGATGGCTGAGACCACGATGCGGTGGTTACGCAGCACCGCCTGCTCCAGGCGTTTGATCACGGCTTCCGGCTGCTCGCGCATAATGAACGAGCAAATGTTGGTGTCGAGCATATAGGTCTTGTTCACAGGTCAAATCGTCCTTCGTCGCTGACCACGTCCGCCCGCTCCGCCATAAAGTCCGGGTCGGCCTTATCCAGCTGCGCGAACGAACCCCAGGTCGGCCGGACGGGGCGCAGGATGATGCTGTCCCCTTCGCGGGCGATCTCAAGCTCGCTCACCCCCTCAAAATCCAGATCGCGGGGCAGGCGGATGGCGCGGTTATTGCCGTTTTTAAAAATCGATACGGTTCGCATGATGTCCTCCTGGTTTATGGCCTCATGGCCCATCTGCATAGGCTCAGTATATGACAATGTGTCACATATGTATATGTTACACATATGCAGGTGTGTTACATATACATATGTTTTACCTATGTCACTTTCTGTGTTTTTCTCTTCAGATCCGATTTCTGGCAAACCCGGAAAGACTCCGGGTTTGGAGCGATAACTTAAAAGCGATAGCCGCTGACGCAAAATCAATCCGTCACGCATCTCAACTGGTTAAATAATGCTCTTAACGTACAAAATTTTCCGATCTCCAAACTGACCCCATTCCGTGTTGTTTGCACGTTGATACAACGCTGAGCGGTTTGCGGCATGAATAGCTCCCATTAATCTGTAGTCAAGCAAATTCACGCATTCTCGCGTGGAGTTCTTGCTTTAAACTATTTGAATTAACAGGAGATATTTATGTCAGATACCATGACAGTTGTCGGTACACCCACCGGTTTTGAACCTGCAGGTTATGGCGGTGGTCTGTCTGATCCATCGATGCCAAACACCGGTATCAGTTCAGGTCAGCTTCATTTGCAGGTCACCTTGCCTTATTACCAGTCACCACGATTGTGTCAAAGCGCAATGGCCTGGCTGGCCAAATATGTCAAAGACCATGGAGCGAACGATCCACTAACCATTCAGGTGGTTGCGAACAATATTCGTTGCTTCGTGAACGCGGATACCAACCTGGTACATAATCGTCGCCTGACGGTTTATGACGCCTATCACAGCATCAATCCGCATCCGTCGAAGTACGATTACCACTCGATGAGCCTCTATCAAATGAGCGGTAATGTCGTCACGCCGGCGGCCGCTTTTGGTCACTATCTGTGGGGGGAGGGGCAGGAACGTTACGTAAATCTGCCGGATGTGGGGTTAAAGGTTGCCCCAACGCAGATTGAACCGTTGATGGCCATGGTTAATTCCGGTGTAGTCGGTAATATTCCGTTTGCCGCCGATTTTATCCGCGACACCTTCGTTGACGGGATTATTCCGGGCTCATACCTGGGTCATATCAAACTGCGCACGGAAGGGACTCTGTCCATCCAGAATGGCGGCGCGTGGAGTTATAATGGTGTGATCCGCGCTTATAACGACACGTTTGACTTTAACCTCGGTAATTTCCGCGGCCCTATTGCTGAGTCGATGACCTACCTGGGCAGCATGTTCAGCGGGACCGCGTATAACATTGCGTTGCCTGGCCAGATTGCCATTTCGGGCTCAGGCCAACGATAATCATGTGGGGCCGAGCGATCGGCCCTAGTCCACAGAAAACTCGATATGTCCCGTATCACAGACGTAGATACCGGTATAACCATGAGATTTTTCAGGTCCGCTGGCGGTAAAGGGAACCATCAACGTGTCGTCTTTGCCTGGGTTGGCGCCACGCGGGATTTTACCCCATGAGAATGAAGGGGCTGACGTTCCTATCTGCTCTTGTGCTGAAGGCCAGCGTGGAAGCATGCTGACAAAAGCGTTCTTCACTTCTTCCTGAACTTTTGCATCCGTGCTCTGAAGACAATTATGTTTGGGTGCAGACGGCCAAAAAATCACAATAGCAATCGCGATAACTGCCACCAAAATAATCACCTTAGCCTGCTTTTTCATCGATCCTCTCCGTGTTGATAAGTCCTGTGGATGTCGTCACTCGCTGAGTAGAAGCTGACGCTCAGTGGAACGAAAACTCACGTTAAGAAATTTTCTGCCTTTGACGCCGCTTTTAACGGCCTCAGATGTCCTTTGGTCATCCTTTCTGAGTATGTTACATGATAACGAGGCTTGATGTGTTTCGTGTGAAGTTGGCAATTATTTCAGGCGCACGACTGGCACGTAGTTCAGCCGCGTGGTCCAGGCAGGGGATGCCGTTCAGCTCGCGCACCGTGCGCTCGAGCACCACCGAAAACTGTCGGCGCGCCGCTGAGGTGCAGGGACAGGAACGGCGGCAGGCCGTCGTCGGCGCCCTGCCCCGCGATGAACCACAATGAATTGCAGGATTAGAAACGGTTTCGCTTGATCGACTGCTCCACCTGATTAACCTGTTCCGCGAACTGGCCTCCCTCCCTGATGCGGGCAATACGCGCTTGCACTTCCTGAGGCTCGCCCAGAAATTCGGTCACCTCAGCCAGATTCAGCGCGCGGTATTGCCCATCCTCCGAACTGGAGCCATGATACCGCAGCTGCAGCAGCAGGTTCAGAAAAGCCTCATCCTCTTCGACTTGGCGATCGACCCATTTCTGTACTGCTGAAACCCCGCTGATGTCACGCCATGCCCAGATATACGAACCCAGCAGGGCAAAGGCCGGCAGTTCGTTGGTGATGGTTGGGCTGTTTAGTCTCATTGCCATGGTTTTCCGTAAGGTAAAGACGTTACCCTGATCCATCCCCTCTACCAGCTGATGACCCGTTCTGTCTCCGACTATCCCATGCTGCCACAGCAGGTGACGGACATATTCCGCGCACCAGTACCAGGCTTTGCCGTCCCGGAGTCGTGTAGCCAGGAACTTCATGGTGGACGCAGCATCCTCCCGCAGTATTCGTTGAATTAGCCGATCCGCCACGCTGTAGGTATCCAGTTGGTGCAGCGCAAACCACTCGTTGTCTTGCCGATAGCGCTCCACCATGACATCCCCGTTGTCGAAGAAGAACTGCAGCAAACCCTGGCACTCGGCCGGCGTTCTGCGCTCAATCAGGGGGGACGTCAGCTGGGTAATGATGTGTTCAAACCAGGTCCGGGAGGATAAGTTCTTGCTCTGAATATAACCGAGCAGGCATTGCGCAAGTTCCTGCTGCTTTTGAGGCTGGCCGGCGAGCGTGAAGAGTTGCTCAAAAATCTGTGGTGACAGGACATTTTGTGGTGCGGAGAAGGCGAAGTAGTATCGCCAGTATGCCTGGCTGCTCAGCCGCTTCCCTGCTGTCTGCATGGCACTTTCCTGCGGCCCGGTTCGTGCAAAGAGCGTGACGGGGGGTTTTGTCAACCCACCAGAGATCCCCGGAACCCACTGGCCCAACGTATATGCGGAATGCGCTTTGGCCGGGAAATACCGCATCAGGTGCTGCTCAAGACGGCCTACCAGGGCCTCTTGCTCCTCGTCACTGACCTGGCCATCTCCGGCCTCCACCACGCTCCGTTCCGACAGGTATTCTTCCACCCAGTCATACAGACCCGAATTCGTTGTGCGGAGCAGTTGCAGGAAGCACAGATCCGGGAAATACACATAGTCTCGCATGCCCGCATAACGGAACCTCAGCGCAGTGAGGACGGTCTGAACTTCCCGGGGCGTTTTCAGCGTGGCGCCATAAACATCCGCAACTGTCGCCAGGTCAGCCAACATGCCCTTCTCCGGAGGAAACTCATTCTCCGTTTGGTATAACTCAATGGCGGCATCGCGGAATTGCTGGCGCAGCGCAAAGGATTCCGGGCGCGGCAGTCCGAATGAGATCTGGATAATTTTCTGCAGGTACAGGCTCCCGTCTTTGACACCCAGCCCCTGGCTGATGGCCTGTGACAGCACCGCTTTGTCATAACAGAGCAGGTAGCGAAAGCGGGGAAAATCCGCGACCGACTTCACCAGCCGGATCACCTCCACGGCCTGGGCCGGTTCGAGGCGGTCGAGATCGTCCAGCAGGACTATGAAGCTCAGATCCAATTCCTCGATTTTTCGGGCAATCTCGTCGCGCATGCCGGCCGTGGTTTTTTCTTTTTCTTTCAGCCAGTGCGAGTCTGCCACGGCGTTCAGTGCGCCGCTGGCATTGGGGACGCCGGGAATGACCGCGGCGATCTGAGCGACAGGTGCCAGATTCCGGGCGGTTGCCCGGGTGTAGTCCATCAGCGTCTGGGCGGTGCCGGTCAGCGCTTTTTTCCTTCTGAGTGCCTTCCGTTCCTTCGCTGAAAGCCGGCGTTCTTCTTCCTCGGCAATGATGGCGGCGACCGGAAGCAGTAAGGACGCCACCAGGGGCGTATCACTGCCGTCGAGCCAGGGGGAAACCGTCAGCACGAAGGTCTGTTTATCCGGTTGTTCAGCCAGCGCCGTGCGCAGCAGATTCAGGAGGCTGGTTTTCCCCGTTCCCCAGGCGCCTTCGATTCCGATCACGGCACTGCCCTCCCGGCCGATCCCCTGAATGGCGCGGGCTAACTCGGTGGCAATGTGGGTGAAACCATAACTGTCTTCGTCCTTATGGCGGATGGCGCGATCGGGATGTTGCCCCTGCCGGTTTTCTTGCGGTGAATGCGTCATGGTTACAGATCCCCGTAGAGCGCGGCGAGCTCGGCCAGCGCCGCGGCGGCCGCCGGGCGCTCCAGCTGCGCGAGCAGATCGGCCTCGAGCGCGGTGAAGGTGTCCGGCGCCAGCCGCAGCCGCAGATTAGGCAACACCAGACCGATGTCGCCGCTCTCCGGCACCTGCAGCGAGACGTGCCGCCCCTGATAGCTGCGGGTGAGATCGCCGTGCTGACGCGCGCGCAGCAGGCGGCGCAGCTCGGCGAACACCGGCCAGCTGAAGGTCGACTGGAAGACCGCGCCGCGGATATGCAGGGACAGGAACGGTGGCAGGCCGTCGTCGGCGCCCGGATAGGCGCCCTGCCCGGCGACGATCTCCACCGTGGCGCTGAGTTCGCCGGCGGCGGCGGTAAGCAGCAGGCGCTCCACGAAGGGCGCGGTCAGCGCCAGGTATTCGGCCAGCGCCGGATCGTCGGCGCGCTGCGCGGCGACCGCCAGCGGGAAGA
>NZ_FXUD01000018.1:0-25315 GCF_900182895.1 Serratia sp. CC22-02 | reverse complement strand
TCAAACACCAGCCTGACGACCTCTTCGCCAAGCCGCTGGCGCGCCTGTACTACGGCGCTGGGCGCTACAAAAGGACGTCTCCCCGGTAGCATGATATCGAGATGGGAAACAAGCTGGTTCATTGAAAGCGAGCGAAACAGGGACATACCGACCACGGCCCAGACCATCATTTCCATGGGAAGACGGCGCTTTCGGAGCGTCACAATCCCGGTATCAGCGAGGCATTCATCGATAAGCTCAGGTGAGAGCAAGTCGGAAAGCGCAGCGAATTCTTTGGGGGAGAATTTAAGAACGGTATCAAGAGCCTGACTCAGCAACATAAAAAAATCCGTAACCTCAGAGAGATTACGGATTCTTACACAGCGACAGGATCGTTCAAGTGATCCTTAACTGATCGGCATTAGGCCGAAAGGCCGCCTTTTTTTTGCCTGCATCAAGGGAAACAGGAAGGCATTAATACCAAATCATCAGCGCTATCAGGCTGATGACCACCAGACCGCACAGGGCCGAGGTCAGCATAAACTGCCCGCGCACCCGCTCGCAGCGGCGAATAAACTCCGGATCGTGGTGCTCGACATAGCGTTGCGCAAAGATATAGCGCACCAGCCTCAGCTGCTTGCTGGGTTGCCCGTGGGCGGTGAAGAAACCGCCGCCGTCGACGTATTGGTACAGCAGCGGGTCACAGCCGCGCAATACCACCAGCAGCGCGCGCAGAGAAGAGTAATACCGCACCATGTTTACCACACACACCACACATAAGGCCCAAAACAGCGCGACGGTACTGATCATGATTGCCCCCTCAAGGCGTTGTTATCCGCGGCCATCCGCCGGGTCCAACCGCCCTACCTCATTACCCGATACTCTGCTGGAGCTTACCGCTCTCATCCCCTTTTTTGCCTGCACGGGCCACGCCCATAACCCACCGCCTCCGGAGACGTTACCGCACCGCACAGAGAGATTTGCACAGCGTGGTTCCACTCAGAGGGGAAATGATGAGGCCCATATCCATCATTGTAGGTTAATGAAACGCAAACTGGCCTGATCAGTGGATAAAATTTACCGCCCCCCGCCGAAACGCCCTCCGCCGGGGCGGGCTAACGGCTGTGATTGGTCGGTTTTTCTGGATAGTCTATCCCGCTCCACGCCGCTGATCTTTCCCCCCACGCTGGCTAGACTCAGGTTTCCGTTACGTTCATCCAAGGAAACTGTTATGGCAAACCATTCAATCAAGGGAAAAACCGTCCTCATCGCCGGCGGCGCCAAAAACCTCGGCGGGCTGATCGCACGCGATTTGGCTGAACAAGGCGCCAAAGCGGTGGTGATCCACTACAACAGCGCCGCTTCCCAAGCCGAAGCGGAAAAAACCGTCGCCGCCATTCAGGCCGCCGGGGCGCAAGGCGTCGCGCTGCAGGCCGATCTCACCACCGCGGGCGCGGTCGAAAAGCTGTTCGCCGATGCGGTCGCCGCCGTCGGCAAGCCGGATATCGCCATCAATACCGTTGGCAAAGTGCTGAAAAAACCGATGGTCGACATCAGCGAAGCCGAGTACGACGAGATGACGGCGGTCAACGCCAAAACCGCGTTCTTCTTCCTGAAAGAGGCGGGCAAGCACCTCAACGACAACGGTAAAATCTGCACGCTGGTCACCTCGCTGCTCGGCGCCTTCACGCCGTTTTACGCCGCTTACGCCGGCACCAAAGCGCCGGTGGAACACTTCACCCGCGCCGCCGCCAAGGAGTTTGGCGAACGCGGTATCTCCGTGACGGCGGTCGGCCCCGGCCCGATGGACACCCCGTTCTTCTACCCGGCGGAGGGCGCGGACGCCGTGGCCTACCACAAGACGGCAGCGGCGCTGTCGCCGTTCAGCAAAACCGGCCTGACCGATATCGAAGACGTGGTGCCGTTCATCCGCCACCTGGTCAGCGACGGCTGGTGGGTAACCGGCCAAACCATCCTGATCAACGGCGGCTACACCACCAAATAAGTTCGACGGGGGCGGAAATGCCCCCGCACCTGCTCGCGCGCAACCGCGCCATGCGGCTACACTCTCTGTCAGAAACGGCGCCAAGGAACAGCAGGTCAACGAGATGGACAGATTCAATCAATACCGCGTATTCGTCCAGGTGGCGGAAATGGGCAGCTTTATCCGGGCGGCCCATGCGCTGGAGGTGCCGCGCGCCTCGGTGTCCGCCGCCGTGCAACAGCTGGAAACGCAGCTGGGCGTGCGCCTGCTGCACCGCACCACGCGGCAGGTGCGGCTGACCGCCGACGGCGAACAGCTGCTCGAGCGGCTGCGCCCGCTGCTGGCCGAGGTGGAAGACATCGATCAGTCGTTTCAGGCCAGCCAGCGCCAGGCCTCCGGCCGGCTCAGCGTCGACGTGCCGAGCCGCATCGCCCGCCGGCTGATCGCGCCTGCGCTGCCCGGCCTGCTGCGGCGCCATCCCCACCTGCAGCTGGTGCTCGGCTCCGCCGATCGCGCCATCGATCTGGTGCAGGAAGGGGTCGACTGCGCAGTGCGCGTCGGCGATCTGCACGACAGCAGCCTGGTAATGCGCCCGCTCGGCCATATCGCGCTGATCAACTGCGCCAGCCCCGCTTACCTGGGCGAATTCGGCCATCCGCGCCAGCCCGGCGATCTCGTCGAGGGACACTGGAGCATCGGCTACGCCTCGCCCAAAACCGGCCGCGAATCCCCCTGGGAATACCAGGCCGACGACGGCCATACGCAACGGCTCGAACTGCCCAGCCGGGTGGTGGTCAACAACGCCGAAAGCTATATCGCCTGCTGCCGCGCCGGGCTGGGGCTGATGCAGATCCCGCGCTACGACGTGCAACACCTGCTCGACGCCGGTGAACTGGTTGAAGTCCTGCCCGGTTACCGCGCCGCCTCCATGCCGATCGCCCTGATCTACCCCCACCGCCGCCAGCGATCGCGCCGCCTGGCGGTGTTTCATGAGTGGTTTGAAAGCCTGCTGCAGCCACATCTGGAGCGCTGATTGCACATTTAGCGCTATACTTTGTTTAATAACGCTTATAATTCAAGCGGTCAGACCGTCAGCATCCGCATAATTCATAGGCTTTTACGCCGCGCGGGTGTACAACGAAAGGTATCGGGCGGAGAGATTTTCGATGCGGCGCAGTGTGATCGCCCCAACATATCATTGCGTTATCCGAATGATACTATGGAACCAAAAGCGCCAGGCGGGTAAACGGAACGCCTGCTAACCCTTTTTAATCGGCATGTTTATGGAAGGAGTATTCTTATGGCTTACAAACACATACTGATCGCGGTGGACCTATCCCCGGAAAGCAAGATCCTGGTAGAAAAAGCCGTCTCGATGGCGCGGCCGTACAACGCTAAAGTTTCTCTGATCCACGTCGATGTCAACTATTCCGACCTTTATACCGGCCTTATCGACGTCAATCTCGGCGACATGCAAAAACGCATCTCCGAGGAAACCCATCAGGCGCTGACCGAGCTGTCGCAGAACGCCGGCTACCCGATCACCGAGACCCTGAGCGGCAGCGGCGATCTGGCGCAGGTATTGGTCGATGCCATCAAGAAATACGACATGGACCTGGTGCTGTGCGGCCACCACCAGGACTTCTGGAGCAAGCTGATGTCTTCCGCTCGCCAGCTTATCAATACCGTGCACATCGATATGCTGATCGTGCCGCTGCGCGATGAAGAAGACGAATAAAGTAAGCACTCGCTAACTTAACTGCCCAACGCCCGCGCCCTGCGGGCGTTTTTCATGCCGCCACGCCGATTAATCGCTTGATAATCAACCGCCCTCCGATGATATAGTCGCTAAAGACACAACATCCTCCCCCGGGCATCGCCTATACCCATATCTATAAGAAATAGCGGGGGAAATTTAATGCGAAAAGGAGTTATCCATGGAATATGCCGTATCGGTAGAGTCTTTCCTGTCCTCGTTACAACGCCATAACCCCCACCAGCCGGAATATTTGCAGGCGGTGCGCGAAGTATTCACCTCGCTGTGGCCGTTTATCGAACGCAACCCGCACTATCGCGAACAGGCGCTGTTGGAGCGCCTGGTGGAGCCCGAGCGCGTCATTCAGTTCCGCGTCAGCTGGGTGGACGATCGCGGCCAGGTGCAGGTCAACCGCGCCTTCCGCGTACAATTCAACTCGGCTATCGGTCCCTACAAGGGCGGCATGCGCTTCCACCCGTCGGTGAACCTGTCGATCCTGAAGTTCCTCGGTTTTGAGCAGACCTTCAAGAACGCGTTGACCACCCTGCCGATGGGCGGCGGCAAAGGCGGCTCCGATTTCGATCCGAAGGGCAAAAGCCAGGGCGAGATCATGCGCTTCTGCCAGGCGTTGATGACCGAGCTATATCGCCATCTGGGCCCGGACACCGACGTGCCGGCCGGCGATATCGGCGTCGGCGGCCGCGAAGTCGGCTTTATGGCCGGCATGATGAAAAAACTGTCCAACAATACCGCCTGCGTATTTACCGGCAAGGGCCTCTCCTTCGGCGGCAGCCTGATCCGCCCCGAGGCGACCGGCTATGGCCTGGTTTACTTCACCGACGCCATGCTGCAGCGCCACGGCCTGGGCTTTGAGGGCATGCGGGTGGCGGTGTCCGGCTCCGGCAACGTGGCGCAGTACACCATCGAGAAAGCGCTGGAGCTGGACGCGCGCGTGATCACCGTGTCGGATTCCGGCGGCACCCTGGTGGACGAAGACGGCTTCACCACTGAGAAGCTGGCGCACCTGGCGGAGATCAAAAACCAACGCTACGGCCGGGTGGCGGACTACGCCCGCGAACGCGGCCTGACGTATCTGGCGGGCCAGCAGCCGTGGAACGTGCCGGTGGATATCGCCCTGCCGTGCGCCACCCAGAACGAACTGGATCTCGAGGCGGCGCAGACGCTGATCCGCAACGGGGTGAAGGCGGTGGCGGAAGGCGCCAACATGCCGACCACCATCCAGGCCACCGACGCCTTCCTCGACGCCGGCGTGCTGTTCGCGCCGGGCAAGGCGGCCAACGCCGGCGGCGTCGCCACCTCGGGGCTGGAGATGGCGCAAAACGCCGCGCGCATCGGCTGGCGGGCAGAGAAAGTGGATGTACGTTTACAACATATCATGGCCGATATTCACCACGCCTGCGTGGAATACGGCGGCGAAGGCAAGCAAACCCACTACGTGCACGGCGCGAATATCGCCGGTTTCGTCAAGGTCGCGGACGCCATGCTGGCGCAGGGCGTGCTGTAATCCGCCTTAAAGGTGATCTTGTTCACACATCGATTAAATGCTTCAATGCCGGCCTCTGCGCCGGCATTTTTTTATGCTTTCCCTCCATCCAAATGATGCCAATACGTTAAATAAAAGTTAATAAAAGGTTTTTTATTGCTTATTAATCGGTAGTAAATTTACCACCACCAAATAATTAAACATTTATTTAACACTAAATACGCCATTATTTTACTTAAATGTGCACAGATCACATTTCATTAACTTCAGCTACGCCCCCTCTTCCATTCCTTTGTAATCTGCAGCGGTGGAAAAACCGCCACCCCTACAGATAAAAAAAGGTACAGCTAATGAAATTTAACCTCGCATTATTAAATGCATGTGTGGTTTCTGCGTGCATGTTATCGACAACACCTGTGTTCGCCGCTGATAAGTATGAGATTGCCGTGGTCGCTAAAGTGACCGGCATTCCGTGGTTCAACCGCATGGAAGTGGGCGTCAACGAAGCGGCGAAAAAACTCGACGTCAACGCCTACCAGACCGGCCCTTCTACGCCGGATCCGGCCGCGCAGGTCAAGGTGATTGAGGATCTGATCGCCAAGAACGTCAACGCCATCATCGTGGTGCCGAACGACGCCAAGGTGCTGGAGCCGGTGCTGAAAAAAGCGCGCGACAAAGGCATCGTGGTGCTGACCCATGAATCCCCGGACCAGCAGATCGGCCAGTGGGACATCGAGACCATCGACAGCGAGAAATACGCGCAGGCCAACGTCGATGAGCTGGCGAAAGACATGGGCGGCAAAGGCGGCTATGCGATCTACGTCGGCTCGCTGACCGTGCCGCTGCACAACGCCTGGGCCGACTCCGCCATCAAATACCAGAAAGAAAAATACCCGGACATGTTTGAAGTCACCTCGCGCCTGCCGGTGGCGGAAAGCATCGACAAATCCTACGCCACCACGCTGGATCTGATGAAAACCTATCCGCAGATGAAGGGCATCATCGGCTTCGGCTCGCTCGGCCCGATCGGCGCCGGCCAGGCGGTGGCCAAGAAACGCGCCAAGGACAAAATCGCGGTGGTGGGCATCGCCATGCCGGCGCAGGCCGCCCCTTACCTGACGCGCGGCGACATCAAGAAAGCGCTGCTGTGGGATCCGAAAGACGCCGGTTATGCGCTGGTGACGGTGGCCGACCAGCTGCTGCAGGGCAAGGAAGTGAACAAAGACCTGTCGATCGAGGGCCTCGGCAAGGCTGACGTCGATATGGAACACAAAGTGATTCGGTTTAATAAGATTTTGGAAGTGACCAAAGACAACGCCCAATCGCTTGGATTCTGATTTTTCGCGTAATTTCGCCACACCGGGAAAGTAGTTAAACCCTCGTAGGGGCGCAGCATTGCTGCGCCCAGGGCTTCGGCCGCTACGCAAGCACAGGTTAACGTTATGACAGCCTCCCCCGCATTTATCACCCTGGAGAATATCAGCAAGCGATTCCCAGGCGTGCTGGCATTAGACCAGATCAACCTGACGCTGAATAAAGGCGAAGTGCACTGCCTGGCCGGGCAAAACGGCTGCGGCAAAAGCACCATCATTAAAATCATCTCCGGCGTTTATCAGCCGGAAAAAGGCGCCAACATTTCGCTGGAAGGCAAACTCTTCCACGCCCTGACGCCGCAGCTGTCCGGTTATTACGGCATACAGGTGATCTACCAGGACCTGTCGCTGTTCCCCAACCTGACGGTGGCGGAGAACATCGCCATTCACCGTTACCTGCCCGGCGGCCGCTTCTGGGTGCGCAAGCGGGTGATGCGCCAGACGGCGCTCGACGCCATGGCGCGGGTCGGCATACGCATCGACCCCGATAAAAAGGTGGAAAAACTGTCGATCGCCGATCGGCAACTGGTGGCGATTTGCCGCGCCATCGCCGCCGAGGCGCGGTTGGTTATCATGGACGAACCAACCGCCTCGCTGACCCGCCAGGAGGTCGACGGCCTGCTGCGGGTGGTCAACGAGCTGAAGGCGGCCGGCATCTGCGTGGTATTCGTCAGCCACAGATTGGATGAAGTAATGGAAGTCGCCGATCGTATCAGCGTGATGCGCGACGGCAAGCTGGTGGGCACCTGGCCGGCCAGCGAACTGGACAGCCATGAACTGGCGTTCCTGATGACCGGCCAACGCTTCCACTACAGCCCGCTGCCGCCGCTGCCGCCGGCCGAACAGGCACCGCTGCTCGAGGTGCGCAACCTCAGCCGCGGCGAGAAATACCGCAACGTCAATCTGGCGCTGCGCGGCGGCGAGATCGTCTCGATCGTCGGCCTGCTCGGCGCCGGCCGCACCGAACTGTGCCTCAGCCTGTTCGGCATGACGCGGCCGGACAGCGGCGAGATCCGCATCGAGGGCCAGGCGGTGCAGCTGCACAACAACCGCGAAGCGGTGCGCCACGGCATCGGCTATGTGTCGGAGGATCGCCTGACGCAGGGGTTGATCATGGAACAATCGATCTACGACAACACCATCGTCACCGTCTTCGATCGGCTGCATACCTCGCTCGGGCTGTTGGATCACGCCAAGGCGACCGAGCTGGTCAACCGGCTGATCCGCGATCTGAACATCAAGGTGTCCGACAGCGCGTTGCCGGTGAAAACCCTGTCCGGCGGCAACGCCCAGCGCATCGCCATCGCCAAATGGGTGGCGACCCAGCCGAAGATCCTGATCCTCGACTCGCCCACCGTCGGCGTGGACATCGCCAACAAAGAGGGGATCTACCAGATCGCCCGCGATCTGGCGCAGCTGGGCATGGCGGTGCTGATGATCTGCGACGAGATCCCGGAAGCCTATTACAACAGCCATCGGGTGATGGTGATGCGCAAGGGCGAACTGATCGCCGAATTCGCGCCGCACCAGAGTACCGAGCAACAGATCGCCGAGGTGGTGAATGGATAAGTCATTATTGGCCCGCCTGGCCGGGCGGCACGAGTTTTATCTCGGCCTGTTGGTGCTGCTGCTGGCGATCGGCCTGAGCGCCGGCACCGACGAATTCCTGACGCTCGGCAACCTGACCGACGTCGCCACCAGCTACGCCATTCTCGGCATCCTGGCCTGCGGGCTGTTCGTGGTGCTGATCGCCGGCGGCATCGACATTTCGTTCCCGGCGGTCACCGCCATCGCCCAGTATGTGATGGCCAGCTGGGTGATCCAGCACGGCGGCAGCTTTCCGCTGGCGTTCGCCCTGGCGATTGGCGTCGGCCTGCTGCTCGGGCTGGTGAACGGTTTCCTGGTGTACTGGCTGAAAGTGCCGGCGATCATCATCACCATCGCCACCCTTAACCTGTTCTACGGCCTGCTGGTGTACGCCACTAACGGCACCTGGCTGTACGGCTTCCCGGACTGGTTCATGAACGGCATCAACTGGTTCTCGTTCCAGGGCGCCGACGGCTACGACTACGGCCTGACGCTGCCGCTGCTGTGCCTGCTGGGGACCATCGTCGTCACCGGCGTGCTGATGAACCGCACCCGGCTGGGGCGCCAGATCTACGCCATGGGCGGCAACCGCGACGCGGCGTCGCGCCTGGGGTTGAACCTGCTGCGGCTGCATTTTTGCGTCTACGGCTACATGGGCATTCTGGCCGGCGTCGCGGCGGTAGTGCAGGCGCAGATCACCCAGTCGGTAGCCCCCAACTCGCTGCTTGGCTTCGAGCTGACGGTATTGGCGGCGGTGGTGCTGGGCGGCACCAGCATGAGCGGCGGCCGCGGCTCGTTGACCGGCACCCTGCTCGGCGTGGTGCTGCTGGCCTTCCTGCAAAACGGGCTGACGCTGCTCAGCGTCTCGGCCTATTGGCACCAGGTATTCAGCGGCGCGATCATTTTGATCAGCATCAGCACCACCGCCTGGAACGAAAAACGCAAGCTGCTCAAGGAGATCTGACATGACGCAGTTAACTCGGTTGATCCCAAGCGATCGGATCATTCGCCTGCAGGGCGCGATCATCATCGCGGTGGCGCTGCTCTTCGCCGGGCTGCTCGGATCGCGCTTCTTCAGCCTCGGCAACTTCCAGTCGATCGCCTCGCAGCTGCCGATCCTCGGCCTGCTGGCGCTCGGCATGGGTATCACCATGCTGACCGGCGGCATCAACCTGTCGATCATCGCCGGCGCCAACGCCTGTTCGCTGGTGATGGCGGCGATCATCGTCAGCCATCCCGACCAGCCGCTGTTCCTGGCGCTGGCGCTGCTGGCCGGCCTGCTGGTAGCGGTGGCGATCGGCGCGCTGAACGGCGCGCTGGTGGCCTGGATCGGCGTCTCGCCAATCCTCGCCTCGCTCGGCACCATGACGCTGATCACCGGCCTGAATATCCTGCTGTCCAACGGCGCGGTGATCTCCGGCTTCCCGGCGGCGATTCAATTTCTCGGCAACGGCGCCGTGCTCGGCGTGCCAGTGGCGCTGATCCTGTTCCTGCTGGTGGCGGCCGGGCTGTGGCTGCTGCTGGAGCACACCACGCTGGGCCGCAGCCTGTACCTGATCGGCTCTAACGAACAGGCCACCCGCTTCAGCGGCGTGAACACCGCACGGGTGCAGATCGCGGTGTATATCCTGTCGGCGCTGCTCGGCTGGGGCGCCGCCCTGCTGATGATGGCCAAGTTCAACTCGGCCAAGGCCGGCTACGGCGAATCTTATCTGCTGGTGACCATTCTGGCCTCGGTGCTGGGCGGCATTAACCCGGACGGCGGTTTCGGCCGTATTCTGGGGCTGGTGCTGGCGCTGATCGTGCTGCAAATGTTGGAAAGCGGCCTCAATCTGCTGGGGGTCAGCAGCTACCTGACCATGGCCCTGTGGGGCGGCGTGCTGATCCTGTTTATCGCGTTACAGAATCGAAAAGCCTGAGGAGAAAATAATGGCGAGCTATTTTATTGGCGTAGATGTGGGCACCGGAAGCGCGCGCGCGGGCGTATTCGATCTCAATGGCCACATGGTCGGTCAGGCCAGCCGGGCCATCGATCTGTACCGGCCGAAGGCGGATTTCGTTGAGCAGTCGTCGGATAACATCTGGCAGGCGGTGTGCAATGCGGTGCGCGACGCGGTCAACCAGGCCGACATCAACCCGATTCAGGTCAAGGGGCTGGGCTTCGACGCCACCTGTTCGCTGGTGGTGCTGGATAAAGAGGGCAAGCCGCTGACCGTCAGCCCCTCCGGCCGCACCGAACAGAACATCATCGTGTGGATGGATCACCGGGCGATCGCCCAGGCCGAGCGCATCAACGCCACCAAACACCGGGTGCTGGACTTCGTCGGCGGCATCATTTCGCCGGAGATGCAGACGCCGAAACTGCTGTGGCTGAAACAGCACATGCCCACCACCTGGGCCAACGCCGGTTACCTGTTCGATCTGCCGGACTTCCTCACCTGGCGCGCCACCCAGGACGCCACCCGTTCGCTGTGCTCGACGGTGTGCAAGTGGACCTATCTCGGCCACGAGCAGCGCTGGGACAAGAGCTACTTCCAGCAGATCGGGCTGGAAGACGTGCTGGAACATGACGCGGCCAAGATCGGCAGCGACGTCAAAATGATGGGCGAGCCGCTGGGCCACGGCCTGACCCAGCGCGCCGCCAGCGAGATGGGGCTGATCGCCGGCACGGCGGTGAGCGTGTCGATCATCGACGCCCACGCCGGCACCCTCGGCACGCTGGGCGCCACCGGAGTCTCCGGCGAGGTGGCCGACTTCAACCGCCGCGTCGCGCTGATCGGCGGCACCTCCACCGGCCACATGGCGATGTCGCGCACCGCGCGCTTTATCGGCGGCGTCTGGGGGCCGTATTACTCGGCGATCCTGCCGGAATACTGGCTGAACGAGGGCGGCCAGTCCGCCACCGGCGCGCTGATCGACCACGTCATCCAGTCGCACCCGTGCTACCCGGAGCTGCTGGCGCAGGCGAAAACCCAGGGACAGACCATCTATGAAGTGCTGAACGCCATTCTGCGCCGCATGGCCGGCGAGCCGGAGAATATCGCCTTCCTGACGCAGGACATCCATATGCTGCCGTACTTCCACGGCAACCGCTCGCCGCGCGCCAACCCGACGCTGACCGGCATCCTGACCGGGCTGAAGCTGTCGCGCACGCCGGAGGACATGGCGCTGCACTACCTGGCCACCATTCAGGCCATCGCGCTCGGCACCCGCCACATCATCGAAACCATGAACCACAGCGGCTACAGCATCGACACCATCATGGCCAGCGGCGGCGGCACCAAGAACCCGATCTTCGTGCAGGAGCACGCCAACGCCACCGGCTGCGCCATGCTGCTGCCGGAGGAGAGCGAAGCGATGCTGCTGGGCGGCGCCATGATGGGCACCGTGGCAGCGGGCGTGTTCGACACCCTGCCGGAGGCGATGAGCGCCATGAGCCGCATCGGCAAGACGGTCACGCCGCAGACCAACCAGATAAAAAGCTACTACGACCGCAAATACCGGGTATTCCACGAGCTGTACAACGACCACATGAAATACCGCCGGTTGATGCAGGAGGAGGCGTGATGCAGCAGGAATGGCGGCAGGCCGTGCAGGGTTGGCAAACCTACAGCCAGGAGCTGGCGCAGCTGGGCGAGCGCCTCGACGCGCGCACCTGGCAGCGGCTGCTGGCGCTGCTGGCCGACTGCCGCGGTAAAATCGCCGTCACCGGCGTCGGCACCTCGGGGATTGCGGCGCGCAAGATAGCCCACATGCTGGCCTGCGTGGAACGGCCGGCGGTCTACCTCGACGCCACCGGCGCGGCGCACGGCGATCTGGGTTTTCTGCGCGCCGACGATCTGCTGATCCTGATCTCGCGCGGCGGCAATTCCGACGAGCTGACCCGCCTGCTGCCAACGCTGCAGGCCAAGGGTGTGACGCTGATCGCGGTGACGGAAAACCCGCATTCCGCCATCGCGCAGGCGGCGCAGCTGACGATCGCCACCGGGGTGCAAAAGGAGATAGATCCGCTGAACATGCTGGCCACCACCTCAATTGTGCTGGTGCTGGCGATCTTCGACGCCGCCTGCGCCTGCCTGATGGCGCGCAGCGGTTACGACAAGGAGGCCTTGCTGGCGGTGCATCCGGGCGGCGGCGTGGGGAAAAGTTTGCGGGAGGAAAACTGAGGGCCCGACACCGCGGGCCCGGCAGACATTACAGCGGCATGTAGATATCGAAACGGTGGCTTTTGGTCAGCGTGGCGGCGTGCGCCGGCACGTCGGCCAGCGGCGGCGCGTAGTCCGGACGTTTCACCACCACGCGCTTGGTCGCCAGGCGGCGCGCCGGCTCCAGCAGGCCGTCGGCGTCATCGTCGCTGCCCACCAGCGATTGAAACACCCGCATCTCTTTCTTCACCAGCGCGCTTTTTTGCTTGTGCGGGAACATCGGATCGAGATACACCACCTCGGGGCGCGGGCTGAGATCCGCCAGCGCCGTCAGGCTGGAGGCGTGCAGCAGCGTCAGGCGCTCGCGCAGCCACGGGCCGATTTCCGCATCCTGATAGCCGCGCTGCAGGCCGTTGTCCAGCAACGCCGCCACCACCGGATTGCGCTCCAGCATCCGTACCCGGCAGCCCAGCGCCGCCAGCACGAAGGCGTCGCGCCCCAGCCCGGCGGTAGCGTCCACCACGTCCGGCAGATAGCTGCCCTTGATGCCGACCGCTTTGGCCACCGCCTCGCCGCGGCCGCCGCCGAAGCGGCGCCGGTGCGCCATGGCGCCGGAGACGAAATCGACGTAGATCCCGCCGAGTTTCGGCTCGTCGCGCTTGCGCAGCTCCAGCCGCTGCGGGGTCAGTACCAGCGCCATCGGCGCGTCGTCGTCGGACACCAGCTGCCAGCGCTGCGCCAAAACAGACAAGGCGCCGGGATCGGCGCCTGCTTCACACAATAAACACACGCTCACGTGTCGGGTTATCCTTTAATGCCGTAATGGCGCAGCATAGCATCCAGCTGCGGCTCGCGGCCACGGAAGCGTTTGAACAGCGCCATCGGCTCTTCCGACCCGCCGCGCGACAGGATGTTGTCGAGGAAGGATTTGCCGGTTTCGGCGTTGAAAATCCCCTCTTCTTCGAAGCGCGAGTAGGCGTCGGCCGACAGCACTTCCGCCCACAGGTAGCTGTAGTAACCCGCCGCATAGCCGCCGGCGAAGATGTGGCTGAAGGCGTGCGGGAAGCGGCCCCAGCTTGGCGAAGGCACCACCGCCACCATTTTCTTCACTTCCGCCAACGTCGGCAGGATCTGCGCGCCTTTTTCCGGGCTGTATTCGAAGTGCATGCGGAAATCGAACAGGCCGAACTCCAGCTGGCGCAGGATGAACAGCGCCGCCTGGTAATTCTTGGCCGCCAGCAGCTTGTCGAGCATGGCCTTCGGCAGCGGCTCGCCGCTCTGGTAGTGGCCCGAGATAAACGCCAGCGCTTCCGGCTCCCAGCACCAGTTTTCCATAAACTGGCTCGGCAGTTCGACCGCATCCCACGGCACCCCGTTGATGCCGGAGACGCCGGCGGTATCGATCTGCGTCAGCATGTGGTGCAGACCGTGGCCGAACTCGTGGAACAGCGTGGTCACTTCGTTATGGGTGAACAGCGCCGGCTGGTCGCCCAGCGGGCGGTTGAAGTTGCAGGTCAGGTAAGCGACCGGTTTTTGCAGCGTGCCGTCGGCCTTGCGCAGGCTGCCGACGCAGTCGTCCATCCAGGCGCCGCCGCGTTTGTTTTCGCGGGCGTACAGATCGAGGTAGAAGCTGCCGCGCAGCTCGCCGTTAGCGTCGAACAGGTCGAAGAAGCGCACGTCCGGATGCCAGGTCTCCACGTCTTTACGCTCTTTGGCGGTGATGCCGTAAATGCGTTTCACCACTTCGAACAGCCCTTCCACCACCCGCTGCTCCGGGAAGTACGGGCGCAGCTGCTCGTCGCTGATGGAGAACAGGTGCTGCTTCTGTTTTTCGCCGTAATAGGTGATGTCCCAGGCTTCGAGCTCGTCCACGCCATAGTGCTGTTTGGCGAAGGCGCGCAGCTGCGCCAGCTCCTGCTCGGCCTGCGGGCGGGCGCGCTTGGCCAGATCGCTCAGGAAGCCGATCACCTGCTCCGGGCTCTCCGCCATTTTGGTCGCCAGCGACTTGTCGGCGTAGGTATCGAAGCCCAGCAGCTGAGCCAGCTCGTGGCGCAGCGCCAGCGTTTCCGCCATCACTTCGCTGTTGTCCCATTTGCCGGCGTTCGGCCCCTGATCGGAGGCGCGGGTGGCGAAGGCGCGGTACATCTCTTCGCGCAGCGCGCGGTTGTCGGCGTAGGTCAACACCGGCAGGTAGCTCGGCATGTCCAGCGTCAGCAGCCAGCCGTCCTGCTCTTTGGCCTGCGCCATCGCCTGTGCCTGCGCCAGGGCGCTCTCCGGCAGGCCGCTCAGCTCGGCTTCGTCGGTAATCAGTTTGCTCCAGCCCATGGTGGCGTCGAGCACGTTGTTGCTGTAGGTAGACCCCAGTTCGGACAGGCGCGCGACGATCTCGCCGTAGCGCTGCTGTTTATCCGCCGACAGGCCGATGCCCGACAGTTCGAAATCGCGCAGCGCGTTGTCCACCGCCTTGCGCTGCGGCACGCTCAGCGCCTCGAACGCCGCACCCTCTTTCAGGCTGCGGTAGGCCTGGTACAGCCCTTCGTGCTGGCCAACCCAGGTGCCGTATTCAGACAGCAGCGGCAGCGCCTGCTCATAGGCGGCGCGCAGCTCCGGGCTGTTTTTCACCGAGTTCAGGTGCCCGATCGGCGACCAGATGCGCGACAGGCGATCGTCCGACTCCGCCAGCGGCTGACACAGATTATCCCAGGTGAACGGCCCCGGCTGCGCAACCACGCGCTCTACCGCGGCGCGGCAGTCCGCCAGCGCGGATTGCACCGCAGGCACGATATCTTCAGGGCGGATCGCCGAGAACGGCGGCAGGGAAAACGGGGTCAGCAACGGATTTGTCATAGGGCAGTCCTGATTAGCGTTGGGGCCCGCCGCGGGGGCGAGCCTTAAAATGCGTATGAATCTCTAACATGGAGCCAGACAACAGGAAAATCAATGCCCGGCGTTGATCGTTCGTGCCTTAAACGGCGCTTTGGCGGATGCGGGCGGCCAGCGCCGCCAGCTGTTCGTCGTCGGCGCGCGCGGCGTCGTGGGAGGAGATATAGCCCTCGTAACGTTCGAAAAACTTCGGCGAGGTCGATTCGATCGGCCGCCACTGATCCAGCGACGCGGTGCCGTGCAGCGGGATCAGTTTGGCGTGCACATGGTCGACGCCGTAGCCCTCGAACACCATGCCGCAGCGGCCGACGTCGTCGAACGCGCGGTCCAGCTGCTTCGCCACCCGCTTGGTCGCCAGCATCAGCGCGCTCAACACCTCGTCCGGCAGGTCAAAGACGTAGCTCGGGTGGTGGGCCTTGGGGATCACCACGCTGAAACCGTCGGTGTTGGGAAAGATGGACAGGAACGCCAGATGGTCGTCGTCTTCCCAGATTTTATGGCACGGCGCCTTGCCCGCCGCGATGTCGCAAAAAATGCAGCTCATATCGCCTCCAGGGTGCAGCGTCGAGCCGACGGCCCGCCATCAAACACCTCTCGGCAACATAGCGGATATTTTGCTTTTTTACCGCTATTAAACGGCATTCCCCGCCCAAATCGCCGGACGCCGCCCATGCCAGGGCGCGGCGCGTTCCAGCTGTCCGGCCAGCTGCAACAACCGATCCTCACGGCCAAAACCGGCGACAAACTGCATGCCTATCGGCAGGTTGTGCTGCGCATCCTGGGCCAGCGGCACCGACATCGCCGGTACGCCGGCGACGTTAAATACCGGGGTGAACGGTGAATGATCGAACAAATGCGCCGTCCATTCCAGCCCGTCCATATTCGCCGCATTCGCGCCATAACGGCCAAGCCGCCAGGGCAGGTCGGGTAGCGTCGGCGTCAGCAGCAGGTCGTATTGCTGGAAATAGGCGCCGACTGCGCGAGTCACCCGGTTGCGTACCTCGAGCGCACGCACCATATCCACCGCCCTGGCCGCCTGGCCGTAGCGATAGCAGGCCAGCGTTTCCGGCTCCAGCGTTTCGCTTGAAATAGCCCGTCCGCTCGCTTGGCTCAGACCATCGACCCAGCCGACCAGATTGGCGCACCAGATTTGCGCATTGGCGAACACCAACTCTTGCCAACTGACGCCGATCGCCATTTCCGTTTCGCTGACCTGATGCCCCAACGCCGCCAATAACACCGCCGTTTCCGCCGTGGCGCCGGCGATGTTCGACTCGGTTTTTCCGCCGTTCCACGCCTCGATCATCATGCCGATGCGCAGCCTGCCCGGTTGCCGCGTCACCTGCGATAACCAGCTGTGCGCCGGCGGCGCCGTGTAATACGGCTCGCCAACGTGAGGACGCTGCATCGCATCCAGCAACGCGGCGCTGTCACGCACCGTGCGGCTGAGCCCCAGCTGGACGCCAAAGCCGTTGAAGACCTCATCCATCACCGGGCCATGCGGCACCCGACCGCGCGTAGGCTTGAGACCAAATACCCCGTTTGACGAAGCCGGTACGCGAATCGAGCCGGCGGCGTCGGTGGCGTGAGCGATGGGCACCATACCGGCGGCAACCGCCGCACCGGCGCCACCGCTGGATCCACCGGCGCTGAAATCCAGGTTCCAGGGGTTGCGCGTGGCACCGTAAAGCACGGCCTCGGTGGTGGTGCTGAACGCCATTTCCGGCGTGCTGGTGCGGCCAAAGGTCACCAGCCCGGCCCGGCGGATATTACTCATCAGATGGCTGTCGGCAGCGGCGACGCTGCCCTGCGCCAACCGGCTGCCCAGCTCAACGCGCTTGCCTGCCATGCTGATGGCGATGTCCTTGATCAGGAAAGGCACGCCCGACAAAGGCCCGTCGTCTTGTTCCGGCGGCTGCTCCCAGTGTTCCACCACCGCGTTAATCGCCGGGTTCACCGCCTCGACGGCGGCCCGCGCCGCCTGTTGCAGCGCCGCTGCGCTGACCTCGCCACGCCGCACCAATTCGGCCAATCCCAGCGCATCGTAGCTCACGTATTCGCTCAATTTCATCATCGTCCCCCTCTCCGTTGCGGTTTCACCGGTCTGTTCCGGCGTCCGTTCCACGGTAGGGAGATCGGCGCTATAGTTGAAATTGATAGATTTAATTCGGGGAATAGTTATCAACAATTTAAAGCGGCTCGATCTCAATCTTTTGGTCACATTGGAAGCGTTGCTCAGCGAGCGCAGCGTGACGCGGGCGGCGGCGCGCCTCAATCTCAGCCAGCCTTCGGTCAGCATTCAGCTTGCCAAGCTGCGTGAGATCTACCGTGACCCGCTGCTGCTGCCGAACCCGCGCGGCATGCTGCCGACGGCGCGCGCGCTCGGCCTGTTGGCACCGCTGCGCCAAACGCTGGCCGATGTGGGCCGCTTGGTCGCGCCGGAGCAGCCCTTTGATCCGCGGCAGGCGGAAGTCACCTGGCAGCTGGCCGCCGCCGATGCCGCTGAATACGCAATTTTGCTGCCGATGCTGCCCCGTCTGCGGCTGGCGGCGCCGAAATCCCGTCTGGCGATCCGCGAAGCGGCGCCCAAACGCATGAGCCGCGATTTGGCGGACGGGGTGATCGATCTCGGTTTTCTGAGCCGGGAAGAAGCGCCGGCGGAGCTGCGCCATCGGCCGCTGTTTCACGAGAACTACCTGCTGGTCGGCCGCCGGGATCACCCGCTGTTGCAACGGCCGCCCTCACTCGAACAGTTCTGCCAGCTTGAGTTTGTGATGGTTTCGCAAGATGGCGGCGGTTTTCGTACCCAGATCGATACGCTGCTGGCCGCACAGGGGCTAACCCGACGGGTCGTAATGTCGGTGCCGCACTTCCTGTTTATTCCCGCGTTGCTGGCGAAGTCCGATATGGTCGCCATGCTGCCTTCGCGCATGCTGGGGGAACTGTTGGGGGAATTGCGCACCTGCGCGGCTCCGCTGGAGATGCCGGGTTACGACATGGTGATGGTATGGCATGAACGCTCCCATCTCGACCCGGCCCACAGCTGGCTGCGCGAGCAGGTGGTGGCCGCGCTGGGGCCGCTATAAAATCTCCACCAACGCAAACTCTTCGAACACCAGCCACATGTCCGGCGCAAAGGTGCCCTCGCGGGTAAAGAACGCCTGATGCCCCTCGCGCCAAAACGCCAGACTTTTGTCGCCTTCACCCTCTTTGGCCGCCATCTCGGCGGTCACCTGGTCGTAGCGCACCAGGCGCAACGCCAGGGTTTTGATCACGCAGGCCGGTTCGCCGCGGCCGTCGAGAATAATGTTATCGTCGCCGATCATCGGCATTTGCTCCCGGCGATAGCTCGCATAGGAGCTGCAGGTGGCGGTCTTTTCCCCGCTCAGCACCAACTGCAGCAGTTCGTCGGCCAACTCGGGGCCGTCGCCGAACGCCCAGCGCGCCGCGTCGGGGTAGTTCGCCAAAATCGCCTGTTTGCTCATCGTCCTGTCCCTTTCTGTGAACGTCTGCGGCAACGGAGTCCAGTTTTTCCCGGCCAGACAGTTTATACTGTGCAGATTATAAGCCTTATTGCATTGAATGCTCCGTCTGCGGAGCACAAGGAATCGCCACCCGTCATGTTAAGTTATCGCCACAGTTTCCACGCCGGCAACCACGCCGACGTGCTCAAACACACCGTTCAGAGCCTGATCATCGAGTCGCTGAAGGAAAAAGAGAAGCCATTCCTGTATCTGGATACCCACTCGGGCGCAGGCCGTTATCAGCTCAGCGGCGAACACGCCGAGCGCACCGGCGAATACCTGGAAGGCATCGGCTTGCTGTGGCAGCGCGACGATCTGCCGGAAGAGCTGGCGGCCTACATGAGCGTGGTGCACAACTTCAACCGTTCCGGCACGCTGCGCTACTATCCCGGCTCGCCGCTGATCGCCCGCCAGCTGCTGCGCCCGCAGGACAAAATTCACCTGACCGAGCTGCACCCGAGCGACTACCCGCTGCTGCGCAGCGAGTTCCAGAAAGACGAACGCGCCAAAGTGCAGCGCGCCGACGGCTATCAGCAGCTGAAATCCCAGCTGCCGCCCCTGTCGCGCCGCGGCCTGATCCTGATGGACCCGCCGTATGAAATGAAGACCGATTACCAGGACGTGGTCAAAGGCATTCAGGAAGGCTACAAGCGTTTCGCCACCGGCACTTACGCGCTGTGGTACCCGGTGGTGATGCGCCAGCAGATCAAACGCATGCTGCGCGATCTGGAAGCCACCGGCATTCGCCGCATTCTGCAGATCGAACTGGCGGTGAAACCCGACAGCGATCAGCGCGGCATGACCGCCTCCGGCATGATCGTCATCAACCCGCCGTGGAAGCTGGAACAGCAGATGAAAAACGTGCTGCCGTGGCTGCACAAGGTGCTGGTGCCGTCGGGCATCGGCCACCATCTGGTGAACTGGGTGGTACCGGAATAATCCCCGGCAGGGCGCGGTTCGCCGCGCCCTGCGTCCACCTATCGCAGCCATCGACGCAATCTTTGCGACAAACCCCGGTCAGGCGTTAAACTCTTACCCTCTTCAAATTCACAACTCATGGAAATCCCAGATGACGAAACATTACGATTATCTAGCAATTGGCGGCGGCAGCGGCGGTATCGCATCGATCAACCGGGCAGCCATGTACGGCCAAAAGTGTGCGCTGATTGAAGCCAAAGAGCTGGGCGGCACCTGTGTAAACGTGGGTTGTGTACCGAAAAAAGTCATGTGGCACGCGGCGCAGATCGCCGAGGCCATCCATCAGTACGGCCCGGACTACGGCTTCGACACCACCGTCAACGCCTTCGACTGGAAGAAGCTGGTCGCCAACCGCACCGCCTATATCGACCGCATCCACAACTCCTACGACAACGTGCTGGGCAAGAACAAGGTCGACGTGATCAAAGGCTTCGCGCGCTTCGTGGATGCGCACACCGTGGAAGTGAACGGCGAGACCATCACCGCCGACCACATCCTGATCGCCACCGGCGGCCGCCCGAGCCACCCGGCGATTCCGGGTGCGGAATACGGCATCGACTCCGACGGCTTCTTTGAGCTGGACGCCATGCCGAAGCGCGTCGCCGTAGTCGGCGCCGGCTATATCGCCGTAGAGATCGCCGGCGTGCTGAACGCGCTGGGCGCGGAAACGCACCTGTTCGTGCGCAAGCACGCGCCGCTGCGCAGCTTCGATCCGATGATCGTCGAAACCCTGGTGGAAGTGATGAACACCGAAGGGCCGAGCCTGCACACCGAATCGGTGCCGAAAGCGATCGTCAAGAACGCCGACGGCAGCCTGACGCTGCAGCTGGAAAACGGCAAGGCATTCACCGTCGACTGCCTGATCTGGGCCATCGGCCGCGAACCGGCGACCGACAACCTGAACCTCGGCGTTACCGGGGTGAAGACCAACGAGCAAGGCTATATTGACGTCGATAAGTTCCAGAATACCAACGTCAAAGGCATCTACGCGGTGGGCGACAACACCGGCGCGGTAGAGCTGACCCCGGTCGCCGTGGCCGCCGGCCGCCGCCTGTCCGAGCGCCTGTTCAACAACAAGCCGGACGAGCACCTGGATTACAGCAACATCGCCACCGTGGTGTTCAGCCACCCGCCGATCGGCACCGTCGGCCTGACCGAGCCGGAAGCCATCGAGAAGTTCGGGGCGGACAACGTGAAGGTATACAAATCCTCCTTCACCGCCATGTACAGCGCCGTGACGCAGCACCGTCAGCCGTGCCGCATGAAGCTGGTGTGCGCGGGTAAAGAAGAGAAGATCGTCGGCCTGCACGGCATCGGCTTCGGCATGGATGAAATCCTGCAGGGCTTCGCGGTAGCGGTGAAGATGGGCGCCACCAAGAAGGACTTCGACAACACCGTGGCGATCCACCCGACCGCGGCGGAAGAGTTCGTTACCATGCGCTAACCGCTGCGGTTAGCCCATTCTCAGGCCGGTAAACACCGGCCTGTTCTTTTTGTGCGGTTTACTATTCCCTTCGCACCCGCCTGCTTTTTCTGCCATTATTCTGCCTGATAAATTAGCGGGACTGATACAACCTCCCCGCGCCTCTGGAGAACACCGATGCTGTTCAAACTATGCAAAACCCTTGCGATGGCCTGCGTGGCCCTGATTATCGCCCAGAGCAGCGCGCTCAGCTTTACCCTGGAAGTGGCGGGCAAGATCGACAACGTGACCGACCCGGTCAACAAAAGCTATCTGTTCACCGATAAGCAGCTGTTGGCGATGCCGGTGCGCAGCATCACCACCTCCACGTCCTGGACGCCGCAGAGAAAATTCGAAGGAATTTCGGTAGCCGATATCCTGGAGCGCGTCGGCGCCAAGGGCGAGACGCTGACCTTCTACGCGCTGAACGATTATTACATCGACGTGCCGCTGTCCGACGTCAAAAAGTACAACATGATCCTGGCCTACAAGATGGACGGGGAAATGCTGAAGCTCAGAAACTTCGGCCCGCTGTTCCTGGTTTACCCGCGCGACGCCGCCGGGCCTGAACTGAACTCGCCGTTGTACAACTCGCGCTTTATCTGGCAAGTCGACAGGATCGTGATCAAATGAAGCTGACGACCTTTAAGAACGGCAGCAGGCTGGCGATCCCGGCGATCTTCGCCGCGCTGTTTCTGGTGGCGTCGACCGTCACGCTCTATTACTACAGCGCCACCCTGTCGAAGAAAGGGCTGTATGCCATCGCCGGCACGCAGGAGAACTACTCGTGGTCGATCGCCAAGTTCTCCATCAAGCTGGCGGAATTCGACACCTTCGTCGAGCAGCAGAGCCACGCTCCGCAGGTCGACAACGACAATCTGCGGCTGCGGTTCGAAATCCTCTATTCGCGCTTTTACGTGCTGGAAACCGTCTCCGAATCGACCCAGCCGCTGTACGCCGAGCCGGGCTACCCGGAAGTGGTCAAACAGATGCGCCTGCAGATGGATCGCATCGATAAGCTGCTGGACAGCCCGAAAATCGACTTCGACCAGGTTTTCGCGGCCATGAAGGCCATCAAGCCTTACGCCATCGAAATGGCCAACCTGACCGACCACGCCGAGGTGAAGCAGCGCACCGCCGCCTATGAGGACTACATCGAGAAACGGCACATTATTTTCTATGGGTTGGTGATCGTCATGTTCTCGGTGATTGCGCTGATCGCCATCACCCTGATCGTGTTCCGCCAGCAGCGGCTGACCATTCGCCAGCAGGCCAAGGCGATCGAGGCGGAGAAAGCGACTCGCACCAAGAACGCCTTCCTCGGCGCCATCGGCCACGAGCTGCGCACCTCGTTGCAGAGCGTGATGTCGGCCATCGACGTACTGGTGAACACCCGGGTGTCGGTGGAGCATGCGGACACTTTCCAGCGGCTGGAGACCGCCGCGCAGCAAATCGAAAGCCAGATGAAAGATCTGACCGACTATGCGCACCTCGACAGCGGCATGATGGAATTGCGCATCGTGCCGTTCGACGCGCAGAAGCTGATCGCGGAAACCGCCAACGAAATCGCCACCCTGACCCGCAAAGAGCAGGTCAAACTCAGCTGCGAGGTGGAGTGCAGCCACCTGCTGGTGCACTCCGATCCGCTGCGCATCCGGCAGATTATCGTCAACCTGCTGACCAACGCCTACAAATACACCGAAAGCGGCAGCATCACGCTGCACAGCTGCCTGCGCCGCCAACCGGGCGGCAGTTCGTTGATCATCGAAGTGACCGACACCGGCATCGGTATCGAAAAAGACCAGCTCGATCAGATCTTCAAACCCTTTACCCAGTTGGATCAGTCGCATACCAAGCAGTATGCCGGCGTGGGGATGGGGCTGGCGATCGTGCACGGCCTGGTGACGTTGCTCGACGGCACCATCACGGTGTACAGCGAAATCAAGAAGGGCAGCACCTTTATCGTCAGCATTCCGGTGCAGATCAGTGAAGACGAACGTGCCGACGAGCCCGCCGCCGCCAATGCTTCTCTGCAGCAGAAGCCGCAGCAGGTCCTGGTGGTGGATGACAACAAGTCGGTGGGTGACGCCTTTGCGGCGCTATTGGACAAGCTGGGCTATCAGCACGAGCTGTGCGACTCGCCGGAGCGCGCGCTGCAGAAGCTGCTCAGACGCCCTTACGACGCGCTGTTGCTGGATCTGCAGATGCCGGGCATCGACGGGGCCGCCCTGGCCAGGCAGCTGCGCAACCGTCGCGGCCCCAACCGCCATGTGCCGATCATCGGCATCAGCGCCTACACGCCGGAGCAGCTGACGGCGGACCAGCGCGCCCTGTTCGACAACTACCTGATGAAGCCGGTCCGGCTGGATGCGCTGTCGAGCGCGCTGGCCGAGGTGTTCCCCGCTAAAGATTAAAACAGCGTTGCAGTGCGGCTTCGATCACATGGAGCCGCACCGGCTTTTCATAAGGGCCGAGCACGTCGTACTCGCGCATCGCCTGAGCGATTTCCGACTCGCGTCGGTCGGTCCCCAGCTCGCCGGTCAGCACCAGTACCGGCGCATCCGGGTTGTCGGAGGCGCGGATAGTGGCGATACAGCGATCCGCCGTTTCCTCACCGATCAGCCAGTCCACCACGTAGCCGTCGAACAGGCTTTGCTGCAATGCCTGACAGAAGCTGTCGACGTCATAAAACGCCACCGCGTTGAAACCGCAGCCGCCGAGGTACTTGGCCAGCTCATCGGCCGCCTGATGCGAATCGTCCAATACCGCGATGCTCAGCCGCTCGTCGTCACCGAAGCCGGGCCGGATTTCGATCAGATCGACGCCGTAACGCGGGCCTGCCGGCGCCTCATCGGCGCGATAGATATGCCACTGCCCTTCCACGCGCAGCGCCACAAACTCCGCCGGCCGCCCGGCAGCAAGCTCGTCGCCGATGTGCCCGACGCAAGGTATCGCCACCCCCGCCACGACAAAGATGGCATCGCGCGCCATGTTTGGCTCGGGCGTCTCGTGTTCGGCGCTCAAATCGGCGATCGCCGCCGGCGTTTCTCCCAGCGCGGCCGCGACGCTGTTGATCTGCTCCAGCGTCCAGGGACTTTGCCCTTTCAGTTTGCGGTGCGCATGTGAAAAACTCAGATCCAAGATGCGGCTGAGCTCTCGGGCATGCTGACGTTTTCCAATCCCGTAATGTAAAAACAGCTCCCTGACCCGATTGGCAATCGACTGTGAATCGAATTTTTGGTGATTGTTATCCATTTGTTCCTTCGATTTTTTTTACTGATTTATCAGTCGTTTTGATTATTTCCGCTGAAAAAGCCACATCTAAAACTAGCATCTCATGCAATTATGCGTTAAAAACGTTGCTTGACATACCATGTTGCATCGTCAAACATGGTATCAAAAGAGACATACAGCAATACACTATAAAAAATAACACCAGCACGTTTTTTAATAATAACCATAGTAACACCAGGGAAAATTTGTTCCGTTGCCGCTACTGAGACGATGAGCACATCGCTCGGACTGCACAAGCAAAACGGGGCTTGAGCCTTTAGCGCTAATCTGTTTTACCCACTTTTGAGCCGGGATCCGTCAGGGTCCCGGTTTTTTATTGCCCCTGGCGCCGCGCCATCATACGGACTCACCCCGCCGCCGCAAATAAAAACGGAGCCGGCATGCCGGCTCCGTTGTCCTTGAGATCGCCGTTGAAGGTCAGAAGCGCCAGGTGAAGCCGGCGTTGACGCTGTTGTCCTGGTGGTGCTGCGACAGCAGCCCGCCGTAGCCCAGCGACAGAGTGGCGTTTTCGTTCACCGCCACTTCCGCCCCCGCCTTCAGCACCATCCCGTCGCGCGAGACCGGCACGCTGTCCACCACGAACGGCGCGTTACCGCCGTTGAACCGCAGCCCGGTGCCTCGCTCCAGCCCGCCGTACTGGTGTTGCCACCCCAGCTCGCTGCGCAGCGCCACCGTCGTGCCCGCGCTCACCTGCCAGGCGGTATCCGCACGCAGGCCCAGCGTCGACACCGTCGCATCCGTGTGCTGCTTGTCGCCGCGCAAGGCCGCCGCGCCGCCGCTTTCCGCGATGCCGTTGTTCTCGAAGTTCACGTACGCCAGGTTCACGAACGGCTCCAGGTTCAGCCA
>NZ_FXUD01000017.1:0-32107 GCF_900182895.1 Serratia sp. CC22-02 | reverse complement strand
TGGCGTAGGCGGCGAACTTGTCGTTCCAGGCCGCTTCTTTGGCCTGACCGGCTTCTTTGGCGTCCCACTGGGCGTAGATGTCCTGCGGGATTTCAAAGGCGGCGTATTTCCAGCCCAGCGCTTCGCGGGTGGCGGCCACTTCGGCGGCGCCCAGCGCGGCGCCGTGCACGTCATGGGTGCCGGCCTTGTTCGGCGAACCGAAGCCGATAACGGTCTTGCACATCAGCAGCGACGGCTTGTCGGTCACCTTGCGGGCTTCTTCAATCGCGGCCTTGATGGCGTCCGGGTTGTGGCCGTCGACGTTGCGCACCACGTGCCAGCCGTAGGCTTCGAAACGCAGGGCGGTGTCGTCGGTGAACCAGCCGTCGACGTGGCCGTCGATGGAGATGCCGTTGTCATCGTAGAAAGCGGTCAGCTTGCCGAGCTTGAGGGTGCCGGCCAGAGAGCAGACTTCGTGCGAGATGCCTTCCATCATGCAGCCGTCGCCCATGAAGGCGTAGGTGTGGTGGTCAACGATGTCGTGGCCCGGGCGGTTGAACTGCGCCGCCAGGGTGCGTTCGGCGATGGCGAAGCCGACGGCGTTGGCGATGCCCTGGCCCAGCGGGCCGGTGGTGGTTTCAACGCCCGGGGTGTAGCCGTACTCCGGGTGCCCTGGGGTTTTGGAGTGCAGCTGACGGAAGTTTTCCAGCTCGCGCATCGGCAGGTCATAGCCGGTGAGGTGCAGGAGGCTGTAAATCAACATGGAGCCGTGGCCGTTGGAGAGCACGAAACGGTCGCGGTCAGCCCAGTGCGGGTTAGTCGGGTTGTGGTTGAGGTAGTCACGCCACAGGACTTCGGCGATGTCCGCCATGCCCATAGGGGCACCCGGGTGGCCGGAATTTGCTTTTTGTACGGCGTCCATGCTGAGTGCGCGGATGGCGTTGGCAAGCTCTTTACGAGAAGACATAACGAAACTCCAGTACGGTTACAGTTGAGCGACCAACATGTCTTCCAGCTTCTGCTGGTCGACGGCGAACAGGCGAATGCCTTCGGCGAGTTTTTCCACCGCCATGGCGTCCTGATTGTGCAGCCAGCGGAATTCCGCTTCGGCCAGCGGGGCAGGTTGGTGGAAGCCCTCGGTAGACGGGGTCAGCTTGCGCTCGACCGGCTGGTCGCTGTTTTTCAGCTGTTCAAGCAGGTTCGGCGCGATGGTCAGGCGATCGCAGCCGGCCAGCGCCAAAATCTGCTCAACCTTACGGAAGCTGGCGCCCATGATCACCGTCTGGTAACGATGACGCTTGTAGTATTCATAGATGGTACGCACCGACTTCACGCCCGGATCCTGATCGGCATCGTAGTCGGCGGCAGGCTGTTTGGCCTGGTACCAGTCATAGATGCGGCCGACGAACGGCGAGATCAGATACACGCCGGCTTCGGCGCAGGCGCGGGCCTGGGCGAAGGAGAACAGCAGCGTCAGGTTGGTGTTGATGCCTTCTTTTTCCAGCTCTTCGGCGGCTTTGATGCCTTCCCAGGTGGAAGCCAGTTTGATCAGGATGCGCGATTTGTCGATGCCCTGTTCCTGATACATGGCGATCAGCTTGCGCGCTTTGGCGACGCACATGCCGCGATCGAACGACAGGCGGGCGTCCACTTCGGTGGAGATGCGGCCCGGCACGCTTTTGAGGATCTCGACGCCGATATTGACCGCCAGCTTATCGCTGGCGTTGATCAGCTGGGTTTCCTTGCTGCCGCCCTGACGACGGGCGTAATCCAGCGCTTCGGCGATCAGCGCCTTGTACTGCGGCAGCGCGGCGGCTTTCAGGATCAGCGAAGGGTTGGTGGTGGCGTCCTGGGGTTCGAACTGGCGGATGGATTCGATATCGCCGCTGTCGGCGACCACCGTGGTCAGCTGCTTGAGTGCGTCTAATTGATTCATTAATAAGCTCCTTGACCAAGCTCAACGTAGGGAAATGAGAACCTTTTTCATCATAGGGGGAACACACTGCATCATCGGGTCGGGAATGAAAATGCGCTTTTTCTGATTGTTGCGATGGATAATAACAATGAATGCCGAATAAACCCAGGCGGGGCGCGGCTTGCGGCGGTGGCAGGCGAAGGGGGCGGTAGCGCAAGAGCCAAAAAAAGAAGGGTTCAGCGCCAGGCTGAACCCTCAAAGATCGTCTCATTTGGCCGATTATTTGCTCAGGTTGACATCGATCGCCTGGTAGAAGGCGTTGGCGGTGTCGGCTATATCCCACACGGCAAGGATCACGTGCGAACCGCTGCGGTCTGCCGGTATATTGCACTGGTGGGTCACCTGTGCGGCTGGGATGGCGCCGCCGTCGTTGAACTGGCAGAACGGCGTCAGGTCAAAGGAGGCGCGGGTCAGCGGCTGGGAAGCGTCCCAGTTCGGTTTGGTGATGAAATAGCGCCAGCTGGTGGTGCTGTGACGCGCGGTCAGCTTCCAGGTAAAGGAGTTTGGGCCGGTTTTCAGGTTGAGCTTGTTCCAGCGCGTCGGCGTTTGCTGATCCAGTTCGAAGAAGGTGGACTTGTCGGCGCTGGCGATATGGCCGTCAGCCGGGCCGGCCTGCGGGAAGCCTTTCAGGCCTTCGACGCTCTGCGGTTCATACTGCACGCTGCCGCACTGGGTGTTGAGCTGCAGTTTGCACTGATAGGCACGGCTGGCCGGCGATTCGACGTAACCGTGGGCATTCGCCTGTTGCGAAACGCCGAACATGGCCGCGCTCAGCAGGCCCAGAGAAAGCAGGGTACGGGAAGTTTTGTTCATAAGTCACTCCTGACTGAAATTATGTTGTAAGTTGAGCGTATTTCACCGACAAAATGAGAGGCTAATAACGCAATTAGAAATAACCCTGTTTGTCGGCTTGTTTTATTTTTATCATTCTGGTTGTGCAGCAGAGCGGAATGTTTTAGCGGCTATTAACGAAAATTATTATGATGACGATCTTTGATCGTTAGGCTGAACTTATTTAACTGTCACAGTGTAAAAGCACGGCGCCATGATGAAATTTATATCATGTAGTGATGAATAGTATTTAAGATAGCGCTCTCATTTATGAAGTATATTGCTTGTTGCCTTGAGTACCCTTGTTCGACTTGATCGATTTTTGTGCGCCACCACCTCGGGAATTTAGTGTCATTTTTCTTATTTTATTTTAAAGAGGAATTTGTATGACTAGATTATCCCTGGACGCGATTAAAATAATCAGCACCATCAAGAGCACCGGCTCTTTCTCTATGGCGGCGGAGGCGCTGCATAAAACGCCTTCGGCGATCTCTTATCGGGTTTCCAATATTGAAAGCAAACTCTGCGTGAAACTTTTTCATCGCAATGGCCCCATGATTACCCTGACGGATGAAGGGGAATTTCTCCTGCAGGAGGGCAGCTGGATATTAAATGCGGTGCAGGATCTGGAAAGCCGTGTGCGTAACATCCCCAAGCTGGACAATAATATCCGCCTGGCGGTAGACACCTTCTTCCCGCTGGAGACCCTGACGCAGGATATCCGCGATTATATTCAGCATTGCCCGAACGCCAATATCTCGGTGCAACGGGAAGCGTTGAACGGCACCTGGGATGCGCTGAAGAACAACCGGGCGGACCTGATCATCGCCATCGGCCAAATTCCCGACAGCGTACAGGCCAAAACCCTGATGCTCGGCAAGCTCAACTTTGTGCTGTGCGTGTCGCCCTCGCACCCGTTCGCGGCGCAGAGAAAGCCGGTGTGCAAGAAGCAGCGCTTGAACGACATCGTGGTGGTGATCGCCGACAGCAGCCATGAGCTGCCAAAACGCAATCACGGCACGCTGCCTTTGCAGCGCCAGCTGGTGGTGTGCGACGTGGAAAGCAACCTGGCGCTGCTCAAACGCGGCATCGGCCACGCTTTTCTGCCGCCTGCGCTGATCGAAAAGGAATTGGCCAGCGGCGAACTGGTGACGGTGCCGGTGGAGATGCAAAAGGGCGACGAAATGATTTGGCTGGCGTGGCATCCGGCCAGCAAGGGCGCCGGGTTTAGCTGGTGGCATGAGCGGCTGACGCGCAAAAGCGATGTTTACAGCCTGATGGGCCGGGAAGTGGTGCGGGATGGCGGCTATCCTTGGTGCCACAACTGAAGGAATAGAGACGAAGGGACGCGAAAATCAAACGGTTAATTCAATGAAAACCCCGCAGCGTTCGGCTACGGGGTTTTTTTATGGCTTACGCCACGCGGCCTACCTTCAGCCAGGCGCTGTCGGAGCCGGGCGCCGAGGTGATATAGCCCCACTTGGTCTGCCAGACGTAACCCTGATAGGACACCAGCGCGCCCTGCGCGTAAATGGTGCCCGGCACGTAGGCCGGTGCCGTCATGATCGGCAGGTTGCCGGGGCCGACGCCGGTGTAGCGCAGGCCGGTGCCCATATCCAGCTGGCTGTCGTCGTAGTCCGCGGCGTTGAAATAGCGATCCAGCGCGGCCAGCAGATCGCCGTTGCGGTTGTCTTGCCCCAGATGCCAGAACATCACGCCGCCCAGCTGCTGCTGCTTGATGTACTTCGCTTTGTATTTGAAGCTTTCGGCATCGTCATAGGTGACGAACAGCCCGTTCTGCGCATGATACAGGTAAGGGGTTTTGGTCTTGTCGTTCCACAACCGCTGATAGCCGTAGTTGCCCTGCAGCATCTGCTCCAGCTGGCGATAGGAGGCGATGCGCGGATCTTTGTCGCGCACGCACTCTTCGCAGCCCACCAGCCAGTAGTCGGTGCTCGGATACGGATCTTCGCCCGGCGTGCTGTGGCTGCTGTACTGGCCGCCGTTGCTGCCGCTGACGCCTTTGAAGGCGCGGCCGTAGAAGGGGACGCCCATCACGATCTTGGCGCTCGGCACGCCTTCCATCATCAGGTGTTGCTGCACCGCGGCGTCGACCGTCAGGTTGAACGGGCTGGGGAAGGCGCGGGTCAGCTCTTCCCAGCTCCAGCCCAGATTGGCTTCGCGCAGCGCGTTGTAGAAGGTCGGCCCGGCCGCGTCGCCGAACAGCGCCGCCTGGTGGTTGGTGATCTTCTCCCAGGGGCCGGCCAGATCGTAGGTCATCAGGTTGATGTAATCGAGCGGCGCGACGATCTGCGCCAGCTTGCTGTAATAGCGCGACAGGAAGAAGGCGCCGCCGGCGCCGGCGATGGTCAACTGATACGGCAGCGCCTGGCGGCCGTCGGCGACGGTTTGCTGATTCAGCAGGGTGCGGATCTCTTGCAGCGCGGCGATGAAACCCTCCACTTCTGAGGCCTGCGGGTACTCCCAGTCGATGTCCACGCCGTCGAAGCCGTAATCCTTCATGATGCGCACGCAGGATTGGGCAAACTTGGTGCGCGACGCCGGGGTTTTCACCGCGTTGACGTAGTTGGCGTGCGACACGCCCAGATCGTTGGAGTAGTACCAGCCGCCGATGGAGAACATGATGCGCAGGCTGGGGTTGTGCGCCTTGAGCGCGGTCAGGCGATTGACCACATCACGCGCCTTGGCGTCGTTGGTGGCAGGATCCCAGGCGCATTCCAGATTGCTGTTGATGTCCAGGAACGAGAAGTTGATGTGCGTCAGCTGTTTGGCTTTGGCCGGCGTGATGTTGGAAACCGGGAACGGCACGACGGACGTATCGGACTCGGTGTAATTATTGATTTGGTTGGTTGGAATAAAATAATACCCAATAACGGCTTTGCGTGTGGACATGATATTTCTCCAGAGTGGATTTTTTTATGATGGGGAACTATTTCCCGCAGCCATTAATGTTTATTTTTGGTGAAAACAAAAGTCGAAATAAATCACGATAACAATGAATTTTTATTCACTGCCGTACACATTGGCGGTTATGCGTTGTGCCAGCGCTCAGCATGAATGAATTCGACCATAGGGTCTGTATTTATTCATTTGCTTTGTCATAGCATCCTTAACTAGATTCTGATTATCCGATGTCCCACCGGCCGTGATTGGCATTTAATTAAAAATAAAAAAGGAGATGAGCTATGTCCAGCATAGAGCCTGACGCTGTTGGCTTAATAGTCCAGCGAGTATGTGAATATCTTCAGCCGGTATTAAACGCCATTTTGGCCGGCGTAATGGCGTTATTGCACGGTGCCTATCGCAACGTGGGTATTCGGCGGCGTTTATTGAATGCGGCGATGTGCGCGTTATTGGCCTGGACGGTGCGCGATGCGCTGGCGCTGATGGGCCTGGAATTAAAGTGGGCGAATTTAGCCAGCGTGCTGATTGGCTTTATGGGGGCGGATTACATCAATGCCTTAATTAAGAAATTCATTGGCAAAAAAACGGGGTTTAAAAATGTTAAATGACATCGAAGATATTCGTTTTACCGCCCGCAGCGAAGAGAACCTGCGCGGCGTACACCCGGATCTGGTGCGCGTTATTCGTTTGGCGCTGCGTTATTCGCTGGTGCCGTTCTCCGTCAGTGAGGGGCTGCGCAGCATGGCGCGCCAGCGGGAAATGGTGCGCGCCGGCAGCAGCCAGACATTACGCAGCCGCCATTTGACCGGCCACGCGGTGGACGTGGTGGCGATGCCGGCGGGCGTGGTCTCCTGGGAGTGGGATTACTACGCGCAGATTGCGGTGGCGGTGCGGCGCGCGGCGCGTGAATGCGGGGTTAACGTCGAATGGGGCGGCGAGTGGAAAACCCTCAAGGATGGCCCGCATTTCCAGCTGGCGTTCCGGGATTACCCGGCATGAGTGGCTGGCTGCAAAAACTGATGCAGGGCGGGTTGCTGCTGCTGTTGCTGGCGGCCATCTGCCTCGGCGGCTACAGCTCGCTGCTGTCGCACCAGTTGGCGTCTGCGCGGCAACAGGCGGCAGAGCTGCAGAGAAGCCTGGCGCAGCAGGCCGGGCTGATCGCCACCCTGCAGACCCAGGATGCGCAAAACCGTGCGCTGATGGCGGCGCAGCAGCGGCAGGAACGGCAGCTGCGCCAACAACACGAGGCCTATCAGAGGAAATACCGTGAAGCGATTAAAAACGATCCCTGCGCCGCTCAGCCTCTGCCTGGCGCTGTGCTTGAGCTCCTGCGCCCGGCCGCCGGTGCCGCAGGCCGTGCCGCTGTTGCCCCCTGAGTCGGTATTCGCGCCCTGTGAGCAACCGCAGCTGCAAGGGGAGACCTGGGGCGACGCGGTAAGCTATACCCTGGCGTTACAAACCTCGTTACACATTTGCGCCGGCCAGGTGGAGACGCTCAACGCCTGGCGCGCCACGCTGCCGCCACGCTGACGACGGCGTTTCTGTGCGCGTCCCGCAGACCTTCTTTTTTTACTTTTAAAACGGTCTTTCGGCCAAGGTTATGGCCCGCTTCAAAGTTTGTGATGTTTCTCTCACTATACTTCAAGGCTGCGCCCTGTCATTGTACTTGGGCGCCACGGCCCACGGCAGGGCGCAGCCTCAAAGCCTTACCTCAACATAAAAGCAAAAAACAAAGGAATCCATAATGGACGAACAGCTCAAACAGAGTGCCCTTGATTTCCATCAGTTTCCTGTCCCAGGGAAGATCCAGGTTTCCCCTACCAAACCGTTGGCGACCCAGCGCGATCTGGCGCTGGCCTATTCGCCGGGCGTCGCCGCGCCTTGCCTCGAGATCGCCGAAGATCCGCTGGCGGCCTACAAATACACCGCGCGCGGCAACCTGGTGGCGGTGATTTCCAACGGCACGGCGGTACTGGGTCTGGGCAATATCGGCGCGTTGGCCGGTAAGCCGGTGATGGAAGGCAAGGGCGTTTTGTTCAAGAAGTTTTCCGGTATTGATGTGTTTGATATCGAAGTGGATGAGCATAACCCTGACAAGTTAATCGACATTATCGCCGCGCTGGAACCGACCTTCGGCGGCATCAACCTGGAAGACATTAAGGCGCCGGAGTGTTTCTACATCGAACAGAAACTGCGCGAGCGCATGAAGATCCCGGTGTTCCACGACGACCAGCACGGCACGGCGATCATCACCACTGCGGCGGTGCTCAACGGCCTGCGCGTGGTGAAGAAGAATATCTCCGACGTACGCCTGGTGGTGTCCGGCGCCGGCGCGGCCTCCATCGCCTGCCTGAACCTGCTGGTGGCGCTGGGGCTGCGGCAACAGAACATCACCGTTTGCGACTCCAAGGGCGTCATCTATAAAGGCCGCGACGCCAATATGGAGCAGACCAAAGCCGCCTACGCCATCGAGGATAACGGCCAGCGCACGCTGGGCGACGCCATCCCGAATGCCGACATCTTCCTCGGCTGCTCCGGCCCGGGCGTTCTGACGCAGGATATGGTGAAAACCATGGCGCGCGATCCGCTGATCATGGCGCTGGCCAACCCGGAACCGGAAATTTTACCGCCGCTGGCCAAAGCGGTGCGCCCGGACGCCATCATCTGCACCGGCCGCTCCGATTACCCGAACCAGGTGAACAACGTCCTGTGCTTCCCGTTCATTTTCCGCGGCGCGCTGGACGTGGGCGCCACCACCATCAACGAAGAGATGAAGCTGGCCTGCGTGCATGCCATCGCCGATCTGGCGCTGGCGGAGCAGAGCGACGTGGTGGCTTCCGCCTATGACGACCAGGATCTCTCCTTCGGCCCGGAATACATCATTCCGAAACCGTTCGATCCGCGTCTGATCGTCAAGATCGCGCCGGCGGTAGCCAAGGCGGCGATGGATTCTGGCGTGGCGACGCGCCCGATCGAAGACTTCGACGCCTACGTCGAGAAGCTGGCGGAGTTCGTCTACAAAACCAACCTGTTCATGAAGCCTATCTTCTCGCAGGCGCGCAAAGAGGTGAAGAGGGTGGTGCTGGCGGAAGGCGAGGAAGAGCGCGTGCTGCACGCCACGCAGGAGCTGGTGTCGCAGGGGCTGGCCTTCCCGATCCTGGTCGGCCGCCCGAGCGTGATCGAGATGCGCCTGAAAAAGCTGGGCCTGCAGCTGACGCCGGGCAAAGATTTCGAAGTGGTAAACAACGAGTCGGATCCGCGCTTTAACGAATACTGGGGCGAGTACTACCAGATCATGAAGCGTCGCGGCGTCTCGCAGGAACAGGCGCGCCGTGCGGTGATCGGTAACCCGACGCTGATCGCCGCCATCATGCTGCACCGCGGCGAAGCGGATGCGATGATCTGCGGCACCATCGGCAGCTATCACGAGCATTACGACGTGGTGAAGAACGTGTTCGGCTTCCGTGAAGGCGCGCACGTCGCCGGCGCGATGAACGCGCTGCTGCTGCCGAGCGGCAACACCTTTATCGCCGACACCTACGTCAACGACGATCCGACGCCGGAGCAGCTGGCGGAGATCACCCTGATGGCGGCGGAAACCGTGCGCCGCTTCGGCATCGAGCCGAAGGTGGCGCTGCTGTCTCACTCCAGCTTCGGCTCTTCCGACTGCCCGGCGGCGCGCAAGATGCGCAAAACGCTGGAGCTGGTGAACGAGCTGGCGCCGGAGCTGGAGATCGACGGCGAAATGCACGGTGACGCCGCATTGGTGGAAAGCATCCGTCACGATCTGATGCCGGACAGCCCGCTGAAAGGCTCGGCCAACCTGCTGATCATGCCGAACATGGAAGCGGCGCGCATCAGCTACAACCTGCTGCGCGTCTCCTGCTCGGAAGGGGTGACCGTCGGGCCGGTGCTGATGGGGGTCGCCAAGCCGGTGCACATCCTGACGCCGATCGCCTCGGTGCGCCGCATCGTCAACATGGTGGCGCTGGCGGTGGTAGAAGCCCAGACCGAACCGCTGTAAGCCCGGGTTGAGTGACTGGCCCCCTGCGCCGTTGGCGCCGGGGGCTTTTTTTTATGCCTTGCAGCGTGCGGCGATGGCGCGGATATCCTGCGGGGTGGTGCGGCAACAGCCGCCGATCAATTGCGCGCCGAGCGTGCGCCACTCCGTCGCCTGATCGGCCAGGCTGCCGTGCTCGCCGCCGCAGGCGTGCCAGGTTTTGCTCACCGCATCGTAGTGCTCGCCGGAGTTGGGGTAGACCAGCAGCGGTTTGTCGGCCAGCGCGCCCAGTTGGCGCAGCGCCGGGGCGACCTTGTCCAGCGCGATGCAGTTGATGCCGATGGCCAGCACCTGCGGGTTGCCGCGCAGCGCGGACAGGACCTCCGTCAGCGGCGTGCCGTCGCTGAGGTGTTGGCTGTCGCGCAGGGTGAAGGCGAACCAGGCGCCGAGCGTCGGGAATTCCTGCAGCAGCGTCAGCAGCGCCTGCAGTTCGGCGAACGACGGCAGCGTTTCGCAGGCCAGCAGATCGACGCCGGCGGCGGCCAGTGCGGCGAGGCGCGGGCGGTGGAAGGCGATCATGTCATCCTGCGCCAGCCGGTAGTCGCCGCGGTATTCCGAGCCGTCGGCCAGATAGGCGCCGTACGGGCCTACCGAGCCGGCGATCAGCAGCGGCGCGGCCTGCGGGTGCGCCGCCAGATAATCGCGGCGCGCGCGTTGCGCCAGCTGCACGCTTTTGGCGATCAGCCCCAGCGATTGCTCCTGATCCAGGCCGCGGCGCAAGAAGCCCTGCGGCGTGGCCTGATAGCTGGCGGTGATGGCGCAGTGGGCGCCGGCGTTGAAATAATCGAGATGCACCTGATAGATAAGCTCGGGATTTTCAATCAGCACCTTGGCCGACCACAGCGGATCGGTCAGATCGCAGCCGCGCGCTTCCAGCTCGGTGGCCAGCGCGCCGTCCAGGATCAGCGTGGGGTGTTCGGCCAGCAGGCGGGCGACGGGGTTGTTAACCGACATGTTGTTCTCCCAAAGCGGTTTTTTGCCCGGCGCGCCGGGTCAGGAAATAGGTGAGGTAGCACAAGGCGACGAACGGCAGCCCGCAGTAGAGCGCGATGCGCTGCTCCGGATCGAACGCCAGCCCGATGCAGGCCAGTAGGCACAGCGCGAAGCCGAGGATCGGCGTCAATGGGTAGCCGGGCGCACGGTATTTCAGGCCGCTTATCGGCTGGCCGCTGCGCAGGTAGGCGCGGCGGAAAGCAAAGTGGGCCGCGCAGATGCTTAGCCACACCGCCACCACCGCAAAACCGGAGATCGCCGACAGGGCGACGAACACCGTGTCCGGTGCGATCACGCTGGTCAGCAGCGCCAGCACGCCGCCGAGCATGCTGAAGGTCAGGGCGTTGATCGGAATGCCGCGCGCATTGACGCGCGCAAAGTAGGCCGGCAGGGTGCGCTGGTGGGCCAGCGACCACAGCATGCGCCCCGAGGCGTACAGGCCGGAGTTGGCCGCCGACAGGATGGCGGTCAGGATCACGAAGTTGAAGATATCGGCGGCGTAAGGCACGCCGATGCGTTCAAACACCAGCACGAACGGGCTTTTGACGATCCCCGCCTGATCCATCGGGATCAACGCTGCCAGCACGAAGACCGTACCGATAAAGAACAGCATCAGGCGGATCACCGTAGTGCGGATCGCCAGCGGCACGACTTTTTCCGGGTTCTCGGTTTCACCGGCGGCGATGCCGATCAGCTCCGTACCGGAGAAGGCGAAGTTCACCGCCACCATGGTCATCAGGATCGGCAGCGTGCCGTGCGGCAGCCAGCCGGAAGCGGTCAGGTTATGCAGGAACGGCGCCGGCGTGCCGTCTTTCATCGGCAGCAGGCCGAACATGGCGGCGCCGCCCAGAATGATAAACGCCAGAATGGTCACCACTTTGATCAGCGAAAACCAGAATTCGCTTTCGGCGAAAAAGCGGGTGGTCACCACGTTGAGCAGGAAAATGGCCGCGCAGAAGATCAGGCACCACAGCCACACCGGCGACTGCGGGAACCAGTACTGCATGCAGAATCCGGCGGCGGTCAGGCTGGAGCCGAGCGCCACCGTCCAGGTGAGCCAATACAGCCAGGCGACGGCATAGCCGGTGGCCGGCCCCAGATAGCGCGAAGCATAGACGTGAAAAGCGCCGGTTTCCGGCATCGCCACCGACAGCTCGCCCAGGCACAGCATCACCAGATACACCACCAGCGCGCCGATCAGGTAGGCCAGCAGCGTGCCGAGCGCCCCGGTGGTGGAGATGATGTAGCCGGTGTTGAAAAACAGCCCGGTGCCGATCACGCCGCCCAGCGACAGCATCACCAGGTGCCGGGCCTTCATGCTGCGTTTGAACTGTCCTGCGGCGGGTGCCGATGGTTGCATAATAATCTATCCGTATAGACGTCTAAATATCTGAATGGCTATTGGTTATACCCGCAATGCTTTTTCAACGCAATGCGCAGCCGGCGATCGGCGCGTAAAAAAATCGTTAAGTCGGATCTATATGCAAATGATAATTATTATCTATAATGTCGCCATTTTCGATAATGGGGCAACATGATGAGATACCTGATTTTATTGGCGGCGTTGGCGCTCGGCGCCTGCAGCCAGGCGCCGGTGAAGGCGCCGGCCAACGACGTCGCGAGTTTGGGGAGCATCACCGATCTGCACAGCGGCGCGACCCTGACGCCTGAGCAGCTGTTGACGCGGCTGGCGCAGCAGCCGCGGGTGATCCTGGGGGAGAAGCATGATAATCCTTACCACCATCAGATTGAGCAATGGCTGGTGCAGCAGCTGCCGCTGCGGCGGCCGCAGGGCAGCGTGCTGATGGAGATGATCAACCCGAACCAACAGGCGCAGGTCGACAAGGTCAAGCAGTGGTTGCAGAGCGATCCCACGGTGCGTGACGGCCGCGTAGCGGAGCTGATCGCCTGGCAGCCGGGCTGGAAGTGGGAGCTGTATGGCGGGGTGACGATGGCGGCGATGCGCGCGCCTTACCCGCTGTGGTCGGCCAATCTGGATCGCAGCGAGATTACGGCGTTCTATCAGCAGCCACAGTTCCCGGCGGGGCAGCTATCGGCGCAGCCGGCGGTGCGCAAGGCGCTGGAAGAGACCATCCGCACTTCGCACGGCGGCAAGATTGAGGCCGACCAGCTGCAGGCGATGTTGGCGATCCAGCAGCAGCGCGACCGGCGCATGGCGGAACGTCTGCTGGCGGCGCCGACGCCCGCGCTGCTGATCGCCGGTGGCTATCACGCCGCCAAATCGGTGGGGGTGCCGCTGCACGTGCAGGATCTGCAACCGGCGGCGGCGCCGACGGTGCTGATGTTGGCGGAGCTGGGCGTACAGGTCGATGCGAACACCGCAGACTACCTGTGGATCACACCATCAGTGAAATGAATACGTTAAGACAGTGAAAAGGGGTGTTAATTATATTTGCAAATGATTATCATTAGTAAATGTGATCTGCAATCATTCGCAATTAAGCAAGCTAATGCCCCTATGTTAAGTCAGTCTTACTCCCTCCCGGCCTTTGAACTGCCGCAGCCGCGCTGGGCGCGCGGCCTGCTGCTCGCCCTGGCGGCGCACGCGGCGTTGGTGCTGCTGTTTTACTGGCCGCAGACGGCGCTGGAGCCGGTGGTACTGCCACCGCCGGCGGTGATGATGAGCTGGGCGGCGCAGATTGAAGCGCCGGAAAGCAAGCCGCTGCCGCTGGGCGTGCAGCAGGCGGAATCCGCCGCGGCGCAGCCGGCGGAGCAGCAGCAACAGCCGGATCTGCCCAAGCTGGCGCGCGCCGATAAAGCAAAAATCGTGACGGCGCAGAAGAAGCGCACCGAACACCGCCCCCCGCAAAAAGCGCAGCCGAAGCCGCAGGAACAGGCCAAAGAGACGCGCAATGCCGCCGCGTCCAGCGCCGCCGCGCCGCAGGCGCAGACGCTTTCCCATCAGACCGCCGCACCGATCAACAGCGACGCCAACAGCAACGCGCAGGCCAAACTGTCGTGGGAGAGCCTGGTGAAAGGCAAACTGAACCGCATCAAGGATTACCCTTTGGATGCCCGCAGCCGCCGGCGCAGCGGCATGCCGCAGGTCAGCTTCAGCGTCGACGCGCAGGGGCGGGTCTCGAACGTCATGCTGCAGGTGCGTTCCGGCACCGCGTCGCTGGATCGGGAAGCGGTGGCGGTGGTGTCACGCGCCCAGCCGTTGCCGCCGCCGCCGCCGGAGATGCTGCAGCAGGGAGCCGTCAAGGTGACGATGCCGATCGATTTCAATCTGGCGGAGCTGAATGCCCGCCGTTAATGCCCGCAGGCGCCGCATCGCCGTCGTGCGCCTCTTCAAACTTCGTGAGGGATTATGAATCCGCTGTTATTCACCCCGCGCCGTCGCATCGCGGCCGCGCTCTGGCTTTCTTTAGGCATCGTCGGCGCCGCGCTGGCGCAACCGCAGCCGCCATTGGCGGAACGCGCGCCGAAAGCGCTGACGGCGCACGGCGAGACGCGCACCGACGATTACTACTGGCTGCGCGACGACAGCCGAAAAGAGCCGAAGGTGCTGGACTACCTGAAGGCGGAGAACCGCTACACCGAGCAGATGATGGCGCCGTACCAGAAGCTGCGCGCCACGCTGTATCAGGAGATGCTGGGCCGCATGAACCCTGACGATCGTTCGGTGCCGTATCAGCTCAACGGCTATCGCTATCAGGAAAGCTACGCCGCCGGTAAAGATTTCGCGCTGTATCAGCGCCAGGCGCTCACCGCCGACGCGCCGTGGCAAACCTTGCTGGACGCCAATCAGCGCGCGGCCGGCCACGCCTACTATCGCCTGGGGGCGATGGACGTCAGCCAGGACAACCGCCGGCTGGCGGTGGCCGAAGATCTGCAGGGCCGCCGCCAATACCGCATCTCCCTGCGTGAGATAGGCAGCGAACGCTGGTCGCCGGAAACGCTGGAAAACACCTCCGGCAACATGGTGTGGGCCAACGACAACCAAACCCTGTTCTACGTGCGCAACCACCCGCAAACGCTGTTGCCATACCAGGTTTATCGCCATCAGTACGGTACGCCGACGGCGGAAGATAAGCTGGTGTACCAGGAAAACGATCCGGCGTTCTACCTCAGCCTCGGCCGCTCGTCCTCGCGCGATTACCTGATTCTGACCATCAGCGGTAACACCACCTCCGAGGTGCGCCTGATCGACGCCAACCAGCCGCAGCGCGAGCCGCAGCTGTTCGCCGCCCGGCAGAACGGCCGCGAGTATTACCTCGATCACTACCGCGGCGAGTTCTACCTGCGTTCCAACCATCAGGATCCGAACTTTGGCCTGTACCGCACGGCGGCGGCGGGCAAACCCTGGCAGACGCTGATCGCGCCGCAGGCGCAGCACGAGGTGGAGAGCTTCAGCCTGTTCCGCGACTGGCTGGTGGTGCAGGAGCGCGCCAACGGGCTGGTGCAGCTGCGGCAAATCAGCTGGGACGGCAAAACCGAGCGCGCCATCCCGTTCGATGACGCCAGCTACATGGCCTGGCTGGGCTATAACCCGGAGCCGGACAGCGATCGGTTGCGCTACGGCTATTCGGCGATGACCACGCCGACCCGCACCTATGAGTGGGATCTGAACAAGGGCGAGCGCACCCTGCTGAAGCAGCAGGAGGTGAAAGGCGTCGATCCGAGCCTGTATCACAGCGAGCGCATCTGGGTCACGGCGCGCGACGGCGTGAAGGTGCCGGTCTCGCTGGTGTACCGCACATCGCTGTTCAAAAACGGGCATAACCCGCTGCTGGTGTACGGCTACGGCGCTTACGGCATGAGCATGGATCCGGCGTTCAGCGCCAACCGCATCAGCCTGCTGGATCGCGGCTTCGTCTATGCGCTGATCCACGTGCGCGGCGGCGGCGAGCTGGGGCAGAGCTGGTACAAACAGGGCAAGCTGACGCATAAACCGAACAGCTTCAACGACTTCATCGATGCCACCCAGGCGCTGATCAAAGACGGCTACGGCCAGCCGGGGCGCATCTACGCCATGGGCGGCAGCGCCGGCGGCTTGCTGATGGGGGCGGTGATCAATCAGGCGCCGCAGCTGTACAACGCGGTGGTGGCGCAGGTGCCGTTCGTCGACGTGGTGACCACCATGCTGGACGACAGCATTCCGCTGACCACCGGGGAATACGAGGAGTGGGGCAACCCGCACCAGCCGGCCGCCTATGCGCTGATGAAGTCCTACAGCCCGTACGACAACGTGCGCAAGCAGCGTTACCCGAACCTGCTGGTTACCAGCGGCTTGTACGACTCCCAGGTGCAGTATTGGGAGCCGGCCAAATGGGTGGCGAAGCTGCGGCGCTTCAAGCAGGGCGATTCGCTGCTGCTGCTCTCCACCGACATGACCGCCGGCCACGGCGGCAAATCGGGCCGCCTGGCGCGGCTGGAAAACGGCGCGCTGGAGTACGCCTTTATTCTGGCGGCGGACCGGCAGGCGCAGAAATAACCTTCAGCGCCGCAGCACGCTGCGGCGCAATAAAACAATAACAACCTTTTACCGCGCTTTCAGCGGGCTTTTTGCTGGGCATTGTCGGCCATCAAACCTTATTGGCTATTTCTGGGGATATATGAAAATCAAAATGATAGCGAGCCTGATCGGCGCGGGACTGGCGCTGTACGGGCCGGCTGCGGCCGCGCAGGAACAGGCGGAAAATAATAAAGGCAGCGTGGCGTTCAGCCCGCTCAACGTCTCGGCCGCCGACAGCGGCAAAAGCAGCGAAAAAGACGCGTTGGCGAGGCCAGGCGCGTTCAGCTCGCGCGATGAAAACAAGAATCTGGAGTCGGTGGACAGCATTCTGCGCAGCATGCCGGGCACCTATACCCAGATCGATCCCGGCCAGGGATCGGTCAGCGTCAATATTCGCGGCCTGAGCGGCTTTGGCCGGGTCAACACCATGGTCGACGGCATCACGCAAAACTACTACGGCAACTCGCCGAGCGACGCAGCGCACGGGGGATTGCCCACCAGCCAGTTCGGGGCGCTGATCGATCCTAACTTTATCGTCGGCGTCGACGTGGCGCGCGGCAATGCCACCGGCTCCGCTGGGGTGAACGCCCTGGCGGGCAGCGCCAACTTCCGCACTATCGGCGTGGACGACGTGGTGTTTTCCGATAACCCGTTCGGCGTGCGCACCAAATTCTCGGTGGGCAATAACGGCATCGGCCGCAGCGGCATGATCGCCGTGGGTGCCAAAACCGCCGCCTTTGCCGACGGCGGCAGCCTGGGGGCGATGGCGGCGATCAGCGGCAGTTCCATCACCTCCAACTACAAAAACGGCGCCGGTTTCGACAGCGAGGTGTTCAACGTCGATAAAACCTACCGCCAGAACCCGAAATCCCAGCTGTTCAAGGTGGACATCAAGCCGGATGCCTTTAACAGCATCGAACTGTCGGCGCGCAGCTACCAGAATAAAATCACCCGCCGCCACATCGACAGCGACGATTTTTACCTTAAGTATCACTACGCGCCGTTCTCGGAACTGATCGATTTCAACCTGACCGCCAGCACCAGCCGGGGTGAGCAGAAATTCATGTCCAACAACATGGCGGGCTTTAGCGACAGCACGGCGAAAAACATCTCTGATGCGCTGGATATCAACAACACCAGCCGTTTCAGCCTGCAGGACGTCGATTTCGCCTTCAGCTACGGCGGCAAGCTGGTGCGCAACGAGTATAAGAAAAAGGCCTCCGGCTTGGTGACGGATGACAATCAGGCGGAAAGCATGCCGGTGGGAATGTCGGGCAAGCAAGATATTTCCAGCCTGTATAGCGGGTTGCAGGCCAACTACGGCATCTGGCAGGGGAATTTCGATCTGAACTACACCGCCTATCGCCTCTCCGGCTATAAGCCAGCCTGTGACGAGCGCGTGGAGTGCTTCCCGCAGGGCGCCGGCAATATCAACCGCAACGAACACGGCTTCAACCCGTCGGTCATGCTGTCGGCGCAGGTAACGCCGTGGCTGCAACCGTTCGTCAGCTACAGCAAGTCGATGCGCGGGCCGAATATCCAGGAGGTGTTCTTCGCCAACAGCGGCGGCCAGTCGATGAACCCGTTCCTGAAGGGCGAAAAAGCGGAGACCTGGCAGGGCGGTTTCAATGCCAATGCCCACGATCTGTTGTTCAAGCAGGACAGTTTCCAGCTGAAAGCGGTCTATTTCGAAACCAGAATCAAAAACTACATATCCAGCCAAACCTACCTGGTGTGTAAAAACCGCCAGAAGTGCAACCGCTCGCAGGCGACGCAGGAAGAGTGGGATAACGCGGACGTCAACGTAAGCATGACCATGTACAGTAACGCCCCCGAACCGGTCAAAATGCGCGGGGTGGAGCTCGAAGCGCTGTACGACGCCGGTTTCGCCTTCACCAAGCTGTCGTTAAGCAAGGAGCATACCTCCCAGCCGACCAACCAGGCTAGCAACGTGTTCGGCGCGGGCGATGTCAGCGAACTGCCGGAATTTTACTTCACGCTGGACAGCGGGGTACGCTTGCTGGACGAGAAACTGACGCTGGGCGGGGTAGTGAAATACACCGGCAAATCGGTGCGCCTGTCGCCGGACTCTGATTACGATGAGAATGAGCAGTTGCTGAAAGAGCCGGCGCCGCATATTCCGACCATTATCGATCTGTACGGCACCTATCAGGTGAATCGCAATCTGCTGCTGAAGCTCAGCGTGCAAAACCTGATGGACAAAGACTACTCGGACGCGCTGAACAAGATGAACTCGCTGCCGTCGCAGTCGCAGTATGAGACGCCGACCAACACTGCCCGTGGACGTACCTATATCTTCGGCGGGGAGGTGCGCTTCTAAACCGCAGCGGAGCAGGGCGCAGTCACTGCGCCCGTTTCGCCTGCAGCAGCCATTTGTCCAGCTCGTTGGCGAACTGTTGGCGGTCGCGCTGGTTCAGGGCGTTCGGGCCGCCGGTCTGAATGCCGCTGGCGCGCAGGGTATCCATAAAATCGCGCATGTTGAGGCGCTCGCGGATGGTGTCCGGCGTATAGCGTTCGCCGCGCGGGTTCAGCGCCACCGCGCCTTTCTCTATCACCTCCGCCGCCAGCGGGATATCGGCGGTGATCACCAGATCGCCCGCTTCGCAGCGGCGCACGATCTCGTTGTCGGCCACGTCGAAGCCGGCCGCCACCTGCAGTGAACGAATGTACTTCGACGGCGGTGTGCGCAATGGCTGGTTCGCCACCAGCGTCACGGTGATGGCGGTACGATCGGCGGCGCGGAACAGCACCTCTTTGATCACGTTCGGACAGGCGTCCGCATCGACCCAAATCTGCATCATTTCGGCTCCTGCAGCCAGTCGCGCACCGGCAGGAAATCGCGCGCCAGCGCCGCTTCCGGGCTGTCGCCTTCCGGCTGGTAGTTATATTCCCAACGCACCAGCGGCGGCATCGACATCAGAATGGACTCGGTGCGCCCGCCGGTTTGCAGCCCGAACAGCGTGCCGCGATCCCACACCAGGTTGAACTCCACGTAGCGGCCGCGACGGTACAGCTGGAACTGGCGCTCGCGCTCGCCCCAGCTCAAGGCCTTGCGTTTTTCGACGATCGGCAGATAGGCGTCGAGGAAGCCCTGGCCCACCGCGCGGGTGAAGGCGAAGCAGTGGTCGAAGTCCGGGGTGTTCAGATCGTCGTAGAACAGGCCGCCGATGCCGCGTGCTTCGTTGCGATGCTTGATGAAGAAGTAATCGTCGCACCATTGCTTGTATTTCGGGTAGACCTCGTCGCCGAACGGCGCACACAGTTCGGCCGCGGTGCGGTGCCAGTGCACGGCATCCTCTTCGAAGCCGTAGAACGGCGTCAGATCAAAGCCGCCGCCGAACCACCACACCGGCGCTTCGCCCGGCTTTTCGGCGATGAAGAAACGCACGTTGGCGTGGCTGGTGGGCACATAAGGGCTGAGCGGATGGATAACCAACGAGACGCCCATCGCCTGGAAGCTGCGCCCGGCCAGTTCCGGACGGTGCGCGGTGGCCGAGGCCGGCAGGGTGGCGCCGGAGACGTGCGAGAAGTTGACCCCCGCCTGTTCGAACACCGCGCCGTTGGTCAGCACGCGGCTGCGGCCACCGCCGCCTTCTTCACGCGTCCATTGGTCTTCGGTGAACACGGCGCCGCCGTCGGCCTGGGCGAGCTGCGCGCAGATATGATCCTGCAGCGCCAGCAGGAAGGATTTTACTTCAGCGATGTTAGGTAAACTCATGCGGGGTCTTTATAGCGTCTGGCTGAACAAGGCGCTGAGTATACTCTTATTCGCCGCCCGCGGCATCAGCGGGGTTTGCGCTGGTGGGCGTCGAAGTAGTCGAAGAAGTTGACGATGCCGTCCGCGATGGCGCGGGCTATTTTCTCGCGAAACGCGGTGGTGCCCAGCAGCCGCTCTTCGTTCGGGTTGGTGATGAACGAGGTTTCCACCAGCACCGAGGGAATGGACGGGGATTTTAACACCGCGAACGCCGCCTGTTCGGTGCTGTCGCTGTGCAGGTGGTGTACCGGGCGGATCTGGCCGAGCACGTGGCGGCCGAGCGTCAGGCTGTTGTTGATGGTGTCGGTTTGCACCAGATCGAACAGCACCTGTTGCAGGTAGTTGTCCTGATCCTTGTACTTGCCGCCCGCCACGTCGTCGGCGGCGTTTTCGCGGTTGGACAGGTAGCGCGCCATGGCGCTGCTGGCGCCGCGGTTGGAGAGGGCGAACACCGAAGCGCCGGAGGCCGATGGGCTGGTAAAGCCGTCGGCGTGAATCGAAATGAACAGGTCGGCCTGGTGCTGGTGGGCGATCTCCACCCGCTGGAACAGCGGAATGAATTCGTCTTCTTCGCGCGTCAGGCGCGCCTCGACGTGGTCATGCTCATGCAGAAAACGGCGCACGTGGTTGGCGATTTCCAGCACTATGTGTTTTTCCTGTGAGCCTTCATGGCCGACCGCGCCGGAGTCGATGCCGCCGTGGCCGGGATCGATCATCACCAGTTTTTTGCCGCCGGCCGGTTTCGCCGCCGGTTTGCTGTGCTGATTGCGCAGTAAGCCTTCCGCCCTGGCGCTGCGGTTTTTCACGCCGAACAGCGCTACCGCCAGGCCGGAAAGCAAAAGTTGGCGTCGCGTCGGGGAAACGGCAAGCGGCTTAAAATTGAGGAATTGTTTACCCTGCTTTTTCATTACGCAACGCTCCATCGACGTTTCTATTTTGCGACGTTATATCGTATTGATAATCATTAATCGACCCGATAACTATTTCCATTTATTACGCCTGTTACCGGCGATTTCTGGGCAAATAGCGCGGTAAATCGCAGTTTGATATTGCGTAAGTGAATAATCACGCGATAATCAGATAAACACCTTAATTAACAGCGGCCAACATCGATGGAAATTCGCGTATTTCGACAAGACGACTTTGAAGAGGTCATTACCCTGTGGGAGCGCTGCGATTTGTTGCGGCCCTGGAACGATCCGGAAATGGACATCGAACGCAAGCTGAACCACGATCCGGAGCTGTTCCTGGTGGCGGAAGTCGGCGGCGAAGTGGTCGGTTCGGTGATGGGCGGTTATGACGGCCACCGCGGCTCGGCGTATTACCTCGGGGTGCATCCCGACTATCGCGGGCGCGGCATCGCCAATGCGTTGATCAATCGTCTGGAGAAGAAGTTGATCGCCCGCGGCTGCCCGAAGATCCAGATTATGGTGCGCGAAGACAACGACACGGTGGTCGAGATGTACGAGAAGCTCGGCTACGAGATCCAGGGTATCACCAGCCTGGGCAAGCGGCTGATCGAAGATCAGGAATATTGATCGAGCGGCGGGCGGCGGCGTTGCACCGCCCGCCACAGTGCATTACGGCAGCTTTTTGACGGTTTTCACGTCCACTTCGACGCTGCTCCAGTCTTTATCCACTTTGCCTTCCAACTGCACCTTGTCTTTCGGCGTAACGGTTTGGCCGTTCCAGCGTTTGCGGTCGATATCGACCGTCAGGGTGCCGGTGGCGTCGCGGAAGGTATAGGTTTCGTCGCCGATGCGCTGCTCGATGTTGCCCTGCAGCATCACCCAGGTGTCGTCGCTCATCGATTTCACCTTGTCCACGGTGGTCAGCGCCGCGCTGGGGCCGGAGAAACCGCCTTGTGCGGTGGTTTGCGTTTGGGCCTGCGGCGCGGCCGGATCGAGGAACCCGCCTTGTTGCGCCAGTACCGGTGCGCTGCACAGCGCGATCAGAGCGGCCAGAGTCAGTTTTTTCATGTTGCGCTTCCTTATCGTTATCGAAAATCACATCCCGCTGATATCGGGTTGCTTGCTCAGTGATAAGGATTAAAACACGCCGATCTTAAGAGCTTCTTAAGCCGACGCATTGAAATTCCCATCGCCGGCGCCCATCTGTAGCCATAGTCTTTATTCTGTTGGCAAGGAACGATCGTTGAAGCCATTCTCACCCCGGTTTTCCCCGGACGATTACGACCAGCATGGCGCGCTGCGGCTGCCGCTGGGATTTTGGGCCGTGCTGATTTTGCAGGCGCGCACCTGGCTGCTGTTCGTGATGGCCGGCGCTTCGCGTGAGCAGGGTGAAAGCTTGCTGGCGCTGTTTTATCCGGATACCCAACGCTTTTGGTACGGCATGCTGCTCGGCCTGCCGGCGGCGCTGGCGTTTTTGCTGAGCGGCCGCCGTCACCAATGGCCGCGGCTGTGGCGCGGCTGGCGTTGGGGGCTGATTATCTCCGTGCTGGCGTCGCTCGGCGGCTCGCTGTTCAGCCTGTGGCGCCAGGACGGCGATGCGCCGGGGCTGGAGCTGGCGTTGGCGCTGCTCGATGCGCTGGCGCTGAGCTATCTGCTGTTGAATGCGCGCCTGAAAGCCTGTTTTGCGCCGGTGGAGCACGCCGACTAATTGCCGAGAAGTGCGGCACTTTTCGCATTTTCCGCACTCCAAGCTGGCAACCGTTGGCGTAGTGCGGGCCGTTGTGAGAGGCTGGCACGCAGCAAAACGCCGAGTGCGGCAGGGGCGGGTCACCGCCCCGTGCCATTGATGTTTAAGGAGCTAGAGATGAATATTCGCCCCCTGTTGTTAGGGCTTCCGCTGTTACTGACCGGCTGTTCGAGCATGTCCAATTTCTCCTGGTCTAGCCTGTCGCCGTTCAACTGGTTCGGCAGCAGCTTGGAGGTCGGCGCCAAGGGCGTCGGCAAGCTCAACGCCGGCACGCCGATGTCGGAAAGCGCCATCAACGACGGGTTGGACGGCAACTACCGCCTGCGCGGCGGCATGGCGACCAGCAACGGTCAGATCGTCTCTTATTACCAGGCGCTGTCCGGCGACGAAGTGAAGCTGGTGATCACCGGCGAGCCGAAAGGGCACGTGCAGCGGGTAGACGTAATGGATCAGAAAGTGGCGACGGAGTGGGGCAACAAGCTCGGCACGCCGTTCGGCGATATGTACAGCAAGGCGTTCGGCTCCTGTAAACCGGGCAGCGGCGAAGACGCCGGCAAAGTGGAGTGCGTGGCGGAGCAGAGCAAGTACGTTACCTATATCTTCAGCGGCAAGTGGGCCGGGGCGCAGGACATCATCCCGCCGGACGACACCCTGAAAAGCTGGACGGTCAGCAAAATCATCTGGCACGCCAAGCCGCAGCAGTAATATGTTCAACGGGCGCCGGTTCACGGTGCCTGCCTTTTCAAGCCATTACCCCTATTTTCTTTGCGCTGCTGCAAGGCAATCGCCCGTGCTTGCGGTATGATAGCGCGCGTTTGTAACAGGGAACCCGCGCGTCAACCGCCATACCTTACCTGTTGCCGGATTCTGGTATTGAGGATAACAACATGACACAGGTTCAGAGCGGCATTCTGCTGGAGCACTGCCGTTTCGCCATTTTTATGGAAGCCACCGTACAGGGCGAATTCGCCGACTTGCGCCAGGGCTGCAAACAGTTTTGTCAGACGCTGAGCGAGCTGCAGCAGCAGTTTCCCGATGCGCGCCTCGGCGCGGTGATCGCCTTCGGCTATGACGTTTGGCACGATCTTTCCAACGGCCAGGGCGCGAAAGAGCTGAAGCCGTTCACGCCGCTCGGCAAAGGGCTGGCACCGGCCACCCAGCGCGATATGCTGATCCACATTCAGTCGCTGCGTCACGACGTCAACTTCACGCTGGCGCAGGCGGCACTGGCGGCGTTCGGCAACGCCATCAAGATTGAAGAAGAAACCCACGGTTTCCGCTGGGTGGAAGAGCGCGATCTGAGCGGTTTCATCGACGGTACCGAAAACCCGCAGGGCGAGCAGCGCCCGGCAGTGGCGACGATTGCCGAAGGCGAAGAGGACGCAGGTGGCAGCTACGTGCTGGTGCAACGTTACGAGCACAACCTGCGCCAGTGGCAGCGTTTTACCACCGAGCAGCAGGAGCAGATCATCGGTCGCACCAAGCAAGACAGCGAAGAGCTGCCGGCCGATCAGCGCCCGGATACCTCGCACGTCAGCCGCGTCGATCTGAAAGAGAACGGCAAGGGCCTGAAAATTCTGCGCCAGAGCCTGCCTTATGGCACCGCCAGCGGCAAGCATGGCCTGTTCTTCATCGCCTATTGCGCACGCCTGCACAATATCGAGCAGCAGCTGCTGAGCATGTTCGGCGATCTGGACGGCAAACGCGACGCGATGCTGCGTTTCAGCCGTGCGGTTACCGGCAGCTACTACTTTGCGCCATCGCTGACGCGCCTGCTGTCACTTTGACGCCGTTGCCGAAGCCGGCGCGCCCGGCTTCGGCCCGTTTTCCCGCCCCGAAAACGCCTCGCATTCCCTGCCTTATAGCGTTTGATGCTTGTAAATCACTAAACGGTATATAAAAGCGTTACAGCTCCGCACCGAGTTATAAATACACTGGTCGTCAATAAGGCGAAAGCCTGAAGGAATGACTCAGTGATAAGGTGCAGAATGAAACAAAACCGGGTTAAAAATCTCGTGCTGAAAGGTTGGCTGGCGGCTGCGCTGTTGGCGAGCGGCGCCGCGTCGGCGGCGGAATTGCTGAACAGCTCTTATGACGTTTCCCGTGAATTGTTCGTCGCGCTGAATCCCGGCTTTGAACAGCAGTGGAATCAACAGCATCCGAACGACAAGCTGACCATCAAACAATCGCACGCCGGTTCCTCCAAGCAGGCGCTGGCGATCCTGCAGGGCCTGCGCGCCGACGTGGTGACGTACAACCAGGTGACCGACGTGCAGATCCTGCACGATCGCGGGCAGCTGATCCCGGCGGACTGGCAGGCGCGCCTGCCGAACAACAGTTCGCCGTTCTACTCCACCATGGCGTTTCTGGTGCGCAAGGACAACCCGAAGGGGATCCACACCTGGAACGATCTGGTGCGCGACGACGTGAAGCTGGTGTTCCCGAACCCGAAAACCTCCGGTAACGGCCGTTACACCTATCTGGCCGCCTGGGGCGCTGCCAATCAGGCCGACGGCAACGATCCGGCCAAGACCCGCGCCTTCATGACCCGCTTCCTGAAGAACGTGCTGGTGTTTGATACCGGCGGCCGCGGCGCGACCACCACCTTCGTCGAGCGCGGCTTGGGCGACGTGCTGATCAGCTTCGAGTCCGAAGTGAACAACATCCGCAAGCAGTACGGTGAGGACAAGTACGAAGTGATCGTGCCGCCGGTCGATATTCTGGCGGAGTTCCCGGTGGCCTGGGTCGACAAAAACGTCGAGCGCAACGGTACCGAACAGGCGGCCAAAGCCTATCTGAACTATCTCTACAGCCCGGCGGCGCAGCAGGTGATCACCAGCTTCTACTACCGCGTGTATGACCAGAAAGCGATGGCGGCGGCGAAGGGGCAATTCCCGGACACCCAACTGTTCCGCGTGGAAGACCAGTTCGGCGGCTGGCCGCAGGTGATGAAAACCCACTTCGCCACCGGCGGCGAGCTGGATCAGCTGTTAGCGGCAGGGCGCAAGTAAATGTTGGCGTTGTCGTCCAGTAAGCGGGTGCTGCCCGGATTTGGCCTCAGCCTCGGCAGCAGCCTGTTTTATACCTGTTTGATCCTGCTGTTGCCGCTCACCGCGCTGGTGATGCAGCTGGCACAGATGAGCCTGGCGCAATACTGGGAAGTGATTTCCAACCCGCAGGTGGTGGCGGCGTATAAAGTGACGCTGCTGGCGGCCGGCGTCGCCAGCCTGTTTAACGCGGTGTTCGGCATGCTGATGGCCTGGATCCTGACGCGCTACCGTTTTCCCGGCCGTTCGCTGCTGGACGGCCTGATCGATCTGCCGTTCGCACTGCCGACCGCAGTGGCCGGCCTGACGCTGGCGGGGCTGTTTTCCACCACTGGCTGGTACGGTCAGTGGCTGGCGCACTTCGACATCAAGGTCACCTTTACCTGGCTTGGGATCGCGGTAGCGATGGCGTTCACCAGCCTGCCGTTTGTGGTGCGCACCGTGCAGCCGGTGCTGGAAGAGCTGGGGCCGGAATACGAAGAGGCGGCCGAGACGCTGGGCGCTACGCGCTGGCAGAGTTTCCGCCGCGTGGTGTTGCCCGAGGTGGCACCGGCATTGCTGGCCGGCACCGCCATCTCCTTTACCCGCAGCCTGGGCGAGTTCGGCGCGGTGATTTTCATCGCCGGCAACATCGCCTGGAAGACGGAAGTGACCTCGCTGATGATTTTCGTGCGTTTGCAGGAGTTCGATTACCCGGCGGCCAGCGCCATCGCCTCGGTGATCCTGGCGGCGTCGCTGCTGCTGCTGTTCAGCATTAACGTATTGCAAAGCCGCTTCGGCAGACGTTTGGGAGGAGGGCACTGATGGCCGATGTTTCCGCCTTCAACGGCGCCGAGCGCCCGCGCGTCAACTGGGGCAAGTGGACGCTGATCGCCATCGGCACGCTGTTCTCGGTGCTGCTGCTGGTGGTGCCGATGATGTCGATTTTCGCCGAGGCCTTTTCCAAAGGGTTCGGCGCGATGTGGAGCAACTTGCTCGATCCGGACATGCTGCACGCCATTTGGCTGACGGTCTTGATCGCGCTGATCACCGTGCCGTTCAACCTGGTGTTCGGCACGTTGCTGGCATGGCTGGTGACGCGCTTCACCTTCCCCGGCCGCCAGCTGCTGCTGACGCTGATCGATATCCCGTTCGCCGTTTCACCGGTGGTGGCGGGGCTGATTTACCTGCTGTTTTACGGCAGCAACGGCCTGCTGGGCGGCTGGCTGGATGCGCATAACATCCAGATCATGTTCTCCTGGCCGGGCATGGTGCTGGTGACCATTTTCGTCACCTGCCCCTTCGTGGTGCGCGAGCTGGTGCCGATGATGCTCAGCCAGGGCAGCCAGGAAGACGAGGCCGCCATTCTGCTGGGGGCGTCCGGCTGGCAGATGTTCCGCCGCGTGACGCTGCCCAACATTCGCTGGGCGCTGCTGTACGGCGTGGTGCTGACCAACGCGCGCGCCATCGGCGAGTTCGGCGCAGTGTCGGTGGTGTCCGGTTCGATTCGCGGCGAAACCTACAGCCTGCCGCTGCAGGTCGAGCTGTTGCAGCAGGATTACAACACCGTCGGCTCCTTTACCGCCGCCGCGCTGTTGACCCTGATGGCGATCGTTACCCTATTTTTGAAGAGCGCGCTGCAGTGGCGTCTGGAACGTCAAAACGCGCGTCTCGAGCGGGAGGAAAATCATGAGCATTGAGATTAACGGCATCAACAAGTACTTCGGTCGCACCAAGGTATTGAACGATATCTCGCTCGATATTGCTTCCGGCGAGATGGTGGCGCTGCTCGGGCCGTCCGGTTCCGGCAAGACCACGCTGCTGCGGATCATCGCCGGGCTGGAAAGCCAGAGCGGCGGCAAGCTGGGCTTCCACGGCACCGACGTCAGCCACATGCATGCGCGCGACAGGCGCGTAGGCTTCGTGTTTCAGCACTATGCGCTGTTCCGCCACATGACGGTGTTCGACAACATCGCCTTCGGCCTGACCGTGCTGCCGCGCCGCGAGCGGCCGAACGCCGCGGCGATCAAACAGAAAGTCACCCAGCTGCTGGAAATGGTACAGCTGGGCCACCTGGCCAACCGCTATCCGTCTCAGCTGTCCGGCGGCCAGAAACAGCGCGTGGCGTTGGCGCGCGCGCTGGCGGTGGAACCGCAAATTTTGCTGCTGGACGAACCGTTCGGCGCGCTGGATGCGCAGGTGCGCAAAGAGCTGCGCCGCTGGCTGCGTCAGCTGCACGAAGAGCTGAAGTTCACCAGCGTGTTCGTCACCCACGATCAGGAAGAGGCGATGGAAGTGGCCGACCGCATCGTGGTAATGAGCCAGGGCAATATCGAACAGGTCGGGTCGCCGGAAGAGATTATGCGCGAACCGGCCAGCCGCTTCGTGCTGGAGTTCATGGGTGAAGTGAACCGCCTGAACGGCGAAATTCGCGGATCCCAGCTGTTCGTCGGCGCGCACCAGTGGCCGCTGTCGTTCCAGCCGATGCACCAGGGCAGCGTCGATCTGTTCCTGCGCCCGTGGGAAATGGAAGTGGCGACCGAAAGCAGCGAGCGTTGCCCGCTGCCGGTGCAGGTGCTGGAAGCCAGCCCGCGTGGCCACTTCTGGCAGCTGACGGTGCAGCCGATCGGCTGGCATCAGGAGCCGATCGGCGTGGTGTTGCCGGAAGGCAATCCAACCCCGGTGCGCGGCGGCCGTTATTACGTCGGCAGCCTCAATGCGCGGCTGTATGCCGGCGATCAACTGCTGCAACCTGTTGCGTTAGCCAAAAGCGCCTGATAGGTTTTAGCTGCCCTTTTCTTCAAGGCAACCCCCGGGTTGCCTTTTTACTTTACGCACATCAACACAGGCAAAGATCGTGACAACGCTCGAACAATGCATCGGGAACACCCCGCTGGTACAACTGCAACGGCTGGCTGCCCAGGCGGGCAGCGAGGTATGGGTCAAACTGGAAGGCAATAACCCGGCGGGATCGGTGAAGGATCGCGCTGCGTTGGCGATGATCCAGCAGGCGGAGCTGCGCGGCGAGATCAAGCCCGGCGACGTGCTGATCGAGGCCACCAGCGGCAATACCGGCATTGCGCTGGCGATGATCGCCGCGCTCAAAGGCTATACGCTGAAGCTGTTGATGCCGGAGAACATGAGCCTGGAGCGGCAGGCGGCGATGCGCGCGTACGGCGCCGAGCTGATCCTGGTCAGCCGTGAGCAGGGGATGGAAGGGGCGCGCGATCTGGCGCTGGAGATGCAGCGCCAGGGGCAGGGAAAGGTGCTGGATCAGTTCAACAATCTCGACAATCCCTACGCCCACTTCACCACCACCGGCCCGGAGATTTGGCGCCAGACCGAAGGACGCATCACGCACTTCGTTTCCAGCATGGGCACCACCGGTACCATTACCGGCGTGGGCGGTTATCTGAAGAGCCAGAATCCGCAGGTGCAGATCATCGGCCTGCAGCCGGCCGAAGGCAGCAGCATCCCCGGCATTCGCCGTTGGGCGCCCGCTTACCTGCCGGGCATTTTCCGCCCGGAGCTGGTGGATCAGGTGCTGGATATCGAGCAGCGCGATGCCGAGCAGACCATGCGCCAGCTGGCGCAGCGTGAAGGCATCTTCTGCGGCGTCAGCTCCGGCGGCGCGGTAGCCGGCGCCCTGCGCGTCGCGGCGGCCCACCCCGGCAGCGTCGTGGTGGCGATCGTCTGCGATCGCGGTGACCGTTACCTCTCCACCGGCGTGTTCGACTGAATGTGCCCTCCCGGCGGTGTGTTCCGCCGGGAAAACCCTTCTCACTTTCCTTTTGACCGACGGCATAGCCGGCCCGCCTGGGCGGTGGCCGGAGCCTGTCTGTACGCCAATACCCTGACAGAAGTAGAGAAATCGCGCGACAGCAGCCACAATAACGGTGGCGAGACGCGAACCGCGATGTGTAAGGATTGAGTAAAACCGGCTGCGGGCCGGCGGAATTGGCGGGAAAATAACGAAAATCGGTGAAGGAGCAAGGCATGAAAATTTTACTGGTCGACGATGACCTGGAGCTTGGCACCATGCTGAGCGAATACCTGACGGGCGAAGGCTTCGACGCCACGCTGGTGCTGACCGGCAAGGCGGGGGTAGAGGGCGCGCTGTCGGGCGACTATACCGCGATGATCCTCGATATCATGCTGCCGGACATGAGCGGCATCGACGTGCTGCGCGACGTGCGTAAAAAGAGCCGGCTGCCGATCATCATGCTGACCGCCAAAGGCGACAACATCGATCGGGTGATTGGCCTGGAGATGGGCGCCGACGATTACATGCCCAAACCTTGCTACCCGCGCGAATTGGTGGCGCGTCTGCGCGCGGTGCTGCGCCGTTTCGAAGAGCGGCCGCAGGAGGCGGACGACGAAGCCGCCATCAGCTTCGGCGAGCTGACGCTGAACCCTTCAACCCGCAGCAGCGAATGGCGCGGTAAGGCGTTTGATCTGACCGCTTCGGAATTCAATCTGCTGGAGCTATTGCTGCGCGCGCCGGATCGCGTGGTGTCGAAGGATGAATTGTCCGAGAAGGGGCTGGGGCGCCCGCGCGAGGCCTATGATCGCAGCGTGGACGTGCATATCAGCAATATCCGCCAGAAGCTGAGCGCGCTGGCCGGTAATACGCTGAGCATCGAGACGGTGCGCAGCATCGGCTATCGCATTCGGTAACCTGACATGCGCGGAAGACTGTTCTGGAAAATTTTGCTCGGCTTTTGGCTGACCTTCCTCATCATGACGCAGGCCCTGTGGGTGGCGTTTTCTTTGTATGGCGACCGCTATGTGCCGCCGGAGAACGCCATGGCGCGGCGGGTCATCGGCCTGCAGCTGACCTCGGCGGCTACCCAGTTGCGCAGCGGCGGCATGCCGGCGCTGGAAGCCCTGATGCGCGATTGGCCCGAGGACGACAGGCGTTTGCTGTCGGTGACGCCGATGACCCAACCGCCGCCGCCCGCGCCGGAAGAACCGGTATTTGAAGGGCGGCGGATGCCGAAGGAAATCTCTGCCTGGGTGCAGACCGGGGAAGGGCAGGGATACTGGCTGAGCTATAACGTGCGCGGGCTGCGGGAAGAGTATCGGCCGGAGCGGCGTTCCCATTTCTTCAACATTCCTGCGCCGATGCTGTGGGTCGGCGGGCTGGGCGGTTTGCTGTTCAGCGCCGTGCTGGCCTGGAACCTGACCCGGCCGATGCGTCAGCTGCGCGGCGGTCTGGATCGGGTAGCGCAGGGCGATCTGTCGGTGCGGCTGTTCCCGAAAATGCGCCGCCGTCATGACGAGCTGTCCGACGTGGCGCGCGATTTCGACACCATGGCTGAGCGGCTGGAGCTGCTGGTCAGCGCCCGCGAGCAGTTACTTCATGACGTTTCGCACGAGCTGCGTTCGCCGCTGGCGCGCCTGCAGCTGGCGATCGGCCTGGCGCGGCAGAATGCCGGCAATGTCGAAACTTCGCTCAAGCGCATCGAACACGAGTCGGGGCGGCTGGACAAAATGATCGGCGAGCTGCTGGCGCTGTCGCGCGCCGAACACAGCAGCCTGCCGGACGAGGAGTATTTCGATCTGTACGGCCTGGTGGATGCGGTGGTGAGCGATGCGCGCTACGAGGCGCAGGTGCCCGGCGTGGATATCGTGCTGCAGGCCGAGTCGGACGTGGAGTACACCGTCAAGGGCAATGCGGAACTGATGCGGCGAGCGGTGGATAACATCGTGCGTAATGCGCTGCGCTTTTCCAGCCACGGCCAGCGGGTGACGGTGGCGCTGACGCGCGTCGATAACCAGTTCCAGATCGCGGTCAGCGATCAGGGGCCGGGAGTCGAGGAGGCGAAGCTGTCGAGCATTTTCGATCCGTTCGTGCGCGTGAAGTCGGCGCTGTCGGGCAAGGGATACGGCCTGGGGCTGGCGATCACCCGCAAGGTGGTGCTGGCGCACGGCGGCCAGGTTGAGGCGCGCAACGGCGATAAAGAGGGGCTGGTCATTACCCTGCGTATCCCGCGCTGGCCGTCATAACGTAGCGAAATTGGGATACGACGAAGGAGATAAAAAAAACGGCGCCGAGGGCGTAATGCTTGTCAGTTAAGCTTTTGAGGAAGCCGCAACGTATAACGTTGCGGCTTCTTTTTTACTGCCCGTGGGTAATGCCTTTGCCGTCGAGAAGGAAGTACGAAGCTCCCCGCCATTGCCAGGATATCATTCATTATCTTCGGGACTTTCCCTGGGGCAACTGCCGGAAGCAGGCTCAGTTGGGCTGTCAGATATAACGCAGCCTGTTTAAAACCGATTTGATAAGGCTCTACATGCTTCAGGCTGTTAGCCATCTGCGCCATCATGAAGCGCAGCAGGTTATAAGCCAACGCCACGCCCCACAGTTCCTGCCTGACCAACTCCGGCTTTTTGCTTCTCA
>NZ_FXUD01000016.1:0-33040 GCF_900182895.1 Serratia sp. CC22-02 | reverse complement strand
GTAAAAGAATCGGTGGAGCGGTAGTTCAGTTGGTTAGAATACCTGCCTGTCACGCAGGGGGTCGCGGGTTCGAGCCCCGTCCGTTCCGCCACTTATTTAATTATGCCTGCTTTATTAGCAGGCATAATGTTAAGCGAGATTTAGGGGCGTAGCTCAGTTGGTAGAGCACCGGTCTCCAAAACCGGGTGTCGCGAGTTCGAGTCTCTCCGCCCCTGCCATATTAAGAACCCTTTGCGAAAGCAAAGGGTTTTTTTTTGCCTATCATTTTTCTTCCTTACCGCTTTGGAACAGAGCACATGGACGTTAGGTGCCGATGTTTGCCCGATCCTGGTTGCTCCATCTTTCTTCCGATCTTTACCCCCGTGACCTCCTGATTCCCTTGCTGTTTTGCATTATCTCCTCTCAGAAGGCGATGAGCGCGTTTTTGCTTGATAGACAGTCATGACCACGATGACGGCGTTTAAGGCCGCCATAACGCTTTAGGCTGCGGTATTTAAAGGTATTTTAAGTAATTGCCGAATCAAAGGCTGTTGATCGCTGTTTTGCAACCAGACGGCATACAGTGGGCGGATAATCGGTGGGATCTCAGCGGAGGCCACCAGCTGTGGGTACTCTTGTTCCCACTGGCTGGGCAGGAAAGCGCATCCGCCCGTGGTTTCCAGCAGCTGACGCGTCAGGTGAGCGGAGGTAGTGGTGAGCACCGGCACGTTATCGCCTTCCAGCATGCGGCTTTCCTGTTGGTGAAAGTCGGCTCCCCATTCCAGCTTGATGTAGGGCATTGGGGCTTGTTTATCACGATGCGCGGATGAGAACAGGCGTAATGAGAAATTGCTCAGCTGCTGGCTGGCCAATTCATCCATCTTCGGCGGTTCAGTGGTGATCAGTAAATCGAGCTGCCTTTCATGCAGTTGTTTTACCAAAGAGTGCCTTAATGCCACCCTGGCTTCGAGCTGTAGCGCCTCGCGTTGTTGATAGAGCGCCTGCAACCAGGGGGTCAGATAGGCTTCCCACAGCGAAGCGGTCGCGCCGATCGACAACTCGGTGTGTTGCAGCGAACGCACGACCTCCTTCTTCGCCAGCTGCCAGGTGTTCATCAGGCTCTCGGCATAGGGCAGAAGCCGCTCACCGGCAGGTGTCAGGCGGATATTATTGCGATGACGGGTAAATAAATTTGCGCCCAGCTGGTTTTCTAACTGACGGATGCGGAAACTGACCGCGGACTGCGTTAAGTACAAAGATTCTGCGGCTCTGCCAAAGTGACGCGTTCTACTGACCTCCAAAAAGGTTTTCAGTAATTCGGTATCCACACCTATCTCCAAAAAAATTTGTCGTTAAGATTTAAATGTTTTGTTTTACACGCTGTCAAGCCTATCTAATACTCCGCGCCATAAACAGCACGGCCATAAGAGAATTAGGAGCGTGTCAGATGGCGGATAGCTTCACCACGACCAATCGTTTTTTTGATAATAAACATTACCCTCGCGGGTTCTCCCGTCACGGCGATTTCACCATTAAAGAGGCGCAATTGCTAGAGCGCTTCGGCTACGCGTTTAACGAGCTGGACTCGGGCAAACGTCAGCCGGTCACTGAAGAAGAACAGCTGTTCGTCGCAGTGTGCCGCGGTGAGCGCGAAGCGGCTACCGAGCAGGAAAAAGTATGGGCTAAATATCTGGCGCGCACACGTCGCCCGAAGAAATTCCATACTCTGTCCGGCGGTAAACCGCAGGCTGACGCAGTAGAAGATTACAGCGACAGCGACGACTAAAGACGATGGGGCCTGCGGGCCCCATTTTCTATTCCAGACTACGATGCAGCTGTAACAGCAGACGGTCCATACTGCGATAGCCCAGCGCTTCGCAGAGGTGGCTCCTGTTGAGCTCCGCATCCCCCGCCAAATCCGCCAGCGTGCGCGCCACTTTCAAAATGCGCTGCCAGGCGCGGACCGATAACCCCAGCGCGTTTAATGTTGCCTCCAAAAACTCGGCGTCTGCCGCCTGCAGAATGCAATCACGTTCCACTTCGCGGTTGCTCAACAGCGCGTTGACTTTCCCGGCGCGTTCGAGCTGCCGGGCGCGCGCCTGTTGAACCCTTTCCCGCACTTTCTCACTGCTTTCTCCATGCGTTTTCCGCTGACTGAGCGTACCCGGCGGTAACAGCGGCACTTCGATAGACAGATCGAAACGGTCGAGAAAAGGCCCTGACAGCCGGGCCAGATAGCGCAATACCTGCTGCGGCGAGGCGCGATTGTGTAACCCCTGATAATGCCCGGTCGGGCTGGGGTTCATTGCCGCAATCAACTGCACTCTGGCGGGGAAACAGACCTTGGCGTTGGCGCGTGAAATTACGATCTCGCCGGACTCCAGCGGCTCACGCAGCGCATCCAGCACCTTACGCTCGAATTCCGGGAGCTCATCCAGAAACAGCACGCCGTTATGCGCCATAGAGATCTCGCCCGGGCGCGGCAGTGAGCCGCCGCCGACCAACGCCGCCATCGATGCACTGTGATGCGGTGCGCGAAACGGCCTCTGGCGCCATGGCAGGGCGGCGGGGATATGGTGCTGCAAGCTGGCGACCGCCAGGCTTTCCAGCGCCTCATGCTCCGTGAGCGGCGGCAGCAAGCCCGTGAGGCGGCTGGCCAACATGGTTTTACCGGTGCCCGGCGGCCCAATCAGCAGCAGGTTATGCCCGCCGGCGGCGGCGATCTCCAGAGCCCGCTTGGCCTGTTCCTGGCCGATGATGTCGCGCAGATCGGCGTTGTCGCAGGCGATGTCCACAGCGGGAGGCGTGGCCGCCACCGGCAGCTCGCCCTGGCCGAGCAGAAAGGCACAGACTTCCAACAGGTGCCGGGCGGTACGGGAGTGCGACTGCGCAATCAGGCCGACTTCGGCGGCGTTGTCCGTCGAGAGGATCAGTTGCCGCCCGGCGTCAGCCGCCGCCAGCGCCGCCGGGATCGCGCCCCTGACCGCGCGCAGTGCGCCGGACAGTGCGAGCTCGCCAAGAAACTCGTAGCGCGCCAACGGTGCGAGGGGCAATTGCTCGGAGGCGGCGAGGATCGCCAGTGCTATCGGCAGATCGTAACGCCCGCCTTCTTTCGGCAGATCGGCGGGCGCCAAATTGACGGTGATGCGCCGGGCGGGAAAGGTGAAACCGTTGTTGATCAGGGCGCTGCGCACCCGATCGCGCGCCTCTTTCACCGTGGTTTCTGGCAGACCGACCAGCGTCAGGCCGGGCAGGCCATTGCTGATATGCACCTCCACCGTTACTGAAGGGGCCTGAACGCCGATGATGGCGCGGCTATAGATTACCGCCAATGACATATCGCTCTCCTTGCTGAGGGCAACATGATGCGCGATTCATTCTGGCTTCGCGCGGCGTTATTAGCGATTTTTCCCGGAGGTTCGCAGCGTAATTGCCGATTTTCATTTCAGCGAATGAGGTTGTGCGATCTGTCTCGCAGGCTGCGGCAATACCCATTAACAATATCGCCGAAGGCTGCAACACATTAGCGGCCCAGACGCATTGCAACCATAGGCTTAATGGGTGTATTTAACAATTGATTAAAAGAAAAATCACTTCTTTAACAAACTCCGACCGCCGCCGCATTCTGCCCGGCAGCCGCTAAGCCTCCTGACTTCGTACTCTACGGTAGGGATAACACTATGTTTGGTTGGACCCCGCTGCAACGCAATGCGGCAATCGCCAGCTTTTCAAGCTGGACGCTCGATGCTTTCGATTTTTTCGTGCTGGTATTCTTACTCAGCGATATCGCGCAATCCTTTCACGTCGGCCTGGAACAGGTCACGTTGGCGATTCTGCTCACGCTGGCGGTGCGGCCTATCGGCGCGCTGATCTTCGGGCGCGCGGCGGAAAAATATGGCCGCAAGCCGATCCTGATGCTGAATATCGTCTTCTTCTCGGTGTTTGAGCTGCTCTCCGCCGCCGCGCCCTCGCTGACGGTCTTTTTGCTGTTGCGGGTGCTGTACGGGGTTGCGATGGGCGGCATCTGGGGCGTGGCGTCGTCATTGGCGATGGAAACCATACCGGACCGCTCACGCGGCCTGATGTCGGGTATTTTCCAAGCCGGCTACCCGTTCGGTTATCTGCTGGCGGCGGTGGTCTACGGCCTGCTGTTCGAAACGGTCGGCTGGCGCGGCATGTTCGTTATCGGCGCGGCGCCGATCCTGCTGCTGCCGTTTATATATTATTGCGTGCAGGAGTCGCCGGTGTGGCTGGCGGCGCGCGAACGCAAAGAAAGCACCGCCTTGCTACCGGTGCTGAAGAGCCACTGGAAGCTGTGCTGCTATCTGGTGCTGCTGATGGCGGCGTTCAATTTCTTCTCCCACGGCACGCAAGATCTGTATCCGGTATTTTTGAAAGTTCAGCACGGTTTCGACCCTAAAACCGTCAGTATCATTGCCATAAGCTACAATATCGCGTCCATTATCGGCGGCGTTTTCTTCGGTTCGTTATCGGAAAAGATCGGCCGTAAGAAAGCGATCATCATCGCCGCGCTGCTGGCGTTGCCGGTGATCCCGCTGTGGGCGTTTTCCAGCGGTTCACTGATGCTCGGGATCGGCGCTTTCCTGATGCAGTTTATGGTGCAGGGTGCCTGGGGCGTGATACCGACCTACCTGACCGAACTGGTGCCAGCCAACACCCGCGCGGTGCTGCCGGGGTTCGTGTACCAGCTGGGTAACCTGATCGCCTCGGTCAACGCCACGCTGCAAGCCACCATCGCCGAGCATCATGGGCACAATTACGGCCTGGCGATGGCGATCGTCGCCGGTACGGTGGCGGTGGCGATCGCCCTGTTGGTGTTCTTTGGCAAGGATACGCGCGGCAAGGCGAGCACCGACGCGGTGAAAAATCCGGACATGCGCGCCAACGTGTGAAAGAGGGGCGATTTGCGTGAGGTATGACCAGATTGCGCCGAATAATAACGCAAAAAAAGTGTTGTCATGCCGCGCGCGACTATGGTACCTCTGTAAGCATTAGTTCTGAATGAGCACAGTGAACAAACCCATTATGAAAGCCTTTGCCCAAGTGATTAGCCTAGTCGTGATTAGCGTGGTGGTGATTATTATCCCACCGTGCGGGGCTGCACTTGGACGAAGAAAGGCTTAGCAAACAAGCCGGAATCGCAAGAGAACCCCCGCACCGTCAGGTCCGGGGGTTTTTTATTGGCAAGAGAAAAGTGGAGCAAGGGGCAGAGCATGAAAAACAGAACAAAATCCTGCAGTTGTCGAAGTAAGGCGGGGAAATAACTATGAATGGCGCTCAGTGGGTAGTTCAAGCGTTGCGTGCGCAGGGTGTGGATACCGTATTCGGCTATCCGGGCGGGGCAATCATGCCGGTGTACGATGCGCTGTACGACGGTGGTGTGGAACACCTGCTGTGTCGCCATGAACAGGGCGCCGCGATGGCCGCCATCGGCTACGCCCGCGCCACTGGCAAAGTCGGCGTTTGCATCGCCACTTCCGGCCCTGGCGCCACCAACCTGATCACTGGCCTGGCTGATGCGCTGCTCGATTCCGTTCCCGTTGTCGCCATCACCGGTCAGGTGGGTTCCGCGCTGATCGGCACCGATGCCTTTCAGGAGATCGATGTTCTCGGCCTGTCTCTGGCCTGCACCAAGCACAGTTTCCTGGTGGAATCGCTGGACGCCTTGCCGGGCATCATGGCGGAAGCGTTCGCCATCGCCGCAGGCGGCCGCCCTGGCCCGGTGCTGATCGATATCCCGAAAGACATCCAGCTGGCGCAGGGCGACTTGCACCCGCATCTGATGCCGGTCGACGAGGCGCCGGCGTTCCCGGCGGCAGCGTTGGCAGAAGCGGCCGAGCTGCTGGCGCAGGCGCACAAACCGATGCTGTACGTCGGCGGCGGCGTGGGTATGGCACAGGCGGTGCCGGCGCTGCGTGAATTTATCGCCGTGACCCGCATGCCGAACGTCGCCACCCTGAAGGGGCTGGGCGCGCCGGATGCGCAAGATCCGCTGTACCTCGGCATGTTGGGCATGCACGGCACCAAGGCTGCCAACCTGGCGGTGCAGGCGTGCGATTTGCTGATTGCCGTCGGCGCGCGTTTCGATGACCGCGTGACCGGCAAACTGAACGCCTTCGCACCGCACGCCAAAGTGATCCACATGGATATCGATCCGGCGGAGATGAGCAAGCTGCGCCAGGCACATGTGGCCCTGCAGGGCGATCTGAAAGCGTTGCTGCCGGCGTTGCAGCACCCGCTGAATATCGCCGCCTGGCAGCAGCAGGTGACGGCGCTGAAAGCCGAGCACGTCTGTCGCTACGATCACCCCGGCCAGCCGATCTACGCGCCATTGTTCTTGCGCCAGCTGTCCGCCCGCAAGCCGGCCAACAGCGTAGTGACCACCGACGTGGGCCAGCACCAGATGTGGAGCGCGCAGCACATGACGTTCGAACGCCCGGAGAATTTCATCACCTCCAGCGGCCTCGGCACCATGGGGTTCGGCGTGCCGGCGGCGGTGGGGGCTCAAGTCGCGCGTCCGCAAGATACGGTGATCTGCGTCTCGGGCGATGGCTCCTTCATGATGAACGTGCAGGAGCTGGGTACCATCAAGCGCAAACAGCTGCCGCTCAAGATCGTGCTGCTGGACAACCAGCGCCTCGGAATGGTGCGTCAATGGCAGCAGCTGTTCTTCGACGGCCGCTACAGCGAAACCAACCTGTCCGATAACCCCGACTTCCTGATGCTGGCCGCCGCCTTCGGCATTCCCGGCCAGCGCATCAGCCGCAAGGATCAGGTGGAAGGCGCGCTCGAGGCGCTGTTCAGCACCGAAGGCCCTTATCTGCTGCAGGTCTCTATCGACGAACTCGAAAACGTCTGGCCGCTGGTGCCGCCGGGCGCCGGCAACGAAACCATGTTGGAGGAAATATCATGATGCAGCATCAACTCTCGATCCAGGCGCGTTTTCGCCCCGAAATGTTAGAGCGCGTATTGCGGGTCGTGCGTCATCGCGGCTTTCAGGTTTGTGCTATGAATATGGTTTCTCCGGCCAACGCCGACAGCATCAATATCGAATTGACCGTTGCCAGCCCGCGTCCGGTCGCCCTGTTGTCATCTCAGTTAAGCAAACTGCTGGACGTCTCCTGCGTCGAGATCCAGCAGCCAACATCACAACAAATACGCGCCTGAGGCGCCGAGAAGGATAAATAACAATGACAAAGAAAGCCGATTACATTTGGTTCAATGGTGAGATGGTTCCCTGGGCCGAGGCCAAAGTGCACGTGATGTCGCACGCGCTGCATTACGGCACGTCGGTATTTGAAGGCGTGCGCTGCTACGACTCGCACTTGGGGCCGGTGGTGTTCCGTCATCGCGAACATATGCAGCGCCTGCACGACTCGGCGAAAATCTACCGCATGCCGGTTTCGCAAAGCGTCGACGAGCTGATGGAAGCCTGCCGTGCCACGCTGCGCAAGAACAACCTGGTCAGCGCGTACATCCGCCCGCTGGTGTTCGTCGGCGATGTCGGCATGGGCGTCAACCCGCCGGCCGGTTACAAAACGGACGTGATTATCGCGGCGTTTCCTTGGGGCGCTTATCTGGGTGAAGAAGCGCTGGATCAAGGCATCGATGCGATGGTCTCCTCCTGGCACCGCGTCGCACCAAACACGATCCCCACTGCGGCCAAGGCCGGCGGTAACTATCTTTCCTCCCTGCTGGTGGGCAGCGAAGCGCGTCGCCACGGCTATCAGGAAGGCATCGCGCTCGACGTGCACGGCTACATTTCCGAAGGGGCGGGCGAGAACCTGTTTGAAGTGAAAGACGGCGTGATTTACACCCCGCCGTTCACCTCTTCGGCGCTGCCGGGCATCACCCGCGACGCGATCATCAAGCTGGCGAAAGACATGGGCTTCGAAGTGCGTGAGCAGGTGCTGTCGCGCGAATCGCTGTACCTGGCCGACGAAGTGTTCATGTCCGGCACCGCGGCGGAAATCACGCCGGTACGCAGCGTGGACGGCATTCAGGTCGGCATCGGCAAATGCGGCCCGGTGACCAAACAGATCCAACAGGCGTTCTTCGGCCTGTTCAGCGGCAAGACAGAAGACAAATACGGCTGGCTGGATCCGGTAAATCCGTAACGACAAGACAGACAGATAAGAATATCCAGGCGGTTCGTTCGCCGCCTGTCATAAATACATTTGGAGTGAAAAGAGCATGCCTAAGTACCGTTCCGCCACCACCACCCACGGCCGCAATATGGCGGGTGCCCGCGCATTGTGGCGCGCGACCGGGATGACCGACGCCGATTTCGGCAAGCCGATCATCGCCGTGGTCAACTCCTTTACCCAATTCGTGCCGGGCCACGTGCATCTGCGCGATCTGGGCAAACTGGTCGCCGAGCAGATCGAAGCTTCTGGCGGCGTGGCCAAAGAGTTCAACACCATCGCGGTGGATGACGGCATCGCCATGGGCCACGGCGGCATGCTCTATTCCCTGCCGTCGCGCGAGCTGATCGCCGACTCGGTCGAATACATGGTGAATGCCCACTGCGCCGACGCGATGGTGTGCATCTCCAACTGCGACAAGATCACCCCGGGCATGCTGATGGCGGCGTTGCGCCTGAATATCCCGGTGATCTTTGTCTCCGGCGGCCCGATGGAAGCCGGCAAGACCAAACTCTCCAATCAGATCATCAAGCTGGATCTGGTGGATGCGATGATCCAGGGCGCGAACCCGAACGTCAGCGACGCCGACAGCGAGCAGATCGAGCGTTCCGCCTGCCCGACCTGCGGCTCCTGCTCCGGCATGTTCACCGCTAACTCGATGAACTGCCTGACAGAAGCGCTGGGCCTGTCGCAGCCGGGCAATGGCTCGCTGCTGGCCACCCACGCCGATCGCAAAGCGCTGTTCCTCAACGCCGGCAAGCGCATCGTCGAGCTGACCAAACGCTATTACGAGCAGGACGACGAGAGCGCGCTGCCGCGCAATATCGCCAACAAGGCGGCGTTTGAGAACGCCATGACGCTGGACATCGCCATGGGTGGCTCGACCAACACCGTACTGCACCTGCTGGCTTCGGCGCAGGAAGGCGAGGTGGACTTCACCATGGAAGACATCGATCGCCTGTCGCGCAAAGTGCCGCACCTGTGCAAGGTGGCGCCGAGCACGCAGAAATACCATATGGAAGACGTGCACCGCGCCGGCGGCGTAATCGGCATCCTCGGCGAGCTGGATCGCGCCGGCTTGCTGAACCGCGAGGTGAACAACGTGCTGGGGCTGACCCTGCCGCAGACGCTGGAAGCCTACGACGTAATGCTGACCCGCGACGAAAGCGTCAAGAAAATGTACTCCGCCGGGCCGGCCGGTATCCGCACCACGCAGGCATTCTCGCAGGACTGCCGCTGGGATTCGCTGGACACCGACCGCAAGGAAGGCTGCATCCGCACCCGTGAACACGCCTACAGTCAGGACGGCGGGTTGGCGGTGCTGTACGGTAACCTGGCGGAAAACGGCTGCATCGTCAAAACCGCCGGCGTAGACAAGGAAATCCTCACCTTCCGCGGCCCGGCCAAAGTGTATGAAAGCCAGGATGATGCGGTAGAAGCGATCCTCGGCGGCAAAGTGGTGGCGGGCGACGTGGTCGTTATCCGTTACGAAGGGCCGAAAGGCGGGCCGGGCATGCAGGAAATGCTTTACCCAACCACGTATCTGAAATCGATGGGGCTGGGCAAGGCGTGCGCGCTGATTACCGACGGGCGTTTCTCCGGCGGCACCTCGGGGCTGTCCATCGGCCACGCCTCGCCGGAGGCGGCCAACGGCGGCCTGATCGCCCTGGTGCAGGACGGCGACATGATCGCGATCGACATTCCTCATCGCGGCATCCAGCTGGACGTCAGCGAGCAGGAGCTGGCGGCGCGGCATGAAGCGGAACTGGCGCGCGGCGACGCGGCCTGGACGCCGAAAAACCGTGAGCGTCAGGTATCCTTCGCGCTGCGCGCCTACGCCTCGTTGGCCACCAGCGCCGACAAAGGCGCGGTACGCGACAAGAGCAAACTGGGGGGATAAGCAGCATGGCGGTCTCTCAACCCCTACCCAGCGCCCCCTGCGGCGCGGAATATCTGCGAGCGGTACTGCGCTCGCCGGTCTACGAGGTGGCGCAGGTCACCCCGTTGCAGGCCATGAGCAAAATTTCTTCGCGCCTCGGCAACACCATTTTGGTGAAGCGCGAAGATCGCCAGCCGGTGCACAGCTTCAAGCTGCGCGGGGCCTATGCGATGATCGCCGGGCTGGACGAAGAGCAGAAGGCGCGCGGCGTCGTGACGGCTTCGGCCGGCAACCACGCGCAGGGCGTCGCCTTCTCCGGTAAACGGCTGGGCATCAAAACGCTGATCGTGATGCCGGTGTCCACTGCGGACATCAAGGTGGATGCGGTGCGCGGTTTCGGCGGTGAAGTGCTGCTGCACGGCGCCAATTTCGACGAGGCCAAAGCGAAGGCGATCGAGCTTTCCCAGCAGCAGGGCATGACCTTCGTGCCGCCGTTCGATCATCCGACGGTGATCGCCGGGCAGGGCACGCTGGCGATGGAGCTGCTGCAGCAAGACGCGCATCTGGATCGGGTCTTCGTGCCGGTCGGCGGCGGCGGCCTGGCCGCCGGGGTGGCGGTGCTGATCAAGCAGCTGATGCCGCAGATCAAAGTGATCGGCGTCGAAGCGGAAGACTCCGCCTGCCTGCGCGCGGCGCTGGATGCCGGCCATCCGGTGGATCTGGCGCGCGTCGGGCTGTTCGCCGAAGGCGTGGCGGTAAAGCGTATCGGCGACGAAACCTTCCGCCTGTGCCGTGAGTATCTGGACGACGTGATCACCGTGGACAGCGACGCCATCTGTGCGGCGGTCAAAGATCTGTTCGAGGACGTGCGTGCCATTGCCGAACCTTCCGGTGCGCTGGCACTGGCGGGGCTGAAAAAGTACGTCCAGCAGCACAACATTCAGGGCGAGCGTCTGGCGCACGTGCTGTCTGGCGCCAACCTCAACTTCCATGGGCTGCGCTACGTTTCCGAACGCTGCGAACTGGGCGAACAGCGTGAAGCGCTGTTGGCGGTGACCATTCCGGAACAGCAGGGCAGCTTCCTCAAGTTCTGCCAACTGTTGGGCGGCCGCTCGGTGACCGAATTCAACTATCGCTACGCCGATGCCGACAACGCCTGTATTTTTGTCGGCGTGCGTCTGACGCGCGGGCACGCCGAACGGCGGGAAATCATCGACGAGCTCAATGCCGACGGTTATCAGGTGGTGGATCTGTCGGACGACGAGATGGCCAAACTGCACGTGCGCTACATGGTGGGCGGGCGTCCGTCGAAGCCGCTGCGCGAACGGCTGTACAGCTTTGAGTTTCCGGAGTCACCGGGCGCGCTGCTGAAATTCCTGCAAACGCTGGGCACGCACTGGAACATTTCGCTGTTCCACTATCGCAGCCACGGCACCGACTTCGGCCGGGTGCTGGCGGCCTTCGAACTGGCGCAAACCGAGCCGGAATTCGAGCGGCACCTGCAGGCGCTGGGCTACGATTGCCACGACGAAACCGACAACCCGGCGTTCCGCTTCTTTTTGCAGGGGTGAGCCCGGTGCGTTTACCCGGCCGGCTGGCCCGCTTATTGACGCAGGGCCAGGAGATGGAACGCCAAATCGCGGCGCGCGATCGCGCACTGTTCGCCGGCGTAGATGCGCAGCTCGAGCAGCATTTCCTGACGCCGGGCCAGCGGCTGTCGCCGCCGGGCGTCGGCAATGTCATGTTGCTGATGGTATGCCTGACGTTGGGGCTGGCGGGCGTGATGGGCCTGGCCACGGACGTGGCGGCCGCCTGGAGCGGCAAGACTTCCGCCGCCGTTCTCATGGGTAGCGGCGCGATCGTGGCGGTGTGGATGACATTGATCCTGTTCCAACTGGTGCAGGGTAAAAACAGCGGGGTGGTATTGTTGCAATATTACCTTGGCATGCTCGGCCTGTTTTGCCTTGGCGCCGCAGCGGCGTGGGCGTCGGGGATGACCGGCATCGCCACCGTCGCCATGCTGCTGGGGGGCGTGGTTGGCGGTGCACTATTCAGCAACCGGGCGGCGTTCTCTCTCTATGTCGCTTACTTTCGCACGCGTCGGCGCGTGTTTATCAAACGCCGTTGGCAGAGGGAAGATCTGCGCAACACCCGATAAACCGTCAGAACGGAAAAACTTATGGCGCAACCTTTCTCCGGCTTTAGCCAGCAGGGTCTGAATTTCCTGCAGCAGGTGCGGATCGAGAACGATAAGGCGTGGTTCGACGGCAACCGCGATATCTACGATCGCGAGCTGTTGGCGCCGTTTCGCGCGCTGGTGGAGCAGCTGGCTCCCGGCATGCTGGCGATCGACCCGCAGTTCGAGACTCGCCCGGCGATCGGCAAAACGCTGTCGCGCATTCATCGCGACACGCGCTTTTCTCATGACAAATCGCGCTACCGCAGCCGCATGTGGCTGACGTTCAAGCGTCCGAGCAAAGACTGGAAAGACGCGCCGGTCTACTTTTTCGAACTGGGGCCGGACATGCTGCGCTATGGGCTCGGCTACTACAGCGCCAACAAGCCGACTATGGATCTGTTCCGCCATACGCTGAGGCAGCGGCCGCAGCCTTTCCTTGAGGTGGCCGCCTGCTGCCGGCGGCCGTTCGAGCTGGTGGGTGAGAGCTACAAGCGCCCGCTGGTGAAGGAGCAGGCGGCGGAGATCGCCACCTGGTACAACCGCAAGTCGTTTGCGGTGATGGTGACCGACAGCGAAGTGGAAAAGCTGTTCAGCGCCGATCTGGTGCCGCTGCTGACCGGGGCCTTTTTGCAGCTTGAGCCGCTCTACCACTGGCTGATGCAGGTAGAGACGATGAAGCAGATCGATCCGGCGGATCTGTAAACCTCGCGTCAGCGGGGATGCAGCAAGCGCCAAAAGGCGTCGATCAGCGGATCGCTGAGGCGCTTTTTCTGGACGCAGACCCCCAGCTCGAACGGTTCGACCATCGAGATGTTATCCAGCTGCGAGATGCGGTTGCGTACCGGCTCCGGGCTGTTGTCCACCACCACGCTCGGGATCAGCGCGATGCCGCAGCCCAACGCGACCATCGACACGATGGCTTCGTGGCCGCCGACGGTGGCGTAAATCAGCGGATTGCTGATGCGGTGGCGGCGGAACCACAGCTCGATGCGTTTTCGCGACGGGCCGTGCTCCGGCAGGATGAACGGGATCTCGGCCCAGTCGGGCCTGTCGGCGAATGCCTGGCTGCGCACCGCACAGGGCAGCGCCGGCGCGATCAGCACCAGCGGAATTTCGCCGATTTTGGTGAACGCCACGCTGGCGGGCAGCGTTTCCGGCCGGCCGGCGATGCCGAGATCGGCCTCGTTGGATTGCACTTTGTCGACCGCGTCGGCGGCGTCGCCGGTGGTCAGCTTAATCTCGACCAGCGGGTGCTGCGCGCGGAAACGATCGAGGATCGGCGGCAGGTGGCTGTACGCCGCGGTCACCGAGCAGAACAGCCGCAGTTCGCCGCTCAGCGAAGGGCCGTGCTGGCCGAGCGAGTGCTTCAGCTGCTGATACTGCAGCAGCGTTTGCTGGGCGAATTCTTTCAGCTGTTCGCCGGCGTCGGTCAGCTGCACGGTGCGGTTGTCGCGCAGGAACAGCGGCTGCCCGAGGATCTCTTCCAGCCGCTGGATCTGGCGGGAGAGCGTCGATGGGCTGACGTGCATCGCCTTGGCGGTGCGCCCGAAGTGATGGCTTTCGGCCAAATGCAGGAACAGCTTTAAATCACGTAAATCCATATCGATACGCTCGCAGTGAGAGTGTTGCATAAATTGCAATATCACGTTCTCAATATATCAATTTAAGCAACGCATTTCCTGTTATACATTGAGTTTAACGAATCTCCGCACAGACAGGGCGGGGAATGAAAATAACAATGCAAGACAACATCAAACCGGAGTACCACCATGGCTAACTATTTCAACACATTGAACCTGCGTCAGCAGTTGGCGCAATTGGGTAAATGCCGCTTTATGGCGCGCGACGAATTTGCTGACGAAGCCGGCTACCTGAAAGGTAAAAAAGTGGTGATTGTCGGCTGTGGCGCCCAGGGTCTGAACCAGGGGCTGAACATGCGCGACTCCGGCCTGGACGTCGCCTATGCCCTGCGCAAAGAAGCGATCGACGAGAAGCGCGCTTCCTGGCGCAAGGCGACCGAAAACGGCTTTAAGGTCGGCACCTACGAAGACCTGATCCCGCAGGCGGATCTGGTGGTCAACCTGACGCCGGACAAGCAGCACTCTTCCGTGGTGCGCGCGGTGCAGCCGCTGATGAAAGACGGCGCGGCGCTGGGTTACTCCCACGGCTTCAACATCGTTGAAGTGGGTGAGCAGGTGCGTAAAGACATCACCGTGGTGATGGTCGCGCCGAAATGCCCGGGCACCGAAGTGCGTGAAGAGTACAAGCGCGGCTTCGGCGTGCCGACTCTGATTGCGGTTCACCCGGAAAACGATCCGAAAGGCGAAGGCATGGCGATCGCCAAGGCCTGGGCGGCGGCGACCGGCGGCCACCGCGCCGGCGTGCTGGAGTCCTCCTTCGTCGCCGAAGTGAAATCCGACCTGATGGGCGAGCAGACCATTCTGTGCGGCATGCTGCAGGCGGGTTCGCTGCTGTGCTTCGACAAGCTGGTTGCTGAGGGCACCGATCCGGCTTACGCCGAGAAACTGATTCAGTTCGGCTGGGAAACCATCACCGAAGCGCTGAAGCAGGGCGGCATCACGCTGATGATGGATCGCCTGTCCAACCCGGCCAAGCTGCGTGCCTATGCGCTGTCTGAACAGCTGAAAACCATCATGGCGCCGCTGTTCCAGAAGCACATGGATGACATCATCTCCGGCGCGTTCTCCAGCGGCATGATGGCCGACTGGGCGGAAGACGACGTGAAATTGCTGACCTGGCGCGAAGAGACCGGCAAAACCGCGTTCGAGAATGCGCCGCAGTTTGAAGGCAAAATCAGCGAGCAAGAGTACTTCGATCACGGCGTGCTGATGGTGGCGATGGTGAAAGCGGGCGTTGAGCTGGCGTTCGAAACCATGGTCGATGCCGGCATCATCGAAGAGTCGGCTTACTATGAGTCGCTGCACGAGCTGCCGCTGATCGCCAACACCATTGCGCGCAAACGTCTGTATGAAATGAACGTGGTTATCTCCGATACCGCAGAGTACGGCAACTACCTGTTCGCCAACGCGGCGGTGCCGCTGCTGAAGGACTTCATGACCACCCTGCAGGCGGGCGATTTGGGCAAAGCCGCGGCGGGTACGGCGGTGGACAACGCGCAGCTGCGCGACGTGAACGAAGCGGTGCGCAGTCACCCAATCGAAACCGTCGGTCGCAAACTGCGTGGCTACATGACCGACATGAAACGTATCGCCGTTGCGGGCTGATTTTCCGCAAGGTAAAGAACACAAAGCCGGCTGTGATGCCGGCTTTTTTTATGCCTCCGGCGGCGCGAGCAACTGCCGTTCAAGGCAGCGCCGGATCGCGTGTTTGGCGTTGGCGACCCCCAGCTTACGCACCGCATTGCCGATGTGAAACTTCACCGTGCCGGTTTTGATCCCCAGGATCAGCGCGATCTCATGGTAGGTTTTGCCCTGGCTGGCCCAGTAGAGGATTTCCCCTTCGCGCGGCGAGAGCCGGTCTGTCCGGCTCGCCTCGGCGCTGGCCAAGGCCAGAGCGTGCTGGTGGGTATCGACCAATACCATCTGCAGGCTGGCCCTCTCGTCTTCCATCAGCTGCCGCAGATCGGCGTCATCGGCTGCCTTGGCGCTGATCGACAAGATCGCCAGGTTGTTGTCGTGATCGTGCAAAACAAAGCTGCAGCCGTGCACGATGTCGTATTCCCGCGCCTGGCTGAAGATCTTCCGGTAATGCCGATCCTCGGTGGTGACGGGGGTGTCGTGCCACATGAAGGGCGCGCAGCGACTATGGGCGGCGCGCACGACGGGATCGATGCGCTGATAGCGATTGGCGCTGTATATGTCCAGCCATTCTTGCGGGTAGCTCGAGACCAGCAGATGGCGATCGGGACGGTGTTTGTTGAAGGTCAAATAAGCGTATTTGAATTGGCTGAAGGCGTGCAGTCGGCCGTCAAGATGCAGTCTTGCGGCGACGGCGTTGGCGAATGCGACGGCCATCGGTAACCTCCCTGTCGTTCGGCGGCTCAGCCCGACCTGCACCAAAGTCCAGCTAGTCAGTGCGGCGGATTGAAATTTATACTCGGCTAATAAATTCAAAAAGGCGGTAATGCCAAGACCCGAGCTTAGCAGCTCTGGGCGGAAATAAGCCAACGCCAGGGAAATTCTTTCAATCATCCTCTGATCAATGTTTCTGGGAACTATTGCGCGGGCGGCGGGGTAACCTCGCCGCCGCCTTATTGGCTATGCGGGCATTGCCGTTGCGGGAATGATGGCGCCGCGATGTTGGATCACCGTCGCGGCAAGCCGGTGGCCGCGCTGCGCCGCCTGCTGGGCGCTGCCGCCGCTCAGGCGTTCCGCCAGATAACCGGCGCTGAAAGCGTCGCCCGCCGCGGTGGTATCCACTACGCACTCCGGCGGCAGCGCAATCGCCGGTACCTCAAGTCGCTCTCCCTCCACGCCGAACACCAGACAGGCATCCGCGCCGCGTTTGATAACGATCTCGCCGACGCCGAGCGCCTGCGTGCGTGCCACCACCTGTTCAACCGGCTGCGTGCCCCACAGCAACGCTTCGTCATCCAGCGTCAGGAAGGCAATGTCGGTGCAGGCCAGCACCTCGCGGTAGGCCAGCTGTGTTTCTTCACGGCTTTGCCACAGGCGCGGGCGGTAGTTGTTGTCGAAGATAACCTGGCCGCCGTTGGCGCGGCAGCGGTGCAGCAGCGCCAGCAGCTTCGTGCGGTCGGCAGGCGCGAGGATCGCCAGGCTAATGCCGCTGAGATACAGATAATCGAACTGCGCCAGCTGGGCGCACAGTACCTCGGCCTGGGGGCCCGCAAGCCAATACCGGGCGGCGGCGTCGTTGCGCCAGTAGTAGAAGGTGCGTTCGCCGGCGGCGTCGGTTTCGATCACGTACAGGCCCGGCAGTTTGTTTTCCAACTGCTGAATCAGCCCGGTCTCGATCTTCTCCTGCCGCCAGGCCTGCAGCATCTCGCCGCTGAAGCTGTCGGTGCCGAGCGCGGTGACGTAATGCACCTGCAGCGCCTGTTCCGGCATTTGGCGGGCGAGGTAGACGGCGGTGTTGAGGGTATCGCCGCCAAAGCCGCGCGTCAGCTGCGCGCCCTGCTGCGACAGCTCGATCATGCATTCGCCGATCACGGCGAGATTTCGGATAGTCATCGTCAATAAGCCCTGGCTAAAGAAGAAGCAACAGCCATCAGTCTCCACGCAAGGCGGTGAGGGAGTCAATAAATTAAAACAGTGTTTTAATTTTTTATGATCGCGATCGGCCCATGCCAACAGGGCGAAGAGGAAAGCGCGCGGCAATTCATGCTTAAAGTTTTACGCGGTGCGGCCGATAAGCTGGGTAAAGAAACAGCGGCAGCGCTCTCACTTCCCCGCCACGGCGATAGTACCGATGATAACCAACCTGATCTCGGGTCTGCTGGCGCCCTGTTTTGCCCTCTATGCCTGCGCCAAATCGCGGCGCTACTGGCGGCAATGCCGGCGCTTGTATACCTTCCAGCCGATTTATCGCACCAGCGGCGCGCTGCTGGCGGTGGAACTGCTGACGGCGGTATATCACCCGAATGAGCCGGACAAACGGCAATCTCCCGAACAGTATTTCGCCTCGCTCGGCGTCGCCCAGCGTTTGCGGGTGATCCAGGAACAGCTGGCGTTGTTGCAGCGCTGGCAGGCATTGTTCATTCGCCACGCGGTGATGGTGTCGGTCAATATCGACGGCATCGCGCTGCAAGCGTTGCAACGTCATAGCGAGCTGCAACGCCAGATCGCCGAGATGCCCTATCTGCGCTTCGAGCTGGTGGAGCACGCCGAAACGGCGTCAAACCACCCGTTGCAGCAGATCGTCGGCGGCGAACGGCTGTGGCTGGACGATTTCGGCAGCGGGCTGGCCAACTTCTCCGCCGTCGGCGCCTGGCGCTATCAATACATCAAGGTGGCGCGCGAGTTGTTCACCTTGCTCAAACAGTCGGAAGAGGGCGTACAGCTGCTCGGCACCCTGATCACGATGATGAACCAGCACAGCGACGGGGTGATCGTCGAAGGCGTGGAAACCGAGCAGGAGTGGCGGCTGGTGCAGCGTTCCGGCGCGTTGGCCGCGCAGGGCTACTATCTTTCCCGCCCGGCGTGCTTTGAAACTCTGCACAGCGTACCGACGCTGTTCGCCGCGCCCGGCGCGCCGGCGTGAACTCCGGCCTATCCTCAGCTAGGCTTAAACGGGGCTGCTCATTCTTTTTCCTTTCATTCGGCAGCCCGGTTTATGTGCTGAGGGAGCCCTATGACAAGAACAGGAAAGGTTTTCAGCTGGCTGGGCGGCATTGTGCTGCTGGCGATCGTCGCGCTGGCGATCTTCATCGCTACCTTCGACTGGAATCGACTCAAACCCACCATCAACGACAAAGTGTCGGCCGAACTGCGGCGGCCGTTCGCCATCCGCGGCGATCTGGGCGTCGACTGGTCGCGTAACCGGGATGAGGGCGGCTGGCGCGCCTGGGTGCCCTGGCCGCATATTCACGCCGAAGACGTGTGGCTGGGTAACCCGAAAAACATGCCCGGCGACAGCATGGTGACGCTGCAGCGCGTCGACGCCAGCATCGCACCGCTGGCGCTGCTGAGGAAAGAACTGCTGATCCCGCGCATCTGGCTCAAGCAGCCGAATGCGTCGTTAGAACGCCTGGCCAACGGCGACAACAACTGGACGTTTGATCTGGCTGCTGGCCAGGATCCGCAGCAACCGCCTTCCGCCTGGTCGTTCACCGTTCACGACATCGTGTTCGACAAGGGACAGATCGCCTTTAAAGACGCCACCCTGAAGGCGGATTTCCGCGCCGTCATCGATCCGCTCGGTAAACCGCTGCCGTTCAGTGAAGTGACCGGCAAGCAGAGCGGCGGCAAGGCCGCTACCCCCGACTACGTTTTCGGTTGGCAGGTCAAGGGCAAATATAACGGCGAACCGCTGAGCGGCAGCGGCAAGATCGGCGGCATGCTGTCACTGCAGAGCGCCGATCTGCCGTTCCCGCTGCAGGCCGACGTGCGTTCCGGCAGCACCCGTGTTGCGGTGGCGGGCACCTTGTCCGATCCGCTGAACCTCGGTGGCCTGGACGTGCAGCTGAAATTTTCCGGCGAAAGCCTGGGTGACCTCTATGGCCTGACCGGCGTGCTGCTGCCGAACACGCCGCCGTATGCGACCGATGGCCATCTGATAGCCCGCCTGCATCAGCCGGGCGGCGCCGTGTTCGAATATCAGAAGTTCGACGGCAAAATCGGCGACAGTGACATTCACGGTGACTTGAAATACGTTGCCGGTAAGCCGCGGCCGACGCTGAGCGGCGCGGTGAGCTCCCGGCAGCTGAGGTTGGCGGATCTGGCGCCGTTGATCGGCGCGGATTCCAACGCCGCCAAAGCCGGGCGCGGCGAGAAGAGCCGCCAACCGGCGGATAAGGTGCTGCCGGTCGCGCAGTTCGATACGCAAAGCTGGCGCAAGATGGATGCGGACGTGAAGTTTGCCGCCGCGCGCATCGAACGCGGCAGCGATTTACCGCTGAGCGATCTGGCCACGCACCTGAAGCTGAACAATGGCGAGTTGCGTCTGGATCCGCTGCGCTTCGGCATGGCGGGCGGCAGCCTGAACGCCGTGGTGCGCCTCGACGGCGGCAAAAAGCCGATGCGCGGCCAGGTGGATATGCACGCGCGCAAACTCCAGCTCAAACAGCTGTTGCCGAACGTAGCGGCGATGAAGCGCAGCCTTGGGCAAATGAACGGCGATGCCAGGCTGACGGGCAGCGGAAATTCGGTGGCCGAGCTGCTGGCGACCAGCAACGGCGACCTGCGCCTGTTGATCAATAACGGGGTGATCAGCCGTAGCCTGATGGAGATCCTCGGCCTGAACGTCGGCAACTATCTGGTGGCGCAGCTGTTCGGCGACGACGTGGTGGGCATCAACTGTGCCGCGGCGGACGTCGGCATCCGCAGCGGCGTCGCCGCGCCGCGGCTGTTCGTATTCGACACCGAGAACGCGGTGATCAACATCACCGGCAACACCAACCTCGCCACCGAACGGCTGGATTTGTCCATCGATCCGGAAAGCAAGGGGATGCGCGTGCTGACCCTGCGCTCGCCGCTGTACGTGAAAGGCACCTTCAAGCACCCCGACGCCGGGGTGAAAGCCGGGCCGCTGATCGCGCGCGGCGCGGCGGCGGTGGCGTTGGGGGCGGTGCTGACGCCGGCGGCGGCGCTGCTGGCGCTGGTCTCGCCCAGTGAAGGCGGCGAGGAAAACCAGTGCGGGCAGATCCTGCGGGAGATGAAAGGCAAAAAGTAATCAGGCACGCGGCGGCGGTGAGAGTAGCCGGCAGTCGTGATCCTGGATCTCTTCCGCCGAGGCCAGGGTGAACGGCAGCAGGCTGCGCTCGGTCGCCAGCAGCAGGAAATCGCCGTCCGGCAGCGCGGTCATCGCCAGGCCGAAGCTGCCCATGCGCCCGTCGGCGCGCGGCAGGCCGGAGGCCAACAGACGGAAGGCGCCCTGTTGCTCCAGCTCGGCAGGGGTCACCCGCCGCCCCAGATAGTCATGCCCCAACAGGCCGCCGGGCAGCGGTTGCCATTGCTCGATAAAATCGGGGCCGATCTGCGCCAGCCGCTGTTTTACCGCTGGCAACAGGCAGGATATATGAATATGCAGCTGGTTTTGCGTGCGGCCATATTCCGAGTTGATCGCCAGTGAAATATCGCCGTCGTCGATCGGTTTGCCATAGCGTTCCGCCATCACGTGGCGCGCGCGCCAGGCCTGGGCGAAGAAATTCGGCGTGGCGGCGTCCAGCACCGCCGGGCTTTCTATCCCGGTGATTTTGGCGCTGGGCATCAGCAGGTATTGCAGCGGCCCGTTGCGATCTTTAAACACCACGAAGCCGGCCGGCACATCCACCTGCGCGCAGGGCGCCGGGTTGTCATGCGCCTGCTGATTGGGCAGACATTGCTGGCTGACGATGCGCCACAGCGCATCGGGATGGTCGGGCTTCAACCCGTAATAGAGCGCGATGGCGAGAGCCGCCAGCAGCGCAACGCAGACAAATACCCCACGACGCAGAGACATCGGCCAATCCTGTTACCGAGAGAAACGTCCAGCATAGCCCGGTTTTATGACAGGAAACGAACAACGCGTGCGGCCCCCCGCAGTGAGGGGGCCGTAGGGGATCACAGCGACTGGTGGCGGGTTTCTTTCATCAGCAGCAGGGCCAACAGCGTCAACCCGGCCATCGCCGCCAGGTACATGCCGACGTAGAACAGCCCGTAGTGGGCCGCCAGCCAGGTGGCGATATAAGGCGCCACGGACGCGCCGAGAATAGACGCGACGTTGTAGGAGAACGATGCGCCGGTATAGCGCACTTCGGTCGGGAACAGCTCCGGCAGCAGCGCGCCCATGGGGCCAAAGGTCAGCCCCATGATGCTCAGGCCGCACAGCAGGAAGCCCATCACCAGCGCCTGGTTACCGGAACCCAGCAGGGTCGGGAACAGGAACGCGAAGCCGATCATCAGCAGGGTAATGGCGATCATGGTCTTGCGGCGGCCGAACGCGTCCGCCAGCAGGCCGGCGATCGGTACCATCACGCCGAAACCGATCACCGCCACCATCAGCATCCACAGGAAGCTGTTGCGGGAGTAGCCGAGCCCCAACGGCTGCGGCGTGGTGCCGTAGGTCATCGAATACACCGTCATCAGATAAAACAGCGTGTAGGTCGCCAGCATGATGAAAGTGCCGAGGATGGTCGCTTTCAGATGCTTGCTCAGCAGCGTGCCGAGTGGCACTTTCACCTGTTTGCCGGCTTTGGCCACTTTGGCGAACACCGGCGTTTCATGCAGCGACACCCGAACGTACAGGCCAATCAGCACCAGCGCGGCGGAGAGGATGAACGGCACGCGCCAGCCCCATTCCATAAACTGCTGGTCGCTCAGCAGCCAGGAGAGCAGCAGGAAGGTGCCGTTGGCGAAGAAGAAGCCGATCGGCGCGCCCAACTGGGGGAAGGAGCCGTACAGCGCGCGCTTTTTGGCCGGCGCGTTCTCCGTCGCCAGCAGGGCGGCGCCGCCCCATTCGCCGCCCAGTCCCAGGCCCTGCCCGAAGCGCGCCAGCGCCAGCAGGATAGGGGCGAAGATGCCGATGGTTTCATAGCTCGGCAGCAGGCCGATCAGCACGGTGGAAATCCCCATGGTCAGCAGCGAGGCGACCAGCGTGACCTTGCGCCCCACGCGATCGCCGAAGTGCCCGAACAGCGCAGAGCCGATAGGGCGCGCGACAAAGGCGACGGCGAAGGTGGCCAGCGACTGCAGCGTTGCGGTGGTCGGGTCGCCCTGTGGGAAGAAGATATGTGGAAACACGATCACCGCGGCGGTGGCGTAGATGTAGAAGTCGAAGAACTCGATGGCGGTACCGACCAGCGAGGCGACGATGACTTTCCCGCGGGAGTTCACCGGTGTGGACGCGTCGTCGGCGTCGAGTGGGGGTGCGATGGTGGCTTGCATAATATTTCTTATTGTTGGAAGGGGTAAAAATCCATCTTAGTGACAGCATTCGGCCTTTTCAACGCGGGAACTTTGGGCAATGGCCCCGCTAACCGGTTAAAAAGACTAATGTTTTATCTGGCTTGTTTTCTGCAGCGTTAAACGTTGAGAAAGGGCTTTCGTGCAGAGGGAATGGCTGTAAAAGCGGCAAAGAAAAGTGAGCGAGCAGTTTGTTATGCTGGTTTTTCGGATCGCGCGCCGCATTATTTAGACGTATTGACTGGTTTTCTGGTTGATATCCAGAGGAAAGTGCCGGTGTGTGCGATAACACCGGCACGATCGCATGGCTTCAGCGCGCCGGCGGTTCGCGTTCCGGCAACGCTTTGTCGCCTTTGTAGTCGGCGGTGGCGATCCAGGCGGCGCAAAACAGCGTCAAACGAGCGAAGAAGTAGAAGAACGCCATCAGCCCGATCACCGATCCGAAGGCCGCGCCGGAAGGCGACTTTGCCACCTGCGGCAGCGTCATGGTCATCACGAACTTGATCACCTCAAAGCCGATGGCGGCGAGCAAGGTGCCGCGCAGCAGCGCTTTTTTCTTCGGTTTGTGGCGCGGCAGCATCCAGAAAATCCACAGGAACAGCAGATAGTTGGCGAAGATCGAGATCGACAGCGCGATCAGCGTCAGCGCCGGCCGCAGCCATTCGATGCCGTCCAGCCCCAGCGCATTGACGATCGCCGCCTGCGCCGCCCCGGCGACCGAAGTCAGCGACAGCGTAATGATCAGCGCGACCACCAGGCCGGTCAGCGAGATGAAGTCGCGGGTGTATTTGAAGTAGATTTTCTCCTGATCCTGCGGATTGCGCTCCCAGACATCGCGCGACTGCGCGCGGATCGCCTCGCGCAGGTTGCCCATCCAGCTGATGCCGGAATAGAGCGCCAGCGCCAGACCGGTCAATCCCACGGTGGTGCGCTGTTGAATGGCGGTGTTGACGGTGTTCTTCAGCGTGCTGGCCAACGTCGGATCGCTGATGCTGCCGACGATGCGGTTGATCAAGCGGGCCAGCAGATCCGGGTTGGAGGCCAGCACGAAGCCGGCGGCGGCAAACGACACCATCAGGATCGGGATCAGCGAGAGGAATGAAAAATAGGTAATAGCGGCGCCGAACTGGCTACCCAGCCGATCGTTAAAGCGTTCGGCGGCGCGCAGCAGGTGCGCCACGCTTGGCCAGGCTTTGATGCGTTCAATCAGACGTGAAAAACCACCGATGCGGCGGTCGAGGGTCTCATGGCCGGTCTTGATGGCGATAAGCGGCTTCGGCGGCGTGTCTTGTGCGGGCTGGTGGCGTTCCTGGTCTGGTCCTGTAGGCATTACTTCACGATTTCCTTAACGTTAAACGGCATGTTTCAGCGTTGATTATAGCCAAAGCCCCGCAGCGTTTTGAACGCCGGGGCGGCAAACGGTCATTTTCCGAGCTTAGCGCGTTAGCGCCCGGCATGAAATGCCGGGGAGGGGTCGATAGGTAAAATTCCTATGAAAACCCCGTGGCGCCTCGGTTTTTTTCACTTCCCTACCTCCAATTTTTATCTGTTTCGTCGGCGAGAAAGCGTTTACTCATGATGTGGCGTCGCGCTTTTGCCGCCCACCGCTCCGCTGCAGCCGTAGGGGCTGGAACGGTCTCATCCGTCATCAACAGAAAAACTGGAAGGTCTTATGAAATTGCTTAATCACCCCACCTGTCGTCCGTTTACCGAAGCGGGCAATCTGTCGCAGCTGTCCGCCTACTATGAAGAGGGGCGGCACATCATGTGGATGCTGCTGCGCGCCGCGCCGCGCCCCTGCTTCAACCAGGCGCTGATCGAAGACATCATGACGCTGGCGCAGGCGGCGAAGGAGTCTTCGCTGCGGTTCGATTTCTGGGTCACCGGCTCGCTGGTGCCGAACATGTTCAACGTCGGCGGCGATCTGCAGTTCTTCGCCGAAGCGATCAAAAACCGCAAGCGCGAGGCGATGATGGCCTACGCGCGCGCCTGCATCGACTGCGTACATGCGGCGGCGCGCGGTTTCGACACCGGCGCGGTCAGCATTGCGATGGTCGAAGGCAGCGCGCTGGGCGGCGGCTTTGAAGCGGCGCTGGCGCACCATTTCGTGCTGGCGCAGAACAACGCGCGCATGGGGTTTCCGGAGATCGCGTTCAACCTGTTTCCCGGTATGGGCGGTTACTCGCTGGTGGCGCGCAAGGCTGGCATGCGCTTGGCCGAGGAGCTGATTTGGGGCGGCGAGTCGCACACCGCAGAGTGGTTCGAGAGCCGCGGGCTGGTAGACCAGCTGTTCCAGCCCGGCGACGCCTACATGGCGACGCGCACCTTTATCGATACCATACGGCCGAAGCTCAACGGCATGCGCGCCATGCTGCGGGCGCGTCAGCGCGTGTTGCAGCTGACGCGTTCCGAGCTGATGGACATTACTGAAGACTGGGTGCACTCGGCCTTTACCATTGAGGAAAAAGACCGCGCCTACATCGAGCGGCTGGTGATGTTGCAGGATCGCCATACCCTGAACCTGCGTCGTGCCGGCTAACGTTAACGCGCCCGCCTCACGCGGAGGGTGAGTGCGGGCGGTAGGACTGCAGCCAATGCTCCAGCTGTTCCGGGAGCATTGGCCGCGCAAACAGAAAGCCCTGTTTTTCGTCCACGCCGACCTCGTCGAGGAAGTGGTTTTCGCTCTCGGTCTCCACCCCTTCGGCGATCACCCGGAACGCCAACGCCTCTGCCGCCGCAACGATCGCGCGCACCAACGATTGCGATACCGGGTTGAAATTCACCCCGCGCACGAAGCTTTTATCCAGCTTGATGGCGTCCAGCGGAATACGCGCCAGCTGCGCCAGCGACGAATAGCCGGTGCCGAAGTCGTCGAGATGCACCTGCGCGCCCAGTTCGCGCAACCGGGTGATCAGCGCGCGAGCGCGGTTCTCGTCTTCAATCAGGCTGCTTTCGGTCAACTCGAAGTCCAACAGACAAGGTGCCATGCGGTGACGGCGCAGCACCCCGAGCAGGTCGTTGACGATGCTGTCGTCGGCCAGCTGCCGGGCGGAGAGGTTGACCGCCACCCGCAGATTCAATCCCTGCTCTTGCCACTGCGCCGCCTGGCCGGCGGCGGTCTGCAATACCCATTGCCCCAGTGGGCCGATCAGGCCGGACTCCTCGGCGTAGGAGATGAACTGCAGCGGCGGGATCAGGCCGCGCTCCGGCGAATCCCAGCGCACCAGCGCTTCCACGCTGTGCACTTCACCGCTGCGCGCGTCGATTTTCGGCTGGTAATACAGCACCAGCTGATTTTGCTCCAGGCCTTTGCGCAGATTGGTGTCCAGCCACATGTATTCGGCGACGCGCTTGTTCATCTCCGGCGAGAAGACGGTATAGGTGCGTTTGCCGTGCTCCTTGGCGACGTACATGGCGGTATCGGCGCTGCGGATCAGGCTGTCGAGATCGTTGCCGTGCTCCGGGCACAGCGCGATGCCGATCGAACAGCCGGTATACACCTCAATCAGGCCGATGCGGAAAGGGGTTTTCAGCCTGTCGATGATGCGCTGCGCCAGCGTTTGCAGGCGCTCGCGATCGGTTTGCGGCGCCAGCACCAAGAATTCGTCGCCGCCGAGGCGGGCGAGCACCTGGTCCGGGCTCAGGCAGCCGAGGATCGCCAGCGCGACCTCGACCAGCAGCCGATCGCCGAACATATGGCCGTAGGCGTCGTTGACCTTCTTGAAGTTGTCGAGATCGAGGTAGACCAGGCCGAAACTCTCTTCGCCGCGCGTGGCGATGGCGTGATTGATTTTGTCCTGGATCGCGTTACGGTTCGGTAGGCCGGTGATGAGATCGGTGTTGGCCAGCACCCGCAGCCGCTCCTGCGCACGGCGTTCTTCGGTGATGTCGGTACCGGAGCAGATAAGATACACCTCGTTCTTGCCGCTGCCGCTGTGCACGAACTTATTGCGGAACAGGAACAGCCGTTCGCCCTTGACCGTTTTTACCCAGCGTTCCACCTCATAGGACGAACCGTTGCGGAAGAAGCCGGCGATGTTGCGCCGCGAAGCGGCGGCTTCTTCCGGGCTCATAAACAGCTGGAAAACGTTTTTGCCGATCACTTCATGTTCGCGCAGCCCGGTGTACTCCTCGCTCAGCCGGTTGAAGCGTTGGATGCGGCCGTGCTGATCGACGATCACGATCACCGAGTTGGCTTCGGACACCACCTGCTCGGCGAAGGAGAGGCCGTGCACCAGATCGCGCGCCACGGATTGGGTGTCGCTGAAGGCGGAAGCGGTGCCCGCCCATTCGAGATTATTGACGCGGCGCCCCACCAGATGCAGATGCAGCGGTTCTCCGGCGAGCGTAATGGTCAGTTCAAGGCTGGCGGTGACGCCGGTCAGACGGCGGATTTTCGCCGCTTCCATGGCGCTGAGCGCCACCGCGACGTGGGCTTTGCCCTTAACGGCGGACAGCTCCAGGGCATTGCTGTCAAACGCCAGCCGCCAGTGGGGGCTTTGGGTGCCGAAGTGGGCGTTAAGAAGCTCAGGGCCTTGGTCTGCGGGCATGATGATTCCTCAAAAGAGCACGGGCGGCCGGTCAGCACAGCTCCGGGGCAGCCTGTTGGCCCGAAAGTGGTCGCCGTGCGCATCTGTGCATCATATAACAGGTTTTCACAGGCGAGGCGGGTGATGGAAACTATTATATAAGCAATGATTAGTTTTGCGGTGTAAACGTCACCCGGCGGCCGGTTGTCTTAAAGTGTAGGAGAACATCGGATCCTGTGATGTTTGTACCGACCTCCCCGCTATCGGAAAACGGTTGATGCAAGGTTGCCGTGGAGGCGAGTAAATTATAGCGGTGAGGGGAAAGCGGAAAAATAACTCCACCGGGGGGATTTTTACCGGGAAATTAAAATTTCCATCAAATAAACGCCATCTTCATAGTTTTCTCATAATTGGTGAATAAATCCGAGACGGGTTTTAAAAAGTTTACACACCCTCGCATTACTTGAATTTTATCAGCCTATTATTATCTCCGACGACGAATGAGCCTGTTAACGTACAGCGCTCCTGATGAAGAAAAACTTTTAAGGAAATGATTATGCGTAAATTGACGGCTTTATTTATTGCTTCCACGCTGGCTCTGGGTTCTGCTTCTGCGGCGTTCGCTGCAGACACGACGGCACCGGCACCGGATGCGGCGCCGATGAAAATGATGCATCACAAGGGTGAAGGCAAAGGCGGCCCGTTCGCCGGGCTGAATCTGACCGAACAGCAGCGCCAGCAGATGCGCGACATCATGAAAGAGTCGCACCAGAAGCGCGGGCCGGGCATGAAAGAGGAACGCCAGGCGCTGCATAATCTGGTGGCTTCCGACAGCTTTGACGAAGCGAAGGCGAAAGCGCAAATTGACGCGATGGGCAAAGCGCAATCCGAACGCATGCTGGAACGCGCCAAAGCGGAAAATAAAATGTATAACCTGCTGACTCCTGAGCAGAAAAAACAATACAATGAGAATTATCAGAAACGCGAGCAAAAGATGATGGACCATATGAATAAAATGAAGGAGCAGATGTCCTCCGGTCAGTAATATCCGCTCGCGGTGAATAAAAAAGGGCCAGACTATTTGTCTGGCCTTTTTTATTTGGCGTTATCACCGGCAGGTTCTGCAGTGAGTGATAATCATTCCCCGCCGACAATGTGCCGGAACTGTTCGGCAACGGCCTGTGCAAAGCGCGGGTCGTTAATATGATAAGGCGTTTTTATCAGCCGGCGTTTTTCGGTGGCGTATACCGTCTCCTCCAGCGCTTGCGTAAAGGCGGCCAGCGCCGCCGGATCCCAGAACGGTTGCCCCGGCGCATCCAGAGCCGATACGCCGCCTGCCGGGATCACGAAGCGCACTTCGCCCGTACAGGCATTGATTTTTTCGCCCATCCAACGTCCGATTAACGCGCTTTCCCGCGCGCTGGTGCGCACCAGCGTCACTTGCGGATTGTGATGGTGGCGCAGGCGGTTGGCGTAGCGAGCCGGCACCGTATTCGGCGCGCCGAAGTTGATCATGTCGATCGCGCCGCAGGAGAGCACGCAAGGGATGCCGGTACGCGCGATGGCCCCGAAACGATCTGCATTGCAGGGTAGCACACCGCCAAACAGGTAATCGGCCACTTCGGTGGTGGTCAAGTCGATGGCGCCGCGCAGTTGGCGGCTATCGATCAGTTTTTCCAGCGCTCTGCCGCCGCTGCCGGTGGCGTGAAACGTCAGGCAATCCCATTGCGGCTCAAGGTCGGCAACCAGCGCCTGAATGCAGGGCGTGGTGACGCCAAACATCGTCAGGCCAATCGCGGGCTTGTCGTCGGGATAGTCGACGGCGGCGAAGCGTACGGCCCCGGCTATCTGGCGCGCCGCGTTGCCGAGCACCCGTCGCGAGATGCGGTTCAGACCGGCGAGATCGGTGACCGAATACAGCATGTTGATGTCACTGGCGCCGACATAGGCGGAAACGTCACCCGCCGCCATGCTTGAGACCATTATTTTCGGCAGGCCGATCGGCAGCTGCTGCATGGCCGGCGTGATGATGGCGGTGCCACCGGAGCCCCCCAGGCCAAGCAGGGCGGCAATATCGCGGCGCGTCAGGATAAAGCGTTCGAAAGCGGTCGCCATGGCGGCGATCGCCTGGCCGCGGCTGGCGCAGAAGACCGCGCCGGCGCCTGCCGGATGGTGGCGGGCAACGTCCTCTGGGCTGATATCGGCGGGGGAATCAAACGGCAGGCTACGGGTGGAGAGATCGACGGTTCGCGTAGGTAAATTCAGGGCAGCGATCAGCCGCCGTACGTACTCCAACTCTTGTCCTTTGGTATCTGCTGTGGTAGCAATATAGACAAAATTTGAAGTATCAATCATGGGTTTTTCCCGAGTGTTTCTAGTTTTTATTTATAAATTATGATGTTATATTTTTATTGGAACCCTGGTGCTGGCTATTAAGTTAAAGTAATTAATGTATTTATATAATGAGACGGCCGTATCATTTTTGCAAGGGTTAGGCGATGCAAAATGGGACTTCTGTCTCATTTTTGAGCTTTTCAACGTGGCTGGCGCTTTGCCGGCAACCGGCCAACAGAGGCATCGTCCCCGGTTGTGCTAGCGTGTGCAGATGCATGAGGTTTATGTGCCGATAGATGCTTTTCCCGTCCCTCTCGATCCTTCTCTGACCTCCGCCCGGGCAAAAACCTACCGTTTGTTGCTGGCCAGCGCGATGGCGCTGTATGACGAAGGCGCGTTTCCTTCGATCACCGAACTGGCGGCGCATGCACAGGTATCGCGTGCGACGGCCTACCGTTACTTTCCGACCCAAAGTGCGCTGATTAGCGCCGTGGTGGCGGAAAGCCTGGGTCCAATTCTGGAATGGCGCCCGCAAGACGATGATGCTTTGAAGCGTATTCAGCAATTGCTGAGCTTCGCCTATCCTCAGATGGAGCGGCATGAGGGGGCGTTGCGCGCGGCGTTGCAGCTCTCTTTACAGCAGTGGGCGAACGCGACGCCGGGCGAAAAATTCGTGCGCGGCAACCGCAAGCGTCTGCTGGCGCTGGCGGTAGAACCGTTGCAGGGCAAACTGCCGTCGGACTCTCTGCAGAGAGTGATTCATGCTTTCTCGCTGATTTACGGCTCGGAAGTATTTCTGGTGTTGAAAGATATCTGGGGCCTGGAGCTGGATAATATTCAGGACGTCACGCAATGGATGGCCAAAGCCATCCTTCGTCAGGCGGAAGAAGACGCGATGAACAGCAAAAAAACATCAGCAGGATAATCCAATTTTTGCCGATGGCTGAGTGAAAATCCAGCATAATTCACTGAGTGAATATTGGCAAAATTTATAATTAAAAGTGATAAAAGACGCCTGTTAATCACTTTTCAGGCGTTCTGCCTCTTTGTCATTTACTGAATTATATTCTTATTTATCATAATCATAATATTGTTTCTCTCACCTCATGCCGCGACTTCGGCGTTGGGAGATGTCATTGCCATTTCTTATCCTCCTTCGCCTGATTCACCCCTGAAACTTTCTCTCCTCCCTCCTGACTGCCGGATGACACATTAAGCGCACTTGAGATTGTTGTGCTTTATTTATTTGGTGTTACCAAACTGTTACACAAAAAATCTTATAAAACATTTGCAAACAACAACGGACGGTATCTGGGATGGAGAAGAAACTTAGAGGAGTCAAATCCGCTCGGGCGGCCTTCGGCTGGCCTGAAATCGGAGTTCATCGCGCACAATGGAGCGCGATGCTGATCTGCCTGACGGCGATCGGCGGGGCGCAGGCTGCCACCTATATAGAGAACGGCAAAGCGGGCGATCCGGCCAGCTGGCGCAGCAGTGAGTTCAACGCGGAATGGGGGCTGGGGGCGATCCACGCCGACCAGGCCTACGCCGCCGGTTATACCGGCAAAGGCATCAAACTCGGCATTTTCGATCAGCCGGTTTACGCCAAACATCCCGAATTTGCCGGTGAGAATAAGGTGATCAATTTGGTTACCGAAGGCATCCGCGAATACACCGACCCCTATATTCCGGTGAAAAAAGGCGACGCTTTCCGCTATGACGGCACGCCGAGCGTGGATTCCGATGGCACGCTCGGTTCGCACGGCACCCACGTGGGCGGCATCGCCGCCGGCAGCCGCGACGGCGGCGCTATGCACGGCGTGGCGTTCAATGCGCAGATCATCAGCGCCGAAAACGGCGATCCCGGTCCAGAAGACGGCATCATCCTCGGTAACGACGGCGCGGTTTACCAGGCCGGTTGGAATGCGCTGGTGGCCAGCGGCGCGCGCATCATCAACAACAGCTGGGGCATTGGCATCACTGAGAAGTTCGATAAAGGCGGGTATGACCCGGCTTATCCGCACTTCACGGTGAACGACGCGCAAAAGCAGTTCGATCAGATTAGCGTGATCCTGGGCACCAAGCCCGGCGGCGCCTATCAGGGCGCGATCGATGCGGCGCGTAGCGGCGTGGTCACCATCTTCGCCGCCGGCAACGACGGCAACCTCAACAACCCGGACGCCATGGCCGGCCTGGCGTATTTCGTGCCGGACATCGCGCCGAACTGGCTGTCGGTCGCCAGCCTGCAGGATCCCACCAATACCGGCGATTACAGCATCAGCACCTTCTCTTCCCGCTGCGGCTACACCGCCAGTTTGTGCGTCTCGGCACCGGGTACCCGGGTGTACAGCTCGGTGATCGAAGGCACCAGCGTGGAGAATCTGACGACCGGCTACGCCAAATACAGCGGTACCTCGATGGCGGCGCCGCACGTGGCCGGCAGCGTTGCGGTGCTGATGGAGCGTTTCCCGTATTTGAATGGCGCACAGGTGGCGGAAGTGCTGAAAACCACCGCCACCGACATGGGCGCGCCGGGCATCGACGCGCTCTACGGCTGGGGGATGATCAACCTGGGCAAGGCCATCAACGGCCCGGGCATGTTGGTGACCGTCGAAGATATTCCTGCGGAGTTCCGCATCCCGGATCCGACGGGCGTGGCTTACGGCCCGACCCAGTTCGTGGTGGATCTGCCGGGCGTCGGCGCGGTGCTGGACAAGGGTAAACCGACCGAGCGCGTCTGCAGCAGCGATCTTTGCGGCCTGGACTTCTGGAGCAACGACATCTCCGGCCACGGCGGCCTGACCAAGCAGGGAATCGGCACGCTGGTGCTGACGGGTAACAACACCTATGGCGGCCCGACGCTGGTCAATCAGGGGCGGCTGGCAGTCAACGGCTCGGTCACCTCGGCCGTCAGCGTGCAGAACGGCGGCATCGTCGGCGGCAGCGGCACGGTCGGTTCGCTGACCGCCCGTCAGGGCGGCACCGTGGCGCCGGGTAACTCGATCGGCACCCTGAACGTGGCGGGCAACGTCAGCTTCGAGCCGGGTTCGCGCTACGCGGTGGAAGTGGGGCCGAACGGCCAGAGCGATCGGATCCAGAGCAGCGGATCGGCGACGATCGGCGGCGGCGAGGTGGCGGTGACGCTGGAGAACAGCCCCAACCTGCTGACGCAAAGCGAGGTGCGCAGCCTGCTGGGCCAGCAGTACAACATTTTGAGCGCGCAGCAGGGGGTGAGCGGGCAGTTTGACGCGGTGGCGCCGAACTACCTGTTCCTCGGCACCGGGCTGAGCTACCAGCCGACCGGGGTGACGCTGAGCGTCGGGCGCAACGGCACGAGCTTCGCCAGCGTGGCACAGACGCCGAACGAGCGGGCGGTGGCGGCAGCGGCGGATGCGCTGGCGGCGGGCAACCCGGTGTACGAGAGCCTGCTCGGC
>NZ_FXUD01000015.1:0-34285 GCF_900182895.1 Serratia sp. CC22-02 | reverse complement strand
CAGACATTACTCACCCGTCCGCCGCTCGTCACCCAGGGAGCAAGCTCCCCTGTGCTACCGCTCGACTTGCATGTGTTAAGCCTGCCGCCAGCGTTCAATCTGAGCCATGATCAAACTCTTCAATTAAAAGCTTGATTTGCTTCCACTCGAGAAGCGATGCTCAAAGATTTACTGCATGAATTTTACTTCAGTTAGTCACTCTTCAAGACTTGATATTTTTTGCATCCGAAGATGCTGGATATCGTCTTGTGGAGTGCCCACACAGATTGTCTGATAAATTGTTAAAGAGCAGTGAGTTAGGCGCTTTCGCTTGCTAACTCGAGGTGGCGTATATTACGCTTTTCACCCGGAGAGTCAAGCGTTTATTTCGCTTTCTTCTCGCTGACCCGGCGGCTTGTCAGTCGTTGTTCCCGGTCAGTGGAGGCGCATTATAGGGAGTTCTCGGCGGGCCGCAACCCCTATTTTCAATATTTTTTCCGACCGTTGAATGTTTAACCAAAACACCGTTAAAGCGGCAGTTTTTTCAACGATTTAAAGCCGTAGCCCTGCAAAACGGGCAATAAAGCGTCAGTATCTTCATTTAACGCCATGCAATACGCCAGATTCTCTTCCTGGCTCGAGACCAGATTTTCCTGCGTCGAGATGAGCCAGGCGGTACGACGGGCAATCGCCGCACCGGAATCCACCAGCCGGGTGCCTTCTGGCAACACCTGCATCAGCTCTTCAGCTAATAGAGGAAAATGAGTGCAGCCCAGCACGACGGTATCCGGCGGCTCGCGCATGCTCAGCCACGGATGCAGGATCTTCTTCAGCACCGGCAGCGGCACGGCTTCGCCGTGCAGCTTGGCCTCCGCCAGTTCCACCAGCTCTGAAGAGCCCAGCAGCTCAATCTTGCAGTCGGTAGCGAAACGGGAAATCAGTTCGTGGGTGTAGCTGCGCTGTACGGTGCCGCGAGTCGCCAACAGGCCGACAATGCCATTGACGGTAAGACGGGCGGCAGGCTTGATGGCGGGTACCACGCCCACGACCGGGAAACTGAAGCGCTCGCGCAGGGCCGGCAAAGAGACGGTGCTGGCAGTGTTACAGGCAATGACGACAATCGCCAGAGGATGCCGCTGCTGCACTGCGCCGACAATCTCCACCACGCGCTCAACGATAAACTCTTCGGACTTCTCGCCGTAGGGGAACGCCACGTTGTCGAAAGCGTATATATAGTGGAGATCCGGCAGCAACTGCCGAATCTCTTGATATACCGACAGCCCGCCGACGCCGGAATCGAAAACCAGCACCGTCGGGCGAGGTGTGGCGGTGCTGTTAGAAGGTATAGCTTCCAGTGAGGTAGTATTCTCTTCCTGGAGTAGCGTAGCCATAGGCCGTCTCATAATCTTTATCAAACAGGTTGGCAATTCTACCACGAACTGTCAGATGAGATGTGACCGGATACGAAACTGCGAGATCCCACAGGCTCACTCCGCCAAGTTTAACCGTCGGGCTTGGATAAACGCCATAATCCTTGTCGTAGCGCTCACCTAAGTATTGATAGGTCACTGCCCAGTCAAAGTCGTACAGCTGCCAATCCAGCTCATATTTCACCTGTTGTTTCGCGCGGCGCAGCAGCACTTCGTTGGTTTTAGCATTGCGCGGGTCGACATAATCGTAACCAATCTGATGCGTCAACGGACCGGTTTCAAAAGAAGCGGTGGCCTCTACGCCCTTAATGGTCGCCTTACCGATATTGTAATAACGGTAACTCACCGGATCGCTGTCAATCAGGTTATCAATGTCGTTGCGATAACCGGAAACGCGCCAGGTCACCGGCCCGGTCAAACCTTCGAAGCCGCCTTCCCACTGTTTGCTTTCTTCCGGCTTCAAGTTGCTATTGCCATAAGTGGTACTAAACAGCTGGTTCATGTTTGGCGCTTTAAACGCGGTGCCATAGGAAGCGATGAAGCGGTATCCTTCGATGAACTCCCAGGCCGCGCTGGTTTGCCACGTGCCGTGCCAGCCGAACTCCGAATTATCGTCGCCGCGCGCGGCAGCCTCAAGCGTCACCGGCCCCACCAGTTGCTGCCCGGTCAGATAGATGCCGGTATTGCGCTGGCTTCTCTCGCGGCTGACGGACGCGGTGCCCGGTTTGATCTGTTGATCCTGCCAGTCGGCACCCGCACTGACGGTGCCTTGAGCCACCTTGAAAGTATTGCCCCACTGCAGATTGTATTGCTCCGAATCATCCAGGCTGGAGGAGATCGCATACTGCCCTTTGCGCGGATCGTAATTGTAGTCTTTGCTGTGGCTATAGCTTCCCACTAACTGCGTGGCGTAAATCCCTTCCTGATAGCGCAACCCGGTGTCCCAAGTTTGACTATACAGTTTGCGCGTATCCGGCAGACCGGTGATATTGAAATTTTTATCGTAAGAATAAAAGCCGTCGTAGCCCGTACGGTTGTCGTAGCCATATCCACGCACAAAGCCGCTGATTTGCTCGTTGAACCGGTGCTGTACCGCCCCATATAGCGATTTGCTCATGAAGCCATCGCGATCGGGCTGCGGAATGCTGGTGTTGCCTTCAGCCACCACATCATACCCTTTGGTATAAGTGTAATTCCCTGCCACCGTCGCCACGGTGCTGTCGCCCAGCTGTTGCTGGGTCGACGCGTCATAGGCCTGATAGCCGTTGGAGCCGACGCCTGCAGAGAGCGTAGTACCGTTCTTTTCACGCGTGGTGATGATGTTGACCACACCACCGATGGCGTCGGAACCGTACACCGCCGAGCGCGGGCCGCGAATGTATTCGACTTTCTGCACCAGCGAAATCGGGATTTGGCTGAGATCGGAAGAGCCGCTGACGCCCGCCTGGTTAAGGCGAATGCCGTCGATCAATACCAAGACATGGCTGGAGTTGGTGCCGCGAATAAACAGTGAGCTCTTTTGCCCCAGCCCGCCGTTTTGGCCGATGTCCACGCCCGGCAAACGGCGCATCACGTCGGTCAGGCTCTTGGCCTGCCAACGATCGATATCGTTACGGGTGACGATAGAAGTCGGCGCCAGCACGGAAGAAACCGGCTGCGGGAAGCGGTTGGCGGTCACCACCAGGTTATCGCCATTCGTGGCTGTCGTGTTGTCTTGCGCCCATCCAGAAAAAGCCGTGACGGAGGAGACCACCGCCAGCAGCGTATTTTTTGTAATTGTCATGAGAAAAGCATCCAAACTTAATTGGCGGATGCCGCAGGATCATGGCCGGTAGTTCGCGACGGCCACGGACATTGCGACGTAACACCGGCAGGTCTTCGGGCTTGGGATTTGCGGGCCGCGGGGTGCGACCGGCAACGGGCGATGACTTCCCATCCTGCAGTGGACAGTGTCTGCGTCGAAACGCTATCGCCGTGACTTCCCCTTACCGCTGCGCGTCAGCTCCGGATTCACACCGGATTCCCTTTTCACTCGCTGCTTGAGGCCGGACGGCAATGCTACGATCAATGAAAATAGATGTCTAGACTGCTACTAATGTTACAAATAATAAACGCGACAAAACTGGACTTCACGGGCTGATTCCCTACAATCCCCGCTGATCAAATTTGCCTGACGAGAAGACACACATGACGCCCGAGAATTTGCCTATTGAACGTTACGATGACCAACTGGCGGAGAAAGTCGCCCGCCTGAAGACGTTGATGTCACCGTTCGCGGCGCCCGAGCCGGAAGTGTTCCGCTCGCCAGTCGACCACTACCGCATGCGCGCCGAATTCCGCATCTGGCACGACGCGGACGACATGTACCACATCATGTTCGATCAGCAGACCAAGCAGCGTATTCGCGTCGATCAATTCCCGGCCGCCAGCGAACTGATCAACCGCCTGATGAGCGCCCTGATCGCCGCGCTGAAACCGGAGCCGATCCTGCGCCACAAGCTGTTCCAGATCGATTATCTGTCGACGCAAAGCGGCAAAATCATCGCCTCGCTGCTGTACCACCGCAAGCTGGATGACGTTTGGCAACGGCGCGCCGAGCAGCTGCGTGACGAACTGCGCGCTCAGGGTTTCGATCTGCAGCTGATCGGCCGGGCGTCGAAGACCAAAATCATGCTCGACCAGGATTATGTCGACGAAGTGCTGCCGGTCGCCGGCCGCGACATGATCTACCGCCAGGTGGAAAACAGCTTCACTCAGCCCAACGCGGCCATGAACGTGCAGATGCTGGAATGGGCGCTGGCGGTGACCGCCGGTTCCAAAGGCGATTTGCTGGAGCTGTATTGCGGCAACGGCAACTTCTCGCTGGCGCTGGCGCGCAATTTCGAGCGCGTGCTGGCGACCGAGATCGCCAAACCGTCGGTGGCGGCGGCGCAATACAACATCGCTGCCAACCATATCGACAATGTGCAGATCATCCGCATGGCGGCGGAAGATTTCACCCAGGCGATGAACGGGGTGCGCGAATTCAACCGGTTGAAGGGCATCGATCTGAGCGGTTACAACTGCGAGACAATTTTCGTCGATCCGCCGCGCAGCGGGCTGGACGATGAAACGGTGAAGATGGTGCAGGCCTACCCGCGCATTCTGTATATCTCATGCAACCCGGAAACGCTGTGCGCCAACCTGGAAACGCTGCAGGCCACGCACCGGGTCAGCCGCCTGGCGCTGTTCGATCAGTTCCCGTATACCCATCACATGGAATGCGGCGTGCTGCTGGAAAAGCGCTGCTGATACGACAGGGGCGCCATCATGGCGCCCCGTTGCATTACGACTCTTGAGTCGGCGCATCCGGCGCCTTGCGCGCCTTCAGTTTGACTCCGATCCACAGTACCAGCGCCACGCAGATCACCGACGGCAGGAAGTTGGAACCGATCTGCGGGTATTCTGCGCGCACGATGGCGCTGTACATCAGCAGCCCCAGCAGGAAACAGGCCGCCGCCAGCTTCGGCATGCCGTCCGGCATGGCGCGGTTCAGGTAACGCTGATGCAGGCAGTACACCGCCAGCACCAACGCGATCAGCGGGAAGATCGAAAACGGCACCACCGAGCTGAACAGCGCGGCAAACGAACCGTTGATCGAAAGGCCGGCAATCAACGCCAGCAGTAAGGTGCCATTTTCACGGCCTGGTTTTTCCATCATTTTTTACCTTTTTTATACGTGGGACACAGAAGCTTTTTCTTGTTCGCGACGATACCAGTAATACGCCCCTTTGGAGATCATCCGCAGCTGAAGCACCAGCCGTTCTTCCAGCTGCTGCCGCTGCTCGACGTCGATATCCAGCGCTTCCGCGCCGGCGCTGAACACGATGGTGACCATCGCTTCCGCCTGCGCTTCGGTAAAGCTGCGCGGCATGTGATTTTCCAACTCGAGGTAGTCCGCCAGTTCGGCGATGAAATGCTGGATCTCGCGCGCCACCGCCGCACGGAATGCCGCCGACGTGCCGGAACGCTCGCGCAGCAGCAGGCGGAAGGCGTTCGGGTTGTTGCCGATAAATTCCATAAAGGTGGACACCGAAGTGCGGATCACGCTGCCGCCCTTGGCGATGCGTTGGCGCGCCTGGCGCATCAACTGACGCAGCATCAGGCCGCTTTCGTCCACCATGGTCAGCCCCAGCTCATCCACATCGCGGAAATGGCGGTAAAACGACGTGGGCGCGATGCCCGCCTCGCGTGAAACTTCCCGCAGGCTCAGGCTGGCGAAGCTGCGTTCGGCGCTCAGCTGGCTGAATGCGGCTTCGATCAGGGAACGACGAGTCCGTTCTTTTTGTTGTGCTCTGACGCCCATATGCATATCCGGATAGGTTCCATTCTCTCAGTCTAACGCCCTAGACTCGGCAATATAGCAAATTTTATTGCAACAGCATTTATACTAACGCGCTCTATCACACTTCCGCCCTGAGCCGATTGTGCTTTGCCTCAAAAAGCCTAATGGTGATTGGGTGAGCAGCGCTATGATGTTAAGATACCGTTGTAATCTTGTATAAAAAAACAGGTCTCTCCTACATGCAACAGCACTATCAATTTGATGCCATTGTGATTGGCTCGGGCCCTGGTGGTGAAGGTGCCGCCATGGGGCTGGTGAAACAGGGCGCCCGCGTGGCCGTTATCGAACGGTACAACAACGTAGGCGGCGGATGTACCCACTGGGGCACCATCCCTTCCAAAGCCCTCCGCCACGCCGTCAGCCGCATTATCGAATTCAACCAGAACCCGCTTTACAACAACTCGCGCACGCTCAGCGCGACCTTCCCTGACATTTTACGCCACGCCGATAACGTCATCAGCCAGCAGACCCGCATGCGCCAAGGCTTCTATGAGCGGAACCAGTGCAAACTGTTCGCCGGCGACGCGCGCTTCATCGACGCCAACACCGTCAGCGTCAGCTACATGGACGGCACCCAGGACACCATCCGCGCCGACCACATCGTGATCGCCTGCGGCTCGCGCCCTTACCATCCGGCCAGCGTCGATTTCAATCACCCGCGCATCTACGACAGTGATTCCATTCTCGAGCTGAGCCATGAACCGCGCCACGTGATCATTTACGGCGCCGGGGTGATCGGCTGCGAATACGCGTCTATCTTCCGCGGCCTGAACGTCAAGGTGGATCTGATCAACACCCGCGATCGCCTGCTGGCGTTCCTCGATCAGGAGATGTCGGATTCGCTCTCTTACCACTTCTGGAACAACGGCGTGGTGATCCGCCACAACGAGGAGTTCGAGAAGATTGAAGGCACCGAAGACGGCGTGATCGTGCACCTGAAGTCCGGCAAAAAGGTGAAAGCGGACTGCCTGCTGTACGCCAACGGCCGTACCGGCAACACCGATTCGCTGGGGTTGGAAAACGTCGGCCTGGAATCGGACAGCCGCGGGCTGCTGAAGGTGAACAGCATGTACCAAACCGCGCTGTCGCACATCTACGCGGTCGGTGACGTGATCGGCTATCCGAGCCTGGCTTCCGCCGCCTACGATCAGGGCCGCATCGCCGCGCAGGCGATCGCTTCCGGCGAAGCCAGCGGTCACTTAATCGAAGATATCCCGACCGGCATCTACACCATTCCGGAAATCAGCTCCGTCGGCAAAACCGAGCAGGAACTGACGGCGATGAAGGTGCCGTATGAAGTGGGCCGCGCCCAGTTCAAACATCTGGCGCGCGCGCAGATCGCCGGGATGAACGTCGGCAGCCTGAAGATCCTGTTCCATCGCGACACCCTGCAGATCCTCGGGATCCACTGCTTCGGCGAGCGTGCGGCGGAGATCATCCACATCGGTCAGGCGATCATGGAACAGAAAGGTGAAGGCAATACTATCGAGTATTTCGTTAATACGACCTTCAACTATCCGACCATGGCCGAAGCCTACCGGGTGGCGGCGCTTAACGGCTTAAACCGCCTGTTTTAACGCGTTGTCGATGTAGCCCTGCATGTGCTCGCGAATCGCTTCGGCCAACTGCTCATAACGGCTGCGCAGTGGGGAACCGGGGCGATACACCAACGCGATGGTGCGCTTCGGTTCCGGCTTGTAGCAATCCAGATAGCAGACGCCGTCGCGTTCGCGCTGCGGCGGCACCGCCAGTGACGGCAGCAGGGTAATGCCGCTGCCGGCCGCGACCATATTGCGCAGCGTTTCCAGACTGGTGGCGCGGAAGTGGGTATCCTCGTCCGCGCCCGCCTGGAAGCAGAAGCCCATCGCCTGATCGCGCAGGCAGTGGCCATCTTCCAGCATCAGCAGCTTCTCTCCCGCCAAATCCGGCATCGCCACGCGCTCGCGCTGCGCCCACGGGTGATCGGAATACACCGCCAGCTTCATCGGTTCATCGAACAGAGGCACTTCGATAAACGCCTCGGTTTCCTTCACCAATGCCAGAATGGCGCAGTCCAATTTGCCGCTGTCGAGTTGCGCCAGCAGTTGCTGGGTTTGCGCTTCGTGCAGGTACATTTCCAGTTTCGGGAAAGTTTTGTGCAGCGTCGGGATGATCTGCGGCAGCAGATAAGGCCCCACGGTCGGTATCAGGCCGATGTGCAGCGGCCCGGACATGGCTTCGCCCTGCTGGCTGGCCATCTCCTTCAATACTTTCACTTCGCGCAGCACGGTACGCGCCTGCTCCACCAGCAACAGACCCGCCTGGGTGAACAGCACCTTGCGGCTGGTGCGCTCGAGCAGCATGACGCCCAACTCGTCTTCCAGCTTGCGGATCTGCCCGCTCAGCGTGGGCTGGCTCACATGGCATGAATCGGCCGCACGGCGGAAGTGCCGGTGCTCGGCCAAGGCGACCAGATACTCTAAATCACGAATATTCATTGTTTCCCTCCATTCCATGATAGCTCATGGCGATAGATAAGATAGCAATGAGCGATTAGATCTATCAAGCCCCAGCGACAATAATGTGTCCCAACGAAGCGATATCGCGCTAAATGCTAAAAATTACTTTTCCTAATTAAGGGGTTAATCAATGTTTACCAGTCAAGAAGGCAAGAAAGTTCCTCAGGTTACTTTCCACACCCGTCAGGGCGACCAATGGATTGATGTGACCACTGATGACCTGTTCAAAAACAAAACGGTCATCGTGTTCTCGCTGCCGGGCGCGTTCACGCCGACCTGCTCTTCGAGCCATCTGCCGCGCTACAACGAGCTGTCCAGCGTATTCAAACAGCACGGCGTCGACGGTATTCTGTGCGTCTCGGTGAACGACACCTTCGTGATGAACGCTTGGAAAGCCGATCAGCATGCGGAAAACATCACCTTCGTACCGGACGGCAACGGTGAATTCACCAAAGGCATGAACATGCTGGTCGAGAAAGCGGATCTGGGCTTTGGCCCTCGTTCATGGCGCTACTCGATGCTGGTGCGCGACGGCGTGGTCGAGAAAATGTTCGTCGAACCGAACAAACCGGGCGACCCGTTTGAGGTGTCCGACGCAGACACCATGCTGAAATACCTGGCGCCGGAATTCAAAGTGCAAGAGTCGGTCTCCCTGTTCACCAAACCAGGCTGCCCATTCTGCGCCAAAGCCAAACAGATGCTGCAAGAACGCGGCATTCAGTATGAAGAGATCGTGCTGGGCAAAGACGCCACCACCGTCAGCCTGCGCGCCGTCAGCGGCCGCGCCACGGTGCCGCAAGTGTTCATCGGCGGTCGTCACATCGGTGGCAGCGACGATCTGGAAACTTTCCTGTCAGCTTAATAAGTAATAACAAAGCCAACGTGAACTTTGGCGGGCTACGGCCCGCCCTTTTTTTACCTTTCAGGAGCGGATATGAAACTGTTGAACGTTGATGTCGCGGTCATCGGCGGCGGCACCGCAGGGCTCGGCGCCTATCGCGCGGCCAAACTGTCTACCCCCAGCGTGGTGATGATCGAAGGCGGGCCTTACGGCACCACCTGTGCGCGCGTTGGCTGTATGCCATCCAAGTTGCTGATCGCCGCTGCCGAAGCGGTGCATCAAATCGAACGCGCGCCGGGCTTTGGCGTGCACCCAACCGGTAAAACGCGTATCGACGGGCGCGAAGTGATGGCGCGCGTCAAGCGCGAACGCGATCGCTTCGTCGGCTTCGTGCTGGAAGGCGTGGACGAGATCCCGGCCGGCGACAAAATTCAGGGCTATGCCCGCTTTATCGACGACAACACGCTGCAGGTCGATGACCATACGCGCATCGTGGCGCAGCGCATTGTGATCGCCACCGGCTCCCGCCCCAGTTGGCCGGCGCCGTGGAGCGAACTGGGCGATCGTCTGATCGTCAACGACGACCTGTTCAACTGGGATGATTTGCCGCAGTCCGTCGCGGTATTCGGCCCCGGCGTCATCGGGCTCGAGCTGGGGCAAGCGCTGCACCGCCTCGGCGTCGACACCAAGGTCTTCGGCATCGGCGGCGCGGTCGGGCCGCTCACCGACAGCGCCGTGCGCGACTACGCCGCCAAAGCACTGGGGGAAGAGTTCTATCTCGACGCCGACGTGAAGGTAGAGATGATGCAGCGCGAAGGCGACAAGGTGTTTATCCGCTATCGGGACCTGCAGGGCCAACCGCAGGAGATCCTGGTGGACTACGTGCTGGCCGCCACCGGCCGCCGCCCCAACGTCGATCGGCTGGGCCTCGAAAACACCGGCTTGCAACTCGACGCCCGAGGCGTACCGCTGGCCGACTGCCTGACGATGCAAACCAGCGTGCCGCATATTTTCATCGCCGGCGACGCCAGCAACCAACTGCCGCTGCTGCACGAGGCCAGCGATCAGGCACGTATCGCCGGCGCCAACGCCGGCAGCTTCCCGGAGATCAACCCGGGCCTGCGCCGCAGCGCGATTTCGGTGGTGTTCTCCGATCCGCAGATCGCCATGGTCGGCTCAACCTTCCGCGAGCTGAGCGAGAAGTTCAGTGCCTGCGGCTGCTTTGAAGTGGGCAACGTCTCGTTTGAGAATCAGGGCCGCTCGCGGGTGATGCTGCGCAACAAAGGCATTCTGCACGTCTACGGCGAGCAAGGCACCGGCCGTTTCCTCGGCGCGGAAATGATCGGCCCGGACGCCGAACACATCGCACACCTGCTGGCCTGGGCGCACCAGCAGCAGATGACCGTCGATCAGATGCTGGACATGCCGTTCTATCATCCGGTGATCGAAGAAGGTTTGCGCACCGCGCTGCGCGATCTGCAGGCGAAGCTCAAACTCGGCACGGCCGAAATCGAGCGCTGCCAGCGCTGCCCGGGCGAATAACCTCTCATTCTCCGCTCATACCCACCGGGCCTTCAGGCCCGGTTTTTTGCGCAGCACTTTCCACATTTTCCTCCCTCCTCTTGCCTCACGGCCCTTCTGCGCTCATTTTTTATACTTCAACATTGAAATGATACCAATATTGATACTAAAATGAAGAAAGGAGCCAGAATGGAGGAAGAACATGGAAAGGCATGAACACTATACCTATCGCATCACCTGGTCAGCGGAAGATCGTGAATATGTCGGGCTGTGCGCCGAATTCCCCTCGTTGTCCTGGCTGGCGGCCACGCGTACCGGCGCACTGGAGGGTATCGAAAAAGTCGTGAGCGAAACGATCGCCGATATGCTGGCGCAAGGCGAAACGCCGCCGCAGGCGCTGGCGGAAAAGAACTTCAGCGGAAAACTGGTGTTGCGCATGACGCCGGAACAGCATCGCCGGCTGGCGATCGGCGCGATGGAGGAAGGCGTGAGCCTGAACCGTTATCTGTGTGCACGCCTGGCGGGGTAAAGGTTCAAGGGCGGCGCCGGGCCGCCCTTGTCGTCGTCAGGCCAAACGCTGTTTCGCTGCGGCGATTGCCGCGGCCACCTGCTGCGGTGCGACGCCGCCTTTGGCCGCACGCTTGTCCAGGCAGGATTGCAACGCCAGGATCGGGTAAACGTCGTCACCGATCGTCGCGCTAAACTGCTGCAAGTCCGCCAGCGGCAGCGCTTCCAGCGGTTTACCCTGGCGAATCGCTTCTACCACCGCCTCGCCGACGATGTGGTGCGCTTCGCGGAACGGCACGCCCTTGGCGACCAGGTAATCCGCCAGCTCTGTGGCGTTGGCATAGCCCTGCTCCGCCGCTTCCTGGCAGCGCGGGCGTTTCACCTGGATGCCGTCCAGCACCAGCGCCGCCATTTGCAGGCAGTCCATCCAGGTGTCGAGCGCGTCGAACAGCCCTTCTTTGTCTTCCTGCATGTCTTTGTTGTACGCCAGCGGCAGGCCTTTCAGCGTCATCATCATACCGGTCAGCGCGCCCTGTACGCGGCCGCACTTACCGCGGATCAGCTCCAGCGCGTCCGGGTTTTTCTTCTGCGGCATCAGCGAAGAGCCGGAGGTCACGCGGTCGGACAGCTCGACAAACGCCGCTTCGCCGCTGTTGAAGAAGATCAGATCTTCGGCGAAGCGCGACAGGTGCACCATGCTGATGGCGGCGTTGGACAGCAGCTCCAGCACGTGATCGCGATCGGATACGCTGTCCAGGCTGTTGCGGGTCGCCGAGGCGAAGCCCAGCCAGCCGGCCAGCTGCTCGCGATCGATAGGATAAGCGGTGCCGGCCAGCGCGCCGCTGCCCAGCGGGCTGACGTCCAGCCGTTTCAGGGTATCCTGCAGACGGCTCTCATCGCGCGCCAGCATCTCGACATAGGCCAGGCACCAGTGCGCGAAAGTCACCGGCTGCGCGCGTTGCAGGTGGGTATACCCCGGCATCACCGCATCCTGGTTGGCTTCGGCGGTCTCCACCAGCGCCTGCTGCAGCTGGACGATCGCCTGATGCAGATCGCCGATCTGCTGTTTGCACCACAGCTTCAGATCGGTCGCGACCTGATCGTTGCGGCTGCGGCCGGTGTGCAGCTTCTTGCCCAAATCACCGACCTTCTCGATCAGCTTCTGCTCCACCCAGCTGTGGATGTCTTCGGCATCGCTTTGGACGATCGCCAAAGGGTCGGCCTGGACCTCCGTCAGTAGCGCATTCAGCGCCTGCTCCAGCTGCTGTTGCTCCGTTGCCGTCAACACGTTAACGGTCACCAGCGCCTTCGACCAGGCCACCGAGCCCACGATATCCTGCTCCGCCAGGCGATAATCGAACCGCAGCGAATCGTTGAGTTGCTTGAACCGCTGATCCGCCGCCTGAGTGAACCGTCCGCCCCAAAGTGCCATATCTTACTCCTGAATTTTTATGCGAAAGGGCGCAGCATGCTGCGCCCTTGCAGAGTCACGCCAATCGATTATTTATTCTTTTTCTCGTTCAACGCGCGGATGCGTGAAGACAGAGAGAACAGGCGAATAAAGCCGCCCGCGTGGCTGTGATCGTAAACTTCGTCTTCGCCGAAGGTGGCGAACTCTTCGGAGTACAGGCTGTTGGCCGATTTCTTCTGGGTCGCCGTCACCTGGCCTTTGTACAGCTGCAGCACGACTTCGCCGTTCACCTCTTCCGCCAGCGCTTCGGCAGAAGCCTGCAGCGAGCGGCGCAGCGGCGCGAACCAGCGGCCGTCGTACACCACATAGGACATCTCCAAGCCCAGCTGCTCGCGCCATTTGAAGCTGTCGCGATCCAACACCAGCTGTTCGACGGCGCGCAGCGCCGCCACCATGATGGTGCCCCCCGGGGTTTCATAGCAGCCGCGGGATTTTATGCCCACCAGGCGGTTTTCCACGATGTCGATACGGCCGACGCCGTGCTTGGCACCCAGCGCGTTCAGGGTTTCCAGGCACTGGTAAGGCGACAGCGCTTTACCGTTAACCGCCACAACGCGGCCTTTCTCAACGATAACGGTCACCTGCTCAGGCTGATCCGGCGCTTCCTGCGGATCGACGGTCCACACCCAGCAATCTTTGTTCGGCGCATTCCACGGGCTTTCCAACACGCCACCTTCGGTGGAGATGTGCCAGGCGTTTTCATCGCGGCTGTAGATTTTTTCCAGCGACGCGGTGGTCGGAATGTTGCGCTCTTTCAGGTAATCCAACAGCGCTTCACGGGAACGCAGGTTCCACTCACGCCACGGCGCCACCACTTTCAGCTGCGGCGCCAGCGCGGTGTAGGTGGTCTCGAAACGCACCTGGTCATTGCCTTTGCCGGTCGCACCGTGGCACAGCGCGTCGGCACCCACTTTCAACGCCAGCTCGACCTGCGCCTTGGCGATGATCGGCCGCGCCATCGACGTGCCCAGCAGGTAGCTGCCTTCGTACAGGGCGCCGGTCTGCAGCACCGGATAAACGTAATCGCGGATAAATTCTTCACGCAGATCGACCACGTGACATTCAGAGGCACCGGACTGCAGGGCTTTTTGCTCCACGCCTTCCAGATCGCTGCGCTCCTGACCGATGTCCGCCACGAACGCCACCACTTCACAGCCGCCGTAGTTCTCTTTCAGCCATGGAATGATGGCCGAGGTATCCAGGCCGCCGGAGTACGCCAGAACGATTTTTTTGATGCCTTGGTTTTGCATGATCTATTCCTTTCTAATTCTAAAATTAAGCGAGGATCCGGGTGCCAATCGACACGCCGTTAAACAAAGCAGGAAGCTGATCGGCATGGCGCCAGCTGGCGATATCCACCGGGCGGCCGAGGGTGCGGGCCGCGTCGAGCGCCGCATTCACCTTCACCACCATACCATCGGTGATGATGCCTTGCGCGATCAGTTGTTCCGCTTTTTGCGCCGTCATTTCCGCAATGCGTTGCCCCTTGCCGTCGAGGATGCCGCTGACGTCCGACAGCAGGATCAGATCCGCCCCCAGCGTCGCCGCCAGCGCCGTCGCCGCCTGATCGGCGTTCACGTTCATTAACTGCCCTTCGGCAGTGATACCGATGGAGCTGACCACCGGCAGGTAGCCGGCGCTCAGCAGGGTATTGAGCAGCGCGGGCGAACCGGGCTGCGCGTTGCCGACGTGGCCCAATGCCGGATCGAGCGGGGTCACGACCGCGCTGCCGCCATCCGCCAGGCTCAGGCCGACGGCGTTGATTTGGTGTTTAATCGCCCACGCCAGCAGCGTTTTGTTGGCGGTGCCGGCCAGCGCGCCGGTGATGATGTCGATCTGATCGGCCGGCGTGACCCGCAGGCCGTTCTTTTTCACCACCGGCAAAGAGAGCTGCTTCATCAGTTCGTCCACCACGCAGCCGCCGCCGTGCACAATCACCAGCGGGCGCTGATGCTGCTGCCGGTAGCTGTCCAGCGCGGTAAACAGACGCTCCAGCGCTTCTTCACTGTCTAATAACACGCCACCTAACTTGATAATTAACGGGTTCATTGCTGTTTACTCACGCTGGTTTAAAGGAGTGACTGGGTTTCCGGGAAGCCGAAACGGATATTCAGGCATTGCACCGCCTGCGCCGCCGCGCCTTTCAGCAGGTTGTCTTCCACCGCTACGGCGATCAGATGCTCGCCCTGCACCGCAAAACCGATGTCGCAGAACGGCAGCCCCACCACCGCTTTCAGCGCCGGCACGCCCTGGTCGTACAACCGCACCAGCGGCTTGTCGTCATAGGCGGCATGATAGGCGGCGGCGACGTCCTGCGCGGTCACGCCGGCCTTCAGGCGGCAGGTGATGGTTTCAAGGATACCGCGCGGGAAGTTGCCCAGGTGCGGCGTAAAGATAACCGGCACGCCCAGGTGCGCGGCGATCTCCGGCTGGTGCCGATGAGTGAAAATACCGTACGGCTGCAGGCTCACTTCGCAGAAGCTGGTGGTCATGCTGGCCTTACGACCGGCGCCGCTGACGCCGCTGGTGGCGTTGATCACCGGCCACTGGTCGAGGTTCAGCAGCTGCTTCTCGATCAACGGCTTCAGCGCCAGCTGCGCCGCCGTCGGGTAACAGCCCGGCACGGCAATCAGCTGCGCCTGTTTAATCTTGTCGCTCTGCCACTCCGCCAGGCCGTACACCGCCTGCTCCAGCAGGGCGCCATGCTGATGTTCGAAACCGTAGTACTGGCTATAAAAACCGGCGTCCTGCACGCGGAAGGCGCCCGACAGATCGAACACCACGCAGCCCGCCGCCAGGAAAGCCGGTGCGATATCGTGGCTGACTTCATGGGCGGTGGCGAGGAACACCACGTCGATGCCCTGTGCCGCCTTGGCAACGTCGGTCAACGGCTGCAGCGGCAGATCGACGATGCCTTTCAACTGGGGATGGAGATCGGAAAGCAACTTTCCTGCATCTGCACTTTGCGCTGAAACCGCTAAAGCGGTTATGTTCATGTGTGGGTGGCGATTCAGGTAAGCCGTGAGCTCCGCTCCGGCGTAACCGCTGGCACCAACGATCAGCGTATTCAACATGTGGCCTTTCACCTTCTAAACTGACGTGCGGTCGCTTGCGACCCAGGTAACAGGGCTAGCCAGCGTTGTTGCGCCGTTCACCCACGGAGCCAGGCGTTGATGCTTTTATAAACATCCGGGTATCGGGTTCCCTTACGCTTCGGCTTACTGTATTTTTATTCAAAATAAATGCATGAATATTGATACTATCCTAACCAAAGGCTGTCAACAGTGAAGATGAAATTACCTCCATTTATTGAGCTGTACCGGGCGTTGATCGCAACGAAGTCGATCAGCGCCACCGATGCCGGCCTCGATCAGAGCAATGAGGCGTTAATCAACTTGCTGGCCGGATGGTTTGCCGACCTGGGCTTTCGCGTCGACGTACAGCCGGTGCCGGAATCGCGCCACAAATTCAACCTGCTGGCCAGCATCGGCGAAGGCAGCGGCGGCCTGCTGCTGGCCGGCCATACCGATACGGTGCCTTACGACGAAGGCCGCTGGACGCGCGATCCGTTCACCCTGACCGAGCACGACAACAAGCTCTACGGCCTGGGCACCGCCGACATGAAAGGCTTCTTCGCCTTTATTCTGGATGCGGTGCGCGACATCGACGCGAGCAAACTGACCAAGCCGCTGTACATTCTGGCTACCGCAGATGAAGAAACGACGATGGCCGGCGCACGTTATTTCGCCGCCTCCACCGCCATTCGGCCGGATTTCGCCATCATCGGCGAACCAACCTCGCTGCAGCCGGTGCGCGCACACAAGGGCCACATGGCCAACGCCATTCGCATCGTCGGCCAGTCCGGCCACTCCAGCGATCCGGCGCGCGGCGTCAACGCTATCGATCTGATGCACGAATCCATCGGCCGCCTGATGGAGCTGCGCAAAACCCTGCAGGAGCGCTACAACAACCCGGCGTTCGCCGTGCCTTATCCCACCATGAACTTCGGCCATATCAGCGGCGGCGACGCGGCCAACCGCATCTGCGCCTGCTGCGAGCTGCACCTGGATATCCGCCCGTTGCCCGGCATGACGCTCGACAACATCAACGAGCTGATGCATCAGGCATTGGAGCCGGTGAGCCAACGCTGGCCGGGCCGCCTGACCATCGAAGAGCTGCACGCGTCGGTGCCGGGTTACGAATGCCCGACCGACCACCGCATGGTGGCGGTGATCGAGGAACTACTGGGCACCCGCACGCAGGTGGTCAACTACTGCACCGAAGCGCCGTTCGTGCAGCAGGTTTGCCCGACGTTGGTGCTCGGCCCCGGTTCCATCGATCAGGCCCACCAGCCGGACGAATATATCGACACCGCGTTTATCGAACCGACGCGCAAACTGTTGGGCCAGCTGGTCAATCACTTTTGTCGGCAATAAACCCGACATTTAGCAGGGGAAATGCTTTATGCTTTCCCCTACCTCAAAATAAGTAGAAAACGGCGAAATAAGCCACGCTGATAACCGACGCGGCGTAATTAAATTTCAGAAAATGCGCCGATTTTGATGTTTTTTTGCTAAAAATAGTGTCAATTGACGATTGGACAGGAACGCGATGTGATCAGGCGGGCGGTCTGCGCCTGACGCGTGAAATTTATTTACAAGATAAAAATCATACAGAACTGGGTCAGGGGTTATATGAACGAACAATATTCGGCAATGCGCAGTAATGTCAGTATGCTCGGCAAATTGCTCGGCGATACCATCAAAGAAGCGCTGGGCGAGCATATTCTCGATCGCGTTGAGACCATCCGTAAGCTTTCCAAATCTTCACGCGCCGGCAACGAAGCGCATCGCCAGGAGCTGCTCTCCACCCTGCAGAACCTGTCCAACGACGAGCTGCTGCCGGTGGCGCGCGCCTTCAGCCAGTTCCTCAACCTGACCAACGTCGCCGAGCAGTACCACAGCATTTCGCCCAACGGCGAAGCCGCCAGCAACCCGGAAGCGCTGGCGCAGCTGTTCAGCCGCCTCAAAGACAAAAAGCTCAGCGACAAAGAGCTGCAGCACGCGGTGTCGCAACTTTCCATCGAGCTGGTGCTGACGGCGCACCCGACGGAGATCACCCGCCGCACCCTGATCCACAAGCTGGTGGAGGTCAACACCTGCCTCAGCCAGCTCGATCACAACGACCTGGCCGACTACGAGCGCAACAAGATCATGCGCCGCCTGCGCCAGCTGGTGGCCCAGTCGTGGCACACCGATGAAATTCGCAAACATCGCCCCTCCCCGATCGACGAAGCCAAATGGGGCTTCGCGGTGGTAGAAAACAGCCTGTGGGAAGGCGTGCCAGCGTTCCTGCGCGAGTTCAACGAGCAGTTGGAAAACTCCATCAATTACAGCCTGCCGGCGGAAGCGGTGCCGGTGCGCTTCACCTCCTGGATGGGCGGCGACCGCGACGGCAACCCGAACGTGACCGCCGAAATCACCCGCCATGTGCTGCTGCTCAGCCGCTGGAAAGCCTGCGACCTGTTCACCCGCGATATCCAGGTGCTGGTCTCCGAGCTGTCGATGACCGAATGCACCCCGGAGCTGCGCGCCCGCGCCGGCGGTGACGAGGTGCAGGAACCGTACCGCGAAATCATGAAGCAGCTGCGCAGCCAGCTGATGAGCTCCCAGGCCTATCTGGAAGGCCGCCTGAAGGGCGAACGCGTGCTGAAGCCGCACGACCTGCTGGTGAACAACGAGCAGCTGTGGGAGCCGCTGTATGCCTGCTACCAATCGCTGCAGGCCTGCGGTATGGGCATCATCGCCAACGGTCAGCTGCTGGATACCCTACGCCGCGTGCGCTGCTTCGGCGTGCCGCTGGTGCGCATCGACGTGCGCCAGGAAAGCACTCGCCATACCGAAGCCATCGCCGAGCTGACCCGTTATCTGGGGCTGGGCGACTATGAAAGCTGGTCGGAAGCCGATAAACAGGCGTTCCTGATCCGCGAACTGAACTCCAAACGCCCGCTGGTGCCGCTGAAGTGGCAACCGAGCGCCGACACGCAGGAAGTGCTGGAAACCTGCCGGGTGATCGCCGAAGCGCCGCAGGGCTCGATCGCCGCCTACGTGATTTCGATGGCGCGCACGCCTTCCGACGTGCTGGCGGTGCACCTGCTGCTGAAAGAGGCCGGCTGCCCGTTCGCGCTGCCGGTCGCTCCGCTGTTCGAAACCCTCGACGATCTGAACAACGCCGACGACGTAATGACCCAGTTGCTGAATATCGACTGGTATCGCGGCTTTATTCAGGGCAAACAGATGGTAATGATCGGCTACTCCGACTCGGCGAAAGACGCCGGCGTGATGGCCGCTTCCTGGGCGCAGTACCGTGCGCAGGACGCGTTGATCAAAACCTGTGAAAAAGCCGGCGTGGCGCTGACGTTGTTCCATGGGCGCGGCGGCTCCATCGGCCGCGGCGGCGCACCGGCGCATGCGGCGCTGCTGTCGCAGCCGCCGGGCAGCCTGAAGGGCGGCCTGCGCGTCACCGAACAGGGCGAGATGATCCGCTTCAAATTCGGCCTGCCGGAAGTCACCATCAGCAGCCTGGCGCTGTATGCCGGCGCGATCCTCGAGGCCAACCTGCTGCCGCCGCCGGAACCGAAGAAAGAATGGCGGGCGTTGATGGACGATCTGTCCGAGACCTCCTGCCGAATGTATCGCGGCTACGTGCGTGAAAACCCGGACTTCGTGCCTTACTTCCGCGCGGCCACGCCGGAGCTGGAACTGGGTAAACTGCCGCTGGGCTCACGCCCGGCCAAACGCAAGCCGAACGGCGGCGTGGAAAGCCTGCGCGCCATTCCGTGGATCTTCGCCTGGACGCAGAACCGCCTGATGCTGCCGGCCTGGCTCGGCGCCGGTGCCGGATTGCAGGAAGCGGTGAAAGCCGGCAAGCAGGCGGAGCTGGAGGCGATGTGTCGCGACTGGCCGTTCTTCTCCACCCGCATCGCCATGCTGGAAATGGTGTTCGCCAAAGCCGACCTGTGGCTGGCGGAATACTACGATCAGCGCCTGGTGGATAAATCGCTGTGGCCGCTGGGCCAACAGCTGCGCGATCAGCTGGAAAGCGACATCAAGGTGGTGCTGACCATCGCCAACGATGCGCACCTGATGGAAGACCTGCCGTGGATCGCCGAATCCATCGCGCTGCGCAACGTTTATACCGACCCACTGAACGTCTTGCAGGCCGAGCTGCTGCATCGTTCGCGTCAGCAGGAGCAGCCGGACGCCCGCGTCGAGCAGGCGCTGATGGTCACCATCGCCGGCGTCGCCGCCGGGATGCGCAACACCGGCTAGTGAGCCTAATCGCGGCCCCGTTTATCGGGGCCGTTTTTTTATGTCTTGTCTTCCCCACAAAAAAAGGGCGCCGCGGTAAAGCGACGCCCTTTTTCAATGGAACAAGCCTGTCAGGCGGCGGCCACCGGTCGCACGCCCAGCGTGTGGCAGATGGCGTAGCTCATCTCGGCGCGGTTCAGCGTATAGAAGTGGAAATCTTTCACCCCTTCGCGGCTGAGGATCTTCACCATGTCCATGGCGATGTTGGCACCGACCATTTTGCGGGTCTCCGCATCGTCGTCCAGCCCTTCGAACATGCTGGTCATCCAGCTTGGCACCCGCACGTTGGTCATGGTGGCGAAGCGCTGCAGCTGCTTGAAGTTGGACACCGGCAGAATGCCCGGCACGATTTCCACGTCGATACCGGCGGCGACGCAGCGGTCGCGGAAGCGCAGGTAGCTCTCAACGTCGAAGAAGAACTGGGTGATGGCGCGGCTGGCGCCGGCATCGATCTTACGTTTCAGGTTAATCAAATCGGCCTGGGCGCTCTTCGCCTCCGGGTGCACTTCCGGGTAGGCGGCGACGGAAATGTCGAAGTCGCCCACGTCTTTCAGCAGCGCCACCAGATCGGTCGCGTACATTTCCGGCTTGCCGCCGCCCGGTGGCAGATCGCCGCGCAGCGCCACGATGTGACGAATGCCGCTGTTCCAGTAATCGGTCGCGATGTCGCGCAGCTGCGCCGGGCTGGCGTCGATGCAGGTCAGGTGCGGCGCCGCCTCCAGGCCGGTGCGCTCCTTGATCCCCTTGATGATGCTGTGGGTGCGATCGCGCTCGCCGGAGTTGGCACCGTAGGTGACGGAAACGAATTTGGGTTTGAGGATGCTCAGACGATCGATCGACTGCCACAGGGTCTCTTCCATCTCGCTGGTGCGCGGCGGGAAGAACTCGAATGATACGTTAATCTGGCCGTTCAACTCCGCCAGACTCTGATTCAGCGCTTCCCGCTGGTTTGCGTGGAAAAAGCTCATACCCTGCTCACCTCTTATCGATCACTGTTTTTATTTCATTTTGATGAGCGTCTATACGTTTAGACGTCTAGATAGAAAATGCCGCATGTTGGCTAAAGAGTCAACAGGAAAATGAGGGGAATAAGATGATTAATCTTCACCCGCTCAACGAGGGAATTTCATGACGGCGGCAGGGATAAGTATGGCAGGAAAAGCAAAGGGGCGCGGTGAACCCGCGCCCGCAGAGGATTAAAGCAGCTGTGCCAACCGGTTAAGGTCTGACTGGATCGCGCCGGCGGTCACGTCGCGGCCGGCGCCCGGCCCGCGGATCACCAGCGGATTATCGCGATACCAGCGGCTTTCGATGGCGAACACGTTGTCGCACGGCAGCAGCGAGGCCAGCGGATGCTCAGGACGCACCGCCTCCACGCCGACCCGCGCCTTGCCGTTGGCGTCGAAACGCGCCACGTGGCGCAGCACCAGGCCCATTTCGCTGGCGGCCTCAAAGCGCTGCTGCATCTGCTGGTTCAGCGCCTCGCCGTTCTCGAAGAACTGATCGACGGAGCCCAGCTCGCAGCCCGCCGGCACCAGCGACTCGACCCGCACCTGGTTCGGTTCGATGTCGTAGCCCGCTTCGCGCGCCAGGATCACCAGCTTGCGCATCACGTCCTGACCGGAGAGATCGACCCGCGGGTCCGGTTCGGTCAGCCCCTGCTGCCAGGCCTGATCCACCAGTTCGGTAAACGGCACCGTGCCGTCATACTGCAAGAACAGCCAGGAAAGCGTGCCGGAGAAGATGCCGCTGATTGCCAAAATGCTGTCGCCGCTGTCGCGCAGATCGCGCACCGTATGGTTGACCGGCAGCCCGGCGCCGACGGTGGCGTTATACAGCCAGTGGCGGCCGGTTTTGGCGAAGGCGTCGCGAATTTGGCGATAGGTATCGCTGCACGAGGCACCCGCCAGCTTGTTGGCGCTGATCACGTGGAAACCGTAGCTGGCGAAATCCAGATACTGTCCGGCCAGCTCTTCGCTGGCGGTCACATCGAGCACCACCAGATCGTCGAACGGGTGCGCGCGCATCCACAGGAACAGCGACTCTTCGTCGAGTTCCTGCGCCTCGTCCTCAAAGAACGCCAATGCACGGCTGGCATCCAGCCCGTCGTAGTTCAGCAGGCTGCGGCGGCTGTCCACCACCCCCGCCAGGATAAATTCGAAGCCGCTGCGCGCGGAGATATTGGTCTGCTCACGGGCGAACAGCTCCAGCCAGCGCGACCCGATGTTGCCCTTGCCGAACAGCACCAGACCGATGCGCTTCTCGGCGCGGAACAGGCTTTGGTGCAGCCCCTGAATCAGCAGCGCGGTCGGCCCCTGGCGCAATACCGCCACCAGGCTGATGCCATCTTCGGCCTGCCAGATAAACTCAACCGGCTGATCTTTCAGTTGCTGATAGAAACGGTGGCTGTGCAGCGGGTTCTTGCATACCCCGGCGCCGACCATCGCCACCAGCGCCAACCCTTCGCGCAGGTGCAGTTCACCCGGCAGCGCCGAGGCCTGCAGGATCGCCAGTGCGCTGTTGACCACCTCGGAGGTGTAGCACAGCTGCACCCGATTGCGGTCAGGATGGATGCCTACCGCCAGCGGTTTGATCTGCGCGCGCTTGAGCACCAGATCCAACTCTTTCTGCGCCAGTTTGAAGTCATGCTGAGCGGCGACGTGCAGCTCAATCAGACACACGTCATCGTGGCTGGTGACAATCTTGGCACCGGTGCCGGACGCCAATACGCGCTCGATGCGCGTCGAGCCCTGCTCCGGCTGGTAGCTGCAGCGCAGCTGAAGATCGATATCGCTGCCGGAGACCGGCTGCAGGGTGCGGGTATGCAGCACCGGCGCCGCCAGGCGCGCCAGCTCGCTGGCTTCGTCCAGGCGCAGCAGCGGCAGCAGGCAGGCGTCTTTCACCTTGCGCGGGTCGGCGCTGTATACCCCGGCCACGTCGCTCCAGATGGTGACGCGCGCCGCGCCGGCCAACGCGCCGACCTGAGTGGCAGAGTAGTCGCTGCCGTTGCGCCCCAACAGCACGGTTTCCCCGGCGTCGTTGCGCGAAATGAAGCCGGTCACCACCAGGCGCTTGCCCGGATGTTGGGCCAACAATTGTTGCAACAGCGGATAAGAACGGCCTTCATCCACCTGCGGCTGCGCGGCGCGCTCGGCGCGCAGGAAATCACGCGCATCCAGCCAGGCCGCCTGCATATCCAGGTGGTTTAGCACCGCCGCCATCAGGCGCGCCGACCAGATCTCGCCGTGCCCGACCACTTCGGCATAGCACACCTCGTCGACTTTGCCGTCCAGCAGCACCGCCAGACGTTCCAGATCCTGAATGAACTCGGCGATCAGCGGCTCGGCGCTTTCCGCCGGCAGCAGGCCGCCGATAAGATCGCTATGATAGCGACGCAACGTCTGCTGCACCTGGTGCGCAGACAGGCGATCGCTCTGGCTGAGCTTCAGCCAGTTGATCAACTGGTTGGTGGTACTGCCGGCGGCCGATACCACCATCATGTCGCCCGGCTGGCTGTATTCCGCCATAATCCCGGCCACACGCAGATAACACTTCACATCCGCCAGACTGCTGCCGCCAAACTTGTGCAGTTGACGCCCGCTCACCGGCCCTGCTACAGCAATTGCATTCATGCTTACCTCGTTGCCGCCGCCTGGAAAGCGCGTTCCAGATCGGCAATCAAATCTTCACTGTCTTCAATACCCACGGAAATGCGCAGCAGGCTCTCGGAGATGCCGGCCGCTGCCCGCGCCTCCGCCGCCATACCGGCGTGGGTCATGGTCGCTGCATGCGAGATCAGGCTTTCTACGCCGCCCAGCGATTCTGCCAGAGTAAACAGCTCAAGGGCAGAGAGAAAACGGCGCAGCACCGCTTCATCGCCGTCCAGTTCAAAACTCAGCATCGCGCCGAAGCCGCGCTGCTGCCGGCGGGCGATCTCATGCCCCGGATTTTCCGGCAGGGAGGGATGATACAGCTTTTTCACCAGCGGTTGCTGCTGTAAATAGCCGACAATCGCTTCGGCGTTTTGCTGCGCCGCCTTGATGCGCGGCGACAGCGTGCGCATGCCGCGCAGCAGCAGATAGCTGTCGAACGCGCCGCCGGTCACGCCGATATTGTTCGCCCACCAGGCCAATTCGACCGCCAGCTCGGGATCTTTGGCAATCACCGCGCCGGCCACCACGTCCGAATGCCCGTTCAGGTATTTGGTGCAAGAATGGACCACCAGATCGGCACCGAGTTCGATCGGCTGTTGCAGGGCCGGGCTGAGGAAGGTGTTGTCCACCACCGTCAACGCGCCCGCCGCGTGTGCGGCGGTGCAGATCGCCGCAATGTCCACCACGCGCAGCAGCGGATTGCTGGGGCTTTCAATCAGCACCAGCTTCGGCTTTTGCGCCAGCGCCTGCTGCAGGGCGGCTTCATTACCCTGATCGACGAACAATACGCGATAGGCGCCGCGCTTGCTCAGGCTGTCGAACAACCGATAGCTGCCGCCGTAGCAGTCGTGCGGCGCCACCAGCAGATCGCCCGGCTTCAGCAGCACGGTGGTCACCAGATGGATCGCCGACATCCCGCTGCCGGTCATCACCGCGCCGGCGCCGCCTTCCAGCTCCGCCAACGCGCGTTGCACCACGTCGCGCGTCGGGTTGCCGCGGCGCGAGTAATCATGGGCTCGGGGTTGGTTGAAGTCGGTAAAGTTATAGGTGCTGGACAGATGAATCGGCGGGACAACGCAGCCATACTGTTCGTCGTCGTTCAGGCCGCTGCGTACGGCAATCGTGGCTGGTTTACGCGTCATGGGCTCGCTCGGCTCTCGGTTCGGTGAATGAGGCCTAAAGAGTAATCGCAGGATTGATAGACGTCAATACATCTGGACATCTAAACTTCTCTGCGTATAGATTGAGCAATGGCACAATACCCGCTAAAATTATGCCGATATGACATGACGATAAGATGTTAAGCCACAATGTCCGGCCGAGGCGGGGCATTCAGTGACCCTGGTCGCGTAAAATTGACATTTATTTAGTGAGAACAGTGAAGATCGGGCATAATTGGCCGGTTTTTAGAATTTTGTAATTTTTCTGACAAAGTTAAGGTGTCCCATGGCTGAGTGGAACGGCGAGTATGTCAGCCCTTACGCTGAACACGGTAAAAAAAGCGAGCAAGTCAAAAAGATCACGGTATCCATTCCGCTGAAGGTCCTGAAAATCCTCACCGACGAACGGACCCGTCGCCAGGTGAACAACCTGCGCCACGCCACCAACAGCGAACTGCTGTGCGAAGCGTTTCTGCATGCCTTTACCGGCCAGCCGCTGCCGAACGATGAAGACCTGCGCAAAGAGCGCAGCGATGAAATCCCGGAAGCCGCAAAAGCGTTGATGCGCGAACTGGGTGTCGATCCCGATACCTGGGAATATTGAGAACCGTCCGGCGAACGCCGGCGGCAGAAACGAAAAAAGGCGCCAAAGGCGCCTTTTTCATCGGACGATAAGAAATCTTATTTCTTAGCGCCTGGTACGCTGAAACGCTTGTTGAAGCGGTCAACGCGGCCACCGGTAGCAACGTCACGCTGCTTGCCAGTGTAGAACGGGTGGCATGCGCCACAAACGTCCAGGTTCAGATCGTGGCCCACGGTGGAGCGGATCTTCATCACGTTACCGCAAGAGCAGTTAGCAGTAACTTCTTCGTATTTTGGGTGGATACCTTGTTTCATGGGAAACCTCAGTTAAGGCCGTGTCGCTATCCAGCCCTGTTTCGCCAGACACCACACGTGGTTGATAATAGAATTTTGGTATCGAATTATACCAAAGGCGGCAAATTATACAGCATTAGTCGAGGCGCGCAATCGGAACCGTACATTTGCCGATGCGCCGTGTAAACTGATGCCCACTTTTTTCAATTTGGATGAGATCATGCCCGTCGTACACGTTGCCTTGCCGGTCCCCCTCGCCCGCACCTTCGACTATCTGCTGCCGCCCGGCATGCAGCCGGTGGCCGGCGCGCGCGTGGGCGTGCCCTGGGGCAGGCAGCATGCGATCGGCATCGTCACCGGCTGCAGCGACACCAGCGAACTGCCGCTGGACAAGCTCAAACCGATCGACAGCGTGATCGACGCCGAGTCGCTGTTCTCCCCCAGCCTGTGGCGCATCCTGCGCTGGGCCAGCGATTACTATCACTACCCCATCGGCGAGGTGCTGTTCCATGCGCTGCCGATCCTGCTGCGGCAAGGCAAACCGGCCGAGGCCGCACCGCTGTGGCAATGGTTCGCCACCGAAGAGGGGCGCGCCACCCCGCCCGAAAGCCTGAAACGCGCGCCGAAACAGCAGCAGGCGCTGGCGGCGCTGCTGCAACGCCCGGTCTATCGCCACCAGGTCAGCCAGCTGGAGCTGACGGAAAGCGCCCTGCAGGCGCTACGCGCCAAAGGGCTGATCGATCTGCGCGCTCAGGTCGCGGATACGCACGACTGGCGCCCTAACTTCGCGGTGCTCGGCGAGCGGCTGCGGCTGAACACTGAACAGGCTACCGCCGTCGGGGCGATCAGAAGCGAGGATGAGCAGTTCGCCGCCTGGCTGCTGGCCGGGGTGACCGGCTCCGGCAAGACCGAGGTCTACCTCAGCGTACTGGAGAACGTGCTGGCCAAAGGCCGGCAGGCGCTGGTGCTGGTGCCGGAAATCGGCCTGACGCCGCAAACCATCGCCCGCTTTCGCGAGCGCTTCAACGCGCCGGTAGACGTAATGCACTCCGGCCTGAACGACAGCGAGCGGCTGGCGGTTTGGCTGCGCGCGCGCAGCGGCGAAGCCGCCATCGTCATCGGCACCCGCTCGGCGCTGTTCACGCCGTTCCGTCAGCTGGGCGTGATCATCATCGACGAAGAGCACGACAGCTCTTATAAACAACAGGAAGGCTGGCGCTACCACGCCCGCGATCTGGCGGTGTTCCGCGCCCGGGAAGAGGATATCCCGATGGTGATGGGCTCCGCGACCCCGGCATTGGAAACGCTGCACAACGTGCAGCTGGGCAAATACCGCCAACTGAAGCTCACCCAACGCGCGGGCAACGCCAAACCGGCGGCGCAGCACCTGATCGATCTGAAGGGGCTGCCGCTGAAGGTCGGCCTGTCGCAGCCGCTGCTGAAGAGCATGCAGCACCATTTAAAAGCCGGCAATCAGGTGATGCTGTTCCTCAACCGCCGCGGTTACGCCCCGGCGCTGCTGTGCCACGAGTGCGGCTGGATCGCCGAATGCCAGCGCTGCGATCACTACTACACCTTCCACCAGCATCAGCGCCAGCTGCGCTGCCACCACTGCGACAGCCAGCGGCCGGTGCCGCACCAGTGCCCGCAGTGCGGCTCCACCCACCTGGTGTCGGTCGGCGTCGGCACCGAACAGCTGGAGCAGGAGCTGGCGCCGCTGTTCCCCGATACGCCAATCACCCGCATCGATCGCGACACCACCAGCCGTAAAGGCGCGCTTGAGCAGCACCTGGCGGATATCCATCGCGGCGAAGCGCGCATTTTGATCGGCACGCAGATGCTGGCCAAGGGCCACCATTTTCCCGACGTCACCCTGGTGGCGTTGCTGGACGTGGACGGCGCGCTGTTCTCCGCCGACTTCCGCTCCGCCGAGCGTTTCGCTCAGCTGTATACCCAGGTCTCCGGGCGGGCCGGCCGGGCGGGCAAACAGGGTGAAGTGCTGCTGCAAACCCACCATCCGGAGCACCCGCTGCTGCAGGTGCTGCTGCAACAGGGTTACGACGCCTTCGCCAAACAGACGCTGGCGGAGCGCAACAGCGTGTTTCTGCCGCCTTACACCAGCCACATCATCGTGCGCGCCGAAGATCACGACAACCAGCAGGCCCCGCTGTTCCTGCAGCAGCTGCGCAACCTGCTGGAAGCCAGCCCGCTGAAGGACGACTCGCTATGGGTGATGGGCCCGGTGCCGGCGCTGCAGTCCAAACGCGGCGGCCGTTTCCGCTGGCAGCTGCTGCTGCAGCACCCGACGCGGCGCGTCCTGCAACAGCTGATGAAAAGCTCGCTGCCGCTGATCGGCACCCTGCCGCAAACGCGCAAGGTGAAATGGACGCTGGATGTCGATCCGATCGACAGCTGATCCCGGAAAAGTCCGATTTAGCTGCCGCAGTGCAAACGTTTACCCTTGAAATTGCGAGCGAACGCTAAAAAACCTTCTCAGGTCACATTTTTTATGCAAATTAGGTAACAAAGGCGGGGCGTATTCTGTTTAGAATGTCTGCGAGGGCAAATTTTGTCGCCACATCGCAGCGCGACGGAGTGCCCGAACGCGAGTGGCGCTCAATGACAACAATCTCGCCACCGCATGCCGGACATTGTGAGCAAACAGCAGTAGTGGCGTCGGCATGGGGCTGACGCAAGGAGAAAGGCGTTGGAACACAAGAAAGAGTTATCCATGGCGACCATGAAAGACGTCGCCGAAATGGCGGGCGTTTCAACGGCTACCGTATCGCGTGCGCTGATGAACCCGGAAAAGGTGTCAACGCCGACGCGCCAGAAAGTGGAACAGGCCGTCCTGGCCGTGGGTTATTCTCCTCATGCTCTGTCACGCAATATCAAGCGCAACGAATCCCGCACCATCCTGGTGATCGTGCCCGACATCTGCGATCCGTTTTTCGCCGATGTGATCCAGGGGATCGAACAGACCGCCGCCCAACAAGGCTATCTGGTGCTGATCGGCGACTGCGCGCAGCAAAACCAGCAAGAGCGCACCTTCGTCAATCTGATCATCACCAAACAGATCGACGGCATGCTGCTGCTGGGCTCCAACCTGCCGTTCGACGCCAGCAAGGAAGAACAGCGCAACCTGCCGCCGATGGTGATGGCCAACGAGTTCGCCCCCGAGCTGGAACTGCCGACGGTGCACATCGACAATCTGACCGCCGCCTTTGAAGCCGTGCATTATTTGCATCAATTGGGCCATCGGCAGATCGCCTGCGTCGCCGGGCCGGAACAGATGCCGCTGAGCCATTATCGGCTGCAGGGTTACGTTCAAGCGCTACGTCGTAATGGCATTACCGTCGAAAGCAGCTATATTACCCGGGGTGATTTTACCTACGAAGCCGGCGCGCAAGCGCTGACGGCGCTGATGGCGCAGCCGAAACCGCCAACGGCGGTGTTCTGCCACAGCGACGTCATGGCGATCGGCGTGCTGTCCCAGGCGAAGAAAATGGGGCTGCGGATACCGCAGGATCTGTCGATCGTCGGCTTTGATGACCTCAAGCTGGCGCAGTATTGCGATCCGCCGCTGACCACGGTGGCGCAGCCGCGCTTCCAGATCGGCCAGCAGGCGATGTTGTTGCTGTTGGAGCAGTTGAACGGCCAGACGGTGGCCAGCGGCTCCCGGCTATTGGACAGTGAATTGATTATCAGAGGCAGCACCGCTGCCCCGAAACGCTAGTCAAATATTTTAGGGTTCAGTAACATGACGGACTTATCCTCTCATCAGGACACAGCGGAATAATAGTGGCACAAAAAGACTATGTAAGCCGTGGGCGCGCAGCAGGAGCTAAGCGTAAAACCCCCAGCCGTAAAAAACGCAGTTCTCCGAAGGTTTCCAAAACCGTGCTGGCGTTAGCCGCCGCGTTGCTGGTTGTCTTTGTCGGTGGCCTCTATTTCATTACCCACAACAAGCCGGAAGACGCGCCGTTGTTGCCTGCGCACACCACGCGCCCCGGCAACGGCCTGCCGCCGAAGCCGGAAGAGCGCTGGCGCTACATCAAAGAGCTGGAAAATCGGCAGATCGGCGTGCAAACCCCGACCGAACCGACGGCCGGCGGCGAGCTCAATTCCAAAACTCAGCTGACCGCCGAACAGCGGCAGCTGCTGGAGCAGATGCAGGCCGATATGCAGCAGCGCCCGACGCAGCTGAACGAAGTGCCGTATAACGATCCGGGCCAGGCCAACGCGCGCAGCACCCGCCAACAGCAGCAGATGCAACAACAGCAAATGCAGCAGCAGCAGGTCAGCCAGCCGCCGCGCAACCCGTTCAGCAACGGGGCCACTACCGCGCCGGTGCAGCCGCACCCGCAGCCAAAACCAACTGCCCAGCAACCGGTGCAGGTGAAACAGCCTGAGCCGAAGCCGCAACCGAAGCCGGAGCCCAAACCGGAAGTGAAGCAGGAAACGGCCAAGCAGGAAACCAAACCGGAATCGAAGCAGAAGTGGATGGTGCAATGCGGTTCGTTCCGCGCCACCGATCAGGCTGAATCCGTGCGTGCGCGCCTGGCGTTCGAAGGCATCGAGAGCCGCATCACCGCCGGCGGCGGTTGGAATCGCGTGGTGCTCGGCCCGTACAGCAGCCGTGCCGCCGCGGACAAAACCCTTTCGCGCCTGAAGGGCGTCGGCATGTCGAGTTGCATTCCCCTCTCCGTTGGGGGTTGAAAAGCGTCAATCCCCCCCCATCTATACTCTCAATATGCCTCGTAGCGTCTGCGAAAGCAGGCGCTGCGGGGACTTCTTTCCGTCTTTAACGAGGGTCTGCTCGTGACAACAATTGTAAGCGTACGCCGCAACGGCCAGGTCGTCATCGGTGGTGATGGCCAGGCAACCCTGGGTAATACGGTGATGAAGGGTAACGTCAAGAAAGTGCGTCGCCTGTATAACGACAAAGTGATCGCCGGTTTCGCCGGTGGCACCGCTGACGCCTTCACGCTGTTTGAACTGTTTGAACGCAAACTGGAAATGCATCAGGGCCACCTGGTGAAAGCCGCCGTCGAGCTGGCGAAAGACTGGCGCACCGACCGCATGTTGCGCAAGCTCGAAGCGCTGCTGGCGGTCGCCGATGAAACCGCCTCGCTGATCATCACCGGCAACGGCGATGTGGTGCAGCCGGAAAACGATCTGATCGCCATCGGCTCCGGCGGCCCGTACGCCCAGGCCGCAGCCCGCGCCATGTTGGAAAATACCGAGCTGAGCGCCCGCGACATCGTTGAGAAATCCCTCAACATCGCCGGCGACATCTGTATTTACACCAACCATTTCCACACCATTGAAGAATTGCCTTCCAAAGCGTAAGGATCGAATACCATGTCTGAAATGACCCCGCGCGAGATCGTCAGCGAACTGGACAGCTATATCATTGGCCAAAACAAGGCCAAACGCGCTGTCGCCATTGCCCTGCGCAACCGCTGGCGCCGGATGCAGCTCAACGAGATGCTGCGTCACGAAGTGACCCCGAAAAACATTCTGATGATCGGCCCAACCGGCGTCGGTAAAACCGAAATCGCCCGTCGTCTGGCGAAGCTGGCCAACGCGCCGTTCATCAAGGTTGAAGCCACCAAGTTCACCGAAGTGGGCTATGTGGGCAAAGAAGTGGACTCCATCATCCGCGATCTGACCGATGCCGCCATCAAAATGGTGCGCATGCAGTCGATCGAGAAAAACCGCACCCGTGCCGAAGAGTTGGCCGAAGAGCGCATTCTCGACGTGCTGATCCCGCCGGCCAAGAACAACTGGGGCCAGCCGGAAGAGCATCAGGAGCCGTCCGCCGCCCGCCAGGCATTCCGCAAGAAACTGCGCGAAGGCCAGCTGGACGACAAAGAGATCGAAATCGATCTGGCCGCGGCGCCGATGGGCGTGGAAATCATGGCGCCTCCGGGCATGGAAGAGATGACCAACCAGCTGCAGTCGATGTTCCAGAACCTCGGCGGCCAGAAGCAAAAGCCGCGCAAGGTGAAGATCAAAGAAGCCTTCAAGCTGCTGGTGGAAGAAGAAGCCGCCAAGCTGGTGAACCCGGAAGAGCTGAAAGAGCAGGCGATCGAAGCGGTTGAACAGCACGGCATCGTGTTTATCGACGAGATCGACAAAATCTGTAAGCGCGGCGGCCAGAGCTCCGGCCCGGACGTCTCGCGCGAAGGCGTGCAGCGCGATCTGCTGCCGCTGGTGGAAGGCTGCACCGTGTCGACCAAGCACGGTATGGTGAAGACCGACCACATCCTGTTCATCGCTTCCGGCGCGTTCCAGACCGCCAATCCGTCGGATCTGATCCCGGAACTGCAGGGCCGTCTGCCGATCCGCGTTGAGCTGCAGGCGCTGACCACTGAAGACTTCGAGCGCATCCTGACCGAGCCGAGCGCGTCGCTGACCGAGCAGTACAAAGCGCTGATGGGCACCGAAGGCGTCAACATCGAGTTCACCGCCGACGGCATCCGCCGCATCGCCGAAGCCGCGTGGCAGGTCAACGAAAGCACCGAGAACATCGGCGCGCGTCGTCTGCACACCGTGCTGGAACGTCTGATGGAAGATATTTCCTACGATGCGAGTGAAATTAATGGCCAATCCATTACAATTGATGCGGATTACGTGCGCAGTCATCTGGATGAACTGGTGGCGGATGAAGATTTGAGTCGTTTTATCCTATAATCGCTCAATCATTGTCTTGTCAGTCATCTGTGTGGGAGGCATTGCCTCCCACAATTATTTCTAACGGACACCGCAACTCACTGACAGAAGCGAAACATGAGCTCATCAACCTCCACCACCCCGATCTCCGCCTGGCTGGAAAGTCTACGCCCCCGAACCCTGCCGTTGGCCTTTGCCTCCATCGTGGTCGGCTCGGCCATCGCCGCCTGGCACGGCAGCCTGAAACCTGAAGTGGCGCTGCTGGCGTTGTTGACCGCCGGCCTGCTGCAGATCCTCTCCAACCTGGCGAACGACTACGGCGATGCGGTCAAAGGCAGCGACAAAGAAGATCGCATCGGGCCGTTGCGCGGCATGCAAAAAGGCATGATCACCCAGGCGCAGATGAAACGGGCGCTGGTGGTGACGGTGGTGCTGATCGCCCTCGCCGGCTGTTCGCTGATCGCAGTCGCCTGCGAGCAACCCAGCGACGTGGTGGGCTTCCTGGTGCTGGGCGGGCTGTCTATCGTGGCGGCCATCACCTATACCGTCGGCAACAAGCCCTACGGGTATTTGGGGCTGGGCGACATCTCGGTGCTGGTGTTCTTCGGCTGGCTGAGCGTGGCCGGCACCTACTATTTGCAAACGCACACCTTCGACAGCGTCGTGATGCTGCCGGCCACCGCCTGCGGCCTGCTGGCGACGGCGGTGCTCAACATCAACAATCTGCGCGATATCGAGAGCGATCGCGAAAACGGCAAGAACACGCTGGCGGTGCGCCTCGGCCCGCACAAGGCGCGCATTTACCATGCCCTGCTGCTCGGCGGCGCGGTGCTGTGTTTCGCGCTGTTTACGCTGTTCAATCTCCACAGCCCGTGGGGCTGGCTGTTCGTGCTGGCGATCCCGCTGCTGGTGCGCCACGGCCTGCGCGTGCTGCGCGATCCGACGCCGGTCGGCATGCGGCCGATGCTGGAACACATGGTCAAGGCGGCGTTGCTGGCCAACCTGCTGTTCGCCATCGGCGTGGCGCTCAGTTAAAAACTGATGATTTTGCCAACAGGGCGAATAAAGGGATATACTGAACATTCCAGCGGCAAACAGACGTAAAATCCTATGAAATACGATACTTCCGAACTTTGCGACATCTATCATGAAGAGGTGAACGTTGTTGAACCTCTGTTCTCCAATTTTGGCGGGCGTACTTCATTTGGCGGGCAGATCACCACGGTGAAATGCTTTGAGGATAACGGCCTGTTGTTCGATCTGCTTGAAGAAAACGGCCGCGGCCGCGTGCTGTTGGTCGACGGCGGCGGTTCGGTTCGCCGGGCGCTGATCAACGCCGAACTGGCGCGCCTGGCTGCCCAGAACGAATGGGAAGGCATCGTGGTCTACGGCGCGGTGCGTCAGGTGGACGATCTGGAAGAGCTCGACATCGGCATTCAGGCGATGGCGGCGATCCCGGTGGGTGCCGTGAGCGAAGGCGTGGGCGAAAGCGATATCCGCGTCAATTTCGGTGGCGTCACCTTCTTCTCCGGCGATCACCTGTATGCCGACAACACCGGCATCATCCTCTCCGAAGACCCGCTCGACATCGAGTGATTTTCGGTCATGAAAAAGGGCGCCTGAGGCGTAATGCCGATCAGTTAAGGATCACTTGAACGATCCTGTCGCTGTGTAAGAATCCGTAATCTCTCTGAGATTACGGATTTTTTTATGTTGCTGAGTCAGGCTCTTGATACCGTTCTTAAATTCTCCCCCAAAGAATTCGCTGCGCTTTCCGACTTGCTCTCACCTGAGCTTATCGATGAATGCCTCGCTGATACCGGGATTGTGACGCTCCGAAAGCGCCGTCTTCCCATGGAAATGATGGTCTGGGCCGTGGTCGGTATGTCCCTGTTTCGCTCGCTTTCAATGAACCAG
>NZ_FXUD01000014.1:0-35651 GCF_900182895.1 Serratia sp. CC22-02 | reverse complement strand
TCTTCCCGCTGGCGGTCGCCGCGCAGCGCGCCGACGATCCGGCGCTGGCCGAGTACCTGGCGCTGACCGTGCCCTTCGTGGAGCGCCAGCAGCTGATCGCCGCCGCCGGCGAGCTCAGCGCCACGGTGGAGATCGTCGCCGGTCAGGGCGCCTATCCGGGCGCCGACGACGGACTGCCGCCGTTCCTGTCCCTGCACATCAGCGGCGCGGTCTTCCAGTCGACCTTCGGCTGGCCGGTGTTCGCCGAACTGCGCCGCCTGCTGCGCGCGCGTCAGGACGGCGATCGCACCCGCAGCTATCAGGGGCGGCATGTCTCGCTGCATGTGCCGGAGAGCGGCGACATCGGTCTGGTGCTGCCGAATTTGCGGCTTCGGCTGGCGCCGGACACCTTCACCGCGCTCGAGGCCGAGCTGCTGGCGCAGCTGGAGCACCCGTCCACAGCCGCGGCGCTGGCCGAGCTCGCCGCACTGTACGGGGATCTGTAACCATGACGCATTCACCGCAAGAAAACCGCCAGGGGCAACATCCCGATCGCGCCATCCGCAATAACGACGAAGACCGCTATGGTTTCACCCACATTGCCACCGAGTTGGCCCGCGCCATTAAGGAGATCGGCCGGGAGGGCAGTGCCGTGATCGGTATCGAAGGCGCCTGGGGGACGGGGAAAACCAGCCTCCTTAATCTGCTGCGCACGGCGCTGGATAAACAACAGGAAGCGCGAACCTTCGTGCTGAATATTTCCCCCTGGCTCGATGGCAGTGATACGCCTCTGGTGGCGTCCTTACTGCTTCCGGTAGCTGGCATCATTGCCGAGGAAGAAGAACGTCGGCTTTCAGCGAAGGAACGGGCAGCCCTCAAAAAGAAAAAAGCGCTGACCGGTACCGCCAAGACGCTGATGGACTACACCCGGGCCACCGCCCGGAATCTGTCGCCTGTCGCTCAGATCGCCGCGGTCATTCCCGGTGTCCCCGATGCCAGCGGCGCACTGAACGCCGTGGCAGACTCGCACTGGCTGAAAGAAAAGGAAAAAACCACGGCCGACATGCGCGCCGAGATTGCTCAGAAAATCGAAGAGCTGGATCTGAGCTTCATTATCCTGCTCGACGATCTCGATCGCCTCGAACCGGCCCAGGCCGTGGAGGTGATCCGACTGGTGAAGTCGGTCGCGGATTTTCCCCGCTTCCGCTACCTGCTCTGTTATGACAAGGCGGTGCTGTCACAGGCCATCAGCCAGGGGCTGGGCGTCACCGACGGGAGCCTGTACCTGCAGAAAATTGTCCAGATCTCATTCGGACTGCCGCGCCCGGAATCCTTTGCGCTGCGCCAGCAATTTCGTGATGATGCCATTGAGTTATACCAAACGGTGAATAAATCTCCCCCGGAGAAGGGCATACTGGATGACCTGACGGCAGTCGCGAATATTTATGGCGCCATGCTGAAATCGCCCCGGGAAGTCCAGACCGTTCTAAATGCACTACGGTTCCGTTATGCGGGCATACGGGACTATGTGTATTTCCCCGATCTGTGCTTCCTGCAGCTGCTCCGCACGACAAATTCGGGTCTGTATGACTGGGTGGAAGAATACCTGTCGGAACGGAACGTGGTGCAGACCGGAGATGGCCATGTCAGTAAAGAGGAGCAGAAAGTCCTGACAGACAACCTTAAGCAACACCTGATGCGGTATTTCCCGGCCAAAGCGCATTCCATCACGGAGCTGAGTGAATGGGTCCCGGGGATCTTAGATGGACTGACAGTGCATCCCGATAAACTCTTTGTAAGCACCGGTCCGCAGGAAAGTGCTTGGCTCACAGCAGGGAAGCGGCTTGGCAGCCAGGCATACTGGCGTTACTACTTCGCCTTCTGCGCGCCACAAAATATCCTGTTACCGGAAGATTTTGACCAAATCTTCGCGCTCGCCGGCCAGCATGACCAGCCTGAAAAGCAGCAGGAACTGGCACAACGCCTGCTCGGTCATATCCAGAGAAAAAAGAACTTATCTTCCCGCACCTGGTTTGAGCACATGCTGGCCGAGCTAACATCCCCCCAGATTGATTCCAGAACGCTGGCCGAGTGCCAGGGTCTGCTGCAGTTCTTCTTCGACAACGGGGATGACATGGTGAAACGCTATCGGCAAGACAACGAGTGGTTTGAGCTGCAGGACCTGGATACCTACAGCGTGGCCGATCGGCTAATCCAACGAATGCTACGTGAGGATGTCACATCTACCAATAAGTTCCTGACTGCGCAACTCCAGCTTGGGAAAGCCTGGTACTGGGGCGCTGAGTATGTCCGTCACCTGCTGTGGCAACATGGGATAGTCGGAGACAGAACGGGCCATCAGCTGGAAGAGTGGATGGAGCGGAGTAACGTCGTCATCTTACAGAAAACCATGGGGAAGAGACTGAACAGCCCGGCCATCACCAAACAGTTGGCGGCCTTTCCCCTGCTGAATAGATATATCTGGGCATGGCGTGATATTAGCGGGATCCAGGCAGTACGGAAATGGGTCGATCGCCAAGTCAAGAAGGATGAGGCTTTTCTGAGCCTGCTGCTGCAGCTCCGGTATCATGGCTTCAGTAGCGCGCATGGGTATTATCAAGCGCTGCCACTGACTAATATGACTGAATATCTGGGCGAGACTCAGAAAGTGCTAGCGCGTATTGAACACATCAAGCAGGCCGGCAAGTTCGCGGAACAGGTTAAACAGGTCGAACAGTCGATCAGTAGAAGCCGTTAATCACCGTGGAATTCATTGTGGTTCATCGCGGGGCAGGGCGCCAACGACGGCCTGCCGCCGTTCCTGTCCCTGCACCTCAGCGGCGCGGCGACAGGGAGGTTAAAAAATTTGATAAGTTCATGTAACTTCTGAACCCTACCACCCGATAGTCTTATCAGCTTGGTATCGAGCCCTTGGCAGAAACACTCTATGCAAAGCAATAGCATGAAGCCACCGCTTTGCAGATAGGCTCTCCTTTAGGAAAGTTTGACGACCTTCGTAAAAACGCGCATAATTCGTACATTAAGTAGGTTTTGAAAGACTAACTTCAGGTGATTGCGATGGCAAACCTTTCAGCGAGAAGCATTAAACAGTTACAGCATGAGCTCTATGAAAAAAGGCTTCACATGATCGAAGCAGGTGAACGTGAGCCTCAACCATTTTCACCAAAATCTGACTTTGGTCAGCTGAAGTCTACTGCAAAGCTGCAGAAAAAATTCTCGTTTGCCTAATCATATGATTACGTGATAATAAGCCATCTTTTTTAAGGTGGTTTTTTTATGTCAGAACATATGAGTCCGTTGGACCAACTCTATATCCTTAACGCTGAACTAATGAAGCATGGTGATAAATTCACGTCGCCAATCGTGACCGTAGGCGGTCAGGCTGTGCACTACTGGGTGGTATGGTACAAGGATATTTACTCCGAACATCCCCCTATTGATTATATTACTTCCAATGATATTGATGTGACAGCACGGAATATCGACATTTCAGTAATATCATCAGTATTAGATGTACCCGTAAATTATAATGATGGCTCACCACCTTCACTGGCAATCCTGCCGTTAAAAAACATAAAAGACGGGAAAATTAAAACATATTTTCATAAAAAGTTTGTCAATAAAGAAATTTTCGATGACCGTCACATTGAAGAACCCAACATTGTGGATGTCCTGTCGAGCGCTTCATATCTTACTCCCTCTGATTTTAACGGCAGAAAACTTATTATCAATACAGAAGTTTTTCATTTACCCATGGAGAAATTTCAATATACAGCTCATGATAAAGTCAGGGTTTTGAATCCCATTACTTGTATGGCATCAAGGTTTCACAACGTCACTCAAGGGGTTAAAAGAAATGTAGTGCAAGAAGTTGCCCGTATAAAGGCATTGATGGTTCCTGTGGTTGCATTTATCATTGAAAAGTTTTTCATTGAAGAATTTCGTAACGGCCGTAAGTTTCTAGATCTGTTCGTTAGAGAAGTAGGGAAAACAGCTTATCGTAGATTTATAGTAGAACATCAAATTGATATCATCAAGATGCTTGAACTCATACACTCTGAATTATCCGAATCAGGAGAATTTGAAGAAAATAATCATGCATTCCTAACAAAAGAACTACCAAATACTATTCATCAGCTATCGTTACAAATCGAGCGCAAAAAAGCACAGATTCATCGCGAAATACTTACAAAAAACAAACAGCTTCAACGAGGTTAAAACTGGAATTACAGTCATGACTAAAGAGATATCGGATAACCTCGCTCACCTAATAGGAGGCATCAAGAATAATACTAACTGATGTAGGCCATCGAACCGCTTCGCGGCATACTCGTAACAGCTAGATTACAAGTAACATTGAGTTTTTATAGATTAGAATGAGTTAAAAATAGTTACTATACACAATCCTAAATTTAAAAAACGGAAATCTCATGTACATTACAGGTCAAGAAATAAACAAAAAAAAGCAAGAGTATATTGACTTGCTAAATAAAAATGAAAAAGAACAAGTTTATCAAACCTATCTTGAAGAAAATACAATGTTTATTCCTAGAGAGTTTGAACAGAATCATGGAATTCATTTCTGTACGGTATTCAGAAAATTACCGTTATCGAGTGATTATAAACCAGACTTTGTGTATCTTTCTAAAAGCTCTGACAACTGGAATGTAATTTTAGTTGAGATAGAAAAGCCATCTTCAAAATATTTCAAGAATAACTCCACAACTTTCCATGCTGACTTTAATCTTGCCTTGCAGCAAATGAATACATGGAGGGCTTGGTTTGATGAAGAATCCAATAGAAGTCACTTCAAAAATAATATATTACAAGGCTTCATTGAACCTGCTCACATGGGTAAAAATCCTTTTAACTTCAAGTATGTTTTAGTGCATGGACGTAGATCAGAATATGAGAATAACACACAGAAAACAGCATTAATAAGAGGCCAGCAACGAAGCGACTTCTCAATAATTTCATTTGACAGTTTGGCTGAAAATATTGAAAAAAAATACCCATTATATGTTGCATTAAAAAAGAACAGCCACTATGAGTTAATATCAAAAAAGTTTGTTGATGAAGGTCTATTCTCATTGGTAAATACGGACTTACTAGCTATATCACAAGGAATATACGATGATGCGATGGCACAATCAAGTAGTTGGAATAGCCATGTAATCAAGGATGGAAAAGCCGTCAAAGTCATGGAGGAAGTTCTTCCAAAAATAAAAATAATATAATATGGTTCGCATAATGACGTTATGCTAAAGAGGCCGCTGCGGGAGAATTTTTCTCAGCGGCCTTTTCAACATAGGGGTCAGTTTGGAGATCGGAAAATTTTGTACGTTAAGAGCATTATTTAACCAGTTGAGGTCACCTGCCTGCAGCTGCGACACGCGAGTGGTAGGCCACGCCACGCCACTGGATGGTGCCCAGCAGGTCGTATGCCCACAAATGAAATACGGCATAATAAATTTCTTGCTGCTCAGTGTCCGACATGCCGACGATTGATACGCCTGGTATATCCCTGACTGAACACTGCATAGCTGGCGTCAGTACAACCAACGCCCAGCCTTGGCGGACTCGATAAGCATATTGACGGTAAATTGGGGTACTTCGGGGAGCTCCTTTTCACGCCTAAACAAATTTTTGAGTAATGTCCCCATCGGCGGATCGGGGTAATAGGTTTTGATATTGAAGCTGGCCTTATCGACTGAGAACTTTTCAAAAAAATCCTCCATCAGCCCTTCTGCGTCAGCCCAATCCATGCCAATGTCAGCATCAATATCAGAACCTGGTGTTATCTCGGGTGAACAGCCAGTGATGACCGTACCATAATGCTTTCTGACGAGGGCGATTACCTGCTCTTCAAGCGTCTCGATTACCATAAGCGATCCTCAGCACGGGCGATTTTGTTATAGGCTACAACGCTTTCGACGCCGATCCGTGAGACATCATAGGCGAGAATGAGCCAGCCGACGACCGGTACTGTCCGGCCAACGAAGGTGCCGATGTTCGAGATCATCTTTCGCCTAATGCCTTCCACGGGATTACCGATAAATGTTGGTAGCTGAATTCCATACGGGAATTTAGCGTTCCCAAAGACCTTTCGTGAAGCCACACTGGCGAGTGATGTTCCCTTTTTGGCTCCGGCAGGTTTCTGCCTGGTCGGTAAAATAGCCATGCCTGAGACGATGGCCGCTACAGCCCCCACATCACCGACGCCCAGCTGCTGCATGGTTTTATCCACAAAAACCCAGAAGAACAGCTCACCAGCGCCAAGGCGCTCCATTCCAGCGTAAAAATAGGTGCCACCTAACTCTTCAACAGTATCCATACCCGTTTCCTTGGCTAAATATGTTCGTAACATAGCCAATGGTAGAAAAGTTATCAATGTTCAAAGGATGAACAGGGAGGTAAGACCAGGAACAGGTTTAATTTACTTCTCGGGATATTGTTTCAGCCGTCTGGGTCGCCAGCAGCTTCAACTGTTTACCGAAATCAGGGAAACCCGCGGCGGAAAGTACATCAGCAACAGCATTGGCTCTGGGGTGGCTACGATCAAGCCAGACGAGTTTGAGAGCTATACCTGATTTGTCCGCATCATGCATGTGACGCGGCAAATCTGAATTACCAAATGGGCATTCAAAAGCATTCATGGCATCTAAAAAGCTGCAGAAGAGTTCGTCTGCCGGAATAGCAAACAGGTGCCATTGCTGACGTAAAGCGGAGGCCATCCTCGCGTTAACACTGTAGCGACAGAGTCTGCCGGTAAGTGGAACCGCAATGCCCAGGCGGCATGCCTGATAGCGTGCAGCGCCAAAATGGTGTGAGCCACCTTCGTTCAGCCAGTAGAGCCTCCGCTCTGCCCACAGATATTCAGCAAATCGCATCCGGTCGAGCCGTAATTCCCTGTGACTCATATTTTTCCACAAGTACTCTTTAGTCACGGGTTCAGCCAGTTCACGGCATCTTAGGATGGGAAATTCATCAATGTCCCGGATATCATGCTCCATAGATTTCGATGCCGAAATTCCCCGGATATCCGTGATGTCGCATGTAAAATGAGGGACATCTTCTTTGCTAATCAGCTGCTGAAGCTCGGGAACAGCAAGTGAATGACTTTCGAGTTCGCGCTGGTAGCCCAGTTTGCGGTAGTCGATCGTCCAAGGGCTAGAATGGAATGATGGCAAAGGTGAAGACATCCAGTCCTGCCAGTAAACCACAGACCGTGTCCAGAACGTGTCGACAGGGGCGATGAGCGAACAGGGAATAAGCTGCCCGGAAGCAATCGCATTCTCCAGGCGGGCAGGCCGTCCCAGAGAATGCATAATCCCTTCGTATACCCTGCCAGCTATGCTGCGCCAGAAAGAAGGTCTGGCATCTGCCGGCAGATCGACAAATTTACTTCTTCCCGGATCATCACTCATAGTTTCTTCATCTCACCCCTCTATATCTATAAAACCTTACCACATAGAATATAAATATAAAAATCAAGCAAATAAATAAATTAATAAAAGCCAGTCCCGAAACCATCCAATAGCCACCAATGGACGCAAGGAACGCCACAAAGACAAAGAAAATAGAGATGAAAAATAAATTTCTAATCATGGAATAAAAACCAAACCCATAAAATACAGTATTTATAATACTATCATAATAATCGAGTTGAATTTATATATATTGTGCAAGGTTTATAATAATTTTCTACACTTAGTTTATTTAAGTCAGGAGGCGCAATGTGCGGCCGTTTTGCACAATTCCATTGCCGAGACGAATTTCTCACCGCCCTGGCGCTTGATACGCCGGTTAGCACCGCCGGCGACTGGCATGCACGGTATAACGTCGCCCCCGGCACGCCAGTGTCGGTGTTTCATCACCACGATGACCAGCTGCAGCTGACGCTGGTCAACTGGGGCTATGCACCGGAATGGTGGCGTGAACAGGGAAAACCACCGCTCATCAATGCCCGCGTTGAAACCGCGGAGCACAGCCGGATGTTCGCCCCGCTCTGGAAGCATGGCCGCGCGCTGGTGCCGGCATCGGGCTGGTACGAATGGAAAAAGTCGACGGAGAATCCACGGCTGAAGCAGCCCTATTTTATCCGTGGCGCCGTTTGCCAGCCGTTGTTCTTTGCGGCACTGTACGTAGCAGCCAGCGACGGCAGCGGCAGCGGCAGCTTTATCATTATCACGGCCGCCAGTCATGCCGGCCTGGCGGATATTCATGATCGACGTCCTCTGGTGCTGCCACCCGCTGCCGCGCGCGACTGGCTCGATACCAGCTTAGTTCCGCCCTCTGGCCATATGCATGCTGACGTGTACAGCCTGCAAGCGGAGGATTTCAGCTGGCAACCGGTCTCGCCGGCTGTGGGCGCCGTTCGCAATGACAATCCCTCACTCATCCTGGCCATTGATACACCAACGGTCTGAACTGCGCGTTATCCACAGTTTTGGTGGATATCATGTGTGCAAGCACACATGAGGAACGCCAAAAGCTGCAGAAAAAAATCACTCAGAAAATTATTATATTACGTCGGATCGCGCTACGAGACCCGGTTTCAGGCTTGCGTGTGCGCACGTTTCGTTTATGATTTACTGTATATATATACAGATAAATTATTACTATTATGAATGCCAGAGAATTGTACTTTTTTTCACCAGGTCAACCGGTCAAACTCCCGCTATACGGGACACCATGCCCGGCAGGTTTCCCCAGCCCTGCCGACGATTACATAGAGCAATCCATTGATTTAAATGATTTTATTAGACACCCGGCCGCCACGTATTTCATCCGCGCAACGGGTGAGTCAATGAGCGATGGCGGCATACTGTCAGGAGATTTGCTGATCGTAGATCGGGCTGAAAAACCCGTGCATGGCAGCATCGTGATCGCCGCGGTCGACGGTGAGTTTACCGTCAAGCGGCTGCTGCTTACGCCCAAGGTTTGCCTGGCGCCAATGAATCCCGCCTACAGTCCTATTTATCCCGAAACGCTGGAAATTTTCGGGGTAGTGATCCATGCCCTGCACTCGTTCGTGAGGTGACCATGTTTCTCTTGGCTGACGTCAATTCGATGTACTGCGCCTGCGAACAGGTTTTCCGTCCGGATCTTAAAGGGCGTCCAGTGGCTGTTCTTTCGAACAACGACGGCGCCCTGGTGGCAATCAACCGCGAGGGAAAAAAGCTCGGCCTGAAACGTGGCATGCCGTTTTTTCAGGCCAGAGAAATCATTAAAAATCAAAACGTAACTGTCTTTTCAAGCAATTATGCCTTGTACGGCGACATGTCGGCACGCTGCATGACGATTTTAGAATCCCTCGCGCCGGCGATGACGATCTATAGCATCGACGAGGCATTTCTTCACGTTGCCGGCATCGATGCCACAGAGTCATTCGAAGACTACGGCCACCGTGTGCGTAATACCGTTCTACAGCAGACAGGCCTCAGCTGTGGCATTGGAATTGCGCAGTCGATGACCCTTGCAAAGCTGGCTAATCACGCCGCAAAAACCTGGCCGGCTACCGGCGGTGTGGTTGATCTGACAAACCGCGATCGGCAACGACGGTTGATGGCGCTGGTGCCGGTCAGCGAAGTGTGGGGATGTGGGCGCCAGTTGACCAAAAAGCTGGCTGCGATGGGGATCACGACTGCACTGCAGCTTGCCGACAGCAACCAGGCGTTGATACGCAGGACGTTCGGGGTTGTGCTCGAGCGCACCGTGCGTGAACTAAACGGTGTGCCGTGTATCTCGATCGATGCGCTGCCGGCAAAGCAGCAGATCATCGTCAGCCGGTCATTTGGCCAGCGCGTCACGCAGCTGCAGGACATGCGCCAGGCGGTGTGCCAATACGCCGAGCGGGCCGCCGAGAAACTCCGCCGAGAGAGGCAATACTGCCGGCACATTTCAGTGTTTGCACGAACCAGCCCATTTGCACCTCATGAGCCTTATTATGCCAACAGCCACAGCGTCCAGCTCATGTTGGCCACGCAAGACACCCGCGACATTGTTGCGGCGGCTGTGAAAGCCCTCGATGCGATCTGGCGTGACGGTTTTCGCTATCAAAAAGCGGGCATCATGCTTAACGATTTCTGTGACAAACCCGGCCAGATCGATCTCTTCGACGAACATCCACCGCGCGCCGGTAGCGAACAATTGATGAAAGCCGTCGATGGCATAAATCACTCCGGGCTGGGGAAAGTCTGGTTTGCCGGCCAAGGGATAAGTAAAACCTGGAAGATGCGCCGCGAATTACTCTCTCCCTCCTACACCACACGATTAAGCGATATACCGATTGCCAAAATAATTTAAAATGTAAACTTGTATATTTATCTGACCTCGGAATTAAATTATAATATAAACGAAAAAAACAACTTTGAGGTTAAAAATGAAGTACCGTAGTGATATTGACGGCTTACGAGCTATAGCTGTCGCTTTAGTCATTTTTTTTCATGCGGGACTAAGCCAATTCCCTGCAGGATTCATCGGTGTTGATGTATTTTTCGTCATATCGGGATATTTGATATCCAAAATAATTTTAGACGGAACTAATGACCAAAAATTTAATTTAAGTAATTTTTATACTCGTAGAATTTGGCGACTACAACCATCGCTGCTACTCATCGTTTTCATTTCTATAATTATCGGTAGCATTTTTTACCTTCCAGCCGATTACAACACGTTCCTGCACAGCGTAAAAAATGTTCTGTACTTCACATCAAACCAGTATTTTTCTGGTGTAACAACTAGTTATGCTTCAGAAGACTCCAGCTACTTATTGTTGCTTCATACATGGTCTCTCTCTATTGAGTGGCAATGGTATTTGACATTCCCTGTAATTCTGTATTTTACACTAAAGTCTTATCAAAAAGACAAAGTCGCTTTAGCAAACTATGTGATTACAGCCGTTTTTCTTATTGTTTCTTTATACCTATCCTATACAACTAGTAAAGTGAGATACTATGATTTTTTCTCGCGTTGCTTCGAATTGCAAATTGGCAGTTGCATCGCATTTACCTCATTTAGGATAGAACATAAGCTATCCAATATTGTTGGTATCGTATCACTATCTCTAATTATTACTCTTTCAATGTCTCCAGAATTAATATCTGGCTACCCAAATGGGTATACCCTTGTGGTTGCATTAGCAACTGGCGCTTTAATCCTCTCTGGTGAATCATCCAGATCCTATGCATCGAGGTTGCTTGCATCAAATTCTCTCGTAGCCATTGGTAAACGCTCATATTCTCTTTACCTATGGCACTGGCCTTGCCTGGCATTGTTGCATTATATGGATGTGTTTAACGACTCACTTCTGCTTATTTCATTACTTACATCATCATTACTCCTTGCGTGTGTTTCTTATAGTTATATAGAGATGCCCCTGCGGAAATGCAATAAAAACCTAAAAGCATCAATACTTTTATTAATTGTAACGCCATTATTATTAAGCATTGTTCTATATTCTGTTGCAAAAAATCAAAACTACTTCCCATGGCGATTTGGAAGTTCATTTAACACAGCAACAAACCTTGAATTAAAGTACAAAAAAATGTCGGGACATCGTTCAGATTGTCTTACAGATGAAATCGAAGGAAAATATTCAAACGAACACTGTACGTTCGGAGTTGAATCCCCAAAAAAGACTGCATTCTTCATTGGAGATTCAAACTCTAATCACTACTGGATGTTCTTAAAGACTTTAGCAAAAGATGCTAATTTAGCAATTACTGCAAAAAGCACAGCAAGTTGTTTAACGTTGCCAGGTCTCTATCAGTTTGATTGGTGGCACTTTTCTAATACAGTTTATGAAACTTGTCATGAAAACACTAAGCAATATTATGAACAAATAGAAAATAATAAATATGACTATGTTATTATTGGTGAGCTATGGCCAATGTATGTCAGCGATAAGATTATAAATAATCAAGGAGATACCCGTACCTTAGAACTTTCAAAAGAGAGATTAAGCTCTGCTATTAATGAAGCGCTTACAATCATCGAAAAAGCAGGCTCCACTCCGGTGATAATGAAAGAAATATTTAATAGACCAGACGGCTATGAGTTTTGTTTGAAAAGGAAACTGATAGGAAGAAATGATTTTGAAAATGGTGAATGCAACTCACTTCGCAATACTAAGCCTTCTCCTTCATGGTTTGATGAAAAATTTGAAGAATTAAAAAAATCACATCCATCTCTAGTGATTATTGACATAAAAGACGTTCAATGTTCAGAGACTGGATGTGCTACAGAAGTTAATGGAGTGAGCGTGTATAGGGATGTTGGCCATCTCAACGATTATGCATCACATGTTTTTGGTCAGATGTATCTCCAATCGAAAGGAAATCCTTTCATCAAATAGCAACCATAGAGGATCTTAAAGGATCCTCCCCCCCCCCGATCCTGCTAAGACCAGTCTTTTTTCGAAGCTGGACGCACCACAGGAGCCTAGATCGCAACGAGCCGTTGCGACACTTGGCTTACAGACAAAGAGCTACCATGGGTTTCTGAGGCAGGATCTGAGCTGTTGAGGCAGTGATTTGGGGCCCACCGGTTACCCGGTGGGTGCTACTGCAGTTCCATGAAGGAAACTTTTGGTATTTCCCATAGTTTAGATATCAACATATCCACAGTAATGTTTTTTAAAGATTTTTTTGATTTTTAAAGATTTTAAATGCTTTTTAGACATGCTCTAAAGCCTTGTCACGCTTGCCTCTCAGGGCTGTCAATATGGGAAACGGATAAAGCAGGTATGGGAAACAGCCAAAGTTATTGTGGGTAAAAGCTTAAGTTGGAATGGGAAACAGCTAAAGTTTCTATGGGGGATAGCTAAAGTTAATTCAGGTATGGGAATCACCAAAAGTTTGCCTTGACCATGCTATAAAACGAATGTAACTATGGGGTAAATCCAAACCACCCATAGAACAACATATGACTGAAAATAAAGGGATTGTGAAAACCAACAGACCTGCCATTGCTCAATCAAACGAGCTAACGGAAGCTGCCTATTATCTGTCATTACAGGCTAAGCGAGTCCTGTGGTTGTGCCTCATGGAAACTTACAGACAAGACGAGCATCCAGGCACGTTCACTGTCAGGGTCGCTGATTATCAGCGCCTGTTTAAGGTTAGCCAGGCGACTGCAAGCACTGATGTTAGGAAAGGTATTGACGCGCTTTCCAATAGCTCTGTTACCTTTTTCCCATCGGATGGTGAATATGAAGAACGTAAACGCCCCTGGCTTGCTGAGGCAGGCTTGAAGCGAGGAAGGGGTTCATGGAACATAGAATTTAACAACAAGGTAATGCCGTATTTGCTGGACCTAAGCAGTCAATTCACGACCTACAACCTTTATGATTGCGGCCGAATCAACAGTGTGAGGGCAATCCGCTTGTACGAAAGCCTATGCCAGTATCGAAAGTCCGGGATCTGGATCACCACCGCGGATTGGCTAGCCGAACGTTATCAGCTCCCACAGTCACAGCGCGATAACTTCGCCGAGATGAAACGCACATTTATCAAGCCTGCACTGGAAAAGATCAGCAAAGAAACCCCTTTGATGGCCACGATGTCTGAATCTGGTGATGGCAAACTTATTTTCACGATCGTAACCAAAACCCCTGAACCAGCCCATCTACTTTAGCCGTTTCCCACATACTATGGCCTTTAAGAACATGTGCTATTTCCCATACCCTGATAGCACTACTTCAAGAACCTACTTTAGGTGTTTCCCATACCTGAATCTGTCTGGTCTGCCTTCATGCTAAGATCTTATTTGACGACCAAATAAAAAATCCGCATAAGCGGCTTTTCCTTAGAAAGGAAAACCAACATACTGATTGATATCTATTTTGTTAACCTAACAAGTTATTCTGCAAACTTACTTCTGCTTCGTTAATCAACACTTGGATCAATCTCACCAGCTCAAGAGTGAGCTGTTCAGCAGCTTCAAAACTTAACTTTAAAATGTTTATTTGCCCTTCTCCAAGTACATTCTGCAAAGATACCCGGCCAAAGCCTTCTTCATGTCGTCGCTCCCTCAATAACTGCATAATACGTTTAGTCACGATCGTAGTGATATCAGGAAAATCGGGGTTATCAAATACATGGCCATGGTTTTTAACTAAGGTTTCCCAAGAAAAAAGAATGTCGTAGCGTGAGGCAAATCTGGCCTGCTTAGGAGGAAAATGCCATAAAACGATGAACGGCATACCTCTTTTCATACATAATTCAAAATGCCGCTGCCAAACGTCAGGAATTGCCCGTCCTTCGCATAACAGGTAGTAATCAGACGGTTTGAAGGATGTATCGCTATCAACATCTGGCGCCGTCCGCGTTGTTCTGAGTTGAGTTTGCCAATGTTCTCGAAGCATGAGCTCCAGGGGCGGAATTATGATGCATAACCAGCTTAAAGGAATATATACAGCGATCGGCGGAACGGCAGTATTGCGTGCACCTTCTACGAACGGCCGGCAAGTCTCAGCGATCTCTTTAGCCTTTGCGCAGTTCTCGTTCGAAGATAACCAGTCTAAGAACGGAAGCGGCACGACCTGGCATAAACACCCCCAGCTACGCCCATACTTATAGAGCTCCCAGCCAGGCACTCGCAGATAATGACGTTGCACATACAACACCAGTTGCTGCGTCAACTCATCCTGAGACGTTGTTTTAACTCGAAATCTTTTGCGCGGTTTGATAAGTAGATCGATGAACAACGTCGCCATAAATGCCTGTCTGGTTAAGTTAGTTGCTAAATTCCTAATATACTTAAGATTTATCCTGATAGCACCCCAAACCCATTGAATCAATCGCCAACATACCCTGACTTTGAGCAAGCTCTAAATTTGATTGATCACTTATCGATCAGATTAAGAGGGTAACAGGTAGGCGACAGATGGGCTAAACAGATATCAGCGACAGGTTAGGGTCGCCGGTAGCCCGGCGAAGCCGGTTCGATATTTTCATAGAGTCTCAATCCTCCCCTCGCCCTGCTAGACCGAGCGAGCTTACAGCGCTTCAGGAGCTTCTGTACGCCGTCGGAGTGGGTCCAGCAAGGCTATGCCGCAGCTGGAGCGTACCTCCGCGTTAGCAGCCCGTTAGGGCTGGTTACGGGCGTGTATCTTGTTCTTATCGCTATAACAGCTACGTAGCGGCTTTAACTTATGTTTCTTAATGGGGCCCGTTGCGTAGCAATGGGAGGTACTCGATACCGAACCGGCGCGGGCTATGCCCGCTGCAAGGGCGGACATTTTTTGAGTCTGTCCACAGGGCAGACGATGAATAGGTTTTATTTTTATATGAAGAAAAGAAAGGTCTTTAAAAGAAGAATTCATTAGTTCTTTAAAAGGAACCACGCACCTTAAAACATACACGTTTCGCACTCTATGGATCTATCGATTGTAGCTTTGTGGAACTTTCCCTTGCAGTTATATGTGTATAACTGTTCTGATTACATCAGTTGATTGTCGGTGATAGGTTTTTCTATATTTTCACGCCTACCTAGCGGTGAATAACACGACCACGAGAAGTCGTTTTGTGCAAATTTTCAACAGCTGTGTATGATAGGCGTGACGGATCCTCCGGCGTCAACCGGATTATAAAAAGGTGGTTCAGGTGGGATCAGGTACCAGGCGGGTGTAGTTTCCCCTAGACATGAGCATGCGCTCTTTAACTCGTCGCTTCACCTCAGTGAAGACTGCAGCCTGGTTGCCAATGAAACGCCCTTCAGCGATCTCACGCGTCAGCTGTCGCTTCACTATGGTTTCAATATCGCGGCGAGTGCGCTCGGCATCGCGGCGAGCTCGAGCGCGACGGAGTCCGTGTGCCTTACGTTCGGACTGATAGCTGCGGAAGCGTTCGCGCACGAACCGCCAGGCTTTTGCGATCAATTCGTCCATTCCAAGGCGTGACAGGTGCTGTTTTTCACGCTGCTTATTTTCCCATTCCACACGACTACGCCGTGCAGCTACAACAGCTACGTCGGAAACGTCTAGAGCAGAAAACAGCGCCGGTGTGAAAGTAATATCGGTCGGGATGTTACAACCTATCTGCGGATCATATTCCGTATGATATGTAATCAGCCCGAGTTCGGACATGAAGAACAAGGCTCGTGTCGCCCGAGTGATAGACAAGTTGCCCTTATGGGACTCCGTGGCTAATCCACATTCGATGGCCAAATTTGTGATAGATCGCTGTACACGATTAGCTAATGGATCATAGTGGAAACACATCCCCTGCAACAGCGCATCAATCGCCCGCCGGCGAAGAAGCGGAGGCATACGGCGGCGCTTACCAAGCGATCGCGCAAAGGCAACGTGCATAGAGAAATCAAAACGGGATGTGAAGCCTTCGGCTTTAGCCATCAGCTTGCGACAGAACGGCAGCGTATTCTTCCCTTCACGCGGTGTAAATTCCGGATTCGGGTTCTTGACCTGCCGATAATGAGTAAATTGGTTGTTCGACTGTTCAGCCACCCTGTCCCGAACTTATGGCGGACAGGTGTTGTTTTCTAAATTGCATGAGTTATAATCTCTCACAGGCCAGCGCCTGCTTTTGACCCCCTGATATCTGACTCTTCCGCCAAGTTGATGACAGATTTCGGGGGGTTTTTGCATTCAGGGTTTCGATAAACCCTCTTCCCTGAGCATTTCGGATATGCTCGATCCTTCCCAACCTGAAGCCTCAGCTACACATTGGATATATAAGCTTGTCTGTTCAGGCAATTATGCCCCTGAAAACAGCATAAACATCCGCAAATACTACTCTATTTTTTCTCTGGTGCAACAAAAGGATCTCTGAAGATCATTTTTTGGGCCCACAGCTCAAATTTTGATGGCTAAGTATACCTGGCAGACAGATCCCTTGCCCAAAGTTGTGCAAACAACCACCAAAAAAATGAAGCAAAAAGCATAGTCAATAGGATTACACCCAAATACAGGCGGCATAAGATGAAAACCACCCAAAATCAGAGCAAAAAACCACCACTCGTTAAAATAGTTAGGATAGTTAATTATTCTGTTTTAAATGCCATATCGATCTAATGATCTGAAAAAAGGATCATTTCCAGATCAATGGTTCAAAAAGTTGAGTTAAACAGAGTTTTTGCTCTGTTTGCACATGCTTTTACAGCATTTCAGATCGCATATAAAAGTATTTACACAATTAAAATTTGCCAATACACTTCTTCGCATACTTTAGTACGGTTCATGTAGAACAGCCAGTCCGCCAACTAGCTTTTCGGTTCCTCGTACAAGTTTTCTTCAGCCTGGACTGCATCTGATAGCATCTTATCGGCACCTCCCTGCCATTGGTGTCGGGTGCAGTCCAGGCTAAAGAGCCATAAGGGAATACAGCAAAAGCTCAATCCCTCTAAATAAGCGACTGCCAATTGAACCCGCTTGGGATCGATTTTGGCGGAGCCTGCCAAACACCTAACATTCAATTCATCATCTGTAGCTTAACCGTGTACTACGGGAGACTTTCATGGAAGGCTGGTATCTCGCCGCGCTAAAACCAGGCAAAGACAATATATTCAAAGCACAGATGATGCTTGAACGCCGCAACATTATGGCTTTCAGCCCGTTGATGTTTTCTTTTCGCCCTCGAGCTGACCGCCCTGGCCAGCAGAAAAAGGTGATCGAGCCTCTTTTTCCTGGCTATATGTTTGTCTGCTTTGACCCAGAAATTTTCCACTCGTCTAAAGTCGAGTCTTGCCCCGGTATCAGCCACCTTGTACGGTTTGCCGGAACCATCACTCCGATTCGAGAAGCTGCGATTGAAGAAGTAATGGAGCTCCCAGTCTGCGTCCAAGCTTTTTCATCAGAACGCAGGCAAAGGAAGAAACACGTTGCACGTGCGCATCTATCGCATCGTCAGCGCCAACAAATTCAAGCGCTCGCGAATGAGCATGATGGTGAGACGCGTAGCGCAATGCTCCATGCATTTATAGACGCTCTAAAATAGTCCCTCTGTTACAACTCCATAGATAGCTCCTTGCCCCTTCAGGTATCTGAAGGGGCTTTTTTTATGCTGATTGCATCTCAAGCTGAGGTCTCTGATGACACAACGCGCCATGGCTACGCGCCAGACCTATTCCATCGCGCCAAAACATAACAACATGTTGAACGAGCAGGCTGTAAACCTCACCGCGATCCTTGAACGCCCGGTAGCCTGCAGAGACGTTCTTCACGCCATTCTTGAGTTAGCCCATCAAATCGATAGTCAACGGCTGGCTCAGTGCGTACTCGACAAGGTTAAGCAACCTCGTCGGGGGCGCCGTCCACAACCGGTTAACAAGCGTGGAAGCGATTCATAGCGAGGTATAAACGTGAAAAAATGGCTACCCGTCGTTTTAGCACCCGCTGTATTGGGCGGATGCTCTATTAACAACCATTCAGAAAGGTCTGCGATCACTGCCCAGCAGTTAGTAACAACGCTAATCGAAGCGCAAGTGTCGCCTCTACAACAGGCCCAAAATGAGCTGGCTGCGGTGACTCGCGTAAAACAAACAAAAGCACCTGGTAAACAAATCATATCAACGAGCCCTTCTGCACTGGCGGGTCAGAAGTTGAGCGCGTCGATGACAGCACTACGTTTCGTAGGCAATGCACCACCACCTTCGACCCTGGCGGGGGCCGGAAGTGCGTCGTCATTGCGCGATGCATTACGTAAAATTGTGCCGACTGGTTGGACGCTGAGCTTTTCCCAGGACCTTCACCCTGATGAGCAAACACCTCAGGAATGGCGTGGCGGCGTCACCTGGGTTGATGCATTGAATCAGCTGTTGGAAAGACAAGGAAAAGTGGCACTGATTGATACTTCTCTGCACCGAGTATCCATTGCGAACAAAACAGAAGCATTTAAAGTTGCAACTACGATCAAGTCAAAGGCAGTAACCCCAAGCGCATCACCTCAATCAGTAACTCGCGGCCGCAACCCCTTCAGTGGCGGTAAATCGGCAGATTCAAAGCAAGCGGTGACACCAGCACCAACAGCCAATACATCCAAGAAAGTGATTGTCGTCCCTCAAAAGCAACATTGGCGAATAGATGCTGGCAACACGCTCAAAGATACCCTGTTCAACTGGGCAGCCAGCGAAGCATGTAACCAACCGGGGATCTCACACTGGACGGTTGCCTGGTCGACGCCAGTTAACTATCGGATTGATGCGCCATTGCAATTCGAAGGTTCCTTCCGCGATGCGCTAAACAGTCTGTTTACTCTTTATGGAACGGCTCAAGTGCCACTGTATGCAGGCATCCGTCCTCTTCAGTGTGTTATCTCCGTTGATGATAAAGAGGTGCACTGATGATTTATTGGCTCTTTGCCATATTCATAGGAATGATTGTCTGGCTGGATCCGCCACAGCAAGAACCCCCGGTATCCCTAGAGGATCAGACACTTTCCCTGCAGGCGCGCAACACGGTGCAATATCTTAATGCGATAAACGACTGGCGCTATATCCATCCTGAACAAAAAGACGGCGTGATCCCCGATAGCGCCTTTGGCTGGTCATCCGTTGCTGGGGTGCGCAATGTTCTGCAGGCTGACCGTGTGTATGTCTATCAGCCAGATCAACCTGGGCTGATGGCCGCATTGTTGGCGCAGAGCCGACATTCCGCGCTGGTTGGAAAAGTCGTCGAAAGACGACTTATCGACAGCTTTGGTAATGACATGCAGGTCAATGTGCCGGCGAGCATTATTGACGGCAGCCTGGTGTACCTCAACTAATCTCTCCTCATAAGGTTAACAATGAAAAAACACCTCCCCTTGACCGGGGTGGCGGCGACGTTGTGTTTGCTGCTTTCCGGCTGTGCGCCGCTTGAGCGCATCGATAAGATCGATAATCGAGTATCACGGGACGAAACTCAGGCAGATAAGCATCTGCATGCCCTTAAACAAGGCTCTGTGGTGCGGGATTTAACCTCTCAGTGGATCAACCCTTACCCGTTAAATGCTCAGCCTGGTAGCAATAGTTTGCTTCCTCCTTGCGCTGTGGCCATCAATCGCCCAGGGAGCATCACGCTGGCGGAAGTCAGTGCTTTCATCAGTAAGCGTTGTCGCTTGCCGGTGGTGGTGACGCCTGATGCGCAGGCTATATTGGCGCCGACTGGTGGCAAAACTGAGCAGATAAGTGGCCCCATCCCGGCGCCTGACCCAAATGGGCTGGTGCCATTAGCCACGTTGGGCGGTTCATCTGCCCGCGCGGCGCCGGTCGTCAGTGGTGGCACTGCGCTCAGGGGCGTGTTCTGGCAGGGGGAGTTAGGAGGATTGCTTGATAATGTCACCACACGCCTGGGGTTGTCATGGCGTTATGAGCAGGGCCGGATCGCCATTTTCTATCTCGATACCCGGACGTTCCCGGTCATGTTCATGGACAGCAAGGCGAGTTTTGGCTCCAAAACCGTGAGCGGCACCACTTCATCGATGGGGGCGACGGGCGACAGCAGCGGCGGTGGGCTCAGTGGTGACTCTAATACCTCTCAGGCCACTGAAATGGAAATCAAATCCAGCCTTTACGAGGACGTCACCAATACCATTAAGTCGATGTTAACGCCCGGCACCGGCCGCATGAATTTGTCCGCCGGCGTCCTGACGGTGACGGATACACCGCGCGTTCTTGAGCAGATAGGCCGTTATCTGGAAGACCGCAATAAAGAGCTCAACCGACAGGTCGTGCTCAACGTGCAAGTCTACAGCGTCGAAAAACGCACTCAGGATCAATACGGCATTAATTGGAACGCCGTATTCAACAGTGGCAGTGTCGGCTTGTCTCTGACCAATGGATTTACCGGTGCGGCTTCCGATGCGTTGAATGGCGGGGTGTCAATTCTTGATGGCAAAGGGGCGGGCACAAAAGCCTTTATCAAAGCCCTGTCGGAACAGGCGAACGTCAGCGTGATGACAGAGGCCTCGAGCATGACCACTAACCTGTCAGCTGTGCCGATCCAGGTTGCACTGCAGCAGGACTATGCGTCCAACGTCACTACGGAGAACACGGCCAACGTCGGTTCATCGAGCAGTATCACCAAATCCACGATCACCACCGGTTTCAACATGACCGTGCTGCCGTTCCTGATGCCCCAGTCGCCAAAAATGCAGCTGCAGTTTGCGATCAATATGTCAGATGACCCGACCATGCGCACGTTCACCAGCGAAAAAACGTCGGTAGAGTTGATGAAAACACGCCTCAAAACCTTTACCCAGCGCGTCATTATGCAATCCGGCCAAACATTGGTGCTCAGTGGTTACCAATCTCTCAACAACACCGCAAATCGCCAGGGCGTCGGCAGTTTCCGTTTCTTTGGACTTGGCGGCGGCGCCAACGGTGAAAATAACAAAACCATGCTGGTCATTCTTATCACCCCTGTCATTTTGGGATAAGCCATGAAACAACAGACGACCTATACGCTGCAGAATGGGAGAGCCTGGCTTGTGGCCGGGTTGCACTGGCAGTATTTGCCGCTGCGCGGACGCCGCAGCATGCGTTTGCGTGCTAAGGAGGCCAAGGCTACGCATTGGGCAGCATTGCCAACTGGTGACGGCCAGGCACAAGGCACCTTGCTGGGCACTGTTAACCTCGCCGACCAGGCTGCACTAAAAAGAGGCGGGATAGCATCGATGGCATTGGCGGTTCTGCCGGCATTGCCAGAGGCGTGTTATGGCGTTTTCCCGTTATCCAACGGGCAATACTGGTTCGTCGCTGTCAGTGACGGCATGCTTTCCCCGTTCGGTGACATCGTGGGGGATGAAACGGCTATACGCACTGCGGTGTCCAATTTTTTGGCGATCACCTCGGCGCCTGCTGCGGGGTGGATGATATATGCTCCTGGCGGCTTCTTTCCTGGGGAAGACACGGAAGATAAATCGCTCACCGACTTGGTCGATAGCAAGGTCGGTTTGCGCCGGGCCCGGCTGAGTCAGACTCATGACCCGAAGGTGCTGTGGCTTTGGGGCATAGCAGTAGTGGCCCTGGGCGCCGGATATGTGGGTTATTCAGCCTGGGAGAAACACCAGGAAGAGGCGCGCATAGCAGCAGCTCAGGCCGCGCTGATGGCCAGGCAACAGATGGCACAACAGGCCCCGGCCGACAACCTGAAACCCTGGGCTACACAACCGCGGTTTCCACCGATGCTCAGTGCCTGCAGTCGCGTATGGAAAGACGCACAGATCTCTATTGCAGGCTGGGTTTTCAATACAGCAACGTGTGATGCGCAGGGAAAAATCATACTGCACTACACCTTGCCGAACGGTGGAACCGTAGGGGATTTTGCCTTGCGGTTACCCGTGCTCTATGGTTCAGATATTCAACCCGTTTTTAATATTCCCGGTAGCGCAGACGACGCCTCTTTTGCATTACCGGTGCCACTTTCTCCTCCTGAACATCCCGAAGATCTTCTCCCGGGCAGCCAACAAATTCAGCACTTAACCAGTTATGCCCAGCGTATCAATGCGCGCTTGCGCCTAAGCGAAGTAGACGTAAGCACGCAGTTAACACAGGGCGACGTACAAAATCTGCCGTGGCGTACCTACAGCTTCACGTTCATTACTGATATTCCGCCCGATCGGTTGTTTGCACCAACGCGCTTCAACAGCAGTGGAATAAGGGCGTCCAGCATCACGACCACGCTAAAAAACAACCGTCTGGAATACACCATTGAGGGACTTCTGTATGCCAACCGCTAAATCCAGAGTAACGCCCTGGGCGTTGTGCCTAGTGCTGATTGCACCTAGTGTCTTCGCCGCACCGGTCGCTGACATACCGGCGGCCCCGCCCGCTTCACCGACGGTGAAGCCACCCACGACAGCGGATCTTCCTCTGCCGACCACGTTCGCGCGCGCGGAGGCTGGGCTTGCGTTAAATCTTGGGCAACTAGAGGTCATCCAGGCAGAGACAGTGCTGTACGAGCTCCAGCTGGCCAGGGCCAAGGCGCTGAATGAACTGCAAAAGAACGGGTATGACCGTGCACTGGATCAGCCTTTCAACCCGGCGCCACCTTCTCAGGACAACAAATCCGAGGTCAAGGGCGCGGTGCAAGATGCTGTTCCACCGCAGATTGTGGAGATCACCGGAGCGGGTAAAGGATTCACGGCCGTGCTGGCACTCAGCAACGGCAATCAGGTTACGGTGCAGGTGGGGAATCGTATCCCGGGTACGGAGTTCGTTGTTAAACGGATCAACATCAATGAAGTCGTGGTCTCCGGGAAGAACCAAACACTGGTCTCTCTTTCCTTTGCGGGGTAACCCATATGTATGAGAAACGTGGTTCAACCTATATCCATTTAGATCTGGCCAATACCGATGCCCCAACGCTGTATGTATCTGACGCACACAATAATAGTCTGGCCGTCACGTCAGAGATTGCCGGCGCGTTTAAAAAATACCCCAGACTGCAGGTTAAGCGGGTTCAGCTCGACAAGCTGAAAGAGTTGCAGCAAAGCCAGCTCACTGAGAACCCCAACGCTAGCGAATATTCCGTTCAACAGGCGAAGATTATTAGCTTCTTCAAGGATGCCAAGATGAAAGGCGCCAGTGATATTCATCTGCTGATCGGGATGAATGATGTGACGGTGGTGCAGTTTCGTGTTCATGGCGATCTTGAAACGGTGACAACGCTGGATTGCGCGGAAGGGATGACGCTGGCGTCAACGATTGTGATGTCGATGTGCGATGTGGCCGAGAAGAGTTTTAACCCCAATCGCGCTCAGGATGGGCGGGTGCGTAAAGAGTTTCTGCAAGGGCTTCAGCTCTTCGGCGCGCGTTATGCACATACGCCGGCAGAATTCGGTCTGTATGTGGTCATGCGCATTTTACCCGATGAGGGTAAAACGCCGCCTACGCTGGACGAACTGGGTTTTCTACCGGAACAGCAAACCCTTATTCGCCGTATGCTGGCGCGCCCTGAAGGCGTCATCACCCTGTCCGGCCCAACCGGTTCCGGGAAAAGTACCTCCCTACGTACATTCAGCGAAATGTACCTGTCGTTTACCGGGCATCGAAAACGACTGATGACACTGGAAGATCCTCCGGAAGGGTTGATTATCGGGGCGGTACAAACCCCCATCATTGCCGATAAAAACGATCCGGATGCTGTTAGCCGTGCCTGGGTCAGGTCTATTTCTGCCGCATTACGGCTAGATCCTGATGCCATGGTTGTCGGCGAAATTCGTGATGCCAACTCGGTTAAGTCTGCGTTGACGGCGGCCAAGTCAGGACACCTGGTGGAAACCACGCTGCATGCGAATGATGCGGTCGGCATTCTTGATCGCCTGACCGATACTCTGGGTATCCCCATGGGCCAGGTGGCCGACCCTCAAGTCATGATTGGCTTAATCGCGCAGCGGCTGGTGCAGCTGTTGTGCCCTCACTGCAAGAAACGCTGGGAGGCGGTCAGAGCAAGTCTGGGAGAGGAGAAAAGAGCGCTGCTTGAACGCTTTTGTCAGGTCGAAAAGCTGGCTTTTCGCCATCCTGCGGGATGTGAGCACTGTTACAAAGGCGTAATCGGCCGGCGGGTCATTGCTGAAGTCATTCGTCCCGATGCCAGATTCATGGAGCTGTTTCGCCATGAGGGCAAACTGGCTGCGCGCAGTTATTGGGTGAACAAGCTGGGCGGTATCACGCGCGGTCAGCACCTGATGCGTTATCTCAATGAAGGATTGGTCGACCCGATTGATGCGGACTATATCAGCCCGCTGGACGAGGACAGCCTGACATTATTACCCCCGGAGGCTGCATCATGATTTCCCGTTTGCGCGAACGGTTGACGGCGCTACGGGACAGGATGCCGTCATCGGAAACAATGAATGAAGCGGTAGGGCGCTGGTTGGCGCAAAAGACGTTCTCAACCGCTGACCGCCTGACGCTCTACGAGGATCTGGCTTTCCTGCTCGACAACAACCTCAAAGTTGAGAAAGCCATCAATTCAATGATAGGGAGCTTCGGCAAGAAACGCCCGCCGGTGGTCTATTGTCTGGAGGATATGCTCAGTGCCCTGCGTCAGGGTCGGTCAGTCGACCAGGGATTGGCGTCCTGGATACCCAGGCAGGAGGCCGCCATCCTCAGTTCCGGCGTTCAGGACGGCAACCTGGCTGCTGCCTTATACCGGGCGATCACCGTGGTGCAGGGCATGGCGAATATGAAATCAGCATTGGTGTCCACGTTGGCCTACCCGATGCTGTTGCTGGCAATCTCGTTTGCCATGATGAAGATGGTCACAGTCTATTTCCTTCCCCGCCTGGAGTCATTGTCTGGCCGAGATAATTGGACTGGGGCGTTGTGGTGGCTCAGCACCATCTCAGAATTCTTTGCCAATCATGCAATTATTCTTGGTGGGTTGATACTCCTGCTGATTGGCTTCGTCGTTTGGTCAATGCCGAACTTGACTGGAACGATGCGGCAGCATGTTTTAGATCGTCTATTGCCGTGGAGCGTGTATCGCGACGTGCTGGGAGTGGGTTTTTTACTTAATTTCAGTGCGTTGATGCGTGCTCAGGTGAAGACGGAGGATGCCATCGACATGCTGAGCCGTTATGCACCGCCCTGGTTGTATGAGCGATTGGCCGCTACCCAGCGTCAGGTTAGGCAAGGTGACCACCTCGGGTTGGCGTTGCGCAATGCCGGCTACGGATTCCCCTCCCCGCGTGCTATCGACAAACTGGTCCTGCTGACCGACGGCGATAACGCTGAAATCATTATTGAAAATTTTGCACGTGCCTGGCTTGTGCAAACTGTAGCCCGGATCAAGCGGACGGCGTCTTTGCTTTCTTACATCGCATTGGGCACCAACGCTGGCTACATGATCCTGATCCTTCTGGCCACACAAAACCTCAACGACCTCGTGGGCACACGCTAGACCGTCCACTCTCTACGATACCTAAAGGAAATAGTAATGGAACTCACGCAAAACACTCGCTCGGCTGTCAACCGTGGTGCAATAACTATGATTGAAGCAATGATCTGGTTTGTTATTGTCCTTGCTGTATTGGCTGTCGCTATCACACAAGGTGGCGGTCTGTTTAATCGTAACGATGGCAACACAGAGTACAGTAATGCTGCGGAGCTCATGACCAATACCCGCGCCATGTTGAAAACATCCGGCATCTATAATTTTGCCGCCGCTGACGCCATGACCGGTGCGCTGATCCAGTTCGGGGGGGCGCCGGCCAACATGTCGGTTGTCGGTACCAAATCCTCGGGTAGCGCCAAGTTGCAAAACCTGTGGGGGGGCGCTGTCACCGTGCAACCCGTGGCAACGGCCGGTGGGCAGAAATCCTCCTTCTCTCTGACTTACGCGGCCGTTCCTCAAGAGGCGTGCATTACTCTGGCCACCAAACTGAGTGCAGCGCCGAGTGTTGTTACCACCATGGTAAACGGCACATCGACGAATGGCGCGATCGCTGCCAGCGCCGTGGGGGCGCAGTGTACTGCCGATAAAGGATCTGTTGGTCAGAACACCCTTACCTTTACCAGCAACACCTGATGCCCATCCTGCCGGCAACGTTCTGTTGCCGGCCTCCATCTGGAGTGCATTCTCATGTTGTCTTCCTTTCAACGAGCCCTGGCCTGTCTGGCGCTGGGCTGGGCACTATTTTTCTCGTTGCCGGCACAGGCGTTCTGTTTTAACGAGGCGGGTGCGCGCTATAAAGTTGACCCTTTATTACTTCGCTCAATGGCGACTGTCGAAAGCAGCCTAAATCCTCAAGCCATTGGAAAAAATCGCGATAAAGCAGGACGAGTTACCAGCCGTGACTTCGGGCTGATGCAAATCAATGACCGACATATTCCCCAGCTGCGTGCGCTGGGCCTCATCCGCAGTGAGCAGGATTTGCTGACCAACAGCTGTCTCAACGTGCAGATCGGGGCCTGGATATTGGCAAAGCACCTCAAACAATGCGGGGTAAATTGGCAATGCCTCGGCTCCTATAACGCCGGATTCGCAGATAACAACGGTCCGAGGCGTATGATTTACGCGCGGAAAGTGTATGCGATGTACATGAAACTGAAAGGAGGTGCTGCCTGATGGCTTTGTATCTCCTGAAGTTCTCTTTGCTGATGGTATGCGCCGGCGCCACTCTGTTTATTGGCACCCTGCCGTTGGTTCATCGAGCGAAAAAATTCTTGCTTGAACATGATGGTCCGCCCCTCACTCGGCTGCAGATCAGAGGCGTCACAATAGTTTTCGTCGGCACCGGTACTGCACTGATCGCAACAACGGCCCTTGTGGGCCATCCCTGGTTAGGTACCGTCAAAATTCTGGGGCTGCTGGCCTGGGGCATTCCCATGGTACTGCTCGATTTACGCAATTACTGGCTACCGCTGCGATATACCTCGGGTTTTTGGCTGACAGGTCTGCTGTTTACCGTGATGCCAGGAAGTGCACTTACCCTGACTGAGGCACTTACAGGCAGTATCGGCATGTTTTTGTTCCTCTATGCCTTTCACTACGGCGCCAAGCATCTGCGGGGTGAAGAAGGGTTCGGCATGGGCGATGTGCATTTGATCGCCGCGCTGAGCGCCTGGTTTCCCTGGCAGCTCGCCAGCGTGCTGAGCGGATGTGCATTATTGCTGTTTATCGCAGGGGCATTACTGATGAACAAAAAGACTCAACCTTATGCTCCCTGGCTATTCATGTTACTGGCGGTTGTAGCCGGTAGCTCCCCTCAATTGCTCTCTTCAGGTGCCCTATGACTGCTGAAATTGCCACTCATCGTATCAACCGTGGGGGTGCGCTGGTTTCTATGGCCATCGTTCTGGCGATCGTGTTGATTGCCGCTCCTATTGGGCTGGAAAGATATTCGAACTATATAGAAGAACAAACATGGGTCGTCACCGCGACGCACCTGAGCACAGTGAGCCAAGGAGCTCGTCGATACGTGAAAGATAACTACGACACCTTGCTGAATCAGGTCAAAGGGGGCGGCAACGTCACGCTAACCGGTCAAACCCTACGCGACAAAGGATATTTGCCGGCAGGGTTTTCTCTGACCAACAACAACGCCCAAACCTATATTCTTGCCGTGACACGCAATCCTTCGCAAACCGACAAACTGGTCGCCTTTGTACTGACTGCCGGCGGTCAAAATATTACGTTCAAGGGCCAACGCTATATCGCTCAGAACACGTCTGGCTTGGGGGGGTATATCGAACCCGTCAATGTTGCCAACGGCGCCGGCGGAGGCTGGCAGGTCAACCTGTCTAATATGGGACTGAATGGCCAAAGTGGCCATCTGGTTGCGTATCTGACGTCGGATATATTAGACGGAGGCACTGAAGAGAGTGACCGTCTATACCGCTATCAAGTCAACGGGCGACCAGACCTAAATAAAATGCACACCGCTATAGATATGGGGGGGAACGATCTAAACAGTGCCAATAACGTTAACGGGAAAAGCCTGATAGCACGGGAAAACGTCTGGTCAGACGGCTGGATTGGCGCCAACGGGGATGTCCGCTCTAACGGGGGCTGGCTTATCACAAAACACGGAAAAGGTTGGCTCAACGAAGACCACGGCGGTGGCCTTTATATGGACGACAACGACTGGATCAGATCAGTCAACAATAAAGGGATCTACACCGGTGGCCAGCTCAAAGGCGGAACGGTTCGAGCCGATGGACGAGCCTCAGTAGGCGAATATCTACAGCTTGATGGCCAAGCACAAGAGAACACCGGTTGTTGGCCAAATGGCTTGGTTGGCCGCATGCCTGACGGAGGTCTGCTTGTCTGTCAAAACGGTGTCTGGCGCGGCACAGGGAAAAGCAACGGTGCTTATCAAAGTCTGGGCTATCACGAAGGTATTTTCTCTGGCTCGAACCAAGGGGCATCGACGCTTTGGATCATCGCGAGCGGGGGCCAATCGCCCAAACGATGGGATGTTGAGGATGGCAGTTGCATTAACACTTATGCTTTAGAGGCAACCGTAAACGGCATGAATGTTGCCAGCAGCATTAACAATAACGTCCAATGGGCGAAACAAACTTCCATTACCTTCGCCGTTCCGGCGGGTGCAAGCTACAACGTGATCTCCAACCCTTTACCAGCTCATAGCTGCGGGCCGGGCCAGTTTAACGTTCTCAGCTATCAATAATTCATATCTCGCAGGACATCCTCTCATGAAACGTTTACCTATGATCGCCGCCCTGTTCGGTTTAAGCGGCTGCGTCTGTACGCCAGCGCCGCACTCTATTGTCACTCCAACAGCGGCCGTCACTCCCGCGGCGCAGTCAATCCAGAACATCACAGCGACGCTCTATCAATCTGAGGCGCTGAACCAAGTGCGCCCAGTTTTATTCACACCCAAGATCACCGCCAATTCACAACGCATTACTGTCGATTGGGATGGTGATGCCATCGAACTGCTCAGCCAACTGGCTCACATGCGCGGCTTGTCATTCGCCTATACCGGCGTGCGACTTCCGTTGCCACTCACATTGCATGCCAGCGACGTCACCTTCGAACAAGTACTCCGCCTTGTGCGAACGCAAATAGACTGGCGGGCACAGCTTGAACAGCAATCGCATGAGCTGCGTCTGTTCTTTATGTTGCCCCTTAAAAAAGGAATGCCAGCATGAAAAAACTCGCTCTTGCCCTCGGGCTGGGGTTGCTCAGCACGGCGGCCGGTGCGGCCGTTCTGGAAGGGGGCCCGCCCCCAGATATCGGGGCTTACTTGTCGCCAAAGGCACCGGATAAACATGGATTGAACGACACTCTCTGGCAGCTGATGAACGAAGCTGGGCAGACCGTGGGGTTCCGCGGCGGCAAAGCGCAGCGCGCCTGGGAGCTGCAGCAAGCTTTAAACGCCCAAAACGACGCACTGAACAGAATGTACACCTTCGCACCACTGATTAGCCGTCAGGGTTGGTTACCGCCGGTCATAGTTGCTTCAGAATCGTTGGCACACATTACTGACAGGCAGATTCGCACAGCAAATAAGACTTACAGCATCCTGCTCCCTGAAAGGTTCGTCAGTAATCCGCCCACCTGGCGACAGTATTTGCTGGCTGGGTTGACTATCAATACTGATATTCCCACTGACATCCGCCCAAAGAACGGAAATGAAGAAGCGGTGTGGCGCGCGGCGGTAGAAAAAGGTTGGCAGGACGGGCGCGAGAGCGCTGATCGCACGCTCGAGAGCAATTTCAACCGCCTGACGCGCGATTACACCGGCATGTTGCGTTACACCACGCTGCTACAGCAAGGGATCATTACCCCGCCGGTCGTCAGTGAACAGCTGCAGACAGTCACGGGTTCCCGCGACAAGGTGACGATCGGTGATCGTACCCGTGAGCTCAAACAGCACGCTGGATTCGAGCTGGATAAAAAGCGCTGGAAGCCAACGGTTAACACCCGACAATAAAACAGGAGCATTGATGATAGCCCTCACCGATTTTGACTTCAGCGGGGGGCTTACCCCCGACAGACTCCGTGAATTTTTCATCCATTGTTACCGCCATAAAGTTTCCGATATCCATCTGCAAAGCGGCAGCAAAATCGTCGTGGATCATCATGGCCGTAAGGTTACCGCCAGTCAGTTCCCGCTGGATCACGCCAAACTGTTACACCTGATCGACAGTATCTATACACCTGATATCAAGGCCATGGTGCAAAGCGGCCAAGGCGCAGATCGGCCATTACAGCTCGAAGGTGACAATACTGGCCGGTACGGGCTGGCGCGCGGGGAGCGCGTCCGTTTTCGCAGCAACTTCATTCAGGCTACGATTGGCGCGCTTAATACCGCTATGGCAGTGACGCTGCGTGTCATTCCAACCGCCATCCCCCCATTGGACAGCCTGGGATTGGAAGACGACCTGCGCCAAAACCTGTTGCCCCTCGATGGCCTCGGTTTGGTTTGTGGCGTGACCGGCTCAGGTAAATCAACCCTGTTGGCGTCGATATATCAGCACTACGGAGAAACTCACCCGCACGGGAAATTGGTGACCTACGAAGATCCGGTCGAATACCTTTTCGGTGGGCCTACCTGGCAGCTACGACCCCAGCAGTCGGAAATCGGCCGGGACGTTCCAAGTTTTGCCCACGGGCTCCGTCTCTCATTACGCCAGGCACCGACCCTTATCGGGGTTGGTGAAATTCGTGACCTGGAGACTTTGCAAGCAGCAGTAGCGTGCGCCCAGTCCGGTCACCTGACACTCAGCACTTTGCACGCATTTTCTCCTGGCCATGCATTTTCTCGATGCATCCTAATGGCGCCGGCCGATGCTCGCGAGCAAGTCGCCTTCGACCTTCTCGATGCATTACGTTTCCTGATCGTTCAGCGTTTGCTGCCGACCACCGACGGTAAACGCCAAGCGGTTCGGGAATACGTTCTGCTTGATGAAGCATGGCGCCGAAAATTGGGTGAAGTTCACTACTCGCGCTGGCCAGAAATGATTAACGGTGAACTTGCTGCGCGGGAACATCGCATTGTTGACCACACATGGCGACTGTTTACCGCCGGGCGTGTTGATGAAGAGACCGCGAAACAGGTCATGGGCTATCCGCTGTTTACTGCGAGAAACAAGGAGGGTTCATGAGCAAAAACAATTCCCCCTGGATCGACAGCGGTGGGAAAGACTACTCACCCTGGCTCGACAGCGGTCGGCCGGCAACGATCCTCGGTATTCCCGTTCTGGTGTACCTGTTGTTCCTGCTTTGCGCCATTTGGCCATCCATGATGACTTTCATGTTCTGCCTGCTCGCACTCGGCATTTACAAAATTTTGTCCCTGTTCGGATTAACCCCAACGGTGTTGTTTCAGCGTCTCCACCACCTACTCCGCGGAACCTCAGTTACCGGCCGTCCCTGGTGGTATCGCAAGTTTTTCGAATAAGTAAGGAAACCTCATGATAGCTACCGAACCCACCTATTTGGTGATCCCCGTTGAACAACGCAAAGAAGCGTTTCGCGCAGCGGGAAAACTTCCGGATGGGGGCAACGCCCTCACCTTCGATAACGAAGCTAAATCCTGGTATGCCAACCCTGGGGCTGACCTCAGCAAACTCGCTAAGTGGCGCATCGATCCCACACTGGCCAAACCTGAAAAGCAAGGTGATGCAAAAAGGGAGTTCCAAGATTTTATTGAGTCTCTAGGCGGCGTCTTTGATAGACGAAACATGCTGGAAATGGATGGCAAGACACACCGAATTGCTATGCAGGACGACAAGCCGGGAAAAAAATCCGGTGTGTACGTTGGTCACCTCAACGGTTTTATTAACGGATGGTTCGCCGACCACAGAGACGGAGGAATGAGGCACACTTGGTCATTGGCTACGGAAAAACCCGATCCGGCCGTTCTGGCGCATCAAAAAGCGCTGGCAGCACAAGAACGCTACAAGCGTAACGAAGAAATAAAAAACGAACAAAATGTTGTCGCTAAAACCCAGAGTCGCATTTACGCACAACTCTCACAGGCCAGCCATGATCACCCTTATCTTCAACGAAAAATGGTCAAAGCATCTTCGGGAGTGCGCCTCGATCGCCAAGGTAACCTGAAAATTCCCCTGTGCAACGTCGACGGTGAGATTCGTTCTCTTCAAACCATAAAGCCGGACGGCGCCAAGATGTTGACCAAAAACGGTCAGAAAGAGGAATGTTTCTTCGTCGTCGGCGGTACGCTTAAGAATGGCTCCCCCATTGTTATGGCAGAGGGATACGCCACCGCAGCCAGCGGCGCAATGGCACTGCATCACCCAGTGGTAATGACCGTCGACTCCGGCAACTTGGTTAAAGTCGCTGGCGCGCTGAAAAATAAATACCCCGATAGTCCCATGATTTTTTTAGCAGATGACGACTTGCCTAAGCCGAAACGTCCGGGAAATCCAGGAAAAGAAAAAGCAGAAGAAGCCGCGGCACTAACCGGTGGCATGGTTCTATTACCAACGTTCAGCCCGGAGGAACGCCGGCAGGAGCTAACGGACTTCAATGATCTACATATTACTCACGGACTGGCGGCACTGAGCGAACAGCTATCCCCGGTGCAGGCAATGCTAAAACCAACTCATCAACAAGAGGCAACCATGCCAAATACTCCGGTCGTACCAGAGATGACCAACCCGGAACCAGATCATGTGGCTAACGACACAGAAATCGTAGCTATTCCGCCAGTGCTTACCGATGAACCTTCTGAACCTACACCTAACGTCGTTGAATCAGCATCAGATCAGGTATTGCCCGATCACGTCACTGCCAATGTGCCAAACGAGTTCACCGACTACAGCCATATAGCAGACGCCGTCATGGAGAATGAGGCTCTTATAGAAAAATCAAAAACGGCAGAAATTGCCCCTATCGTTATTCCATCTCCTCCTTCTGTAGATGAGCAGCCCGCATCTAGAGATCATAAAGAACCTGTAAATCCGACAGCTTTTGCACCTATTTCCAGCTCGGAGGCAGAAGATTCCGTACCGGAGAAACCCGTTTCTTTTGCCAGTCGGCTGGCGCCGCGACCTGCAGTAGAAAAAGAACAGGCTGATCCAACTTCATCTTCTGCAGAAGTCGACGGTATCCACATTGAGACGCCTATTGGTAGCCAGACGCGCGCGGCGAAACCATTAGATCTGGATGCCTTAATGCAACAGATCACTCATGAAATGGCAGCAGACGGTCGTTCAGTGAAATATCTTTTTGCCGGCGAAGCGGCGTTTGTTGACCACGGTGATCGCTTGTTGATGGCGACTGCCCAAGCCAGCCAGAACGACGCCATGATCCTGAGTGCTCTGTTGGTTGCGCGAGAGCAGTACCGTGGTCGTATTGAACTCACCGGCAGCGACGAATTCAAACAACGTGCCATCACATTGATTGCGGAATACAACCTCGACCTCAAAATGAAGAACGCCCAGCAGCAGGTGATGCTTGAGGAAGCAAGGCAGCGCCTCACCGACGAACCCGCCCCCGCTGACAAACCGTCACCGGCGGGATCACCGATATCCGCGATTGTCCCTGAAGCAGCGGAACCCAATAAATCCTCCGTTTCGATGCAATCAGCAAACGCCTTGCCGCCAGAGCTTCAACCGGTATCGCTGCCACAAGAGGCGGCGCAAAATGCCAGTCGTGCTGAAGGAGAAGCGGGATTGACCGGCACATTACTCGATCATGGACAGGCCAAGTACAACTTCGATAACTCTGAGAGTAATAGTTACTACATCAAACTGCGTACAGCAGACGGAGAGAAGTTTGTCTGGGGCAAAGAACTGTCTCGGGTAGTACCGGAGAGTGGCTTGACCAAAGGCGATATCGTCACGCTAACCTGGCTCGGCCGCAAAGAGGTCACCGTAGAGGCAAAAATGCGAGACCCACAAGGGAAGGTAGTGGTAGACAAACACGGCGTAGAACAAACGGAGCAGATCACCACGCACCGCAACCATTGGGAAATAAAGCCGGCTATCGACCCCTCATTATTAGTTCGGAACGAACAGCAGTTGGCGCCGCCGGCGGCGCTGCATGCTTATGATACGACGCATTATCACGCACTGCAGCAACAGGTGATCCAGCTGGCAACCGAGGCAAAACTGCCTATTCCTCCAATGCCAACACTGCAGCACGGACTGGTCTGGTTAAAACCTAATGGGGAAGGTACCGAACCTCCGTCAACACGTCCTGCAGTTACACCTCTACCGGCCCACACCCAGGATGCAGGCACCGCGCTAATTAAAACACTGGATGCGGAGAAACAACTCAAATTGCTTCTGATCAAAGGGCTCGGCGACTATGTACAGGGAATGGTGAAATATCAGGATGCATATCACCCAGTACTCGGCAAACTTTGTACTCATACCAATGGCCATCGCTATTTGACGCTCAACATTATCACTCCTGAAGGCCTAACACCGATCGGTCATGGTAATGCCATCAACAATGAGGAAGGTGCTAGCAACGCTTTTGTGTTCAATCTCAAAGGCGAAAAAGAGCGGTTGTATGCCCCTCTCGTTGAGCCGGCAAAGTGCCCGCCGGCGCTGCATAAACAATTGGGGTTCACGCGCGAGTACACGCCTCCGGCGCACACCCCGCAGCGCCGGGACGACGTGCCGGAGAATACAGTCAAACCCGCAACCGCATTCCCTCGCCCAGGGGCATAGGAGCTCTCATGATCCGTCAACTTTTCCTGGTCGCATTATTAATTGGCAATGTTTCTCTATCGGCGCACGCCGCCAACTGCCGGGCGGTATCTGCCGCGCAGGTGGGTGCGCAAGCGGGCTATGAAAGAGATCGTAAAGCTGCCGAGGCCTGGTCGCAGCGTGAAAACCAGGTATCCGGTGGCTTGCAGCAATGCCTGGGTAGTATCAGCACGGCCATAACAGTACCGACATTTGGTGATCTCAGTGGGATCCTCAATGGCATCAAGGACAAAGTTTGCCGCGCGGTACGTGACAAGATCCAATCTTATATACCCAGTAAAATAGACCCATGGGGTGACCTGTCGTCCCAAACTGGCGGTTTGGTGACAACCCGTTCGATGAACGCGGCGCCAACCTACACGCCAACCACCTACAGCCAGTCTGCTACTGTCGCGCCAACATCGGCCGGCAACAGCGGCAATTCCGATGGGTATATTTTCTCCCGATAATCCACCGCGCATTCGCGCGATGTTCAGCCATAAACGCGATCCCCCGTCCAGTTCACCTGCGACGGGGTTCACCCGTGGACAGTCACCATGAAAAAGCCAGTT
>NZ_FXUD01000013.1:30592-37279 GCF_900182895.1 Serratia sp. CC22-02 | reverse complement strand
CGTTGGAAGATTGAGAGGGGTTGCTCCTAGTACGAGAGGACCGGAGTGAACGCACCACTGGTGTTCGGGTTGTCATGCCAATGGCATTGCCCGGTAGCTAAGTGCGGAAAAGATAAGCGCTGAAAGCATCTAAGCGCGAAACTTGCCTCAAGATGAGTCTTCCCTGGGCCTTCAAGGCCCCTGAAGGAACGTTTAAGACTAAGACGTTGATAGGCTGGGTGTGTAAGTGCAGCGATGCATTGAGCTAACCAGTACTAATGATCCGTGAGGCTTAACCTTACAACACCGAAGGTGTTTTGGTGAGACCAAGACAATATTCAGCTTGTTTACAGATTGGTTCTGATGGCGACACGAGAGTGGCGCGGTTGGAATAAAACGAATTTGCCTGGCGGCAATAGCGCGGTGGTCCCACCTGACCCCATGCCGAACTCAGAAGTGAAACGCCGTAGCGCCGATGGTAGTGTGGGGTCTCCCCATGCGAGAGTAGGACACTGCCAGGCATCAAACAAAGCCGAAAGCCCTGAACTGATGTTCAGGGCTTTTTGCTATGCGTAAAATAAATATCCTGACTGTATCTATTACTTTGAAAAATACCTTTTTGGCATATGTAGCTTAGTCTTATAAGGAAGAATAATGTTTTTTGTCGGGGGAATAGCCAGTTCAATATATAATTGATAGCTTAAGATTATTATTTAAATAATAAAAATGCCTATTTATTAAGATGTTGATGAGAATTATCCGGTTATATCAAAGATAAGTCTTAATTCTTCAGTGTATTATTCGATAAATTTCACGTTAATTAAAACAAATATTAGCCAGACGCCTCGAATCGAGTAGACTAGGCGAAAGATTATTTCCGTATAGGTACTGAACGTTATGTCTACTGAAAGCGCGTCTTTAAAAAACCACAATACGTTTGCGCTCCCGGTCAACGCAGCGCACCTGATCATAGCCGATAGAATTGAGCAGATGCTCAAGGTTTGGCAACAAACGCGCAAGCGTCAGGAGCCGCTGCTGATTCTCGGTGAAGGTAGCAACGTGCTGTTCCTGGAGGATTTTTCGGGCACGGTCATGGTCAATCAGCTAAAGGGTATCGACGTCCGGGAAGATAACGATGCCTGGCATCTCCACGTCAGCTCCGGTGAGAATTGGCATGATCTGGTGCAATATACGCTGCAGGCCGGGATCTGCGGTCTGGAGAACTTGGCGTTGATTCCTGGATTGGCTGGCTCCGCGCCTATTCAGAACATCGGCGCCTACGGCGTCGAATTGAAAGACGTTTGCGAGTATGTCGACCTGCTGGATTTCTCTACCGGCGCTATCGATCGCATTCCGGCTGCCGAGTGTGGTTTCGGCTACCGGGAAAGTATTTTCAAACACCGTTTCCAAACCGGGCATGTCATTGTCGGGCTGGGTTTACGCCTCAACAAACAGTGGCAACCCAAATTGAGCTACGGCGATCTGGCTAAGCTGGATCCCGCTACGGTGACGCCGCTTCAGGTATTTGAATCCGTATGCGCCATGCGCCGCAGCAAGCTGCCCGATCCGCGTGAAACCGGCAATGCCGGCAGCTTCTTCAAGAATCCACTGGTGAACGCAGAGAAAGCCGCAGAACTCATCGCCAAATATCCTGGCATACCGCATTATCCGCAGCAGGATGGCCAGATGAAGCTGGCCGCCGGCTGGCTTATCGACCAATGCGAGCTGAAAGGATATCGTCTCGGTGGTGCTGCGGTACACCGCCAGCAGGCGTTGGTGCTGGTGAACATCGACAACGCCCACAGTCAGGATGTGGTGGCGCTGGCGCGCCACGTACGCAAGACGGTGGCCGATAGATTTGGCGTCTGGCTGGAGCCTGAGGTGCGTTTTATTGGCGCGACCGGTGAGCTGAATGCCGTGGCGGTGCTGTCATGAAAGATACCAAGGTTCCGTTAAAACTGATCGCGCTGCTGGCCGACGGCGAATTCCATTCCGGGGAACACCTCGGTGAGTCACTCGGCATGAGCCGTGCTGCGATCAATAAGCATATTCAAACCATTCGCGAGTGGGGGCTGGATGTTTTTACCGTGCCTGGCAAAGGTTACAGCCTGCCTGGTGCCATCCAGCTGTTGGAAGCCGAGCGTATCCTCAGCCTGCTGGAAGACAAGCGTGTAAGCGTGTTGCCGGTGGTCGATTCCACCAACCAATACTTGCTGGACCGCATCGCCGAATTGCACTCCGGTGACGCCTGCGTCGCTGAATACCAACAGGCGGGGCGTGGGCGCCGCGGGCGGCAGTGGATCTCGCCATTCGGCGCTAATTTATACCTGTCGATGTTCTGGCGCTTGGAGCAAGGCCCGGCGGCGGCAATGGGGCTTAGCCTGGTGATCGGGATGGTGATGGCGGAAGTTCTGCAGCGTCTCGGTGCGGCAGACGTGCGCGTTAAGTGGCCTAACGATCTTTATCTGAACGATCGTAAACTGGCGGGAATCCTGGTCGAACTGACGGGAAAAACCGGCGATGCGGCTCAACTGGTCATCGGTGCCGGCATTAACCTGGCAATGCGGGATACCAACGCCAGCGCCATTACCCAGGGCTGGATTAACCTGCAGGAAGCGGGAATTCAGATCGATCGCAATGAGCTGGCTGCAACCCTGCTCAATGAGCTGCGTCAGTCGTTGAAACAGTTTGAGATAGACGGACTGGCGCCCTTTATCGGTCGCTGGCGTACCTTGGATAACTTTATCGACAGACCGGTCAAGCTCCTGATTGGCGAGCGGCAGATTGTGGGCATCGCCCGAGGTATCGATTCGCAGGGGGCGCTACTGCTGGAACAAGACGGAGAGATAAAACCCTTCATCGGCGGGGAGATATCGCTGCGCAGTGCGGAATAGTTAGAGAAAGGGGGACGGCAACGTCCCCTGAATCGATCGGTAGGCTTACTTTCTTAAACGCACGCTTTCAACGGCGTGGTTAGCGCTTTTGGTCATGATCAGGCTGGCGCGTTCGCGCGTAGGCAGTATATTCTGCTGCAAATTCAATCCGTTAATTTCATTCCACAATTGCGTGGCGATATTAATCGCTTCCGGTTCCGGCAATTTTGAATAGTGATGGAAATAAGAATCGGGATTGGAAAATGCGCCCTGACGGAATTTCAGGAAGCGATTGATATACCAGCTTTGCAATAGCGTCTCCGGGGCATCAACATATATAGAGAAGTCGACAAAATCGGAAACGAATACGCGATGCGGGTCGTGAGGGTAATCCATACCGCTTTGCAATACGTTAAGCCCTTCCAGGATCAGAATATCCGGCTGCTCGATGACTTTATTGCCCTCGGGCACAACGTCATAGATCAAATGGGAATAAACCGGGGCGGTGACGCGTTTGGCGCCGGATTTCACTTCCGACACGAATTTCACCAGGCTATGCATATCGTAAGACTGCGGGAAGCCTTTTTTCTTCATCAGGCCCCGTTCGTTCAGCACCTTATTAGGATGCAAGAAGCCGTCGGTCGTGATCAGCTCAACGCTGCGGTGTTCCGGCCAGCGGCTCAGCAGTGCCTGCAACAAGCGCGCTGTTGTGCTCTTACCGACGGCTACGCTGCCGGCGATGCCGATGACATAGGGAATCTTTTGCCCGTCAGTGCCGAGGAATTGCTCCAGTACCGCCTGCCGCCGCAGGTTGGAGCTGATATAGAAGTTCAACAGTCGTGACAGCGGCAGATAAATCTGCGCAACTTCTTCCAACGAGAGATCTTCGTTAATCCCTTTCAGTTTAACGATCTCTTCTTCCGACAACGTCAGCGGCACCGAATCTCTCAACGCAGCCCATTGGGTACGATCGAACTGTAGGTAGGGCGTTGCTAAAGATTGATCTCTTTTTATCATAAGCCAAATTCTGCCTGTTAACGCAGGTTGGGAAAGGCGCCGGACGCCAGCTCCAGAGAATAAACAAGCTGCATATTATAGACAGCTTCGTTTTTGGCGTAGACTTTTTTCGCAAAAGTTGTCGATAGGCAGCAGTTTATGTCAATTGTGCGAAGCGGCGCGCAGTTGATAAAGCGGGGTTGCAAGGCGGTATCATCGGGGCCGGATACCGCCTGAAGGCTAGCTGGCGATGGCGCGTGAAGTTTGGTTCACGGCGAACAGGCGTTTGTAATAAATAACGGTTGGATGGTAATGCCCATCGGGCCCTGCCGCATAATCCGGTAGCTCGCCCAAACAGCGATAACCCAGGCTGCGATAAAGCGCTTCTGCTGCCGAACCGGCCTGCGTATCCAGGTACAATAGCCCGCGCTGCTGTTGCAGTGCCGCGTGCTCCAGTGACTTCATCAGCGCCTGACCTACGCCGTTTCGGCGAGCGCGGCTATGCACCAACAGCTTCACTACCTCCGCACGATTACGGCCGTTCGGCTTCTGGCAGAGCTCGAGTTGCACGGTGCCAACGACGCCGCGCTCTTCACGGGCAATCCACAGCAGCAGTTCACCTTTGGCCAAGGCCGGCCGCAGACTGTGGAAGTAGCTTTCGGCGTCTTCGTGAGGGATTAAGGTGTCGTAACCGACAGAAGCGCCGTGCGTGACGGCATCGGTCAACAGGCGGGCCAATTCATCGCGGTAAATCGGTAGCGTAGCGGCGTTGATAGGCACTATTTTCATCGGTCATTCCTCCTGGGATGGGGGTAATGAAGAGAAGCAATAACTGAGCCACAGCGGCGAAAGGCATGGCGACGGCAAAAGGGCGAGGGATCAGTGTAGCCCACGCCGCAGTCCGGGGCAGGTATCCCCTTTTTGGTACATCGATCCCGCTCACAGTTTACCTGCGCGGGTTAAGTGTTTTGAGAAGCCCGACACGGAGAAAGCGGCGCTCAAGGCTTGCAAAAAGTGGATAAAATTGTAGAGAATGATTGCCGCGAGTGATGAATGTTTGCACGTCGCAGGCTGCGAATTGCATGACAGTATGCAAAATTGACTGATTTATGAGCGAAAGTGCGCGTAAAGCAATTTTTTTGTTGCATAGGTCGCCCGCTCTACCTAGAATGCGCTGCACTTGATGCCGGCTTAGCTCAGTAGGTAGAGCAACTGACTTGTAATCAGTAGGTCACCAGTTCGATTCCGGTAGCCGGCACCATTCAAGTCACAAGTAGTTAAAATCTGGTGGGGTTCCCGAGCGGCCAAAGGGAGCAGACTGTAAATCTGCCGTCACAGACTTCGAAGGTTCGAATCCTTCCCCCACCACCAAATCTTGCCTTCGGCGATTAACTGAGATGCGATAAATACCGCGACGGTTGATGGCGGGAGGAGAAGGCGAAAGCCTTCGGCAAGGTTCGAGCTGTGCAGCGCAAGGCGCAGCCGGCCCGAAGGATGCGAGCCGAGTGATGAACAATCCTGCTCCATCCCAAAATTCTACAGAAAAATCAGGTAGCCGAGTTCCAGGATGCGGGCATCGTATAATGGCTATTACCTCAGCCTTCCAAGCTGATGATGTGGGTTCGATTCCCACTGCCCGCTCCAAGATGTGCTGATATAGCTCAGTTGGTAGAGCGCACCCTTGGTAAGGGTGAGGTCGGCAGTTCGAATCTGCCTATCAGCACCACTTCTTAATTTCTCGCCCCCTGATTTTCTTTCTGTTCTGGATTCAACGAGCAAATGCTTGGTTGATGTGGTGATACCACCGATTTATCCGTGTCTTAGAGGGACAATCGATGTCTAAAGAAAAGTTTGAACGTACAAAACCGCACGTTAACGTCGGTACTATCGGCCACGTTGACCACGGTAAAACTACCCTGACTGCAGCGATCACTACCGTACTGGCTAAAACCTACGGCGGTTCTGCACGTGCTTTCGACCAGATCGATAACGCGCCAGAAGAAAAAGCTCGTGGTATCACCATCAACACCTCTCACGTTGAGTATGACACCCCGACTCGTCACTACGCGCACGTTGACTGCCCAGGGCACGCCGACTACGTGAAAAACATGATCACCGGTGCTGCTCAGATGGACGGCGCGATCCTGGTAGTAGCTGCGACTGACGGCCCAATGCCTCAGACCCGTGAGCACATCCTGCTGGGTCGTCAGGTTGGCGTTCCTTTCATCATCGTATTCATGAACAAATGCGACATGGTTGATGATGAAGAGCTGCTGGAACTGGTAGAAATGGAAGTTCGCGAACTGCTGTCCGCTTACGACTTCCCAGGCGACGACCTGCCGGTAATCCGCGGTTCCGCGCTGAAAGCGCTGGAAGGCGAAGCTGAGTGGGAAGCGAAAATCATCGAACTGGCCGAAGCCCTGGACAGCTACATCCCAGAGCCAGAGCGTGCTATCGACAAGCCGTTCCTGCTGCCAATCGAAGACGTATTCTCCATCTCCGGTCGTGGTACCGTTGTTACCGGTCGTGTTGAGCGCGGTATCATCAAAGTTGGCGAAGAAGTTGAAATCGTTGGTATCAAAGACACCGTTAAGTCTACCTGTACTGGCGTTGAAATGTTCCGCAAACTGCTGGACGAAGGCCGTGCTGGTGAGAACGTAGGTGTTCTGCTGCGTGGTATCAAGCGTGAAGAAATCGAACGTGGTCAGGTACTGGCTAAGCCAGGCTCTATCAAGCCACACACCCAGTTCGAATCTGAAGTGTACATCCTGAGCAAAGATGAAGGTGGTCGTCACACGCCATTCTTCAAAGGCTACCGTCCACAGTTCTACTTCCGTAC
>NZ_FXUD01000013.1:0-30582 GCF_900182895.1 Serratia sp. CC22-02 | reverse complement strand
ACTGACGTGACCGGTACCATCGAACTGCCAGAAGGCGTAGAGATGGTAATGCCAGGCGACAACGTGAACATGGTTGTCACCCTGATTCACCCAATCGCGATGGACGACGGTCTGCGTTTCGCAATCCGTGAAGGCGGCCGTACCGTTGGCGCAGGTGTTGTTGCTAAAGTTATCGCTTAATCGCTGATAAAGTTTGACGCGACACGCGGTAAAAGGGCATCATTTGATGCCCTTTTTCTACGCTGTGAACTAGAACCTATCTCATCAGCGATTTTGCAGTCATAATCATTGGTGAGATGGGCTCTTAAACCGTATTGACTGAAATACGTCATAGCGTAAAACACCGGGATAGCGCTGAAGCGGTATCCGATCGGTTTGGTTTGCCTCGCAATGCGAGGCAAAGTTGTTTGTTCTGAATCATCATTGTGACAGGTTGGTTTATGAGTGCGAATACCGAGGCTCAAGGGAGCGGACGCGGCCTGGAAGCGGCAAAGTGGCTGATCGTCGCCGTTCTGTTGGTTGTGGCTATTGTCGGTAACTATTACTACCGTGATTTAAGCCTGCCATTGCGCGCGCTGGCAGTTGTGCTGATCATCGCCGTTGCAGGTGCAGTGGCTCTGATGACCACCAAAGGCAAAGCCACCGTTGCGTTTGCCCGCGAAGCGCGTACCGAAGTACGTAAAGTGATTTGGCCAACTCGTCAGGAAACGCTACACACCACGTTGATCGTTGCCGCGGTAACCGCCGTGATGTCACTGATTCTGTGGGGGCTGGATGGTATTCTGGTCCGTCTGGTGTCGTTTATTACTGGCCTGAGGTTCTAAAATGTCTGAAGCTCCAAAAAAACGTTGGTACGTCGTTCAGGCGTTTTCCGGTTTTGAAGGTCGCGTAGCACAATCGCTGCGTGAACACATCAAACTGCACGATATGGAAGAGCTGTTCGGCGAAGTGATGGTGCCTACGGAGGAAGTGGTTGAAATCCGTGGCGGCCAGCGTCGCAAGAGCGAGCGTAAGTTCTTCCCTGGCTACGTGCTGGTGCAGATGGTGATGAATGACGCCAGCTGGCACCTGGTGCGCAGCGTACCGCGCGTCATGGGGTTCATCGGCGGTACGTCTGACCGTCCTGCGCCAATCAGCGATAAAGAAGTTGATGCGATCATGAACCGCCTGCAGCAGGTTGGTGACAAGCCGCGTCCGAAAACGCTGTTCGAACCGGGCGAGCTGGTGCGCGTCAACGACGGCCCGTTTGCCGACTTCAACGGTGTGGTCGAAGAAGTCGATTACGAGAAGAGCCGCCTGAAAGTTTCCGTTTCCATCTTTGGCCGTGCAACGCCGGTGGAACTGGACTTCAGCCAGGTTGAGAAAGGCTGATCGAATAATCAGCAATGAGTGGCGCGTTGCCGCTTGTCAAAGGCGCGAAATTGAACTACAATTTCGCGCCTTTTGTTTTTAGATGCCTTGCCTGATGCATGTTGGGCAGGGTGAAACACGGGGAGCCTCTTACGAGGCGATACTACCCAAACCGAGGAAATTTAAATGGCTAAGAAAGTACAAGCCTACGTCAAGCTGCAAGTTGCAGCTGGTATGGCGAACCCGAGCCCACCAGTGGGTCCAGCTCTGGGTCAGCAGGGCGTTAACATCATGGAATTCTGTAAGGCATTCAACGCTAAGACTGACAGCGTTGAAAAAGGTCTGCCGATTCCGGTTGTTATCACCGTTTATTCTGATCGCTCCTTCACTTTCGTTACCAAAACCCCGCCAGCAGCAGTTCTGCTGAAAAAAGCGGCTGGTATCAAGTCTGGTTCCGGTAAGCCGAACAAAGACAAAGTAGGTAAAGTGACCCGTGCTCAGGTACGTGAAATCGCAGAAACCAAAGCTGCGGACATGACTGGTTCTGACGTTGAAGCGATGACTCGCTCCATCGAAGGTACCGCTCGTTCCATGGGCCTGGTAGTGGAGGATTAAGAGATGGCTAAGCTGACCAAGCGCATGCGCGTGATCCGTGACAAAGTTGATGCTACTAAACAGTATGACATCACTGAAGCTGTTGCTCTGCTGAAAGAGCTGGCCACCGCTAAATTCGTAGAAAGCGTTGACGTTGCCGTTAACCTCGGCATCGACGCTCGTAAATCTGACCAAAACGTTCGTGGCGCTACCGTTCTGCCACACGGCACCGGTCGTTCCGTTCGCGTTGCCGTATTTGCCCAAGGCGCTAACGCTGAAGCAGCGAAAGCTGCCGGCGCAGAGCTGGTAGGTATGGACGATCTGGCTGACCAGATCAAGAAAGGCGAAATGAACTTCGACGTTGTTATTGCTTCCCCGGATGCAATGCGCGTTGTTGGTCAACTGGGCCAGATCCTGGGTCCACGCGGCCTGATGCCAAACCCGAAAGTGGGTACCGTTACTCCGAACGTTGCTGAAGCAGTGAAAAACGCTAAAGCAGGTCAGGTTCGCTACCGTAACGACAAAAACGGCATCATCCATACCACTATCGGTAAGGTTGATTTCGACGCAGACAAACTGAAAGAAAACCTGGAAGCCCTGCTGGTTGCGCTGAAAAAAGCAAAACCTTCTCAGGCGAAAGGCATGTACATCAAGAAAGTTAGCCTCTCCACCACCATGGGTGCTGGCGTTGCTATCGATCAGAGCGGTCTGTCTGCTGCAGCGAACTAATCGCATTTGCGATTATCGCTTTGACTTGGGGCCAAGATTTGTCTAGAATCTTATGCCCCAAGGTTTTGCTATTGGCTATGCCGTAGGCAAAACAAAGATTTTTCGGTTGGAGCCTGGCCTATCCAGGCCTCCGTCCAAGACCGCAGGTGTATCGCAAGATACTTAATCCTTCCTGCGTAGACGGTGACAGAGCCTAAGAAAATTTTTCTTTTTTATAAAAGAATGTCTTTGCTGGATTCTGCTCACCGTGTTAAGCCGCTCGGCGTGGCGTTTTACAAAGCGCCGAGTGAAGTGAGTTCCGGGGGATTTTCCCCGGCTAATCCAGGAGCAAAAAGCTAATGGCATTAAATCTTCAAGACAAACAAGCGATTGTTGCTGAAGTCAGCGAAGTAGCCAAAGGCGCGCTGTCTGCGGTTGTTGCGGATTCCCGCGGCGTTACCGTAGATAAAATGACTGAACTGCGTAAAGCAGGTCGTGAAGCTGGCGTTTACATGCGTGTTGTTCGCAACACCCTGATGCGTCGCGTAGTTGAAGGCACTCCATTCGAATGCCTGAAAGACACGTTTGTCGGTCCAACCTTGATTGCATTCTCTCACGAACACCCGGGCGCTGCTGCTCGTCTGTTCAAAGAGTTCGCGAAAGCGAATGCAAAATTCGAGGTTAAAGCTGCGGCCTTTGAAGGTGAGCTGATCCCAGCGGCGCAAATCGACCGCCTGGCGACGCTGCCAACTTACGAAGAAGCGATCGCACGCCTGATGGCAACCATGAAAGAAGCCGCTGCCGGCAAACTGGTTCGCACTCTGGCTGCAGTACGCGATCAGAAAGAAGCGGCGTAAGCCACTCTTTCTTAGCCTTTGCTAACGTATTTAAACTATTTCTGAATTTTAGGAACAATTGTTATGTCTATCACTAAAGACCAAATCCTGGAAGCAGTTGCCGCTATGTCCGTAATGGACGTTGTTGAACTGGTTTCCGCTATGGAAGAAAAATTCGGCGTTTCTGCTGCTGCTGCTGTAGCTGTTGCTGCTGGCCCAGCTGAAGCTGCTGAAGAGAAAACTGAATTCGACGTTATCCTGAAAGCTGCAGGCGCTAACAAAGTTGCTGTTATCAAAGCAGTACGTGGCGCTACCGGCCTGGGTCTGAAAGAAGCTAAAGACCTGGTTGAATCTGCTCCAGCCGCTCTGAAAGAAGGCGTGAGCAAAGATGACGCAGAAGCTCTGAAAAAATCTCTGGAAGAAGCTGGCGCAGAAGTTGAAGTTAAATAAGCCAACCTTTCCGGTTGCAGCCTAGTCTTTTAGGCTGATGGCTGGTGACTTTTTAGTCACCAGCCTTTTTGCGCTGTAGGGCGCCAGTAGCGTTTCACACTGTTTGGCTGCTGGTTTCGCCTCCCAATGTTTGTTTCTATTGACGACTTAATATACCGCGGTCTTTGCACTACCAGGAGTTCTGGGGGAAGACGCGATGAAATGGTTTAAGCGTGATAGCAAGAGACATTGCGGAAAGTGTTCCCGCTTTCCGGTCGACAAAACGGTGTTGCATGAACTGTCCCTAATCGGACGGACAGATTGGGTCACTGATCAGCGAGCTGAGGAACCCTATGGTTTACTCCTATACCGAGAAAAAACGTATTCGTAAGGATTTTGGTAAACGTCCACAAGTGCTGGACATACCATATCTCCTTTCTATCCAGCTTGACTCGTTCCAGAAGTTTATCGAGCAAGATCCAGAAGGGCAGTACGGCCTTGAAGCCGCATTCCGTTCTGTTTTCCCTATCCAGAGCTACAGTGGCAATTCGGAGCTGCAATACGTTAGCTACCGTCTTGGTGAGCCGGTCTTCGACGTCAAAGAGTGCCAGATCCGTGGTGTGACGTTCTCTGCACCGCTGCGCGTAAAACTGCGCCTGGTTATCTATGAGCGCGAAGCGCCTGAAGGTACGGTCAAAGACATCAAGGAACAAGAAGTCTACATGGGCGAAATTCCGCTCATGACCGAAAACGGCACCTTTGTGATCAACGGTACTGAGAGGGTTATCGTATCTCAGTTGCACCGTAGTCCTGGCGTATTCTTCGACAGCGATAAGGGTAAAACCCACTCCTCGGGTAAAGTGCTGTACAACGCACGTATCATCCCTTACCGCGGTTCATGGTTGGACTTCGAGTTCGATCCGAAAGACAACCTGTTCGTGCGTATCGACCGTCGCCGCAAACTGCCTGCGACCATCATTCTGCGCGCGCTGAACTACACCACTGAACAGATCCTCGACCTGTTCTTTGACAAGATCGTCTTCGAAATCCGCGACAACAAGCTGCAGATGGAGCTGGTGCCAGAGCGCCTGCGTGGTGAGACCGCTTCGTTCGACATCGAAGCCAACGGCAAGATCTACGTAGAGAAAGGCCGTCGCATCACCGCTCGTCATATCCGTCAGCTGGAAAAAGACGACATTCAGAGCATTGAAGTACCGGTAGAGTACATCGCGGGCAAAGTGGTCGCGAAAGACTATATCGATACCAATACCGGCGAACTGATCTGCGCAGCCAACATGGAGCTGTCGCTGGATCTGCTGGCCAAGCTGAGCCAGTCCGGCCACAAGCGCATCGAAACGTTGTTCACCAACGATCTGGATCACGGCGCGTACATCTCTGAAACGCTGCGTGTCGATCCGACCAACGATCGTCTGAGCTCGCTGGTAGAAATCTACCGCATGATGCGCCCTGGTGAGCCGCCAACGCGCGAAGCTGCCGAAAGCCTGTTCGAGAACCTGTTCTTCTCCGAAGACCGCTACGATCTGTCCGCGGTGGGTCGCATGAAGTTCAACCGTTCTCTGCTGCGCGACGAGATCGAAGGTTCGGGCATCCTGAGCAAAGACGACATCATCGAAGTGATGAAGAAGCTCATCGATATCCGTAACGGCAAGGGCGAAGTGGACGATATCGACCACTTGGGCAACCGTCGTATCCGCTCCGTCGGCGAAATGGCCGAGAACCAGTTCCGCGTAGGTCTGGTGCGTGTTGAGCGTGCGGTGAAAGAGCGTCTGTCTCTGGGCGATCTGGATACCCTGATGCCTCAGGACATGATCAACGCCAAGCCGATTTCGGCGGCGGTGAAAGAGTTCTTCGGTTCCAGCCAGCTGTCCCAGTTCATGGACCAGAACAACCCGCTGTCCGAGATCACGCACAAGCGTCGTATCTCCGCACTGGGCCCGGGCGGTCTGACCCGTGAGCGCGCCGGCTTTGAAGTTCGAGACGTACACCCGACCCACTACGGCCGCGTGTGCCCAATCGAAACGCCGGAAGGTCCAAACATCGGTCTGATCAACTCCCTGTCCGTGTACGCACAGACTAACGAGTATGGCTTCCTGGAAACCCCGTACCGCCGCGTGCGTGACGGCGTGGTGACCGATGAAATCAACTACCTGTCTGCTATTGAAGAAGGCAACTTCGTTATCGCCCAGGCGAACTCCAACTTGGATGAAGAAGGCCGCTTCGTAGAAGACCTGGTCACCTGTCGTAGCAAAGGCGAATCAAGCCTGTTCAGCCGCGACCAGGTTGACTACATGGACGTATCCACCCAGCAGGTTGTTTCCGTTGGTGCTTCACTGATTCCATTCCTGGAACACGATGACGCCAACCGTGCATTGATGGGTGCGAACATGCAACGTCAGGCCGTACCAACCCTGCGCGCTGACAAGCCGCTGGTCGGTACCGGTATGGAACGCGCTGTAGCGGTTGACTCCGGCGTAACCGCCGTTGCCAAACGCGGCGGTGTGATCCAGTACGTGGATGCTTCCCGTATCGTTATCAAAGTTAACGAAGACGAGATGTACCCGGGCGAAGCAGGTATCGATATTTACAACCTGACCAAGTACACCCGTTCTAACCAGAACACCTGCATCAACCAGATGCCGTGTGTGAATCTGGGTGAGCCAATCGAGCGCGGTGACGTGCTGGCGGATGGCCCATCGACAGACCTGGGCGAACTGGCACTGGGCCAGAACATGCGCGTAGCGTTCATGCCTTGGAACGGCTACAACTTCGAAGACTCCATCTTGGTCTCCGAGCGCGTGGTACAGGAAGATCGCTTCACCACCATCCACATCCAGGAACTGGCGTGCGTGTCTCGCGACACCAAGCTGGGGCCTGAAGAGATCACCGCCGACATCCCTAACGTGGGTGAAGCTGCGCTCTCCAAGCTGGATGAATCCGGTATCGTGTATATCGGTGCTGAAGTGACCGGCGGTGACATTCTGGTCGGTAAGGTAACGCCTAAAGGCGAAACCCAGCTGACGCCGGAAGAGAAACTGCTGCGTGCGATCTTCGGTGAGAAAGCGTCTGACGTTAAAGACTCTTCTCTGCGTGTACCGAACGGCGTTTCCGGTACGGTTATCGACGTGCAGGTCTTCACCCGCGATGGCGTGGAAAAAGACAAGCGCGCGTTGGAAATCGAAGAGATGCAGCTGAAGCAGGCGAAGAAAGACCTGACTGAAGAACTGCAGATCCTGGAAGCCGGCCTGTTTGCACGTATCCACGCGGTGCTGGTTGCCGGTGGCATCGAAGCCGACAAGCTGAGCAAGCTGCCGCGCGATCGCTGGCTGGAACTGGGCCTGACCGACGAAGAGAAGCAAAACCAGCTGGAGCAGCTGGCTGAGCAGTACGACGAACTGAAATCCGACTTCGAGAAGAAGCTGGAAGCCAAGCGTCGTAAGATCACTCAGGGCGACGATCTGGCCCCGGGCGTGCTGAAAATCGTTAAGGTTTATCTGGCCGTTAAGCGTCAGATCCAACCGGGTGACAAGATGGCGGGCCGCCACGGTAACAAGGGTGTTATCTCCAAGATCAACCCGATCGAAGATATGCCTTACGATGAAAACGGCACGCCGGTAGACATCGTACTGAACCCGCTGGGCGTACCATCACGTATGAACATCGGTCAGATCCTGGAAACCCACCTGGGTATGGCTGCGAAAGGTATCGGTGAGAAGATCAACCAGATGCTGAAGCAGCAGCAGGAAGTGGCCAAGCTGCGTGAGTTCATCCAGAAGGCCTACGATCTGGGCGACGACGTTTGCCAGAAAGTCGACCTGAACACCTTCAGCGACGACGAAGTACTGCGTCTGGCAGAGAACCTGAAAAAAGGTATGCCGATCGCAACGCCGGTGTTTGACGGTGCGAAAGAGACTGAAATCAAGAAGCTGCTGGAAATGGGCGGTATCCCGACCTCCGGTCAGATCACGCTGTTCGATGGCCGTACCGGTGAGCAATTCGAGCGCCAGGTTACTGTCGGCTATATGTACATGCTGAAACTGAACCACTTGGTTGACGATAAAATGCACGCCCGTTCAACCGGTTCTTACAGCTTGGTTACTCAGCAACCTCTGGGTGGTAAAGCGCAGTTCGGTGGTCAACGCTTCGGTGAGATGGAAGTGTGGGCACTGGAAGCATACGGCGCGGCTTATACCCTGCAGGAAATGCTCACCGTTAAGTCGGATGACGTTAACGGCCGTACCAAGATGTACAAAAACATCGTGGATGGCGACCACCGGATGGAGCCAGGCATGCCGGAATCCTTCAACGTACTGTTGAAAGAAATCCGCTCGCTCGGCATCAACATCGAACTGGAAGACGAGTAATCGTCATTCCGGCTCAGGCTCCCCGCCTAAGGGAGCCTGAGGGTGGTTGTTCAGGTCACACGGGTACCTACTGCGGTTGTGGGTACCCAACAGGTTTAACTCCGACAGGAGCCAATCCGTGAAAGACTTATTGAAGTTTCTGAAAGCGCAAACTAAGACCGAAGAGTTTGATGCGATCAAGATTGCTCTGGCTTCGCCAGACATGATCCGTTCGTGGTCGTTCGGTGAAGTTAAGAAGCCGGAAACCATTAACTACCGTACGTTCAAACCAGAGCGTGACGGCCTTTTCTGCGCCCGTATCTTCGGGCCGGTAAAAGATTACGAGTGCCTGTGCGGTAAGTACAAGCGCTTGAAACACCGCGGCGTGATCTGTGAGAAGTGCGGCGTTGAAGTGACCCAGACCAAAGTGCGTCGTGAGCGCATGGGCCACATCGAGCTGGCTTCGCCGACCGCGCACATCTGGTTCCTGAAATCGCTGCCATCCCGCATCGGTTTGCTGCTGGATATGCCGCTGCGTGACATCGAACGCGTACTGTACTTCGAATCCTATGTGGTGGTCGAAGGCGGTATGACCAACCTCGAGCGTCGTCAGATCCTGACTGAAGAGCAGTATCTGGATGCGCTGGAAGAGTTCGGTGACGAATTCGACGCCAAGATGGGTGCGGAAGCTATTCAGGCCCTGTTGAAAAACATGGATCTGGAAGCCGAGTGCGAGCAGCTGCGTGAAGAGCTGAACGAAACCAACTCCGAAACCAAGCGCAAGAAGCTGACCAAACGTATCAAGCTGCTGGAAGCGTTCGTACAGTCTGGCAACAAGCCAGAGTGGATGATCCTGACCGTGCTGCCGGTACTGCCGCCGGATCTGCGCCCGCTGGTTCCGCTGGATGGCGGTCGTTTCGCGACCTCGGATCTGAACGATCTGTATCGCCGCGTGATCAACCGTAACAACCGTCTGAAACGCCTGCTGGATCTGGCTGCGCCTGACATCATCGTGCGCAACGAAAAGCGTATGCTGCAAGAAGCGGTAGACGCCCTGCTGGATAACGGCCGTCGCGGTCGTGCCATCACCGGTTCCAACAAACGTCCTCTGAAATCTTTGGCCGACATGATCAAAGGTAAGCAGGGTCGTTTCCGTCAGAACCTGCTCGGTAAACGCGTTGACTATTCCGGCCGTTCCGTAATCACCGTAGGTCCATACCTGCGTCTGCATCAGTGCGGTCTGCCTAAGAAGATGGCGCTGGAGCTGTTCAAACCGTTCATCTACGGCAAGTTGGAGCTGCGTGGCCTGGCCACCACCATCAAAGCCGCCAAGAAAATGGTTGAGCGTGAAGAAGCCGTCGTTTGGGATATCCTGGACGAAGTGATCCGCGAACACCCGGTACTGCTGAACCGTGCACCAACCCTGCACCGTTTGGGTATCCAGGCGTTTGAACCGGTTCTGATCGAAGGTAAAGCGATCCAGCTGCACCCGCTGGTTTGTGCGGCCTATAACGCCGACTTCGATGGTGACCAGATGGCTGTTCACGTACCGCTGACGCTGGAAGCCCAGCTGGAAGCGCGTGCGCTGATGATGTCCACCAACAACATCCTGTCCCCAGCGAACGGCGAGCCAATCATCGTTCCTTCTCAGGACGTTGTACTGGGTCTGTACTACATGACCCGCGACTGTGTTAACGCCAAGGGCGAAGGCATGGTGCTGAACGGTTCCAAAGAAGCTGAGCGTGTTTACCGCGCCGGCCTGGCGTCTCTGCATGCGCGCGTTAAAGTGCGTATCACCGAAGACGTCAAAAACGCCGAAGGCGAATGGACTTCTCAGACCAGCATCATCGACACCACCATCGGCCGCGCCATCCTGTGGATGATCGTACCGAAAGGTCTGCCGTACTCGATCGTTAACCAGCCTTTGGGCAAGAAAGCGATCTCCAAGATGCTGAACACCTGTTACCGCATCCTGGGCCTGAAGCCGACCGTTATCTTTGCTGACCAGATCATGTACACCGGTTTTGCTTACGCAGCCCGTTCCGGCGCTTCCGTAGGTATCGACGACATGGTTATCCCGGCCAAGAAAGCGGAGATCATCGAAGAAGCGGAAACCGAAGTTGCCGAGATCCAGGAGCAGTTCCAGTCTGGTCTGGTTACCGCCGGCGAACGCTACAACAAAGTGATCGATATCTGGGCTGCAGCGAACGAACGCGTTGCGAAAGCGATGATGGAAAACCTGTCGGTAGAAGACGTGGTTAACCGTGACGGCGAAGTGGAACAGCAAGTTTCCTTCAACAGCATCTTTATGATGGCCGACTCCGGTGCGCGTGGTTCCGCCGCTCAGATTCGTCAGCTGGCCGGTATGCGTGGTCTGATGGCGAAGCCGGACGGCTCCATCATCGAAACGCCAATCACCGCGAACTTCCGTGAAGGTCTGAACGTACTCCAGTACTTCATCTCCACCCACGGTGCTCGTAAAGGTCTGGCGGATACCGCACTGAAAACCGCGAACTCCGGTTATCTGACCCGTCGTCTGGTTGACGTGGCGCAGGATCTGGTGGTGACCGAAGACGACTGTGGCACCCACGACGGCATCCTGATGACTCCGGTTATCGAAGGTGGCGACGTGAAAGAGCCACTGCGTGAACGCGTTCTGGGCCGTGTGACGGCAGAAGACGTCCTCAAGCCGGGTACGGCGGACATTCTGGTGCCACGCAATACCCTGCTGAACGAGAAGGCGTGTGACCTGTTGGAAGAGAACTCTGTCGACAGCGTTAAAGTCCGTTCCGTGGTGAGCTGTGAAACCGACTTTGGTGTGTGTGCAAACTGCTACGGTCGCGACCTGGCACGTGGCCACATCATCAACAAAGGTGAAGCCATCGGCGTTATCGCGGCACAGTCCATCGGTGAGCCGGGTACACAGCTGACGATGCGTACGTTCCACATCGGTGGTGCGGCATCTCGTGCGGCTGCTGAATCCAGCATCCAGGTGAAAAACAAGGGTAGCCTCAAGCTGAGCAACGCGAAGTTCGTTATGAACGCCGCAGGCAAGCTGGTGATCACCTCGCGTAACACCGAACTGAAACTGATCGACGAATTCGGCCGTACCAAAGAAAGCTACAAGGTGCCTTACGGTGCCGTGATGGGCAAAGGCGACGGTGAAGAAGTTAACGGCGGCGAAACCGTTGCTAACTGGGATCCGCACACCATGCCGGTCATCAGTGAAGTCAGCGGCTTCATTCGCTTCGCGGACATGGTTGACGGCCAGACCATTACTCGCCAGACCGACGAACTGACCGGTTTGTCTTCTCTGGTCGTTCTGGACAGCGCAGAGCGTACCGGTAGCGGTAAAGACCTGCGTCCGGCACTGAAAATCGTTGACGCTCAGGGTGAAGACGTATTGATCCCAGGCACCGATATGCCTGCTCAATACTTCCTGCCGGGCAAAGCGATCGTTCAGCTGGAAGACGGCATTCAGATCGGTGCGGGTGATACCCTGGCGCGTATTCCTCAGGAATCCGGCGGTACCAAGGATATTACCGGTGGTCTGCCGCGCGTTGCCGACCTGTTCGAAGCACGTCGTCCGAAAGAGCCGGCAATCCTGGCTGAAATCAGCGGGATTATCTCGTTCGGTAAAGAGACCAAAGGCAAACGTCGCCTGGTGATCTCTCCGCTGGACGGCAGCGACGCTTACGAAGAGATGATTCCGAAATGGCGTCAGCTCAACGTGTTCGAAGGCGAAGTGGTGGAACGTGGTGACGTCGTTTCCGACGGCCCAGAGTCTCCGCACGACATTCTGCGTCTGCGTGGTGTGCATGCGGTTACCCGCTACATCACCAACGAAGTGCAGGAAGTTTACCGTCTGCAAGGCGTTAAGATTAACGATAAGCACATCGAAGTTATCGTTCGTCAGATGCTGCGTAAAGGCACCATCGTTAGCGCTGGTGGCTCCGAGTTCCTGGAAGGCGAGCAGGCTGAAGTGTCTCGCGTCAAGATTGCCAACCGTCAGCTGGAGGCTGAAGGTAAAATCGCGGCAACCTTCTCGCGCGATCTGCTGGGTATCACCAAGGCTTCCTTGGCGACCGAGTCCTTCATCTCCGCTGCATCGTTCCAGGAAACGACGCGCGTTCTGACCGAAGCTGCCGTAGCCGGCAAGCGTGATGAACTGCGTGGCCTGAAAGAGAACGTCATCGTGGGCCGTCTGATCCCAGCCGGTACCGGTTACGCTTATCATCAGGATCGCATGCGTCGTCGTGCTCAGGGTGAAGCGCCGGTTGTTCCGCAAGTCAGCGCGGAAGAAGCGACGGCTAACCTGGCCGAGCTGCTCAACGCAGGCCTGGGCGGCAGCGACGACGAGTAATCGTCATCCGCGCCGCGGGCCCGGCATGCCGGGCCCATCGCCAGATAAACCGCTCCCTCGGGGGCGGTTTTTTTTCGCCTCATGCCGGGGCAGAGCAAACTTTGCTACTATGGTTACAGCAGAAATTGACCGGCGCTTTTTACCAGACAACCAAGGACAGTGCGAACATGGACAGCCTCATTACCTTCGAAAAATTGACGGCGCAACACCTGCCTTACCTGTATGAGATCCGCTTTTCCGTTGAAGAAAACCTGCTGCACCCGCATCAGATCCAGTACCTGCAGCGTAAACAGGCGCTGGAGGACATCAACCAGGGCGGCGGCTGGATCTGCAAGCATGGCGACGACTATGCCGGCGTTGGCTTCGGGCTATTCATCCCTGAACCGCTGATCGGCGGTCTGTTCGTGAAGCCGGAATACCAGTCGAAGGGGATCGGCTCCGCCTTGCTGGCCCGGGTCACTCACTGGATGTTTGAGCACGGCGCCGAAGCGATCCACTTAACCACCGATCCTGGCTCCAAAGCCGAAGGCTTTTATCAACATCACGGCTGGGTCGTGGTCGGGCAGGATGAGTTCGGCCAGGCCGAACTGGTGAAACGTAAAGAGGGTGAATAATGACAATCAAAGGATTGATGACGTTACTGCTGCTTTCACTGTTCAGCGCACCGCTGTATGCGGCCGTTGACTATTTTTACCTGAAACCGCTCGACGGCGAGAAGATCAAGATAACCCGGCAGATGCTGGAGGCGATGCCGGCGCACACGATTAAAACCTCGACCAATTTCACCCCGGAAGATACGTTCACCGGCGTTGAGTTTGCCGAGCTGGTGGAAGCCTATCACCTGAAAGGTCAGTCGGTGCGCGCTTTCGCCTGGGACGATTACTCCTACTCGATGCCGATTGACGAGATGATTAAATACCGCGTGATCGTCGCCTATCAGCGCGGTGGCAAGCCGATCGACGTTGGGGAGCTGGGGCCGTTCGCCATTATTTATCCGCGCGATGGCTACGCCGAGCTGAATAACCTGGATGTGAATGCGAAAACCGTCTGGCAAGTTAAACGGCTGGAGCTGAAATAAGATGAGCAAAAAACTGATCGGTACTCTTATCGCGTTGGTTGCCATCTTCTCCTTATTGATTTTGTTGATTGCCATTAACTTCGGCGGCGTAAAAGAGCGCTATAAGCAAATCGAGCCCAATCTGGACAACTACTCGGTGGCCGAGATCCTTTTTCTGGCGTTTGAAAGGACCAAAACCGCGCTGCTGCTCAGTGAAAACAACGACTACGACGCCTTCCAGATCAAAAAGAAAATCTTCTACTCGAAGATTCAGATCCTGGAGAGCCGTTCGACCTTCAGCGACTCTTTTTATTACGACGACGAGTTCATCAAGAATGTTGCGCTGCTGAAGCAGCAGTACCGCACGTTGGACGATCTCTCCGCCGGCTTGCTGGTGGGGCAAAAAAACAAGGCGGACATTCTCTCTTATATGGATGATATCGAGGGTACGCTGGTCGATATCCAGGAAATTATTTATCGGATACAGATTAAAAACTTTACCGAAGTGAAAGGCATCATTCAGGACAACTCGAGTAAAGCCGAGATGTTCGCCATCTTTTCGCTGATTTTGGTGTTCCTGATGATGTTTCTGGTGCTGAGGAATGCCTTCTCGTTGAAAGAGATCATCAAGAACAAGAACATCTTCATTTCTTCCATCTACCACGAGATCGCCGGCTCGACCCAGGCCATCGTCATTGCCGCAGATATCATGGAACACGAGCTGGCGCAGGAAGAGTTGAAAAAGGAAGCCCGCCTGATCTCCTATCACGGTAATAAGATCGCCGAACAAACGCGCGAGGTGATGGATTATTCTCGGCTTGAGATGGGAGAAGTTAAAATCAATATTTCCACCTTCCGGTTGAATGAGGTGGTGGACGATGCCGTAACCGGCATCGGCGCCGGGCGCGGCAATCGCCTCGTGATTCACCGTTCGTCTTATGCCGGCCTGATTGGTTCTGATAAATACAAGCTCTACCGAATATTGGCCAACCTGCTCAGCAACGCGGACAAATTTACCCACCGGGGCGTGGTTACCCTCAATGTGAAGCTGTGCCACGGCAATCTGTATTTGCGGGTGAAAGATACCGGCATCGGGTTTAACGTCGATAACCTGGATCGGTTATATAAGGCATTCAATCAGGGGGTGGAAAGGGAAACGCGGCAGGGGTTGGGGCTGGGGCTGACCATTATCAAAAATTACGTCACGACGATGAAAGGCACCATTAAAGCCAAATCCGTCGAAGGAGTGGGCTCATCGTTTTTGATCCGCATCCCGGTCAAACTAATTAAAGAATAGGTTCGACAGCAGCAGCGAGGAGATAATCAGCGGCTTGGTCGGTTTTTCCACCAGGTGCACGTCATAGTGCAGGATCATATCGCCGATGTTTTTCTCGTAGTGATTCAGCTGGCCGGTCAGAATAATAATGCGGGCGTGCGGATCGAGAACGTCTTTAATTTTTTTCACGACGCGTTCGGAGGTCTCGCCGAAGTCCAACAGCCAGTCCAGAATAAACGCCTCAAAGGACTGCTGTTCCAGCGCGGCCAGCATGGCGTCCGCCGTCTGAAAGGTCTCAGTCTCGATGCCGTATCGGCTGGCGATCTTCTTCAACAGTTCGAGAATATCGCCGTCATTATCCAGGATCGCGATACGCGGGGCCGGCAGAAAGTCTATCTTGTTGACTTTGTACAGCGGCGCACCGGCGGCATGTTCCCGATTGGTGCTGATGATGAAAAGATCGTCTTTTTTGTAGGCGTAGGTTTCGTCGCTGTCCGCTTGCGTGACCGGGCACTCGTCGACCTCTATGTTGCAGCGCTTGTGAATGCTGTTCATGATAAAGACGCCGTTATGCGTCCTTTGGCCGGCAAAGGGCTCGTTGAAGTACTGGAAAACCTTTTTGACTTCATCGAGGGTGATACCTCTTTTGCCATCCAGTTTCTGTTTGGCGCTGTTGTACTGAAGGTTCAGTATGTTGGCCATCGTGGAGGCATGCTTTCTGTCGCCAACTCCTTTCAGAGTGAGCAACGCGCTGATTGCATCGATGTAATTGGGCGTTTTCTTCATGACAACCTTGGCTTTTTTGATGTTGACCGCAAGCGCTGAAAAACCTGCGCAAGAACCCGTGCTGGATTATAGATGATGCCCCGGAGCTTGCGGCGATATCAGTTTGATTTTCCTTGGCAAACTCAGAACACACTCGATACTAAATAAAAAAACACTCAAAAGACATTCACATTTAACCGTTTATGTGGTTAATTAGCGCACATACTGTGTGATTCGCGTCCTGGGGGGGTGCCAGTCTCACAAAATAAACCGCCTGCTCTTGTCCGTAAGCAGGGAGCAGGCGGCAAAAAGATCCGCGGCCAACACCAGGGCCATTGGCAGCACCGGGGATGACGACTCGAACCTCTCTTCGTCCTGTACCTTCTTTTTTCCTCTTTCCCCACTTTTCTGCCGCAACAGCGTCCTATGAGTCTCACCGCTGAGTGAGTGCCGAGCACCGCTAGGCCACAGTCCTTTAGCCGACAAGACAACCTGTCCGTACGCCCTTACAGGCCGCGATACGCCATATGCGCGTTGCCGCGGACGAGGGCCCGGTGTCGCGCAAGAGAATCTCCGGCGCGATCCGGGATGGGATAAGGCGGGGCCATCGAGAGGGAGACGGCCCCGGCCGGCGCCGGGTTTGGCGGTCGGCAAGGTCACTATAGCCGGCGGGCCTGCCGGCGCCAGCGCCACCGTTCGGCATTGCGCGGCCGTTCCAGCATTTTCTTCACGCGGCGGTAAACGTTGCCGCTTATTGCGCGCTGCGTCCCAGATAATCGTCCCAGTCTTTCCACACCGGCTGCAGCCCGGCATTGCTGATGGCCTCGGCGACCTGCTGCGGCGTGCGGCCGTCGTGCGGCTCGAACTGTTCCAATTCCGGCGGTACGTCGTCGGCATAGCCGCCGGGCTGCGTCTTGGATCCGGCGCTGACGCTGTTGATCGCCACCGGGATCATATGATCGCGGAAGTACGGCGACTCACGCGTAGACAGCGACAGCTCAACGTCCGGCGCGAACAGCCGGAAGGCGCAGATCAGCTGCACCAGCTGAGGCTCGCTCATGATCGACGCCGGCTCAATGCCGCCGGCGCAGGGGCGCAGACGCGGGAACGAGATCGAGTAGCGGCTCTGCCAGTAAGTTTGCTGCAGGTAGAACAGATGTTCCGCCAGCAGGTAGCAGTCGGTGCGCCAACTGTTGGACAGGCCGATCAACGCGCCGAGGCCGATCTTGTCGATCCCGGCGCGCCCCAGGCGATCCGGCGTGGCCAGACGCCAATGGAAATCCTGCTTCTGGCCGCGCACATGGTGCTGCAGATAGGTGGCAGGATGGTAGGTTTCCTGATAGACCAGCACGCCGTCCAGGCCCAGCGTTTTCAGTTCGGCGTACTCGTCCTGCGCCAGCGGCTGCACTTCCATCATCAGCGAGCTGAAGTGGCGGCGGATCGCCGGAATGTGCTGACGGAAATAGTCCATGCCGACCTTGGTCTGATGCTCGCCGGTGACCAGCAACAGGTGTTCGAACCCCAGCGCCTTGATGGCTTCGCACTCGCGTGCGATCTCCGCCGCATCGAGCGTTTTGCGCTTGATGCGGTTGCTCATCGAAAAGCCGCAATAGGTGCAGTCGTTGGCACACAGGTTAGAGAGGTACAGCGGCACATAGAAGCTGACGACGTTGCCGAAGCGCTGACGGGTCAGCTGCTGCGCGCGCTGCGCCAGCGGTTCCAGATACGGCGCGGCGGCGGGGGAGATCAGCGCCATAAAGTCGTCGCGCGTCAGCTTGTCGGCGTTCAACGCGCGTTCCACGTCGCGTGCGGTTTTGCCGTTGATGCGCAGCGTAATGTCGTCCCAATCCAGCTGTTGCCAGCGGCTACTGAAATCGTCGCCCATCACTGTGCCTCCTCTGGCTGGCTGAGGAAGGCGGTCAGCGGGCTGGAGGCGGCTGCACTGCGCTGGCTAGCGCCCAATCCAGCGCTGCGCGCCAGCTCGCCGGCCTCCAGCGCCAGGCGAAACGCCCGCGCCATTTGCACTGGGTCGCGCGCCACGGCGATGGCGGTATTCACCAGCACCGCGTCGGCGCCCAGTTCCATCGCTTCCAGCGCGTGGCTCGGCGCGCCGATGCCGGCGTCGACCACCACCGGCACCTTGGCCTGCTCGATGATGATCTCGAGGAAGTCACGGGTGCGCAGACCGCGGTTGGAGCCGATAGGGGCGCCGAGCGGCATCACCGCCGCGCAACCCACCTCTTCCAGCCGTTTGCACAGCACCGGATCGGCGCCGCAGTAGGGCAGCACCACAAAACCGTCTTTCACCAGCGTTTCCGCCGCCTTAAGCGTTTCTATCGGATCCGGCAGCAGGTATTTCACATCGGGATGGATCTCCAGCTTCACCCAGTGGGTGCCGAGCGCTTCACGCGCCAGCCGGGCGGCGAACACCGCTTCGGCGGCGGTTTTGGCGCCGGAGGTGTTGGGCAGCAGCCGGGCGCCCAACTGCTGCAGCGGCGCCAAAATGGCGTCGTTGCCGCCGCGCAGATCGACGCGCTTCATGGCCATGGTCACCAGCTGTGAGGCGGAGGCCGCCAGCGCCTCCAGCATTAACGCCGGGGTGGCGAACTTGCCGGTGCCGGTGAATAGGCGCGAGGTAAAAGTGGTATCGGCGATTTTCAGCATGTCAGCCTCCGGCGATCGCTTGAAACAGCAAAATGTCGTCACCGTCCTGCACCTGATGGTCGGCCCAGTCGGCGCGCGGGATGATGGTTTGATTGATCGCCAGCGCGGTGCCCGGCTGGTGGCGTTCCAACTGGGTCAGCAGGGCGGCGACGCTGAGCGGCTGCGCCAGCTCCAGCGGTTGGTCGTTCAGACGGATCTTCATGCCGCGCCTCCGCATACCGGGCAGGCGCGGGCCTGGCTCAGTTGCAGCGTGCTCCAGCTCTGCTGCTTGCCGTCGAACAGCCGCAGTTTACCGCTGAGGGAGGAAGGCATGCCGGCCAACATTTTGATGGCCTCCAGCGCTTGCAGAGTACCGATCACGCCCACCACCGGGCCGAGCACCCCGGCGGTGCGGCAGTTGCGCTGCGGCTCTTCCTGATCCGGGTACAGGCAGGCGTAGCAGCCGTGCGCATAGGGCGGCTCGAGCACCAGCAGCTGGCCACTGAAACCGACCGCGCTGCCGCTGATCAGCGGCTTGGCGGCGGCGATGCAGGCGGCATTGACCTCATGACGGGTCGCCATATTGTCGCAGCAGTCCAGCACCAGATCGGCGCGGGCGACCGCGTCGCGCAGCGCTTGCCCCTGCAGCCGCTGCGCCAGCGGGATGGATTCCACCAACGGGTTCAGCGCCTGCAGATGGCGTTGCGCCAGCGCCGCCTTGCCGGTGGCGGTATCGGCGCTGCGGTAGAGGATCTGCCGCTGCAGGTTGGTGATGTGCAGCTGGTCGTCGTCGGCCAACAGCAGCGTGCCGACGCCGGCGGCGGCCAGATACAGCGAAGCCGGGGAACCAAGCCCGCCCAAACCGACGATCAGCACCGTGGCGCGCTTGAGCCTCTCCTGGCCCTCCGGGCCGACGTCCTCCAGCAACAGCTGGCGGCTGTAACGCAGGAATTCCTGATCGTTAAGCATCGTTCGGGCCCTCGCCTTCGATCAGCCGCAGCAGCTCGGCCGTCGCCGCACGCCAGTCCGGCGCCTGGGTGATGGCGCTGACCACCGCCACGCTGCCGACGCCGCACGCCAGCACCGCCGGTACGCGATCGATGCTGATCCCGCCGATCGCCACCGTCGGGTAATCCGCCAGGCCGGCGATGTGGCGTTTCAACTCCGTCAGCCCCTGCGGCGCCGAAGGCATGTCTTTGGTTTGGGTGGGGAAGATGTGCCCCAACGCGATGTAGGACGGTTTCACCGCCAGCGCGCGCGCCAGCTCCGCGTCGTCATGGGTGGACACGCCCAGCCGCAGCCCGGCGCGGTGAATGGCCGCCAGATCGGTGGTATCGAGATCTTCCTGGCCCAGATGTACGCCGTAGGCGCCGTGCTTGATCGCCAGCCGCCAATAGTCGTTGATGAACAGCCGCGCTTGATAACGCTGGCCCAGTGCGATGGCGGCAGCGATATCCTCTTCGACCTGCTCATCCGGCAGATCCTTGATGCGCAGCTGGATCGTGGTGACGCCGGCCTCCAGCAGACGAGCGATCCATTCCACGCTGTCGACGACCGGGTAAAGCCCCAGTTTGTGGGGCGTAGCCGGGAAGGGGGTCGTGATATCAGTCATTGCTTGTCTCCTCTTGTAGGGTGCCGGCGCTGTGATACAGCTCGCTGCCGCGGGCGCGGAACTCGGCGGACATTTTCTCCATGCCGGTCAGCTGCACTTCGATCGGCTTGGCGGCCTCCTGGGCGGCGGCGTAGTCGCGCACCTCCTGCGAAATCTTCATCGAGCAGAATTTCGGCCCGCACATCGAGCAGAAGTGGGCGACCTTGCCGGATTCCTGCGGCAGGGTTTCGTCGTGATAGGCGCGCGCGGTGGCCGGATCGAGCGCCAGATTGAACTGATCTTCCCAGCGGAATTCGAAACGTGCCTTGGACATGGCGTTATCGCGGATCTGCGCGCCCGGATGGCCTTTGGCCAGATCGGCGGCGTGAGCGGCGATCTTGTAGGTGATCAGGCCCTGCTTGACGTCTTCTTTGTTCGGCAGGCCGAGGTGCTCTTTCGGCGTGACGTAACACAGCATGGCGCAGCCGAACCAGCCGATCATTGCCGCGCCGATGCCGGAGGTGAAATGGTCATAGCCCGGGGCGATATCGGTGGTCAGCGGGCCGAGGGTGTAGAACGGCGCTTCGTGGCAGTGTTCCAGTTCTTCGGTCATGTTGCGGCGGATCATCTGCATCGGCACGTGGCCCGGCCCTTCGATCATCACCTGCACGTCGTATTCCCAGGCGATTTTGGTCAGTTCGCCCAGCGTATGCAGCTCGGCGAACTGGGCTTCGTCGTTGGCGTCCTGAATCGAGCCGGGGCGCAGGCCGTCGCCGAGCGACAGCGAAACGTCGTAGGCGGCGCAGATCTCGCAGATTTCACGGAAATGCTGATAGAGGAAGTTTTCCTGATGGTGCGACAGACACCATTTGGCCATGATTGAGCCACCGCGCGACACGATGCCGGTCAGGCGTTTGGCGGTCATCGGCACGTAGCGCAGCAGCACGCCGGCGTGGATGGTGAAGTAGTCGACCCCTTGCTCCGCCTGTTCCAGCAGCGTATCGCGGAACATCGCCCAGGTGAGGTTTTCCGCCACGCCGTTGACCTTCTCCAGCGCCTGGTAGATCGGCACGGTGCCGATGGGCACCGGGCTGTTGCGCAGGATCCACTCGCGGGTTTCGTGAATATAGCGGCCGGTAGAGAGATCCATCACGGTGTCCGCGCCCCAGCGGGTGGACCACACCAGCTTCTCCACCTCTTCTTCGATCGACGACGTGACCGCCGAGTTGCCGATATTGGCGTTCACCTTCACCAGGAAATTGCGGCCGATGATCATCGGCTCCGCCTCCGGATGGTTGATGTTGGCGGGAATGATGGCGCGGCCGGCGGCCACTTCCTGACGCACGAACTCCGGCGTGATGTTGTCCGGCAGGTTGGCGCCCCAGCTTTGGCCCGGATGCTGGTGGCGCAGAACCTCGCCGCGAATGCGCTCGCGCCCCATGTTTTCACGGATGGCGATGAACTCCATCTCTGGGGTGACGATACCGGCGCGGGCATAGTGCAGCTGGGTCACGCACTTGCCCGGCAGCGCCCTGCGCGGCAGCGGCAGATGTTCGAAGCGCAGGTGATCCAGCCCTTCGTCCGCCAGCCGCTGTTGGGTAAAGCCGGAACTGGCGCCGCTTAGGGTGGCGGTATCGCCGCGCGCGTCGATCCAGCCGGCGCGCAGCTTGGCCAGGCCGGCGTGCACGTCGAGCTCGGCCTGCGGATCGCCGTAGGGGCCGGCGGTGTCATACACCGGGATCGCCTCGTTGGGTTCATACTGTGGGTTGTCTTTGCTGCCGCCGAGCAGGGTCGGGCTGAGCTGAATTTCGCGCATCGGCACCTGGATATCGCTGCGCGAGCCCTGGAGATAGATGCGGCGTGAGTTCGGGAAAGCCATGCCTTGCAGGGTGTCGATAAACTGCTGGGCGGCTTCGCGTTGCGCTTTACGGGCGCGCGGTGGATTAACGTTAGACATAGCAAGTTCCTACCAGTGTGTTGGGTTGGGAAAGTTGCTTGTCTGGAGCTCGGAGGGAGTAATGATGGTGGCCGATAAGGCAGGGCGCCCGCAAGGGGAAGGCCGTGCCTGTGGCGATAGATTACTCTTGTTCCCTTCGCGGGTATTAACCCGATCAGGTTCCGCGGATCCCGAATTAACGGTCTCAGCCTGGCTGATTCGATGAACAAATCAGGCGCTAGGCACTCCGACAAGATGCCCCCCAGTATAGGAGGGATAAGAAAAAAAACTATAAAATTTTAACGCGCGGGATCCAGCGCCTGGTCCGGCAGCGGTTGCTGCGCGGCCTCCGCTTCCAGCTGGATCAGCTTATCTTCCAGCGCAAAGCGCGCCGCCAGCGTTTCGCCGATATCCGACAGGGCCTGGTGGAATTCCAGACAAACCTCCTGATCGATATCCACTTCGGTATAGCGATCGTGGAACGCCATGATCTGTTCGGTATTGGCCCACAGCTTGGGGTAGATGTTCACCGCCAGCGACATTTTCGGACTGGCTGCGCCTTCCACTTGTTTGATAATTCTGTCATAGATATGAAAATGCCCTGCGGAGAGGTAATCCACCAGGTTGTGGCAAAAGTTCTCCAGCGCTTTTTCATTCAGCGGCGTATGCTTTTCTTTATTCGGTTTGAGGCCTACCAGCGTGCAGTAGGCAACCAGCAACTGTTTGCGGGCCTGAAGCCATTGATCAACTAATTCATTACTACCGCCAACGCGCTGAGTCAGCCTTTCCAAACGGTTGAGCATGTTTGACTCCGTGTAAGTAATAAAAGTAACCGGTAAGTTATTAAAATGTAACAAAGCCGATTTGTAGAGTGCCAGTGAAGCTGAGGTTGTGCAACAACGATATGGAACTTGCATTAACGGGCAATGAAAACGGCTGGTGGATCGTCAGCCATGAAAGCAAACTTTGGTTACCGAACGGTGAATTGCCGTCGGGGACGGCCGCCGCTCTCGGGCTGCAGGGCCACATGGCGCGCACCATCGGTGAATGGGAGGGCGCGCCGGTTTGGCTGGTGCGCCAGGCGATGCCGCGGGAGATGGGATCGGTGCGTCAGCTGTTGGATCAGGATCGCGGTCTGTTCCAGCTTGCCGGGCGCGGCGTGCAGCTGGCGGATTTCTACCGCTCTCATCGCTACTGCGGCTATTGCGGCCATGAAATGCACCTCAGCCGCACCGAAAGCGCCTGTCTGTGCGGCCACTGCAAAGAGCGGTACTACCCGCAGATTGCACCCTGCGTGATCGTCGCCATTCGGCGTGACGATCAGATCCTGCTGGCGCAACACGTGCGCCATCGTGGTGGCATCCACACGGTGCTGGCCGGCTTCGTCGAAGTGGGCGAAACGCTGGAGCAGGCGGTGGCGCGCGAAGTGATGGAAGAGAGCAATATTGAAATCAAGAACCTGCGCTACGTCACTTCACAACCGTGGCCGTTCCCACACTCGCTGATGATGGCCTTTATGGCCGATTACCATCAGGGTGACATTCGCCACGATCCCAAGGAGCTGCTCAACGCCGGTTGGTATCGCTACGACCAGCTGCCGCTGTTGCCGCCGCCCGGCACGGTGGCGCGCCGGTTGATTGAGGACACCGTGGCGCTGTGCCGGGCAGAATAATGTACAATGGCCGGCAGATTATTAAGGGAGCCCCATAAATGACTGAGTTGAAGAACGATCGCTACCTGCGCGCGCTGTTGCGCCAGCCGGTGGATGTGACCCCCGTATGGATGATGCGCCAGGCCGGTCGTTATTTACCGGAGTACAAGGCGACCCGCGCCCAGGCCGGTGATTTCATGTCGCTGTGCAAGAACGCGGAGCTGGCCTGCGAGGTCACGCTGCAGCCGCTGCGCCGCTATGCGCTGGACGCCGCCATCCTGTTCTCCGACATTCTCACCATTCCCGACGCCATGGGGCTCGGCCTGTACTTTGAAGCCGGCGAAGGCCCGCGTTTCAGCTCCCCTGTGACCTGCCGCGCCGACGTCGACAAGCTGCCGGTGTTCGATCCGGAAGTGGAGTTGGGCTATGTGATGAACGCGGTGCGCACCATTCGCCGCGAGCTGAAGGGCGAAGTGCCGCTGATCGGCTTCTCCGGCAGCCCGTGGACGCTGGCGACTTATATGGTCGAAGGCGGCAGCAGCAAAGCCTTCACCAAGCTGAAGAAGATGATGTATGCCGAACCGGCTACGCTGCACCTGTTGCTGGACAAGCTGGCGGACAGCGTGATCCTGTACCTCAATGCCCAGATTAAAGCCGGCGCGCAGTCGGTGATGGTGTTCGACACCTGGGGCGGCGTACTGACCGGGCGCGATTATCGCGAGTTCTCTTTGCACTACATGCACAAGATCGTCGACGGGCTGCTGCGTGAAAACGACGGTCGCCGCGTGCCGGTGACGCTGTTCACCAAAGGTGGCGGGCAGTGGCTGGAGGCGATGGCCGCCACCGGCTGCGATGCGCTGGGGCTGGATTGGACCACCGACATCGCCGACGCGCGTCGGCGCGTGGGCGACAAAGTGGCGCTGCAGGGCAATATGGATCCGTCGATGCTGTATGCCTCCCCGGCGCGCATCGCGGAAGAAGTGGAGACCATTCTGGCCGGTTTCGGCCACGGCAACGGCCATGTGTTCAACCTGGGCCACGGCATCCATCAGGATGTGCCGCCGGAGCACGCCGGCGCCTTCGTCGAGGCGGTACACGCGCACTCGGCGAAATACCACCGTTAAGGATCCGATGTGACCGATATGGCGGCCCTGCGCGCCGAACAGCTGCGGCGCGCGGCTGAAGTCATTCGCTACGACGATCTGCCGGCCGAACCGCCGGCCTTCATCGCCGGTGCCGACGTGGGCTTCGAACAAGAGGGGGCGGTGACACGCGCCGCCATCGCCATCCTGCGCTATCCGTCGCTGGAGCTGGTGGAGTATCAGGTGGCGCGCATCGCCACCGTCATGCCCTACATCCCGGGCTTCCTGTCGTTTCGCGAATATCCGGCGCTGTTGGCCGCCTGGGGGCAGCTGCAGCAGAAACCGGGGCTGATCTTCGTCGATGGGCATGGCATTTCGCATCCGCGGCGTCTCGGCGTCGCCAGCCATTTCGGTCTGCTGGTCGATGTGCCGACCATCGGCGTGGCCAAGAAGCGCCTGTGCGGCAAATTTGCGCCGCTGGACGCCGCCGTCGGCGCGCTGGCGCCGTTGGAAGATAAGGGTGAACAGCTGGGCTGGGTGTGGCGCAGCAAGGCGCGTTGCAACCCGCTGTTCATCTCTACCGGGCATCGCGTGGGCGCCGACAGCGCGCTGGCGTGGGTGCAACGCTGTATGGCGGGCTACCGTTTACCGGAGCCGACCCGCTGGGCCGACGCCATCGCATCGCGTCGTCCGGCGTTTCAGCGGTGGTTGCAGCAGCATCCGGAGGTGTCGCCATGAGCGATTTCGGGTACACTGCGCCGCAGATAACGCGTAAGAGAGTAAAGCATGCTACGTAACCCGATTCATTTACGCCTGGAACGGCTCGAGGCCTGGCAACATTTGACCTTTATGGCCAGTTTGTGCGAGCGTATGTACCCGAATTACCAGATGTTCTGCAAACAGACCGAGTTCGGCGATCCGGCGGTTTATCGCCGCATTCTGGATTTGGTGTGGGAAACGCTGGTAGTGAAGGATGCCAAGGTCAACTTCGACAGCCAGCTCGAGAAGTTGGAAGAGGCGATTCCGTCGGCGGAAGATTACGATCTTTACGGCGTTTACCCGGCAATTGATGCCTGTATCGCATTAGGGGAACTGATCCATTCGCGGCTCGGCGGGGAGACGCTGGAGCACGCCATCGCCATCAGCGAAACATCGATTCGCACCGTGGCGATGTTGGAAATGACCCAAGCCGGTAAGGAAATGACCGACGAAGAGTTGGAAAGTTTGCCTGCGGTAGAGGAAGAATGGGACATTCAATGGGAAATTTTCCGCCTGTTGGACGCCTGTGAAGAGCGCGATATAGACCTGATCAAGGGGCTGCGATCCGACCTGCGAGAGGCGGGTGTCAGCAACATCGGGATAAATTTAGCGCAATAAGGCAACAAAACGTGATTTAACGCCTGATTTGTCATGCCTTAAGGCTTCACATCCGCACCCTGTCTGGTCTACATTTGGGGGGCGTAAAAAAAGTGGCTATCGGTGCGTGTATGCAGGAGAGTGCTGTCAATCGGCATATCCGTCGCACTCGATGCTTTGCAAACGATAAACACACTGTAAGGATAACTTATGAACAAGACTCAACTGATTGATGTAATCGCGGACAAGGCTGACCTTTCCAAAGCACAAGCTAAACTGGCTCTGGAATCCACCCTGGCTGCTATTACTGAGTCTCTGAAAGAAGGTGATGCAGTACAATTGGTTGGCTTCGGTACTTTCAAAGTAAACCATCGTAGCGAGCGCACTGGCCGCAACCCGCAGACTGGCAAAGAAATCAAAATCGCAGCAGCCAACGTGCCTGCGTTCGTTTCTGGCAAAGCACTGAAAGACGCTGTTAAATAAGACCGCGCCTCGGTGAAAAGATTAAACAGAGGGGCGATGGCGCCCCTTTTGTTTACTCGTCGGGCGCTCATGGCCGTAGGCATCGCCGTCGGCCTGAGCGCTTGCAGTTCCCATTCCGATATTCCCAGCTTTACCGCCAGCGGCTTTGTGGCCGATCAGGGCGTGATACGCCTGTGGCGTAAAGACGATGAGCAACATCGTCCGCAGGTGTTGGTCAGTGTCTACAGCCCTTACCGCGGTCCGGGTACCATCACCACGCTATACACCTATCAGGGCGACGTGCTGCGCCAAATCAAACGTAACGACGCCGATGGCGATCGCGACTCTATTCAACTGCGCTTTGCCGACGACGGCACGGTGAGCTTTATGCAGCGCCAGCTGGCGACACGCCGCGAACCGCTGACCCGCGATGAAATCGCCCTGTACCAATATCAGGCGCGGCGGATCCTCGAAGTGAGCAATGCGCTGCGCGCCGGCAAGGTGAAATTGCTGCAGGGGCATTGGATGCAGGGCGAGGTGCAAACCTGCGACGGCCAACGCATGAAACCGGGGCTGGATGCCGCCTCCATAGTCTGGATCGAGAAGCGTGCCCGCAGCAGCAGTCGGCCGGTGAGCGTTGCCTGGCTGGAAGCGCCCGAAGGCAGCGAACTGCTGCTGGTGGCGAACGACGACTTCTGCAGCTGGGAACCGAAAGAAGACCAGCTATAAAAAAGGCCCCGCGCTGCGGAGCCTCTCGTCATGACCTTATACGGTCAAATCACTTGCCGCGCGCAATCGCGCGATAACCGATGTCTTTGCGGCAGAAGCTGCCCGGCCACTCAATGCCTTCGGCCAGCTGGTAGGCACGTTGCTGCGCCTGCGCCACGGTGTCGCCTAGCGCGGTTATGCACAGCACGCGGCCGCCGCTGGTGACGACGTCATTGCCCTGCAGGCGTGTGCCGGCATGGAAGACCTTACCGTCGGCGCTTTCCTGCTGCGGCAATCCCTGGATAACTTCGCCGTTGCGATAGTCGCCCGGATAACCGCCGGCCGCCAGCACTACGCCGAGCGCAGGGCGTTCGTCCCAGTCGGAGCTTTTCTCGTTCAGGCGGCCTTCCGCGCCCGCCAGGCACAGTTCCACCAGATCGGAACGCAGGCGCAGCATGATGGGCTGGGTTTCGGGATCGCCAAAACGACAGTTGAACTCGATCACTTTCGGTTGGCCATCGGCGGCGATCATCAGGCCGGCGTACAGGAAGCCGACGTAGGTGTTGCCTTCCGCCGCCATGCCGCGCACCGTCGGCCAGATCACCTGGTCCATGGCGCGCCGGTGGATTTCGTCGGTCACGACCGGCGCCGGGGAGTAGGCCCCCATGCCGCCGGTGTTCGGGCCGGTATCGCCGTCGCCGACGCGTTTGTGGTCCTGGCTGGTGGCCATCGGCACCACGTTCTCGCCGTCGACCATCACGATGAAGCTGGCTTCTTCGCCGTCGAGGAACTCTTCCACCACGATGCGATGACCGGCGTCGCCGAAGGCGTTGCCGGCCAGCATGTCACGCACGGCTTCTTCCGCTTCCTGCAGCGTCATCGCGACGATTACGCCTTTACCGGCCGCCAGGCCATCGGCCTTGATGACGATCGGTGCGCCTTTGCGGCGCACATAGGCCAGTGCCGGCTCCACCTCGGTGAAGTTTTCATATTCGGCGGTCGGGATACGGTGGCGCGCCAGGAAATCCTTGGTGAAGGCTTTGGAGCCTTCGAGCTGCGCGGCGGCCTGTGATGGGCCGAAGATTTTCAGGCCGGCGGCCTGGAAGGCGTCGACCACGCCGATCACCAGCGGCGCCTCCGGCCCGACGATGGTCAGACCGATGTCATGGCTCTGGGCGAAAGCGACCAGAGCAGGGATGTCGGTGGCGGCGATCGCCACGTTTTCCAGATTGGCTTCTAGCGCGGTGCCGGCATTGCCCGGCGCAACGTAGACTTTGTCCGCCAGCGGAGACTGGGCGGCTTTCCAGGCCAGCGCGTGTTCGCGCCCGCCGTTGCCGATAATCAAAATGTTCATCAGGGGCTCCACGAATGGCGTGCGCCGGAGCGCACGCGGCAAAAGGAATTAATGGCGGAAGTGACGCATGTCGGTAAAGATCATGGCGATGCCGTGTTCGTTGGCGGCGGCGATCACTTCGTCGTCGCGGATAGAGCCGCCCGGCTGGATCACGCAGGTAATGCCGACCGCCGCCGCGGCATCGATGCCGTCGCGGAACGGGAAGAAGGCATCGGAGGCCATGGCAGACCCTTTCACTTCCAGCCCTTCATCGCCCGCTTTGATGCCGGCGATCTTGGCGGAGTAAACGCGGCTCATCTGGCCGGCGCCTATGCCGATGGTCATGTTGTCACGTGCATAAACGATGGCGTTGGATTTTACGAACTTGGCCACTTTCCAGCAGAACAGCGCGTCGCGCAGTTCCTGTTCGGTCGGCTGGCGCTCGGATACCACACGCAGATCGGCGGCGGTCACCATGCCCAGATCGCGATCCTGCACCAGCAGGCCGCCGTTGACGCGCTTGAAGTCCAGCCCCGCCACGCGTTGCTGCCACTGGCCGCAGGCCAGCACGCGCACGTTCTGCTTGGCGGCCAGCAGGGAGCGCGCTTCCTGGGTGACGTTTGGCGCGATGATCACTTCCACGAACTGGCGGCTGATGATCGCCTGCGCGGTGGCGGCATCCAGCTCGCGGTTAAAGGCGATGATGCCGCCAAAGGCGGAGGTTGGGTCGGTTTGGTAAGCGCGCTCGTAGGCGGCCAGGATGTCGTCGCCGATCGCCACGCCGCAAGGGTTGGCGTGTTTGACGATCACGCAGGCCGGCTCGGCGAACTCTTTCACGCATTCCAGCGCGGCGTCGGTATCGGCGATGTTGTTATAAGACAGCGCCTTGCCCTGCAGCTGCTCGGCGGTCGCGACGGACGCTTCCTTTACCTCTTCTTCTATATAGAAGGCGGCCTGCTGGTGGCTGTTCTCACCGTAGCGCATATCCTGCTTCTTGATGTAGTTGAGGTTCAGGGTACGCGGGAAGCGGCCGGACGGCTGTTCGGTCTCGCCATGGTATGCCGGCACCAGAGTGCCGAAGTAGTTGGCGATCATGCTGTCGTAGGCGGCGGTGTGCTCGAAGGCCTTGATGGCGAGATCGAAGCGGGTGGCATAGCGCAGCGAGCCGTCGTTGTTGTCCATCTCGGTAATGATGGCGGCGTAGTCGCTGCTCTTCACCACGATGGCAACGTCTTTATGGTTCTTGGCGGCGGAGCGCACCATGGTCGGGCCACCGATATCGATATTCTCGACCGCGTCTTCCAGCGAGCAATCCGGGCGCGCCACGGTTTGGGCGAACGGATACAGATTGACGACCACCATGTCGATAGGCTTGATGTCATGCTGATTCATGACGGCGTCGTCCTGGCCGCGGCGGCCGAGGATACCGCCGTGAACTTTCGGGTGCAGGGTCTTAACTCGTCCGTCCATCATTTCCGGGAAGCCGGTGTAGTCGGATACTTCGGTAACGGGCAGACCGGCGTCTGCTAGCAGGCGGGCGGTACCGCCGGTGGAGAGCAGTTCAACGCCGCGCTGGGAAAGCGCTTCGGCGAATTCAACGATACCGGCTTTGTCAGACACGCTGAGCAGGGCCCGGCGGATTGGACGAGGTTGTTGCATGGTTTTATCCCTTGGCTTTGAGTCGCAATTAAAGAGCGTTACGTGAATGTCCACCTCGTTCTCTCTATAAGGAAGGTTTTTTTGCCTTATAAAGGGAGGGTCAGGCACATATTCAGGTAACGCCCCCATAAAAAGGGGGATCGTTTCGTCGCGGGGAATTGTAGCGAAAACGTTTGCGTGGCGCTCGTAAATTTTCCGTGCAAATCGCATCTGTGGATAACACTGTGTGCAAGTGGGTATAAGGCGGGGTTTTGCTGTGGAATGCAGCGAACGATCGTTTTTGCTGAAAATACCTGTTGCGGCCTGCGAGGAACTCCCTATAATGCGCCTCCATCGACACGGAACATGTGAACAACTTCACAGAGTATCCGGGGGTCGCAGAGAAAAAATCCTGAAAATTAGGGTTGACTCTGAAAGAGGAA
>NZ_FXUD01000012.1:0-68701 GCF_900182895.1 Serratia sp. CC22-02 | reverse complement strand
ACGTTGCGCACCACGTGCCAGCCGTAGGCTTCGAAACGCAGGGCGGTGTCGTCGGTGAACCAGCCGTCGACGTGGCCGTCGATGGAGATGCCGTTGTCATCGTAGAAAGCGGTCAGCTTACCGAGCTTGAGGGTGCCGGCCAGAGAGCAGACTTCGTGCGAGATGCCTTCCATCATGCAGCCGTCGCCCATGAAGGCGTAGGTGTGGTGGTCAACGATGTCGTGGCCCGGGCGGTTGAACTGCGCCGCCAGGGTGCGTTCGGCGATGGCGAAGCCGACGGCGTTGGCGATGCCTTGGCCCAGCGGGCCGGTGGTGGTTTCAACGCCTGGGGTGTAGCCGTACTCCGGGTGCCCTGGGGTTTTGGAGTGCAGCTGACGGAAGTTTTCCAGCTCGCGCATCGGCAGGTCGTAGCCGGTGAGGTGCAGGAGGCTGTAAATCAACATGGAGCCGTGGCCGTTGGAGAGCACGAAACGGTCGCGGTCAGCCCAGTGCGGGTTAGTCGGGTTGTGGTTGAGGTAGTCACGCCACAGGACTTCGGCGATGTCCGCCATGCCCATAGGGGCACCCGGGTGGCCGGAATTTGCTTTTTGTACGGCGTCCATGCTGAGTGCGCGGATGGCGTTGGCAAGCTCTTTACGAGAGGACATGTTTTACTCCAGGTCGGATAAAAAAAGCAGTCAAGTTCCCTATTTTCTCAGACTCCACATCACAACGGCAATCCCTAATGCCAAATGAGAGCGAGTTCACCACTTATTAGCACGATTGGACGCTTTTTCGGAATAACACTATTCTCGCCCCGTCTGACGTACACTAGGCTCTTGCGACAAGATTTCCTCCAAGCAAAATGATTCTTTTACCTTGTTACCTTCACAGGAAGATGGCGTTATGAAGATCCGTACCTCTTTGATTGCGTTGGGCATTGCCACCTTGGCAACCGGCTGTCAAAACCTGAATACCGAAACCTTGATGCAGTCCGGCGCCCAGGCATTCCAGGCGGCGACCCTGAGCAACAACGACGTTAAGGCCCTGAGTGATAAATCCTGCGCCGAGATGGACAGCAAGGCACAAATCGCGCCGGCCGACAGCACCTACGCCAAGCGTCTCAACAAAATCGCCGCGGCGCTGGGCGACAACATCAACGGCACCCCGGCCAACTACAAGGTCTACGTGACCAAAGACGTCAACGCCTGGGCAATGGCCAACGGCTGCATCCGCGTCTACAGCGGCCTGATGGACATGATGAACGACAACGAAGTGGAAGGCGTGCTGGGCCATGAAATGGGCCACGTGGCGCTGGGCCACACCCGCAAGGCGATGCAGGTGGCTTACGGCACCGTGGCGCTGCGCACCGCGGCGTCCTCCGCCGGCGGCGTCATCGGCTCGCTGTCGCAGTCGCAGCTGGCAGACATCGGCGAGAAGCTGGTCAGCGCCCAGTTCTCGCAGAAGCAGGAAAGCGAAGCGGATGATTACTCGTTCGATCTGCTGAAAAAACGCGGCATCGATCCGAACGGCCTGGCCACCAGCTTCGAGAAGCTGGCCCAGATGGAAGCCGGCCGCCAGAGCAGCCTGTTCGACGACCACCCTTCTTCCCAAGCGCGTGCGCAGCACATCCGCGACCGCATCGCGGCAGAGAAATAATCACGAAAACGCCCGGCATCGCCGGGCGTTTTTTATCGTATTAATACAGCGTTTTCTGCGGCGGCCCGGCGAAAGTCAGCGGCCCGACCTGTTTCATGTCCACCTCGACCACCGACGGCCCTGGGTAGTTGATCGCTTCGGCCAGCACGCCGTTGAACTGTGCCGCTGCGTCCACCTTCCAGGCTTTCAGCCCCATCGCTTCGGCAATCTGGGTGAACGCCGGCGTATGCAGCTCGTTGTAATACTGGCGCCCGGCGAAGTACTTGTCCTGAATGCCGCGCATCACGCCATAACCGCCGTCGTTCATGATCAGCAGGGTGATATTCACCTGTTCCTGCGCCATGGTCGCCAACTCGCCCAGGCCCAGCGCCAGACCACCATCGCCCACCAGCCCCACCACCTTGCGCTGCGGGTTGGCAATCGCGGTGCCGATGGCCATCGGCAGCCCCATACCGATGGCACCCGCCAGCGAGTGAATGTTGCACAGCGGCGAGATCGCCCGGAACAACCGGCTGCCCCAGACGCTGCCGGAAACGGTGATATCGCGTACCAACAGCCCGTCCTGCGGCAGCGCGGCGTCGATGGCGTCGTTGAGTTTGGCGTATTCACCGGACTGCTGGCGCAGCGCGCTCTCCGCCTGCTGCACCGCCCCCGCGATCTCGGCATCCCACTCGGCGTTGACCTTCTCGCCGGGGGCCAGCCGCGCCGCCAGCGCCGCCAGCAGCGCCGCACAGTCGCCGTTGATCTGTTCATCGGCCAGATAGTTGCGGTTGGCCGCCGCCGGATCGATGTCAATCTGCACCAGCGGGCGCGGCAGCGGCAGCGTCCAGGTACGGGTTTCATTGCTGCGCAGGCGCGAACCGGCCACCAGCGTCAGATCGCACTGCGTCAGGATCGCTTCGATGCTCGGTGAGTTATGGAACGCCCGCAGGCTGCGCGGATGGCTGTCCGGCAGAATGCCGCGCCCGTGGGTGCTGGAGATCACCGCCACGCCGGCGTCCGCCAGCTTGCGCACCGCGTCGCCGCAGGCCAAGGCGCCGCCGCCCAACCACAGCAGCGGACGCTTGGCCTGTTTCAGCCGCTGATGCAGCCGTTCCACCGCCGCATCGTCCGCCTTCGGCAGCGGTGCCGGCGCCAACGGCTCGGTCAGCACCGAACGGGAAACCAGGCTGCTTTGAATATCGATCGGGATCTCGACCGCCACCGGGCCGCAGGGCACGGTTTGCGCATCCAGGATCGCCCGTTGGATCACCGCCACCGCCTGCTCCGGCGAATTGACCCGGTAAGCGCGCTTGGAGCAGGCGCGCAGGAAGCCGAGCTGATCGCGGGTTTCATGAATAAAACCGGCGTCGGCGTCCAGATAGGCTTTTTCCACCTGGCCGGTGATATGCAGCAGCGGCGTGTTAGCATTGAGCGCCTCAATCATCGCCCCCACCGCGTTGCCGGCGCCGGCGCCGGTGCTGGTCAACGCTACGCCCAGGCCGGAGAAACGCCCGTGCGCGTCGGCCATGGTGACCGCCCCCGCTTCGCCGCGCGCCGGCACGAAGCGAATTTTATCGCGCTGCCCCACCGCATCGGCGATCGGCAGATTATGAATCGAAATGATGCCGTACATCGCCGACACCGCATACTGTTCCAGAGTCCGGGCTATCGCCTCGCCAACCGTGATTTTATCGCTCATCATCTGCCTTCTTAGGGTATTCGTTATTAGGGTTATGCGTAGAGGTGTCGGCCTAGTCGCTCCAGCGGTTCACCTGATGGCTCAGCGCCAGATACACGCTTTTCTGCTGCATGTAGGCCTTGATGCCGTTCAGGCCCTTTTCGCGGCCCAGCCCGCTTTCCTTGAAACCGCCGAACGGCGTGGAAATCGAGAACGTTTTGTAGGTATTGACCCAGACGGTGCCGGTTTCCAGCCGCTCCGCCAGCGCCATCGCGCGAGGGAAGTCGCGGCTCCAGATGCCGGCCGCCAGGCCGTACACCGAGTCATTGGCCTGTTCGATCAGCTGTTGCTCATCGTCAAACGGCAGCGCCACCAGCACCGGGCCGAAGATCTCTTCCTGGCAGACGCGGGCGTCGTTGTTCAAGCCTTCAATAATGGTCGGCAGGTAATAGCTACCGCTCGCCAGCTGCGGATCGGCCGGCGCTTCGCCGCCGATGATCACCCGGCCGCCCTCCTGCCGCGCCAGCGCCACGTAGTCCGCCACGCTTTGCCGATGTTTGGCGCTGATCAGCGGGCCGAGATGCACGCCCGGCACCAGCGGGTTGCCGATGCGCAGCCCCGCCGTCAGTTCGGTCAAACGCGCCAGCAGCGGCTGATACAGCGAACGATGCACGAACAGCCGCGAACCGGCGATGCACGCCTGGCCGGCGGAGCTGAAAATGCCGTAGCAGATGCCGCGCGCCGCCTGCTCCAGATCGGCGTCCTCCAGCACGATGGTCGGCGATTTGCCGCCCAATTCCAGCGAAGTGGGGATCAGCTTGTCGGCGGCGATGTGCGCCAAATGGCGCCCGGTGCTGGTCCCGCCGGTAAAGGAGATCTTTTTCACCAGCGGATGGCGCGCCAACGCCTCGCCGATCACCGAACCTTTGCCCGGCAACACGCTGAGCAGCCCAGCCGGCAGGCCCGCCTGTTCGAACAACTCGGCCAGCTTCAGCGCCATTAGCGGCGTGGCTTCGGCCGGTTTGAGCACCACCGCGTTGCCCGCCGCCAGCGCCGGCGCCACCTTCTGCATTTCGCTGGCGATCGGCGAGTTCCACGGCGTAATGGCGGCGATCACCCCCATCGGTTGATACTGGCTTATCGTCATCACCTCGGCGCTGCGCGGGGTCGGCAGCTCGCCTTCCAACACCTCGCAGGCGGCCGCGAAGTAGCGCGCGGTCGCCGCCGCGCTGGCCACCAGCCCGCGGGTTTCCGCCAGCGGCTTGCCGTTGTCGCGGGTCTGCAGCTCGGCCAACTGTTCCTGCTGCGCCAGAATCAGGTTGCTGACGCGGTAGAGGATCGAGGCGCGTTGGTGCGGCACCAGCCCACGCCATTCCGGCGCGCGCCAGGCGCGTTCCGCTGCTTCCACCGCCTCGTTCACGTCCTCGACGTTCGCGGCACGCAGCCGCGCGTTGACGCTGCCGTCGGCCGGGAATACCGAAGCCATCTCTTCGCCACGCCCTTCACGCCAGCGCCCGGCGACAAAAATATTCAATCGTTCCATGCTCCGCTCCTGCCGTTCAGGCAATAAAACCGCCGTCCACCAGACGGCGACAGGCTTGTACCGCGCTCAGCGCCGCCAGGGTTGATGTTTTGGGATTGCTCGCCAGCGGGGTGCCGCTCAGCTCGATGTGAAATTCGCCAAAGTCGCCGCACACCTGCAGACGATGGGTATTGCGCCGGGTGGCGGGATCGACCTGCAGGCGTACCCGGGTGGCGTCCATCCCCAGGCCGTTGAGCGCAATGGTGGCCGCCACGTTGGCATTGGCCGGGAACAAACGCGCCGCTTCGCGCGCCGACCCTTCAAAAAATACCTGCGCTTCGCTCACCGCATCGAGGTCGATCAACTGCTCCGCCGGGCTGCCGCGCCAGCTGGCCGGGCTTTTGCTGGCCTGATAGGTCACGCTCTCCAGCCCGCCTTCGCGCGCCGACGCCAGCCCATCCATCCCCGCCACCGCACCGGACAACACGATCAACTGCCCGTGATGGCGGCGGCAAACCTGCTGCAGCCGCTGTTGCAATGCGGCGTCCGCCAGCGCGCCGGTCGAGATCAGCGCCAGCGGCCAACCGCGCTGCAGAACCGCTTCGCCGAACTCCGCCACCGCCTGCTGGCTGGCGCACTCCAGCACCAGATCCGGCCGCTGCAAACACTGCTCGGGATGGGTCAACGCCTGCACCCGCCCGCCAAAGGCCTCGGCGATCGCCGCATGATGAGCCGCGCGCGCCAGGATCCAACCGACCTCCACGCCTTCCGGCAAACGGGCGATCACTTCCTTCGCCATCGCGCCGTAGCCAATCATCATGATCTTCTTCATCTTTATCGGCCCCTGCTACACATGGCGGTTAAAGCCGCCGGATACGTCCAGCGCCGCGCCGGTGGTAAAGGAAGCCAGCGGCGAAGCGAGGAACAGCAGCGCCTGCGCCGGCTCCTGCGGCTTGCCGAGGCGCTTCATCGGGATGCCGCGGCGTTCGGCGATCGCCGCCGTCCACTGCTCCCAGCTTTGATCTTTATCGCTGCGCTCGTCGAAACGGCGGCGCCATTGGCCCGACTCCACCATCCCCAGCAAGATCGAGTTAACGCGAATGCCTTTGCCCACCAGCTCTTTCGACAGCGTCAGCGTCATGTTGAGCAGCGCGGCGCGCGCCGCCGAGGTGGCGATCATGTGTTCTTCCGGCTGCAGCGCCAGCAGTGAGTTCACGCAGGTGATCGACGCGATCGTCGACCGTTCCAGCGCCGGTAAGAACGCCTGCACCGGGTTGATCACGCCGAACAGCTTCAGCTCGGCCTCATGCAGCCAGGCTTCGCGCGGCGTTTGGTCAAAATGGGCGACGAAGCCCTGACCGGCGTTGTTGATCAGCAGATCCACGCCGCCGAAATGCGCCGTCACCTGGTCAGCGAACTGCGCCACCTGCTGCGCGTCCAGTACGTCGCAGCGCAGCGCCAGGATCTCCGCCTGCGGAAACTCCGCACGCAGGCTGGCTGCTGCGCCGGCCAGTTTGTCCGGATCGCGGCCGCAGAACGCCACCTTCGCCCCTTCGGCCAGCAGCAGTTTCAGGGTTTCGAAACCGATGCCCGACGAGCCGCCGGTCACCACCGCCACCCGATTCTCAAGCTGAAAATTCATCGTTGGATTGCTCCCGTAAAGTCCCGCAGATAGCGGTTGAAACACGCCGGCGCGTCGAGGTAGCTGGCATGGCCGGCGGCGGCGATCAAACGCAGCGTCGCGTCCTGCTCACGTGCCAGCTCGGCCGCCTTCTCCGGCGGCGTAATGCGATCCTGTTCACCGCACCAGATTTCCAGAGGGCCGCGATAGCGCGCCAGATAGCGGCCGATATCGTCGTTGGCCAGCATCCAGGCTGCGCTCAGAAAACCGTCGGGATCGAGCTGCTGCATGCCGTTGCGCACCCAGGCGATATCCTGCAGATCCGCCCCTTCACGCAGCAATGCCGCCGCCCGCTGCTCGCCGTAGCCCACCGGCCCCAGCGTCTCTATCATCTGTTGGCGCTGGCCGTACACCTGCCGACGTTTTTCCTCCGGCGCCGTGGCATAGCCCTGCGCCGGATCCGCCAACACCAATCCACATAACCCGTCCGGATAGCCGGCGGCATAGGCGCTGCCGATCAGCGCCCCCAGCGAATGGCCGACGATCAGCGGCTGCGCCAGCTGCAGCTCATCAATCAGCGCCGCCAACGCCGCCGCATAACCGGCGGCATCGGCCTGAGGATCCGCCAACGGCAGGCTGCCGCCGTAGCCCGGCGCATCCCACGCCAACAGACGGTGGCCGTCCGTCAGGCCGCTATCGTTGAGCTGCTTGATCCACGAGGCCGATCCGGAGCTGATGCCGTGCAGCAATACCACCGGCCGCCCCTGCCCGGCCTCGCGCCAGCTCAGGGTATACGCCCCGCAGCGCGCCCGTTGGCGTTGCGCCAGGCCGTTCATCAGTTGCGCTTCACTTTGGACAGCGGGTGATCCGCCGGATAGGTCGGGATCTCCGGCTTGGCGGTGCCGAGCATCACGCACATCAGCGCCTCTTCCTCGCCGTGGTTGAACAGGCCGCGATACACCCCCGCCGGCACCGAGATCAGATCGCGCTCTTTCAGCCGGGTTTCGTAATACTCTTCCCCATCCTGAATCATCAGCGTGATGCTGCCTTTCAGCATGAAGAACACTTCTTCCACGTCGTCGTGCAGGTGCAGCGGGCCCTCGCACTTCGACGGCAGCACCATGGTGGAGAAGGTGAAATTGCCCGCCGGAATGGTGTTGGCGTCGCTGGCCACGCCGGTAGCGCCGGTACCGATGTAGCGCATCTGCGCACGGCGGTATTTCGGGTCAAAGTCGGCCTGGAACTTCAGCGCGTTCCAGTCGTATTTACGGCCTTCGAAACGGGCGATGCGCGACTCCACCCAATTTTCCATCGACAGATCCTGCGGCTTGACGCCGGCTTTGTTCTCAACCTGAGACATGTTGTCACTCCTCTGTTGAATCGATTGATTAATCAGTACTTTCTCAGTAACGGCAGCAGAATGAGGCAGCCGACGAAAGCCATCACCACCAGGAACAGCAGGCCGTTATCCATATTGCCGGTGGCGGCGATCAACGCCCCCATCAGCACCGGCGCCAGCGCGCCGGCAAAATTGCCCAACCCGTTGAAGATACCGCCGGCGGTAGCGCTGACCTTGCTGCTGGTCGCCTTCGCCAACAGCGCGAAAATATTCGGCGCGCCGGCGCCCCACATAAAGGTGCTGAAGGCCATGGCGGCGATCACGCTGTAGGTGCCCTGCAGGTGCAGCACCACCGCCAGACCGAGGCCGGCACCGCACAGCGACAGGAAGCAGGCCAGCGCGCGCCGATCCAGCTTGTCCGACAGCCAGGCGCCCAGCACTTCGCCGAGCAGCATGGCGATGAACGGCAGCGAAGAGAGATAACCGGCATGCTCCAGATGAATGCCTTTCCCCTTGATCAGGTAGCTCGGCAACCAGCCGTTCATGCCCCACAGGTAGGTCAGGAAGGCGATGTTGAACAGGCAGATCATCCAAAAGTGCGGGCTGCGCAGCAGCTCGCGGCGATGCTGTTGGCGTTCCGACACCGCCGGCTTGGTCGCCGCCGCCGGGCGCGCGACGTTCAGGTGGCGCATGCCGAACAGCACCAGCAACATCACCGGCAACGTCAGAAACGCCATAAAGAAGAAGGTGGCCTGCCAGTCGAAGGTACTGAGGATGTACAGGGTGACCGGGAAGCCAAGCGCGGCGCCCAGCGGCGTGCCGAGCAGCCACAGCATGGTGGCGCGCGCCTGCAGCTGCGGCGGGAAGGCCTGACGAATAATGGCGTAGGCCATCTGCAGCAGCGGCCCTTCGGCGATACCGAGCAGAATGCGCAGCGTCATCATGGCGTGATAGGAACGCACCATCCCCATCAACACCATCAGCACGCCCCACACCACCATCATGCCAATCAATACCTTGACCGGATTAAGCCGATCGCCGATGCCGCTGAGCAGCATCGAGGAAATGCCGTAGGAGAACAGAAACGCGCTCATCAGCAAGCCCAGCCGCGCCGGGTCAAAACCGATCCCTAACGCCTGCTGGAACTCGCTATCGGAAAACAGCGCCGCGATGCTGATCTTGTCGAAAAACGCCAACAGCACGCAGGCAAACAGCGCGATCGGCACCGACCAGCGCACCCGCTGCTGCGGATTTTCGGCAACGGCTTCCCCCGCCCGTCCAGCGCGGGCGTCAATGTCTTGCGTAGTCATAAAACGCTCCCGAGGTTCGGGCGTTATTTCAACGCCATCAAAGAAAACTCCGCATCCGCCAACTGCTGCGGATCCAGCACCCGGCCGCTCGCCAACCAACGCTTGCCGAGCTTGATGGTGCGCGCGTCGTTGAACGCCACCATCTGCACCAGCTGCCGATCGGCGTTCAGCGTGAAGAACACCTGCGACTGCGGCGTGCGGCGCACCACATGGTGCACGCCGCCACTCGGCACGCCGAGGATCTGGATATTAGCGTCGTATTGATCCGACCAAAGCCAGGCCACGTCGTCATACGGGGCGGCGAAGGCGTCGAGCATCGCACAGGCGGTGCTGATGGCCTGATTTTGTGCGTAGGCCCAGGACTGCAGGCACAGGCCAAGCGTCGGGTGGCGCGCCACATCGCCGGCGGCGAAGATCGCCGGATGGCTGGTGCGCCCCTGGCCGTCGACCACGATGCCGGAGTCGATCGCCAGCCCGGCGCTGCGCGCCAGTTCGAGATTCAGCTCGACACCGATCCCCACCACCACCAGATCGAAGGCCTGCGGATCGCTGACTTCGCTGCCGATCCAGGCGGTGCCGTCGCGATCTTCCAGCGAGATCTCGCCGCAGCCGCACAGCACCGTGACGCCCTGCTGGCGATGCAGTTCGAGCAACGCCTGTGAGACGTCGGCGCCGACGCTGCGCATGCACAGCGCAGGCTGGCGTTCAAACACCGTCACCTCGGCGCCGAGACGGCGCGCGGAAGCGGCGATCTCCAGCCCGATCCAACCGCCGCCGACGATCGCCAGGCGACGGCAGCCCTGCAGGCCCTGCCGCAACCGGGCCGCATCGTCCCAGGAACGCAGCGTCATCACGCGCGGGTGCTGCGCCCAGGCGGCGCTCGGCACACGCGGCCGTCCGCCGGTGGCGATCAGCAACTGCTCGAACTGCAGCCGTTGCCCGTCGCTGAGCGTGACGATTTGCTGTTCTGCATCGATGGACTCGGCGCGCAGCGGGCGACGCCAGTCGATATTCAGCTCCGCCACCGCCTGTTCGCTGAACAGCCGGCTGAGGGGAGCCGCGGCATCCAGCAGCGCCGCTTTCGACAGCGGCGGCCGCTCGTAAAAATCGTAGGGTTCGTCGCTGACAACCGTCAGCCGGCCGCTGTAACCGCGATCGCGCAGCGTCTTGGCCGCCCAGCCGCCGGCCTGGCCGCCGCCGACGATGACGATGCCCGCGTGTTCCGGCCGGTTCATAACGCCTCCGCCTTTTTATGCTGGCGGCGCGTGTCGTGATCGATGCCGCCCTCTACCGCCCATTCGGTGAAGGAGACCAATGAATGCTCCAGCTCGCGTGGCTGCCAGTTTTCCGTCAGATAATCGTCGTTGGTGTAGTACTCGAACGCGCCGCCGGTCGGGCTGTTGACGTACCAGAAATAGGCCGAGGAGATCGGGTGGCGGCCGGGGCCGATAAAGGTGCTCCACTTCTCTTTGTTCATGGCGATGCCGCCGCCGATCACTTCGTGGATATCGCGCACGGTGAACGCCACGTGGTTCAGGCCCCGTGGGCGGTTCGGCAGCTTCAGCAGGAACAGGTTATGGTGGCCGCCGCGCGCCTGGGTGCGCAGGAAGACGGCGCGATCGATATAGCGATCGGAAACCTGGAAATCCAACAGCTCGCGATAGAAACGCTCGGTCGCCGCCAGATCCTCAACGAAGAACACCACGTGGCCGATGTTGATCGGCTGCGCCTGCGAATAGACCGGGCTGGGTTGATCGATGCGGCGCACGTCGCCCCATTGGTTGATCGGCGTGACCGGCACCTCGACCGCCTGCTGGCGGCTGACGACGAAGCGCAGCGTCATGCCGTTGGGATCGAGGCATTCCAGCTCTTCTCCCACCTGACGGAAGCCGGGCATCAGCGCCAAACGCGGCTGCAGGCGCGCCAGCTCGGCGGGCGAGGCCACGCCCCAGGTCATGCGGCGCAGGGTAGAACCGCCTTCAAACGCCGCAGGCAGCGCCGCGCTTTGCAACGGATGCAAGACAACCCGCGCCCCGCTCAGGGTAGTGAATTCGCGCTGCGGTTCGCCCCAATGTTGCGTGGCGGGCTGCAGGCCGAAGTCTTGCATGAATTTTTCGCAGGTTGGCAGATCTTCGACGCCAAATTCCAATTTTTCGATTCCGATTACGCTCATTGTTCAGCCTCACGTTCTCGCTGCATACGGTTTTCAGGCATGAGTGAACCCCGGCCCCTGTTTGCTACGGGCCTTATCCCTGCCTGAGTAAAAGAGTCGGTCCTGTCGGTTAGCCGACGTTGGCCTGCGGCGGCGCGCCGAGGAAGCCGGAAATTTTCTCCGCCGCGTCGCGCACTTCCATGCGCAGCCGCTCGCGATCCGCTTTCGGGATCTCATCGGACGGCACCATGATGCTGACCACCGCCTCGACCCGCTGCTCGCGGTTGAAGATCGGGTAGACGATCGAGGAGATGCCGTGGCGGAAGAACGATTCGCCGATCACATAGCCGCGCGCTTTGTCTTGTTGCACCATCTGCCACAGCGTTTCGCGATCCGCCGGGGTGCCCGGCGCATTGCCCGGCAGCTGCGCGTCCGGATAAAGTTGTTCGAACTCGCTGCGGGTGGCGCTGGTCAACAGCATGCGACCCAGAGAGGTTTGGTGCACCGGCAAACGGGTGCCGACGCTGACCTGATTGATTTGCGAACCGGCGGCGCTGACGCGGGCGATGTAAATAACGTCGCGCCCGTCTCGGATCGCCAGATGGCTGCTGCACTGGCTGCGATCGCGCAGCTGCTCGATCACCGGCTGGCCAGCCTGCGCCACGTCCAGCGACGCGATGTATTCGAAGCCGAGGCGCAGCACCTTGATGCCGAGCGCAAAGGTGTTGGTGCGCGGATTGCGCTCCAAAAAGCCCAGGTGCTCGAGCGTCTGCACCACGCGGTAAGCGGTGGCCTTCGGCATATCGACCAGGCGATGCAACTCGGCGAAAGTCATTTCCTTATGCTGCTCGCCAAACGCCAGCAGCAACTGCAACCCGCGATCCAGTCCCGGGATCAGATACTTACATGCTTGCTCGTCCGCCATCTCTCGCTCCTGCGCTGTGCGCCTGCCCTGCGGGCCTCAGTTGAATACGAAGCCGCCGTTGACCGGCAGCAGTTGGCCGGTGACGAAATCCGCCAGCGACGACAGCAGATAAAGCACCGTACCGTTCACATCGTCCGGATGCTGCGCCCCGGCCAGCGCGCGCCCCTGCTCATACAGCTGATGGCGCTCGGCGGGCACATACTCGGTGGCTTCCACCCGCGTCAGGCCCGGTGCGATGGCGTTGACGCAGATCCCCTGCGGGCCCAGTTCGCGCGCCATCGATCGGGTCATCGCGATCAACGCGCCTTTGCTGGCGACATAGGCCATCAGGCGCGGCGCGCCCCACAGCGCAGTGTCCGACGCCACGTTGACGATCTTGGCGTGCGGATTGCGCGCCAGCAGCGGCACCGCCGCCTGACTCACCAGCCAGGTGCCGCGCACGTTGACCTGCATCACCCGATCCCACAGATCGATATCGTATTCCATCATGGTTTTGCCGCCGACGCCGGTCGCCAGCGCCGCGTTGTTTACCAGGCCGTCGATCCCGCCGCCAGCGGCGATCTTCTCGAACGCCGAGCGGATCGAATCCGGTGACGCCAGATCGATCGTCTGCGTTTCCACCTGAGCGCCCTGCTCGCGCAGCGCGGCACCGCTCGCCGCCAGTTCATCCGCCAGAATGTCGCACATCACCACCTGCGCGCCGGCGGCGGCGATGGCGGCAGCGAAGCTGTAGCCCAGACCGCGCGCCGCCCCGGTGACCACGATACGTTTACCGTTCAGCAGGCCGTTCACTGCGCCGCCTCCCGCTCACGCAACGTCGCCAGCTGTTTCTGCGCCTCTTTCTGCATCAGGCGACGCAGGCGAGAAAGACCGACGTCGTGCTGGTACAGGTATTCGCGGCCGCGGGCGTTAGGCGCCATGTTCTCAAGCACGATGCGATCCTGCTCGAGCACGTCCCAATGCAATGATTCCAGGCGGTTGCGGTACATGAAGCGCCACATGTCACGCTGCCAGTCTTTGACCTTACGGATGCGCCAGAAGAAGACCCGGCAGTGATCCTTGTCTTCCGGCACCACCATGCCGATGATCCAGAAGTGGCCACCTGGCCCGAAGCGCTTCTTGTATGGGATCGACAGGCGCATCCAATAGGCGCCGCTGCTGCCGAACTCCACCCAGTCGAAGTTGACGCCGATCTGGCCGTTCTTCTTGAAGATAAACCCGCTGTCGGTCGGCTCCAGCCCCATATCCGCCTTGCGATCTCCTTCCGCCATCGAGTGAGAGGAAGAGTGCAGGTAGGTGCCGTGCATCGGATCCATCACGTTTTCCAGGGCGTATTGGTAGTTGCAGTTCCAGCTGGCGGTGCACAGGAAGTTGCTGTACGAGGCTTCGTCCGCCAGTTCTTGCGGGAAAGTCAGCGCCGCCGGCGTTTCATCCGCCGTCACGCCGAAATAGAGGAACACTGCGCCGTAGGCTTCTTTGGCCGGGTAAGACCGCAGGCATTTTTGCCCCACCAGCGGGCAGCGATCCACTGCCGGCACATCTTTCACCGTACCGTCGCCGCCGACCTCTACCCCGTGGTACCAGCAGGCGATGCGATCGCCGAGGTTCCACCCCATGGAAAGCCGCGCGCCGCGGTGCGGGCAGCGGTCTTCCAGCGCATGGATCTGGCCTTCGCCGTCGCGCCATACCACGATTTGCTGCTCCAGACGGGTGATGCCGACCGGGTTGTTGCCCACTTCCCAGCTGGCCAGCACCGGATACCACATGCCGCGCAACCCCTGGTCAAGATAGTCCTGCAAGCTCTGTTCGGAGGATGTTGTGTTTGCTGTCATTGTCTTCTCCCGGAGGTGGCTCAGAAACCGTTAACGTGAAGGAATTCGCGGAACGTCGCCTCATTCCACGGCTGGCCGCTGCGATCGAACAGGCGGCGCTGATTCAACGCGCTGACGATCTGCTCCAGCTCTTCCGCGCCCTGATCGAAGATCGTTTCCAGCGCCGCCACCAGGGCGGCTTCGAAACCGTCCGGCACACGAGCGCGGTTTTGCCAGATGACATTGCGGAACTGGCCCGGCTGATGGATTTGACCGTTGCCGCCTTCGCGGGCCGGCGTCACCTGTTGGGTGTCCGGCAGCCAGGGATTGAAATCGGTGATGTGCTGCATGATTACTCCTCCGCGATAAAGGTGATCTGGATTTGGTTGTCGACCACCCGGGTGGGATAGGTTTGCAGATCGCGGCCGCCCGGCTCGCGCAGACACTGGCCGGTGCGCACGTCAAACAGCGCTTCGTGCAGCGGGCACTCAACCTTGCCGTCGTCTACAAACCCCTGGCTGAGCAAGGCATAAGCATGCGGGCAAACGTCTTCCAACGCGTAGTAGTTACCGTCGAGCAGGTACACCCCGATCTCTTTTCCTTCCACTTTGCCGGAGAAAGGAAAATCTTCTTTCACCTGAGACACTTCGCACACATTCTTCCAGCTCATTGCTTTTGTCCTCTATCTGATTGTTTCATATATGAAACTCAGTTTCTTATTTAATACAGCCACTATAGGTCTGGCGAAACTTTCGTCAAGCGGGCGGTACGGCAAATGTTAATGAAAGGTTGTTTAAAAATGACAAATGCGGGAAGGATCACGAAATCATGCACCGATATGAAAAACCTATGTCAGTTGTGCGCTCTCCCGCTAATTTATGGCAAAAAATGCGTTTATTCCGACGACGCATTGCGCGTAAAAGTGTTTTCTCACTGTCTTCCACATCCTATTTGATAACAATAAATTTACATCAATCAGCCTCATCCCCCGCGTTTGTGCGCAATGGCATCCGCGGGTGAGTTTGCTGCTGCCTGAATTCGTCAACCGCTCGCATTGAGGAACGCAACGTGCAACAACGTCAACGCTGGTTTGGGGTGATCGCCCTGCTGTTTCTGATCGTTATCGCCTATGCGGATCGGGTCAATATCGCCGTGATGTTGGTCAATCCCGACTTCCTGCAACATTTCCAACTCGGCGGCGACCGCGCCCACCAGGGCACGCTGATGACGGTGTTTTTGCTCGGCTACGGCCTGTCCGCCATGTTGCTGACGCCGTTTCTGGAAACGCTGATGGGTTACCGCCGCGCGCTGACGCTGAGCGTGGTGCTGTGGGCGCTGCTCACCGCCGCCTCGCCGCTGGCGGGATCGCTGATGCTGCTGTGCGTGGTGCGCGCGCTGCTTGGCGTCAGCGAGGGGCCGCTGTTCTCGCTGAAGACCATGTACATCAGCGATCATTTCGCCGCTGACGAGCGCGGCAAGCCCAACGCGATCAGCGCGCTGGGCGTTTCATTGGGGCTGGTGCTCGGCTTTCCGCTGGTGAGTTTTTTGATGGCGCACTTCGGCTGGGCGATGTCGTTTCATCTGCTGGCGCTGCTCAACCTGCTGCTGGGGCTGGCGCTGGTGCGGCTGTTCGTTCATCCCCTCGCCCTGTCTTCACCCTCGCGCCCTGCTGTTCCGCAACCGGCGCTGAGCCGCGTCTGGCACACCTTTTCGCTGGCCTGGCGCACACCGATGCTCGGCTGGATCCTGCTGATCGAGATCGCCACGCTCAGCTATCTGTGGGGCTCCAGTTCCTGGTTGCCGGCGTATCTGACCGATGAAAAGGGGTTCTCCATCAAGCAGATGGGCTGGATGGCCGCGCTGCCTTTCATCGTCAGCATCGCCTCCAAATACCTCGGCGGCGTGTTGCTCGATCGTATCCGCCCTTATCAAGCGCCGCTGATCTTCGTCTGCGGCGGCGCAGCGACCGCGCTGTGCATCTATGGCGTGATGAACGGCCATCAGCTTGGCTGGATCGCCTTCTTCCTGCTGGCGGCCAATGCCTGTTGGGGCGCGCAGGGCGCGGCGATCCCTACCCTGCTGCAACATTATGCGCGGCCGGAGGCGGTCGGCAGCGCCTATGGGCTGATCAACGGCATCGGCAATCTGTTTTCGGCGTTTGTGCCGATGGCGATGGGCATGGTGATGGCCAGCCAGGGTAAGGTGTCTTCAGGCTTTGCGGTACTGATCGCCTCGCAGTTGCTGACATTGCTGGCAGGCGGTGCACTGTTTGGCCGCATGTTGCTGGCGCGGCAGGTGAAGCGGGCATAAACTCGTTTCCCTGTCCCGTGCGGCGGAAAACCGACAGCGTTGAGAGGGTGCTCATGGATCTGGACGCCAACAATCTGCAGACGGGGGACATCCCCCGTCGCCGGGTTGCCTTACCGTTCGGATTCGCAAACCCGAATGGCCCTCTGCGCTAGCTTAGTGCTGTGTAGCAATATTGGTGCAAAAGCCAGTTTGGCGGCCTATTGCTAAAAGGCACGCTGACCCGCCAGCACTGCAATAACGGCCGCCATTACAATTCTCTGTTTTATCGGGCAGTACTATCACTGGATGTCGATATAAACCACCGTTGAACCGGAAAAATCGCCGCCCTGGAGATTGCCGCTGCTGCCCAGCTTAGACTGAATGGTATAACTCGACTCAACCCCCTCGCGAAATACCTGTGTCACGCCCGTGCCAAGTTCTTTACCATCGATGGTCAGATCGGCATAAAGTCGCCGGTCCGCGCTTAGATACAGGCGACCGCCACTCAGGTTTCTGGCGTAAACCTTGGCAGTTACCGTGCGGTTGCACCAAAGCGAATAAAGGGCCGAACGGGTCTGGCCATTAACCGCCGCGCTTTCGAGCACGCCATAGCTAAAGGTGATCGCACCGCCTTTCGGCTCACACCAGGTGCCTGTTGGCCCCTCCCACTCGCTAGCACTACAAACCCCCGGCGTGAATTGTATGGTGGGGCCACCGTTGGCACGGTAAACCAGACAGACCATAGACGGCCCGTAAGTAGGAACTGGAATGCCGTTCAATAGCCTTCTCTCTACCGGCAGGTTGACATTTTTTCGCACGGCTTTCCCCATATCGCCCAGATTCTCGGCACCACTCACCCAAGCCCCGCTGGCGAACCAACTGACATTGCCGTAAGGTTGATACCATTCGCCACTTGAGGCAGTTACGGTATACAGCTGTAACCCCAGTTCACACGTTCCGGCACGGTAACAAGGATTGGGCCTGGAGTCTTCACCAAACCAATCATAGAGATGTCCGGAAAAATCTATAATCTTGCCCGAAGGCTCAACAAAGGGATATAGCGCCAACTGAATGTTTATGGCGTTCCCAACGGGAGTAATAATAAAAAGCAGCCAGAACAACACGCCGAATTTAATGGCTTTTGCTATCTTAATACACATAATTTCCTGCTCTCCAGTTGCCCCTCGAGAACAGGGGCACTGCCGTATGCTAAGCGTAATCATTCAGCGGGTATGTAAAACACCCACATCGAACTCTCCTTCCAAGACTGGAAATCCCCCTATATACGGCCACACCAAATAATACATCTTAGAATGTGACAATCAGATAAAAAGGACCAAGACATGCAGTTACATCACGCTATTATCATCGCTCAGTGACATCCCATGCATTTTACCACCCCCCTAAACAAAAAAACCATAACACCATAAAATCAACAATAAATAGATTTAAATTTTAAAAAAACAAAAACAAAAGAATAAAAAACCAAAAAGATAGCTTTAATTATCCTGATTTATTTTTTGATAAAGATAATTAAAATACATCCTTAAATAAATTATCATTCCGCCACCGACAGTTATTACCCGTAATGGACATCAAACCCATTACGCTCCCCAGTTATCACGAAGGTAATGACAATGAAAAAACCATAGAATTAGTTTACAATGAGTGAAAAATAAGTGATACATCGCAGGGAGCCCCCCGCCTGCCAGCATAAACCTTCGAGACACTCCTAATTCTCTATTAATCAGTAATTAGTGAACCCGATACTTAAGATTACCCCGTAAAAACCGATAGCGCGATAAGTAACGGCATACCTGTTATTGGATAAGGATTTATTTCCCGCCTCAAAAATATAACAAGGCACAAAGAGAGAACGAAGGTAAATCATCTGTACATAACATGGGGATCAGGCAACACCGCTAAATCGCGCTGAGTTTATTATTATGGCAATCTGCCACTGTCAGTCGTTCAGTTAGCCGCCGATGATCCGAAGTCATGCTTTCCACACTTGTCACACAGGCTCCAGCCCGCGTGCAGGATATTGCTTCTCTCCGCTATCCCGGTTACCTTTTCCTGTCTCAGTGCCATTTATGCGCAGGGTTGCGCAAGGGCGTTGCATCGGACTGAAGACGGAAGGCGACAAATAAAATGCCCGAGGGCAAAAAAAAAGCGGCCCCATACGATGGGAGCCGCTTTTTCAGCGAGGCGTGGCCTGGCGTCAGGCGTGTTTCTTCGCCGCCTGCAGGTACAGCATCTCCAAGCCCAGGGTCGCCGCGGCCAGCGCGGTGATCTCGGACTGGTCATAGGCCGGCGCCACTTCTACCACGTCCATGCCGACGATGTTCAGCGACTGCATGCCGCGCACCAGTTTCAGCGCACGATCGGAAGTCAGACCGCCGATCACCGGCGTGCCGGTGCCCGGTGCGAACGCCGGATCCAGGCAGTCGATGTCGAAGGTCAGGTACACCGGCATATCGCCGACGATGCCTTTGATCTGGGTCAGCAGGTCGTCCACGCTGCGATCGTTCACCTGCGCGGCATCCAGCACGGTAAAGCCGTTGTCATGATCGAACTCGGTGCGAATACCGATCTGCACCGAGTGGTGCGGATCGATCAGGCCTTCGTTCGGGGCATGGTAGAACATGGTGCCGTGGTCGAACTTGCTGCCGTTGGCGTAGGTATCGGTATGGGCGTCGAAGTGTACCAGCGCCAGCTTGCCGAAATGCTTGGCGTGCGCGCGCAGCAGCGGCAGGGTCACGAAGTGGTCGCCGCCGAACGAGAGCATGCGCTTACCGGCCTTCAGCAGTTTCTCCGCGTGCGCCTGCAGCTTGTCGCTCATGTCCTGTGCATCGCCGAAGTTGAACACGATGTCGCCGCAGTCAACCACGTTCAGCCGATCGCGCAGATCGAAGCTCCACGGCCAACGGTTGCCTTCCCAGGCCAGGTTGGTGGATACCTGACGAATAGCCGCCGGGCCGTGACGGCCACCGGCGCGACCGGAGGTCGCCATGTCAAACGGAATGCCGGTGATGACCCACTCTGCATCGCTGTCGTAAGGCATGAAGTTCAGCGGAAAGCGCAGGAAACCAAAGGCGTTGGACACTAATGAATTATCGGACTGATGGCCTAAGGTGCTCATAGTAAACCCTCGTAGTTCAACAAGTTGCCGGGCGCAGGCGCCGGGCCGTTACAAAAAAAAATCCCTCCCGCGTCGTTAGCCCGACGAGAAAGGGATTGATACCCTAGATAATTGGAGTTGCATCAAGACGGCCAGAGCGGGAATCCCTAGGAGCTTACTCAAGTAAGTAACTGGGGTGAACGCACGCAGCCAACACAGAGGCAACTTCAAGTATGACGGGTAATTCGATGTTTGTTTCGGTGCTACCGATACGGCAGATTATGGCCGCATTTTATCCATGCTTCAAGGGGGCCGATATCGCCCCCCTGAAGAGGGCGGTTACTCGTCTTCCAGATACGTGTAGCCGTACAGGCCGGCCTCAAACTCTTCCAGGAACTGCGCCTGCAGCTCGCTGTCCAGATCGGTTTCTTTGACCTGATCGCGGAATTTGGCCAGCAGCGCACTCGGATCGAGCTGCACGTACTCCAACATGTCCGCCACGGTGTCGCCCTCGTCGGACAGTTCGGTCTCGACGCTGCCGTCCGGGAACACATACACGTCAACCGAGGCGGTGTCGCCGAACAGGTTGTGCATGTTGCCGAGGATCTCCTGGTACGCACCGACCATGAAGAAGCCCAGCGCCGGCGGGTTCTCCGGATCGTACGGCGGCATCGGCATGGTGGTCGCCACGCCGTCGCCGTCGACATAGTGGTCGATGGTGCCATCGGAGTCGCAGGTGATGTCGAGCAGCACCGCGCGGCCTTCCGGTGGCTTATCCAGCCCTTCCAGCGGCAGCACCGGGAACAGCTGATCGATACCCCAGGCATCCGGCATCGACTGGAACAGCGAGAAGTTGACGTAGAACTTGTCCGCCATGCGTTCTTGCAGTTCGTCGATGATCGGACGGTGTGCGCGGTTGCTCGGATCGAGCTGCTGCTGGATCTTGTTGCAGATGTTCAGATACAGCTGCTCGGCCCAGGCACGCTTGGTCAGATCCAACATGCCGTGCGCGTATTGGGTATGCACGTCGTGCAGATCCATCTGGCTGTCGTGCAGCCATTCGCGCAGCGAGCGGCGGTTCTCCGGCTCGTTCATTTCCAGCCAGGTTTCCCACATGCTTTCCAGCGCGCGCGGCGCGTCGGCTTCCGGCGGCAGCGGTTCGCTGAACTCGTTGCGCTCTACGCCGATCACGTTGGAGACCAGCACCGTGTGGTGCGCGGTCACGGCGCGGCCGGACTCGGTGATCACCGTCGGGTGCGGCAGGCCGTGTTCGTTACAGGCATCGCCGATGCCCCAAATCACGTTGTTGGCATATTCGTTCAGGCCGTAGTTCACCGAGCAGTCGGACTGCGAGCGGGTGCCTTCGTAGTCGACGCCCAAGCCACCGCCCACGTCGAAGCACTGAATGTTGACGCCCAGCTTGTGCAGTTCAACGTAGAAACGCGCCGATTCGCGCACGCCGGTGGCGATATCGCGAATGTTGGCCAGCTGCGAACCCAGATGGAAGTGCAGCAGTTGCAGGCTGTCGAGACGGCCCGCTTCGCGCAGGGTCTCTACCAGCTTCAGCACCTGCACCGCCGCCAGGCCGAACTTGGATTTTTCGCCGCCGCTCGACTGCCATTTGCCGGAGCCCTGCGAAGCCAGACGCGCACGCACGCCCAGGCGTGGTATGACGTTCAACCGTTCGGCTTCTTCCAGCACCAGGTTGATCTCGGACATCTTCTCGATCACCAGGTACACCTTGTGCCCCAGTTTTTCCCCGATCAGCGCCAGGCGAATGTATTCACGATCTTTATAGCCGTTACAGACGATCACCGAGCGGGTCATGCCGGCATGCGCCAGCACCGCCATCAGCTCGGCCTTGGAGCCGGCTTCCAGCCCCAGCGGTTCCCCGGAGTTCACCAGCGACTCAATCACGCGGCGATGTTGGTTTACCTTGATCGGATACACCAGGAAATAGCCGCCCTGGTAACCGAAGGACTCACGCGCGCGTTTGAACGCGGCGTTGATCGAACGCAAGCGATGCTGGAGGATCTGCGGGAAGCAGAACAGCGCAGGCAAACGCTGCCCGTCTTGCTGGCGCGTTTTCACCAGTTCTGCCAGATCGACGCGCGCCTGCGGGACATCCGGGTCCGGGCACACGCTGATATGGCCCAGCTCGTTGACGTCATAGTAATTGTTGCCCCAGTAGGCGACGTTATAAGTGCGCAGCATCTTGCTGGCATTACGATCATTCATGGCAACCTCCTGCATGGAGCGCAAAGATAAAGACTCGCCCGCAACCGGCGGGCGGTGAATCAACAGATCATCAGACATGGTTCGCCTCACATTCCGCACTGACGAAACCGTCAGCCACTATCGCAGCTACAACCCGCGAGAACAACCCAACAAGCCGCGCTGACGGCAGCGAAGAGAACTGCCGTTCGCGGTCAGCGATCGGTTTATCACTCATATAATTGTAAGACACCCTGTTCAAACCTCGTGAATCGGGCCAAGAAACATCCCACAGGAAGGCTGCAGGCTACCCTTGTTCAGTTCTTCAGACGACCGTTAGCCGGCCCGAGAATCCTGAGTAGCGGCCAAGTGTTTATCGCACCTGGTAAGTGACAGAGAGACAAGACGGGAAATAGCAGAAGAATGTGCGCCAGAACGGCACTGCTGTTGGGAACCAACAACCGGTAGACAACGGATCATTAATCCAACCACCTCCACGCGCGCCGTTCGGAGTGAACGACCCAGCCTCTAAAATAGTGTAAGAACGTGACCGTTCGATGAAGCGGCGGCGCTCACGGCGAACGCCTGCGACGGATAATAGCGCAACGCCGGCGAATGCAAAGCGGAAGTTTATCGCACCTTCCCCACCGCCAATCGCCGTACTGTGCAGCAAATGAACCGCGCGCGCAGTTTATACCGGTAAGCAGGTGAAAAAGCAAAATGAAAATTCGCCGAAAACTGTTTCAAGCGATGAAAATGGCGCCAACCCGTTTGCGCAAAAGAGCGAAAGCGCAAAAAATTACTGGCAATCTGGCTAAACCCTGACCTAAAATAGACGTCCAGATGTTAATCCATCTATACTGGTTAACTGATAAACTGCTTAACGGCTTTGCCTGAGGGGCGTTGCAGGATGCATCTCGCGCCATCAGCGGAAGACCCTTCGCTTTGATGCCGGATCTCCAGCGCTGTGCAGTAATTTCTAACCCGTCTTATGCAAGGTAAAGAACACAATGGCTAAACACCTCTTCACGTCCGAATCCGTCTCCGAAGGACATCCCGATAAAATCGCCGATCAGATCTCCGATGCCGTCCTCGACGCCATCCTGGAACAGGATCCGAAAGCGCGCGTCGCCTGCGAAACCTACGTGAAAACCGGCATGGTGCTGGTCGGCGGTGAAATCACCACCAGCGCCTGGGTCGATATCGAAGAGATCACCCGCAAAACCGTACGCGAAATCGGCTACGTTCATTCGGACATGGGCTTTGACGCCAACTCCTGCGCAGTATTGAGCGCCATCGGCAAACAATCCCCGGATATCAATCAGGGCGTTGACCGTACCGATCCTCTCGAGCAGGGCGCCGGCGATCAGGGCTTGATGTTTGGCTACGCCACCAACGAAACCGACGTGCTGATGCCGGCTCCGGTGACCTACGCACACCGTCTGGTGCAGCGTCAGTCCGAAGTGCGCAAAAACGGCACCCTGCCGTGGCTGCGTCCGGACGCGAAGAGCCAGGTAACCTTCCAGTACGACGACGGCAAAATCGTCGGCATCGACGCCGTGGTGCTGTCCACTCAGCATTCCGAAGACATCGCGCTGAAAGATCTGCAAGAAGCGGTGATGGAAGAGATCATTAAACCGGTCCTGCCGGCGGAATGGCTGACGGCGGGCACCAAATACCACATCAACCCGACCGGCCGTTTCGTTATCGGCGGCCCGATGGGCGACTGCGGTCTGACCGGCCGTAAGATCATCGTCGACACCTACGGCGGCATGGCGCGCCACGGCGGCGGCGCCTTCTCCGGTAAGGATCCGTCCAAGGTTGACCGTTCCGCGGCTTACGCGGCGCGCTACGTGGCGAAAAACATCGTCGCCGCCGGCCTGGCCGATCGCTGCGAGATCCAGGTGTCTTACGCTATCGGCGTAGCGGAACCGACCTCCATCATGGTGGAAACCTTCGGTACCGAGAAAGTGCCAACCGAACAGCTGACGCTGCTGGTGCGCGAATTCTTCGATCTGCGCCCATACGGCCTGATCCAGATGATGGATCTGCTGCAGCCGATTTACCGCGAAACCGCTGCCTACGGCCACTTCGGCCGCGAGCACTTCCCGTGGGAAGCGACCGACAAAGCCGCGCTGCTGCGCGATGCCGCCGGCCTGAAATAAGCCCCGACATCAACATGAAAACGGCGAGCCTGGGCTCGCCGTTTTTTTTAAGCGGATGGGTGCTCCCGGATCAACGCAGCGACTTGCCGGCAAGCGGAGGCAAAGCCCCCGCTGCCGGGTTGCCTTACCGTTCGGATTCGTAAGCCAAAATGGCCGCAACCTCCGTAGTGCCCGATCGGATCCGCAGCTCACACAGCGTGCTGCGAGTTATCCATGCCAGTGATATTACCGTGGCACAAATAACCACCAATTTTAACAGGCTCCGTTTGTTCGGCATCATGCCTTCTTCTCCTTGCCTCGCGGCGGGTAAGAGGCTAACTTAACGTTGTCACGCGTTAGAGTAGGCCTCGGGTTGATGGATATCGACTCGGGGCTTTTCTCTTTATCTCTTTCGCACGGGCTCCAGAGACAAAGATCCAGAGCACCCGCCCGCAGTATATTCATCTCACCACCACGCCACGTGTTCCTTTTCGCACGCAATATCGTTTTTGCGCAACCGCTCGCAGTGCCTTGCAACACCCTGAAAAATAAAAAAAGGCTCAGCGACGCTGAGCCTTTGAGGGCAGAAAAAGCACGGCGAGACGCCGATTACGACGTCTGCTTACGCAACAGATAAACGAAGTACGGCGCACCGATAAAGGTCGCCAACAACCCGGCGGGGATCTGGTACGGGAACAGCAGCATCCGCCCGCACCAGTCGGCAAACACCATCAGCAAGCCGCCCAGCAGCGCGGCGATCACCATCTGCGGCAACGCACGGCGGAAGCCCAGCATGCGCGCCATATGCGGTGCCATCAGCCCGACAAAGCTCAACGGCCCTACGGTCAGGGTCGCCATGGCGGTCAGCACGGCGGCCAATAAAAGAATGGTCAACCGCGCCGGCGTCAGCGCAATGCCCACCGAACGGGCGGTGGCGCCGCCGAGCGGCAGGATGGTCAACCAACGGCGGCACAACGGCGCCAATACCATCAGGCCGGCGGCCACCAGCGCGGTACGCAGCGCCTGCGCCGGCTCCACCGAATAGGTCGAGCCGGAGAGCCAGGTCAGCAAGCCCCCCATACGCGGATCGCCGCTGGCCAACAGCAGGAAGATGACGGTGGTAAAGGCGGTGCTGAGCGCGATACCGGCGAGCAGCATACGTTCCGTCGAGAAACCGCCGCGACCTGCGGCGATCATGATGATAAGTAGCGTCGCGGCCGCCCCCAGGCTGCCGGCGGGCAGCAGCCAAACGAAGGCGTCGCCCGGCACCATAAACAGCATCATCACGACGCCAAAAGCGGCGCCGGAGCTGATGCCCAACACTTCTGGGCTGGCCATCGGGTTGCCGGTCAGCTTCTGAATCAGCGTGCCAGCGACCGCCAGCATCATGCCCGCCGCCAGCGCCGACAGCACCCGCGGCCAGCGCCACGGCAGCAAGGAGTCCAGTTCCGCCCCCAGGCTCCAGTGCCAGCCTCCGGCATTTTTGCCCAGCATCAGCGCCAGCGTCAGGCCGATCAGCAGTACAAGGCCCCCCACCAGGATCCAGGCAGGCAGATTCCCGCGTTCGGCAGGCACCTTGTCGCCGAGGTTCATCGGCGGCGGCGCGGCGGCGCTGCGCAAACGCGGCAGCAGCCACAGCAGCAGCGGTGCGCCGAACAGCGCGGTGGCCGCGCCGGTCGGGATCTCACGCCACACCTGCGTCACCCCGATCATCACCTGATCGGTCAACCACAGCAGCAGCGCCCCCAGCAACGGCGCCAGCATCATGCGGTGCGCCAGGCGGCGCGCGCCCAACATCTTCGCCATCAGCGGTGCAAACAGGCCGATAAAGCCGATAACGCCCACCGCACTCACCAACATGGCGCTGAAGATAATGGCCAGCCCCAGAGTGCAGAAGCGCGCCATCGACAGCCCCAGCCCCAGGTTACGCGCCACGCCATCGTCCAGCCCCAGCAGCGTCAGCGGGCGCAGCAACAGCGCCGCCAGCGCGCCGGCCACCAACAAACGCGGCAGAATGAACTGCACGGCGCTCCAGTCCTGTTGGTTCAGCGCACCGGTTCCCCACAGGAACATGCCCTGCAGCTGATCGTAATGAAACAGCGCCAACAGGCTGTTGACCGCGCCGCAGTACAGCCCCAGTACCAGCCCGGCCAGAATCAGCGTGACCGGCGACATCCGCTTGCCCCAGGCGACGCCGAACACCAGCCCGCCCACCACAATCGCGCCCACCATAGCGGCCAGCTGGCGAGTGAATTCGCCCCCCGGCAACACCCACAGCGTGGCGATGGTCAGGCCGAGCTGCGCGCCGGCGGCAACGCCGAGCGTCGACGGCTCCGCCAACGGATTTCGCAACACCTGCTGGAACAGGACGCCGACCAACCCCAGGCCGGCGCCGGCCAACAGCGACACCGTCAACCGCGGCAGCAGGCTGTAATGGAACAGCATTTGCCGCACGTCGTCGATGTCCGGCGCGCTGAGCGCCCGCACCCATTGCGCCGGCGGCAGCTGCTGCGCCAGGTTGTATATCGTCAGGCCGCCTGCCGCCGCCAGCAACAGCAGGATCAGCGTCAGCGGTAATCTCCGGATGCCTGCATTCATGCCGCACTCTCCTGGGCCTGCGCCAACAGGCGGCAAAACCGCATCGTCGACAGCGTGGCGCCGTAGAACCACACCGCCGGCACCTGCCGCAGCTGGTTTTGCCGCACAAAGGGCAACGACTGCCACAGCGGCGTCGCGCTGACCTTGTCCATCATCGCCTGATTGCCGTGATCGAGATAGATGACCCGGGCATTACGCACCGTAGCCAACCGTTCAATCCCCACCACCGCCGTGCCCCAAAAGTCGGTTTGCTCCTGCCAGGCATTGAGGATGCCCAGTTGGTCCATCGCTTCCTGGAACAGGCTTTTCTGGCCGATGATCAACGCATGGCGCGTGTCGATCAGCGAAAACAACAGCAGCGGTTGCCGGGTATAGCTTTGCAGGCGCTGACGCGCGTCCTGCATAAAGCCGTCGAACTGCGCCAGGTGGTTTACCGCCCGGCTTTCTATGCCCAACCGCTGGCCCAGCGCCAGCAGCGACTGGCGGGCGACGGTCAGCGGTTTGCCGCTGCCGTCGTTGAAGCCGAAGCTCATGGTTGGCGCGATGGGTTGGATTTTTCGCGGCGTCGGGCCATAGCCTTGCGACAGCAACACCAGCGAAGGCTGGAGCTGCTGCAGCAGTTCGAGGTTAGGTTCGGTGCGCTGACCGACGTCGACCACCGTCGCCGGCAGCTTCGGCTCCGCCACCCACAGGTTGTAGTTATGCACATCGGCCACCGCCAGCGGCGTCACGCCCAATGCCAACAGCAGTTCGATCGGCAGCCATTCCAGCGCCGCAACGCGCGCGATATCCGGCGGCGCATCCGCCGCCCGGCCGGGCAACGAGCCCAACAGCGGTGACAGCGCCAGCGCCATCAACAAACGGCGGCGCAGCGGATCGTGAGAAGAAGTGAATGCAGAAGACATCAGTAGACAAAACTCACCGGCGCGCCGCCGCTCGGGTGCGGCAACGTGCCCATAGGAATACCGTAAATTTGCTCCAGCACCGGCCCCTGCATCAGTTCCAGCGGGCCGCCCTGAGCGATCATTTCACCGCCGCGCAGCGCCACCAGATGATCGCAGTAGCGCGCCGCCATGTTGATGTCGTGCAGCACGGCGATCACCGTGAGATCGCGTTCGCGGCTCAAGCGCTGAATGAGCGCCAGCACCTCGACCTGGTGCGCGATGTCCAGCGCCGACGTCGGTTCGTCAAGCAGCAGGCAGCGGCTGTCCTGCGCCACCATCATCGCCAGCCAGGCGCGTTGGCGCTCGCCGCCGGACAGGCTGTCCACCAGGCGGTTGGCGAACGGCTTGAGCCCCACCAGTGAAATGGCCTCTTCGACCAATTGGCGATCGTTGGCGCCAAAACGCCCCAGCGCGCCGTGCCACGGATAGCGGCCGACGGCCACCAGTTCGCGCACCGTCATGCCTTCCGCCGCCGGCAGCTGCTGCGGCAGGTAGGCCACCTGGCGGGCGAAGGATTTGCTGTCCCACTGCGCCAACGGCTGCCGATTGAGCAGTACCTGGCCACCGCTGGGGGCTTGATGCCGCCCGAGCAGTTTCAACAGAGTGGATTTACCGGAACCGTTATGGCCGATCAGGCCGCAGACTTTGCCCTGGGGAAAACTGAGCGACAGCGGTTGCAACAGCACCCGGCCGGGGACGGCGAAGCTGGCGTTATCCAGCGCGAAGGTCGCGCCGGGATTAAGAAGTTTGTCCTGCATAGATCCTGCTTTGTCCGGGGCGACGCGGCGCCGCCCCGGCTATCCGGTTAGAAACGGAAGGTTGCGGTGGCGACCACCTGGCGTTCTGCGCCCCAGTAGCAGGCGTAGTCGCGGTAGCAGCTCGACACGTAGGTCTTGTCGAACAGGTTGTTGATGTTGACGCCCACGGACGAGCCCGGCAGGCCAAAGCGCGCCAGATCGTATTTAATGGTAGCGTCCACCAGCGTGTAGTCCGGCACCTTGAAGGCGGAATTATCGCTGTTGAAGCTCGAGCTGGAGCCGACGTAACGCACGCCGGAACCCAGCGTCAGGCCACTCACCGCCGTTTCGTGGAAGGTGTAATCCGCCCACAGCGAAGCCATGTGTTTCGGCACTTCGACGGTCGGTTTGCCTTGATAGGTGTTGTCCTTGGTGTACTTCGCATCGGTATAGGTATAGGAGGCGATCAGGTTGACGTTGGCATTCAACGCCGCCTTGGCTTCCAGCTCCACGCCGCGTGAACGGATTTCGCCGCTCTGCACGCTGAACTGTGCATTGGTCGGGTCCGGCGTCAGGTTGTTGTTCTTGGTCAGCTGATACAGGGCGCCGGTCAGCACGATTGGGCGATCCTTCGGCACGTATTTCACGCCGGCTTCATACTGCTTGCCGATCGACGGCTTGAAGGTGCTACCCCCTTGCGTCGTGCCCAGATTCGGTTCAAACGATTCGCTGTAGCTGAAATACGGCGTCACGCCGTTGTCGAACAAGTAGTTGAGGCCGCCGCGCCAGGTGAACTGGCGATCGGTCTGCTGGCTCGTCGAACTCACATCGCGGTTATAAGCGGAAGTCTTCGCCCAGTCATAGCGCCCGCCCAGCGTCAACAGCCACTGGTTCCACTCCCCTTGCTCCTGCACATACAGGCCGGTTTGTTCCTGACGGTTCAGGTAATGGTAGGGGAAGTTGATATTGACCGCGTCATTCCCGTATTGCGGATTGGTCATGCTCAGACCGTCCGCAGAGCCAAATGCGGCATTGATATCGTTACGCATGCGCATGTAGTCCACGCCGAACAACAGCGTGTGGTCGATATCGCCGGTTTTCACCTTCGCCTGCGCCTGGGTATCCACAGAGAAATTGTTCAGGTGTTCTTTCGACTGGACATAGGCGCGATTAATCGTCGTCGGCGTCGCCGCAGAAACGCCGCTGCCATAGATGCTCTTCATGTCGGTTTCCAGCTGCATATAGCGCAGATTCTGGCGCACCGCCCAGGTATCGTTGAAGGCATGTTCGAAGCTGTAGCCGATCATCCGCTGTTTGCGGGAGGTGTAGTTGCTGGCTTCGCCTTCGTTGAAATCGGTCGGCAGCTTACCGCCGTTCGGCAGCGGAATCAGCGTGCCCTGCTTCGGCAGCCAGCCGTAATAACCGGTATAGGGATCGTTTTGAATGTTGGCCAACAGCGTGAAGTTGGTTTTGTCATCCGGACGCCAGCTAAAGGACGGCGCGATCGCATAGCGCTTCTCTTTGCTCATGTTCTGCTGCGAATCGCTGTCTTTCGCCAGGCCGGTCAGGCGGTAAGAATAGATACCCTGATCGTCCAGCGCGTCGCTGAAATCGAAACCGGTCTGGAACAGGTTATCGGTGCCCATTTTGAACTGGATTTCGCGCAGCGGCTCGGTGGTTGGCCGCTTGCTGACCATCGAGACCAAACCACCCGGGTTGCTTTTGCCGTACAGCACCGAGACCGGGCCGCGCAGCAGCTCGGCGCGCTCGAGGAAATAAGGATCGATGGACGCTTCGCTGTAGTTGTCGCCCAGCAACCGCAACCCATCCAGATACTGGGTGGTGTTGGTGGCCGGGAAGCCGCGGATCGCCACCGCATCATAGGTCGTGGAGCTGCCGCGGCTGGCAAATACGCCCGGCGCATAGGCCAGCGCGCCTTTCACCGTATCCGGCTGACGCATGTCCATCTCTTCACGCGTCACCACGGAAACGGACTGCGGGTTCTTCTCGATCGGCGTATCGGTTTTGGTGCCGGTGGCGCTGCGTTTGGCGACATAGGTGCCGACCGGCCCCCAGGCGCTTTCCTGCTGGGCGGTATTGCTACCGCCTACAACGGTAATCGTGTCTTCCTTGGCGGCCGGCTTGGCGTCGGCGGAAAAAGCCGGCATCGCCAGCGTGCCCAACGCCGCAGCGACGGTGATCGCTAACGCGCTGACGGGGGTACGGCCCTGCTTGGCCGCGGATGATGAAAGACGCTTGGTCGGCATAGTTGATTTCTCTGATGAATAATTAAATGACGAATGTAAACGATAATAATTATTATAAGCGTCGCATTTTATGCAGAAGCCAAATTAAACTGCAAGCCGAATTCATAGGGCAAATAGGTTAAGGATTAGGCGCTTAGCCATGCGGTTAACAGGGAAATAAAACGAGCAGAAAAATAAAAAAGCCCGCAACCAAGGTTACGGGCTTAATAACAAAGAAAAAATTTTCACCGGGGCCGACGCCCCGGTAGCGATTACTGGCCGAACATATCCTTGATCCAGCCGGCGACGCCATCGCCATCTTTTTGCTCACCCGCCGCCGGTTGCTGCTGTTGCTGCACCGCCGCCTGGCTGGCCTGGCACAATCCCTGCGGATTGTCGGTCCAGACCGGGATGGTGCGCCAGCTGCCGCCGCCGCAGATAAAGTTGCCGGCAGAGTCGATGTTCATCTGGTTAATGCCTTCCGGCGGCTGCAGCATCAGCGGCAGCGGCGTCTGGTTTTCCAGATAACGGCGATACAGGGTCAACGCGCCGTTGGCGCCGGTCAGCTTGGCCGGGCCGTTGTTGTCGCGCCCGACCCAGGCGATCGCCACTTCCTTGCCGTCGATGCCGGCGAACCAGCTGTCGCGCAGATCGTTGGTGGTACCGGTTTTCGCCGCCAGGTTGTAGTTCGGGAACTTCACCGACAGCGAGCGGGAAGTCCCGCGCGCCACGCCCTGCTGCATCGCGTACAGCGTCAGGTAAGCGGCCTGCGCCGGCACCATGCGTTCCGCCTGCGGGAAGCTCTGGTACAGCACCGTGCCGTCTTCGGCGATCACCGAACGCACCGCCGACAGCGGCGCACGGTTACCGCCGCTGGCGATGGTCTGGTACTCCTGAGCGACTTCCATCGGCGTCAGGCCGATCGCCCCCAACAGCATCGATGGCACCGGGTTGATCTCCGCTTTCGGGATACCCAGGCGTTGCAGCGTAGCGCTGATCTGATCCAGCCCGACCGACAGGCCGAGGTTCACCGTCGGCACGTTCAGCGAGTTGGCCAACGCATCCACCAGCATCACCTGACCGCGGAATTTACGGTCATAGTTGTTCGGCTGCCAGACGGCGCCGTTCGGCTGTTTCAGCGACAGCGGCGCATCCGCCAGCCAGGTATTGAGGCGGTATTTATCCGGTTCGGACAGCGCGGTCAGGTACGTCGGCGGCTTGGCCAGCGAGCCGACCAGGCGGCGCGCCTGCATGGCGCGGTTGAAGCCGGCGAACTGCGGGTTGGCGCCGCCGACCATGGCGCGCACTTCACCGCTGAAGCGATCGACGATCACCATCGCCGCCTCCAGATCCTGCAGGTGACGCGCGGCGCGCAGCGCCGGGATGCCGTCTTCAACCGCTTTTTCCGCCGCGTCTTGCGACACCGGATCCAGCGTGGTGAAGATCTTCACGCCGGACAGGTCATTGACCTTATCGCCCAGCTTGGTCTGCAGTTCCTGACGCACCATCTGCATAAACGCCGGCTGTGGCGTAATGACGCCGCCTTTCGGCTGCACGCCCAGCGGACGCGCGCTCAGCATGTCATACAGCTCGCCGTCGATCACGCCCTGGTTCTGCAGCAGCTTGAGCACCAGGTTGCGGCGCTCCAGCGCCAGTTTCGGGTTACGCCACGGGTTGTACAGCGACGCGCCCTTGACCATGCCGACCAGCAGCGCCTGCTGATCGAGGCTCAGCTCGTCCACCGGACGGCCGAAGTAGTACAGGCTGGCCAGCGGGAAGCCGCGGATCTGGTCGCTGCCGCTCTGGCCGAGGTACACCTCGTTCAGATACAGCTCCAGAATGCGGTCCTTGCTGTAACGGTAATCCACCAGCAGCGCCATATAGGCTTCGTTAGCCTTACGCCACAGCGAACGTTCGTTGCTCAGGAACAGGTTCTTCACCAGCTGCTGCGTCAGCGTACTGCCGCCCTGCACCGCACGCCCGGCGGTCAGGTTGGCCAGCACCGCACGGCCGATGGAGTAGGGGCTGATGCCGTCATGCTCATAGAAGTGGCGGTCTTCCGTGGCGATCAGCGTATCCACCAGCAGATCCGGGAAACCGGAGCGCGGCACGAACAGACGCTGTTCACCGTTCGGCGACTGCAGCATGGTGATAAGACGCGGATCGAGGCGGAAGAAGCCGAAACTGCGGCCGCTGTCCAGGTTTTCGATCTTCGCCAAACGGTTGTTCTGGAAGTCGAGACGGGCGCGGATCTGCCCTTCTTTACCATCCGGGAAGTCGAACGGGCGGCGCAGCATCTCGATGCTGTTGGCCTGCACGGTAAACTCGCCCGGGCGCGTCATGCGGCTGACCTGGCGATACTGCATGCCTTCCAGCAGGTTGACCATCTCCTTCTTGCTGTACGGCATGCCCGGTTCCAGATTGACCATGCGACCGTACACCGCCGCCGGCAGCTGCCAGACTTTACCGTCGATACGGCTGCGGATCTGGGAATCCAGGTAGACGCCATAGATCGCCAACAGGACGGCGATCACCAGGATCAGTTTGATAAACAGGCCGAGCCAGCGGCGTTTTTTACGCGGCGGAGTCGCTTTTACCTTACGCGGCATGCGTTCCTCCTCCTCTTCATACTCATCATCGTCATACTCGTCTTCTTCGTAATCGTCATAATCGTCGTCTCGGCGACGGCGCGGCGGCTTGCGCGACGCGGTGCTTTTTGGTTGTTTTCCTTTGCGCCCGATGGGCTCGCGGTCATCCCCAGCCATGGCTGTTGTTCTCCGAGCTTGCCGACACTGCCGGCCATGATTAGTCGCTTAATCTGTGCCTACGCCGCAGCGCTGACCAGAAGAAACATCTGAATTCCAAACCTTAAATGATCGCGACCTACTGATATTTCTTCGTTCGGCGCGTCGGTACCGCCGTGGCCGGATCGTCCGGCCAAACGTGTTTCGGGTAGCGGCCCTTCATCTCTTTTTGCACCTCGCGATAGGCGCCTTGCCAGAAGGCCGCCAGATCGCCGGTGATTTGCAACGGCCGGTGCGCCGGTGAGAGTAACTCAAGCACCACCGGGATGCGACCCTCCGCCAACATCGGGCTGCGCTGCTCGCCGAACACTTCCTGTAAACGCACCGCCAGCGCCGGCGGTTTGCCGGCCTCATAACGGATCGGCAGGCGGCTGCCGGTCGGCACAGTGTAATGAGTGGGTAGCGCATTATCCAGCCGCTGCTTTTGCTGCCAATCCAGCAAACGGGACAGCGCCTCGGCGATGTTGACCTGCTTCAAACCGCGCAAATCGCGCACGCCGTTCAGCGACGGCAACAGCCACTGCTCCAGCGCCGCCAGCAGGGGTTCTTCGTCCACCGCCGGCCATTCCGCCTCCGGCAGCCAGGCTTGCGCGCACTGCAGGCGCACCCGCAATTGCTCGGCGGCGCCCTCCCAGTTGAGCACCGCCAGCCCCTGTGCGCGCACCCAATCGAGCAGCGCCTGCTGCAGCTCTTCATCCGCCGGTTTGGCCAGCGGCTGGGCGCGCAGCGTCAGACGGCCGATCTGCTGGCGCTTCCAGGCGCGCAGCGTGCCCTTCTCGTCATCCCACTCCACCGCCGTGCGCTGTGTGACGATCGCCGGCAGCTGCGCCGCCAGCGCGTCGATATCCACCGGCAACGCCAACAGGATACGCGCATCGGGGCTGTTGTGGCCCTGCAACAGGCTGGGGACGATGAGCCAGGGTGCGCGCGACAGCGCCTCGTCCTGGTTCATCGCCGCCCCCAGACCGTTGGCCAGCAGGTAGCGGCCGTCCTGGCCTCGGCGCTGGGCGATACGATCGGTAAACGCCTGCGCCAACAGGCGCGGCGCCAGATCGACGTCGATTTGCCCCGCACGTTGCGGCAGGCGTTTGGCCAACTGCGCGGCGCGCTGCCGCCAGTTCGGTTGCGGGCGGCTCAGCCAGTAGCCGATATCCATCTGCCCGCCGCGCGGCGGTTCTTCCAGCAATGCCGCCAGCAACGCCGCCGTCGCCAGGCCGTCGGCACTCAGCGCCGCGCCGGCGACCAGCATCGCCGCCAGCCGCGGCTCGCACCCCAGCGCGGCCATCTGGCGCCCCGGGGCGGTAAGTTTGCCGCCGTCATCCGTGGCCCCCAGCCGGTGCAGCAACACCCTGGCCGCCGCCAATGCCGCCGCCGGAGGCGCATCCAGCCAGGTCAGCTGCGCCGGATCATGGCATCCCCACTGCAGCAGTTCGAGCCAGAAGCCGGTGAGATCGCTCTGTAAAATGTCCGGTTCGGCGTGTTCCGCCGCGCGCTCCGCCTGTTCTTTGGCGAACAGATGCCAGCAAATGCCCGGCTCCAGGCGCCCGGCGCGTCCGGCGCGCTGCACCATCGACGCCTGACTGATGCGCTGCGTCGCCAGCCGCGTCAAACCGTTGCGCACGTCGTAGCGCGCCACGCGCTCCAGGCCGCTGTCCACCACCAGCCGAATGCCCTCGATCGTCAGGCTGGTTTCGGCGATGTTGGTCGCCAGCACCACCTTGCGGCGGCCAGACGCCGCCGGTTGGATCGCCTTTTGCTGCTGCGCCAAAGGCAGCGCGCCATACAGCGGGCAAAGATCGGTATCGCTCGCCACCTCGCCGGTCAATCGCTCCAGCACCCGATTGATCTCCGCCACGCCCGGCAGGAACAGCAGCAAAGATCCCGGCTGTTCGGCCAGCAACCGCTTCACCGCCGCCGCTATGCCATCTTCCAGCCGCTGATGGCTGGCCAACGGCTGATACAGACGCTCAACCGGGAAGCTGCGCCCCTCGGACACCACCACCGGCGCTTCCGGCAGCAGCTGCGACAGGCGAGCGTTGTCCAGGGTGGCCGACATGATCAGCAGTTTCAGATCGTCGCGCAGCCCTTGCTGCACGTCGAGCAGCAGCGCCAGCGCCAGATCGGCCTGCAGGCTGCGTTCGTGGAACTCATCGAGGATCACCAGCGACACGCCCTGCAGTTCGGCGTCCTGCTGCAGCATGCGGGTGAGAATGCCTTCCGTCACCACTTCCAGCCGGGTTTGCGGCCCGCTTTTACTTTCGGCGCGCATGCGGTAGCCCACGGTCTGGCCGGGCTCCTCCCCCAGTTGCTGCGCCAGGCGATAGGCGACGTTTTTCGCCGCCAGCCGCCGCGGCTCCAGCATGATAATGCGCCCCGGCAACCCGGCCTTAGCCAGGATCTGCAGCGGCAGCCAGGTGGATTTACCGGCGCCGGTCGGGGCGTGCAACAGCACCTGAGGAGCGGACTGCAACGCAGCCAGCAACTCATCAAGCACCGCGCTGACGGGCAATGAAGACACTGAACTCTCCGTGGTGGTTAACGTTAAACGGCGTACAGTGTAGCATTAGCTTTGTCCCCGTAGCCTTTCAAACTGCGGCGGCGTTAGCTATAGTACGGACCTCGTCCATGCGTCCCGCTTCGCGCGAGACCGTTGCAAGCCGCATCCATGTCTGTCCCGACGGATTTGTCATTATTTACCGAGCCCCCATGTCCAATTCGCGCCGCCTGTTTTTCGCCCTGTCCTTGCCTGATGCCCTGCAACAGCAGGTGATCCGCTGGCGCGCCGAGGCGTTTGCGCCGGAGGCCGGCCGACCGGTGGCGGCGGCTAATTTGCACCTGACGCTGGCGTTTCTCGGCGAGGTCACCGCGCAGAAAGAGCTGGCGCTGCGCAAACTGGCCGGCCGCATAGTGCAACCCGGCTTCAGCATGCGGCTCGACGACCTCGGCCATTGGCCGCGCCCCGGCGTGGTCTGGCTCGGCACCCGCCGCGCGCCGCGCGGGCTGCTGCAGCTGGCCGAGCTGCTGCGTTCGCAGGCCGCCCGCAACGGCTGCCATCAAAGCGCGCTGCCGTTCCATCCGCACATCACGCTGTTGCGCGCCGCCACCCAGCCGGTGGCGATCCCGCCGGCGACGCCGGGCTGGGCGTTCAGCGCCGACGCCTTTTCCTTATATGAGTCGGTGTTCGAAAACGGCCGCACCCGCTATCAACACCTCGAACAGTGGCCGCTGGCCAAGCAGGCATCCGCATGATTTTCTCTCCACCGCTGCGTTCCGCCACGCTGATCAAACGTTACAAACGCTTTCTGGCGGACGTGATCACCCCGGAAGGGGAAACCTTTACGCTGCACTGCGCCAATACCGGCGCCATGACCGGCTGCGCCACGCCCGGCGATACCGTTTGGTACTCCACCTCGGATAACCCCAAGCGCAAATACGCCCACAGCTGGGAGTTGACCCATACCCAACAGGGGCACTGGATCTGCGTCAATACCCTGCGCGCCAACGCGCTGGTGCGCGAGGCAATTGAACACAATTTAATCAATGAATTATCCGGTTACAGTAAAATCAGCGGCGAAGTGAAATACGGCGGTGAAAACAGCCGTATCGATTTGTTATTACAGGCAGAAAATCGGGTTAACTGCTATATTGAAGTTAAGTCAGTCACATTACTGCAACAACAACGTGGTTACTTTCCTGATGCGGTAACGCTCAGAGGGCAAAAGCACCTGCGTGAGTTGCTCAGCGTGGTTGAAAGCGGGCAACGGGCGGTGTTGTTCTTTGCCGTGTTACACAGCGGTATTGAGCAGGTCGCACCGGCACATCATATAGATGAGCGCTATGCGGCGCTGTTGGCACAGGTCCGGCAGTTGGGAGTGGAAGTGGTTTGTTACGGGGCAAAGTTATCACCTGACGGTATTTATCTCTGCGATAAGCTGCCGTTTTTTATCGATTAGCGCAGTCGGGTCCCATAAATAGACAACCGGCCAGCACGATCGCCAAATACGCCCTCCTTCACACGATTGTCAAGCGGGCGACAGGAATAATTGCCAACCTACCTTCCTTCTGTTATTTATAGCGGCCTGTTTTTCCCCCGCATTGGGGATTCGATAGTGCGTGTGTATGTAGGAGAAGCAACATGCAAGAAGGGCAAAACCGTAAAACCTCGTCCTTGAGCATTCTCGCCATCGCTGGGGTGGAGCCGTACCAAGAGAAGCCGGGCGAAGAGTACATGAACGACGCCCAGTTGTCGCATTTCAAGCGCATTCTTGAAGCGTGGCGCAACCAGCTCAGGGACGAAGTGGACCGTACTGTATCGCATATGCAAGAAGAGGCAGCCAACTTCCCTGATCCGGCCGACCGTGCTACCCAGGAAGAAGAGTTCAGCCTTGAACTGCGTAACCGTGACCGTGAACGCAAACTGATCAAAAAGATCGAGAAAACGCTGAAGAAAGTGGAAGACGATGATTTCGGCTACTGCGAATCTTGCGGCGTGGAGATCGGCATTCGTCGCCTCGAAGCGCGTCCGACCGCCGATCTGTGCATCGACTGCAAGACGCTGGCTGAGATCCGCGAAAAGCAGATGGCCGGCTAATACCGTTGTTACCGCTGCGGCGTGCGCACCTGCGTGCGCCGCACAGAGAAAAGGGAACCTCCCCCCTCTGATATGCAAGAAAGTCATTATGTGGGGCGCTTTGCCCCATCGCCTTCCGGGGATCTGCATTTCGGTTCGCTGATTGCCGCTCTGGGAAGCTACCTTCAGGCTCGCGCCCAACGCGGGCAGTGGCTGGTTCGCATCGAAGATATCGACCCGCCGCGCGAAGTCCCCGGCGCCGCCGCTCGCATCCTGTCCGCGCTGGAACATTATGGTCTCCACTGGGACGGCCAGGTCATCTATCAATCCCAACGTCACGACGCCTATCGCGCCGCGCTGGATCTGTTGCAGCGCCAGGGGCTCAGCTATTACTGCACCTGCACCCGCAGCCGCATCCAGCAGATCGGCGGGTTGTACGACGGCCACTGCCGCGATTTGCAGCTCGGCCCACAGGGTGCCGCCATCCGCTTACGCCAGACCGCGCCCGTTTACGGGTTCCACGATCGCCTGCAGGGAGAATTGCACGCCGATCCGGCGCTGGCGGGGGAAGACTTTATCATTCGCCGCCGCGACGGGCTGTTCGCCTACAACCTGGCGGTGGTGATCGACGACCATTTTCAGGGCGTGACCGAGATTGTGCGCGGTGCCGATCTGATCGAGCCGACGGTGCGCCAAATCGCCCTCTACCGCCAGCTGCAGGCGCCGGTGCCCGCCTATGTGCATCTGCCGCTGGCGCTGGGCGCCAACGGCATTAAGCTGTCGAAGCAAAACCATGCGCCGGCGTTGCCCGCCGGCGATCCGCGCCCGGTGCTGATCGCCGCGCTGAAATTTCTGCGCCAACCGCTGCCGGAAAGCTGGCAAGATCTTGACCTGCCATTATTATTGAGCTGGGCGGTCGCACATTGGCGGTTGGAAAACGTGCCGCGTCAGGAGGCTATCCCTCTGGATGAAAACACGCCGGCATTCTCAAAGGAGCCATGGTGAGCTATGATTAGCCGCTATTTTTTGTTAGCTCCATTTTTATCAGTCACTATCGAGGTGTACCATTTTTACCCGAGTAGCCAACTTCTGTCGTAAGGTACTGACCCGCGATGACAAGCTGCCCCGCGACGACGCGGCGGCCGGCGATAAAAACGTAGTCCGCGAAGAGCGTGCTGCGGCGCCAAGCCGCCCTGCGCCGCAGCCGCGCGCCGCCGATAACGGCAGCAACGCCCCTGCCCGCCGCTCAACGCCGCGCAAGCGTCCGCCTTTTCCTATCGCCGAGAGCAACGACTCGATGACCGTGATCCCGCGCGAACAGCACTCGATCTCCCGCAAAGACATCAGCGAAAATGCGCTGAAAGTGCTTTACCGCCTGAACAAGTCCGGCTACGAAGCCTATCTGGTCGGCGGCGGCGTGCGCGATCTGTTGCTCGGCAAAAAGCCGAAAGACTTCGACATCACCACTAACGCTACGCCGGAGCAAGTGCGCAAGCTGTTCCGCAACTGCCGCCTGGTCGGCCGCCGCTTCCGCTTGGCGCACGTGATGTTCGGGCCGGAGATCATCGAAGTGGCCACTTTCCGCGGCCACCACGAACAAAATCAGGAATCCGACAAGAACTCGTCCCAGCAGGCGCAAAACGGCATGCTGCTGCGCGACAACATCTTCGGCTCGATCGAGGAAGACGCCCAGCGCCGTGATTTCACCATCAACAGCCTGTACTACGGCGTGGCGGATTTCACTCTGCGCGATTACGTCGGCGGCCTGAACGATCTGAAACAGGGCGTGATTCGCCTGATTGGCGATCCGGAAACCCGCTACCGCGAAGATCCGGTGCGCATGCTGCGCGCGGTGCGCTTCGCCGCCAAGCTGGATATGCGCATCAGCGAAGAAACCGCCGAGCCGATCCCGCGCCTGGCCTCGCTGCTGCATGAGATCCCGCCGGCGCGCCTGTTCGAAGAATCCCTCAAGCTGCTGCAGGCGGGTTACGGTTTCCAGACCTACCTGAAGCTGTGCGAATACCAGCTGTTCCAACCGCTGTTCCCGCTGATCGCCCGCAACTTCACGCCGAACCACGATACGCCGATGGAGCGCATTCTGGTGCAGGTGCTGAAGAACACCGATCACCGTCTGCAGAACGACATGCGCGTCAACCCGGCCTTCCTGTTTGCCGCCATGCTGTGGTACCCGCTGCTGGAGCATGCGCAGAAGCTGGCGCAGGAAAGCGGCCTGGCCTACTACGACGCCTTCGCGCTGGCGATGAACGACGTACTCGACGAGCAGTGCCGTTCGCTGGCCATCCCGAAACGCATCACCACGCTGGTGCGCGATATCTGGCAGCTGCAGCTGCGCCTGTCCCGCCGCCAGGGCAAACGCGCGCACAAGCTGATGGAGCACCCGAAATTCCGCGCCGCCTATGATCTGCTGGCGCTGCGTGCGGAAGTGGAAGACAATCAGGAGATGCTGCGTCTGGCCGAGTGGTGGGGCGAATTCCAGGACGCCACGCCGGCGCGGCAGAAAGCCATGCTGAGCACCCTGGGGGACGATCCGGCGCCGCGCCGCGCGCGTCAACGCCGCCCTCGCCGCCGGGCACCGCGTAAAGAAGGGGCATAATGATCCGCGTTTATATCGCGCTGGGCAGCAACCTGGCGCAGCCGCTGCAACAGGTTAAAGCCGCACTGGAGGCGCTGGAGCATCTCCCGCGCACCCGGCTGGTCACCTGTTCTTCGTTTTACCGCACCAAGCCGCTGGGGCCGCAAAACCAGCCGGACTTTCTCAACGCGGTGGTGGCGCTGGATACCCTGTTGCCGCCCGAACAGCTGCTCGACCATACCCAGGCGATAGAACGCAATCAGGGGCGTGTGCGCAAGGATGAACGCTGGGGGCCGCGCACGCTCGATCTGGACATCATGCTGTACGGCGACAAGGTGATCCATACCGAGCGCCTGACGGTGCCGCATTACGGCCTGAAAGAGCGCGAATTCATGCTCTACCCGCTGGCGGAAATCGCCCCCGACCTGATTTTCCCCGATGGCGAGCCGCTCGCCAGCTGCCTCAAGCGCGTGCCGGCAAACGGCATGGCGCTGTGGCATCAGCCAAAACCCAAGTCCTGACCCACCTACAGCGCCAGCCGCGCAACGAACCCGCCCGCCGGGCGATTGGCGAAACTGACCTGTAGGCCATGCAAGCCGGCGATACGCTGCACGATCGAGAGCCCCAGCCCGCTGCCGGTTTGCTCCTGCCCCGGCGGGCGATAGAAGCGTTCTCCGAGCCGCGCCAGATGTTCCGTGGTGACCCCCGGACCGTCGTCCTCCACCGTCAGCGAGCGTTCGCTCAGCGTCACGGTGACGACGCCGCCCTGCGGGGTGTAGCGCACCGCGTTATCCAGCAGGTTGCGCAATAGCAGCGACAGCAGCAAGGTTTCCCCCTGACGCGGCGGCGGCGTTCCCCGATGTTCATAGCGCAGCGTCACGCCCGCCGCATGGGCCTGCCGATCCTGCTCCGCCAGGGTCATCGTCACCAGATCGTTCCAGTCGATCGGCGCCAGTTCGGCCAGATCCGACAGCGAATCCAGCCGCGACAGCGTCAGCAGCTGATCCACCAGCCGGGTCGCGCGATCGATGCCGAGCGTCAGATTGTCCAGCGCGTGCTCGCGCATCGGCGCATCGTCCCCCGCCAGTTGCACCACTTCGGTCTGCACCCGCAGCGCCGCCAGCGGGCTGCGCAACTCGTGCGCGGCATCGGAGGTGAAACGCCGCTCCCGCACCAGCAGAGCGTTGATGCGGGTGAACAGCGCATTGAGCGCATCCACCAGCGGACGCACCTCGGTCGGCACCTGGCGCGCGTCCAGCGGCGTCGCGTCATCGGGTGCGCGCCGGCGCAAACCGGCCGCCACAGTGCGCAGCGGCCGCAGCTCCCGCCCGACCATCAGCGCGATCAGCAGCATCAGCACCGGCAGCGTCGCCAGCCAGGGCACCAGTTGGCCGGTCACCATGCCCAGCGCCATATCGCGCCGGTAATCCCACTCCTGGCCGACCACGATGCGGTAGCGCCCGTCCGGGCTGGTCAACCATACCAGGCGCCAACTGTCGTCATCGCCTTTGCGCTCGCCGTCGGTAAAACCTTCACGCTCCCCGTCAAACAGGAAGTCGGCGCCGTTCTCGCCGTCGTTGAGCAGCATCTTGCCTTGGCGATCGAAGATGGCGAACGCCAGCGCGTCGTCGTCCTGCTCGCCGCGCTTGCCGTGATGCACCAGCTTCTTGGTTTTCGGCAGGCTGCGCGCACTTTCATCGGCCAGCAGATCGCCGAGGTTGGCGGTCGCCAGCCGTTTGGCGAACAGCATCTGTTGGGTGTCGAACACTTCGTTGATGGTGTTGCGCGACATCACCCAGGCCACCACGCTGGCGGTGCTCCAGGTCAGCAGCGCCAGCAGGCTGAAGATCAGGATCAGGCGCAGCCGCAGGCTGAGACGCTTCACGGCGCATCCCCCAGCGTGTAACCCACGCCGTGGATGGTACGGATGAAGCCGTTGCCCAGCTTGCGCCGCAGGTGGTGAATATGTACCTCCACCGCGTTGCTGCTCACCTCGTCATCCCAGTTGTACAGCTTCTCCTGAATCAACGGCCGCGCCAGCACCCGCCCCTTGTTGTGCAGAAACAGTTCCAGCACCGCCAATTCGCGCGGCGTCAGCGTCACCGGCTCGCCGTTGCAGCTCACGCTGCGGGTGGCGCTGTCGAACACCACGTTGCCGTGCGTCAGCTGCGGCATCAGTTGGCCGTGGCGACGGCGGATCAGCGCCTGCAGGCGCGCCGCCACTTCGGCCAGCGCGAACGGCTTGCACAGATAATCGTCGGCACCGCTTTGCAGCCCGCTGACCCGCTGCTCCAGCGCGTCGCGGGCGGTGAGGATCAGGACCGGCACGTCCTGCCCGGCCTGGCGCCACTGGCGCAGCAGATCCAGGCCGTCGAGGCCCGGCAGGCTGAGATCGAGGATCACCGCGTCGTACGGCGCACTGTCCAGCGCATTTTTGCCGACGGCGCCGTCGGTGAACCAGTCCAGATTGAAGCCGAGTTTGGTCAGCCCGGCCTTGATGCCGTCCCCGATCAGTTTGTCATCTTCGATCAGCAAAATTCGCATGAGTATCCCTTTTGAGTCTTGGCGCCATTGCACCACAAGGTTCTTAAGAACCGCTTAAGCATGGCGATCCGCGCTACCCACCCCGATCGGGTTACAGTAGAATGACTGCACTTTTTTGCAGCCTGGGCCTGCGTACGCCGCACGGCCCGTTTCAGGAGACGTTGTGATGAAACCCACCACCGTGACCCACTTGCGCCAGTGGAAACAGGAGCAGCGCAAGTTTGCTACCCTTACCGCCTACGATGCCAGCTTTGCCAAACTGTTTGAAGAGCAAGGCATCAAAGTCCTGTTGGTGGGCGATTCGCTGGGCATGACGCTGCAGGGCCACGACTCCACGCTGCCGGTCACCGTCGCCGACGTGGCCTACCACACTCGCGCTGTGCGCCGCGGCGCGCCGGCCTGCCTGCTGTTGGCCGATCTGCCGTTCATGAGTTACGCCACCCCGGAACAGACCTTCGCCAACGCCGCCGAGCTGATGCGCGCCGGCGCCAACATGGTGAAACTGGAAGGCGGCAGCTGGCTGTGCGACACGGTGAAAATGCTCGCCGAGCGCGCGGTACCGGTGTGCGGCCACCTGGGCCTGACGCCGCAGTCGGTCAACGTGTTCGGCGGCTATAAGGTACAAGGACGCGACGAACTGGCCGCCAAACAGCTGTTGCAGGACGCACAGAATCTGGAACTGGCCGGCATTCAGCTGCTGGTGCTGGAATGCGTGCCGACCGAGCTGGCGCGCCAGATCACCGAAGCGTTGTCCATTCCGGTCATCGGCATCGGCGCCGGCAACGGCACCGACGGCCAGATCCTGGTGATGCACGACGCCTTCGGCATCACCGGCGGCCACACGCCGAAGTTCGCCAAGAACTTCCTGGCGCAGAGCGGCGATATCCGCACGGCGGTGCAGCACTACATTCAGGAAGTGGAGCAAGGCCTCTACCCGGCGGCTGAACACTCTTTTAACTAAGCGATGGTTCCAGGAGTCACCCAATGATTATTATCGAAACCCTGCCGATGCTGCGTCAGCAGATCCGCCGCTGGCGCCAGGAAGGCAAACGCATCGCGCTGGTGCCGACCATGGGCAACCTGCACGACGGCCATATGACGCTGGTCGATGAAGCGCGCGCGCGCGCCGACGTGGTGGTGGTGAGCATCTTCGTCAACCCGATGCAGTTCGATCGGCCGGACGATCTGGCGCGCTACCCGCGCACGCTGCAGGAAGACAGCGAGAAGCTGACCCGCCGCGGCGTCGATCTGGTGTTCGCGCCGGCCCCGGCCGCGGTCTATCCGCAGGGGCTGGAGCAGCAGACTTACGTCGACGTACCAGGCATCTCCAGCATCCTGGAAGGCGCAAGCCGGCCGGGCCACTTCCGCGGCGTTTCCACCATCGTCAGCAAGCTGTTCAACCTGGTGCAGCCTGATTTAGCCTGCTTCGGCGAGAAGGATTACCAACAGCTGGCGCTGATCCGCAAAATGGTGGCGGACATGGGTTACGACATCGACATCGTCGGCGTGCCGACCGTGCGCGCCAAAGACGGCCTGGCCCTCAGCTCGCGCAACGGCTACCTGACCGCCGAAGAGCGCAAGATCGCTCCGCAGCTGAGCAAGATCATGAACGCGCTGGCGCAGCAGTTGGCTAATGGCGAACGCCATGTCGAAGAGCTGCTGGAGCAGACCGCCGAGCAGCTGCGCGCCGCCGGCTTTACGCCGGATGAGCTGTTTATTCGCGACGCCGACAGCCTGCAGCCGCTGACGGTGGACAGCCAGCGGGCGGTGGTGCTGATGGCCGCCTGGCTGGGCAAGGCGCGTCTTATCGACAATCAGCAGGTCGACCTGACGCTGTAAGCCATTTTTTATACTGTCGTCACCCTGAAACCCAGGCCATTGGTAGACAACGGCGGGGCAATCGGTGACGATAGAGATTGCAGGGATGCAGGAGAGATGTTCAACCCCAGCGCCTGTGAAGGCCGATATTCAGTTAGGTAAAGCTATGATACGTACTATGCTGCAAGGCAAGCTGCATCGCGTCAAAGTCACTCAGGCTGACTTGCACTATGAAGGGTCCTGCGCCATTGACCAGGATTTCCTGGAGGCCGCCGGCATTCTGGAATATGAAGCGATCGATATTTACAACGTGGATAACGGCCAGCGCTTCTCCACCTACGCCATCGCCGCCGAGCGCGGTTCGCGCATCATTTCGGTCAACGGCGCCGCCGCGCGCTGCGCCTGCGTGGGCGACAAGCTGATCATCTGCTCCTATGTGCAAATGACCGACGCCGACGCCCGCCAACACCACCCGAAAGTCGCCTATTTCGAAGGTGACAACAACCTGCAGCGTAAGGCGAAAGCCGTGCCGGTTCAGGTCGCCTGACACTAAAACGGGCGCCTTACGCGCCCGTTCTCCCTTACTGCACCACCACCGTGCCCGGCTTGTTGGCTATCCGATCCGCCATGGTCTGGATCGAGTCGGTGCGCAGAATATACAGCCGCTTCAGCGTATAGGGGTTATCCCCCGGTTTCACCTTGCCCTGCACCGTGGTCACCGCCAGATGGAAACCGGCATCCTGCGCCGCCTGGATCGCCCGCTGGTTATAGCCGCCGAACGGGTAGGACAGATACAGCACATGCGGGTTGAACTGCGACAGCGCGCGGCGCGAGCGCTCAAAATCGAACTCGATATTGTGCAGCGAACGGCTCAGCAAAATCGGCTGGCGATTGCCGTCGGTGCGGTGCAGGAAGTGGGTGTGCGACTGCACGTCGAACACGTCCTGAATCTGCTTCAGCTCCGAGACGCTCATAAACTGCAGCGAGTCCGGGTTCCATTTCTGCGGGTGGCGCTTGATGCGCGAAGAGATGATGAACGCCGTCGCGCGGAAACCGTAATCCTTCAGCACCGGGTAAGCGTAGCGATAAACCGACTTCAGCCCGTCGTCGAAGGTCAGCACGATCGCCTTGCCCGGCAGGTTGATCTGGTTCTTCAGGTAGGCTTCCAGCTGATACAGCGAAATGGTGTCGTAACCCGCCTGCTTCAGGTAGGTCATCTGGTTGCTGAACGCCACGTCAGAGGTGGTGGTCGAGGTGTGGCGGAAACGTTTGTTCTCTTCGTTTTTCAGCAGGTGGTGGTAAGTCAGCACCGGGATGCCGTTATCGATCTCGCAATCCAACTCACTGACGAACCCCAGCCGATCGCCGATGTTGACCTCGTACCAGGTGTTGTTCAGCCGGTCCTTCAGCTTGCCGATGATCGGGTAGCGCAGGTTGCCTTCCAGCGTGCCGAAGACCTCGCTGTCCTTGTCCGCCGCGGTGTAAACGTCGATCGTTTTTTGGGTGATCAGGTTCTGGTTGGTCAGCGGTTTGTTCAGCTCGCCCAGATCGTCTTGCACCTTGCGCGACTTCTTCAGCTCACGCACGTCGTCTTTATCGATAAAGCCGGTACCGTGCCCGAATTTGAATTCGTAGTACTCCGCATCCGCCGGGAACACCTGGATCAGCTGCCCGCGCTTCACTTCCCCGACCGGGATCACATGCTCGCCCACCAACGCATAGACTTCGCTGTCGCGCTGCGCTTCCATGTATTCAGATTTAACCGCGCTGTCTTCCGACAGCAGATTCGCCAGGCTCACAGGGGAAACCAACGACATCAGAATGCCGAGTAACCCAGCCGCTAACTTGTATTGAGGCCGCATGATGATGTTCTGCTTACGAGTGCGTAATGACAAAAGTGAAGGAAATGTGGAGCGCCAGCATAGCACGATTTGAACAGCGGGGAACTAGCGGTTATCTGAGCAATTCTATTGATTTACGCGCCGCCTGCGCCAAATCAAGAAAAGCGCCCCCGCCGGGAAAGCGGGGGCGCGATACGATCAGCTGCGCAGGCCGCGGCCGCGCTCGATCAGGTACCAGGACAGCAGGTAAAACACCGCGATAAACGCCACCAGCACCGCCATGGTGAACGCCAGCGGCACATCGTTGATGCCGAGGAAACCGTAGCGGAACCCGCTGATCATATAGACGATGGGGTTCAGCTTGGACACCGCCTGCCAGAATGGCGGCAGCAGCGACAGCGAGTAAAACACCCCGCCCAGGTAGGTCAGCGGCGTCAGGACGAAGGTCGGGATCAGGCTGATGTCGTCGAAGGTGGTGGCGAACACCGCGTTGATCAGCCCCGCCAGCGAGAACAGGATCGCCGTCAACAACAGCGTCAGCGCAATCACCCACCAGGCGTGTACCTGCAGCGGTACGAAGAACAGCGAGATGATGGTCACCAGCACGCCGACGCAGATGCCGCGCGCCACGCCGCCGCCGACATAGCCGGCGATCACCACGTGGGTCGGCACCGGCGCCACCAGCAGTTCTTCAATGTTGCGCTGGAACTTGGCGCTGAAGAACGACGAGGCTACGTTGGCGTAAGAGTTGGTGATCACCGCCATCATGATAAGGCCGGGCACGATGAACTGCATGTAGCTGAAGCCGTGCATATCGCCGATGCGCGAGCCGATCAGATTGCCGAAGATGATGAAATACAGCGTCATGGTGATCACCGGCGGCACCAGGGTCTGGATCCAGATGCGCGCGAAGCGGTTCACCTCTTTGGCCCAGATGCTCTGCAAGGCCACCCAATACAAACGCGTCATGCTTTTTCTCCATTGCCGTTAACCAGGGTGACAAACAGCTCTTCCAGGCGGTTCGCCTTATTGCGCATGCTCAGCACCTGCACGCCCTGTGCGCTCAGCTGGGCGAATAAACCGTTCAGCCCCTGCTCGCGCATCACCTCCACTTCCAGCGTGGAGGTATCCGTCAGGCGGCTGCGATAACCGTCCAGCTTCGGCAGCGGGCTCTTCGCCGCCAGATCGAGAATAAAGGTTTCCGACTTCAGCTTGGCCAGCAGCCCCTTCATCGAGGTGTTTTCCACCAGCTCCCCGTTCTGGATGATACCGATGTTGCGGCACAGCATCTCCGCCTCTTCCAGATAGTGGGTGGTAAGGATAATGGTGGTGCCCTGGGCATTCAGCTCTTTCAGGAAGCCCCACATCGAACGGCGCAGCTCGATATCCACCCCGGCGGTCGGCTCATCGAGGATCAGCAGCTTCGGCTGATGCATCAACGCGCGGGCGATCATCAGGCGGCGCTTCATGCCGCCGGACAGCATGCGGGCGCGCTCGTTGCGCTTGCCCCACAGATCCAGCTGGTTGAGGTATTTTTCGGCGCGCGCCATCGCTTCACGCCGCGTGACGCCGTAGTAACCCGCCTGGTTCACCACGATCTGCAACACGGTCTCGAACGGGTTGAAGTTGAACTCCTGCGGCACCAGGCCGAGCTGGCGCTTGGCGTTGACGATGTCTTTATCGATGTCGTAACCGAACACCCGCACGCTGCCGGCGGTTTTGTTCACCAGCGAGCTGATGATGCCGATGGTGGTGGATTTACCGGCGCCGTTTGGCCCCAAAAGGGCATAAAAGTCCCCCGCCTCGACGCTCAGGTCGATGCCGCGCAGCGCCTTGACGCCACCGGCGTAAGTCTTGGTCAGCTGCGCTAATTCCAGTGCATAATTCATATGTAAAATAGTACCTTATGACGATGAGTATGCCGCCGCGCCCCTGTCTGCGAGGCTTGAAACAATAACGATAATCCTAGCATCGGCGACGTTTCCACTGAGTCGAATCCGTGCGGAAAATGAGGTTGCACCACTGTTCCGATTTCCAAATTGTGACGCTTACCCTATATTACCCCAACGCAATCTGTTCGTTACGAGTCAATAACCTCCATGAAAGAAATCGAAGAGCTTATCGCCAACAACCATGCCTGGTCGGCCAATATCAGTCAGGAAGACCCGGAATTTTTTGAACGTTTAGCCCAGGCGCAAAAGCCCCGTTTCTTATGGATTGGTTGCTCTGACAGCCGCGTTCCCGCCGAACGCTTGACCGGCCTCGAGCCGGGTGAACTGTTCGTCCATCGCAACGTGGCGAACCTCGTTATCCATACCGATCTTAACTGCCTGTCGGTGGTGCAGTATGCGGTAGATGTGCTGGAAGTCGAACACATCATCATCTGCGGCCACCTGGGCTGCGGCGGCGTGCAGGCGGCGGTGGAAAACCCGGAGCTGGGGTTGATCGACAACTGGCTGCTGCACATTCGCGATCTGTGGTACAAGCACAGCTCGCTGCTGGGCGAGCTGCCGCCGGAGCAGCGTTTCGACATGCTGTGCAAGATCAACGTCATTGAGCAGGTGTACAACCTGGGCCACTCCACCATCATGCAGTCCGCCTGGAAGCGCGGCCAGAAGGTGATGATCCACGGTTGGGTGTACGGCATTCAGGACGGCCGTCTGCGCGATATGGAAGTGCTGGCGACCAGCCGCGAGAGCCTGGAGATGGGCTACCGCAAAGCGATAGCCAAACTGAAGCAGGATAAAGGCATCTAACCCCGCCGCGGGCGCGGCAGGCCGCGCCCCACATCAATTACTCGTCCAGCAGCACCACTTTGCCGACGTACGGCAGGTGACGATAGCGCTGGGCGTAGTCGATGCCATACCCCACCACGAACTCATCCGGGATCGAGAAGCCGACATATTCGACCGGCACCTGCACTTCACGGCGCTCAGGCTTGTCCAGCAAGGTGCAAATCGCCAGCGATTTCGGCCCGCGCAGCGCCAAAATCTCGCGCACTTTGTTCAGCGTGTTGCCGGAATCGATGATGTCTTCCACGATCAGCACGTCTTTGCCGCGAATGTCTTCGTCCAGATCCTTGAGGATCTTCACGTCGCGGGTGGTGGACATGCCGCTGCCGTAGCTGGAGGCAGTCATAAAGTCGACTTCGTGCGGCACGTCGATCGCGCGGCAGAGATCGGCCATGAACATGAAGGAGCCGCGCAGCAGCCCAACCAGCACCATGTCGCTGCCGCTGTCGCGGTAATGTTCGGTGATCTGGCGGCCAAGTTCGGCGATACGGGTCTTAACTTCCTGCTCGGAAATCATTACGTCTACAGTGTGTTTCATAGTATTCAGGTCAGTTGCCGGAAGAAAGGCGCAGAGTTTAGCATAGGCCGTTACGACTTGCCTCTCTCCCGGACAGGGGAGTTTTCTTTATTAAGGGTATTCCTGACGAGCGTGCAGGACACTCACTATTTCAATATGTGCAGCCAGCACGCGGTAAACCACAATGTAATTAGGATGAACAACCATTTCACGAGTCCCGTTCACCCTGCCTGGCCTGAATAGATAAGGATGTTCCGCTAACGGGATAACCGACTCTTCAATGCGTTGCAACAAAGCCTCTGCGGCAAGTGGATTTCGCTCAGCGATAAAAGCCAGCAGCGTATATAAACCCGTTTTTGCTTCGTCAGTCCATTTGACGGTTAACATAAGGGTCAGGCCGATTTTCTTTTGGCTTTCGCCTGCTCGATAATGTGACGAGCGCCGGCCATGACTTCGTCATGGGGAATACGGGGGGAGTCGCTATTGATGGAAGATTCCACGGTGCTTCTGAACCAACGATCGTAGCTATCAGCCTGCTCTTGAGTCTCAAACTCAGAAACGATGGGATCCAATTTTGTCGGCATGACGCACTCCTCAACAGCTGATATTTTAATCAGTATAACGGCTTCCTTTCATTGAACCAAGCGGTGGCGACGCGAGCGCGCCACCACCGGAGCACCGGGCCGCCATCAATCGGCGACGGTGAAGCCCATCATCATGCCGGTATCTTCATGTTCCAACAGGTGGCAGTGGGCCATGTACGCATGTTCGCTGCTGGCCGGATGGTCAAAACGCACCAGCACTTCACTGCGCCATCCTTCGACGCGCACCGTGTCCTTCCAGCCGCTGCGATGCGCCGCCGGCGGTTTGCCGTTTTCCGACAAGATGCGGAACTGGGTACCGTGAATGTGGAACGGGTGCAACATCATGTCGCCCTCACCGGAAATGGTCCACTTTTCATACTGGCCCCGTTTGGCGGCGAACATCGGCTTGGTCATATCGAAGGCCTTGCCGTTGATCATGTTGCCGTGGCTGAAATCGAACGGTTTGGCTTTGCCCTGCGCGCCACCGTGATCCATCCCGGCCATATTGCCATGATCCATGCCCTTCATGTTGCCCATGTTGCCATGGTCCATGCCCTGCATGCCGCCCTTCTCCATGCCTTTCATGTTGCCATGGTCCATGCTCTGCATGCCGCCCTTCTCCATGCCTTTCATATCTGCGCCGCCCGTCGCGCCATGATTCATGCTCATGCCGGCCATCGCCTGGTGACCATAGCGGTCCATCAGCGCCTGCATACCGAGCATATCCAGCTGCGGATCCATCATCAGCTGCAGCCAACGCTCCTGGATGCCGGTGGTGGCAGGCAACGTCGGCAGCTTCACCAGACTGTCCGGCATGGTTTTGATGCCCTGCGCCAGCGACGGCTGAATGCGCAACACCGGCAGCGCTTGATCGAACGGCGCCAGCGTCATGCCCATCTGCTTCACCGGCAGCGTCACGATATCGAACGCTTTCCCATCCGAGGCATCGACCAGCACTTCAAAGCGTTCGCCCATCAGCATCGGCAGCTCGGTCAGTTTCACCGGCTCCGCCAGGAAACCGCCGTCGCTGGCAATGACATACAGCGGGCGGTTGTCACTGGCCGCCAGATTCAGTGAGCGGGCGTTGCAGCCGTTGAGGAAACGCAGGCGCAGCCAACCGCGCGGCGCCAGATGTTGTGGATACTGCGCGCCGTTGGTGAACATGCGGTCGCCAAACCAGCCCACCGCCGCACTCATCACGTCCAGGCGGTATTCGATCTGCGCGTCTTTGCCCAGCCGCTTATCCTGCAGGATCACCGGAATATCATCCTGTCCCCAGGTTTTCGGCAGCGGCAGTTTGACGCTCTCTTCGTCTTCCAGCAGCACCAGCCCCGCCAGCCCCATCATGACCTGGCTGCCGGTTTTACCGTGCGTATGCGGGTGGAACCAGCAGGTGGCCGCCGGTTGATCGACGGTGAAATTCACCGTGCGCGTCGCGCCGGGATGAATCAATGCCTGCGGGCCGCCATCGACGTCGCCGGGAATCTCCAGGCCGTGCCAGTGGACGGTGCTGGCCTCCGCCAGGCTGTTTTTGATATCAACCGTTACCGGCTGGCCACGCTGCAGCTTCACCGCCGGCCCGAGCAGCGCGCCGTTGAATCCCCAGGTTTTGGTGGCGACGCCGGGCAACCAGCGGGTTTCCCCCGCCTGCAGCGCCAGCGCAATCTTTCCCTGCGCGTCCGGCGTCAACAGCGGCGGTACCGGCAGGGCCGGCCGATCGGCCGCCCAGGCGGCCCGGCTCCATAACGGCAATGCGCTCGCGGCGCCCAGCGCGGCGGTTAATTTAATAAAATCACGGCGTAACATCGCTGACTCCCTTTTCTCAGTGACATAACTCAATGCCGCCAGCCTAAACCTTCCCCCTGGCGGAAGGTCAAGCCTTTCCTGGCGGTATTTTAAGCTATGCCTCACAATCAAGAGAGCGCCATTGACGAACGCGAGGCCGCGCCCAGCGGCAATAAAATTTGGTGCCTTTACAGGCAAGTGTGGTAACGTCTGCAAACGACAAACAGGCCTATTTCATGATGAAAAAAACAACGTTATCGATGCTGTTGCTGGCGATGCTGGGCTTCTCCAACGCCAGTCTGGCGCTGAATGAATCCGAGGCGGAAGATCTGGCCGATCTGACGGCGGTATTTATTTATTTGAAAAATGATTGCGGCTACAACGATTTGCCAAATGCGCAAATCAAACGCGCCATCGTCTATTTCGCGCAACAAAACCGCTGGGATTTGAGCAACTACAACAGCTTCAATATGAAGGCGCTGGGCGAAGACAGCTACCGCGATCTCAGCGGCATCGCCATTCCAACGCCTAAAAAATGCAAATCGCTGGCACGCGACTCTTTGAGCCTGCTGGCCTACGCCAACTAATTTCCCCCCTTCTCCCGCCCGCCTAACGCGCTCTCTGTCTGAAATTCAACCGTGCATCGCCAGGCAGAGTTAGCTATGATGTTGCGCCGATTTTTCATGGCTGTTATTACGGAGTTTCCCGCACATGACCCAGAAAGAAATTTGGTACGAAACGCTGCATACGGGCTTCGGCCAGTACTTCTCGGTAGAGAAAGTGCTGTACCGCGAGAAGACCGATCATCAGGATCTGGTGATCTTCGAGAACCCGGTGCTGGGGCGCGTGATGGCGCTCGACGGCGTGGTGCAAACCACCGAGCGTGACGAGTTCATCTATCACGAAATGCTGACCCACGTGCCGCTGCTGGCGCACGGCGCGGCGAAGAAAGTGCTGATCATCGGCGGCGGCGACGGCGGCATGCTGCGCGAAGTCAGCCGGCACCCTGGCGTGGAGCAGATCACCATGGTCGAAATCGACGCCGGCGTCGTCGAGTTCTGCCGCCAATACCTGCCCAACCACAGCGCCGGCGCCTATGACGATCCGCGCTTCAAGCTGGTGATCGACGACGGCGTCAACTTCGTGAACCAAACCGACGAAACCTTCGATGTGATCATCTCCGACTGCACCGATCCGATCGGCCCCGGCGAAAGCCTGTTCACCTCGGCGTTTTATGAAGGCTGCGCCCGCTGCCTGAATGAGGGCGGCATTTTCGTCGCGCAAAACGGCGTCTGTTTCCTGCAGCAGGACGAAGCGGTCAACAGCCACGCCAAACTGAGCGGCTACTTTAGCGACGTCAGCTTCTATCAGGCAGCGATCCCAACCTATTACGGCGGCATCATGACCTTTGCCTGGGCGAGCCAGAACCCGGCGCTGCGCCAGCTCGATCTGCCTACTCTGCAACAGCGCTTTAACCAAAGCGGTCTACACTGCCGTTATTACAACCCGGCAATTCACGTCGGCAGCTTTGCCCTGCCGCAATATTTGCTCAATGCCCTGAACGTAACACGTTAAGCGAGAAGATAAAGGAGGTGGCCCAAATTGCATAAGCTAAAACTGCACGGCTTCAACAACCTGACCAAGAGCCTGAGTTTTTGTATTTACGATATTTGTTACGCCAAGACCGCGGACGATCGCGACGGCTATATCGCCTACATTGACGAACAATATAATGCCAACCGGCTGACCGAGATCCTGAGCGAGACCTGCTCAATCATCGGCGCCAATATTCTGAACATCGCACGTCAGGACTACGAGCCGCAGGGCGCCAGCGTCACCATCCTGGTCAGCGAAGAGCCGATCGATCCGAAAGACGTCGATACGTCGGAACACCCCGGCCCGCTGCCGAACACGGTCGTCGCGCACCTGGACAAGAGCCACATCTGCGTACACACCTACCCGGAAAGCCATCCGGAAGGCGGATTGTGCACCTTTCGCGCCGATATCGAAGTCTCGACCTGCGGCGTCATTTCGCCCCTCAAGGCGCTGAACTACTTAATTCACCAGCTGGAATCCGACATCGTCACCATGGACTACCGCGTGCGCGGTTTCACCCGCGACGTGAACGGCGTGAAACATTACATCGATCATGAGATCAATTCGATCCAGAACTTTATGTCGGAAGACATCAAGGCGCTGTACCACATGATGGACGTGAACGTTTACCAGGAAAATATCTTCCATACCAAGATGTTGCTGAAGGATTTCGATCTGAAGCACTACCTGTTCAACGCGGCACCGGAAGCGCTGAGCGCCGTCGAACGCAAACAGATCACCGATCTGTTATGGAAAGAGATGCAGGAAATCTATTACGGCCGCAATATCCCGCCTCTGTGATGGAAAGGGCGCGGCACGCCGCGCCCTGATGCTTAGTATTTCAGCATGAAAGAACGATAGGCCTTCAACACCAGCAGAAAATCCTCAACGCCGCAGAATGAGAGGCTTTCTTCGTCGTAGTAGTTCATCCCCTCTTCCATTTCATCGCCTTCGAACTCCAGCTGATTGGCGCGGATCATCACTTCTTCACCATCCATCAACAGCGTATATTCATGGCCTTCCAGCTGCCATTGACGTTCGCTGCCTTTGACCTCGGCCGCACCGGCTTCTATGCGGTCCAGCAGGTTGAAATCGCCTTTGACTTCTTCGTTGATCCAGTGGCCAATCGCTTCATGCCCCATCGAAAATCTGACGATCACCTGACCGGTAACGTCACGCAGAAATTCGTAATCCATAGCATGCCCTCCTGAGCCCTTTTTCTTAGTGTAAACATAAATTGATTGCTAACTCAGTGAGCGCTCGCAAAGTTGGCAACTCGGCAAAATAAAACCTTGGCGGCGCGCAATATAGCGGCTTGCGGCGGCGATGGGAAGACGCCGGCCGCGATCCCTCAAGGAAAGCGAAGCGGTGCCTCATCGCCGCGCGGCGCATGCCCGCCATGCGAAAAGTCGGCCGACAATCCGCCGATCGCCGGTTATTTATTTGAATCATGTAGATACCGTGGAGATGTATGTCACGATTTTATCAGGATTATGATTTCCCTTTAAAATAAATAAGTTACTGATTCCTGGCGCGACGCGACTTTATTGACATCCCCTCAATATCGATTAGCTTTTAAATAAGGAGCTCTAATTATGTTCACCAGCGGCCAGAGGTGTTCTCACCTCATTCATACCTATCACCACGATCAGGATGTGTGCCATGAAATACATAACCTCCATTATCGCACTGAGCATGATGTTCTCTGCATCGGCGTTCGCCGCCAAACAAATCACCCTTGAAGAATCCGCCAACTACACCAAACTCGGCGATCTCTCCATTCAGCAGACCGGCGTGCCTACCGTCGGCCATAAATATATTTCCTCAGAGGTTGATAAGAAATGTAATGAACTCAGCGGGCTGGATGGGAAGGACTGCTTCTATCGCATCATCTCCGCCACCGGGCAAGAGAGCGATCACAAAGATATCCACGTGGAAATATTCAAAAAATAGCGGGCAGGCTTTGAACGTAAAATAAAAAAAACGGGGCCCTGGAAAGGGCCCCGCTGCTTGGGATTGACGCTGAATTAAACCGCGGTCTGGAAGATCACGCCGTCGGCTTTTTCGGTGTACTGCCCCAGTTGGTCAAAGTTCAGATAGCGGTAGGTATCCGCCGCCGTCTTGTCGACCTGCGCCATATAGGTCTGGTACTCGTCCGGCGTCGGCAGGCGGCCCAGCAGGGACGCAACCGCAGCCAGTTCGGCAGACGCCAGATAGACGTTGGCACCGGTGCCCAGACGGTTCGGGAAGTTACGGGTCGAGGTGGAGACCACCGTCGCACCGTCCGCCACGCGCGCCTGGTTGCCCATGCACAGCGAGCAGCCCGGGATCTCGATGCGCGCCCCGCTCTTGCCGAAGACGCTGTAGTAGCCTTCTTCGGTCAGCTGAGCCGCGTCCATCTTGGTTGGCGGCGCCACCCACAGACGGGTCGGCAGCTGGCCCTTGTGCTGATCCAGCAGCTTGCCGGCCGCGCGGAAGTGGCCGATGTTGGTCATGCAAGAACCGATGAACACTTCATCGATTTTGCTGTTGGCCACGTCAGACAGCAGGCGCGCATCGTCAGGATCGTTCGGCGCGCACAGGATCGGCTCTTTGATCTCATTCAGATCGATGTCGATCACCGCCGCGTATTCCGCATCCGCATCGCCTTCCAGCAGCTGCGGATCCGCCAGCCATTTTTCCATGCCCTGAATACGGCGTTCCAGCGTACGGCGATCGCCGTAGCCTTCGGAGATCATCCACTTCAGCAACACGATGTTGGAGTTCAGGTACTCTTCGATCGGTGCCTTGTCCAGCTTGATGGTACAACCGGCGGCGGAACGTTCGGCGGACGCATCGGTCAGCTCAAACGCCTGCTCGACCTTCAGATCCGGCAGGCCTTCGATCTCCAGAATACGGCCGGAGAAGATGTTTTTCTTGCCCTTCTTCTCGACGGTCAGCAAGCCTTGCTGGATCGCGTAGTAAGGGATGGCGTGCACCAGATCGCGCAGGGTAATGCCCGGCTGCATTTTGCCTTTGAAGCGCACCAGCACCGACTCAGGCATATCCAGCGGCATCACGCCGGTCGCGGCGGCAAACGCCACCAGGCCGGAACCGGCCGGGAAGGAGATGCCGATCGGGAAGCGGGTGTGGGAATCGCCGCCGGTGCCGACGGTGTCAGGCAGCAGCATGCGGTTCAGCCAGGAGTGGATCACGCCGTCGCCCGGACGCAGCGAGACGCCGCCGCGGTTCATGATGAAGTCAGGCAGCGTGTGGTGCGTGGTCACGTCGACCGGTTTCGGGTACGCGGCGGTGTGGCAGAACGACTGCATGACCAGATCGGCGGAGAAGCCGAGGCAGGCCAGGTCTTTCAGCTCATCGCGGGTCATCGGGCCGGTGGTGTCCTGAGAACCGACGGAGGTCATCTTCGGTTCACAGTACTCGCCAGGGCGAATGCCAGCGACGCCGCAGGCGCGGCCGACCATTTTCTGCGCCAGCGAGAAGCCTTTGCTGCTGGCGGCAACCGGCTTGGCGATACGGAACACCTCGCTGTGCGGCAGACCCAGCGCTTCGCGCGCCTTGGTGGTCAGGCCGCGGCCGATGATCAGCGGGATACGGCCGCCGGCGCGCACTTCATCCAGCAGCACGTCGGTTTTCAGCTCGAAGTTGGCGATCAGCGCGCCGGTTTCGTGGTTGCGCACTTCACCTTTGTACGGGTAAACGTCGATCACGTCGCCCATGTTCAGCTCGGACACGTCCACTTCGATCGGCAAGGCGCCGGCATCTTCCATGGTGTTGAAGAAGATAGGCGCAATCTTGCCGCCCAGCACCACGCCGCCGCCGCGCTTGTTCGGCACGTGCGGGATGTCGTCGCCCATAAACCACAGCACGGAGTTGGTAGCGGATTTACGGGAAGAACCGGTGCCGACCACGTCGCCGACGTAGGCCAGCGGGAAGCCTTTCTTGTTCAGCAGCTCGATCTGTTTGATCGGGCCGACGCTGCCCGGCTGATCCGGCACGATGCCTTCACGTTCGTTTTTCAGCATCGCCAGCGCGTGCAGCGGGATGTCCGGGCGCGACCAGGCGTCCGGCGCCGGGGAAAGGTCGTCGGTGTTGGTTTCGCCGGTGACTTTGAACACGGTGACGGTGATCTTTTCTGCCAGCTCAGGGCGCGACAGGTACCATTCGGCGTCGGCCCAGGACTGCATGATCTGCTTGGCGTGCGGGTTACCGGCCTTGGCCTTCTCTTCCACGTCGTAGAAGTTGTCGAACATCAGCAGCGTGTGGGACAGCGCTTTCGCGGCGATAGGCGCCAGCGTTTCGTTGTCCAGCGCTTCGATCAGCGGGTGAATGTTATAGCCGCCCTGCATGGTGCCTAACAGTTCAATGGCTTTCTCGGGGGTAACCAGGGGGGATGTCGCTTCGCCTTTGGCGATGGCCGCCAGGAAACCTGCTTTGACGTAGGCGGCTTCGTCGACGCCCGGTGGAACACGGTTAATCAGCAGGTCTAACAGGAATTCTTCTTCGCCTTTTGGCGGATTCTTCAGTAGTTCGACCAGCGCGGCCATTTGGGTGGCGTCTAGCGGCTTAGGGGCGATGCCCTCAGCAGCACGCTCGGCTACGTGCTTACGGTATTCTTCTAGCACGACGTTCTCCTCGCTCTCATTGTCATTTATTGTGCCTGGCGTATATGCAAACCGGGTTTATACCCTTGGGGTTTCACTCTGTGGCTAGGCGATCGGCCCGTAAAGGCCCCGAAACGGTGATTGGGGCAAACAAGCACGGTCAAACAGCGTTACAGCATGAAAGACTGATGGGTAGAGCGCACGGCGATATAGATGCCATCTATCCTGACGGGGCACTGCTGTCGATGTCCTGGACTGTAAGGTACAGTGCCCGGTTCCGCTCAGCCAGCATATCAGGATTTGAAACGGTTGTTAATTCGTTCACATAAAAGCAACATTAAATCTTTGCTGAATCGTTGAGCGCAGCGTAATCGGCTGCCGGACTAGCAGGGCATTATATCCATATAATTAGAGTGGATATAAGCAGGGGGATCGGAATTTGGCGCAGCGGCCACAAAAATACCGCTTTCTGAGTTTGAGCAAAAAAAAACGGCCCCTTTTCAGGAGCCGCTGGTTAACCGGTCAAGCCAGCAGAATTACTTCTTCTTGGCTTTCGGGTTAGGCAGGTCGGTGATGCTGCCTTCGTAGATTTCCGCCGCCAGGCCCACGGATTCGTGCAGGGTCGGGTGAGCGTGGATGGTCAGCGCGATGTCTTCCGCGTCGCAGCCCATCTCGATAGCCAGACCGATTTCACCCAGCAGTTCGCCGCCGTTGGTGCCGACAATCGCGCCACCGATGATGCGGTGAGTTTCTTTGTCGAAGATCAGTTTGGTCATGCCGTCTGCACAGTCGGAAGCGATCGCACGGCCGGAAGCCGCCCACGGGAAGGTGGAGGTTTCGTAGCTGATGCCTTTCTCTTTCGCTTCTTTCTCGGTCAGACCCACCCATGCCACTTCCGGCTCGGTGTAAGCGATGGATGGGATCACTTTCGGATCGAAGTAGTGTTTCATGCCGGCGATAACTTCCGCGGCAACGTGGCCTTCGTGCACGCCTTTGTGCGCCAGCATCGGCTGACCGACGATGTCGCCGATAGCGAAGATGTGCGGCACGTTGGTGCGCAGCTGTTTGTCGACGTTGATGAAGCCACGCTCGTCAACTTCAACACCGGCTTTGCCGGCATCCAGCAGTTTGCCGTTCGGCACGCGACCGATCGCCACCAGCACCGCGTCGTAACGCTGTGGTTCTGCCGGCGCTTTTTTACCTTCCATCGTGACGTAGATGCCGTCTTCTTTGGCTTCTACCGCGGTCACTTTGGTTTCCAGCATCAGGTTGAACTGCTTGCTGATACGTTTGGTGAAGACTTTCACCACGTCTTTATCTGCCGCCGGGATGACCTGATCGAACATTTCAACGACGTCGATCTGTGAACCCAACGCATGGTATACGGTGCCCATTTCCAGGCCGATGATGCCGCCGCCCATAACCAGCAGACGCTCTGGGACGGTTTTCAGTTCCAGCGCATCGGTAGAATCCCACACGCGTGGATCTTCATGAGGAATGAATGGCAGTTGGATCGGACGAGAACCTGCAGCGATGATGGCGTTGTCGAAGTTGATGGTGGTTGGGCCGTTTTCGCCTTCCACAACCAGGGTGTTAGCGCCGGTGAACTTGCCCAGGCCGTTGACCACTTTCACTTTACGGCCTTTCGCCATGCCAGCCAGACCGCCGGTCAGCTGAGTGATGACTTTTTCTTTCCAGACGCGCACTTTGTCGATGTCGGTTTTCGGCTCGCCGAAAACGATGCCGTGTTCGGCCAGCGCTTTGGCTTCTTCGATCACTTTGGCAACGTGCAGCAGTGCTTTGGAAGGGATACATCCCACGTTCAGGCAAACCCCGCCCAGAGTGGAATAACGTTCAACCAGAACGGTTTCAAGACCTAAGTCAGCGCAACGAAAGGCTGCAGAGTAACCTGCCGGGCCCGCCCCAAGTACCACGACCTGAGTTTTAATTTCAGTACTCATCATGACCTCTTAATTGATTGTCCGGCGGGTCAGACGTCATTTTTATTGCTAATCGATCTCATAACGCCCTTCATCCACCGGGACGCTTACACCGCGAGCAGTTTACAGAATTGTTAATAATCTGCAAAGCGTGTTCGAGTGACCCGTGTCTCAACAATTTTGTCGAGTTGTGCAAAATCCGACAAAACTGCTACAGAATCGTCAGGGGCGCAGCATGCTGCGCCCCTTTTGCATTACATCACCAGACGGCGAATGTCGGACAACATGTTGTTGATGATGGTGATGAAGCGCGCACCATCGGCACCGTCGATAACGCGGTGGTCGAAGGACAGCGACATCGGCATCATCAGGCGCGGCATGAACTCTTTACCGTTCCAGACCGGCTCCATCGCAGACTTGGAGACGCCCAGGATAGCCACTTCCGGCGCGTTGACGATCGGCGCGAAGTGGGTCGTCCCGATGCCGCCCAGGCTGGAGATGGTGAAGCAGCCGCCCTGCATCTCGCCCGCGGTCAGCTTGCCGTCGCGCGCTTTCTTGGAGATGGCCATCAGTTCGCGAGACAGCTCGGTGATGCTCTTCTTGTTCACGTCCTTGAACACCGGAACCACCAGGCCGTTCGGGGTATCTACCGCCACGCCGATGTTGATGTATTTCTTCAGCGTCAGCTTCTGGCCGTCTTCGGACAGCGAGCTGTTGAAGCGCGGCATCTGCTCCAGAGCGGCAGCAACGGCTTTCATGATGAACACGACAGGCGTGAACTTCACGTCCAGCTTGCGCTTGGCCGCTTCTTCGTTCTGCTGCTTGCGGAACGCTTCCAGATCGGTGATGTCGGTTTTGTCGAAGTGAGTCACGTGCGGGATCATCACCCAGTTGCGGCTCAGGTTCGCGCCAGAGATCTTCTGGATGCGGCCCATTTCGACTTCTTCGATCTCGCCGAACTTGCTGAAGTCCACTTTCGGCCATGGCAGCATGCCTGGCAGACCGCCGCCGGCAGCAGCCGGAGCCGCTTCAGCGCGTTTCACTGCGTCTTTCACGTAAGTCTGAACGTCTTCGCGCAGGATACGGCCTTTACGACCGGTGCCCTTCACTTTCGCCAGGTTAACGCCGAATTCACGCGCCAGACGACGAATGACCGGAGTCGCGTGCACGTATGCCGCGTTCTCGGCGAACTCGCCTTTGTCATCCGCTTTCGCAGCCGGAGCGGCGGCTTTAGCGGCGGCCGGAGCCGGCGCAGCTTCCGCTTTAGCGGCTGGAGCGGCGGCAGCGGCAGGCGTAGCGCCTTCCACTTCGAACACCATGATCAGGGAGCCGGTTTTCACTTTGTCGCCGGTCGCGATCTTGATCTCTTTCACGGTACCCGCAAACGGTGCCGGCACTTCCATGGAGGCCTTGTCGCCTTCCACGGTGATCAGAGACTGCTCGGCGGCAACCTTGTCGCCCACCTTAACCATCACTTCGGTCACTTCGACTTCGTCACCGCCGATATCCGGCACGGCGACGTCTTTGGCCGCAGAGGCCGCAGGGGCTGCAGCGGCGGCAGGGGCTTGCGCCGCAGCCGGGGCCGCAGCGGAAGCGGCGCCGGCCACTTCGAACACCATGATCAGGGAACCGGTTTTCACTTTGTCGCCGGTCGCGATCTTGATCTCTTTCACGGTGCCCGCGAACGGCGCAGGGACTTCCATGGAAGCCTTGTCGCCTTCCACGGTGATCAGGGACTGCTCGGCTTCCACCTTGTCGCCCACTTTCACCAGGATCTCGGTCACTTCGACTTCGTCAGCGCCGATGTCCGGCACGGCAACGTCTTTGGCCGCAGCGGCGGCCGGGGCAGCAGCTGCTGCCGCCGGTTTTTCTTCCGCTTTCGCCGCCGGTGCAGCTTCCGCTGCGCCTGCCGCTTCGAAGATCATGATCAGTTTGCCGGTTTCGGTTTTATCGCCGACCGCCACTTTGATCTCTTTCACCACGCCCGCCTGCGGGGAGGGCACTTCCATGGAAGCCTTGTCGCCTTCCACGGTGATCAGCGATTGTTCCGCTTCAACTTTATCGCCGACCTTCACCAGAATCTCGGTGATTTCGACTTCATCTGCACCGATGTCCGGTACGTTGATTTCGATAGACATTATTCAGTACCTCTTAGGCCAGACGCGGGTTAACTTTTTCCGGGTTGATGTCGAATTTCTTGATTGCATCGGCAACCACAGAAGCTTCGATCTCACCGCGTTTAGCCAGTTCACCCAGAGCAGCAACCACCACGTAGGATGCATCGACTTCGAAGTGGTGACGCAGGTTTTCGCGGCTGTCCGAACGACCGAAGCCGTCGGTGCCCAGTACGCGATAATCGCTGGCCGGCACATAAGTACGAACCTGTTCGGCGAACAGTTTCATGTAGTCGGTAGAAGCTACCGCCGGCGCGTCGCTCATCACCTGAGCGATGTAAGGCACGCGTGGCGTTTCGGTTGGGTGCAGCATGTTCCAGCGCTCGCAGTCCTGGCCGTCGCGCGCCAGTTCGGTGAACGAGGTCACGCTGTAGGTGTCGGAACCCACGCCGTAGTCCTTCGCCAGGATCTGCGCAGCTTCGCGCACGTGGCGCAGGATGGCACCGGAGCCCAGCAGCTGTACCTTGCCTTTGCTGCCTTCCAGCGTTTCCAGCTTGTAGATACCCTTGCGGATACCTTCTTCCGCACCCTGCGGCATCGCAGGCATGTGGTAGTTTTCGTTCAGCGTGGTCAGGTAGTAGTACACGTTTTCCGGGTTGTCGCCATACATGCGCACCAGACCGTCGTGCATGATCACCGCCACTTCGTACGCGTAAGCCGGATCGTAAGAGATGCAGTTAGGGATGGTCAGAGACTGAATGTGGCTGTGGCCATCTTCGTGCTGCAGACCTTCGCCGTTCAGGGTAGTACGGCCCGAGGTGCCGCCGATCAGGAAGCCGCGCGCCTGTTGGTCGCCCGCTGCCCAGCACAGGTCGCCGATACGTTGGAAACCGAACATCGAGTAGTAGATGTAGAACGGAATCATCGGCAGATCGTTGGTGCTGTAGGAAGTCGCTGCGGCCAGCCAGGAAGAGGCTGCACCCAGTTCGTTGATGCCTTCCTGCAGGATTTGGCCTTTCTCGTCTTCTTTGTAGTAAGCCACCTGCTCACGGTCCTGCGGAGTGTACTGCTGGCCGTTCGGGCTGTAGATACCGATCTGACGGAACAGACCTTCCATACCGAAGGTACGCGCTTCGTCGGCGATGATTGGCACCAGGCGATCTTTGATCGACTTGTTCTTCAGCATCACGTTCAGGGCACGCACGAAGGCGATAGTGGTGGAGATCTCTTTGTTCTGCTCTTCCAGCAGCGAGCTGAAATCTTCCAGCGCCGGCATTTCCAGCTTCTGAGTGAACTCCGGCAGACGCGTCGGCACGTAGCCTTTCAGCGCCTGGCGACGTTCGTGCAGGTATTTGTACTCTTCGGAATCTTTCTCGAAGGTGATGTACGGCAGTTTTTCGATGTCAGCATCGGCAACCGGCACGTTGAAACGATCGCGGAAGTGGTGAACCCCTTCCATGTTCATTTTCTTCACCTGGTGAGCGATGTTTTTACCTTCCGCGGTTTCACCCATGCCGTAACCTTTGATGGTGTGGGCCAGGATAACGGTCGGTTTGCCTTTGGTGTCCTGCGCTTTTTTCAGTGCAGCGAAGATTTTCTTCGGATCGTGACCACCACGGTTCAGCGCCCAGATTTCGTCGTCGGTCATGTCTTTGACCAGCGCCGCGGTTTCTGGGTAACGGCCGAAGAAGTGCTCGCGCACGTAAGCGCCGTCTTTGGATTTGAAGGTCTGGTAGTCGCCGTCCAGGGTCTCGTTCATCAGCTGAACCAGTTTACCGCTGGTGTCTTTACGCAGCAGTTCGTCCCAACGGCCGCCCCAGATCACTTTCAGCACCTGCCAGCCTGCGCCGGAGAAGATGCCTTCCAGTTCGTTGATGATCTTGCCGTTGCCGGTAACCGGGCCGTCCAGGCGCTGCAGGTTGCAGTTGATGACGAACACCAGGTTGTCCAGCTTCTCGCGGGTCGCGATGGTGATGGCGCCTTTGGATTCCGGCTCATCCATCTCGCCGTCGCCCAGGAAGGCGTAAACGGTCTGCTCAGAGGTGTCTTTCAGGCCGCGGTGTTCCAGGTATTTCAGGAACTTCGCCTGATAGATGGCGCTGATTGGCCCCAGGCCCATGGATACGGTCGGGAACTGCCAGAATTCCGGCATCAGCTTAGGATGCGGGTAAGAGGACAGGCCATTGCCGTGCACTTCCTGACGGAAGTTGTTCATTTGTTCTTCGGTCAGGCGGCCTTCAAGGAAGGCACGCGCGTAAACGCCCGGAGAGATGTGGCCCTGGAAGTACACCAGGTCGCCGCCGTCTTTCTCGTTGCGTGCGCGGAAGAAGTGGTTAAAGCAGACTTCATAGAAGGTCGCGGAAGACTGGAAGGAAGCCATGTGGCCGCCCAGCTCCAGGTCTTTTTTGGATGCGCGCAGAACGGTCATGATCGCGTTCCAACGGATCGCTGAGCGAATGCGGCGTTCCAGATCCAGGTTGCCTGGGTAGGCCGGTTCGTCTTCTACCGCGATGGTGTTGACGTAGTTGTGCGCTGCAGCACCGGCCGCAACGTTAACGCCGCCTTTGCGGGCTTCTCCCAATACCTGATCAATCAGAAACTGAGCTCGCTCAACACCCTCTTCACGGATGACCGATTCGATCGCCTGCAGCCAGTCGCGGGTTTCGATCGGATCCACGTCATTGTTTAAACGTTCTGACATGGTGGTATTCCTTATCTGTCTAATGGTTTGTTTGGAGCCTGTCTTCCTGTGCTCTGTGCAAAAACACACGAAGACAGGCCCATCAGTTTAGTTGCCGCTTAAGTACTTAACTAAGTACCTCGAACTTAACCCCCGCAGGCTGGTGTACCCTGAAGAGGACAGCTCTTAATCCTTGCGTTGCTGGAGACGCCGTAGCGATCTCTCGCGCCGAGTATGCTCCCGGCTGAGATCCAGCAAGATTTCCTCGATAAACGCCAAGTGGCGATGCGAGGCTTCACGGGCCTTTTCCGGCTCGCGTGCCACAATCGCCTCAAAAATTCCGGCGCGGTGGCTGCTCACTTTTGCCAACATCTCACGGCGCGAGTAGAGCAATTCAAAGTTCTGACGCACGTTCTGTTCCAGCATCGGCCCCATGCAGCGTAGCAGGTGAAGTAACACAACGTTGTGGGCAGCTTCGGTCACGGCGATTTGATACTGCATGACCGCATCGGCTTCGGCGTCGAGATCGCCGCTGTCTTGAGCCTGTTGAATCACGATATGGCAGTCGCGGATGCGCGCCAGATCTTCATCGGTGCCGCGCAGCGCCGCGTAATAGGCGGCAATGCCTTCCAGCGCGTGACGGGTTTCCAGCAGATCGAACTGTGATTCGGGATGGTCGGCCAGCAGCTCGGCCAGCGGATCGCTGAAGCTCTGCCACAGATTAGTTTGCACGAAGGTGCCGCCGCCCTGACGGCGCAGGAGCAGCCCTTTCGCTTCCAGGCGCTGAATGGCCTCTCTCAGAGAAGGACGGGAGACATCAAATTGTTTCGCCAGCTCGCGCTCCGGAGGCAGTTTTTCGCCTGGGCGCAGTGTCCCCTCGAGGATCAGGTATTCGAGCTGTTGCTCGATAACATCTGACAACTTGGGTTGGCGGATTTTGCTGTAGGCCATGAGTGAATTCTTCTCTGCGAATGGCGCGGAGTCAATTGGTAATACCAATTTCAAAAACGTGACGGTAAAGTAACAAAGTATTCACCTCCTGTCCATACGGGCCTTGATCGAAATCAGGTTACCCGCACATTTTAACACCCCGCTGAAAACCCCGCTGCAAACCGGTAACGCCGTGATGGTATTACCATTTACGCGCCGGGTTGGGGATTTAACTTTTACCAAACCTTACGCAAGGCAGAGTGCAAACTTTTTGCCCGAGTTTTATTGCATGGTTATGACGCTTTAATGAATGGCTATTTGGCGAGCAGCGCAACGGGAGTTCGTTCATTATTTGAACGCGCGCCGCCGTTCGGATCTACGTTATTTTTGCGCATTATGTGATTTGTTGCTTATTTCATGCACTGAATCCCCCCCGCCGTCACACAACCCGCATTTTGTTTCCTAAACTGCTGCAATCTTAATCACTCACACGACAAAGCAGGTGCAAACAGACGCGCATAACATTATTCTCTGCCAAACGGTAGCGGCGCCGTGGAATTAATAGCTATAACGCCGTAAATAAAACAAAACACACATCGTAACCACTGCTTTACAGGTATGTGGTCATTCGCAACGACAGAGGGTTAGATTGATGGATGGTCAACAGCATGGTGACCAGCTGAAACGCGGCCTGAAAAACCGCCATATTCAGCTCATCGCCTTAGGTGGCGCAATCGGCACCGGGTTATTTCTCGGTATCGCTCAAACAATAAAAATGGCCGGCCCGTCAGTGCTTCTCGGCTACGCCATCGGCGGCTTCATCGCGTTTCTGATCATGCGCCAGCTGGGGGAAATGGTGGTGGAAGAGCCGGTTGCCGGTTCCTTCAGCCACTTCGCCTACAAATACTGGGGCAACTTCGCCGGCTTCGCTTCCGGCTGGAACTACTGGGTGCTGTATGTCCTGGTGGCGATGGCGGAGCTGACCGCGGTCGGCATCTACGTGCAGTACTGGTGGCCGGAGATCCCCACCTGGGTCTCCGCTGCGGTGTTCTTCCTGGCGATCAACGCCATCAACCTGGCCAACGTTAAAGTTTACGGCGAGATGGAGTTCTGGTTCGCCATCATCAAGGTGGTGGCGATTATCGGCATGATCGTGTTCGGCGCCTACCTGCTGTTCAGCGGCATGGGCGGCCCGGAGGCCACCGTCACCAACCTGTGGGCGCAGGGCGGGTTCTTCCCGAACGGCGTCATGGGCCTGGTGATGGCGATGGCGGTGATCATGTTCTCCTTCGGCGGCCTCGAGCTGGTCGGCATCACCGCCGCCGAAGCCGACAACCCGCAAAAAAGCATTCCGAAAGCCACCAATCAGGTGATCTACCGCATCCTGATCTTCTATATCGGTTCGCTGGCCATTCTGCTGTCGCTGTACCCGTGGGGCAAAGTGGTCGAAGGCGGCAGCCCGTTCGTGCTGATCTTCCACGCGCTGAACAGCAACCTGGTGGCGACCGTGCTGAACATCGTGGTGCTCACCGCCGCGCTGTCGGTGTACAACAGCTGCGTCTACTGCAACAGCCGCATGCTGTACGGCCTGGCGCAGCAGGGCAACGGCCCGAAAAGCCTGCTGAAGGTCGACGGCCGCGGCGTGCCGGTGGTGGCCATCGGTATCTCCGCTCTCGCCACCGCGCTGTGCGTACTGATTAACTATCTGATCCCAGGCCGCGCCTTCGAACTGCTGATGGCGTTGGTGGTATCGGCGCTGGTGATCAACTGGGCGATGATCAGCCTGGCGCACCTTAAGTTCCGCGCCGCCAAAAACCGCGAAGGCGTGGTGCCGAAGTTCAAAGCCTTCTGGTACCCGTTCAGCAACTACCTGTGCCTGCTGTTCATGGCCGGCATCCTGGTGATCATGTACCTGACGCCGGGCATTCAAATCTCGGTGCTGCTGATCCCGGTATGGGTGGCGATCCTGGCCGTCGGTTACGCCATCAAACAGCGCAGCCAACGCGTAGACAGCGTCACCAGCCGTTGAATCCCGTGACCGCACAATAAATAAATATCCTCCGGCATAGCCGGAGGTTTTTCATATGCGCCTGTAAGGCTCTCTTACCAGCCGCGCCCTAACAGGCGCATAGCAATCTGACATTTGCGTTTCGACCGTTACTTACGGCCCGTAAACGGGCTGCCTGGATACGGGATCGACAGTTGCTCTCCCAGCTTATCCTGTTCCAACTGATGCTTTATGTAATCCTTTATTTTTGTTGTATTTTTACCCACCGTATCTACGTAGTACCCTCGACACCAGAATTCCCGATTGCGATATTTGTACTTCAGCTCTCCAAATTGCTCGTAAAGCATCAGGCTGCTTTTGCCCTTCTGATATCCCATAAAGCTCGATACACTCACTTTCGGCGGGATCTCCACAAGCATGTGGATATGATCTGGACAGCATTCTGCTTCCAGGATCGCTACGCATTTCCATTCACATAGCTTTCTTAATATGCTGCCTATTGCTCTACGTTTTTCGCTGTAGAACACCTGCCTCCGGTACTTTGGGGCAAATACTATGTGATATTTACAGTTCCATCGCGTGTGCGCTAAGCTCTTTTCGTCCCCCATCGGGACCTCCTTTCGATTCTTCGAATGAACCTTTGCAGTTGCCAGACCGCAAGGTTTTCTAACAAATCAAAAGGGGCTTTAAAAGCATACTCAAAGCTGTAA
>NZ_FXUD01000011.1:0-71767 GCF_900182895.1 Serratia sp. CC22-02 | reverse complement strand
TTTTGTTATACGCATTAACATCACCAGCCAACAAATTGACGTCCGATGATAGAGGTTTGCCATTAACTTTAATCGAGCGAAGCGCGTACTTTTGCACTGCCTGCGGGTCAGTCAGTGCACCTACATCGGCAGCTGTCGGTTTGAAGGCTTGGGTATATACGCGATCCCATTTCTCAGTGGATGCCCCAGTATCTTTACGCATAGAGCGCAAATAAAACTCAGTGTTACCAGAACCAAAAGCGAGTTGAACATTTCGATATTCGTTCGATTTGAACGTGACCAGAGTTCCCAGGCCACCTGGCACTGGATATCCCGTGTTGATAGTAGAAAGTGATTCAAGAGTGAATCCATTTTCACGATCAATATCTTTGTTAGCGTGAAATACGCCACCGTCAGGAAAAACTAGACGAGTTACACCTAACGGCCCTGTCATATTCCCGCCGGTAATGGGGACAAATGACCTACCTGCTTTAACAGTCAACAATCGACTATCTCGAGCATCATTAATATCATCTGTAGGCTCATAAGAAACCTTCAGAGAATAACGGTTCGCGATACTAATACTTCCGGCCGGCACGCTAGTTGCATTAGCTGCGAGGTTAACTCGACAAATCTCAATCATGCCATCAATGATGCTTTTCTCGTCATTAACGACAAACAAACTGGCTGCCTTAATTTTGGAATCAGCGTTTACCTGATCGGTGGTGATACCCAGTCCGTATTTTGCCTCCAAAACAACGATGTTCAGCTTCCCAGCCGATAAAGCTACAGTTTGCTCAGTAAGAAGCTGTACTGTGATTTGATAGCCATTAACATTAACCGATGCTACACCTGGCTTAGTACCGTTTGGTTTAACGATAACATTTAGACCATTGCCAGGGGCAACTGAGAATCCTTGATACACACCGGCGCCAAAAATCCCATATGCTTTGCGGTTGAAAGCAGATGAGGCGTATGGCTCTAAATATTGAATATCAGCCAAAAGGCCGCTGGAATTTTTCGGGGCAACGATCGTGATGCCGCCAACTGTAGTTATAGCGGCCATTATCCAGCCCTCTGGTCGATAGTTAACACGGCAGTAAAGGCCTTCCCGCGATACAAAGTGTCTTGCTGGCAGCAAAGGACAGCGAACGCTTTGCCATCGCCGTCAATCAGCATCATTGTATTGAAGTTGTATGGTGTATCCGCAGGTAGCAATGAGTCCTGTAGCGTTGCGTTAATTGTGATCAACCCTTCTTTGGCAGTACAGACGAGGTTGCACTCAGCAAATTTGTTTTTCAGATCGCTCAAGGAGTATGTCGACGGGATGTTCGCGATGTTCCAACCTCCCGCCGGGTTGGCGGTTACGAGGGCCGATGTACCAAAGTACCCCTTCGACATTACGAACCTTGTTCCAGCCCCGATCTCTGACTCCGCGCGCCGGTTGTAAAAATAATCCAGCAGTGCAGCTCGAAATAGCTTCCCGCCGGTCTGAACGGCCTTAATTTCTGCCATAGAAGAACGCCTGTGCAGTGGTTGATTAGCAGGCGAGTTTATGTAAAGTGAGTTTTAGAATTGAAAACACCGGCCCAGTGGGGCTGGGCCTCTGCATTTTGTCATGCAGCCTGTTAAATGGTGTCTAGATAAATAATGGAGTTTATTCGTCCTACCTCGGCCGCAGAAATAGGCAGTATAGCGCTATCTACCTCTTCTGGGAATGTGTATCCGATTAGCTCTCCAGAGGTAAACTCGATGTTACAACCTCGGTAACCGAGCGTTTTAATGCTGGCGATCCCGTCCACTACAACAAGGCGTGAATCATCCCCTTGCGTTGGGCGTATCATTGGCGCAGGCACCACATCAAGCACCCAGGCATCGAGTCGCATTTCATCCATATGGACGGGTACAGCCTCCAGTGGCCGAGGAATATTGCTGAGCGTTTGGGCCACAGTAAGATTTGTAGAAACAGACTGTGCTGCGATCACCGTTTGGAGTGATTCGATATACCAGGTGCCGTTTTGGATCTTTGCGCTGGCGCCAGAGAGGGTGAATACTATTTTTCGCTCCACCAGCTCAAACCGCAAATGATATCCCATGCCATCAAACACTATATGCAGCGGTATCAACGGTTCTATGACCATTTTGAACTGACGCATGAATTCGTCTAACACCTTAGATGGATCTGTGTCCGAATACACCTCGTAAACGTCATTCAGTGCCACGCTGATGCGCCCGCGCGAGGTTAGGAAGAAATCACCATACTTATCCTTTGACGTCTCCAGCTCGTCTTTGGTGACGAAATAGGAACCATACGGAAACTTTGCTTGATCCACGGGGGCATAAAGTGGCGCCCAAGTCGCCGCAAGGTTTTTGAACTCACGCCAAAGAGTTGCCTCAATTGGGCGACTTGTTCCCTTGAAATGGATCTCATCCAGACGTTGCGAAAGTAATACTGGCAGTGAAGTAGAATTTTCCCCATCGATATAGAAGAACTTACCCAGTTCTCCCATCTTTTTCCTCAAGTCATCTTTATCCATTGAGTACAGCGATTTTCTATTGGCAGTGCGCTCAATCAATGGCAGAACAATACTGTTCAGCATTGACTGCACCACATCAGCAAACCCCGCCCACAACCCAGATTGTTGCTTAGCGGACGTCATTTGCTCTTTGAACCAATTATCTTTCATTATAACTCTCAGTATTTAAGTTCGAATTTCGATTTTTTCACATCAAGATAAATAAAATCATTTAGAGCTGCCGCTTCGCTCATATTTATAATCTCAAGCTTGAATTTCGACAACAGCCCTGTTGACTGAATAATCGCCCAAACTTCATTATGCGAAACTCGTGCAAACTCCCCTGATTCATCGCGTTCAAAATTACTTGAGTCTCGACCCGCCCTAGCCTCCAGTTCATCGCGGATCTTCTTCTCTGCATCAACAATTACTTCGTTTTTTTTCACAACGCCAGTAACGTTAATTGTAAATGGCCGCTCATTTGTCTTTACGTATACAAAATTCTTGTTGAGTTCATTGGGGATATCCTGAAAGGCGCTTAAAACAACCGATTCCATTTGTTCCTGAGTCAGCCCTTTCTTATGTCCGCAGAAAAATACTGTATTAATATTTTTCAGAGAATGAACGCCTGTTGATTTTTCTTGCTCCTTCTCACCCCAAGCATTGATCCAGCTTATATTTGGAATCTGAGTGCGAAGATAAAATTTATAGTCCGCGCCCCACACTACCTGGCCGTCATAGGCTGTAAAATATTGCGCTCTATTCCGTGTCTCTTCGGTAGTTTCGTAACCTGCTCCGTTTGTAATCGGAGTTTCTGTTTTTACCTCAATTTTACCTGATAAATCAGAAGATCCAGCATATGGCGTTAAAGTCTGTCCTTGCACAAGGGTGATATCACCATCACTTAACCACACATCTAAAATGACCTGTTCGCCACCAGCCGGCATCTTCCCAATCGAACCATCACCAAAACGAATACCTATTTGCTCCGTGGGTCGATAGAATTTTACATAATGAAGAGAGTTCTTATTAGAAAGACGGAATTGAGGATTCTCTTCCCACCGGCGTGCCACTCCATTATCTGTGACAGATACATCGATACTGACACACCTCTTCGTCATAGCTTTCGTTAATGTGAAAGACAAGAACTCTGTTTCGTTTTCGACATCAAATATGAGCTGTTCTCGTTCAAGCTGCTTTGTTGGAACACCATGCCGAGTTTCCCCAGGCTTTAAAACAAGCGGTTCAACCAGCATGTAGCGTTTCTGTTCGTCAGAAATTAGATCCGCATAGATTGGAAGGGATTGTTGTATCTGAGTTTTATTTGTTACTGATGAAGTGCCATAAGATGGCATAATTTGGCGGGCCACATACCCACGATCCTCAGCACCAGCAAGGATTGAAGAGCGCTTTGTTGCTGTACTAATAAACCCTTCGGTTAACGCTTTCTCCGCAGCTGTTTGAGCTGCGTAAATTATCTGGCTGAGCATAATCGCCAGCATTTTCATAAACTGGCTATTTACAAAGCGACTCCACCAGACATTCTGCTGAATAAGGGCTGTGAATTTCTCTAAAATTTCCTGCGAAGTCATATCATTACTCCTTTTTCATCGCCCAGGAAAGATCCTGTTTCGGTATCCCAATAGTCAGGACAAATACATCGATTTCTGCTGGCTCTATCCTGATCCCTGTTAACTTCAAATCAGCTATATCGCTCATCATTTTGATGATGATCTCGTTCTCGATAGCGACCAGCGTATGCACGCTATCTAGAGGCTCGTGCTTATAACGCGGCAACGGATTTCCATACTCAGGTAGACCATAGACACTTCCTTCCGGCGTATGTAACCAGTCCTCAATGCGTGCTTGCATGGCTTCTACATCACCAATTTTGACGTTTACGCCCTCCCCGCTCACTCGTAAAAGGCTATCTATTTCGTTCATATGAATACCTGTACTGGTAGCTAGGACGCTAATTTAAGCGAAGTGAGTTAATGAGCGCGGCAGGAGTGCCGCGCCCACTATCACCCGAAGAGTTTTTCGAGGGCACTATCTGATATTGAGGTTGGGACTTCCCCACGCGGGGCCGGCTGAGGGCTGTGGGCCGTCATATTGATATTTGTCTCTTTCGGTTCCGGCTTCACATTGAGTTGTTTCTCGACCCCTTTCGCAATACGTTCTAACCAGGACAGGCTTTCATCATCGTGGCTACGTGATTCATTATCGCGCTGATAAACTGGCGCCACACCACTAGCCGCCAGATTTGGGATCGGTGGAGGTGGTGAAGTTTGAAACGCAGAAATAACCTGCTGAGTGAGAGTATTTGCTTTTCCCCCAATCGCGTTAGAAACCGTGTCGCTCAGGAAAGATAATGGCGTATCAGCCATCAGGCCGGAAATGAGCGATGAAGCCCCGCTACCAACCGTATCGCCGGCCGTAGCTCCGAACGAAGACAACGGATTATCAATATCTACACCTATCGATTGTAGCGCGCTTCTAGCTGCATCCTCCCCCACGCCTTTAACTGCTCCAATAGCAACGTTACCGATGCCTGAAGCCATGTATTTCGTCTCATCCCACCAGCTATCAGTTTCTGAATTTCCGGGGGGAGACATTTTATTGCGAGATTTTTTCACCTCATTTGCCGGGACGATCTCCATCGACCGCTCTTGAGCACCACTAACCGTAGGAGGTGGAATTAGCTCAATGTCCGCATCAGACAAGCCCGTATAACCCATTCTGCGGCTAGCACGCCCTTGAAGAACTGCGATGGCATCTGGCAAGCCAGACGCACCTTGCAAGGCCGTTGGAACTTTGTCATTTAGAGGTACTGTTAACCCTCTTTCAGGAGCCGGAACAGTCAACCCTTCAACATCAAACATCCCTGTTAGAGCTGCATCACTTTTCCCACCAAGTTCGCCTAAATACGTTGCTGCTGTATCGTAAGCCTCGGATGCAGCTTCGCTGACTCGTGAGCCGATTGTTTGCTTTTCTGGCCGAGAGAATTGAGCATTGTTTGTTATCGCCTCAAGGCCATCGTTTTGTCGCTGTTGGTTAATTATTGATAATGTTTCTGGATTAAATTGACCAACCCATTTTCTCCCGGAGCGCGCACCAATGGCTGTTTTTATAAATTGATCGGAAACCTGCGGGGCACCGCCTTCAATTGTAGCGATTTGCCGCATCACTTTAGTCATTACGTCTGCATTGCTTAGGTCGAGGCGATCGCTTTCCCTCACCCTCAAAGTTTTAGATAATTGAGCTATATAGCCCTCAGTGTCATTCTCGCCTTTTGGGGCGTAATTCGTGATAATACCGCGCACGGTATTCAGCTTCTGATATCCTACAGCTTTAGACGTCCCTTCAGCGTAACTGCTAAGCTGATTAGCCAAGGCTCGAAACCCTTCTTCTGGCGAGTCGAATTTCGCGAAGCGTCGCTCACCTTTGGCATTTGCAGCTTCCAGCTCAGCGCCGGCTTGACCTGCATATTCAAGGTTCCCAAAATTATTATTTCTAAATGACCTGGTATGTGAGTTAACCCCGCCAATATTTAGTTCACTCGACACATTATTAAACGTCGGAACTGAACCAGGAGTTCCACTCTGATCTTCCAATGGCTCTGCCATACCTGGCATGGTAGATTGAAGTGATCGGTCTAGGTCTTTAATTGCCTCAGTCGTTTGCTTTGCTCCAGCTCGAATGGCTTCAACATGACTATCACTACTGGTACCAAAGAATTCTTTTACGCTACTAATACCGCTATCTAAAGACTCTTTGACGCTGCTAACGCCGCTATCAAGCGATTCTGCGATCCCATCGGTGCTAAACGTTAAGCTGTCCGCAACACCATCCATACCCAGCCATCTGGCGCCATCAGCTAAGAACCCTGCCCCTCCTGAAACTAGACCACCCATGTCGATTACGTTGGCTGCTGCATATTCGGTTTTTTGGCGCCCTGGGACTTCTTGCCCCTCAGCCAGTTTAAACGCCCCACGTTGCCCATCGTCATTGCTGAAGCCTTCAACCGCATCAATGCCGGCGCCAATAATCGTCCCGACCACAGGAATAGCCTTCAGCGCCCCCTTTGCAGCAAGTTTCCCTGCGGCTTTCTCGGCGACCTTTTCACCAGCAACTTTTTCAGCTGCATGCTCAGCCGATGCAGTCGATGCTTTTGCAGCGACCTTTTCATTTGCCTTAGCTGAAGCTCTACTTTGCGATACTTTCCTTCGCCGTTTAGACCTCTTGCCGGATTTTTTCTGCTTCCGGCTTTCCACTTCACTATTTGTTGATTTCTGAGGGCTTTCAGTAACTGGCGTGGCTAGTTCACCAGCCTCACCATTCACGCCGAAGACCCCTTTAATGGCTCCGTAAGCGCCGGCCGCTACTGCACCCGCACCCGCCGCTACTTTTGCTATCTTACTGCCTTTACCCTTACCTGCTGGCACTGAAGGTTTGCGCTCTCCATGCACTCCCCCTGTTGTGAGCGCTCCGCGCCCAGTTCGAATTACATCGCCGACGTCACTTGCACCGGCCAATCGCCTGAACAGCTTTACAAGCACTCCGCCACCAAGAGCTAAAGACAAGCCGCCTAAAATACGAGATCCAATGGCCTTTCCAATGGCTTTACCACCCAGGCCAGCAAGAACACTACCCAATAGACCCCGGCCGGCACTGCCCTTTTCGTTTTTGTCTCGAATTTCACCAAGGACTCGTATGATTTCTGCGTCTGACTTCGCAAGTTGTTCCTGTTGCGATTCCATGACCGAAATTACTTTGCCTGTGGTGCTCGTACTATAAGCTTGCTGTGACTTGGTTGGTGTCACACCGGCGAACGTCACGGGTGTTTGACTCGTCGATCCTGGTTGGTCTTTGCGCTTATCTCTCCATTCCTTGAGGCTGACAACCTTATCGTTTAAACCGCTCACAAGTTCGGCGGCTTCTTTCCCTGCGCTAAAAAGAACCCCGCCAGCTGCCATACCAGCAACCTCAGTCGCTTCGCCATCGCCTCGTTTACTAACGATTAATGATGAAAGCCTTTTCAGCAGGCTTTGTTCCTCTGATTTCTTACCATCTCCACCCGTCTTTTCAACAGTGTCTTTCGAGATAAAGCGCCCTGCTTTATCCCTCGCAGCCAATCCTTTAGCAACATCATGTTTTATTGATGATTTTATCGTTTTATCTTCTTCAATAAACGGTAGCTTTTTTGCCGCATTTCCGATTTCAGAATAATGATTTTCGATTTCACCTTTTAATTTTAGAACCCGTCCAGCATGGCTTTGACTGTTACTTTGTTGCAAAAGCGTATTTTTTGATTGCAAATTACTTAAATTTGCATGATTTCCGCCCGAGCCGCGCGTGACCTTCCCGCTTTCGATGGTGAATGGTGATTTTTGACTTTTTTTGTCATTTATTTGAAATCCACCACCTGAAACAATCAGTTCAATACGCCCATTGTTATTGCGAATATCATGCAACTGATTGCGACGAAGAGGCGAAGTGCTTTCGTTGGCAGGGGCTTGACGTCGTGCAATCTGCGTAATAATCGAGGCATTAGAACGTTGCAACTTGATATCGTTAGGTCTTAGGGAGGAGCGACCTACGATAACCCTATGTATATCAGTCAGAACCTTTAGTTCACGAGCGCTGGCATGATCTATCGCATCGATGATTGACAGCATTTCAGATGGTGTGGTGTTAAGTGCCGGCATTATCGTTTACCTGACGAATTTTTTATCATTTGAACCAAGTCATCGCACATCCTGAAGGCTCGCCACTGCGGCAATCTTTCGATATCGCCTATCGACTGCTTTCCATATAGAGCTAAGTCATGAATTAGGGTCACCCAGGAGCTTAACGACATGACCTGGAAGGTAGTCGACACACCGAAATTGAAAGAAGAGGCGAGTGGAAATTGCCTGTCCCTCCTTAGCCAAGGTAGGGCAGTTATGAGGCTTTATGTAGAGCTGCGCCGTTCCTTTGCGGATCGTTATAGGTAGCCCGTGGCGTAACGTTTCCTGCATCTTTTTGACGTTGGCAACTAGTGGCAAGAACTCCGAGTATGTTTCCATGCTACGGATCAGTTCATAACGCATTTCAGCCGCTTCCTGGAAGTCTCCTGGTTGCTCGGCCAGGTGTGCTTGGAGAGTGATCTCCACCAGCCGTAGGTTCGCTAATTCCGTTTCATAATTTGGGGCGTCTTCCGCCGGCAGATTTGAATACATCATTTCAAGATGTTCCATACCCAGACCGTCGATCGGCTTCAGGTGCCATTGATACGGGATGCCCTTAACAGGAATGCTGATCTCGATATGCGGGGGGACTGTTAGCAGCTCCAAATCTTCAGCTAACCCGCACAGATCAAAATCATAGTGATGCAGCTCACCACAATGACTGCATTGATAGCTAACTGTCTGTTCCGCGCCATTCGGTTGAGAATGGGTGTGAATCCACCACAGCGCTGTGCGGCGATCTTGTGCTGTCCACTTAGCGCTATCTTGCATTACACCAAGCTGAACAGAATTCAGGTATCGAGTTGTGGCTTGCTCTTCTTGGTCTGGAGACGTCCCACAGAACGCCAGCGCATCGTTGACAGCAGGTGCACGAAACTGGATTTCGTTCTTAGGATTTGAAGGCTGGTAGAAAATTGGAATGTACATGAATAGCCTTAAAATTTGATAATGCTGGTGGTTTTGCTTAGAGCATCGCCGGCCATACCTGTCGCCACCGAGGACGCCAAACCAGTTAGGCTTGCGTCGGCTGAAGTGTGGCAAACAAAGGTCAGTGGGTAAGACAGAAACTCGCCAACTTGATCATAGGAACGCGTTGTAGCGCCTCTCTCTGTTGGGATTACTGAATACTCGGCGTCTAAGGTCTTATTGCCGTTGAAACCCACCCGGTAGACCCGGATGTTCATTACGTAGAAAGGGGAAAGATTGATAGTGCCGTCACGGTTTATAACCCGTCGTTTTCTGCCATCGAACCATTTTGCAATGCGTCCAGTTTGGTCATCGCGAACAGTTATTGTTACCGTGCCTGGAGTGATATGAGTTGGTTTGTTGAATTGGATACCGCCAATGATTTTTGCATCCGTTTCGATAGTCCCTTCGCTATACGAAACGTCACGAACGAACATGAAGAGGTCTTTCATGCCATCGGCTTCAACAACCCATTGCCAACCTTGGGCATACTGGATGCGCATTGCCATTTCCAATATGCTTTTTGCATAGGCAACTTCGCCAGAGTGACCAGCCTTGCCATTCACCATCCCACCGCCGGCAAAACCACTTGATGAACCGCCACCAAGCGCATAATCCAATGCTTCCTTTACGATATCATTCGTTCCCTGGAGGAAGCGGTTAGTGGCTGAATCCATCGCGTCATTGAACATGCCGTTAACCGCATTTTTAAGACTAGATCTACTTGATAACCCATCAAATATGCCCATGATGCCCCCATTTAAAATAGCGTTGCGCCGGCGATGATTGCCCGGTTTGACGACATTAGGGCTTCCAGATCTGCCTTGCGCTGATTGAGCGTATTTTCATCGGGAAGGGCTGACGTATCCAATTTACCGGCGATTGACACGCGGCGCTGGCGCTCGGTATTAGGAATAGCGATAAGAACTTCCAAATAGTCTTGAATAAGGCCAATGATTGTTGGGGGAACTGTCCAGGCATCTAAAGGACGGTCGCGCAAGTTGACCAGGTAAGAAAGGATAAGGGGGTAGCACTCGCTGCCATTGAGTTCGAGATCAATTGAAGTGCCATAATCGTCGCTATATACGAGCGCTTCACGTTTATCAACAACGTGCACTAGGGCCAAGTAGTCTTCAGGATAAGGCAGGGATACACCTGCCTCTTTTCCGATCTTGACTCTACGCACCAAGCCAGCTCGATCCTGATATGCCGCCAGAGCCTGAATCAGAAGGCTTTCCAGCACTTTTGACTCAACCACCAGCAGAGGTGTAAACCGAGATTTGACACCATCAAGAAGCTCGTTTGGTGTCATCGAATTACTCCACCCAGTTGTAGATAATACGAAGGCTTGGGCGAACAGCAACAGTGACGTCTTCGGATGATAGATCCACAGCTTCAGAGTAGACTTTGCAATGAAGCAATGACCGGGTCAGGCCTTTATGATCACCGCCGTTCGACTCGGCCGCTGCACTAATTGTGATATCAACGTATTTTTTGCCAAACACCATATCTTTCACTGCTGCAAGAACGTCGCCTGTAATGGTTTCAACGCACTGAACCTGGATCTCACCACTATTTCTCAGTGCTCCGTGTTGGTTGAACTTCATACCACCCGGCGCCACATCTTCCATGTCTTCACGGGTCATTTCTGGCAGCTGCGCCGTTCGGATCAAGATAGAGAGGTTTTCATGCCCCTTAATCACCATCCAGTATTCCGAGCCGATCAGCTTTTCGCCGGCCGCCAGGTTCTGGTTAAAGCGCTTTTTTAAGAAGCCAACATCCGCTTTGGTGTTACCAAATCCACTCATAATTACCTCAAATGTACATAAGCGGTATTTCAGACTCGTTGTAAGCCGTCATACCTGAGATGTGCAGGTTCACTGTGTTGTGGGCGTACATACCTGTTATCGTGCGCGGGGCGTCCAACTCGTATTGAACTGACTGAATCACGGCATGCATAATTTTTTGCCGTCGCCCAATATCCAGGACAACAGGCTTCGGCCGGCGGCCACCTGGCAGGAAGTTTTTCAAGTCAGGCGACGCCATTTGCTGCAACGCCATAATCGCGGAGTTGACCTCGATCTGCGCATCCACTTTCGCCATGAAATGCAGCGATAAATTAAACTCCGGTGGCTTCTGGCCTTCCCACACCAGCATGCTGTTAATTTTCGCTTTTGACGTCGTGGTCGATGCCGCTTGAGTCGCATTCGAGAGGGTGCTCACGCCGGCCATAGAGCCAACTGAGTTGTTTTCAAACGGCGACGACCAAAGGCTTTCTAGCATCGCAACGCTGCCTTCCCCGATGTATCCAACGACCATGTTTGTGCCCGATGTGATGTAGGCCTTCAGGAATGGACTCACACCGTCAGGCATTATTGCGCCACAAATCACAGAACCCCCTTTAAAGCCCACCCCAAGGGTGGGCCTGATACCTTACAGACCGCGTTTTTTCCGCACTTTCAGCGATTTCCGGCGAGAGATATTTGCCGCTGCCGTGTGAGATTTGCGTTGCGCCTTTTTGATGGAAGCACGCTGCAATGCAGTAATGCGCTTCGGGCGAGGGCGCTTACGAATCAGTTTCACCTCTCCATTGCGGACAACTTTTTTGTTCGCCTCCAACATTGCGTCATCATCGCTATCCCCAGAGACGCCATAGATTGCGATAGCTTCATCGTCGTCTTCATTTGCCGCTGAAATTGCATCCGCAACGGCAATTGCCGCTTCGTCATCTTCTTCATCGATCATTTGAGTGACAGAATCTTGATCGGCACCCAACGAAACCGCAGCTTCAGCCAGGATTGACAGGACGCGGTTGTACTCATCCGTTTGGGCATCAGTGATTTCATCGTCATCTTCGTCGTCGCTAATGCCGGCCATAACCATCGCGATACCGTCAATGTCTTCACTGGTCGGGTTAGATGAACGCGCCCAATCCAGCAAGAATGAAGCCGCTACAGAACGCTCATCCTGACGCGACCGTTTTGATACAGCCTCGAAAATGGCATCTGAGAGCGCCTTCTTGCCTTTTTCGGTGCCAGGCTGAGCCTTGCCCTTATTCGACTCCAGCAGAGCGTCAGGAGCCGCTACGGACGCTGTAAGGCCAAATGCAGCCTCTAGCAATGGGTTAACTTTGTTTTGTTTGAAAATATCCACTTTTAGCTCCATTAACGCAGTAAAACAGGCACGCCGATAATTCGGCGGGAAACACCCGTCACACACACTTCCCAACGCACTTCCCAGCTATCGAAACCGGTATTAGTTACAGTCACGATATAAGGCGCGTCACCCTGGCTGGCATCGCGCGGCTTAACCAATGCATCTGCCGCCACATAACGATCGAGTAATCGAGGAATACCCTTTTCCAGGCCTTCACGAGTTAAGCCATCAGGTTCATGTTTAAGTGCCGAGGCGAGGGAGTAGTAGTTGCGAGCGATAGAGTTCATAACGGAAATAACGTGTTGATACTTCTTGTAGTTATTTTCCATACAGGTGGTCAGCGCATCATCAATGACGATCGCACCATTCGAACTGGTCACAACGTTGAGGTGTGCTGTTGCAAAGACTTCTCGGTCAATGGTTGCGGCAGCAGGTAACGGCTGGATGTTTTGACGATTGACGACGCCACGTGAGCTTCCTGCTGGAGAGTAATGCCAGCCGCCAACATCAGGCACTAGAGCAACCCCCTTGGCCTTCGCCGTGAATGCATCACCAGACAAACCGAAGACAACATTCGATTGGCCTAAGGGGTCACGACAGGAGAACGGGAAGTAGTACGCTGTGACGTTTTCATTGCCAGCCAGGCCAAGTCCAGCTAGTTGCTCCAGCGCCTTATCAGCCGCCAAGCGAGGGTCAACATCAGCGAACATATCAACACGAACCGCCTTTGCTAATTCGGCAAGTTTTGCGATAGCTGTTGCATCGTAAGTGCCTAAAGTCAGGATCGCGGTATACTCCACCAGCGAGCCGTCCAGAACAGCAATTGAGCTAGCGTAATCTTTTGCCGCCAGCTTCTTGTAATCACCATCCGAACCACCAACAAACGCTTGGTTAGTGATGCCAGCAAAAGACGCGGGCAACACCACGGTATCCGAGATCAGAGCACGTAAGCGTGAGCCGTTACGTTCGAGCACATCTGGAATGAACGCAGAAAGCCCCATGTCGTCGACAACATCGGAATTCAGCGAAACCTCGTAATTCTCTAGCGTGCTCTCAGCACCTAACGAATCAGTAGCGACCAGCTTCAGCTTGAAAATCCCAGGTTTGTCTTTGGCCGGTTCGAAGCTCAGTTTGCGATTTGTAGATTTATCGCCGTCTTCCACATAGAACGTAATTGCGGTCTTGGCCGGCAAAGTGATATCAGCGCCAAACGCTGTTGTGCTGGTGGTTGCCTTCACTGTTGAAACAGCAGGTGTGCCCGCTGTCTCAATGGTGAGGTTGATAGCAGGAATCAGCATGCCAGGCAGTGGAATTCGCACGACATATCCGTCGCCACCAGATAAAGCTTGGTTTACGTGGCGTAGAGGCTCAAAGAATGCACCTTCTTGCGGTCTTGGCGCCTCACCTAGGATAGACGTGACGTTATTTTTGGTAATTTTAAGTACGGTGTTCGGCTTACCTTTTCGCGAAATAACCAATCCCGCAAAAACTGATGCTCCGCCTGAAGTAGAGCCGATTGTAGCTGATGCATCGATCGGTGCAGCCGCCACACCGGCTGCCGTACCTAAAGCAAAAGGAATCTTGTTCATTTTTTTTCCTAGTAGCGCCCCAGCTGGGGCGCTTGATCAAAGGATTAGCCGGCAGCCTTCACAGTGACCTTGGCAACGGCGGTTTTTGAACCGTCTTCACTGGTCATCGTGATATTGGCGACGCCCACAGCTTTTGTTTCGCCGTCACCGCTCTGATCGATGACCGCTAAGGACTCATCGCTAGAAGTCAGCGTAAATGCTTTGTTAGAAGCGTTTTCTGGCAGAACAGCGGGGGTCAGTTTGAATTTCTCACCAACGGTGACAGTCAGCGTTTTTGGCGTTAAGGAAACGGACTCTACGCCTACTGATGCTTCAGGTTTACCGCCGGCTTCCGGCTTTTTTTCGATGAACTTCCCAGTGCCAGGATCGATGGCGCCGACTTTTTCGTTAACGAGCGTGAGACGGGAGAAATAGTCTTCGCCATTGCGTGGGTGGATCTCATTAATGGCAGAACCCCACAGTGTTTGGCGATTAACCAGCGCCGTGCTCGTTGGATGGACAAATGGAATTGCTGGTACTGCATCGCCCGCGACCATGCCGGCCTCACCCAGGTTTTCACCACGTGAGTAGAAAAGAATGTCGCTCGATGAGAACGGATAGCCTTCTTTGTCGAACTGTTCACACACTGGGTTCGGCACTTCATAGATACGGATCGAACCGAACAGCAAGCCGATGAAGTGCACATAGGATGTTTGCACATAGTTCGGCGCCAGTTGGAACATGCTTTCCGGCAGTGACTTGATATAGCCGGCTGCATCACCACCAGCAAAGCCACCACGGATGCCGTATTTTTTAGTACGGTCACGCATCTCCGTGGAAATTCGATTCACAACCCCACGGAAGAGGGCACACCACGGTTCCCATTGCTGGCCTTCAGGCAGCGCTGTGTCGAATTTGTATTCGTGCACAGTATGGAACGCGAGCTTACGCAGACGTTTCATATCCTGCTCATGAGAACACCATTGGGTCAGGCTGGTGAACTGCATCGATGCCAGGTTTAGGCCAAACTCACGTTGCAGATCCATCATGGACTGCACGGTATGCTCGGCCGCCAGGATGTATTGCGATGGCTTCATAGTCCATTTACGCATCGCCTGGTTAATTACCGGGATCAGGTCAGGAGCATTCTCAACGTCCAGCTCGGCCTGCATTGCAATGTGAGTGCCCGCTGGTGGAGCTTCGTCAAACTTCAGCTTCACGATGCCCTTTGTATAGTCGACTGTTCCAGTCACCTGGAAGCTATTGCCTTTGGCGTCTTTTTCGTTGAAGTTGATGTTGCTATCACCATCATCGTAGTGTTTACCGAGCCGGCGGTTCACGATGATACGAACACGAGAACGACGAATTGGCATATTTCGGCCTTCGTAGTCGTAAATCGAGATGGTGAACTCTTTGGCAGTGCCGTCGACGCCACCCTTCAGCATGAAGATACGGCCCATCTGCGAGAATACGCCGGCGCTGAGGTGATCCATTTGCTCACCGCGCTCAAACGACCCCATCTTCACGCCTGCAACGTTGTAGACCTCATAGAAGTCAGACTCATCGCGAGTAGCCGGCATGAAAGTGCACATATCGCTGGTTGCGGCGCCCAGGGCGGACGGCAAGATCATTGCCATGAAAATAGCTTGGCGCATTACACCTTCTGATGTACTCATGTCACTGGAAACTGATTCCAGCATTGCCGCGCCTTCACCGCTACGTTTAGCGGTTGGGGAAGATTCCAGGATCAGGTTTTCACATGCATGTTGAGCATTTGCCAGCAGATCGGCTGGTGGATTACAGCCATTAATGCGGCGGTAATCAGCCACACTGGCCGCCCAAGCTGTAGAAATCTGGCGGACGGCCTTCGGGTCTACGCCTTCAAACATTGGATCTTTGGCTGCTGCCTGAGAAATGGCTTCCGCTTGCTCTTCAACGCTCATAGAGGCGTTGATAGGGGCATTGCTGGTAAACGCCAGCACTCGGCCAGCGCGACAATTTACGTCTCTCTGACGTTCATGAAATGCTTTGGTATCAGACACTTTTTCGTCCTATCTATTTGCACAGACAGGGGTTTGCTTCTCGACATTCGAGATATTAACGAAAGTGAGTTATTGGGGATCACGATAAAACAGTAGGGTTGTTAATGGAGGTTTGTTAGACTAATTCTATTAAACTAATACAGGATTAGTAATGCGTTATACTGTTTATGTGGAATATCGAAACGGCGCGACCAACACGCCAGCGCACTCTGGGGTCAAAGAAGTTGCGTATCGAAACTTTGTTGAATTAGTTGCTGATAAAGATCTACAGCTCACAGCAGAAGCTTGCATTATCAAGTGCTCAACAAGTGAGATACTTCGCTTTGACCTGCGCACCCCTCAACCTCTCCCTGAATTTAAAGAGATCCAATGGCCTCGTCGAGGTGCTCAGCGCCAGGTGAAGAATGGAAAAACAGTCTCAGCTTTTTTAGCGTCAAATGAAGAGGACTTCTTAAAGTCGTTAGGGGGAGGGAGTCTCACGCACGGTATTCGTAAGGCAGTAACAATGCTTAGCATTCTTGAGCAGGAGAAGTTGAGGGATCTCAAGGAAAAAGCCACCAGCGTATCAGCGTAAGCCTAGTGTTTTCTTCGATGCCCCTCTATGGGGCTTTTCGTGCCTTGTCGTGTTCAGAACGCTTGTGGAAAAGTTCTAACACCTCCTCAGCAAACTGATCGTCTACGATGTAGAAGTAGCACTCTGGTACATTCAGAACTTTTCCGAATAGGCACATCGTTTCGAATACTGGTCGATATGCACCCGTTTCATACGATGAGATACGCCCACGAGCGGTGCTTTCGTCAATGCCTGCTAAGACGCCAAGTTGCTCTTGCGTAAGACCTGCGCGGATGCGAGCAGATTTCAGCCGTTTTGTGATCATATTTTTGCCGTCATATTAATTGACGACATGTGTAACATTGCATAACATCAACGTTGTTCAGAATCACAGAACATCATAAAGACCACAAAGCAACACCAGGGAAAGGCCGATCACTTGATCGGCCATTTTTTTTTAATGGATTTTTAATTTTTGCGCTCGGTAAAGTTAAACCTTGACCGTTGTGTGTTTAGAAACGGGGAAAAAACCATGTTTTTACACTGTCAAAAAAGGGTTAATCTTTTGAATAATAACCAATTACTAAGCTTAGATATAGCAGGGCGTAAATCAAAACACTCTATCACTCAATCGGGCGCCTTGAAGCGTGAATATGGCATATCGAAGCAGCTTAGTGATCATGATGTTCTATCGGTAATTCATAGGCATTTCATTAACCCCAGATCAGGGGATAGCGTGTTGACACTCTCAGTTCTGCTTACTACTGAGCACCCAAGTATAAGACGCGCTGATTTTAGGAAAACTGTAGAGGTGATCACGAGGGTGGTTAATCAACTGAATTTGCAGGCAGCAAATTAATTGGACGAAAAACCCGCAAGTAGTGGTAACCGGTCATCTTAATGCGTGACATAGAAGTGAAAGTTATCCACATATCAACTGGCTAGATCCAATAATTTAACCTTTAGATCCATAAATGACCTAAAAGATCCCGGAACCCTTTAGACCAGGTATGACGCGGCCTGCGGGCCTGTTTGTGTGTTTATAAACTGGAATAATGTGTTTATAAACTGGATATCTGTGTTTGTAAATGGGATAAATGTGTTTGCAAACTGGATTAAGTGTGTTTATAAACTGGGAAAAGGATCTTTTTTTCCACATTACTCAGACCATCACAAGAAACTATTTATGACTATGAAAAACAACGTGTTAAGTCTTATTGATGTGCTGGCCTCGAAGGGTGAAAAAAAACTTACCCCCAATTCTAATAGTACCGTTCAACCTGTTGCGCTGATGCGTCTTGGTCTTTTTGTACCAAGCTTGAAGCGCAAGGGGAAGAACGTTGAGAGTGTCACCATAGATGCGTCTGAGGAGCTATCCAAGCTCGAAATAGCCCAAGCCGAGGGCTATTCGAACATTACGATAAGTGGCCCTAGGCTGTCTATGGAGACAGATTTCAAGGTTTGGGTGGCTGTAATTTTATCGTTCTCAAAGTATGGCCGAGACTCCAATACGATCGAACTGCCTTTTTCCGAGTTTGCGAGCTTTGCTGGCTATCCTGACAAGGAAAAAACACGTGTTTTGCGTGAACGCATCTCTGGCTCCCTCACTCGAATTCGTAGCACTACGTTGAGTTTGTCCTCAAAGAACAAGGACAAACATAGCGTTACTGGCTTGCTCCAGAAGGGTAATTGGGATGTAAAAGCAGATGTAATTAAGCTGACTGCTGACGAGTCACTCTGGGAGTTGTATCAGGTTGATAACCAAGTGCTGCTCCAGATGTTCGTACTCCGCAAGCTGGCGAACAAAGGGACTGCGCAAGCGCTTTACACTTTCATTGAAAGCCTTCCGCGTAAGCCCATACCGTTGTCCTTCGAGCGTATTAAGCAACGCCTGGTGCTTACATCCCCGCAGAACCAACAAAACCGAATCATCAAGAAAGCCGTCGAGGAACTGATCGAAACAGGATACCTCGATGCGACCATTCAAAAGCGCGATAAAGACTGGCACGTATTGATCCACGGGCGGAATCCTAAATGCCACCTACCGGCCGGCGCCAGCCTCATCGAGGGATTGGACGACGATTAGATTTGTGTTTATAAACTGGATTCCCGCTTGTGGGAGTGTGTTTATAAACTGGATGCTGCGACATCCATCGCGTTATATCGCCTGATCTGGCTCTTCAGCTCGTGATTTTTCCCGTTTGTAAACACACCGGGTGCATTTCTTGGCCGTGATTCGTTGGTTCCATCCAGTTTATAAACACTCCTGGCGTACTGGCGCTATAGTCTGCCAGTTTATATACACACAGTGCTTGCCCTGCTGATCCTCATCCAGTTTATAAACACTTCCCAGCCCCACCTTATTCATACATGGTATGATTTGACGTTCAACAACCACCATAAGTCAATCACATGCGATTATCAGCAATTCAAAAAGATACCTTGTTTATCCTGCATGCGTTCCGTTTAAAAGGGCGTTCAGCAGGCATACGTCAAACTGCATTGTTCAACATTGTTAGAGCCAATCGCTCCGTTGAACTTTTCCCTAACAACTACAGCCTGTCCTGCCGAACGCTGGCAAAGAATGGCCTGATCCTCCTTGAGAGGGATGAGAGTTTAAGGTTGTATCTCACGTTGACGGAGAGTGGCGCCAAGACCGCAGAGAGTATCTATGAGGAGAGGGCGGTATACGGATAATAGCCGTATGAATTGACAATTACATAGACCGTAGGTAATCTTACATCGTAGTACGGCTATCATCCGTACTAGGTTTGATGATGAATCTTAATTTAGAAGATACATATACTGAAAAAAACGTAATCAGGAGTTAATAATGGCAAATCATAATTTTAGTAATTTCAATAATTTAAGACGAAGGCCTTTTACTGGAAAAAGGTAACGTCGCCTGTCAGAAGGAGAGTTTAGAGGAATATAGAGAGGTTCAATATGGCAACCACAACTGTCTCGCAGATGCCTGTGGATGTAGCTAAAGGTTTAAAGAACGCAAGAGTCGAGTTGAAGACTTCTGTGAGTTTAAAAGATGTACTTCGTGAAGCGGCGGCTGTCGCTGGTTTGGATTTGACGTCGTTCATACTGAATGCCGCCCTGGAAAGAGCTGAAAGCGTGTTGGATAACCAACGGCGCCGTGAGCTATCTGAAGGGGCTTGGCATCAGTTGAATCAACTTATGTCTGAACCTGCCGCACCAACGCTTGCCCTGAAAGCCTTGATGAGGAGGAAGAAACACAATGGGGAACCAGACCACAAATGATGTAAGTAACGCGGACGTATTGGCCTGTACGTATCAGGCGGATATCACATACCCCGGTCAGAAGAAGTTTGATTGTGGGAAAGATGCAGTGAATACCTTTGTTCGCGGTTCACTCAAAAAAAACGTTGCCGATGGGAATTGTGCTGCAAAGTCGCTGATCGATAAGAACACTGGTGAGTTGATCGGGATATGCAGTTTTACAGCGTTTAGCCTGGAAAAAACGGCATTGAGCGGGGTAGTTACCGGCTCTCTTCCTCGTGAGGTTGGTGTTGTTCGACTAGTAATGCTTGGTGTAGCCACTAAGTATCAAAAGCAAGGCTACGGTTTGGATCTGCTGTGTGAGTTCTTTGAGCAGATTAAAATCATCCACAAGGCATTGCCTGTAAAAGGCGTCTATCTAGACGCTGACCCAGAAGCGATTGGTTTTTACGCTCGTTATGGGTTCGTCCAGCTGAACTTGCCGCCGAACAGTTTGGGTGCTGTGCCGATGTTCTTGGGCATTCAGCATATACTGGCGGCTTGATTCGCTAAAATTAGAAGCCCCGTCAATCTATGACGGGGCTTTGCTCAGCATTATTCACTTCATTGGTTGCTTGTTTTCAACAGCGGCAGCCTTGTGTGACCGTGTCACGTGTGCCTGTTTACTCTTCCAGCTGTAACACCCCATGCTCTTCTGATTCCGAATATGCGATCAGACCGTTGTATTCAGGAATCTGCTCACCATTCTCCGCTTCCCACGCCGGAATTGTGCTGGTTGTAATTGTGTAGGCCGGCTGGCCGTCTTCGGCAGCGAATCGGGCCAGTTCTTTAATTTGTTCTTGTGTCAGTACAACGCTCATTTTTTTCTCTCTTCATCAAGCTGGCGGATAGCCAGGAGTTGGTTGTTAGCTTTGTCGATCGCCGCAAGAAGCGGATCAATCCACAAAACTGCTTGGCAATATGTCAGTTCGCCGGCGGCAGAGGTACGAGCACTGGCTGTGTCAGTAATGGCGGGATTGGCTGGCATTGCGCTGGAACGTAAACTGTTCGTGTAGTCGAACAACCCACGAGCAATAGAGTCAGGCACGCGCAAATTACATGTTGGTAGGTCTTTAAGGATCGTTCTGTATTCAATCTCTTTCTCCCGAGAGGTCGAGTCGGCATTGATGCCATATCGATTAGCTGCATAGCTGATCTCGTTTGCTCGTTGGAATTGAAAAGCCTGCGTCGCGATGACGACCGATTGCTGATCAACAGTTCTTGTCTGTTCTTCCAGCCGTGTTTGGAGGAGCCGCAGATCTTTCCGATATCCCCAGTTACTGACGGCCAGCCATGCGATGAAGCCAAAAATAGCGATCACCCTTACTGCTTTACCGGTCGGCACTGCGATGGCGTTCATCGATCCCCCCAAAGAGCGCGTTAGTAACGCTGGCGGGAGTGATCGCTTCAATGGCCCCTTGCATAGGTGAACTCGTGCCCATTGAGTCCAACGCTGCAATGCCTACAGCGTTTTTGAATGCCTTGGCCGCCAGGGCGACAGAAGCCACGCCATCGGACGTTAATTGACTAACGGCGCTAAAAGCCTCCGTAAGCCCGCTGGTGGCCTTTAGCATTTCATCGCATACAGCCACCAGCCTCTTAACTAGTTCATTGCTTAGCGTTGGCGCTGGTGGGCCTGAAGGTGGCTCGCCCCCACCAGCAGGCGGTGCAATGTTCAGGATCTTGTTAATTTCATGCATTACAGCGATCACTTGCTGTGGGTTAACTTTCGCCACTGCGTCAGCCATTGACCTTACCGTTACCGTGTCGGCCAATGCTTGCACTAAGGCTGGCGCCGTACCGACCTGTTTGCCTTCGCCTTTGAGATGACAATCCCACCCAATGCTCACGGTAAGCAGCGACGACGGTGACTGGTAGGTTGTGAATGCGGCGGTAAATTCCCGGCCCGTTGATTCGGCAGACTCTAGTGAAGTAGCTACCTCGTTAATTTGGTTGATCGGTACTGAAATACTTGTGGGGTATGCGATGCCAGGAAGTAGCGAAGCTAAAAGCGAGGTGTGTTTAGCCTTCGCCTGTTCGCTGGCTGCTAACGCTTGGGTTACTGAAGTGGCCGGCGTGAAGCCAGTCTTATTTAGTTCTCGGAACGCATTGACTTGGCGAGGATTATCTAACATCACGCAACCTCCACCAGCGGGTCACCGGATGCGACGATAGAACCGCAGGAAACAGGGTCATCTTTGCAGACGATCCCTTTGCCGTTGACGGTTATCCAGGGCCGAGTTGATATCGCCGTACCGCTGTGCACGCTGTTCCCGTCGGAGTGTTCGCTAAAGGCACTACCGTTAACCATGACTGCAACGCCATTGATTGTGACGAGTGGATCTCCCTCTACGCATGGGCGAGGCGGAAAACCTTCATGCCCAGAGCAAATAGCCCCTTTGATAGAGATGCTTGCCATTAGGCGAAGATTCCTTTTAGCCGAGCCTGAAAATCCTCTTCACTTTCTTCCGGCTTACGTAGCGAATTGACGTTGAAATGTGGCTTTACTAACGGGGATTCTAACGTCGAGTGATGAATTACTTGGTATTGTCCGCTGGTGGATAGTTCATAGCACTGGGGCTTTTCCCCATCCATTACCAACGGCTCATCGCATACGAGAATGGTTTCAGGGGTGCACGCTGAGGCTGACAGTTGCCAATTCTGATTTGGCGCGAATAGCTCCAATCCCTCGATGATGATATCGATCGGTAATTCCGCTCTAAGTGCCGCAAATTCAGGCGTGAAGGCGCTGTGCTCAACGAATTCAACAAACGTGCGTGCTTCATGGCGTTGATAAATGCGGTTACCAGTGATGACCAATGGCTGGTCACGGGGGAGCGTTTGGTTAACCGCTGATATTACGAAAGGGGCGTACTTCGCTGCATTTTGACTAACGACGAGTGTTGGACGACGCTTGTCGATCAGGTTTGCCACTGCAATGTTAGTTACGTTGTTCGTTAAGCCACACACTGGCCCGGACAAAAGCATTAATCGCTTATCTTTGCCCTGAGCAAAGAAGGCCTCAAGCGTTTCTTGTTGCTGAACGGTAAGTTTCACCATGAGATGCGGATTTGAAAAAATACCGGTACTGATAGCCATCGTTGCTTCCTCTTAGCTAAAGCGTGAAATGCGCTTGTTTAGGATCGCCAGGTAATCGCTCATGACCTCTGCTTGCAAATTCAGCAGCGTCTTGTCGTATTGCGCCAGAGACTTAAATGCTGGCCCTGTGATGAAACCCTTCAGGTTTTGCAGCTTTTCAGCAAGCTGGTTACGTTCGTCGGTAACACGTAGCTGGTATGGCTCTTGAGGTGGTATTGGGGTCACGTAGGCCTCTGCTAGTGGATGAATGGAGTGCTAACCGTACCTGAACTGAGTTTTCAATCTTTAGTGGAAGATTGGGTGATGTTTGGGCTAATGAATGGGCGGGCCTTTATGCTAGGTAAATTAGGCACGTACAATGGTATCGCCGGCGGCATATGGCCGCCTTAATTGATGGGAAAAGGGAATTGGTTTGAAACTAAAACGGTTGCTGGTATCGGCATCGATCGCTTTGTTTACGCTTCCGGCTTTTGCTCACGAAAAAGCAATGTCGTACAAATGCGATCAGCTAAATATTCTGGTTTTCAAGCAGGTTGACGCAGAAGGCCGCAGGGTTGTAACTCTGAACGGGACAAGACAGGATAACGTTAAAACGTCGTTATCCACCCGTTCAGGAAAGAAGGTAAGCACTGTTTCGTTTACACAGCGCGCGGCGGCTGGTGGGTCTTATGGATTGTATAATCTGTATATCATTAGGGCTGAAGGTATTTACTTAACAGATGATTGGCTGGACGCTGATGATCGACCGAAGCGGAAAGCCAAGGTCTACCAGTGCGATTATAAGGGGGAGGTTGATACAGGGATGCCGGGCGGTCTTACAGCCGGATAAGAACGCCGGAATGCCGACAAAATTGGTGCCCGTGCGGGGGGCTTATCGCACCTTAAATTTGGGCAAATCTGACCAGCGCGTTGTGTAGGCTGGCGATAACCATTGCCTCTTCATTTGGAAGCCTGTATTGATGCCTTGGCCTGCTAGAAATAACGTGCCTCGAGCATCTTTGTTCAGCCTATCCATAACGGCCATCAATTTTTCGCTGTTTGGCCGTGGGGGTGCCTCGTCAAATAACGCGAGTTGTGCCTCCCGGCCGCTAAAATCCGCCAGCATGATACCCGCTTTGGCGTAACGTATCCCAGGGCGCCAGATTCGGAGTAAAGCGCGCTGAGCAGCCTCTACGATATCGCGAGTATCTTGCGTTGGTGTTATGCGCGTTTCGCAAAATTGATTACTGTACTGTGCATCATGCGAGAACGGGCTGGTGCGAATAAACACAGAGATTGCCTTGCAATACTGCTTCTCCTGCCTCAGCTTGCTGGCCGCTATTGAAGCGTGACCGCAGATAGCCTGCTGCATATCCACCAGCTCGGTCACCCGCCGGCTGAAAGATCTGGAGCTGATGATTTGTTGTTTGGTCGGGGGATGTTCCTCTAGCGATAAGCATGGTTCGCCACGCAACTCCCGAACGGTTCGCTCTAACACAACGCCAAAGTTTTTCCGAATGAACTTTGTATCGGCGAGGGCCAGATCAAGCGCCGTTTTGTAGCCCATCACGGTTAATTTTTTTGTTAGTTGTCGGCCGACGCCCCACACCTCACTAACTGGCAGCAAAGACAATAATTTATAACGGCGCGCGGCATCATCCAAAACAACCACGCCGCCGGTTTTACTCCATGTTTTTGCAGCGTAATTTGCGATTTTAGCTAGCGTTTTTGAGGGGCCAAACCCCACACCTATCGTTAGTCCTGTAGCCCTATACACGGTGTCGCGCAGCTGGTGGCCGAACTCATCATAACTCATGGCCTTACCCATCCCTGCGCACTCAATGAATAGCTCATCAATACTGTATTGCTCCACGCGCGCGGAGAGGGATTCTACTGTTGCGACAAAACGCGCGGACATGTCCGCGTAAAGCGAATAATTTGAAGAAAACACAACAACTTCATGTTGTTTTATGAGGTGCTGAACTTTAAAAATCGGCTCCCCCATCTTCAAGCCTGCCTGTTTCGCGAGACGGTTTCTGGCGACGATATTTCCATCATTATTTGAGGTCACCACAACCGCTCGATTGTCGAGGTCAGGTCTGAAGATCTGCTCACATGAAGCGTACATAGAGTTTACGTCAGCGAGAGCGAACATCATCTCACTGCCTGGTGCAGCCAAAATGTGACAACCCCCCACACCTCGAAGGTGTCAGGATCTGGATAAATTGGGCTGTACGCAGCATTCATTGGCATAAGGCAAAGGCGAGGGCGCGTATGGAGCATCTTCACTGTAAATTCACTGTCGACTTTGGCAATGATGATAGAACCATGCTTTGCGCGCAGATCTCGATCAACGATTAGCAAATCGCCATCATGTATACCAGCTTCGATCATCGAGTCACCTTCAGCCCAGCCAAAGAACGTTGAGTGTTTTTTGGCGATGCAATACTCGTTGAGATCCAGGGTCGCGTCTTCGTACCCTTGCGCTGGCGATGGGAAGCCAGCAGGTATGCGTTCAGCGAAAAGCGGCGTTTGTAATTGTGGTGCGCTGGTGTCTGGGCGCAGGAGATAGCGGGGCGGGTCTATTAGTTTCATGATTGCTTCCGTGGTGCTGTATGCATATACAGTATATATTGCCGAAAGCAGATTATACAAATGCTGCGGATAGAGACAAAAAAGGCCTTCAGTAATGAAGGCCTTAGCTGATGCTTAGCGGAGTTGAGAAGGCTTGCAGCTGTAGATCTTTGCCAGTTTGCCTAGAGTTGCGGCCTGTGGGCGTTTAGAGCCTTCCAGCTGTGAGACTGAAGCCTGGGAAACGCCCAGTTTCGCCGCAACATCGGCTTGGGATAAGTTGCGATAGATGCGCCATGCGGCCAGCAGGCTCACGTTTTCTTTCACCTTGATGCTGACGACAGCATGAGGGATAACTACGGAATCGTCATCTGCATCTGTTGAAGGAGAGTATGGGACGTCTTCATACGCATCATCATCACTGTCGGCCGCAGCAAGCAGGCGATTGTAGTCGTCGATCGGTACAACGGCGTAAGCAACGTTATTGTTACCATCTTTGATAAATTGAACGGACATAACGCAAATTCCTCGACAAGTAGGTTATTCCATAGATATAAATTAATAAATCATACTTCATACTTGTTGTGTGTGAAGTTTTACGGTGTTGAGGGGGGTATCCCCCCCTCTCACTTAGCTGTATGTGGTACTTGTCCGGCGCTTCACAGTCATTATCTTTATGACCGTTGGCACCCCGTCGATAACTTGAAACAACACCCGGTAATCACCAACCCGCATCCTGTATTCGTTGTCACCGTCTTTCATCTTCTTTATGTCGAGGTTTACGCTGGGAAAACCTGCTAACTGATCGACCTTATCGAAGATTTTCCGTCTATACCGCACATCGATGCTATCCAACTGCTTCTCAGCGCGGCGTGACCAAACAATTTCCATACGCCTTTCCCGTTTCTAAAGAGCATCGCATTGCGATATGTGACTAATATAAGGTTTTATATAAGGTAATGCAAGCGTTATCTTATTGTTGTCTTATATAAAGCTTATATCCAGACAGGGTGGATTGGTTGCCCTAAGAATGAAGATAGCGACAGAACACCCATAAATGTGGGTGTTCTGTGGATGAAAGGGTTATTGCTGCGGCCGCCGACCAATCTCATGCCAAAAATATGATGAACTGCTAATAGTGCCCTGACAGTGTTGGCACCGGTACTTTTTCCTTTCCGACTCATTGGTTGCCGGCTCTTCACGGAACTCATGGTATAGGCATGAGTTGAGGCGATCCTGGTTAGCTTTCACCTCAGTGGCGATTTTTCGCATCTCAGAGCCAGATAGGCCAACTGCTTTACCAATAATGTCCAGTCCGTTCATGATTCTTCTCCATACGGCTTTGTTGGGGGCATTTGAGTGACATAGGTTGCCAAAACGAAACCGGGGGCGAGCGTGAGGCCCATAATCGATATGCAGGTAAGATAGAAAGTAATATCACTGAACATGCCAGATCCTTTGTCAAAATGCAGCGAGAATGTCGTTAGCGTTATGCCTCGTGCCCCCCTTACAGCTCAGAGTACGAGGCGCATCCAGCTGGTGGATGGTCATGCCATGTTTGACGTAAAGCTCTACGACATTCGGTGCCCGACTGTTAGTAATAATTACGTCAGCCCCGCGCTGATAGGCTGCTGAGAGGTGATCCATCAGGGCCTCTTGGTCAGAGAATCTGAAACCGCCCGAGGAGTAAGTTGTGAATCCCTCCTTGCCGGGGAGAGGTTCATAAGGTGGATCGCAAAAGACCACATCGCCGGCGCCGGCCTCGGCTATTGTTTCTTGGAAGTGCTGGTGCGTGAATATGCAGCGCGCGGCAACGGAGTGGCATTCCTTGATCTCGTTAACCGGCAGATATGGAGCTTTGTACTTGCCATAACTCGTATTGATTGCACCTGCGAGGTTGTAACGCATCAGGCCATTAAAACAATGGCGATTAATGAATACAAAGCAAGCTGCGCGGGCCACCAGCGGCATGTTGTGCTTTTCCAAATTGAACTGCTTGCGAACTCCAGCATAACCGTCAGCGGTGTTTTTGGTGTCGAATAGCTCCACGAGCGCCGCAATTAACGCATCTGGAGAAGACTGGATTACTTGATAGGTTACGATTAGGTCATTGTTTATGTCGCCGCAAAGATATTCAGGGAACTTGAAGTTCATAAACAACGATCCACCACCAACGAACGGTTCTATCAGGCGTTTCCCGGCGGGCAGGTGTTGGGCGATGGTTGTCAATACTGAACCCTTGCCACCAGCCCATTTAAACACGGAGCGTATAGGCTTCTCGCGAAGTTTAGCGCGCGCAGGCGAGATAACGTCTGGGGTGCTGGCTACTTCCATTCTGATTCGCCCCCAAACGCCACCAGGGTGTCGTTAATGACCTCTGAGACTGTCTCAGCCATAAGCAGGAAGTCAGCGCGTTTGCGAACGTCGGAGCCGTTCTCGTCTTCTTCCTGCATGTCATCGTTTGTTTCAAGGAATAGATCGGAGAACTTCAGACGCTTAAATGAGCAGTCATCGGTCATCATAAAGTCAACGTGGAACTTAGTGGCGTGGAACATACTAAGATTGGTTACAAGCTTCCCACTCGAAACGGTGGACTCGATGGTGTCACTACCCAATGGCTCATTTCGAAAAGAAGTAGTACCGCCTTCAGAGAGGATGCTAACCATTCGGGCATCGCATTCTACGTGCATGTGAAGTGGGGCCGGTGCTTCGCCAGCTTTCATCCATTCGGTCATTACCAGCTCGATCGGTTCTTTTGTTGTGACCGGAACAACTGGCAAAGAGCCTAGAGTTTTCCGCAATAGTGCGAGTACGTCTTCAGCACGTTTGGCGTTAGTGGTGTCAACGATGATTCGACCTTTGTCCTGGTCGATCCAAAGCTGGGTTTCTGTCGTCCGGGTGAAGGCTCGGGGAAGTAGATTTTGGAGCACTTCATCTTTGATAGTCGCGCGTTCTGCGTGCTTCAGTCGGCGGTGTTGTTCATTCTCAAGCTGTTTAACCCTGTCATTTACCTCTGATTTGAGGAAGTCTGGAGGGATGACCTTTTTCTCGGTCTGCATGGTGATCAGGATGTGGTTTTTCACCTGAAGAACGAATTGTTCTTTGCCATCGAGAGCCTTCCATCCGCTACGACTCATGTCATGTGAGCCACAAGGTTTGAATGCAAAAGCTTTCAGCTGCTCATTGAGATTTTCTGGAGCGATCTCGCCAGAACGATGAAGGTACACCACCGCATTTTTGAACAGGGTAAACAAACGGTTCTCCTTGGTGTTTTGTAAAACTAATAATTAATTAGTTTAACAGGTTTGAGGTGTATTCACGTCAACTTTTATGTGAGCGCTGCTGGAGAGGAGCCGGGAAAATTTAGATAGCCATATCGGGAGGTAAGGAAACTGCCACTATTTGCTGTGGCATATCCGATCGCTATTTAGGGGGGGCGTCTTTGTAGATGTAGATTTGTGCTCGTTTGTAACTGACCTCAGCCTGTAGTCATAATGTCGTCAATTCTTTGATTGAGCGTTTTCGGCAAGAAATTTGATTTTATTAAGGAAACCGACAGTTGTTTCACCCCATAGTTCGGGCGCAACATCATTACCCCAGCGGGACATGAATTCATCATCAAGTGTGTCAGGGTATGCAGCTTCAAATTCAGCCACATCTGCTATCAGCGTCTTGATCTGTGTTGGTGGGTTGTCCCGAAGATAGAAGCCCATGACTCCTGCAAGTGTCGTTGCTCCAGTTATTTCGTAGCTATCCTGACCGAAGTAAATTTGTATCAGATGTTCTAGAGCGGAAAAATTACCCATAATTTTCATGGTATTATCTCAGGTGGTGGGATAGGCAGTGAGAATGTAATATGGTTTACCGTGGAAGACTTCAAAGCGTATTACTACCCTGAGGTTGGATAATTTGGTCGTAGTCTGCTCGCCACGCAGTAAGCCATATCCAATGACTCGTCCGGCTGAATAGTTCGCGACGAGTGGTGACGCAGGGCGCGTTGAACTTCCTGCCCAAACTTTTATCCATTCCTGGTTATGTTTCACCGCTTCAGAGATAGCCTCTTCGGCAATACGCATGTTTGTGAATGACGTTGCTGCCCGCATTGTAGGGTTTTTAGCAAGTCGTTGAGCCAATTCATCCTGCGACTTGGCTACATGCTGTGCAATCGTATGACCACCAGGCTTAATGCCGGTCATCGATTCATGCTCAATCAATCTCACTCTCCCCACTCTAACTGAAGCAACACGAGCAGCCCCTATCGCGACAGCAAACACTAGGGGAACCGCTATATCCACGGTTAGGCCTACGTTGTAGGCTGTCTCTTCATCGGCTCCCAGCGAGCGGGCCAGTGAAACAGCAGATTGGTATGTGTCAGTTGTTGTGGGTTGGCCTGTGATAATCTGATTAGAAGCGGCCTTTATGCTATCAAGACTGTGCGTACCGACAATGACGCAACCGACTTTGGTTAAAAATGTTGGATCAGGCGCATAACACATCACGCCAGCGCCCATTAGTTCGACAACACCACCAGCCAAGCCCAATCCACCAAACAGGCGATTACTGAGAGTTTCACCCTCAGTGACGCTCTTGTTTGACATTACCGCCGCCAGTTGCACGGGAGAGAAAGCAACCTTTAATCCTTCTTCTATAGCCATAACAATTCCATTCGCTAGGTCGATTTTATGATTCTATAGTGTACATAAATAACACAACAATAATTCTCTGGTAAGCAGGAAATCGAATGGCATCGCTCGTGGCAGCTCTACCTAAAGCGAAGAACTTATCCCCAATTTCTGTGGATAACCGCCGGTAGCCGGCGGCTATTCTAGGTTATGCTTTGTCAAAGGAGAATTGTGCACCTGTGAAGCTCATTTTACCACCAGCAGTAAAAGCCATATTGCCAGCTGCTTTCACGTCCAGATCACTACCGGCAACCACAGTGGCCTTGCCTCCTGTATGGATGAACGTATCACCGGCACTGATCACGTAGATCTGACCGGCCTCATTCATGCCTATGGTCGTACCATCTCCAGTGCGTGTAATGGCATAACCGCCACCAGCCGAGCGCACTTCAAGTAGTCCGTTGCGCTTCAGCACACTGTCAGTGGTAGGATTCAGCTTTGGTGCTGGTGGTGCCCCTTCGACCTCTGGTGGCGTATATTGCCCACCTTGACCCGATGCTTCAGGTGGCACATTGGGGACACCACCAGGCCAATCTTGAGCGGCGCCTACGATAATCGGCCGGCGACTGTCACCGTCATACGGAAACTCAACCCATACTTGATCGCCGGCAATGGTCGGAACGAAACCACCCCCTATGGGCAACAGGTATTCAGCCCACGGCAGTGTCGCGTCTGGCATTTCATCCCATTCATGCATCAGGCGGATCTGCGCCTTCATCATGCCGCCCTGGTGCACGGTATTGACGACTTTAGCGCGGCGTTTACCAACGATTTTGTTAGGCACTTTTCACCACCCCTAGGATCATCCTACACACGTAGGAGCGACGATCTTCATAATGTGTCACCCCCATGATAACCATGCTGCTTTCAACTGATTCATCGAGTGAGCTATCAGTGTCATAGCGCTGAATAAGCACGGTAATCTGTTGGCCTACAGCTAAGCTTGCATTGCCTTCACATTCAACATCGAGCTTTGGGATAATTGTCAGAGACAAATTCATCAATACTTCGCGGTTCGCGTCTGAGAGCATCTTGATCGGGTACTCTTTTTTCCCAATCGAGATATACCCCTCAGTTTCGTTGTATGCCGAGAATCGATACCGAACTTTGTCCAGATAGGCCTCCTCCTGGGTAAGATGCCGTGCTTTGGTGAAAAGATTCTGCGCAGAAGGGTTGTTGGTTTCGTACTTGGCTATTGGCTTCAGCTTTTGAAGCGCCGTTAATGTCCTAACGTGAAGAGAACCGCGAGCTATCCAGGCGCGGGCACCGTGGTCACGGGCTATTTTATTGATCAGTGCCGCTGGCTTATCACCTGGCCCAAGGTGGTACGTAGTGACCCGGTTGAAAGGGTCGCTGACCAAACCCAATTTCCCACCAGTACCAGATAGAGCACTCAGCATATCTTTAGGGTTTTGGTCGACAAAGAACCTGGGTAATGCCGTTTTCTGGTGGAGTTGGTGCAGAGCTTTCGGAACCGCCACTATGCGTACCGTGTCGTTTGCATAGGGGCATGAGACGATCGTCATGTCATCGCTCCAGCTTGTACCCCCATCGCTATCACCCATGACCGCCACCAGCCGAGATCCCTCTCTCATATTTCTTTCATTCATCAGCTGATTGTTAACATCACGAACATGCAATTCGAGAGCTGGCGCCTGAATGTTCATGTGCTCTATATACGCCGAAGTTGTGACCATTTCTCGCGGCACTTCCACGCCATCAATGACGACGGATTGGAGGAAAAACTGATTAAGCTGGCCGGCCATTAATTCTCCTTAACGGCGGTAAAGACTTCAGTACGAGTGCGGTGAGGGACAACGGCGAGTGCGTGCAATACGTCGACAGAGGCTGTCAATGTTGTCTGCACTGCAAAAATTCTGTCATCACCAATCGGCGCCGAAATATCAGTAAAAGAAACGTCACGGCTATCAGTCAAAGTCACATCCTGGACTACATCAGCCAACGCAATTACAGTTGGGGCCGCTAATGACCGGTGCCCAGCGAAGCGCAGCTGTACGCCTATAGCGTTAATCAACAGGGATAACGTTTCCTTCTCAGCCGCAAGTATTGTAACTGTGTACGTTAGCGAGGCGTTTGTGGTGTTGACCGCTGCGTAAGGCCGGCCATCCTTATCCTCAATGATGTTAAATCTTCCGAATGAGTTGGAGAGATCTCGCTTGTTCTCTATAGGCATAAAAGCCGTATCGAACGAGCGTGAGACATTGATTACAGGCAGGGCTTGCTTATTCACCGCCGGCTTGCTTGGGGCCGCTTTCCAGTTGTCGGCCCTTCGTAGTGCTCGCAGGAATTCGACAATATCGTCAAATTTACCGAGAACCACCCGATCAGCTGGTGGGCTTTTTATGAACCGTTGAAAAGCCGCGTTTTCACGTGTAGGTGTGTTTATTTTGGCACCGTCAAACATACGGCTGATTAGGGTTGATATAGCCTCATCAGCAGCTTGGAAGCCTGACACCTCATATTCGCCGGTTGGTTCCAAATCCAGCTCGTGAAAGCGAGAGATCAGCTCTTCCATCATTGGGCCACCTCCGGCGAACCATCAAAGCTGCGAGCGGGGATGCAGTAATACAAAGACCCCACAGCGGCTGTTCCATAGGTGAAGATACGATGGACATACCACCAGCAACGTACTGTAGACCCTTCGGAGAGAGACTCATTCCACTCGAGAATAGATCCCACTGGCACAAAAGCGCGGGCCGCAGGGTGGGGATTGCCGTTTTCATCCTCACCGGAATCGATCATTTCCATTTGCGGTGCTATTCGGAGGAGTAGCACATCATCGACACCACCATCTTGCTCGCCATCGTTATCAACTGCATTCAAACCGGCACGTTCGTCAGGGCAATCCAAAACGGACACTGCCACTGGATCGGCATAGCTGAGGGTTTTTTGGTTGTTGTTGAGTTCAGTAAAACTTGGCTCACACGGTTGCCCCTCATCGTCAACCTCAACAGCTTCCGCATCACTTGGGATGAACAAAAGAGCATCAAAGGCATATGGATCAGCTGCGATAGCTCGTTGCCAGTCACGGCGAACCATATCGTTAAACGAGGTGTGGCCTGAATAGCGACTTTTTAAAGCCTGAGCCGGGCGGATAGAAATGCTATGGGGTATAGTTGTGGCGGGAGTCGAATTAGCTCCTCCAGGAGCCTCTGCGCCCTCATTGCCTTCTATGGGTAATGAGATATTACTCATGTCGGTAAAAGCCTGCTGTGGCGGTTCTGCTGCGCGAGCAGGGGCGTCGAAAGCCGGACTTACCTCAATTGGTAGGTTTTCTGGTAATTCTTCATCATTTTCGGGTTCAAAAAACTCATTAAAACGACTCATGGCTTATTTCCCCAGTGTGGTCTTGATATGGTGTTCAAAGGCTTTTGCTGCGTCCTCAGGTGACTTACCAGCCATAACCTGAGCGTCGATAAAGATCTGTCGCTGCATCTTCAGTAGGTCAGTCACTTGACGCTTGTAATCCTCCAGTTGCTCAGCACGCTGTCTGGCTTTTGCTTCAGCTGATTTTCTGCGAGCACGTTCTTGGGCTGTTACTTGTCGTGCGCGCGCCAACTTGGCCCTGGCGTTAGTGAGCGTGGCTTTGTCCTTCTCGGTTAATTTGCTTTGCAACGCATTGATGCGTTTTTGGTAACGTTGGTACTCGGTGCGGATAGCGGATTGATTAGTTTTCCCCTTCCTGTTGCGGTTGAGGTGCTTAATTTCGCTTTCGCTAAAGTATTCGTGGGTTTTCTTACGATCGTCACCAAAGTGATGGCCTTTTGAAGCCCGGAGCAGTGACTCGATAATCCGGGCCAGCCAGCCAGCGCCCTGCATGCGAGTGAAGGCGTGAATTATGTGCTTACAAGCCACGCCGCGCAGATTCGGGTTTTTTATCTTGGGAAAGACATACTCTTTAGGTGGGGCAATTGTGAAGTTGCCAGCAGTAGCGATGTAGCGATACCAATACATGTAACGGCCGCAGTCGCAGTTGACGGAAGTTCGGCCTACCACCAGCTTCCTGACTAAGCGCATCAATGCCGCACGATCGTTTGTAACGTTTTCGAGCGCATCCTCCCACTCCTCAAATCTGAGTTGTACCAGGTGGCTGGAGTCTAATGACCGGTTGGATGCTGTAACGCGGATCTGGGCGACATTGTGCTTCAGGCCAATGAATGAGGCTGATGAAATGCCAGAACCGTCGTCTACATTATTGTTGGCCCTTTTAACGTCGATCGACTGCGAATGGGCGACCAACTGCGCGTATGTAATCCCTGGCTGAGTATTGGTGAACTTCTTCTTAGTGGCATCGCGGCTGGCCTCAAACCCCTTTAGGTCATCGAGGCTAAAAAAAGTACCGTCTCTCTTCTTGCCAAGAGCAATTACGTCTTCAAGATGCTTGTTTTTCAGCAATGATGGCGTGAGATGTTTGCTTCCACTTTTCCGCCGGCGTGCCTGCGCCCGTTCTCGTTGGATCTGGTCGAAAAGGCGGGTGAATTGCTTCGGCGATAAGCCGTCCGTGATGTATCGACCATTGCTGTCTTTGTTGAACTCGGTCACTGCAACCTCTTTTCACTAGTAATACTTATTAACTCACAGGTATGAATTATGAAATATTAATTATTAATTATGCGATGTGGGGAGTTCGCCTCTGTCGACGTAATGGCGAATTCGATCTCGTAGCCAGGCAATCGACGGAACAGCAAGCGTGGTTCCGACCGGGAGAGGATCATATTCGGCTTCCGTGCCGGCCAGCAGTCTGACGCACCAACGAAGTTCATGAGTGCCCCAAATCCGGTGGGCTGAAAGGTCTGGCCGATATTCCTCATCGGGTTTAATGTCGTAGCGCTGTAAATCGATATCTTGACTGGTGGATTTGCGGATAACTTCGTTGTGAAGATACGCCCGGATAATAGGGTCTTCGATGCATCGATCATCTAAACGGTTATAAGCGCTCATAAGAATACTGTGCCTTCATCGTCTGCCTTATCGCCGGCAAGGCTCGCTGTCGGCTCATGACTTTCAATCGCTGCTGTGGTGATCCACGCGGGGATTTGAGTGGCATCCTTTCTGTCAGGATAAAGTGCGCTCATCATGCGCTTGAAGTAGCCGGCACTTCCGACTGGTTGATAGAACGTTCCATAACAACAGAGGATCGTTAGGATATGTTCGGGGCGAAGCTCTGCCCATGCGATGTTATAAACCGGCTCTCCGTTTGAGTTGTACGAAACATCGATGATGGAAGGGGGGATATCGAAACGGCTTCCTCCGTCTTTGGGGGTAATGATGGCGTTAGTGCGCTTAAGCTCGTTATAGCGATCCAGGGCGACAGAAATGACGGGATGCCCATTAGTATGCTTATCGCTGAGACGGACTCTATTAGCTCCTGTAGCCTTAGATACATCGCCAGAAACCTCATCAACAAGGGATACCATGCCCTTATTAACGTAGCCTAATAGAGCAGGGACAAGTTGGCTGTTGATATCACTAAGGTTTGGCGGATACTTGATAGCACTCCCCATTACCAGCACATTATCCTTGTAAATTGCCCGGAGCATCTGAGCGTTTGGGCCGGAGAGGGTGGTGACACAGATCGGTAAAACCATAATTCACCTTTAGCAGAAAGAAAAAAACCGCCCGTAGGCGGCTCATTTCTGCATGGGCATTCGGCTGTCGCGCTGAAATTGTGGTTTCGTGTCGAAAAGCAAAACCCCAAAACCGAACCGCCCGTAGCGACTACCATATTAGTTTTACGCAACACTGATGTAAAGCTTTTATAGTATCAGCTGCCCTGATTCAATTTTGTTCACTAAGGACATTGCCAATTCCAGGAGAAACTCTTGTGTGTTATTCCGTCGTTCAAAGTCGGATTTACCACCAACACTTCCACAAGCATGCACCGGAATTAGCCAGGGGTAACGCAGGCGAAAATCACGTGGCGCCGCATGCTGGTGGTGCCAAACACATAGAGGGAGTACCCGCATATGGGCGCCAGGCTTCACGCGGCCGTCAATGTGATGAAGACTAATCTCGTAAGATTTCTGTCCATGAAGTAAGCAGGCGATGCAAGGCAACTTTCCCATTCTATCCATAAACCGACGTTCTTCGGCGGTAGGATTTCGACCGTAATTTTTCAATTTATATTAAATAATTAGTTTATTAGATGGACGATAACCAGCGCAAGCCATCGCCCACCGTTGGTGCTTACTCGGTTAAAGCCGGGCTAGGCAGATCATTCGATTCGGCTGTATCAACACCAGCAGAAGCAGGGACATCAGCTGACGCGAGAGCCTCTTCAATTCTTGATGCTGCACTCTCAGGGCTGATACCAATAACGGCATACTCATCAAGTTCAGGAACATGAACAACGTCGTCACCCATATCAGTATTAGCTAACATCCATGCATAGATCTGGTCACTCATCCATTGAAGGGTTGGCATTTCCCCTTCAACATCAGAACGGAGAAGGTATGCTTTCCGGCCGATACCGGCGATTCGTAATGCAGCGAAACAGACAGCTGACAGCAATGAGGTGGACACTTCTGAAACAGGTTCCATAGAGCCAACCTTCAAACCTGTATTTGCCATGTCATTGGCGCCATAGGTTGTATTTAGTTCCACCCGCCACTGACCAACCAGGTTGCCATTTTCAAAGATGATCGGCGTAACAACCAGGCCAAGAGAGCGAATTAAGCTCTGGCAAAATGCGTGGTTTTCAAAGGGATTTAGCTCAGGCATGTGTTCAAAAGCAGAGTAGTCTGGTTCAGCACCATCAATTTGCTTACGAATCCAGGCGCGCGAGCCGTCTTCAGCGACGAAAACGTTAGCAGGGCCTTGGCTGGCAACATGATCATGCTTCAGTCCCGCGATTAGCGCTAATGCGTTGCTGGCTTCGATTGGATCGATGCCGTTGTTGGTTAAAGTCAGAGATAAATGCTCGCTCAATCGGTATTTCATTGATATTCCTTATATAAATTGATTCTTGAGGAGGTTGGGCGCTGGTGGCGATCAGTGAAAGCGAGGGATATTGCCTCAATAGCACCTCCAAACTTCGCGTCACAATCAGCCATACCTCGAGCTGCAACGTCTTCAGTCGCTTGCTCGACGAATGAAATAGCGCGGCCGATGTTTGGCATAGCGTAATCCACAGCTATGTCTCGAATGGCGGGGTGATTAAGAATCTCCACGCCTAAGACTACAACGGGATTTCCTGCTTTTATGCCGGCAGCTAGCGATACCCGCCTACCGTTAAGAGCAAAAATCTTGCTAGCCTGGATTTGGGACACAAAACATCACCTGTTAATCTAATGAATAATTAGTTTAACACAACTCGACGTAAATCAGATCCATCGGGGAGGTCACTTGTTATTCAATCGGCGTTGGCTCGTTAAGCAATACAGTGGGGCGTGCTAAGCGTTGTTCGTGATATGGTAATGCAATCCTTAGCCCTTTGTTTTAGCGCCGTATTCCATCAGATCCAGCATAGCGCCTTTTTGGGCTTCTATGTGGCGAATATACCCCATTAAGGTTTCTGTTTTCGTCCATGTTCCTTCCTGCATGATCTGAGGAACGCTGTAGCCGGCTGCGGCCATATCTTGCGCCGCACCAACTCGTGCACTATGCCCAGTCCAGCAGGCATATCTATCTTTGTTCGCATTAACATCGGCTTTGCCAAGCGATGCCCAAGCGTCAGAAAAAATCTTCTCAATCGCTGGCGCACTCAACGGTGTGGATGTGTTAACGATCGCTTTGTTGGTTCTGTGCGTTCGGCAAAATAGATAGGCATCGGGATGATCTGACAGACCCGCAGTCTTTATCCAGGCTGTTAGCCTTTCACTTGATAGTGCGCTGAGTGACTTGGTCACCGCTCCCGCCTTGAGGATGGTCTTCGTGTACGAGACATTTAGAATGATCCTGCCGTCGGGCGCCCTTTCAATGTCCCGAATACGAAGGCGGCCAATCTCACTCATACGCAGCAACGTGCTATATGCAACATGGAGAAATGCTAGGTTTCTGACGATCGCAACGCGGTCTGAGTCTACCCAAGCTGCATCTATCTCGAGCAGGTCATCACGGCGAAATGGGACTGCTTGACCTGTCCGCTCACCAGAAATTAGAGCTGAGCGGCGGGTTAGCTTCATGGCGCGTGCAATGGCCGGCGATGTGGTTGGGGAGACTACCTGTGCATGCCGGTGTAGCATCGAAATCAGTGAGACGTGGACTTCGATAGTGCCAACAGACAGGCCGTTATCTTCTAAATGTGAAATATAGTCCCTCAGATCCGCACTTTTCATAGGAAAAAAAGTCCGGCCTTCTTTCGCAGCCCAGGCAGCGACTATACGCATGACGCTTATTAACTGCGACCACGTATTCGTGGAAAATGCCCCTTTATCACGGACAAACTCGCGTAGCCGCTGTGAAATATCATCCTGGGCACCCACAGCCACCAACGAATTCAGATCTGTCACATTGTTCATAATTCTATAGCCCTTCGATTTACAGTTGGTTGCGCTACGTGAAAAATATTAAGTGAGCAAGGGGTTTCCTCGTCAGATTTTTTGTAGCGTCGTCAAAATATAGCTGCTTCAATTTCGCTCTGATATGCAAGTCTTTTAGGGCGCATGCATTCCGTCGCGCTCGGAACGTCTCTAATCCTGCCAGTGATTGGGACGTCACTTTTCGTCGATTCATGTCACGCTGATTGGAGTGTGCAAAATTCCGCCGCCGCAATGGTGGGTGAAGAAAAGCGCCTAGGTCAGTGACACTGAAAAATTTTTCTAATCCGACGTCAAGACGATCGCCCTACGACCGATCCCCGCAAAGCATCTAACTTTATATAAGTCCTATTATATAAAGTTAATGCGAGGGAGTACAGATCCGACTCAAATTTGCCGGATAAGGCATCTTTTGGGGGGTAAGCTCAATTTGAGTTATGGGTCGCTTATAACTCAGTCTAATTGTCAAAAACGCCAAATGATGACAAGGTTTTTAATGCGTAAAATTTCCGTTTTGATTCGTTATAATTTGTAATGGACAGCGATCTAAAACCAGATAAAATAGCGCCGATGTGAAAAACTAACTGACTATTATTGTAAAGGGAGTTTCGTGAGTTCTTTAACCTCGCCAGACGATGCGCAAATATTGCAGTCGGCTAAGCACAACTTTATTAGCAGTAGGTCTTCTTCTTTCATCGCGGAAATGATGTGCATATTGAGTGCTGAGTTTCCGAGCACTTGTGTGCAGGAGGCACATCGTAGGATCAAAGCCCTTACCAACATTCATAATGCGCATCCGAATAGTTTTAGTGATTAATTTTTAAAATTTATTTGGCATCTATGACCCCTTGCAGGGGTCGCTACGCCCACCAGTAACACCAACCCATCCGACCACTCCCGTAGCGTTTCCCGGCCCTCTATGGGGGTGTGTAGGTGCGGAATTCTCTTAAATCGTCACCTATCTCAACGATCCGACAAAAAACATTCTCAATTCACGTTGAAACGTATTAAAATAAAACGTGTGTCTGTTTATCTAATAGATAATTAGAATTTTTAGATGTATCCAGAATGGATTGTGCAGCGTTAATTAACGTATGGGAATGAATAATAGAATGAATACTGCCCTGTTCGATACCGCGTTTAAAGCCTTTACGGAAGTACGGAGGGAGTGGATTCAGATTTTACAGCGCTATGCGGTGTACATTAACGACACCGGTGATGGTGTGCAACGGCCTGTGGCGGTGATCAACGATCCCGAGATAATGGCGCAGCTGCGTCATTTGCAGCTTGAATGGGAGCGCTTTTACCTCCTGGCTGAATCTCGCCGCCTTAAGAAGCTGTCGCCGCTCCCGGTTTCGTTGTATTCGCCGGTGCCGGTCATCGCAGGTAGCGGTGATCTGGCGGCTGTCATTGTCACCCAGGCGGCCAATACCATGAAGTGGCATCGAGACAAGGTGATCATGTCGCTGGAGAAAAAGCTGGCTCAGCATGTCAAAATGCGCCGGCTGGTGGAGTCAGGCGCCTTGCCGCAGAACGAACTGCCGCTAATTACTGCAAATATCGCTGTATTCGAGGCCGATCTAAAACGATTCAATGCCATGCCTGAAGGCACAATGCTGGTGCGCCGGCAAAGTGGGTACACTGACGTCATCGTGAAGATGAAGAATGAGGCCTCACAAGATGAAGTGTCCACCTTAAGCTCCATATTCGATGGCTTCGTGGAAACCGAGGTTATACGCGTTGGCGCCTATGGCTGCGTAATTGATGGCTCCAAGCTGAAGTATGAGCCAGTCATTGACGATAAAACCACCTTGGAGACTCGTCGCAACGTATACGCTAGTATTACGCCAGTGCCCTGTGCGCTGATGAGTTCCAATGCTTCTCTATACCTGCTTGAAGACGTTAACCGTGCCAAAGCCGAGGCTAAGCAAGCCGTCTTGGAAGAACGGCGCAAGGCAAGCCGCCAGGTGATGAGGGCCGCACGCGGCCATGCTGATGATGGCGCCGACGAAAAGAAGCCATTGCGCGCGCGAATTTCAAGCAAAGCTGTTCCGAAAAATTGACGCCGCTTATCTGTGAGGAAGGAGGCTACGCTGCTCCTTCCTCTGCATCATCAAAGTCGTCCAGGTATTTCAGCGCATCTACTCGCACACTCTCTTTGTCAAAACCAACGTCATCATTTGCAGCTACGTAATCCACCAGCATTGAGAAGCAATATGTATCCCATAAATCAGGTGACTTAATGTTAAGCTTCTGACGCATAACAATTTTTTTCATGATGACATTTTGCCCCATTTCATTGATATCGACCGGGATCTTGCTGGCTTGCTCCGCTGTCTTGGGGTTAGAGTCAAGGCGCATACGGCCAGACTTTATTGCGTCCCGCGCCATTATGTTTGCAAAGGCACGCTGGTTTGCGAATCGCTGCTTATCATCACGTGAGTGCATAGGTTTACCCCAGTTGATGCGGACAACCGCAACACCGAGGGACTCCAGCTCCCGCACTGTCGCATCCCCAATACCGTCAGCATCAACGGCAATGGTTATGTTCGGATACTTCTCTTGAGTACACTCCTGGAAGATGTAATGAGCAAACTTCACAGGGTGGCAGTCGCCGGCCATTTCCATGACCAAGAAGGGCACTACGCGCCTGGTATGGCGTCGGCCGGACACACGGAAAATGCTCAAAACCGATTTATCACGGCCATTACCAACGTCACAGCAAGCAACCCAACCCCAGCCTTTATGAAGTCTAACTTTGCGTCGTGCAGCCCTCTCACACTCATCTCGGCCAAGCAGGAAGCCATGAGCGTTCTTAGGGAACAGACCGAGCACCTTGATCTGATACTCGGGGTTATCTCGGCCGCCATATTCCAGTAGTTTGCTGCGTATGAATTTTTCATTTACCCACGGTGACTCCTCAGAGTTGAGTGTAATTGCGGTGAAGTCACCTCGCGGGTTGTCTTTAGAGCGCGCTAGCTTGTGATGTGAGTCATAAAAATATCCACTTGGCCTTGTTGGCTGAGAGATCAGCAAGAGGCGGTTGTCGTCTTCCGTTAGGGCGCCAGTTATAATCCCGAAGGCCTTATCGTTAACACCGGAAGCCTCATCGATGATGTAAAACAGATGCTTGGCGTGTTCGCCGGCTAGTGCCTCTTCGTTACCCCTTCTGAAGCCCTTGGGTATGACCGTCCAACTTCCCTTGTTAGCGATCTCATAGAACGACGTATCAGTGATCACAAAGTAGTTTTGCAACCAGGGTTGCCGGCGTACACACTCGTTCCAGTTTTGTTTTATGTACTTGAAAATGCCGGTCATAACCTGCTGGATTTTGTTCGCAACAATAATGACGCGGGCTCCTGGGTAGAACATCAGGTAGCAGAGGATCATAATGGAGGTCATATCAGACTTGCCGGTACCGTGGCCGGACGCAACAGTTGTGCGGCTGCCCGTGTCCTGGGCGGCGTTGATAATCTCTTCTTGTTGCCAGCTTGGTATCTTCCCGAAGAGTTCTACCGCCGCCAGGCTCCAGTCATAGCGATAGCGGATTACCATATCCCGCCAGCGGGGATCGGTGATGACCGAACGTATCCTTTTACGCGCCATCTCTTGCCCCTCCCGGCCCATACAACTCTTCGTCGGTTAGTTCGTTATCAAACTCCTCGTCAGACTCAAATTCGCTGCTGACAAATTCGCCTTCACGACCCTCGCCATCGGCATTGATATCCCCGTATTTACCCTCATCAACGATTTGAGCAACAATCGCACGACGCTCCGCGATAAATTGCTCTTTACCGTCCCTCATTGCCTTGTGTTTTCTTGCCTCCGCATCGATCTGCTCATCGTCAACTGTGCTCGTCTCATCGTCCGGTTCTGGCGGTCTGGTGGCCTCTATTCTGGCCTGCTGCATGAGGTGAGGAGGAACTACGCCCCCATTCGATTCGATGAATTCCGCTGTCTCCTGGTAGTTCCAGCCATGTTCTCTCTGCTGCTCATAAGCCAACGAGATCAGGTTCAGCGTTTCCATTTTTATGCTGTGGGCCTCCTCATCTCTTCGCGACTTCAGCATCACTGAACGCAGTGCACTCATTGACTTTGCGGTTTCACCGATTCCAACACTGGCATTGAGAAGCATCTGTAGGGCCTTGTGTTCGGGGTGCGTTCCTCCTTCGTCTTTTTTGTAGCCTTCTACCTCTTCTTCTAAACGATCCAGGCTGCGGTTCCGAGCGCGCTCCATTAATTTGAGGTGGGAGTAGACGATCGCTATTGAACGTGCTTCCAGAGTATTGAGGAAGTTGGGATCTCTCATTTCCTCCAAGGTTTCTTCTACGTCTTGCGGACGGGGAGATGCATAACGCCCATGAATAATGCAGTCCTCGTTCATGTGCCCAAAGCGCCTTCCTCCCCGCGCTCTAGGCACATGAAACAGGGCCGTATCGTCCACCCCATTCGCCGCAGGGAAAGTGATCATTTTGTCGCTTCCATGATCACGTGTAGTACGCGATCGTTTGTGGTCTGCTGACTCAGCGCTAAAGCTCGCCCTTCCAGATGTGGCGCGGGTTTTACGCCCCTTGGGCGGAGGTGTGATCACGTGATCATTTGAGCTACCAGAGAGATGATCACGTGTTTGATCACTCCTTGTGACCTTCTTAGGAGGCGATTTTTTGCTTTGCTTCTTTGGCGTAGGCGTAGCCTTGTCGGCAACCTTTTTTTTAAGCTCTCTACGGGCTGTATTCGCGTTTAATCCGTGAGCTTCAGCATATTCCTTGACTGTGATCCCTCGCTCATTTTGGAGCGCGGCAAATCTTTCTCTGTGCTCATCCCAGGTCATTCGAAGCTACTCAGTGGCCTATTTTCAGTACGTGCCACGCGGTATATCAAAAGTGAGTAATGAAGCTGTGGTTTTTCGATAAATCATGTTTTTGAATTCATTTATTAACCATTCGAATGCAAATTTCATCTAATTGCTTGAATGGTAGATCGCAGTGAGATAATCTCGAACCGTGTATTACCTAACAGTGAAAAAGGCGAAAAAAAATGAGCAAAAACAATCCGGTCTATGTGGCACTTGACTGTGGTTCAGGCAATGTGGCTAGCGTTATGGAAAGCAATGGCGCCGTGCAGATTCGCGTTACCCCGTCATTTGTCGCGAGGGTTTTGGGACGGGCGAAGGAAAGCGATTCGAAAACCAATTGGGTGACAACTGGTGCCAGCGGCGAACTGGAAACCTATGCTGTGATGAATAAGGCGATTGGTGCCATCGATACCCGGACGCCAGATTATCAGCTAAGTGCAGCTTGCCGCGTCCTTGTGGTGAATGCCCTAGCCCAACTCAAACTTGGCGGTCGTAAAGTGGTAATAGCTGATACCTTGCCAGCCGATCAGTATTACGATGACAACAACGCGATTAACCGCCAGCAAATCGAACTGAAGAGACAATCGCTGATGACGGCGGTAACCAATGCAAGCAATGGAATCGCAACGCCTGATATCGTATGCGTTGAGATTATGCCTGAAGCCGTGACTGCATATAACGCAGCACTGTACACCCAGGATGGACAGGATAACCCGTACCTGGTTGGCGCTAAGGACGTGGCGATTATCGATATCGGCCGTTATACGTGCGATATAGCTCACCTGGACTGTGACAATCACACTCTGTTCTCACGTGGCACTACTCCTCGCGGCGTACACATCATGCTGGAGGCAGTAAAAATGCAGATGATTGACCAGGCGGGAGAGATTGGAATACCGGTTGAAAAAATTCGCCTCATGACCTTGGACGACATTGACTCAATCGTGCGTAAAGGGTACTACGGCTCGAGCATCGAAGCCTTGAAAGATAAGCGGATTTACCTGGATCATATCATCTCAGCGGCTGCGGCAAGCTTCGCGAGCGAAATCAACTATGCTCTGAAGACGATCGTGAAATCTCTTGGCAGTATCGACGCCCTGATCATTGTGGGTGGTGGCGCCTACTACATTGGTGGTTTGCTTCGCGAAATGCCTAACTTTGTTGCAGACTGGCATGATAACGTTGTTATTCCCCACCAGCCAGAAACTGCGGTAGCTCGCGGTGCGTACCTCGCCCTGCTGGCGCGCCATGACGTTGAAGAACAAACATCCGAAATTGAGGCTTAACAATGGCTGAAACCAAACGCCGGCTGCTTCAGCTGAATCTTGATAAAGTTGCTGCCCATAGCTATTTCGGCAAGCGCTTTGTCGACAAGCACCAAAAAACTGAGGCCTTAGCGTCCCGCCAGGCGCTGCTGTTCAACTCGATAAGCATTGGCAATATGATTATTGAAAGTGGCTTGGATAGCGCCTTTAAAGCGTTGGACAATGCATCTTTTGCCAACGCCAATAAGGCCGACCGTGCTGAAATGATACTTCGGGCACTTGAACTTTTTAGCGGGGTTAAAGCCACCAGCTCTAAAACCTCAGCGCCAACTCCTGAGCCGGTAGAGCAAAAACACGCTGAAGGCACACCACCAGCGCAACAAACTAACGACACCCCACCTCAACGACCTGAAGCGCCGGCGGCTGATTTAGACAATGCCGATGGCGCCGAAACATCAAGTATGGCGTTACCGTTGAAGCGAGATAAGGCCAGAACGTTTAGCTAACAAGCTGTGAAACAACTCTCTACCAAAAGCCATCGCACTCAGCATGGCTTTTTCTTTTGCGTCTCCCCGGAGCGTTTCTTTAATGATCGTTGTTGATAAATCGGTTCGCCGGCCGTTTCGAAACTTGAAATAGTGGCTACTGATAGCCTTCAAATGGAACGTGCGCGGGCGGATCTCGTCATACAGCACGCAATCTGCCTGATTTGACCGAGAGAACCCCTTCAATCGTATGTAAATGTCGTTTTTTTCTATGAGTAGAGCCGGGTAGGCTTTTTGGAGAAGAATGGTTAGCTCAGGGGCTGAAACTGGCCTATTTAGTCTCAGCATGAAATCTGCGACTTCGGCACTATTAATGCGTGGGCGATTTTCCTGCATAGCGTCCATGACCTCGATGTGTTGCGTAAAACTAATTGACAAATCTCGGCGATGATAACGGCTCATTAGCGACCTTTCAATCGCGCTGTTGAGCCGGATAACTCACAAATGCTAAGGAGGCAGGTTTTTGTCTCGTTAACGCATAACTAATCGACTAATTATTTTATCAGTTCACTGAGCGGCTCTTCATTTTTCAGTTAATTATTCTGTTTTAAGCCTCTTCTTGAACCGCCACCCCAAACCAGATGAAACTATAATTCCCTTTATCTAACATAGATTTGTGTTGTTCCGTAGGCAACTAATTAACCGCTTAAAAAAGCCGCATCTGGCCGGCGCCAACTATAGGCCCCTCCACCAGCAAAAGCGCTCTTCGTATTTTTGCCCTGTGTGCTCTTCTCGCAGCATCAGCATCCTCTTTAGTGGCAAAGATCGCCGGAGGGTTGATGACGCGGCGTACTGCCCCAGTGGACGCGTCAGTATGCCGCTCAACGCAAACAGGGCAATAATCTGTAGAGTCCCAGAATCCTGTTCGCCCCATCCTGAAGTGAATAACCCCTTTACGCGTTGCGCATGAATTACAGATTTCAGTGTCACACGTCAGTCGCTGGTGGATATCAATGCACAGGCGAGGCTCTCGGCTAAACTCCATCATTCCCATATACCCTATCTCTCCATCACACAGCAGCTCTGCTTGCTTACCGCAAAATACGCAAGGTTGCCCTTTACTCATTTCTTTCCCTGTCCCTTACCCCGTCTCTTGGCTGAACGGTACTCCGCAGTGCCGTAAATGAACCCCAGTGCACCGAACACAAACGTTATCTTGCCGGCCAGCGCCGTCCCCCACTCAGCCCCCCATGCAATCCCGACGATACCCCCCCAAGTTATGAATGCAGCACCAACTAGAAGGGAGCGCAATATTGCAATAATGGTGCTACTCATCATTCTTCTTTCTGGCGCCTCTATATTTCGGTTCAGGTTCGTTTGCCGGCGCGCGGATTACATGCCTCAATATTTCAAGCCAGTTTTTTCGAGTATTCGCAACCCATCGACCATGATCATCATCGAAGAATCCGGGTTCCACAGGTTTAGCCACCCCCTCCATCAACTTGCACGGAACAGCTACAGCATCATCACCATTGTTGTAATACCCCAAGTTGCCTAAGATATCGCCCTCCGTATAGCGCCCAGCCGTCTCAACTCTTCCCCTGTACCCTGAATTACCACCTCCCCAGAGCATGATGTATGGGGTATGCCTCTGGGTATGGGTGACGCTTAATACAAAACATTCTCTATCTGAGTTCTTGCTCATTCCATACACCATTTTCATATTTCATAATTATTACTTGATGCAATATAACTTCCAGTACTAGTCCCATTGCAGAACCGATGCGAAGTACGAACCCCGACAAGGCGTATCGCGAGGATGGTGCCAATTTCCGTAACCGTCTGCGCCACCAATTGGGGAGATCTTGTAATGCGTCTGGTAGTAGTTTGCCATCTGCCAGTCAACGCTATCTTCCTGCCCTATTTCGCCCTGCTCAACTGCCGCCGCAATAATCTGCTCTGCTGTATAATTTCCTCTCATGACCAAGAATTGAGCGTCATCGCTGCGCATAAATTCACACTCGCCGTCCTTACGTTTTTTATGTTTAGTCATTACGCTGCCTTATCCCTTACCTGCCCCATATACCGGATTATTTCCGTTCCCACCCACTCACCTACATGCTTGCTAACACCATTTCCAACCTGCCGATAGCCAGCTGTATCTGACACGGGAAATGTGAACCAATCGGGAACCCCCTGGAGCCGCGCATACTCGCGCAGCGAATATGGCCTAACTCCCATTGGGAAACGTCCATCAACAACCAGCCGAGTGGACTTATCCTTGGCGTAATGAGCCACGCACGTCGGGGCAATATCTCTCCTAGCCGGATCGCTAACAATCGGGCGGTCACGATATGCACCGCTCATTCGTGCTTTAATCGCTGCCGGGAGGGTCACGCGAGGGTTTTCCTCAAGGATTGCAGACAGAGGAACGGGTTTAGTATTTTCTGGCGGGCGCATGTCAAACGGCCGACGAGTACCAACGATGATCAGCCGATTCCGACGCTGAGGGAGCCAAAGCTCTGATTTAACAGGGCAGAAAACCTGTATATAGTAATCTGGCATCCGTGTCATAGCTTCCATGACGACAGGGAACGCGCGCATACCGGGAACATTTTCAACGATGTAAAATTCTGGGCGAGCAAGTGAAAAATGCCGTAACGCGTGCAGAAACAGGTCATCGCCTGTTCGGGTGCCGTGGATATCTCCAATCGTCGAGTATTTTGTACATGGATACGTGAAGACCATTCCGTGACAGCTGTCCTGTTCAAAAACTAGCTCTTTTGAGATATCGCATTGCTTAATATGATCCCCAAGGTTGGCGCGGTAGGTCTTACATGCGTCTGCATCTAGTTCAAACGCCTGGTTAATTCGAATGCCGGCATCCATGAGGCCAATATCCATTAATCCAGCACCGCAGAAATATGAATTAACCGTAACGTCACTATGCTTCATGAATCCCCCCAGCTTCGGCCCCGTAGTTGCCATACCACCAGCCATCGGCCGCTTTCGTCAGAAACATCTGCTTTGAGTCAATCCCCCCCCTTAAAATCTGCTCCCGTGCCTCCTTTGGAACCCCAAATGTCATGCCAACTTTGCCACTTAGGTTACGGTTAAAGTCGACTCCGGTTTTCAGTCGGATCTGCTTTGCTTCTGCGTCTAACTCAAACTCAATCGTCGGTTGCTTTGGGCCTTCAAATACAGCGATCGTAATATGGCCGACCCCATTACTTCTTACGGTGACGGCGGGTAGTTTGTTCGGGCGAGCGCGCCCTGTCATTTCATTGATTGATACAAAAGCCACTGGATCTCCATCCAGGAAATACCTGGTTGTTGTTGTGCAACATTCCTACGGGCGTGCCGGCCCGAAAACTCGACCAGGCTTTTAGCCTGGTGAGTTGAGGAATTTATTTTCGTTTGGGTTAACCGTGCGACTGACTAATCGTAATCCTTTGATTCTGGGCGTTTTCTATACTCTTTATCCGATGAGAATCCAACCCAGAATAGTGCACCAACACCCAGCAATATGAATGGAAGTGCTTGATAAAGAGATTCCAAAGTAAACATCGTCAAACCCTTGGCACGGTAATTTTCTTCCAAATGGCCGACACGTATTTGACCTGGTGGATAGCATCATCGAGAGCGTTATGCATCTCACCCACAAACGGCATTTCTTTCTTCGGATTGAACCCGATCTCTAGCCCCGCCTTAACAGTTGTTCGAACATCACAATCATTCCAGAAGCACCAGAACGGTTCGATTCCACACCGTTGATAAGCAGAACGGAGGATAGTGTTATCAAACGTTGCTCCATTTCCCCACACCTGTACCCGGCCTAAGTCACTACAGTGGGTCTTGATGAATCCCCCCAACCTTTTCAAGACGTCAACGTTTTTACCCCGTGGTTTTGCCGTAATTGCCGCTCGAGCAGCCTCACTTTGCGCCAACCACCAATAGATAGTGTCAGCATCGGGCTTTGCGCCAAGTTCAAGCTCGCTTGCCAGGTCGACGATCGCATAGAAGCTTGGCCCAACCTCGCCTGTTTTGAGATCGAAAAACACTGCGGCGATCGCGAGAATCGGCGCAAGTGGGCCTTTACCGAGGGACTCAATATCAACCATTACGTTGTGCATGTTTAACCTTGCTCATTGATTTTTGGGGGGATTAGCTTGGAACCGGCCGCACTGTAGGGCATTTGAAACAGCTCTATTTAGCTCCTCTATTCCGGCGCTACATTCCCACGGCCGGAGTGGTGTCTCTTCAATCCATCCGATCAGCTGATCGTGGAAGAAGATTTCCATCCTTCCTATCGTGCATTTCATTGAGATGCCGGCCTTTTGCTGAGGCCAGGCGCTGACATGTGGTTTAATGATGAAGGCCAGGTGATCATCACGCTGGCGCTTCAGTTCGGCCATAACATCCACTACTTATCGACTCCGGCCGCATGCCCAGCGTTGATAACAGCTAAACGTAGCGTTTTGATCGAAACGCATCGTTTACGAGACACCAGCGACATCAGGCGATCCACCAGCTCTAGGCACTTAAGGCGACGTTGTAGACGAACGGACTCGGAGGGAGCTAAATCACCGACGATTGCCCGCGATTTCATGCTGTCCAATTCACGCACCAGCTCACAGTTTCGAGCCATTAAAGAACGCCGGTCATCGATTAACGCGTCAATAGTCGCTCTATGCTCCTCTGCGGCCTGCTGCCGGCCTGACGCCTCTGCCTTGGCGGTGAGATTAAGCAGTGTCGTGAAAGAGCCACAAGCCATGCTTAGCGGCTTCCGAGTATCAACGCCGGCCGGGATAGTAACCTCCATGCCCAGCCATTCAGCCAAAGAGCGGATCTGTGAAAATGAAACCTGTTCCAATGCTGTTTTCATCTATGTCTCTCAGCAGATATTTGAAATGTTACTTCTTACCTTTGCGATGTTTTTTGCTTCGGCCAATAGCCGGCGCATCAGCCCTGCCTTTAGATTGGCCTGACAGCCCCACCAGCCGGGTGATCGTTTCTTCGATTGTGCGCGAAGCCTCTGGCATCATTGGCTTCTCAATCTCGATAGAACCGTGTTCGGACTCCCAGGCAGCCTTATAGACGTATGGGATTGCCCGGAGTTTGCGCGCTGTCGCCTCGCCCACCCCTTTCAACTTCTCTAGATCGCTGGTAAATGCGTTTCCGAGATGCGCCAGTGTGCATATTTCTAGATCGGCCAGCTTCACCAGGTCAGCCGGCTTCAATTCAGGCACGTCAGCAAGTTTCAATCGGTCAGCAAATTCGAAGAATGAAGCTAAGTGCGGATTTGTCACTGCTACCAGTTCGTGATGTGCTCGTGTCAGCTCGTCATAAAGCTCTTGAGGGATCTCATTCTTGAAAATTGCAAGGTTTTGGTACTGGACAATGCCCCACTCACTTATGCGTGCGACTAAATCAACCCCATAGGTGCTACGAAGGTTTATGTGGAAATTTAGGTTGTTAACGAATGCCGGCTGGTCAGCGTCACGAGGAGCGTTCGGGTATTGCAGCGGGTACATGAAGAAATGCATATAGAACTTCAGGCTCGGATTCGTTGCGCTTTGCCAGAACCGATCGCCACAAAAGCCATTTATAATGTCCCGTTCACGGCGTGAGTAGTCGCGAAAATGTAGTAGCGAAATATGATCCAGCTGCATTTTGTTGTACGACAGAGAGGTTTTGTCATGGGCTATCATTTCCTGGCCCACACGCTTCCGCAGCTGCGTTACTTTTGCGCGGGATTCGCTTAGCTCAGTCTCAGTGGCCTTTAACTTTACGGTAAGACGTCTCAAACCTTCGGCATGGTCTGCTTTCATGGCTTCAAGGCGCTGAGTTAGCCGATCCACCTCCTGCTCTAGAGTTTTCTTTTCTTCAGCAGTAATGCCGGCGGATTTACCCAATTCAGCACGCAGCGTGTTCAGCTCATCTGCCTTGATTGACAGCTGAAGGCGCAGGGTTGTAATTGCGTCATCACGAGATTCAACGGCATCGACTAACTCGTTGTAACCGTCAGCTTCATTGGATGCGAATAAGGTGATATTGCGAGCAAGATCCTCTAAATCCGCCTCCATGCGCTCCATGCCAGCCCTAAAGACGGAGTTCCCTGCCACTCGGCTACAGAATGTCGCCTCCGAAGCCAGCATGTTTATCTGTGCGGTCAACACCGCAGCATCTGGTACAAAGTCTGTTTTTAGTTCAGCCAATAATAATGCGTCGGTCATTAGATCTCTTGCTCCCACTGCTTCTCAGTCATTTTTCCGCGATACATCACTTGCACAAGGTTTGCCCCTGGCTCCAGCCCTAGTTGATTCTTCAATACTTCAATTCGGCGGTGCCCAAGACGTCTGCTAGTGAAGCGCACATCAATCCGTTCCCGTTTCTGGTCAGTTCGCTCAAACACAAGGCCAAACCAGTGATACCTACGCTTAAACATTCAAACACCGTTAGTTTACGTAAATCTAATTCAATATTTGATATACTACAAAACACCGGATCGATTTGCATTAAATTTATTAGTTTTACGAAACAACGATTGTGTAGATTCGGGGCGGGTTGTTAAGACTCTGGCGGCGGGCGAAGGTTAGCAGTTGACCAGATACCAACCTTATCTATTGATTTTACCTGATTTTAAATGCACAAAAACTTGAGAGTGCAAATGCAACGATAGCATTTAATGCCACAGCAAAAGTGTCAGACGATAGCCCAAACATGTGAAGAGGCAGCATGTTAACTGTGAAAAATCCGGCGAAAACCCCTGTAGCCACTATTCGGCGCCGGGTAAAGAAATCCTTAATCAAGAAGCCTCCGGATCGGATCGACCATAATTTTTTTATCCATCGCGTATGCGTAGTTGTATTCCGCCACAGATACCGGAGATCGCTCGAAATCGCGAGGGAACCGTACTACTGAGCTAGCCACCAGCATTGCCAGGCGCATCATAGAAACTGCTTCAATCGGCTGGTGAATCATAATTGCTGGAGGTTCGATATGATCATACCCTTGCTCTTCAAACGTTGCTTTCACGTTACAAAGCCTTGCTCTCAATAGGCCGGCATCAACGTCATGCGGCGTCGACAGATATACCCTCTTCAAATCCTCCATGCTTCATCACGCTCCCGTAAAGGCAATGAGGCGCCGGGTTCGAGGTGCCAATATGACATGATCACCTCTATAGCTTCATTATGCCCGACACACAGAGCACAGTAATAGCCTTCCTTGGTCAGCCTATTCAACCAATCCTTTTGCTCCAGTGAAGCGCTGTTCTTCCCATGCTTCAACTCAACACGTAAACCATGATACATCCCACGTGGCGCATCTAGAGACATATCCGGGTATCCCTTTTTTTGGCCTTCCGCCTTCAATTTCCCCGCAGTAGCTTTACTTCTTTGACCGCCATTTGGAGTCGAATGCAGCAGCTGGTAGATCCCCTGGTGGTGAACCTCAAAATAGTGAAAGACCCGCACTTGTTCAAAATGCTCTTGCTGTCCTTTCAAGAGGTCAGGGTTTTTATCGAGAAGAGATAGCGCGATAGCATGCGCAGACCTCTTCACAGCCGCTTTGACTGCCTCTCCCAGCACGTTGGTTTTGCTTTTAATTGATGCAGTTTGGCTGCGCATGCGACTACCCATCTTTTTCTGCCTGTCTGCCAGCCATTCTTCACTGAACCTAAGCATTTTTCCCCCTGCGTGACCGGCGAATGGTCTTTGCCTGGTTCAACCGTTCCATTGGATCAAAGCTGGATATTTCCTCTTCCTGCGGTGCTTTTAATTTCCTAGGGTTAGCCTGCCGATAGGTGCTACTTGCCTCTATCTTCCGTTCTGCTCTAGCCATTCACGTACCTACTAATTTTATCTTTATTGTTAGATAGTTAACCAACGCTCAGACCGCTAGTCTTGGTGTCTTCTTATGCTCGTATCCAGTGCCAGACCTGTTTCCTTCAAAATCTCTGAATTCACCCTATCCACGTTTTCGCGCAACCATAAATCTGCTTCCATCTGCCCTCGAAACGTATCCGGTGCACCAGGGATCTTTTTCCCAGGTGGAACCATGTAGCGATCGGGCCGGTTTCTATCTACTGGGAAATAGGCTACCTCGTAATGCGGGGCAGCTGTTGCTCTCCACCCGCCACTTGGATAGTAACCAGGGGTAACTCGGGTAACATAAAACAGCCCTGCACTTCGTCTAAACTCCATTCTTTCCACCAAAAAAGCGTAAAACTAATTAGATATTAGATTAACACTTTTTAAAGCAAAAAAAAGGCACCAGAAGGCACCTTTATGATTTCACACGTATGAATTATGAGTTATGAATTATGAAACTTCTTGCAAATACTTCTCAACAGCTTCGCGCATTATTGCGCTTACGCTTTTCGGGTTTTTGCCCGCTCTTTTATTTGCCAGGGCTAAATCCTCAACCTTACGCTGCAACGACATGGGCAATGAGATTGCTGTACGCGTCATTTGCTCCGGCTGTACTGATGCAGGTTCCGTGTCAGCGCCATGTTGCCCATATGGCCTATCTGCCAGCCTTGCAGCAAGGGCTTCTACATCTGCATCTGTTGGCGCTGGTCGGCGCTCCTGCTTCAGACGATCGCTAGGTTTTTTTACGGCCATTAGAATACCTCGTCTATCAAAGACCAAATCTCAACTTTTGCCTTCTCATTGTCTGTCTCCAATACCGATTTACCTTCCGACATTACATCACGATAAACCTTTCTGAAGCAGCTTTTCGCATTGAGGGGCTGGAGCTGGTCAAATTCGGCGACGTACTCTAGGAACTCGCTACGCTCATTGCCGGCAAGAACGGGATTTGTTGAAGCAATGCTTTGATAGCAATAGGCTTTTAAATCAGGATTCAGGTCACGAACTTGGATCAACTGTTCTTGCAGCTCTAACATGGTATCCAGGTCAAGCTGCGAGCACTGATGTGGGGCAATTAACTGGTGAGCAACCGTGCAGGCAGTGATCAACTCACGACTATTACGGCCGGCCACATCAACAATTACGTGCTGATATTTCTCATCCAGACTACGTAAAGTGGCAGCCAGGTTACCAGTCTTTTGGATCAGAGTGATGTATGGCGTAAGGCTTGCAGTTTCCCGCTCCGCGTTCCAGCGTGACGCCGATAACTGCGGATCGCCATCCACCAGCACCACCTCCTCCCCTCGTAACGCTAAACCAACGGCAAGATTAACCGCTGTGGTTGTTTTTGAGCACCCACCCTTATTTGCGCCGACGACAGTGATCATACTAATCCTCGATATGACTTAGTAAATTATAGGTATGAGTTATTACTTATGATTTCATACGTATGAGATATGAACACCCCGTAAAACTCGGATTGATTGATTATTACCCTCACCTAAAAAAATGTAAAGTATTAAATTTTAAATATGATTTATGAAGTATGAATTATTACCAGGGTAAAAAAGGGCGCAGCGCGCCCCCTCAATCATCACTTACTTAGGCTCACTCACGCTTGAGATCACAACCGACCATTGCTCGATAGAACCCCGGCCCCGTCGGTATCTTGTTCTTCGCCTTGTAGCGCTTACTAGCCAAACGTTGCTCAGCAGATGGCTCCACCGGCACAAGGCGCCACTGCCCATCGGTTGTAAACCCATTCCCATCCAGCAGGATTTGATTGTCGTTTTTAGGGGCCGGCACTGCTGGCGGGGTGGTGTAGAGCTTCGTGCCATCTGGCAGTGCTTTGTCAATTGTCGATGTATCGTTACCGGCTCGGCTGGAAAGTACCTCTGCCACTGGCTGCGCCTCCTGGCTAATCCGCCCCTTCCAGCCTTCCCACATCGCAGCGGCAATCATCCTTCTTCTCGTCGAAGAACCAGTTTACGAACTCCATGCTCATCTCGTTTTGCTCAGCAAACTGCTGGCGCTCAGTCGTTTGTGTCATTTCCCTTCCAATCGCTCAGGTTTTTCAGTTCTAAATATGTATCGGCAAACGCAGCAGCTGTGCGCATTCCCGCCCGCACATCATCAGATAGCGAGTTTTCGCTATCGTTGGCACGCGCGAGCATTTCTGCTGAAAATGCCTTAAGAGCATGCATCTCAATGCTGCCAACGGTTCGACGGTTCCATGCCACCGCAGCTTCGCTTTCACTGCCAAAATGCTGTCGACCGCTGAACATCTGGGCACCACATCGGCAGCTGACGTGTATTGCAGAGCCGGAGTAACTCGAATCGACCACCCGAGCGGCTCCCCCGCAAAACGGGCATGAATTCAATTAGTTTAGTGTCCATTCAACTCCCTCAAGGCCAAAATGCACGCGTCCCATATAACCTGCGGATCAGCGCCTATATCTACGAAACCTTCACATTCGTTGTAGATAACATCGTAAACGGATTTAGGCACTTTCGCAGGTATCTGCGATATGCGTATTTTAATATCCGACTGACCGCACTCTTTGGGGTCTGACCTTAAAGTCCACCGCCCAGTGGTATCGTACCAACGGCGTGTAACGCGCCCTTTGCCATCAACACCGGCCCGCAGAGTAGCTTGCCGGCCTTCGACGCCGATAACGAGGTAAACAGTACCGCGCGGGGATTCCCACACTTCACCTACTTGGAACACTTCACCCCGGTTACCGCCAATTTACTTAACTCGGCCATTTTGATTTTTCCCATGATATCTCACTAAAAACCCCGGCAAGCCGGGGTGGAATGGTCAACGAATTGCAAAAACGTATACAGCATTAAGGACTGTCATTACGCCGATGGTGCCGAGAGCCATGCCAGTGATCTGAAGCAGAATTGGAACGGTAGTTGAAGAGGGTTTAGCCGCTGTGCGGCGCGCTGGATGGGAGTTAACAAAGTCCACCAGCGTAGACACTTGATTCTTAGACATGATAATATTCTCGTTGTTAGGTAACACGGGGTTGGAAATTTTCGCCGATTGACAACCCCTCATTAAAACCCGCTTTTTGCGGGTTTTTTTGTGACTGTTTTCTGGCACAAGGCAACTATACTATTTTTTGTTAGTTTAACGCAACAAAAATCATGTTTTTGCAATCATAAATATCAGTAAAATTATTTATGGCATTGTTTAAATGAAAAAAAAGAGAGCCTAAGCCCTCCTTCCTTTCCCGTAGTGGGCATGCTCTATATGCTGAATATTATCGGGCAGCGCTCTATTCCAGCCCTCCCGTGAGTAATGCCGCACTCCTTTAGCGGGTTCCCCCGTACTCAAATCCGATACAGTGCCCCAGCAATCAGGATCGGCTTTGTTTGTGAGTCGCATCATTCGACTCATCTGGCGGTGATCGATTGTAAGCTCGTACCCCATGTTTTCGGCCATCGATACAAGTTCTAACCATGTGTACCATCGCCTTTCTCTCACGTAAGCCCTCCTCTAAATGCTAAATGCGACAAGCTTTTCCATCTGGTCATCATCACAATAATAAATATATGGTTCCGTATCATTCGCATCTGCGTGCACTGCAAGCTCATGCTGTGCTGCATAGATCAGCCCAAGCTCGATTCTATTCGCACTATACAAGTGCGCTGCGACTACGGTAAGACCAGGACGTGAGAGGCCGTAAATAGCTTCTACATCCTGCGCCACCTGCTCCCCGAACATGTCCGGCCCAACCTCATTGATCAGCAGCGTTTTAATCGCCGGCCACCAAGGCCCGAATGCCCGATACAGGGCCGGAGTTGCACCCAGACGCGACGCAAGCCCTGTTAGGTATGCCGAGGTATACTCAAGCTCGCTACGGCCGCTGAGGGCATGCTCATTCATTATTTCTTCGATGTAGCTTTCTGATGGCTGCATAGTGTCGATCAATGTTGTCATTTTCTGTTTGATACGCCCCCCGGCGGGGGCGGCTCCAGTAGTTAGCGATATTCAGCAATCACAGCCATAACGTCATTTAGTTCATATGTGGCAGGGATAATCCACCAGCTACCCATGAACTCCATTCCGGCTTTTTTACCATTCAGATATTTAGCGCCAAAGTCAGCCTTTAGTTTATCTTTGGCCTGGTACAGCGCCCCCCCAATCCCATCTGAGTCCTGAAGGCCATACGCGCTATCTGGAGGGAAGTTGAAACGATTAGCCCCTTTCCCGCCGGCTAACGGCTGGGTGTTCTTGCGCACAGTGATATTGTCCATCCTGCTGGAAGCTGCCGCTAGAGCCTCTGAAGCCTTTTCACGTTCCGCCTTCTCGGCAGCCACACGGTCAGCCTCCATTTTCGCTTCGTCTTCTGTGATCAGGCCAGCGCGTAACTTGAGGCCAGCCAAGAACTCAGCATTGTCGCTGTTAGCGGCTCCAAACGCTGAATCAATCTTACTCGTGGTGTCTCTGATCATCACACTGTCATAAAACGCGGCTTCGGTGATACTCGCCTTGTCGATCAGGCCCATAATGACAGCGTGGGCATAAAACTCATCCAAGTTGTAGGCTTCGTAGTTGATGGTTCCGAGGCTGGATGATTTATACATAGGGGATAGCAAGAGTGCCGTAGGTCTAAACTCGGATGCCTTCTCAAAAACGACACTGACCGGCAGTGACAGATTATCACCGTATCTCAACCATGTTTCGTGAGCGACACGTTTCGCCTGCTGAACTACGTTGTCGTGGTGCTCTGAAATTTTTTGCTTAATCACAGCAGAAAGCTCATGCTGGAAGTCCGCGGTGTTACGGTACTCACTAGGGATGTAAGTGGCGTTGAATGGCGGAATTACATTGTGTATATACGGTATGGCATCGTATTTCCCAGTCAGTAGATATTCGCTGTACTGAGAGAGCCGGCTACCGTCAAATCGTCTATTTTTAGAATCGACTTTTTCGAGCGCGCGCGTGACATATGCGGCTACAACCTCATTAATCCTCGCTGGGCTTGCAACCTCTCCGTATTTTTGAACTTCACTGCGCCACTCTCTGCCAAATAGCCCAATGAGGAACGGTTCGATACTTCGCACATTTCGATCCGAGCGACACCACTTAGCCATTGCGGTCTTGAGTGTGTCATCCTGAGTATCCGGGTAAACAACTCTGGATGCATTTTGGCTTAGCCATTGCTTACCATCGCTCATAATTACCGGGTTAGGGCTATAAGAGCGCGTCACGCGAAGATCGTAGGTATCTAGTTGTCCCTCATCATTACGGTAAACCACACTAGAATCACTTAGTACCAACCACCCCTTAGCAAGGTACTGGACAAAATCGCCCTTCGTCATCTGTTCTTCAACCGAGTGCGTGTAGCGCCCTGGCGCAGCCCAAGCACGCAGCGTTACCTCGGCTTCGGGTACGTCACTGTCTTCCCCCAGTTCTGCCAGCACAACGGTCTTGCCGACCTCCAACGAGCCTCCACTGTTATCTTCAAAGAAAATAACATCGGCGATGCCGGTTCCGGTGTCGATATCAATTGCTCTAAGGCGAATATAGCTACGGCCACCAGGCTTTAAACGATAGATACCGCCGCGCTTAATCATCCGCCCTGACGCCATCTGAACGTAGCGATCACCATGTGTCAGAATATCGGCATCAACGTTAAGCAAGCCAGCCTTAATCGCGCGCTCTATTTCTGGTGACAGCTGTTTGATTCGGTCGGCCGCTTTCTGCATTCGGGAGGTAATGCGTTCTAGGCGAGTGACTTCACGAGTCGCCTTCTGTAAGGCATTCTGAGTGGTATTCACCCAATCTCGCGCATGTCGCTCCACCTCAGCATACTGAGATGTCATTCCCTTTTGCACATCTTCTCGTGCCGCTGCGAGTTTGCGTTCAGCCTCGGCCTGACGTGAACGTGCGCCGGAAAGTTGTGAAGCGATCTCTGCCGGACTTTCTTTTTCAGCATGACTCATCTTGAGGAATTCGGCCAAGTTGGCCTCAGCCCGCTGGCGAGCCTTCTCTCTTGCGATAGTCTCTGCTTTAGCTCGAGCTTCAGCAATCATCCTGGCATGCTCTTCTGGATTAGCGGCAAGCAGGAGTCGCATTTCTTCCTGGCTATTTGCATCCGCATTAACCATTCGAGCCTTGTCTGATGTGAGTATTTCGGTGATCCAGTCCTTTTTGCGTTTGAGCGTATCCAGGCGGAACTCATCAAATGAACCCTTGCCACAATAGTAATGGACTCGAACAGAACTGGCTTTTGAACCCACACGAGCACCGCGACCATTACGCTGGTCAATGCTTGCTGGCGTCCAAGGCAAAGTTAGGTGGTGAACGTCGCTAGTGCCGCGATGCAGGTTAATCCCTACCTCGGCTTTTTTGTTACAGATCAGGAATGGTGTGCGGCCTTCGTTATAGTTCGCTGCAATCTGCTCCAACCCGCCAAGTGATATTTCGGTTTTTTTGGCGATATAATCGTCGTATTCCTCTTTGGCTTGGTAGTAGGCCTCTAACCTTTCCTGGCTCGCGTCCTCTTTCGGTTCTTTTGGTTCTACGACAGCCTTCGGCGCCCTCCCTGTTTTTCCAGCTTCAGAGACGGTTGTCGCGTTGAGGATTCCGATCGTCCCTAGCTCTATGCCCAGGGCGTCAGCTATAATCCGCGCTAGCTTTCCATGCTGTGTTTTCTCATCGGTGAAGATGATCTGCTTCCCGGTCTTTACCCCTTCTTTCAGGTTCTCTATCAGGGCGCTATATTTCGGCGGTACTGGGTGCGTTACATCCGATAACAACAAACCTACTTTGCCCAGGCGTTTTAGGACTTCGTTTTCAGCGGCCTCTGACACTATCAGCTGAACGTAGTCGCTGGTGGTTGTCACTTTCGGTTCTACCTTAATCCGAACAGACTTACTGCTGTCATCGTCTTCATCGAACTTGCGGCCGACAAACTCAGGGAGCAGGCCCACCAGCTCAGCCACTGCTTCGGATTTCCCTGCTGGGAAGCGGAACGTCATTTGACGGTAAAACAAGTCGGGGTCGATACACACGCGATCCATATCGCGAATGATGGAGAAAATGGAGTCCTTCTCCTCATCTTCGTCCGGTGTCTCTCCTTTGGAAAGCGCATCGGCCCGCTGGCGTAATTCTTCGTATATCTCAGCTTGTTTAGCGGTCATCGGCACAGGAATGTTCCGTTCATCCAGCTCCGGGATTTTTACCGTATCTGATACATCTTTGGCTGTTTTCAGTGTTGTCCAACGATGGAAAATGCCGCGCAATCCATCCAGATTTTTAAAGCCAACAAGCCCCTGCTTACGTTCTATTTCACCTGAGATCTTCTGAACAGTAACTTCTTCAGTCAGCCCGAATGTTTTCACGAAGTCATCCGGCGTCAGGATTCCCATACGCCGCCATTCGTCGTTACTCACAACATGCGAGAGCATATTGAATGCGTCGATCGGTGAGTTGACCAGTGGTGTCGCCGTCAAAAATACCGGGCCACGTCCATTGTTATTACTTGTGGTGTAGGCAGTCTTAAGCGCCATGTCGCGGGCAGTTTTCGCGACGGCACCAGTCGGCAAATACGCAAGTTGCGCGGCTTCTCGACCAGCGGCATAACTGTTGCGGTAGTTATGCCCCTCATCAACGATGATGCTGTCAAAATGCATATCTTCGTAGTACGGAAAATCCTCTTTTTTGTCCGTACCGGTATCGCTGGCACGAGCCAAAATTTTATTACGCTTTGCAGCGTCGCGGTGCTTGCCCCCGATCAGATCAACTCGCCCCATTTGCGCCTCGGCGAACAAGACGTCGCGCGCATGCTCATCAACTGTCTCCTGGCGGAGTGGAATAGCCGCAAACTGCTCTTTGGTCAGTAGCACAGAACGATAATTCGACATGGGGATCATGTTCATTCGCTCTTTTACAGTCGCCGCCGACGCTAGTTTTACAGCATTCCGATATACCTGAAGCCCTGTTTTTTCGTTAATTACCGGCTCGCCATTGTCATCGAGCACAGGTACTTTCTGGATTCCTCCATCTCCCCCCCGTATCTCATCCAGGCCAACGAACAGCATGTTCTCGAGCGCCGTTTTACTGTAGAACTCCTGCGCTTCGTGATACCAGTTCTCAAGCACGGCTTTTGGTACGACATAAGCGGTTCGCTTACTTCGGCCATTCTCATAGTTGTACGCTTCCAGCGCCAATCCTACCGTTGACTTTCCGAGGCCCGTACCAAATGCGGTGATCCCACGCCCATCTTCAGAGAGCCGGCGAACCTCCGCGTTTTGATAACGAAACGGTATTCGATCGCCTGAAATGCCGCTTAGATTTAACGATTCCTTGCTATGGCTGAATGGTATAAAAGCATTAAATGAATCGTTGTACTGTTGTACCAGCGCCGGCAGGGAGTCGTGACGGCGAATCCACTGGTTAAAGTCTTCCTCCAGTCCCCGGATTTGATCCAGATATAACGCGGCATTAACGCCTCGAGGTTTCACACCATTGAGGTAGTTCTCGAACTGGTCTAGGAAACCGTCACTGTTACGGACTCGCTTATAGACCCACTCATCTTTTCCAGTCTCCTTGTTTTTCGTTCGAACGGATTTATAGCGATAGCCGGTAAACACCCCATCACTGCCTGAGTAGCCATCTTCTGAGACAAGATCCCCGTTTTCGATTTCGAGCGATTTGACATACTTAACCTCGCTATATCCGCGCTCGTGCAGAAACTCCTGGATCACACTCCGGTCAAACCAACGGCTGTTGAGAGAGAAATCTATATCATCCGCGTTCGTCCATTTCCGCCGCGTCTTAATCTCGGCCAATTGGCGATGATAGTTGTCCTTAATCGCGCCATCTGGCGTGCCGTCCAATGCGCCAAGCAAATGGCTATTCAACAAGCCTATATCACCGCTGGTGGCCCTATCCATCGGCATAATCGTGCCATCAGGTTGAACAGCGATCCCCTCTTTTGTTGCCAGCAGGTTTAACAGCGCCGTGTCACTGGCAGGCAGATCACCGCTGAAGGCGTCGCGGAAGGAACTCAACTCGACCGGATCAAGGTCAATCTGGTTGAACAAATGGCGCAATACCTGTTCATGATCCGTGGCATCGTAGGTCTTCAAATTGCCAGTATCCAGATCGCCTCTAAGTAGTGCTGATAACCCCCCTTCTTTAGAAACGCTTGCCTTAAAGGTAAGCCAGCCGGCCGCCCCATCCCCGGCAACATTAGCAGAGCGCCCTTGGTGCGGGTTTCCGTGGGCTGTGACTTCGTTTTCCACCAGGCGTTGCACATCGGCCAGTTCACGGTCAAGCGCCTCAGACTGCCAGCCGGTAGCCATTTTTTCTTGCAACGTCTTTATACGGGCGCCAATCAGTGACCCGCGCAATACACGTTCCCGCAGGGCTTGTTTTTGTCGCATGGCAAAAGCAATGACGGTGTGATACTCCAAAGGGATCGCATCAGGGAAGTTTTTCCAAACGGCTTCCAACTGCGCCTGCTTAAGTGACAACAGCCCATCGGCATCTTTAAGCCGTGTAACCAGGTCGCGATAACTCTCTCCACCAAATTTCTGGTGGTCGATCTTGCCATCGTTGGCCGAATCGTCCACCAGCCATTGACCACCGACAAACTCGTACCAAACACCGGAGAATAGCCGTTTATCCCCCTCCGCCACTGTAGCTGTGATAGGTTCTTTGAGCGCAAGAAGTTCCCAATCTATGCGGCTTTCAAATTTCTTCGCCAGCGCGATTTTAATGGCCGTACCGTCAACCATCCCGTCAGCTTTAACCACCAGGCGAGAAAACTTATCCTTGCCAACCTTCGACATTTCTCCGTGGATGTACCGCCGTCCATCAAGATCAAACCATTTCCCCTTGATGAACGTATCCCAAAGCACGTTGGTGTCGTGCAGGACGCTGTCTTTCTCCTGCATGATGCGCTCGGTCATTTCCTGCGAATGCTTGCGTAGCACCCACACGTCGACAACCGTAGCCGTACCACTGTTTTCGAATGTGCCAGAGGGCAGACGATGCGCCCCTAAAAACTCTGCTTTCCGAGACACCTTTTCTCTGAGCTTCGCTTCAGATGCGTTATGCGTAAGGCCGTTCGGCACAATTAGGCAGATCAGTCCGCCATAGCGCACCTTATCGATCGGCCGTAACACAAAATAGCCGGCTAGTGATTCATCTTTGTAGACCGTATCAAGTTCGGCAAATTTTCCTCGGCTCTGACCGAACGGCACATTGCCCACACAGTGGTCGAACGAATGATCAGGCGTACTGCTTGCTAAGGACTCAAACGCTCCAATATTCACGTTATCTTCAGGATGAAGTAGGCGATTAATTCGACCTGATGTGTCACTAATCTCGGCGGACTGCATAATCACGCCGGCAGGCTTCGTTTCTTGAAATACTCCAGTGCCGGCGGACGGCTCAAGTCCAATGCCACCAGCGACGCCATACGCGGCCAACAAGTCCCAAATACCTTCAGCTACCGGCTGAGGAGTGTAATATTCATACTCACTGCCTCCGATTCCGCCTTCACCTGTATAGCCGGCTAGTGTTTTCCGCTGTTCGTCGGTTAGCTCGGCGCCCTCCTCAAGGCTGTTTAAAAGTGCCAGTGCCGCTTCATTTGCTTCTTTGCGTTCGCGGCCAATACTAACGCCCTGGCGTTTCTCAACACCAAATACAACGGGCTTACGGCGCAAACCCAACGCGCGAATAATGCGGACAATCTGTCTAATGGTGGTAACAGGCTGTATCGCGGGGATAATTTCGCCGCGATTGTTTTCTGTGCTCAAACTGGCTCTCCAAAAACTCACATAGGTTAGGGTGGCGCCACTGACCCTAAACCTTGTGAGTTTTTATCCGTGAAGAAGCCTTCAAAGATGAACCCCGTTAATCTACTGCGCCGACTGATGGGGGGTTATGATGCCGGGGATAATATAACCAATGTGCTAGCCAGCAGCGGTGGCCGTAATATTGTTTCGCGCTCACTCCTCCCAACAGTTATTGATGATCGAAACACGGGGCTTTCTTCGGCCGGCGATACCGTGCCGGCTGGTTCAATTCTTCCCGCCGATCGCCTGTCCCGCTATACCATTTTTGACCAGATGGCTCGTTCCCCGACATTATCTGCGGCACTAAATATCCACGTATCCCATGCGTTGGCCCAGGACAAGAAAAGCGGAATGTGCTTCAACTTGGCGCCTGTTGATACAGCTGATAAAGAAACCTCCGGCCGCTGCAATGAGATCATGAACGATCTAGGCGACATGCTTAACTCAGGCCTTCCATCCTGGGCGCTAAATATGGCGATTTACGGTGTCAGTTATATCCGGCCGTATGCGAAGGAAAGCAAAGGGATCACAAGCTTAGAATCCAGCTATTACACGTTGCCTCACTTCACTACAGAGTATGAACGCGGCGGGGCGCTGGCTGGTTTCTCAGGGGATTATTTTATAGACCCGGTATCAAATCAGAGGGTGCTAGCTAAGCCGTGGGAAATGGTTGCGATGAAAGTACCATACTGGACGCCTGACATTAATAACCGACCTATGAACACCGGAACAGTGGGGTATTCCCTGCTCAGCGACCCAGCCCAGCGACCACTGATAGAAACTCAGAACTATGGTACTTCGTTCCTCGAGTACAGCTATGAATCTTTCGTTAACTTATGCGACGCCCTACGCGCGCTTAAAGCAACCAGGAACAACGCGGCGAAAATAGACCGACTTATTGCTCTCGCTACAAACCAGCTTGATCCCGTTAACGCGGCCGCGCACGCACGCAACGTCGGGCAGTCTCTGAAGCGAAGTTCAGAAGAGATTATGCGGGCCTCGCGTAACAGTAACGTAATGCCGACCGTATACAACCATATAGTTCCCGTCATGGGGGACGGCAAAGGCGGTATCACGATCGACACACAGTTCATTCCTGCTGACATCACTGGGATTGAAGATGTCATGTTCCACCTGCGGCAATTGTGTTCGACGGTTGGCGTTGATGCCACCATGCTAGGTTGGGCAGATCAGATGGCCGGCGGTCTTGGGGATGGAGGTTGGCAACAGACAGCAATCCAATCAGCCCAGAGGAGCTACTGGATTCGCCAGGCGGCGGTTGCCTTCATCTACCGCACAGTTGATATCCATTGCGCCTACAAATACGGGAAAGTCTATCAGCACAACAATCGCCCATTCCGTGTTGAATTCAACTCTGTTAACACCGCTCTCCAGGCAGAAGCGAATCGCGAGCAAGAAAGTCGAGCTAACTATGTGTCAGTTGTTGTTAGCATTCTGGACGCGGTTCAAAACAATGCGCGCCTGGCAGGTTCGCCAGCACTTATGAACATGCTGTTTTCTGAGATGCTTCAGATGAACGATGACACTATTGCGAAAGTTTATCGAGAGCTATCCACTGCAAAGCCGGATGACAGCATGATGGAGAGTGCCGGCTGGAACAATGTCGGCATGGAGGATCTTTCACGAGAGGATTTGCTGAGTATTTTTAAAGGCGTGATGGCGTCATAGTGTAGCTTTGATGGCCGTGAAAGCGGCCTAACGTCAAAATTTAGCCACAAAAAAACCCGCCGTAGCGGGTTTTTAGGAAAAAATGAATTAGCCTTCAGAGACTGCTGCACGAGTACGTACAGTGCCAGAACGCGTAGCCTGATCAAAGGATGCCTTAAGCTGGCGCATAGCTTCAAGCTTGCGTTCTGCCGCAGTCATTTGTTTCAGATTAGAAATATCGCGTTTTGAATGCATAACCTTTCCCCTCTTCACCAAGATCGGTGGTTGCTTCACATAGTATGTGATCTAAATCTGTTTGTAAAATCCTGTCGTAGAACCGTTTCAACTTTTGGCTTTCAGCAACTGCAAAGTAAGCTTTAGCTTTGTAAGTATTACAGTGCAAAGCAATGATTGTTTCCAGTGCATCCGCTAAGTCATTTACAAACGCACGGCCATTGCCACACTGCTCCTTCGATGGTGGTTTGTAGAAATCACCGCTATCGAAGTTTTCGACACGATCAAACTTCACGTCATAGCTGTTTGTGGGCAGTTTAAATCCCACTTCTTCACTACGGAAATCATGATAGACAGCATCATCAACATCAATCGTTGAAAATAAAACTAAAAATTGATTTCCTTGTATCGAAAAATCAAAGCGATGACAAAGAATGTCCCCATGAGGAAACTCAAGGAATTGCTGTGAGAGGTAAACAGGCATCTTTACGTTTTTTTTGTTTTAGATGGATGCATAATAAACCAAAAGTCGGTTGTACGGCTAGACTTGCCCTTCTCAATACCATTTTTCATACTTATGAAGTATGAAAACGTTATTCATACATACCATACTTAAGGCCTGCACTCTTCCAAAGCAGGATCATCACTATCAACACCATTGGCGATAGCCATTTCCCTATAGCTATCAAACAGTTCTAATCCGCCATCTTCAACTTCCGGGATTTCACCTCGGATGTACGCCATTCGCACCGCGATATTATGCTCTGCACCACGCAGCAAGAAGCCAGCACACTTAGCACTGTTTTCTACCCCACTATCATGGCACGCAAAAACATGGGTGGATTGGTCATAACTGGTACGGGCAGAATGCTTAAATGCCTCAGCCGGAAATTCACCTACCGCGTCCGTTCTCCAAGGACACTTAGGACATGGCTTGCGCCGGCAGGATTTTCCGGCCCCTTTTAAACTCACTACCTGGTGGTCATCGCCGGCCGGTCGTGTTTCAATAATTTCAGGCTTTCCAGTCATCTCATCCCTCAGAGCATCCAAATATTTACCGTTTGTTTGTGCTAATCTAATTAACTATTAGTTAAAAGAGAAAGCTCACTCTTAACTCACTTCGGATAACGTTTTTCCCCACGAACTTCACCACTCATAACCAAGGGGGAAACCATGCCCACTCAAGCACTGCGAACTGTTACTGACCGATTTTCCCTTGTCGATAACATTCGAAAACACACTGCACACAATGGCCGCAACTATCTAATGAGCGCTGTCCGAGCGACCATTAGCTCGCCTGAAGTCCAAGAACGAATTCGTCTTGGTGAGATGTATGGTTATTACAGTCATACTAACCGGGCCTTATACCACAAAGAAACAGGTAACCTAGACCTGCCAGAAGTCTGCTATGTGACCATTGACGGCAAACCGGTCATGCTGAAGAACATTCCATCCAACCGAACACTGGCGATCAGCATCGATGATGACGGTGTTGTGGAGCATACCCAGGAAATTCTAGACACTGAACCAGGCCATATTGTTAACGGCATGGAGCGATCAATGGCAGGCGGATGGAGCTGGGCAACAGGAGGCACTGACAGTGCAATTTCTCGCGTCACAAGCTTCCACGGCTTTGACTATGTGACGACGCCAAACTACATAAGCCTCAATCGAAAAGCAGCAATGATGGAAAGTGTGTCTGACCTGCACGCCTGGCGCCTAGAGGAGTTGATCAAGTCAGGTTACTCGGAACAAGGCGCAAGGGATATCTTGGCACACTTCAGCCACATGCAGTCGCACGAGCTGATGGTCGAATCGGCACAACGAAGCGTTGATTTACAAAACGACTTGCTAATCATGCAAGGTCGAATGATGGAGCTGGAGGGGATAATCCAACAAAATGGCGTTGTATTGGATGAAGCAGAGCGTTTACGTAAGCAACGTGCGGCCATGTTAGAAACAGCGGTGAGATCATTGCCCGTTTTCCTGAATGAGGCTCAAAAGAAGGCGCTCGTTCGCTTAGACTCAGATGATGACCTTGAAATCGTGAGTTCTATGTTTGAGTCCATTGCCACAGGAAATCTGAACTCTCTGCCTATCGGCGCCAGCATTCAACGGGAGTCCGCCCCAACAGCAACATCTAAAATTGGCGAAGTACCGCCGATTTTGCCAAACGGCTTTAAATCCTTCCTCTAAGCACTAGATCCCTGATCACTCGATCAGGGGTTTCTCATGCCCCCCTGTGTTTTCATACAGCAAAAGGACAATAACCGGTCAAAAGATTGCGTAAAACTAATTAAGGGTTTGTGTTTTACGGCGATCACCTCTTATCATCCAAACCACGGATCGAAAAAGGATCGTTTGAGCGATCTTTTTCAGCATGGCGGAAACGATACCTGTGTTTTTAACAGGCGAAAAAAAACGCCAGCATCAAACTGACGTCCTTTTTCTAAATCAGGCTGATAGGTTTTGACGAACTTACCAGCTAACTATTTCTTTGTCCTGGCGGTTAAAGAAACAGGTAATCAAGGCAACTAAGCAATGACACCGGATGTAATTTTATCCCAGCAGATCGCTGGTAGCAACTCCGCACGCCTAAAAAACACTCAGGAAGATGCAAAAAAACCAGCAATGGCGCGGAATCCCTTCGTTCGTGGCGAAAATGTGACCGGCTTGGCGCTGGAGTTTTTTATACGCCACCTAAACACGGCGCTGCTTCCTCGTGCTGCCTGTGATTTCCTATCAAAGGTCTGCAATGTCGCCGCAGCGTCTGACGCTTATCGTCTCTTCTATAGCAAGAGCACTATGGCTGAAAAGGCCGGCGTATCGACTCGAACCGTCCAACGATACATGCGAGCAATAGAGGCCAGCGGTATAATGACTCGTACAGCTGTCTGCGATAGCATCAAGGGCCACCAGCCAAACCTCTACACCTTCACCCATGAATTTATCTCAGCCGTCCGCAACTTCTTCACCGTGCACCTTGGTGAAGGGCGTATCAAAAACATTCGTAAAATTGCCCATAGTGATTTACTAAATCTTGTTGAACTAGCCTTGTCACCGTTACGTGGGCTTACTCATAAGATATCGAAATTTAAGGATATTAATACCCCTTCTCATCCATCCCCCATAGGACAAACTGGCGCCAGTCCCAAGGGACAAAATGACCTACAAAAAGAAGTACAACCCTTGGGAAAAAAAGAAGATCAAAACCTTGTTCGCGCCTCCGGCCCAAACGATAGAATTGTTCTAACGGGAAAACCTCTTTCGATTACGGGGGCAGAAAGGCGAGCTACCATTAGCGCCGAGCTTGCTTCCACCCATTTTAGACGCCAAGCAGAAGAATCCGTTCTGGCAAGAGCAGCGTATGCCCGACGCCAACGTTCTATGTACTTGCAGGGCAAGGTACGAACAAAACAGAACCCACAATCACAATACAACCATGCAAGGCTCGTTGCTGAAGGGCGACGCTTCGATATGGAGCTTGAGCGCTCGAAAGCAGGGGCACTTAAAGACGTCGAAAAAATCGGCAACCATCTGAAAAACATCCGATCGCTGTTTCGCGAGAAACCAGTGTCGGTATAACAACTGTATAAAAACACACTTCCATTAGGATTCGTGCCGGCACGTTGCCAACAATCGAATGGGAGATAGTAATGAATAATAATCGACGCGCTTTCTTCAGCGTGATCGCGTTTTCCGAAGGCACAAGCACCCATGTTCTCACGAAAAACGATGGCTATGATGTAATTGTTACCGGGTTAGATTTAAAATCAGAAGTGTTCACCGATTATAGCGAGCATCCCTTTGCAAATGGCCGGCCAGCGAAGGTGTTTAACAAAGCAGGCGAACGCTCGTCAGCCTCGGGTCGTTACCAGCTGCTGTACCGCTGGTGGAAACCATACAAGTTGCAACTAGGCTTAATGGACTTTTCACCGGCAAGCCAGGATGCCGTTGCACTACAGCAAATCAAGGAACGGGGGGCTTTAGCGGATATTGATGCTGGCCGGATCTCAGACGCAATTCACAAATGCCGGGCTATCTGGGCCTCATTCCCTGGAGCAAACTATAAGGGCCAACGAATGCATGCACTCGATACTCTGCTGAACGCCTATGTCCGTTTTGGCGGGACACTTACTAAGTAAGCTGCATTGAGGGGGGTCGCGCCTCCTTATTAATACATTATATGATTAACATATAGCCTGTCCCGTAACAAAAACCTCCAATTCCCTTGCCTCTCTCCGCCCTTAATTATAGTATTGTTACGAATATCTAATAGATAATTAGATTTTGCATTATCGATGAAGAGCGTATCTGCACGCATTTTCGAGATATCGAAAACGAGTGAAGCCCACGGCCCTTTGCTGCGCCAGGCCTTTGAAGTGATGGAGGTTCAAAAGTACCTCCTCTCTGTTGTGCTCAAGATCAGTAAAAATGCCGGGTATAAGGAGACTCAGTAGCAATGGCTGTTGAGTTTTTAAGGGAAAGAACAACCTCAGAGGAACCAACGGAATGACCGTCGCTGACACAGTGGAAATCAATAAATCACGCAATTACTGGCTCTCCAAAGGCTTCAAGAAGACTGTCGACGGTAAGTTAACTCGACCGGATATGCTGATCGCGCGCTCTGGAAAATGCTGGAAAGCTACCGATCTAATCAAAAATACCTCATATCGGCACACAAGCCTCCTGGTGGTCTTGCAAAAAAACTTCTAGCTTCGTCACCAGGAAGAGAATTGCGGCCCATCCAGGGGCCGCACGCTCTGAATATCGCCTCAATACTCCACTAGCTCATCTGCACGTTCTAGCTCCCGCGCAATTTCCTCCTCATACTGCCTTTTAGTCTCGTCATCCATAGTCATTCCAAAGCCGATAGCATTTAAGGTGCTCAATAGTTCATATGGAGTTGCCCCGTCCGTTGTCCGAACGTACCCCATAACTGGGTTAAGGTGAGCAAATTGCACTTCGTCCACCAGCTCGGTTCTACTGATTGCACCAAGCACCTCAAAATGCGCTGGCGCCAAGATGCTGTCACTTTCGAATTGAATTACACCGGCCCGACTATCAAAACTGATATTCACGTTAAGCATTGTGCTCCCCCTTGATAAGCCCCAGCACAAAGTCCAGCATTGCGTCTCCATTCAGTATCGAATTGCCTGCATACCGAGGCTCATGAAGGCATTGGAAGGCCATAGAGAATATTTCTGTTGAACGTGTGCCGTCGATAGTTCTTGAAGCATAAAGACGGCCAATATACGGATCGCTGAAGTTTAAATTAGCGGCAATCTCCTTCCCGCCGAGATCCATAAGGCCGGCGTCCCCACCTGTAGACATAAACGCCTTTGCCTTTGCCAGGCGATCAGGGTGGCTATACTCAAAGTGATGGCCCAACTCGTGCCATAAAACGCCTAAATCGGCGCTGGCGCCAAGAACTAAAGAGCCATCATTCACGCAGGCAGCCGCTCTGGTTCGCTCCAGGTACTTAATTTCCTTTAAGGTTGAGATCCCTCCTCGGCATAAACGATAGACCTCACTCAACGCATTTAGAAATGCCCCTTCCCCATGCTTGCCATCAATCGTGCTGATAGCCTTTTTGTTGATTTTTATCCCCCGCACCCACTCGTTAGCTTCTCTCTCTGTAATGACAGATTCGCTGATCATCTCCTGCGCTAACGCTCGCGCACGGTCACAAAGGCCGACGACGGCCCGTTGGTGATTCTCTGCGGCATCCGCCATTTCATTGATGATCTCCCAAACCAATTGGCTACGCTCCTTGTGCTTCTCAGCCAATGATCTGATCTCATCAGGGGCATACCGCTCCAACCAGTTCGACACTGACTTTCGAGCACCATATGTTTGCCCAAAACTCAGTCTCGGCCCGGATAGGTCGACTGACGCGAACGCTGGAAACGCCGCTCGCAACGAATACGGCAGGG
>NZ_FXUD01000010.1:0-87689 GCF_900182895.1 Serratia sp. CC22-02 | reverse complement strand
ACTAATGATCCGTGAGGCTTAACCTTACAACACCGAAGGTGTTTTGGTGAGACCAAGACAATATTCAGCTTGTTTACAGATTGGTTCTGATGGCGGCACGAGAGTGGCGCGGTTGGAATGAAACAGAATTTGCCTGGCGGCAATAGCGCGGTGGTCCCACCTGACCCCATGCCGAACTCAGAAGTGAAACGCCGTAGCGCCGATGGTAGTGTGGGGTCTCCCCATGCGAGAGTAGGACACTGCCAGGCATCAAATAAAGCCGAAAGCCCTGAACTGACGTTCAGGGCTTTTTGCTATGCGTAAAACGCAAAAAAGCGCAGCTACGCTGCGCCGTTCAACCACTCGACAATAAAATCGGCGATGCTTTCCGGTTGATTGAGATCCAATTGCTTAGCCGCGATGGATAGCGGCCGATCGCTGGCTACCGCCACGACAAACTGATCCAGCATGCCTTCCAACGGTCTGCCGATCTCAGCCCGATAAAGCAGGATCTTGCTGACCGGCTCATGTTTGAACCCTTCCACCAGAATCAAATCGACCTTATCGGCATCAAAACGTTCTGCCAGGTAGCGCAGGTCCAAAGGTTGTTGTTCCGGCGTTTCGGTCATTAATGCCCAGCGACGATCGCTGGCGACCAGCGTTTGGTCGGCACCCGCTTTGCGCAGCTCATAGCTGTCTTTGCCCGGCGTATCCACATCCATGTCATGATGCGTATGCTTTATCAACCCAACCCTCACCTGGCGCTGTTTCAGCATCGGGATCAACTGTTTGAGCAGGGTGGTTTTTCCCGTTCCACTATAGGCACCGATGGCCAGTAAGGGGGGCAATGAACGATTCATTTCTTTAGCTCGCGTGCTTGCTGCCAATTCCGGCAGTCTTCCGGCGTATTCAGGTTATGAAATGCCGCTTGTTGACCGCTGAACACCACGCGTTGTGCGTTAATCTGATGCAAGAACAGCATCAGCTTGCGTTCACCCCGCGTCAGATAGTCAGCCAGCTTCGGCGCTGTTTGGGTATGCAATAACGCCAGCGTAGGGTGATCTCGTTCACCATCGCTGGCAAAGGCCGCTGGCGCTGCGCCTTTTTGCTGCCATAGCTGCGCGACTAAGTCGGCGGGAAAGTCGGGGACGTCACAAGGGACGAAGGCCACCCACTCGTTGGGAGATTGCTTGAGCCCGGCGAGCATCCCGGCCAACGGCCCGGCGAAATCGGGCGTCAGATCGCCAATCACCGGCAAACCGCTCGCCTGGTAGCGTGCCTGATTGCGGTTGGCGCTGATGGCGACGGAAGCCACCTGCGGCCGTAACCGGGCCAGAACATACTGATAGAGTGCGATACCGCCAATCGACACCAGGCCTTTATCCTCACCGCCCATGCGCGTGGCTCGCCCGCCGGCCAAAATTACGCCGCTGATTTCTTTATGCATCTCGTTTATCCCGCCTTGTCGATGCGCTGATTGTAGCGCTAAAGCCGGCGTGACATCAGGATTTACCTTTATTGACAAGCCGGTTCTTTCACTGCGTGGGTAAGCCTGTTACTTTGTGAGTTTATTCATGCTATTGGACGATATTGAGATGAAAACGCATCGCGTAAATGAGTTGATCGAGCTGTTGCACCCGGCCTGGCAGGAAGATCCCGATCTCAATTTGATGCAGTTTTTGCAAAAACTGGCGAAGGAAGCGGGCTTCCAGGGCGAGTTGTCCGAGCTGAGCGATGATATTCTTATTTACCACCTGAAAATGCGCGGCAGCGCCGGCACGGATCAGATCCCGGGCCTGAAGAAAGATTACGAAGAAGATTTTAAAACGGCGCTGTTGCGCGCTCGCGGGGTTATTAAGGACTGACCTTCGTGCGGTGCGAGAAAGCATAGCTCGTGAAACGCGCCATTAATGCTACTATTTCTCATTCCCGGCACCGTGCTGTCAGCGATCAAACGAACGTTATGAATAACTCTGCTTTTAATTTCGACACTCTGTCGCCCGACTTGATTATGGACGCGCTAGAAGGGGTTGGCCTGCGCGTCGACTCCGGTCTGACGGCGCTGAACAGCTACGAGAACCGCGTCTATCAGTTTATGGACGAAGATCGCCGGCGCTACGTGGTGAAGTTTTACCGCCCGGAGCGCTGGAGCGCTGCGCAGATCGGTGAGGAGCACCAGTTCGCTCTGGATCTGGCGAAGGCGGAGATCCCGGCGGTAGCGCCGTTGGCGTTGCAAGGCGCTACGCTGCATACGCACGCTGGGTTCTTCTTTACCCTGTTCCCCAGCGTGGGCGGGCGGCAGTACGAGATAGACAACCTGGATCAGTTGGAATGGGTGGGTCGCTTCTTGGGGCGTATCCATCAGGTCGGTGGTGAGCGTTTGTTCGCCGAGCGGCCGACGATGGGGGTTGAAGAGTATCTCACCGCCCCGCGTCAGGTGTTGGCCGGTTGCGAGCTGTTGCCGGTAGCGCAGCGTGAGGGGTTCCTGCAGGCGACGGATAACCTGATCGCGGCGATCAAGCCGCACTGGCATCTGAACTGGCAGCCGCGCCGTTTGCACGGTGATTGCCATCCGGGCAATATTTTGTGGCGCGACGGCCCGCTGTTCGTCGATCTTGATGACGCACGTAATGGCCCTGCGGTGCAGGACTTGTGGATGCTGCTGCACGGCGAACGCCGCGATCAACTGATGCAGTTGGACGTCTTGCTGGAGGCGTACGGTGAATTTGCCGAGTTCGATCAGCGTGAGTTGGCGTTGATCGAGCCGCTGCGGGCGATGCGCATGGTGTATTACCTGGCCTGGGTCGCCCGCCGTTGGCAGGATCCGGCCTTTCCTAAGAGTTTTCCGTGGATGGTGGAGTCTGATTTCTGGTTGTCTCAGACTGCGGCCTTCACCGAGCAGGTTAAGCTGTTGCAGGAGCCTCCTCTGCAGCTGACGCCAATGTATTGAAGCTTTAACACAATGGAGAGTTTAGTCTTATGAAAAAAATATGGTTGGCGCTCGTTGGCATGGTGATGGCATTCAGCGCCTCGGCGGCACAGTTTAGCGATGGCGCTCAGTACGTGACCCTGGACAAGCCGGTGACCGGCGAGCCGCAGGTGCTGGAGTTCTTCTCCTTCTACTGCCCGCACTGCTACCAGTTCGAGCAGGTCTATCACGTGTCTGAAAACGTGAAGAAGGCCTTGCCTGCCGGCACCAAAATGACCAAGTACCACGTGGAGTTCCTGGGGCCGTTGGGCAAACAGCTGACTCAGGCATGGGCGGTTGCGATGGCGCTGGGCGTGGAAGACAAAGTAAGCCCGCTGATGTTTGAAGCGGTACAGAAAACCCAGACCGTGCAAACGCCGGACGATATCCGTAACGTCTTCGTGAAAGCGGGCGTGACCGCCGCTGATTATGACGCGGCCTGGAACAGCTTCGTGGTGAAATCTCTGGTGGTTCAACAGGAGAAAGCCGCGGAAGATCTGCAGCTGCGCGGTGTGCCGGCGGTATTCGTGAACGGCAAATACATGGTTAAAAACGATGGCCTGGACACCAGCTCGATGGACGCGTACGTGAAGCAGTTCGCCGACGTGGTTAAATTCCTTAGCCAGCAGAAATAAGCCTGATTCAGCATGAAAAACGCCGGCATTGCCGGCGTTTTTTTTACCCGTATTGCCGCTTCAATTTATCCAGCAACCGATCTTTTTCCTGCCACAGCGTATTCAGCCACAGCTGGAAGCGCCGCTTGAACTGTTTGTCGTTGAAGTAGTCCCCGTGCAGGGTTTCATCGATCGGCAGCGTTTCTATTCTTACCACGATACGCGTCAGCCGCCCACACAGCATATCCATAAAGGGCCGTTGGTTATTTTCCGGATAGAGCAGGGTAACGTTCAACACTTTGTCGAACTGATTGCCCAGTGCGCTGAGCGTAAACGCAATGCCGGCGGCTTTGGGCGCCAGCAAATTGCGATACGGCGAATTGCTTTTAATTTTCTTGGCTTCCGTGAAGCGCGAACCCTCGACGAAATTGACGATGGTGGTTGGACGCTGACGGAATTTTTCGCAGGAACGGCGCGTCGTTTCGATATCCTTGCCGCGTTTCTCCGGATGCTTGAGTAAATAGGCGCGGGAGTAACGTTTCATGAATGGCATGTCCAGCGCCCAACAGGCCAGACCGACAAAAGGCACCCAGGCTAACTGTTGCTTGAGGAAGTACTTATTCATTGGAATATGATTTCTGAACAGCACGCATAATACGACAATGTCCGACCAACTTTCGTGGTTGCTGATCAGCAGATACCAGTTTTTTCGATCCAGCCCCTCCAGCCCTTCAATATCCCAACGCAATTGCCCGTTAATGCGCAATAACAGGGCCAGCCCCTGACACCAGCACCACATCATGAAATCGGCAAAAGCCGAGATATATCGCCAAACGGCGGGAATGGGCACCAGGAGTTTCACGATGCCGGCCAGCGTGATGGGGATGGAGCACAACACCGTCACCAGAATCGTGAGTATGACGGAAATGATAAAGATAACAGGCGTTAACAATCTTGGCATGGTTATGGGCTGACGGTTGTTGAGAACATCGTTGCATGCCGAAGCGCATGAACAAAAACATATTTTAACAGAAATCGCCGGGGTAAAGCGCCGCTAAAAATGACTGTTTTTCGTCTCATCGGATAACCATTTGCTGAGTTTTCGTGCAACTTTCCCAGCTTGTGCTAGGGTAATTGAGGCGCCGAATTTGATTAATAGTGCGATTAAAATCCGGCGAAAGTTATATCCACAAATCCAATAAAAGCCAGTAATAAAGCGTCGCCGGAATTCGTTCTTTTAACGCGGTGATTTAAATAGGAATTTTATTCGCCGTTATAACGATAATCGGAGCGTTATAATTCGGTCTCTTTTCTATGCACAAAGTTATCCACAGGTAAGATCTTGCGGATCCTCACGCCCCATCACATCATTTTCGTCCGTAATGCACGCTAAGGTTCGTCTCCGGCGGCCAGCTATGGCATGCTTACCCCTATGTCCGATCACGATAAAGAAACGCTATGGCCCAGATTGCAGAAAACCCACTAATCCTGGTTGACGGTTCCTCCTACCTCTACCGCGCTTATCACGCCTTCCCGCCGCTGACTAACTCGGCGGGCGAGCCGACCGGCGCGATGTACGGCGTGCTGAATATGCTGCGCAGCCTGTTGCTGCAGTATCAACCGAGCCACGTTGCCGTGGTGTTTGATGCCAAAGGGAAGACTTTCCGCGATGAGCTGTTCGCCGAATACAAGTCGCACCGGCCGCCGATGCCGGACGATCTGCGAGCGCAGATCGAGCCGTTGCACAGCATGGTCAAGGCGATGGGCCTGCCGCTGCTGGTGACGCCCGGCGTTGAGGCGGACGACGTTATCGGTACGCTGGCGCTGGAGGCCGAAAAGGCCGGCCACGCGGTGCTGATCAGCACCGGCGACAAAGACATGGCGCAGCTGGTGACACCGAACGTCACCCTGATCAACACCATGAACAACACGATCCTCGGCCCGCAGGAAGTGTGCGACAAGTACGGTATTCCGCCGGAGCTGATCATCGACTTCCTGGCGTTGATGGGCGATTCATCGGACAACATTCCCGGCGTGCCGGGCGTGGGCGAGAAAACCGCCCAGGCGTTGCTGCAGGGCATCGGTGGGCTGGATGCCTTGTACGGCAATCTGGAGAGCATCGCCACGCTGAGCTTCCGCGGTGCCAAAACTATGGCGGCCAAGCTGGAGCAGAATAAAGAGGTCGCGTATCTCTCCTATAAGCTGGCGACGATCAAAACCGACGTCGAGTTGGATCTGACCTGCGCTGAGCTGACGGTGTCCGAGCCGGATGTCGATACGCTGCAACAGCTGTTCAAACAGTACGAGTTCAAACGCTGGCTGGCGGACGTGGAAGCCGGCGTATGGCTGGAAAACAAGAAAGGCGCGGGTGCGAAAGCTGCCGGCGCTGCCAAACCGGCCGCCGCGGCGGAAGCGCCGAAGGCGCTGGCGGAGGCCAAGCTGTCCCAGGAGGGGTATATCACTATCCTGGATGAAGCGACCTTTACCGACTGGCTGGCGCGGCTGAAAAAGGCCGACGTGTTTGCCTTCGATACCGAAACCGACGGCCTGGATACCCTGACCGCCAACCTGATCGGCCTGTCCTTCGCGATCGCACCGGGCGAAGCGGCTTATTTGCCGGTGGCGCACGATTATCTGGATGCCCCGCCACAGCTGGATCGCGCCTACGTGCTGGAAGCGCTCAAGCCGCTGCTGGAGGACGATAAAGCGCTGAAGGTCGGGCAAAACCTGAAGTTCGATATGAGCCTGCTGGCGCGCTACGGCATTGAGATGCGCGGTATCGCCTACGACACCATGCTGGAGTCCTATGTGCTGGACAGCGTCGGCGGCCGTCATGATATGGACAGCCTGGCCGATCGTTATCTGGGCCACAAAACCATCACCTTCGAAGAAATCGCCGGCAAGGGCAAGAACCAGCTGACGTTCAACCAGATCGCCCTGGAGCAGGCGGCGCCTTACGCTGCCGAAGACGCGGATGTCACGCTGCAGCTGCACCTGGCGATGTGGCCGCAGCTGAAGCAGAGCGCAGAGCTGCTGACGGTGTTCAACGAGATTGAAATGCCGCTGCTGCCGGTGCTCTCGCATATTGAACGCACCGGGGTGCTGATCGATCCGGCCATTTTGTCGGCCCACTCCCAGGAGCTGGCCAAGCGTCTGGCGGAACTGGAGGCGCAGGCCCATGAGCTGGCGGAAGAGCCGTTCAACCTGGCGTCGACCAAGCAGCTGCAGGCTATCTTGTACGAAAAACAAAAGCTGCCGGTGCTGAAGAAAACCCCGGGCGGGGCGCCCTCCACTAACGAAGAAGTGCTGGCCGAGCTGGCGCTGGACTACCCGCTGCCGAAGGTGATCCTGGAATACCGCGGCCTGGCGAAGCTGAAGACCACCTATACCGACAAGCTGCCGCTGATGATCAATCCGGTCAGCGGCCGGGTGCATACTTCGTATCATCAGGCGGTGACCGCGACCGGGCGTCTCTCCTCGAGCGATCCGAACCTGCAGAACATCCCGGTGCGCAACGACGAAGGGCGACGCATTCGCCAGGCCTTTATCGCGCCGGAAGGTTACCGCATCGTCGCGGCCGACTACTCGCAGATCGAGCTGCGCATCATGGCGCATCTGTCACAGGATGAAGGGCTGCTGAAGGCCTTCGCCGAAGGGAAAGACATTCACCGCGCCACGGCGTCGGAAGTCTTCGGCGTGCCGTTGGATAAAGTGACCGGCGAACAGCGCCGCAGCGCCAAGGCGATTAACTTCGGTCTGATTTACGGCATGAGCGCCTTCGGCCTGGCGCGTCAGCTGGGGATCCCGCGTGGGGAAGCCCAGCGCTATATGGATCTGTACTTCGAGCGTTACCCGGGCGTGCTGGACTACATGGAGCGTACCCGCCAGCAGGCTTCCGAACAGGGCTATGTCAGCACGCTGGATGGGCGCCGCCTGTATCTGCCGGACGTCCGCTCCAGCAACGCCATGCGCCGCAAGGCGGCCGAGCGTGCCGCCATCAACGCCCCGATGCAGGGCACGGCGGCCGATATTATCAAGCGTGCGATGATCGAGGTCGACGCCTGGCTGCAAGGGCAGGAGAAGCCGCTGGTGCGCGCGATCATGCAGGTGCACGATGAATTGGTGTTTGAGGTGCACGAGTCGGTGATCGAAGAAGCCAGCCAACGTATCCGCCAATTGATGGAGGGCAGCATGACGCTGGCGGTGCCGTTGAAGGTCGACGTGGGCGTCGGCATGAACTGGGATGAGGCGCACTGATCGCCAGTTTATCGCCGGATGTGCTAACTGGCGAGAACCTAAGCATTTTTCGTAATTAAGCTACAAGATGCGGCGATAGTTTCCCCAACTTCGCCGTTCTTGTGCCGCAAATTGTGTAAGTAAACTACAAAAAATTCTTTTGCCCTGTGAAAAAATGATGTAGAGTTACAGGCGTAGGGTACAGAGGTAAGATGTTCTATCTTTCAGACCTTTTACTTCACGTAATCGGATTTGGCTGAATATTTAGCCGCCCCAGTCAGTATTGACTGGGGCGTTTTTTATTGTAAAAACAGCAGCAAGCCATACGTTTTTTCTATCTCTTCGCACCGCTTTTCGTTCCCGCTTCCGCTCCCTCAACGCCGTGATTTGGTGAGATCAGCCTGCCCTGGCGATAAGTTTTTATGATGGCTTTATTTCAGAACTGTAATTAGATAACAAAAAATCCCGCCTGTGGCTGAACTGCGGGCATAAAAAAGCCGATGCGGTGAGGCATCGGCTCTGGCGTTCAGCCTGGGCTTATTCGCCGGCTTCGTCTTCCGGCAGCACTTCCGGCGGGATCTCGTTAAACCAGGTATCCAGCTTCTGGCGCAGCTTGTCGACGCCGATCTTCTTCAGCGACGAGAAGGCTTCAACCTGGATATCCCCCATAAACGGCAGCACCGCTTCACGCACCATATTGAGCTGCGCCTTGCGTGCGCCGGAGGCCAGTTTGTCGGCCTTGGTCAGCAGCACCAGCACCGGGGTGCCGACGTCGACCGCCCACTGGATCATCTGCTGGTCGAGATCTTTCAGCGGATGGCGGATATCCATCAGCACCACCAGGCCCTTCAGGCTGTTGCGCATCTGCAGGTATTCGCCCAGCGCGCGCTGCCATTTGCGCTTCATCTCTTCCGGCACTTCGGCGTAGCCGTAACCCGGCAGGTCGACCAGGCGGATGCCGTCTTCCACTTCGAACAGGTTGATCAGCTGGGTGCGCCCCGGCGTCTTACTGGTGCGCGCCAGGCTTTTTTGGTTGGTCAGGGTATTCAGCGCGCTGGATTTCCCGGCGTTGGAACGGCCGGCAAAGGCGACTTCAATTCCTGCATCCCCCGGCAGATGGCGAATATCGGGTGCGCTGGTGACGAAATGGGTCACATGATAGTTGTAGTTCTTGCTGGTCAAAATTTTTCGTCTCCGTGAGGATGGCTAACTGGTTGGCGATTATAACTGCATCAGCGGTAAAAATGGCGTGTTTCTCGGTTTTTAAGCGGCGGGGCGCGATAAAACGACAGTTATGCCGCGCGTAGGTTGTGAGACATTTGCCATTCGAATCGCGGGTAATGTCGCTTTATTCGAAAGTGATATTTCTGTTTTTATTTTAAAAACAACATGTTGTTTTTTCGTTGTAGGGAAATGTCATCCAAATCGGCGTCAGGTGCCTTGAGCCTTCGCAACAATAACGTAAAGTAGCCGTTAACGCAGGGTTGCGCAGGATTAGGGAACATCCGGGAAGGATGACAAATCTCAGGGAACGCACAGGGCGTGCAATGAGTGCCAGGATGAACGCAAAAGGAAGTGACCCTTTCGCACCGGAATAGGCGGCAGGCACATCGGATGGTGAAGTATTGGCAATTTGGATGCCCGCAGGAAGCGCGCTCGGGAAGAGCGGATGCGAATGGATTGCGCCATGGACGATTTTTCTTTCAGGATGAAGGACGTAGTGGCAGGGAATGCGGTTATAGCAGAGGGAAAAACCGGGATGTTGCATGTACGCAAGGAGCGCGTAACAGGAATACCCTTCGCGAGAAGGTGCGAAATAGGCGGCAGGTTTAACCTGCCGCCTTTTTTCTTTGTCCGCTTTCTGCTAGATTCCGCCGCAATTCTATACTGAATCTACATACCTAAGAGCACACGCTATGAACCAGCCATCAAAAGCACCTCGCGGCAGCGCGGCGAAGTCAAAAACGAAAAAGAAAAGCCGTATGGAGCTCGATCAGGAAGCACGCGAGCGCAAACGCCTGAAAAAGCGCCGTGGCCTCGCTTCCGGTTCGCGCACCCAGGTCGAGTCCGGCAGCCAGAAAAACAAATCGGCGGCGGCAGCCAAAGATCCGCGTATCGGCAGTAAAGTGCCGGTTGCGCTGGTGGTCGACGAGACCAAAGTGAAGGCCAAACCGCAGCCGAAACCAAAGGCCGAAGCGAAACCGCGCCTGTCGCCGGAAGAAGAGCTGGCGAAGCTGGAAAATGACGAGCGCCTGAACGCGCTGCTGGATCGCATCGACGACGGCGAAACGCTGAACGCGGAAGAGCAAGCGTATGTCGACAAGACGCTGGATCGCATCGATGTGCTGATGGACGTGCTGGGCATCGAACTGGGCGAAGACGACGACGAAGAAGAAGAGAAGCAGGAAGATATTCTGAAGCTGCTGAAAGGCGGCAATCCGAAAGACGCCTTTTAACGCGCTATGTGGCTAATCCCGACAATAGCCCTACTCTTGATGTGTTATCTGCTGTGGTTATTCGGTAAACTATGGCGGCTGTCTAAGCGCAAAGCGCGTTTTCGCAGCGCTTCCGTGGCCAGACAGCGCAGACAACCGCCCCTCTCCCGGCCCGGTAGAAAAAGATATCGGAAGGAGTGAGCATGTCAGAGCAGACGATTGTCTGGGATTTGGCCCTGATCCAAAAATATAACTACTCAGGGCCGCGTTATACCTCATACCCCACGGCGCTGGAGTTTAACCAGCGCTACGACGAAGCGGCGTTTCAACGCGCCGCTGCGCGCTACCCTGAGCGGCCGCTGTCGCTGTACGTGCATATCCCTTTCTGCCATAAGCTGTGCTACTTCTGCGGCTGCAACAAGCTGGTGACGCGCCAGACGCACAAGGCCGACGAATACCTGAACGTTTTGGCGCAAGAGATCGCCAGCCGTGCGCCGCTGTTCGCCGGCCGTAAGGTCGGCCAGATGCACTGGGGCGGCGGTACGCCGACCTATCTGGATAAAGCGCAAATCAGCCGGCTGGTGGCGTTGCTGCGCGAACACTTTGATTTCCTGCCCGATGCGGAGATGTCGATCGAGGTTGATCCGCGCGAGATAGAGCTGGATGTGCTCGATCATTTACGCGCAGAAGGCTTTAACCGTCTGAGCATGGGGGTGCAGGATTTCGACAAGCAGGTGCAGCAGCTGGTCAACCGCGAGCAGGATGAGGCCTTTATCTTCGCCCTGATTGAGCGGGCTAAAGCGCTGGGCTTCCGCTCGACCAATATCGATCTGATCTACGGCCTGCCGAAACAGACGCCGGAAAGCTTCGCTTTCACGCTGCAGCGGGTGGCTGAGCTGAATCCCGATCGCCTCAGCGTGTTCAACTACGCGCATATGCCGAACTTGTTCGCTGCCCAGCGCAAAATCAAAGACGCCGATCTGCCGGGCGCGCAGCAGAAGCTGGATATCCTGCAGCAGAGCATCGCTTTCTTGACCGGCACCGGCTATCAGTTCATCGGCATGGATCACTTTGCGCGCCCGGACGACGAGCTGGCAATCGCCCAACGCGAAGGCAAGCTGCACCGCAATTTCCAGGGCTACACCACCCAGGGCGACAGCGATCTGCTGGGGCTGGGCGTGTCGGCCATCAGCATGCTAGGCGACAGCTATGCGCAGAACCAGAAAGAGCTGAAGCATTACTATGACAGCGTACAGGCGCAGGGTAATGCGCTGTGGCGCGGGCTGGCGTTGACGGACGACGATTGCCTGCGGCGCGATCTGATCAAAACCCTGATCTGCAATTTCCGGTTGGCGTATCAGCCGCTCGAACGGCAATACGGCATCGACTTTACCGCTTACTTCGCCGAAGACTTGCAGCTGCTGGCGCCGTTTGAACGCGATGGGCTGGTGGAGCGGGACGAGCAGGGCATCCGCGTCACGCCGCGCGGGCGCTTGCTGATCCGCAATATCTGCATGTGTTTTGACCGCTATCTGCGGCAACAGGCGCGCAGCCAGCAATTCTCACGGGTGATTTGAGGATGAAAAAACAGCCGCTGATGCGGCTGTTTTTTTAACTGAAGAAGTTAATCAGCGCGGCGCACAACACCGCGGCAACCGCCGCCTGCGGGGTGTGACTGGCAGCGGAGCCCAGCTCCGCGCCCTGAGAAATGAATACGATGAATGAGTCCAGCATCGTCAACCTCCAGAGTGTGCGACACGATCATACTGCGCCCGCACCGGCTGTAAAGCCTGCGATTGGCGTTTTTTTGTGCGCCGGACTGCGTTTTTCATCATCCATCCTGCTCCTATTCCATGCCCAGCTCTTTGAGCTTGCGGGTCAGGGTATTGCGCCCCCAGCCCAGCAGGCGCGCGGCTTCCTGTTTGTGCCCCTGAGTGTGGCGCAGCGCGGTGGTGAGCAGCGTGCGCTCCATTTCCGGCTGCGCTTCCGACAGCAGGTTTTGATGACCGGAACGCAGCGCGCGATCGGCCCACTGCGCCAGCAGCGTGGCCCAGCTGTCCGGCAGACTGTGGCTGGGGCTTTCCGGCGCGGCGGTTTCGAACAGCTCACCCGGCAGATCCTGGATCAGCACTTCCTGCCCGGCGGCCATCACCGTCAGCCAGCGGCAGGTGTTCTCCAGCTGGCGCACGTTGCCCGGCCAGGGCAGGCGGGTCAGCGCGGTTTCGGTTTCCGGGTGCAGGTTCTTGGCTTCGACGCCTAACTCTTTGGCGGCGATCTGCAGGAAGTGGCGCGCCAGCCGCGGGATGTCTTCACGGCGCTCGCGCAGCGGCGGCAGGTGTACGCGGATCACGTTCAGGCGGTGGAACAGATCCTCGCGGAACTTGCCTTCCTGCACCCGCAGCTCCAGGTTCTGGTGCGTGGCGGCGATGATGCGCACGTCGACCTTCACCGGCGCATAGCCGCCGACCCGGTAGAACTGGCCGTCCGCCAGCACCCGCAGCAGGCGCGTTTGCACGTCGAGCGGCATATCGCCGATCTCGTCGAGGAACAGTGTACCGCCGTCGGCCTGTTCAAAGCGGCCCTGACGGATTTGGTTAGCGCCGGTGAAGGCGCCTTTCTCGTGGCCGAACAGCTCGGACTCGATCAGATCCTTGGGGATGGCGGCCATGTTCAGGGCGATGAACGGCGACTTGGCGCGCGGGCTGTGGCGGTGCAGCGCATGCGCCACCAGCTCCTTGCCGGTGCCGGATTCGCCGTTGATCAACACGCTGATCGACGAACGCGACAGCCGGCCGATGATGCGAAACACGTCCTGCATCGCTGGCGCTTCGCCGATGATGTCCGCCGCCGGATCGCTGGCCGGCTGGCTGCGCACCGGCTGCTGCTGCTCCTGATAATGGCTGATGGCGCGCTCGACCAGCGCCACCGCTTCGTCGATGTCGAACGGCTTCGGCAGGTAGTCGAAGGCCCCTTGCTGATAGGCGCTGACGGCGGCGTCCAAATCCGAATGCGCGGTCATGATGATCACCGGCAGCATCGGATGGCGCTGTTTGATCTGCTTGAGCAGCGCCAGGCCGTCTATACCCGGCATGCGGATATCGGACAGCAGCACGTCGGGGGTTTGCGTGGCCAAGGCTTCCAGCACGTCATTGCCGCCTTCGAAGGTGGCGCAGCTCAGGCCCGCGCCGGTGAGCGCACGCTCAAGCACCCAGCGGATGGAGCTATCGTCATCGACGATCCAGACTATCCCTCGTTGCATAGCAAACCTCACTGACGAATGGGCAGGTAGACCGAGAATTCGGTATGACCTGGCCAACTGTTGAATTCAATTTTTCCGCAATGCTGATCGATAAGATTGCGGGCGATGGATAATCCCAGGCCGGTACCGCCTTCACGGCCGCTGACCATCGGGTAGAACAGCGTGTCCTGCAGCTGCGCCGGTACGCCGGGGCCGTCGTCTTCGACATCGATGCGCGCCGCCAGGCGGTAGCGGGTGCCGTGCAACGTAATCTGAAACGCGGTGCGGGTGCGCAGCGTGATGGTGCCGCCCGCCTCGCCCAGCGCCTGCAGCGCGTTGCGGGTGATGTTCAGCAGCACCTGTTCAATCTGATCCGGGTCGTGGGCCATTTCCGGCAGGCTCGGATCGTAGTCGCGCACCAGCGTGACGTTATCCGGCATTTCCAGCGACACCAGCTGGCAGACGCGCTCCGCGACCTGATGAATGCTCTGGGTAATGTGCTGGCCGGGCCGCTGTGGGCCGAGCAGGCGATCCACCAGATTGCGCAGCCGATCGGCCTGCTCAATGATCACCTTGGTGTATTCGGTCAGCGCCGGATCGGGCAGCGCCTTGGCCAGCAGCTGCGCTGCGCCGCGCAGGCCGCCCAGCGGATTCTTAATCTCGTGCGCCAAACCGCGCACCAGATCGCGAGCCGCCACCTGTTGGGCATGCTGCAGCTGTTCCTGGCTCAGGCGGCGCTGATTGTCCATCGGCGCCAGCTCGACCAGGATATAGCCTTCCGGCAGCGCCTGAGCGGTCAGGGAAAGGATATGCGCGCGGCCGTCGACCACCAGGGTCACTTCGTTGTCGGTGAAGCCCTGACCGGCGCGCAGGCTTTCGCGCATCAAAGAGACGTTCAGCGAAAAATAACCGAGCAAATCGGGCAGCGGCGTGCCGAACAGCTTGCGGGAGCTTTGCGCCAGCAGCTGCTGTGCCGCCGGGTTGGCGTAGTGAACCGCCAGTGAGTCATCCAACAGCAGGATGCTGTTGATGAGTGAATTGAGGATCTGCCCAGCATCGGGCAGCTTGCCAGTTGCCATACAGCAGACTCCTGCACCTTTTTAGTGCATCTATCCTACTCCATCCGGGATCGGCGCGGTATGGAATAGTTTTGCAGAAAATACGGTGGAGAAAAAAACCCATCCGAAGATGGGCTGAAAGTTTCCACGGCAACAAAAAAGCGATAACAAAAATGTGGGCGCCGCCCGCCTGTGCAGACGGCGCGGGTAGGGCTTAGACGCTGTAGTACAGTTCGAACTCAACCGGGTGTGGCGTCATGCGAACGCGGTCCATCTCTTCTTTGCGCAGTTCGATGTAGGCATCGATCGCATCGTCGGTGAACACGCCGCCGCGGGTCAGGAACTCGCGGTCTTCGTTCAGTGCGGCCATTGCTTCGTCCAGCGAGCCGGCCACTTTTGGGATCTCGGCTTCTTCTTCCGGCGGCAGGTCGTACAGGTTTTTGTCCATGGCGTCGCCAGGGTGGATCTTGTTGATGATGCCGTCCAGGCCGGCCATCAGCAGCGCGGCGAAGCACAGGTATGGGTTAGCCGCCGGATCCGGGAAGCGGGCTTCGATGCGGCGCGCTTTCGGGCTGGAGACCACCGGGATACGGATGGACGCGGAGCGGTTACGGGCGGAGTAAGCCAGCATCACCGGCGCTTCGTAGCCTGGCACCAGACGCTTGTACGAGTTGGTGGTCGGGTTGGCCAGGGCGTTGATCGCTTTGGCGTGCTTGATGATGCCGCCGATGTAGAACAGCGCGGTTTCAGACAGGCCGCCGTATTTGTCGCCGGCGAACAGGTTGGTGCCGTTCTTGGACAGCGACATGTGGCAGTGCATGCCGGAACCGTTGTCGCCGAACATAGGCTTCGGCATGAAGGTCGCGGTTTTGCCGAAGGCGTGCGCCACGTTGTGCACCACGTATTTGTAGATCTGAATTTCGTCGGCTTTCTTGGTCATGGTGTTGAAGCGGGTTGCCACTTCGTTCTGACCGGCGGTTGCCACTTCGTGGTGGTGCGCTTCAACCACCAGGCCCATCTCTTCCATGGTCAGACACATGGTGGAACGCAGATCCTGCGAAGAGTCGACCGGTGGAACCGGGAAGTAACCGCCTTTCACCGCCGGACGGTGGCCTTTGTTGCCGCCGTCGTATTTTGTACCGGAGTTCCAGGCGCCTTCGATGTCGTCGATGGCCACGTGGGAACCGCGGATGCTGCTGCCGAAGCGGATGTCGTCGAACAGGAAGAACTCAGGCTCTGGCCCGAACAGCACGGTATCCGCGATGCCGGAGGAGCGCAGGAAGTCTTCGGCGCGTTTGGAGATGGAGCGCGGGTCGCGATCGTAGCCTTGCATGGTGCCCGGCTCGAGAATGTCGCAGCGAATGATCAGCGTAGGTTCTTCGAAGAACGGATCCAGAACCGCCGTGCTGGCGTCCGGCATCAGCACCATGTCAGATTCGTTGATGCCCTTCCAACCACCGATAGAGGAGCCGTCAAACATTTTACCTTCTTCGAAGAAGTCGGCGTTTACCTGGTGAGCCGGGATAGTCACGTGTTGTTCCTTACCCTTGGTGTCAGTGAAACGCAGGTCTACGAATTTCACTTCATGCTCATTCAGCATCGTCAAAACGTGTTCAGCGGACATACTTAACTCTCCCGGTTTATCATTGTCGTCGTCGTGGAACGAATCTGTGGAACTGGCTTTTTTTCGCCTTGAAAAGACTAAAGCGAAAAGCGTGCCAACTTTTAGAAAAGGCTTTTATCGCCTCTCTGCGCGGGTTTTACCCAGCCACAGTATGCACCATCAACGATAAATTGCACTGTTATGGTGCAATAAGGGTGGGCGCGGGCACCGAAATGGTGCAAAAGTGCAACGATTGCGGCTTTTTGCACCGTGAAAGGGATCACAAACTGACCGGTACGCGGTTGTTTATAAGAGATGGTTGTGATCTTGTTTAGTCCCTCGCTTAATACGTGTACAATAGCGCGCTATTTCTAATGCCCGAGGCAAAGCTGTGATCGAAAATTTGCGTAACATCGCCATTATTGCCCACGTTGACCATGGTAAAACCACCCTGGTTGATAAGCTGCTGCAACAATCCGGTACTTTCGGAGAGCGTGCGGAAGCGACCGAACGCGTAATGGACTCCAACGATTTGGAGAAAGAGCGTGGGATTACCATCCTCGCAAAAAACACCGCCATTAATTGGAACGGTTACCGTATCAACATCGTGGATACCCCAGGACACGCCGACTTCGGCGGCGAGGTAGAGCGCGTGATGTCGATGGTTGACTCGGTGCTGCTGGTTGTGGATGCAATGGATGGCCCTATGCCGCAAACCCGCTTCGTGACCAAGAAGGCCTTCGCCAACGGTCTGAAGCCGATCGTGGTCATCAACAAGGTTGACCGTCCTGGCGCGCGCCCTGACTGGGTTGTGGATCAGGTGTTCGACCTGTTCGTGAACCTCGACGCGACCGACGAGCAGCTCGACTTCCCGATCATCTACGCTTCTGCGCTGAACGGCATCGCCGGCGTCGACCACACCGACATGGCGGAAGACATGACCCCGCTGTATCAGGCGATCGTCGACCACGTGTCTGCGCCGCAGGTTGAGCTGGAAGCGCCATTCCAGATGCAGATCTCCCAGTTGGATTACAACAACTACCTGGGCGTTATCGGCATTGGCCGCATCAAGCGCGGTAAAGTGAAGCCGAACCAGCAGGTCACCATCATCGACAGCGAAGGTAAAACTCGCAACGGTAAAGTGGGCAAAGTGCTGGGCCACCTGGGTCTGGAGCGTATCGACAGCACCCTGGCGGAAGCGGGCGACATCATCGCCATCACCGGCCTGGGCGAGCTGAACATCTCCGACACCATCTGCGACACCAACGCCGTAGAAGCGCTGCCGGCGCTGTCCGTCGACGAGCCGACCGTAACCATGTTCTTCAACGTCAACACCTCGCCGTTCTGCGGTAAAGAAGGTAAGTACGTAACGTCGCGTCAGATCCTTGACCGTCTGAATAAAGAGCTGGTACACAACGTAGCGCTGCGCGTTGAAGAAACCGACGATGCGGACGCCTTCCGCGTATCCGGCCGTGGCGAACTGCACCTGTCGGTGCTGATCGAAAACATGCGTCGCGAAGGTTTCGAGCTGGCGGTTTCCCGTCCGAAAGTTATCTTCCGTGAAATCGATGGCCGCAAGCAGGAGCCATTCGAGAACGTAACGCTGGATATCGAAGAGCAGCATCAGGGTTCCGTGATGCAGGCGATGGGTGAGCGTAAAGCCGACCTGAAAAACATGGATCCGGACGGTAAGGGCCGCGTGCGTCTCGACTACGTGATCCCAAGCCGCGGTCTGATCGGCTTCCGTAACGAATTCATGACCATGACTTCGGGTACCGGCCTGCTGTACTCCACCTTCAGCCACTACGACGACGTGCGTCCGGGCGAAGTGGGCCAGCGTCAGAACGGCGTGCTGATCTCCAACGGCCAGGGCAAAGCGGTAGCGTTCGCGCTGTTCGGCCTGCAGGATCGCGGCAAGCTGTTCCTGGGCCACGGTGCAGAAGTGTATGAAGGCCAGATCATCGGTATTCACTCACGCTCTAACGACCTGACCGTAAACTGCCTGACCGGTAAGAAGCTGACCAACATGCGTGCTTCCGGTACTGACGAAGCGACTACCCTGGTTCCGGCCATCAAAATGACCCTGGAGCAAGCTCTGGAGTTCATCGATGACGACGAACTGGTAGAAGTGACGCCAACCTCGATCCGTATCCGTAAGCGTCACCTGACGGAAAACGATCGTAAGCGTGCCAGCCGCGGTCCTAAAGACGCTTAATCGCTGATTGAGTGTCTCATGCTTAGGGCGCGGTTCTCGCGCCCTGAGTTTTTTCCTCTGTTGTTCCCCGTTTGTGCGGCGCGCTATGCGCTTTTCCGTTCGCTCCCTGTTCAGCTGTTCCTTTTCCCGCTACAGTGAAATCTCACCGGCCCATCAGGAGAGGACTATGCTGTATATCTTTGATTTAGGTAATGTGATCGTCGATATCGATTTCAAGCGTGTGCTGGGCGTGTGGAGCAATTTGAGCGGCACGCCGTTGGCGGTGCTGTCCGATCGTTTCACCATGGGTGAGGTGTTCCAGCAACATGAACGCGGTGAAATCAGCGACGAAGACTTCGCCGGCAAGCTGTGCGATGAAATGGGCATCGCGCTCAGCTTCGAGCAATTCGCCACCGGCTGGCAGGCGGTATTCGTCGCGCTGCGCCCGGAAGTGATCGACATCATGCAGCGCCTGCGCAACGAGGGTCACCGGGTGGTGGTGCTGTCGAACACCAACCGTCTGCACTGCAACTACTGGCCGCAGCACTACCCTGAAGTGGCCGCCGCCGCCGATCATCTTTATCTGTCGCAAGATCTCGGCATGCGCAAGCCGGAGGCCGATATCTATCAACATGTGCTGGCTGCGGAAAACACCGCCGCCGCCGACGCGGTGTTCTTCGACGATCACCCGGCGAACGTCCTCGCCGCGCAGGCGCTGGGGATCAAGACGGTGCACGTCACCGATCGCGACGTAGTGCCGGCCTATTTTGCCCAATGAGCGCAGGGCGCGTTAAGCTTAAGGCGTATCAACTGACATCAAGGAGTGACCATGTCGTTTTTCCGCCGCAAGAAGCTGCCCTCTGCGATTAAGCCCGGCGTCACCTTCGGACGGTTGCTGTACCAGCGTATCGATCACGATGGCCTGACGATGTTGGCGGGCCATCTCGCCTATGTTTCCCTGCTGTCGCTGGTGCCGCTGGTCACCGTGGTGTTCGCGCTGTTCGCCGCTTTCCCGATGTTTTCCGACATCAGCGAACAGCTGAAGAGCTTCATCTTTTCCAATTTCGTGCCGGCCGCCGGCAACGTCATACAGAACTACCTGGAACAGTTCGTCGCCAACTCCAACAAGATGACCGCCGTCGGCACCTGCGGGCTGATCGTCACCGCGCTGCTGCTGATCTCCTCGGTGGACAGCGTGCTGAACACCATCTGGCGCAGCAAGAACAAGCGGCCGATCGTCTTCTCCTTCGCCGTGTACTGGATGGTGCTGACGCTGGGGCCGCTGCTGGTGGGTGCCAGCATGGCCATCAGCTCCTACCTGCTGTCGCTCAACTGGCTGGCACAGACCGGCGTCAACGGTTTGGTGGATCAGGTGCTGCGCATCTTCCCGCTGATTTTGTCGTGCATCTCCTTCTGGCTGCTGTATTGCATCGTGCCGACGGTGCGGGTGCCGCCCAAAGACGCGCTGATTGGCGCGGTGGTGGCCGGATTGCTGTTCGAGCTGGGCAAGAAGGGATTCGCGCTGTACGTCACCATGTTCCCCTCCTATCAGCTGATTTACGGCGTGCTGGCGGTGATCCCGATTTTATTCCTGTGGGTCTACTGGAGCTGGTGTATCGTGTTACTCGGCGCGGAAATCACCGTGACCATCGGCGAATACCGCGACTACCGCCGGCAGAAGGCGGAGCAACAGGAACAGAAACCAGAAGGGCAGCAGGAATGATTGCGTTGATTCAACGGGTGTTAAACGCCAGCGTCACGGTGGGTGGCGAGACGGTAGGCAAGATTGGCCCCGGTTTGTTAGTGTTATTGGGCGTGGAGCAGGGCGATAACGAGCAAAAAGCGCAGCGCCTGTGCGAACGCGTGTTGGGATACCGCATTTTCGGCGACGAGAACGACAAGATGAATCTCAACGTCCAGCAGGCCGGGGGCAGCGTGCTGGTCGTTTCGCAGTTCACCCTGGCGGCGGACACCCAAAAGGGCATGCGGCCCAGCTTCTCGCGCGGCGCTGCGCCGCAGGAAGCCGATCGGTTGTATCAATATTTTGTTGGCCAGTGCCGCGAACGCGGCGTAGAGACCCAGACCGGCGAGTTCGCCGCCGACATGCAGGTGGCGCTGGTCAACGATGGTCCGGTGACATTCTGGCTACAGGTCTAAGCATTCGGAGAACAGGCGTCTATGTATCACCTACGAGTACCCGTAACAGAGCAAGAACTGAAGGAGTATTACCAGTTTCGCTGGGAAATGCTGCGCAAGCCGCTGCACCAGCCGGTGGGTTCGGAAAAGGATGCCTATGACGCCATGGCCCATCACCAAATGGTGGTGGACGAGGCCGGTAAAATCGTCGCCATAGGGCGGCTGTACATCAATGCCGACAACGAGGCGGCGATCCGTTTTCTGGCGGTAGACCCGACGCTGCAGGATAAAGGGCTGGGGACGCTGGTGGCGATGACGCTGGAGTCCGTTGCGCGGCAGGAGGGCGTGAAGCGGGTGGTGTGTAGCGCCCGTGAGGACGCGGTGGACTTCTTCGCCAAGCTGGGGTTCGTCAATCAGGGGGAGATCACTGCGCCGCAGACCACCCCGATCCGCCACTTTTTGATGATCAAACCGGTAGCGACGCTGGACGATATCCTGCATCGCCCCGACTGGTGCGGCCAACTGCAGCAGGCCTGGTATGAACATATCCCGCTGAGCGAAAAGATGGGCGTGCGCATCAGCCAATACACCGGCCAGCGCTTCGTCACCACCATGCCGGAGATCGGCAACCAGAATCCACACCATACGCTGTTCGCCGGCAGCCTGTTCTCGCTGGCGACGCTGACCGCCTGGGGGCTGATTTGGCTGCTGCTGCGCGAGCGCCATCTCGGCGGCACCATCATTCTGGCGGACGCGCACATTCGCTACAGCAAACCGATCACCGGCAGGCCGCGGGCGGTGGCGGATCTCGGCTCGCTGAGCGGCGATTTGGCGCGTCTGGCGCGCGGCCGCCGCGCGCGCGTACACGCCGAAGTACATCTGTTCGGCGACGAGGATAAAGGCGCGGTGTTCGAAGGCACCTACATGGTGTTGCCGGCCGAGCCGGATGTGCCGTTGGATCAGGGCGGTTCTGAAGCGCTGGAAGAATAAGGCGGCGGCCCTGCCCTGAGGGCGGGCCGCGCAGTGCATTACGGCAGTTGTTGGTTCACCGCTTGGCCGTCGCCGGCGGTGGCCTGCAGATTGCCCTTCAACGAGGCTTTGAACGGCCCGTCGCTGTTCAGCAGCCCTTTCAACTGCAGCTCAAGGTTGCCGTCGCCCGTCAGCGGCACCGGCTGCCATCCCCATTGCTGCAAAGTGTTGATCGGTACCGATCGGCCGTGCAGCGTCAGCTGGAACGGCTTGCCCGGCAGCTGATCGACGGTCGCTTTGGCCTCAAGCAACCCATTAGGCATAAAGGCGCTGAGCTCGGTGACGGCGATCTGATTGGCGTCGGCGTTCAGCGCCAGCGAAGGGCGCCGCACGTCTATCTTGTTGAAGGTCGCTTCGCTGCCGTTCAGGTTCAGCGAGCCGGACCAGATGCCCCATTGGCGATCGCGCGCCAGCAGCAGGTTGCTGCCGTAGCCGTCCAGCGCGGTGATCTGGAACGGGAATGCCGGGTTGATATCGATGATCAGATTGCGGTTGGTGGTCAGTTTAGTGACGTACACCTCCGCCAGCCAGTCCGGCAGCGGTTTCAGCCACAGCTCGCGCCAGTCGATCGGCAGGGTGTACTCCAGCGCCGCCATGGCCACTTCATCCAGCTGCAGGCGTTTGCCGGCGCGCAGCCAGTTGCCGGAGGTGCGCAGCAGCCCGCCTTCCCAGCGGGTGGTGAATTGCTGAATGGCGATGCCGGCGGAAGAGAGCCGCAGGGTGGCGATCGGATCGATCAGGTGGAAACTGCCGTTGATCACGTCGCCGGCGTTGACGTTGAGCGAGCCGTCTTCGCTGCGCCAGTCGCCTTTTTCGATACTGACGTTTTGCAGCGACAGATCGAGATCGTTAAACGCCCATGCCTTGCCTTCCAGGCGCGCGTCGATCAGATCGAAACGCTTGAGGGTGACCGGCGGCAGCGTGGTAAAGCGCTGCATGAATTCCGCCAGCGTCAACGGGGTCTGCATGCGCACGCCGCTCAGCCGCAGGCGATCCACCTGCCAACTGCCGTCGGCGGCGCGGCTGGCCACGCCGGTCAGGTCGCCCTGCGCCAGATTGGCGCCGAAGTTGTTCAACAGCAGCTGGCCCTGTTTTTGCTCCCCCTGCACCAACACCTTCGAGGCGGGTATGCCGTTCAGCGTCATCGAACCGGCGCTGAACTGGAACTGGTTGTTGTCCCCCAGCAGATGGCCGGCCAGCGGGCGCCACGGCGTGATGCCGGCAGTGACCTGCTGCGCGTTGAGCTGCCACTCGCTATCGTTGGACTGCAACGCCATGTTGCTCAGCTGCAGCACGTCGGCCTGTACAGGCAGCGCCGCCGCCTGCGGCTGCACGTTCAACGTGCCGTCGCGCAGCGTGACGCTGTGGAAATAGCGCGGTTCGGTGATTTGGCGCAGGCTGAGGCCGAGATCGACGCGTTTGGCGACCAGCGCCTGCGGCTGGCCGTTGCGCGCCAGCTGCACGTCTTCCAGAGCGATCTGGTCCGGCTGGCTCCACGAATGGGTGATTTTTCCTATCGACAGGCGGTATTCGCTGTTGTCGCTGATCCAGGCGCTCAGGCGGCCTGCCGCCCAGCGAGTTTGCCCCACCAGGTACAGCACCACCACCGCCAACACGATCAGCAGCAGCAACGTCAGCAACAGCTTTCCGATAAATTTCATCGTCTACATCCGCATCGGTCAAAAAAGATACCCTGTTTATGCCGCAATTGGCCGGGCATCTCAAGGGCAATGGTCTGATAGACAATAAAAAACGGCCGCAAGCGGCCGTTTGAACATCAATGGACGGGTTACTTTTTCTCGTGTTCCTGCGGGAACACCAGGTTCAGCACGATGGCGGTAATACCGCCGGCGGCGATGCCAGAAGAGAGCAGGGTTTTCAGCCAGTCCGGCGCGAACTGCAGGATCAGCGGCTGCTGGGAGACGCCCATGCCGACGGCCAGCGACAGCGCCATGATCATGATGGCGCGGCGGTTCAGACGCTCGCGCGACACGATGCGCACGCCAGAGGCGGCGATGGTGCCGAACATCACGATGGTCGCGCCGCCCAGGACCGGCTCGGGAATGTGCTGTACGAAGCCGGCCACCGCCGGGAACAGCCCCAGCGCGATCAGCATCAGCGCCACCACGAAGCCGACGTAGCGGCTGGCAACGCCGGTCAGCTGGATCACGCCGTTGTTCTGGCCGAAGCAGGAGTTGGGGAAGGTGTTGAACACCGCCGACAGCATCGAGTTCAGGCCGTTGGCCAGCACGCCGCCCTTCAGGCGCTTCATGTACAGCGGCCCGCTGACCGGCTGTTCGGAGACGTCGGAGGTGGCGGTGATGTCACCGATGGTTTCCAGCGAGGTGACCATAAAGATCAGCATCAGCGGCAGCAGCAGGTTCCAGTCGAAGCCCAGGCCGTAATAGAGCGGCGTGGGGATGGTGATCGCCGCCGTGGGGGCCGCCGGTGCGTCGGCGGGCAGCATGTCCATCGCCCAGGCCAACAGATAGCCGACCGCCATGGCGATCACCAGCGAAGCCACGCGCAGATAAGGGTTGCGCTGGCGGTTCAGCAGGATGATCACCGCCAGCACCGCGCCGGCCAGCAGCAGGTTTTTCGGCGAGCCGAAGCTGTGATCGTTCATCGCGGCGTAGCCGCCGCCGATCGAGGTCAGGCCGACCTGAATCAGCGACAGGCCGATGATCATCACCACGATGCCGGAAACCAGCGGGGTGATGATGCGGCGCGCCAGATGCAGCACGCGCGACAGCAAAATTTCGGTGCAGGAAGCGACCATCAGGGTGCCGAACAGCGCGGCCATCATGGTCGGCACGTCGGCGCCGCCGTTTTTCAGCGCCAGACCGCCCATGATCAGCGGCGAAACGAAGTTGAAGCTGGTGCCCTGAATCGACAGCAGCCCGGAACCCACCGGCCCCCAGGTTTTGATTTGCAGAATGGAAGCCAGACCGGAGGCGAACAGCGACATGCTGATGATGTGCTGGGTATCCTGTGCCGGCAGGCCCAGCGCCTGGCAGATCAGTAGGGCCGGGGTGATCACCGCGACGAACATCGCCAGCAGATGCTGGCCGGCGGCAAACAGCGTTTGCGGCAGCGGCGGGCGATCTTCCAGGCGATAAATCAGTTCACTGGCGCGGGGTTCTGAGGCAGCTTGGCGCGCGGCATCAAGCTCGGAGGATGACATGCTCATGGTGTGGCGTTTCCAGATACGGCAAAGCAGGCATTTTAATGCTCCGCCCCGCAAAAGCAAACGGTTGCGCGTAAATATTATGTTGCCGACTTTCTCGCTTATGTCGCATTTTCATTCATTTTTTCTTGTCATCTCAGCGTTTTTTACTTTTAATCCTGCACTCATCAAGTTTAAAAACTAAGTGGTTTTCTATAACTTATTATTTTTATTTGGATCTTTTCCCTTACATGGAGTACCTGGATGTTTCATCTTGATACTTATGGCACGTTAGTCGCGGCGACGCTGGTTTTGCTCCTCGGGGGCAAGTGCGTCAGAACCATTCCTCTGCTGCGAAAATATACCATTCCTGCTCCCGTCGCCGGCGGTTTGCTGGTGGCTCTCCTGCTGTTAGCCCTGAAAAAGCTCGTCAACTGGGAAATCAGTTTTGACATGTCGCTGAAGGACCCGCTGATGCTGGCCTTCTTCGCCACCATCGGCCTGAACGCCAACCTGGCGCGTTTGCGCGCCGGCGGCAAGGTGCTGGTGGTGTTCCTGTTCGTGGTGCTGGGGTTGCTTATCGTGCAGAACGCCATCGGTATCGGCATGGCGAAAATGCTGGGGCTGGATCCGCTGATGGGCCTGATCGCCGGGTCGATCACCCTGTCGGGCGGGCATGGTACCGGGGCGGCCTGGAGCAAGCTGTTCATCGAGCGCTACGGTTTTGAAAACGCTACGGAAGTCGCCATGGCCTGCGCCACCTTCGGGCTGGTGCTGGGCGGCCTGATCGGCGGCCCGGTGGCGCGCTATCTGGTCAAGCACTCCTCCACGCCGGAGGGCACCCCGGAAGACAGCGTGCAGCCGAGCGGCTTCGAGAAGCCGGAAAGCGGTCGCCTGATCACCTCGCTGGTGATGATCGAAACCATCGCCATGATCGCCATCTGTCTGAGCCTGGGGCAGCTGATTGCCGGCCTGCTGAGCGGCACGGTGTTTGAACTGCCGAACTTCGTTTGCGTGCTGTTCGTCGGGGTGATCCTCAGCAACACGTTGGCCTTCACCGGTTTCTATACCGTGTTCGAGCGGGCGGTATCGGTGCTGGGCAACGTCAGCCTGTCGCTGTTCCTGGCGATGGCACTGATGAGCCTGCGCCTGTGGGAGCTGGCCTCGCTGGCGCTGCCGATGCTGGCGATCCTGGCGGTGCAGACGCTGGTCATGGCGCTGTACGCGATCTTCGTTACCTACCGGGTGATGGGTAAAAACTACGACGCGGCGGTGCTGGCTGCCGGCCACTGCGGCTTCGGCATGGGCGCCACGCCGACGGCGATCGCCAACATGCAGGCGATCACCGATCGCTTCGGCCCGTCGCACGTGGCGTTTTTGGTAGTACCGATGGTGGGGGCGTTCTTTATCGATATCGCCAATGCCATCGTCATCAAGCTGTATCTGCTGCTGCCGGTGTTCCCGGCGGTGGGGTGATATCACGAGTCATAATGAAAAGGGCGCCTGCGGCGCCCTTTTTTATGCGTTGGAGTAGCGTGCCTTCTCCGGCAGCCAGCGTTCTATCAGCGCCTGGGCGTGCTCCGGATAGTGCTGATGGAGATGGCGAGCGACGCGCTGTACTTCGGGGATCATCGCCTGGTCGCGCAGCAGGTCCGCCACCTTGAATTCGGCGCTGCCGGTCTGGCGGGTGCCCAGCAGCTCGCCCGGGCCGCGGATCTCCAGATCGCGCTGCGCGATGACGAAGCCGTCGTTGCTGTCGCGCAGCACCTGCAGGCGCGTTTGCGCAGTCTTGCTCAGCGGCGTTTTGTACAGCAGCACGCAGTGTGAGGCCACGGCGCCGCGTCCTACGCGGCCGCGCAGCTGGTGCAGCTGCGCCAGGCCCAGCCGCTCCGGGTTTTCGATGATCATCAGGCTGGCGTTCGGCACGTCGACGCCGACTTCGATCACCGTAGTGGCGACCAACAGCTGCAGCTCGCCCTGTTTAAACGCCTGCATCACCGCCTGCTTTTCCTGCGCTTTCATGCGGCCGTGCACCAGCGCCACCTTCAGCTCCGGCAGCGCGGTTTTCAATTCTTCCCAGGTGGCTTCCGCCGCCTGCGCTTCCAGCAGTTCGGACTCTTCGATCAGCGTGCACACCCAGTAAGCCTGCCGCCCCTCTTCCAGACAGGCGCTCTTCACCCGTTGAATGATGTCGGCGCGGCGGGTATCGGGAATGGCGACGGTGGTCACCGGCGTGCGGCCCGGCGGCAGCTCGTCGATGACCGAGGTATCGAGATCGGCATAGGCGGTCATCGCCAGCGTGCGTGGGATCGGCGTGGCGGTCATGATCAGCTGATGGGCGTGGAAGCCCTGTTCTTCGCCTTTCTCCCACAGCGCCAGCCGCTGATGCACCCCGAAGCGGTGCTGCTCATCGATGATCACCAGCGCCAGGCCGTTAAATTGCACCTGCTCCTGGAAGATGGCGTGGGTGCCGACCACCATCGACACCTGACCGCTGGCGATGGCCTCCTGCTGCGCGATGCGCGCCTTGCCTTTCTGTTTGCCGGCCAGCCAGCCGACCTCCAGCCCCAGCGGTTCGAACCACTGGCGGAAATTGTTGGCGTGCTGCTCGGCCAGCAGCTCGGTCGGCGCCATCAGCGCCACCTGCTTGCCGTGCGCGATAGCGCGCAGCGCCGCCAGCGCCGCCACCAGCGTTTTGCCGGAGCCGACGTCGCCCTGCACCAGTCGCATCATCGGGAAGTCTTTTTGCATATCGGCTTCGATGTCGGCCACCACGCGCGTTTGCGCGCCGGTCGGCGAGAACGGCAGCTGGGCGAGAAAACGGTTTTTCAGCCGATCGTCTGGCAGCAGCGGCTGCGCCTGGTAACTCTGGGCGCCGGCGCGCACCGCCAGCATGCTGAGGTTATGCGCCAGCAGCTCTTCGAGGATCAGGCGTTTTTGCGCCGGGTGTTTGCCCAGCTCCAGATCCGCCAGCTGGATGTCCGGCGGCGGGCGATGCAGGGTGTGCAGCGCCTGCGGCAGGCTCATCAGGCCGCCGCTCAGCTCCGACGGCAGCAGTTCGGCGATGGCGCAGGTATCCAGCAGCTCCAGCGCCTGATCGGTCAGCTTGCGCAGCGTGGCTTGCCGCACCCCTTCGGTGGTGGGGTAGACCGGCGTCAGCGACTCCTGCAGCTCGACTTCGCTGGCTTCGCCCTGAATGCGGTATTCCGGATGGATGATCTCCGCGCCGTGGTTGCCGCGTTTGATCTCGCCGTAGGCGGTCACGCGGCGGCCGGTGGCCAGGCTGTTCTTCATCGCGGCGTTGAAGTTGAAGAACCGCATGGTGAGGATGCCGGTACCGTCGCTGATCTGGCAGGTCAGCATGCGGCGGCGGCCGAAGCTGATGTCGCTGCGCAGCACTTCCCCTTCTACCGTGGCGTAGATGCCCGGCAGCAGATCGTTGATCGGGTAGAGGCGAGTGCGGTCTTCGTAGCGCAGCGGCAGGTGCAGCAGCAGATCCTGAATGGTCTCGAGGCCAAGCTTGGCCAGTTTGCCCGCCTGGCTGGCGCCAACCCCGGAAAGCGTGGTGAGTGGGACAGCATCCAGCAGGCGGCCTTTCATTTGCGCACCGTCGCCTGCATGGCCGCCCACCATTCGGCGCTGGCGATCACCTGGCCCTGCTCGTCAATCTGCGGGCGTGGCAGCCCTTTGCGCTTGGCCACGTTGGCCAGCACCGGGTAGCCGCCTTCGAACAGCAGACGCTGCTGCTCTTCTTCATCCAGCATACTGTTGTCGCGGCGATACAGGCCGGCGTTCTGCCGCTGGCGCTGCGCTTCATACAGGATCAGTGCCGAGGCCACGGAGACGTTGAGCGATTGCACCATGCCGATCATCGGAATGACGATGTCCTGATCGGCCAGCGCCAGCGCTTCTTCGGTGATGCCGGTTTTTTCCTGGCCGAGCAGCACGCAGGTGGGCCGGGTGTAATCCACCTCGCGGAAATCGACCGCGCGCGCAGACAGATTGGTGGCCAGAATTTGCATGCCCTGCGCTTTCAGGTGACCGACCGCGTCGCCGATGGAGCGATGGGTTTTGACGCTGACCCAGCTGTTGCTGCCGGCGGCGGAGGAAACCAGGGTGCGCATGCGGGTGGTGGGCCACACGGCGTGGACCTGATGCACGCCGACGGCGTCGGCGGTGCGGATAATGGCGGAGACGTTATGCGGTTTGTGCACTTGCTCCAGGCAGACCGTCAAATCCGGCTGCCGGGTCGCGAGCATTTCACAAATCCGCGCATAGCGTTCAGGACTCATAAGCGCTAGTTTCGGTTGCGGTTAACTTTGATCACATCCGGCATGATACGGATTTTACGCATAATGTTTGCCAAATGGATGCGATCGCGGGTGGTCAAGCGGATAAAGGCGCTATAAACCCGACCGTCTTTCTCTTCGGTGTTCAGGCTCTGAATATTGGACTCGGCCGCGTTGATCGCCGCCGTCAGGTTGGCCAGCGCGCCCTGGTGGTTGAACATGTCCACCTTGATCTCGGCGATGAACTCCTGCTCGGTCTCTTTATCCCACTCGACCGCCATGAACTTCTCAGGCTCTTTCTGATAGCCGCGAATATTGCGGCAGGATTCATGGTGGATCACCAGCCCTTTGCCCGGGCTGACGTGAGCGATAATCGGGTCGCCCGGAATCGGACGGCAGCACTTGGCGAAGGTGATCAACACCCCGTCGGCGCCCTTGATGGCCAGGTTACGCACGCCGGAGGAAGCGCCCAGGCTGGACTGATCGCCCTGCAGGTTCTTCGCCACCACCACGCTCATGGCGTTGCCGAGGCCGATTTCCGCCAGCAGATCGTCCAGCGTCGCCAGCTTCATGCGGTCCAGCTCGTGCTGAATGTTTTCCTGCGGGATTTCGGCCAGCTTGCGGCTGCCGCCCAACGCGTGGTTGAGCAGACGGCGGCCGAGGCCAACGGAGTCGTCGCGCTTGAGATTCTTCAGCATCTGGCGAATTTTGGCGCGCGCTTTCGAGCTGACCACGAAGTTCAGCCAGGCGGCGTTGGGCCGCGCGCCCGGTGCGGTGATGATCTCGACGGTCTGGCCGCTGGTCAGCGACTGCGACAGCGGATATGGCTGACGATCGACGCGCGCGCCGACGCAGGCATGGCCGATATCGGTATGCACCGCATAGGCGAAATCGACCGGCGTGGCGCCGGCGGGCAGCTCGACGATGCGGCCTTCCGGGGTGAAAACGTAAATCTCATCCGGGAACAGATCGGATTTGACGCTCTCGATAAATTCAAACGAACTGCCGGCGCTTTGCTGCAGCTCCAGCAGGCTTTGCATCCAGCGCTGGGCGCGGATCTGCGCCGTGGTGCCGGTTTCGCCCTGTTCTCTTTCCTTGTAAGCCCAGTGCGCGGCCACCCCCATCTCAGCCATCTGATCCATGTCTTCGGTGCGGATCTGCACTTCGACCGGCACGCCGTGCGGGCCGATCAGCGAGGTATGCAGCGATTGATAGCCGTTGGCCTTGGGAATGGCGATGTAATCTTTCACTCGCCCCGGGCGCGGTTTGTACAGGCTATGCACCTGGCCGAGCACGCGGTAGCAGGTATCGACCTCTTTCACGATCACCCGGAACGCGTAGATATCCATGATGGAATGGAAACGCTGTTCTTTGAGGTGCATCTTGAGGTAGATGGAGTAGAGGTGTTTTTCCCGCCCGCTGACGCGACAGGCGATGCCGGCTTCGGTCAGCCGCCCTTCGATCTCGGAGAGGATTTTTTGAATCATCTCTTTGCGGTTGCCGCGCGCGGCTTTCACCACTTCCTTGATCACGCGATAACGGTTCGGGTACAGCGCCTCGAAGCCCAGCTCTTCCAGCTCGGTCTTCAGGTGATGAATACCCAGACGGTGGGCGAGCGGGCTGTAGATTTCCAGGGTTTCACGCGCGATGCGCCGGCGTTTGTCGGGGCGCAGCGAACCGAGGGTGCGCATGTTGTGCGTACGGTCGGCCAGCTTGATCAGCACGACGCGGATATCCTGCACCATCGCCATGATCATCTTGCGGAAGTTTTCCGCCTGCGCTTCTTTCTTGTCCTGGAACTTCAGCTTGTCGAGCTTGGAGACGCCCTCAACCAGTTCGGCGACGCTCTTGCCGAACAGCTGTTCCATATCTTGATAGGTGGCTGGGGTGTCTTCGATGACGTCGTGCAGCAATGCCGCCATCAGCGTCTCGTGATCGAGACGCATTTCCGCCAGGATGCAGGCCACGGCGACCGGGTGAGTAATGTAAGGCTCACCGCTGGAGCGTGTCTGGCCCTCGTGCGCGTCGCGCGCGACGAGGTATGCCTGTTTGAGGCGCTTAATCTGCTCCTCGGGCAGGTAACGTTGAATCAGCAGATTCAGGCTTTCAAACAGGTACAAGGCGGACTCGCAGTCTAATTAACGACGACCTTCAGCAATCGCGGTAACCGCTTGAATCTCTGCGGCTTCCTGCTCTTGCTGTTCCTGGCGCTCACGCACGTCGAGGATCTGGCTGGTGATCAGGCCTTCTTCGATTTCGCGCAGGGCGATAACGGTGTACTTGTCGTTCTCTTCCGGAACCAGTGCATCTTTGCCGCCGGTCTGGATCTGACGCGCCCGACGAGCAGCGACCAACACCAGGTCAAAACGGTTACCAATTTTCTCTACAGCGTCTTGAACAGTTACGCGTGCCATATTTGTGCTACTCCACAGGTGACGAAAAGACTGGGCATGATACTGAAACTGCCTTCAGTCTGCCAATAGTTTGCTGATTAAAGCGTCATGCCGCAGCAACTGGCGGCCCAAACGCAGGCGTTCGGCGCGAATGATGGTCTTCAGATCGGACAGCGCCAGATCGAAATCATCGTTCACAATCAGGTAATCGTACTCCGCGTAATGCGTCATTTCCGCCACGGCCTGAGCCATGCGCTTGGCGATCACCTCTTCGGAATCCTGCCCGCGCCCGCGCAGGCGGCGGCCCAGTTCTTCCTTCGACGGCGGCAGAATGAAGATGCTGCGCGCCTGCGGCATTTTGGCGCGGATTTGCTGCGCGCCCTGCCAGTCGATATCCAGAAACACGTCTACGCCGGTCGCCAACACTTGTTCGATGGCGGCGCGCGAGGTGCCGTAATAGTTGCCGAACACTTCGGCGTGCTCAAGAAACGCGTCCTGCTCGATCATCCGGCGGAATTCGTCTTTCGAGACGAAGAAATAGTGTTCGCCGTGATTTTCACCCGGGCGGCTGTCGCGCGTGGTGTGCGAAACCGAAACCTGCGTGTCGTACAGCGGTTGCGTCTTTAACAAAGCCTGAATCAGACTTGATTTACCTGCGCCACTGGGAGCAGAGACAATATAAAGCGTGCCTTGAGCCATGATGATGTTCGTTGATAACGGTTGATATGCCAATAACAGCGGATGTGTATTTTCTCCGCACAGTATACACGGCTAACGCGCCGGGTGCAGCGTTAGCTCGCATTTTGCCCGCCGCTTTGCGCGGAAAAAGCGGCGAATGAGCGAATTTGCGCGTCGAAGGGCAACATTTCTGCAGTTTTGGCCTCGGCGGCGGCGCGTTGCCGCCCCGAGATCAGTGATCCGGATGCTGGTAGTTGAACACCGGCAGGCCGAGGCGGAAGCGCAGGGCGATCAGGCGCGCGCTCAGGCCGGCGACCAGCGTGAGGATCACCACCAGATTGTGCGGCAGGCTGAGGTGTTGCAGGCCGATATACAGCCAGGCGGCGCTGAAGGAGATGCCGGCATAGATCTCTTTCTGGAAAACCAGCGGGATACGGTTGCAGAACATGTCGCGCAGCACCCCGCCGAAGACGCCGGTGATCACTGCGGCGATGGCGGCGATAATCGCACTGTGCCCCATATCCAGCGCCACCTGCGCGCCGATGATGGAGAAGACGATCAGGCCGACGGCGTCGAGCACCAGGAACAGGCGGCGCAGATGGCGCATCAGGGGGGCCACCCAGGTGGTGACGATCGCCGCTATCGCGACGATGACGATGTATTCCGGGTGTTTGACCCAGCCCAATGGAAAATGCCCGAGCAGCATATCGCGCACCGACCCGCCGCCGATCGCCGTGACCGAAGCGATGATGATCACGCCGAACATGTCCATTTGGCGGCGGCCGGCCGCCAGCGCGCCGGTCATGGCTTCGGCGGTGATGCCGATGATATAAAGGATGCTCAGTAACATAAGGGATTCACAGCGTACTTGCGTCAGAATGATGGCCGGCAGGGTAATCGCCGCCGATGGCGCGCGCCACTGAGTTTTTTTCACTGATGGTGTTTCGGATTAATTTAGCTAATCCAAACTCCGTTTTTATTGCCGATAACCAGCCTTTTTTAACATCTGGCTGTTGATAAAAGCATTAGAAATTTCGCGCTGGTTTCCATCGCTGACTATGCTTTTTGCAGCTAATCCTTCAACCGAGAAACCGAGACTGCAGATGAAAAACTCCCCGAAACTGGCCGCCGGCGCCGTGGTGGCCGCCCTGCTGCTGAGCGGCTGCGTGGCGCCAGGCCATCAGGCTGTGTCACCCGCTCCGGCTTGCCACACCGGCGATCCGATGATGCAAACAACGCTCTACTTCGGCCTGAATCGCCCGGCGGGGCCGGCGATCACCGCCGCCGAGTGGCAAACCTTCGTCGACAGCCAGGTGACGCCGCGTTTTAAAGACGGGCTGACGGTCTTTGATGCCAAAGGGCAGTGGCTGGGCCACGACGGCAAGCTGGCGCGCGAGAACAGCAAGGCGCTGCTGTTGATCCATGCGCCGGGCAAAGAGAGCGAGGCGAATATCGAGGCGCTGCGCAGCGGCTATAAGCAGCAGTTTGCGCAGGATTCGGTGATGCGGGTGGATGCGCCGGTGTGCGTGGCGTTTTAAAGCGAACTCCCGGCCATGCGGCCGGGAGTGGGGATTACAGCACCAGGCCGGCGATGGCCGCTGACAGCAGGCTCACCAGCGTCGAGCCATAAACCAGCTTCAGGCCAAAACGGGAAACTACGTTGCCTTGCTGCTCGTTCAGCCCCTTGATGGCGCCGGCGACGATGCCGATGGAGGCGAAGTTGGCGAACGACACCAGGAACACCGACAGAATACCTAGCCCGCGCGGCGACAGCTCCGCCGCGATTTTCTTCAGCTCAATCATCGCCACGAATTCGTTGGCCACCAGCTTGGTCGCCATGATGCTGCCCGCCTTCAGGGCCTCCTCCGCCGGGATGCCGATCAGCCAGGCCAGCGGATAGAACACATAGCCGAGGATCTGCTGGAAGCTGATGCCGAGCACCGCGGAGAACAGCGCATTGACGGCGGAGATCAGCGCGATAAAGCCGATCAGCATCGCCGCGATGATCATCGCAATCTTGAAGCCGGCCAGAATGTACTCGCCCAACATTTCGAAGAAGCTCTGATCTTCATGCAGTTTGTTCAGCTTCAGCTCCGGCTCGTCTTCGACCTGATACGGGTTGATGATCGACAGAATGATGAAGGTGCTGAACATATTAAGGATCAATGCCGCCACCACGTACTGCGCGTCGATCATCGACATGTAGGCGCCGACGATGGAGAGCGATACCGTCGACATGGCGGTCGCGGCCATGGTGTACATGCGGCGCGGCGAGATATCGCCGATGATGCCTTTATAGGCGATGAAGTTCTCCGACTGCCCCAGCACCAGCGTGCTGACGGCGTTGAACGACTCCAGCTTGCCCATGCCGTTGACCTTGGATAGCAGGGTGCCGACCAGGCGGATGATCAGCGGCAGGATACGGAAATGCTGCAAAATGCCGATCAGGGCGGAAATAAAGATGATAGGGCACAAAACGCCGAGGAAGATGAACGCCAGGCCATCCTTGCTCATGCCGCCGAACACGAACTCCGATCCTTGGGCGGCGTAGGCGAGCAGGGTGTCGAAGAAGCCGGCGACGTGTTTGATCACGCTGAGCCCGCTGGCGGAGTGCAGGAAGAAATAGGCCAGCGCGCCCTCGATCACCAGCAACTGGATGATATAGCGCAGGCGGATTTTCTTGCGATTATTGCTGACCAGCAGCGCCAGGGCGATGATCACCACCAGAGCCATAATAAATTGCAGAATTTGTGGCATAAACGGTCCGTACGGTTCACGGGCAGAGAAAAAACACATTTAGCCACAGCATCGACGTCCTTTCATTACCTTGCGTGATAATTAGAACAAAATACTTATGGCATGCGGGATATCTTGCCAAATGTCATCCACACGCGCTGTCCGGCAGTTTTTCATAAGCTTCCCGGTGAGCCGGTTCCCCAGGGGCCTGCCGGCTCGCAACCTGATGCAATCACTGTCACTCGCGTGCAAACGCCTGGAATCTGGCTCGCAACTGGTGCTTTTTCATGGCGTAAAGCGTGGTTTTCTCGAGGGAGGCAAAGAAAAATGCCTGAACAAGGCGCCATGACCGGCGCATCTTCTCGGATAAGGAGGCGAACAATGAATACCGGCACGTTGCTCAGGGCGCTGGCCAACGGGATTAATCCCGACACCGGCGAGCTATTGAGACCGGCTTCGGCGGCCTGCGCGCCGGAGGCTATCCGCCTGCTGTTCGCGTTGGCCAACGAGTTCGACGGTGAAGCCGAACTGCAGAAAAAAGCCCGGCTGACGCCGGAGGAGAAGCGGCAGAAGAATCTGGCCGAGGGGCGGCCGGCCAATGCCTACTTCCCTTGGCCGGAAGAGGAAAAGCTGAGGTTGCGTGAGAGCCATGCGGCCGGGGCGACGCTGGAAGCGCTGAGCGATGAGTTTGAACGCTCAACCTGGAGCATTGCGGTGCAGCTGCAGAAAATGGGGCTGATGGGCGAAGAACAGGTGGCCGCTTATCGCTGAGCTGCAGCCATAAAAAAGCCCGCTTGGCGCGGGCTTGATGGCGTGCGGGGCAGGATCACTCGATGTTCTGGATCTGCTCGCGCATTTGCTCGATCAGCACTTTCAGCTCGATGGCGGAAGCGGTGACGTCGGCATTGATCGACTTGGAGGCCAGGGTGTTCGATTCGCGGTTGAACTCCTGCATCATGAAGTCGAGGCGGCGGCCGACGGCTTCTTTCTTCTTCAGGATGTTGTGCGTCTCTTTCACGTGCGCTTCCAGACGATCCAGCTCTTCGGCGACGTCGATGCGCTGCGCCATCAGCACCAGCTCCTGCTCCAGGCGGGTGTTTTCCAGCTGTACCTGCGCCTCTTCCAACTTGCTGACCAGGCGTTCGCGCTGCCATTGCAGGATGTTCGGCATCTGGGCGCGCACTTTGACCACTTCGGCGCTGACGCCGTCGAGGCGTTGTTCGATCAGCGTTTTCAGCGCGGCGCCTTCGCTTTCGCGTGCGACGATGAAGTCATCCAGCGCGCCGTCCAGCGCCTGCATCAGCTCGGCGCTGATGGCGTCCAGATCCTGCTCCTGCGCGGACATCACGCCCGGCCAGCGCAGCACGTCGATCGGGTTGATTTCCCCTTCGTCGCTCTGCATTTTCACCCAGTTGGCGGCTTCAACCAGCTGTTTGGCCAGTTTTTCGTTCAGGATCAGCGAGCTTTGCGCGCTTGGATCCAGTTCGAAACGCAGGTTGCATTCGACTTTGCCGCGGGTCAGGCGGCCACGGATACGTTCACGGATCACCGGCTCCAGGCTGCGGAATTGTTCCGGCAGGCGGATGTAGGTTTCTAAGTAGCGCTGGTTAACGGAACGCAGCTCCCAGGCTGCGCTGCCCCATTCACCCTTGATTTCACGCCGGGCGTAGGCGGTCATGCTGCGGATCATTGATGCGTACCCGTAATAGGAAAAGATGGGGCGATTATAGCGTCGCGGCTGCGGGCAGGATAGGCATTACGTCACGAAGCCCGTATAATGCGCAGCCAATAGTTGATTTGAAGCCGGAGAGAGCCCATGCGTCCTGCAGGCAGAGCACCACAGCAAGTTCGCCCCCTGACACTGACCCGTCACTATACCAAACACGCTGAAGGTTCAGTGCTGGTTGAGTTTGGCGATACCAAAGTCTTGTGCACCGCCACGGTAGAAGAGGGCGTTCCGCGCTTCCTGAAAGGCCAGGGGCAAGGTTGGATCACCGCCGAGTACGGTATGCTGCCGCGCTCCACCCACAGCCGCAATGCCCGTGAAGCCGCCAAAGGCAAGCAGGGTGGCCGCACGCTGGAGATCCAGCGCCTGATCGCGCGCTCGCTGCGCGCCGCGGTGGATCTGAAAAAGCTCGGTGAATTCACCATCACCCTCGACTGCGACGTACTGCAGGCCGACGGCGGTACCCGCACCGCCTCCATCTCCGGCGCCTGCGTGGCGCTGGCCGATGCGCTGAACACGCTGGTGGCCAACGGCAAGCTGAAAGCCAACCCGATGAAGGGCATGGTGGCGGCGGTTTCCGTCGGCATCGTCAATGGCGAAGCGCTGTGCGATCTGGAGTATGTGGAGGATTCCGCGGCGGAAACCGACATGAACGTAGTGATGATGGAAGATGGCCGCATGATTGAAGTGCAGGGTACCGCCGAAGGCGAGCCGTTCAGCCACGATGAGCTGTTGGCGCTATTGGCGCTGGCCCGAGGGGGCATCGAAACCATCTTCCAGGCGCAGAAAGCGGCGCTGGCGGACTGATTTTTTAAGGCGACTGAGAAGTCGCCTTTTTTATGCCCGACGATCGGGCGGCAGTAATGACAAGACCCAAGCAGATTCAGACGAGGAGAAGCAGTAATGAAAGCCTATCAGCGCCAGTTTATCGAGTTCGCGCTTAACAAGCAGGTATTGAAATTCGGCGAGTTCACCCTGAAGTCCGGCCGCACCAGCCCGTATTTCTTCAATGCCGGCCTGTTTAATACCGGGCGCGATCTTGCGCTGTTGGGGCGCTTCTACGCCGAAGCCCTGATGGACTCCGGCATCGATTTCGACCTGCTGTTTGGCCCGGCCTATAAAGGTATTCCTATTGCCACCACTACGGCGGTGGCGTTGGCGGAACACCATGAGCGCGACGTGCCTTACTGCTTTAACCGCAAGGAAGCCAAGACCCACGGCGAAGGCGGTTCGCTGGTAGGCAGCCCGCTGCAGGGGCGCGTGATGTTGGTAGACGATGTGATCACCGCCGGCACCGCGATCCGCGAGTCGATGGAAATCATCGGCGCCAGCGGCGCTTCGCTGGCGGGCGTGCTGATCTCCCTCGACCGTCAGGAACGCGGCCGCGCGGATATCTCCGCCATTCAGGAAGTGGAACGCGACTATCACTGCAAGGTGATTTCAATCGTGACGCTGAAGGACCTGATCGCCTATCTGGAAGAGAAACCGGAAATGGCGGACCACCTGGCGGCGGTGCGCGCTTACCGCGAGCAGTACGGGGTGTAAGTAAAAACGCCGGGCATGCCCGGCGTTATCTTTATTGCAGCTGGGCCGCCAACAGCGGCCAGCGGGCGTCAAATTCCTGCGTTGGGCGATAGCGGAATTCCGAACGCACATAGCGCGACAACATGCCTTCGCAGAAGGCCAGCAGCTGGCTCGCCAGCAGCGTTTCATCGACGATAAAGCCTTTGCCTTCGCGCAATTTACGCTCTTTCAACACCTGGCGCAGCTGCGCCTCGATGCGTTCGAACAGCTGGTTGATGCGGCCCTGCAGGCGATCCTGTTCAAACATCAGCGCGTGGCCGGTCATGATGCGCGTCAGCCCCGGGTTGCGTTCCGCAAAGCCCAGAATCAGCAGTAAAATCAGGCGCAGACGATTAAACGTCTCTTTCTCGTCCTGCAAGATCAGGTTGATGCGGGTGATCAGGCTGTCTTCGATAAACTCGATCAGGCTGTCGAACATCCGTGTCTTGCTGGGGAAATGCCGATACAGCGCAGCTTCAGAAACACCCACGTTCGCGGCGAGCTTGGCGGTGGTGATGCGTTGGCTGCCGTCGCTGGACTCCAGCATCTGGGCTAACGCCTGCAATATTTCCTCGCGCCGATTCCTTTTCGTCTTTTCTTTTTCTGCCATGTCTGATTAGACCCTTGCTAAAACTTAACTGACGGAAACCCGCGCACCGGCCGCTGCAGAGCAGGCTCTGTGCGGCTTATGTGATAGCTTTTTTACGATGCTGGGGTCAGCGGCCTTAACGGCCTTTTTCCGCGCTGCCTGGTGTGCGCTGCAATTGTCGCGGTAAAACCTTGCCGCAGAGACATCCTTCTCCCCGGAAAGGCAAGGTTCAGGCGACGTTTCCCTGCCGGCCATCGTGCATTGGGTGGCGCTTAGTGGCGCCCCGAGTGACCGAAGCCACCTTCGCCGCGCTCGCTGCTGTCGAACTCTTCCACCAGGTTGAATTCGGCCTGCACCACCGGCACGAAGACCATCTGCGCGATACGTTCGCCCGGCTCGATGGTGAAGTGTTTCTGGCCGCGGTTCCAAACGGACACCATCAGCTGGCCCTGATAATCGGAGTCGATCAGGCCGACCAGGTTGCCCAGCACGACGCCGTGCTTGTGGCCCAGGCCGGAGCGCGGCAGGATCACCGCCGCCAGGCCAGCGTCGGCGATGTGGATCGCGAGGCCGGTAGGCAACAGCGTGGTTTCACCCGGCGCCAGCTCCACCGCGCTGTCCAGGCAGGCGCGCAGGTCGAGACCGGCGGAGCCCGGCGTGGCGTAGGTCGGTAGCGGGAAATCCTGACCGATGCGCGGGTCGAGGATCTTAACGTCGATTTTTTTCATCATAACGGCTGACTATCTCGTCTATTAAACGTTGGCCAAGGAGTGCCTTGTCGCTCAGCGCCAGGCGCTTTTCTCCATCCTGCCAAAAAAGATGCAGGGCATTGGTGTCGCTGTTGAACCCGTGCTCTGCAAGCGATACATCGTTAGCGCAAATCAAATCCAGCTTCTTACGCGCCAGTTTTTGCCGCGCGTATTCTTCCACATTCTGGGTTTCGGCGGCAAACCCCACGACAAACGGTCGATTTTTGGTCATCGCCGCCACGCCGGCGACGATATCGGGGTTTTTTACCATCTTGAGGACGATTTCATCACCCTGTTTTTTTATTTTTTCATCGGCGATCTGCTCGGGGCGGTAATCGGCCACGGCGGCGCAGGAGATGAAAATCTGCTGCTGCGCGGCGCGCTGTTGCACCGCCTGCTCCATCTCCAGCGCACTGGTGACGTCCACTCGGGTGACCGATGGCGGCGTCGGCAGGCTGACCGGCCCGGCGATCAGCGTCACCTGCGCGCCGCGGGCGGCGGCGGCGCGGGCAATGGCGAAGCCCATTTTGCCGGAGCTGTGATTGCTGATGAAACGTACCGGATCCAGCGCCTCACGCGTCGGGCCGGCGGTGATCATAACCTGTAAATGTTGCAGATCCTGCGGGGCGGAGAAATGCGCGTTCGCCAGGTCGACGATGTCCAGCGGATCCAGCATGCGGCCCGGGCCGACGTCGCCACAGGCCTGGCTGCCGCTGTCCGGCCCCCAGAGCAGCATGCCGCGCGCCTGCAGCGTTTGCAGGTTGGCCTGCGTGGCGGCGGCGCGATACATCTGCTGGTTCATGGCCGGGGCGGCGGCGATAGGGGCGTCGGTCGCCAGGCAGACGGTGGTCAACAGATCGTTGGCCATGCCGGCGGCGACGCGCGCCAGCAGATCGGCGGTCGCCGGCGCCAGAATCACCAGATCCGCCCACTTGCCGAGCTCAATGTGGCCCATGGCGGCTTCGGCGGCGGGATCCAACAGATCGTCGGACACCGGGTAGCCGGAAACGGCCTGCAGCGTCAGTGGCGTAATGAACGCCTTGGCGGCGTGGGTCATCACCACGCGCACTTCTGCGCCCCTGTCGCGCAGGCGGCGCACCAGCTCTGGGCATTTGTAGGCGGCGATGCCGCCGCTGATGCCAAGCACAATATGTTTGCCGGAAAGTCCCGTCATCATCATTGTCCGATTTAAAGCCGAAAGATGCGCCATTTTAGCATATCCGCCGTTCAGGTGAGCGATTCCGCAATGGCTGCAGGGCGTTACATTGTGCTTTGCGAAACACTTCGCAATGTTATCAAACACCTGTCGAACGTGCCGGGCAGCACATGGCATGCTGTAGCCCTTTCAGGGAGGAACACGATGAGCAACCCGATTGTGGCGTGCTGGCCGGGCGCGCTGGCGCCGCGTGAAAAGCTGTTGATGCAGGGGGCGGCGGCGCTGTCCGACGCAGAACTGTTGGCCATTTTTTTGCGTACCGGGCTGCCCGGCGTGCACGTGATGCAGCTGGCGGAGCAGCTGCTGCGCCGGTTCGGCTCGCTTTATCACCTGATGTCGGCCGATCATCAGGCTTTTTGCAGCCAAAAAGGCCTGGGGGACGCCAGCTATACGCAGCTGCAGGCGATTGCCGAGCTGGCGCTGCGCTTCTTTTCCAGCCATTTGTCGCAGGAAAACGCCATGCTCAATCCGCGCGTCACCCAGCATTATCTGCAAAGCCTGCTGGCGCATCGCGAGCGTGAGGTCTTTTTGGTATTGTTTTTAGACAATCAGCACCGGGTTATTCGCCATCAGGAGATGTTTGCTGGTACCATCAGCAGCGTCGTCGTCTACCCGAGAGAAATTGTGCGTGAAGCGTTGAAGGCTAATGCCGCCGCGCTGATTCTCGCGCATAATCACCCTTCGGGTAAGGCTGAACCCAGTCATGCCGACCGTTTGATAACGGAACAGGTGGTGAAAGCCTGTCAGTTATTGGAGATCCGAGTGCTTGATCATTTGGTGATCGGTCGGGGTGAATGCGTCTCTTTTGCCGAGCGCGGATGGCTTTAAGCGATTTTTTCGCGATCCTTGTGGGATCTTTAGCTGTTCGGGACTTGAGCACTTACGCTTCAGAGCGTATACTACGCCACCTTTGAGAATCTTGGGTTTGGCGCAAGAGCCTATCTCAGCAGGTTTCTGACCTGATGTGTGGTTTCTACCTGATGACGAGAGTCTCCTCAGTATGAAGTTTGCTGAGATGGGCTCTAAAAGCCTGACGAGGCGGCCATACCCTATACGAAGCTCGAGCTGATTTGATTTTTGGAGAATAGACATGTCCCGAGTCTGCCAAGTTACTGGCAAGCGCCCGGTGAGCGGTAACAACCGTTCCCACGCAATGAACGCGACCAAACGCCGTTTTCTGCCTAACCTGCACTCACACCGTTTTTGGGTTGAGGCTGAGAAGCGCTTTGTAACTCTGCGTGTATCTGCTAAAGGTATGCGTGTTATCGATAAGAAGGGTATTGAGACGGTTCTGGCCGATCTGCGTGCCCGTGGTGAGAAGTATTAAGGAACTGAATCATGGCTAAAGGTGTTCGCGAGAAGATCAAGCTGGTTTCTTCTGCTGGTACTGGTCACTTCTATACCACCACGAAGAACAAGCGTACTAAGCCGGAAAAATTGGAACTGAAGAAATTCGATCCAGTTGTCCGTCAGCACGTAGTATACAAAGAAGCTAAAATTAAATAATTTTAGTGGATTAATGAAAAACCCGGCCTTGGCCGGGTTTTTTGTTTTATAAAGGGTAGAAAACGTCGGAGGGGAAGCCAGATGCCTGAATTACCGGAAGTTGAGACGAGCAGACGCGGTATAGAGCCTTATCTTGTCGGCCACAGCATTCAGTATGCGGTGGTGCGCAACGCGCGCCTGCGCTGGCCGGTTTCCGAGCAGATCCTGACGCTGAGCGATCGGCCGGTGCTCAGCGTGCAGCGCCGGGCTAAATACCTGCTGATCGAGCTGGAGAACGGTTGGATTATCGTGCACCTGGGCATGTCGGGCAGCTTGCGCATGTTGCGCGAGGAAAACGAAGATGAAGCCGGCAAACACGACCACGTCGATCTGGTGATCAGCAACGGCATGATCCTGCGCTATACCGATCCGCGCCGTTTCGGCGCCTGGCTGTGGTGCGAAGATTTGGCGACCAGCAGCGTGTTGGTGCACCTGGGGCCGGAACCGCTGAGCGAAGCGTTCAACGGCGACTACCTGTATGAAAAATCACGCAATAAGCGCACGTTGATTAAACCGTGGCTGATGGATAACAAGCTGGTGGTCGGGGTCGGCAATATTTACGCCAGCGAATCGCTGTTCAGCGCCGGGATCTTGCCCGATCGTCCGGCGGGATCCTTGAGCAAAGCCGAAGCGGAACTGCTGGTGAAGACCATCAAGGCGGTGTTGCAGCGTTCTATCGAGCAGGGCGGCACGACATTGCGCGACTTTTTGCAGTCGGACGGCAAACCGGGGTATTTCGCACAGGAGCTGCAGGTTTACGGGCGGGCGGGAGAACCGTGCCGCGCGTGCGGCACGCCGATCGAATCCGCCAAGCACGGGCAGCGCAGCACCTTCTTTTGCCGCCGCTGCCAGCGCTGAGCATTACTCGGCGGCGAGCTTCGCCATCAGTGCCTGGGTGACCACGTCAGGCAGGAAAGGCGCGATATCGCCGCCGTGACGGGCGACCTCCTTCACCAGTGAGGAGGAGATGAACGACCACTCTTCGGAAGGCATCAGGAACACGCTTTCCAGCGTCGGCATCAAATGGCGGTTCATGTTCGCCAGCTGCAATTCGTATTCAAAGTCAGACACCGCACGCAGGCCGCGCACCAGGATATTGGCATTTTGGTGAGCGGCGAAGTGCGCCATCAGCTCGCTGAAGCCCAGCACTTCCACATTGTCCAGATGCGAGGTGACCTGCGTCGCCAACGCCACGCGTTCATCCAGGCTGAACAGCGGCTTTTTACTCGGGCTGGCGGCGATGGCCAGAATCACGTGATCGAACATCAGTGACGCGCGCGTCACTAAATCCAGGTGGCCGTTGGTCATGGGATCGAAGGTCCCGGGATAGATGGCTTTGCTGGTCATGATTCACTTCTCTGAGTAGTTGCGGCCCAATGCCCATAATGCGGCATATTTATTGAAGGTATATTGCGCGTTGACCACCGCTAACAGCAACCCCTGTTTGCCATCCAGGAAGCCGGCGCGCAGCAGCCAGGTTTTGACGAAGGCGCCGAGCGTATGGGTCAGGATAGACAGATAGCCGCAGCGCTTGCCGGCCCGGTGGCGCTGCGTGGCCCACTCTTCGGCGTAGCGCAGCTGTTTGCGCTGGAAGGCGAAGAAGTCGCGGCAGGTCAGGTGCAGCATATCACCGCTGAGGGGGATCACTTTGGCGCCGCCGATGTTCAGCGATTCGTGCACCAGATCGTCGTTATAACGATAGCGTTGGTTGGCGTACAGGCGGTTGACGCGGTCGGGATACCAGCCGCTGTGGCGCATGAAGCGGCCTAGAAACAGGTTGCGCCGCGCACAGCTGTAGACGGCGCCGTCGTCCGGCGCATTCAACACCCGCTCGATGGATTGCCGCAGCTCGGGCGTGACGCGTTCGTCGGCGTCGATCATCAAAACGTAGTCATGGCTGGCATAGCTTTGCGCCAGCTGACGCTGCTTGCCGAACCCTTGCCAGTCGGTGTGCGTGAAGACTTTGGCGCCCAGGCCTTCGGCGACGGCGACGCTGTCGTCCTCGCTGCCGGAGTCCAGCACGATGATTTCATCGGCCCATTCGACCGAACGCAGACAGTCCGGCAACAGCCCGGCTTCGTTTTTGGCGATCATCACCACCGACAGGCTTTTGCGGCTGCTCATTCAGTGACTCCGGGGCGGCAGGTGCGGTTCCAGCAGCTGCAGCAGGCGCTGCAACGCTCCCTGATTCTGATACAACACTTCCACCGCATGGCGGCCGTAGTAGCGCCGGTAGTCTTCGTCGGTCAGCAGGGTTTCCACTTCCTTCACCAGCGAATCCACGTCGGTCACGGTGATCAGGCCTTCGGCCTGCGAGAGCTTGGCGCAGATGTCTTTGAAGTTGAAGGTATGCGGGCCCATCAGCACCGGGATGGCGTGCGCGGCGGCTTCCAGCGGGTTGTGCCCGCCGCGTTCCACCAGACTGCCGCCGACAAAGGCCAGATCGGCGATGCCGTACAGCAGCATCAGCTCGCCCATGGTATCGCCGATCACCACCTGGGTGCTGCCGGACGGGATTTCGCCGCTGCTGCGCAGGGTGTAGCTGAAGCCGGCCTTCTGCACCAGCTCTTTGGCGGTCGGGAAGCGTTCCGGGTGACGCGGCACCAGGATCAGCAGCAGGTCGGGGTGTTTTTCCAGCAGTTTGCGGTGTGCTTCCAGCAGGATGGTTTCTTCACCGTCATGGGTGCTGGTAGCGATCCACACCGGGCGGCGCGGCGCCCATTGGCGACGCAGCGTAACGGCGCGGGCGGCCAGTTCCGGGGTGACGGAGATATCGAACTTCAGGCTGCCGGTTACGGCCAGCTGCGAGCGCTTCAGGCCCAGTTCGATAAACCGATCGCCGTCTTCCTGGTTCTGTGCGGCGATCAGCGTAATGCGGCGCAGCATATCGCGCATGAACCCGCCAATTTTCTTATAGCCGGCGGCGGAGCGGGCCGACAGGCGCGCATTGGCGATCACCAGGGGGATCTGCCGCTGATGCAGCGCGTTAATCAGGTTAGGCCACAGCTCGGTTTCCATGATGATCACCAGCTTGGGATTCACCTGGTCGAGGAAGCGGTTCATGGAACCGGGCAGATCGTAGGGCAGATAGACATGATGTACGTCTTTGCCGAAAGCGGACTGGACGCGTTCTGAACCTGTTGGGGTCATTGTGGTCACAGTTATCGGCAAAGCGGGGTAACGGTGGCGCAGTGCCCGTACCAACGGGATGGCCGCCAGCGTTTCGCCGACGGAGACAGAATGCAGCATGATGCCGCCTGGCACGACTTTCCCGGCGCAGAAGCCATAGCGTTCCGCCCAGCGTTTACGGTAGGCTGGAGCTTTGCGGCTGCGCAGCAGTAAGCGGAGCCAGATCAGGGGTTGGATGAGGTAGAGTAGTACCTGATATAAACGCAGCAACATTCTATCAATTTCATTTATATGGGTTATTCGGAATAGTACCATAACTGGAAGGGAAAGGCGCTAATTTGGTAACCTTGGGTGTCAGTTTCAGACAACCGGCGAGCGATTTCGCCGACAGGCTCGGAATGAAGAATATTTTAATTATTCGCCGCGACAACATCGGCGATCTTGTTTGCACCACGCCTCTGATTGAAGGGGTGAAAATTGCCTATCCGGACGCTAAAGTTTATCTGCTGATCAATAAAGTCAGCCAGGACGTTGTTAAAAACAATCCTCATCTCGAGAAAGTCTTTGTCTATAAAAAGGCCAAGCACAAGGCGAAAAATGAAACGACGTTGGGCGTTTATTTCGAACGCTTGATGATCTTCCTGAAGCTGCGAAAAATAAAGTTCGATGCGGTCATTCTGGCCAACCCGGTGCCTTGCAAATACAGCCTGCGTTTAGCGAAAATGGCCGGCGCCACTCATATCATCGGCGCCGATTTGGGCACGAAAGATATCCATCGCCCGTTCCGCAAGGACGATTTCCACGGTCAACATCAGGTCGAACATACCTACAGCTATTTATCGGCGATAACCGATCAATCCATTCCGATCCCGCCGGTGCGGGTGTTTCTGACGCCTGAAGAGCGGCAATTGGCGGCGCAACGGCTACAGGAGCGTCTGCCACCGGTCGAGCGCGTATGCGCCGTGCACATCAGCAGCCGCAGCCCGAAAAGGCGTTGGCCGGTTGAACGCTATGCCGAAATCATCAACCGTCTGGTTGCCGATCCCCACACCGGTGTGCTGATCTTCTGGTCGCCGCAGGGCACGCTGGCGCCGGACGACATCGGCGACCAGCAGCGCGCCGAACAGCTGTTGGCGCTGTGCCAAAACGAACGCGTCGCGCTTTATCCGACGGCCTCGGTGCGCGAGCTGTTGGGCGGGTTCGATTTATGCGACCGGGTGCTGTGCAGCGACGGTGGGCAGATGCATCTTGCCGCCGCGCTGAATAAGGACATGGTGGTGTTCTTTGGCGATACCGATAAAGCCTCCTGGCATCCATGGACCGGCCGTCATCATATTTTGCAGAGTGAGTCGGGGCACTGTGAAGATGTTTCTGTCGATGAGGTTTGGCAGAAAATGCAGGCGCTCAGCTAACGAATAAAATAAGGCAGGTATCCCCTGCCTTATTTATTTCTCTATTATTTTTCTTTCAGCTCAATATATTGACGGCAAATAGGCTCCAGCCCATAACTCAGCAATTGCTGTTGATTTATCTGCGGCGGATTGGCGTAAATTTCCGCCATTTTTTCTGCCAGCGACGCTTCGTTTAATTCCGCCAGCGCGTTAGCCATGCCAGCTTTTTCCAGAATTTCCGCAGGGCCGCCCGGGCAGCGAGTGCTGACCACCGGCGTGCCGCACAGCAGCGATTCCACCAGCACGTTACCAAACCCTTCGCTGTCGGAGCTGAGCACCAGCAGCGAAGCATGGCGAATAAACGGGTAGGGATTGGCCTGGAAACCGAGGAATAGCACGCGCTCTGCGATGCCCAGCTCTGTCGCCAGACGTTTGACCTCGGCGACTCTGGCATCATTCCCGGTGCCTATCAAGGCCAGTGGTGCCTGAATGCCCGAGTGCGCATAGGCTTTCAGCAGACGGTCATGCCGCTTGGCGGTGTGAAAGCGGCCGACGTGCACCAGATAGTCCTGGCCAGCCAGTTCGCAAGGCGCCGCCGCCTGTTGCTGGATGGCGTCGATGTCGAACGGGTTGTTGATGACCGCCAGCCGGCGTGGGCGAATCGGCAAGTTCTGCTGCAGATCGTCGCCAACCGCCCGTGAAACGGCGACGATATTTCTCCCTTGGTAAACGTTGGCGATTTTGCGCTGCTTCAGCCAGCGATCCAGGCCCTTGCGGTGGCCGAGATAGGAGGTGGAGAGAATGCCGTGAATGCAGAACCACAGGCGATCCGCGGCCAACCGCTTGCTGCGGCTGACGATGCGATCGGTTTTATGCAGATTGGAGAACACCAGATCGAACGCGCCGCGTTGGCGCTCGTGTTCGGCTATTGCCCGATCCAGCGCGGCGGCGCGGCGCGGCAGCTCGGTCAGCTTGCGCCAGGGGGCACGGCTGCGATCGGCCACCACCTGATAATCAATGCCTGACGGGATAGGGTAATTGCAGACGTCGCGCAGCGAGATCAGACTGACGTCATGCCCCTGTTGCTGCATGCCCTGGCACAGGGTCAGCACCACTTTTTCCGCGCCGCCTCCCGGCAGGCCGTCGATGATCATCAGAATACGCATAGCTAATCCAGTAACCGGTTATAGAGGGAAATCAGCTGTTCGGACAGATGCGCCGGCGTAGCCGTCATAATGCGCAATCTCGCCGCTTCGCCCATGGATGATCCCAGCGCCTGGCGCGGCAGCGCCCGAATGGCCTCTGTGATGGCCGGTACGTCGAGCGCGTCGGTCACGAAGCCGTTCTGGCCGGGGGTGATAAACTCGGCGCCGCCGCAGGTGGTGCTGGTGATAACCGGCAGGCCGCACGACATCGCTTCCAGAATCACATTCGGGAACGGATCGTACAGCGTCGGCAGGAGCAGCGCGTCCGCGGCCTGATAGAACGGCAAGGTCTGCTTCTGCACGCCCATAAAGTGAACCCGCTCGCCGCAGCCCAGCGACTGTGCCAGCGCCCGGTAGCGTTTTTCGGCCTTGTCTTTGCCGACCACCAACAGATGGCTATCGGTCGCCGCCACGGCGCGGATGGCGGCGGCCAGCCCTTTGCGCTCGAAACCGGAGCCGACGAAGATCAGGCAGTGCGCCCGTTGTGGTATCTGATACTGCTCGCGCAGACGTTGGCGCAGGGCCTCGTCGGCGGGCGGGAATTTTTGATTGTCGATGGCGTTATAGATCACCGTGATTTTGTCGGCGGGCACGCCAAAGTCGGCGATGATTTCCTGCTTGATCATCTCGGCGTTGCAGATGACGGCTTTCAGCTCCGGCGCGGCGTACATGGCGCGTTCGGCGCACATCACATAGCGGTGATAGCGATTGGAGAACAGCCATTTGCGGCGCCATTCCGGCAGCAGACGCGCGCGTTGCAGCAACCAGCGGCGGTGTACGCCGTCGCCGGCGCGGTAGATGTCGCAGCCGGGAATGCGCTCGTGGCTTTGCACCAGATCGAAACGCTCTTTCTGCCACAGCGCCCTGGCTGCCACGGCGAAGCCTCGCTCGCGGCTGATGCGGCCGAGTTTTAACGGGTTGCACAGGTGGATATGCCAGTTGGGATTGGCGTCACCCTGCCATTCGCGGGTGATGACGTTCAGATCGAGATCCTGTTGCTCCAGCGCCTCCAGGGCGCGGGAAACGAAACGTTCGGCCCCGCCGTCCGGGCGGTATTTTTGGCGAACGATCGCCAAACGAAATGCTTTCATGCCAGCGTGCTCCGCGCGGCTGCAATCACCGCGTCTGTAGGAATAAGGTCGAGATACCGTTCGTCGGTGCCGGTATCAATGGCGTCCGGATCGGGCAGTTCGCCGAAGTCGCCGGCCCAGATCACGGCGCCGGTAGCCTGCCATGGCCGCCAGAAAGTCAGCTTGGAAGGGCCGAACAGCGCCACACACGGCGTTTGCAGCGCGGCGGCCATGTGCATCGGCACCGAATCCACGCCGATAAACAGCTTGGCGTGGTCGATCAGGGCGGCCAGTTGGCGCAGCGTCAGCTGGCCGGCCAACGAGATCACGCCCTGCGGCGGGCAGAGCGCCAAAATGCGTTCTACCATGGCTTGTTCTCTGGCGTCGGGGCCGGAGGTGATCACCAACTGATGGCCATCGGCCTGCAAGGCGGCGAGGGTGGCGGCCATTTTCTCTTCGCTCCAGCATTTGAAGAACCAGCGCGAGGTGGGCTGCACCACAATATAACTGCCGGCGACGCCCTGTTTCTGCAACCGTTGCTCACAGGCCTGCCAATCCTGCGGATCGTAACTCATGGTCACATGATCACTGAGCGCGGGCAGGTTCAGCGGCGCCAGCAGCGAGAGATTTTGTTCGACGGTATGCAGGTGGGCGTGATTGTCGACCGGCACCAGCTGCGTGTGGCAGTGGCGCCACAGGAAGCCGCGGCGTTTGGGGAAATCGAAGCCCAGACGGATGCGCGCGCCGGTCAGGCGCGTGATAATGGCGCTGCGCCACTGATCGGCCAGGTTGACCACCAGATCGTAGCGCTGCGCCTTCAGGCGGCGCAGCAGCGCCAGCTCGTGCCCCAGATGCGCGCGGGTGCCCTGTTTTTTCCATTGGCGGTCGATGGCGAACAGCGTCGACAGTTCCGAATTGCTGGCCAGCATCTCCTGCGTTTCCTGATACAGCAGCACATCGATCTGCGCCTGCGGGTAGTTTTGCCGCAGGCTGCTGATGACCGGCGTGACCAGCAGCATATCGCCGTGATGGCGCAGTTTTATGATCAAAATACGCTGTATGGATGGGGCGGAAGTTGGGGCTGGCGCGTCGTTCATCATGAGTCGCTTTCTGGGAAACCAATCTTTGATTCTAAATGACCCGATCGCATGTGGCTACTGTTGCAAGGTTTTCTTGCCGGGCCGCAAAAAAATCGCCGGGCCGGGGACGAATGCGATTCAACGTTGTCCAAACCAGGCAGCAAAGTCGTTTGCCCTGGCGAAACGGCCTGCGTAACATAGTGTATTCTGTTGATATCAGGCTCGATATTCATGACTAAACCGGCGTTTCTCATCACCATTGATACCGAAGGCGATAATCTGTGGCAAAACCACGATCGCATCGCGACCGAAAACACGCGTTTCTTGCCGCGCTTTCAGGCATTGTGCGAAAAATACGCCTTCAAACCGGTTTATCTTACCAACTATGAAATGGCGATGGATCCGGCTTACGTCGAGTTCGCGCGCGACGTGATCGCCCGCGGCGCGGGAGAAGTGGGCATGCACCTGCACGCCTGGAACAGCCCGCCGCTGACGCCGCTCACCGACGACGACTGGCGCCACAAGCCTTATTTGATCGAGTATCCCGCCGATCAGATCCGCGCCAAGGTCGATCACATGACCAAGCTGCTGGAAGATGCCTTCCAGACCAAAATGCTCAGCCATCGCGCCGGCCGCTGGGCGTTCAACGAATATTATGCCTCGCTGCTGCTGGAATACGGCTATCAGGTGGACTGTTCGGTGACGCCGCGGGTCAACTGGCAGTTTTCGCCGGGCAATCCGCAGGGCAACGGCGGCACCGATTACACCCGGTTCCCGTCGCAGGCTTATTTCATCGATCCGCAGAACATTGCCAAACCGGGCGCTTCGCCGCTGTTGGAAGTGCCGATGAGCATTCAGTACAAGCACTCGGCGCTGATGAACGCGTTCAAGCAAGGTTATGACCGGCTGCGCGGCAAGCGGCGTTCGCCGTCCGTCAACTGGCTGCGGCCGAGTGGCGGCAACGTGGCCAAGATGATAAGCGTGGCTGAGGCGTCGCTGGCGCAGGGGCATGACTACGTCGAATTTATGCTGCACTCCTCCGAATTTATGCCGGGCGGCAGCCCGACGTTCAAAACCGAGCAGGATATCGAAGGGCTGTACCGCGATCTGGAGCAGCTGTTTGACTGGCTGCAGCAGCGTACGGTGGGCATGACGCTGGCCGAGTATTATCAACTTAAAGCGAACTAAGCACGCACATGTCGAAGAAATGGAAAATCAAGGTTGCCGACTGGTTCTTGCGGCGCTATACGGCGAAGTACGGCCGTTTTCAGGATAAGGCGACGTTCGACGGCGCCCAGCAGTTTGACAATATCGTTATCTATTCCACCACGGCGTTGGGCGACTTCATGTTCAACACGCCGGCATTGAGGGCGATGAGGGAACGCTACCCCAATGCGCACATCACGCTGGTGGTGCACAAGAAAAACCGCGAGCTGGTGGAAAACGGCCGTTATTACGATCGCGTGGTGTATTGGGACAGCAAGATCAAGACGATACGCCCATTGCTGAAATCGTTGCGCGAACATCAGCCGGATTTGGCGCTGATTCTGCACTCCCACCTGCCTTATGACATCATCAGCGCCGTACTGGCCGGGGCGAAGTACATTATCAGGGATAACTACAGCTCGGGCATTTGCGGGCTGGAGCCTTGGCTGACCAATTATATCTTCCATTATTACGGCCACTTTGTACGCCGCAAACTGGAGCTGATTTCCATCTTAGGCTGCCGCAGCGACGATCCGACGATGGAAATTCCCGTGGATTATCAGCGCGGCGTCAAAAGCAGCGAGCATCCCACCATCGGTTTTCAACTGGGGGCGTCAACAGAGTCGCGTTGCTGGCCGGTTTCGCACTATGCGCGGCTGGCCGATGAGCTGGTGGCGAAGCACCCCAATGTGCGCATCGTGCTGATTGGCGCACCGTTCGACGACGGCAAGGCCAAACAGTTTATGAGCCTGATCGGCCCGCAAACGCAGGCCTGCGTGGATAACCAGATCGGTAAAACGGGGCTGCAAGGCTTGCTGACGTTGATCGACAGTTTCCATGTTCTGGTCACCGGCGATACCGGGCCGCTGCATCTGGCAGTGGCGTTGAAGGTGAAAACCATCAGCCTGTTCGTGACCGCCGACTCACGCTCCACCGGCCCGATTCAGGATGCTGAACTGCACCGCATCATTCAGGTGTCGCGTACCGGCTATACGATGCCGCTGGAGGCGGAAAGCCCGATGGGGGTCATCCAGCCGCAGCGGATTTATGATGAGCTGGTCGCGCACGTGCCTTTAGCGCGCTGAGGGAGCAACGACGCATCGGCCGCCCGGCCGATGCGGTTAGTGCGGCTTGCGCCCGCGCAGCTTCGAAAGAAAGGTATCCACTCGCGCATAGCGCATCTGGCGGACTTTTTTGCCCGGCACGTCGCTGTTGTGGCAGATATCGGCGGCGCGGCGCAGGATGTGCAGCGTTGCCGGCGCGTAATGATAATAGCCGTATACCGCCTTCGACATGCTTTTCACCTCGGAAAAGCAGTTGGCCAGCATCAGGGCGGCCAACCGGCGCAGCGGCTCATCCCCGGGATGCTGCGCCACAAAATGCAGCATCTTCTCCATGGCGAACAGCAGATCTTCAATATCTTTGGGTTTGATATTGCGAGTGATGCCTTGGCTGTTATCCCGATAGAAATAGAGCTCGCAGTCCAGATGGGCGATGCGGCGGGTTTTGAAATACTGAAAAGGCGTGAAAATCACGTCTTCATAGCGCCTGCCGTCTTCGAACGTTTCCCCTTCCAGCAGCGAACGTTTATACACGCGGCTCCAGAGATGCCACATCGAGCGTGCGAAAAGCGGTTGCAGGCAGCCGAGCCCCAACTGTGAAAAGTCGTAGGCTACGGGCTGCGCCGCGCGGTTATCCGGCGTCGGCGGATGCTCGGTGAACTTCTGATAATTAAAGTCGATCAGGTCATCTTCACCGGCGGTAAGCAGGGGCCGCAGGATTGCCAGATAGTCGTCGCTCAGCAGATCGTCGCCGTCGAGGAAGGTGAGATAGCGGCCGGTGGCCAGCCGTAAGCCGACATTGCGGGCGTGCGCAATGCCGCCGTTGGGCTGTGAAGTAAAGACCACGCGCGGGTGCCGCCGCTGCGCCAGATATTGGCTGACCAGCGCGCCGGAGGCGTCGGTGGAGCCATCATCGATGATCACCACCTCAATATCGTCGCTAATCTGCGCAAATAACGAATCCAGCGCAGCGATAACGAACGCTTCATTATTATAAAACGGCACGATAACGCTGAGCAGCGGCTCCTGAGGATTCACGGGGTGGGCTCCTGAACAGGGGGCTGTTTCGGGACGGAAAGAACGGCGGCGATCAGCGCCAGGCAGAATATGACGGTGCCTTCCGTGCTGAAGAAGATGACGTCGCTCAGGCCGTAAACGAACAGGCTGGCGCTGACGCTCAGCAGCAGCGCGTTGCGCTGCGGCCGGAAGGAAGAGAAGAACAGGCTGATATAGAGCGCCAGCAGCAGCAGTACGCCCCAGATGCCCTTGAGCGAGTAGGTTTCCAGCAGCTCGTTGTGCAGGTGGACGTTGATGTAGGGCATGACGCCAGACAGGCGAGGTTGCTGTGCGACCATCGCACGGATCTCTTCACCGCGCTGTTCGGCGGATTGGCCCCAAGGGGCTTGTGAACCGGTGCGCCATGCCAGCGTTTGCATCGACAGCCGTGAAATGATCGAGTTTTCAGTCTGTGGCTGATCCATCAGACGCATATCGGTCTCAAAGGCCTGAATGCGTTCTTCTATCTGCGGTTTAAACACCAGGCCGCAGGCTACGAGCAGCAGCGGTACCGAGGCCACCAACGCGAGTTTGTGTTTCCTGGAAACCAGCTGCTTGGTCGCCAGCAGCGACAGGCAGACCGCTACCGGGTAGACCAACATGGCCGCGCGCGTGCCGGTGAGCACCAGCGCAGAGAAGGACAGCAGGAACGCAGCGATGTACAACGCCAGGCGGTAGCGGGTGCGCAGCATCAGGATGGCTTGCATCATCACCAGATCGATGGCGGTCATCAGGTAGGCGGCGACCGTGGCGCGATCGAAGTTGAGCTCTACGCGCGGGATATCCAGCCGCAATCCCTGATAGAGGGAATAGGCGTTGACCGCCAAGCCGGTGGCGAGAGCCACGACGATCAGCAGGCGCTGCATGCACAACCGCTCATTGAGCGCGATCAGCAAAATGAAAGCGGTCGCGAGCTGCAGTTTGCCGGTCGACATATAAGAGCGATAAATATTGATGTACTCACCCGGCTGTTTGAAGTGATGCATCCAGAGGATGGTTCCCATGCCCACGCTGAACATCAGTGCGGGCAGCAGCAGATTTCTCGCGTTGCTGAAGTAGTAGCGCGGGTACAGGCAAACGGCGATAAAGGCGATGTAGCTGGAAACGTAAAACAGATTGCGTCCGGTCGCGGAACCGAAAGGGATGGTGCAAAAAGCGATGGCGCACCCCAGATAGATCAGATAGCTGAAGGCAGGGTGCGGCGTTCTGTGTTTTAGCATCGGGCGTGTTTTCCGGCTCACGTTTCAATTAAGCGATAAAGGATCGCAGCGTGTCGTCGAACTCAGCTTTGAACTGAGCATAGTTGAAATGTTCCGCAGGATAGCGCTGCGCATTTCGGCTCAGAGTCTGGTAGGTTTCGCGCGCCAGCAATTTCTCAACCGCATCCGCACAGTCGAGATGCGACAGCAGCTTGGGCGCGACCAGGCTGTCGGTCAACGGATCGTAGACCTCATGCGGGAAGTCGACCTCGATATTGGTGAGCTGCCGGTGTTGTTCGACGGTGACCGACGGCGTCAAGCCAATGCCGCAGACGCCGTCCTTGACCGCTTCCGGCTGGCCGTCAACCTGCGGGAAAATGACCGGCACGCCGAAATAGAGCGATTCCATGCAGGACAAGCCGAACGGCTCGGTGATCGGCGTGCTCATGTAGATGTGCGTGCGATTGAAGAAGCCGGCGACGTCATCCTGATAACCGCTGAAGGTGACGCGGTCGCCGAGCTGAAGCCGGGCCGCCAGCGCCTCGAACGCCGCGCGATCCGGCCCTTTGCCGGCCACTTCCAGCGTGACGTCATGCCCGCGCCGCAGCAGTTCCTGCATCATTAATAATGAAACGCTGATGCCTTTCAGGCTGACCAGGCGTGAAGCGGTGCCGATCCTGACCGGCTGCGACAGCGTTTTCGGCGCAGTGTCGATCCCCGCCGGCGTCTTGATGCGGTTGATCACCACGTGATTTGGGCAAGGCAGATTAAAACGCAGCTCCATCACCCGCTTCGACGCGTGCGAGGCGGAAATGACGCCGTCCAGCATGGCGAAGAAACTCAGCGTCTTTTTATTCTTGGGGTAACGCCAGGAGCAGCCGTGATCGTAGTAAACCAGTTTGCCGCGTTTGGGTTTGGCCGCCAGCCCCGGCACCAGGTCCCAGACGATCACCACGTCGGCGTTCGCCCGCTCGATTTTCCACTTCAGCAAAAATTTGCGCAGGAACTGCGGGCAGCGTAACGGCAGCGCATTGATCAGGCGGTTGGCGAAGGTGACGGGCTGATGCGCAGGCAGCTGGCGGCGGATCTCTTCGCCAATGTCGCCGCTGATGCACAAGACCTGGTTGCTGCCGTCGGTGGTATCGTTGATGTACTGCAGGAACAGGCGTTCGACGCCGCCCATTTTACCCAGGTTGATAATATGCAGTTTTTTCATGCTATAACCTTTTGCAACGCCTGCCATGCCGTATCGGCGTCGATTGTCGCCATGCTTTTTTCCGGCGAAATCAGCGAGTGCTGATTTTGCCCGTAGCCGCCGATCAGGCCGGGATCGGTCGGCCCGAACAGCGTGATGTTGGGTTTGTCGAGCGCGGCGGTCAAATGGCTGAGCCCGGTGTCGACCGAGACCACGCCCTTGGCGCCGGCCAGCACCTCGGCCACCTGCTGCAGGCTGAGCTTCGGCAGCACTTCGACATGTGAAAAACCTTCCGCCAACCGCAGCGCGCGCTGATGTTCATGCTCTGCGCCCCACGGCAGTTTGATCTTCAGCCCGCTGTCGGCCGTCAGCGCGATCAGCTCGCGCCAGTTCTGCTCCGGCCAGTGCTTGTCGTCACGCGTCGTCGCGTGCAGAAACACCAAATACTGCCCGGCATCGGCCGGCGGGCGGCTGAGAAAGCGCGCGGCGATGGCGTAATCGCCGTAGCTGCCCGGTTTGTCGTAACCGAGGCTTTTGGCGAACAGCTCACGGGTGCGTTCCACCGCGTGCTGCTGTTTGTCTATCTCATGGCGCACGTTGTAGAACCAGCTGGCGAACGGCTCGCGCGCGCTCTTGCAGTCCGGGCCATGTTTGTTGCCTTTGGCGATGCGCGTGATCAGCGCGGCGCTTTTGATCAGGCCCTGAGCGTCGATCACCACGTCGTAACGGCGTTCTTGCAGCGCGCGCTTGAAGTCGCAGCGCTGTTGCCGGGTGTCGTTGCCGAACCAGTTCTTGCGCCAGCGGCGAATGGCCACCGGGATCACGCGATCCACCGCCGGGTGCCAGGTGGGGATTTGGCTGAAGCCTTCTTCCACTACCCAGTCGAAGCGGATATCGGGAATGGCCTGCAGCGCGTCGGTCAGGGCGGGCAGCGTATGCAGCACGTCCCCCATCGAGGAGGTTTTTACGATTAACACCTGCATGACTATTCCTCGCTGGCGACAAGTAACGGCGTCAGCGCGTCCAACACTTGCTGCGGCTGAATATCGATCAAACTTTGGTGGTACCCCTGCTCGGCATCGCCCTTACGCACCTTGTGGTAGCCGCTGATCAAGCGAATGACCCGCGCCTTGTCGGAGAGCGGCGGCGTGAAGTCGGGGCTGCTTGGGCCGTACAAGGCTATCAGCGGTTTGTTCAACGCTGCGGCAACGTGCATTAAGCCCGAGTCGTTGCTGACCACTGCCCGGCAGGCCGCGATCAGGATCACCGCCTGCTCCAGCTGGGTTTTTCCGGCCAGGTTAAGGCAGAAATCGCGCGCGTCTTCCTGCAGCGCGGCGCGGATCTGTTCGCCGGCCTCGTGGTCTTTCGCCGAACCGAACAGCGCTATTTGATAGCCGCTCTCGATCAGCCGCTGAGCCAGTGTCGCGTAGTGATAGTGCGGCCAGCGTTTGGCGGGGCCGAACTCTGCGCCCGGGCAGAAGCCGACGATCGGTCGGCTGCCGGTCAGGTTGAACGCTGCGGTGGTGTCGGCGATTTCTTCGTCGCTCACCTGCAGCTGCGGCCACAGCAGCGGCTGCGGCAGATCGTCGGCGCGCTGAATGCGGCCTTTGTCATAGGCCAGCGCCACGTAGCGCTGCACCATCAGCGGGAAGGCCGCCTTGTCGAGCACGCGGACGTCGTTCAGCAGGCCGTAACGCATTTCACCCCGCCAGCCGGTACGCTGCGGGATATCGGCAAAGAAAGGCACCAGCGCGGATTTGAACGAGTTGGGTAGAACGTAAGCGCGATCGTAACGGTTGGCGCGCAGGGCCCGCCCCAGGCGGCGACGCTCGCCGAGCCCCAGCGCGCCGTGGCCCAGCGGCATCGCCAGCGCCTGATTGACTTCCGGCATGCGCGCCAGCAGCGGGCGGCACCAGGCCGGCGCCATCACATCGATCTCCGCCGACGGGTATTCGGCCTTCAGGGTGCGATAGAGACTTTGCGACATCATCATGTCGCCAACCCAAGAAGGGCCGATAACCAGTATTTTCATACCCAGCGTTAATTCCTTCAGCTTATGCGGTGCGGTTCAACCAGGTCATGTACTCTTTCACGCCTTCGGCGACCGTTTTGAACGGTGCGTCGTAGCCGGCGGCGCGCAGCTTGGTCAGATCGGCCTGGGTGTAAGCCTGATAGCGGCCCTTCAGCTTCTCCGGGAACTCGATGTATTCCACCGCGCCCTTCTGGTGGAAGTCCACCACCGCGTCGGCCACCGCCTGGAAGGTTTCCGCCCGGCCGGTGCCGCAGTTGAAGATGCCGGATTTGCCGGTTTCCCAGAACCACAGGTTAACCGCCGCTACGTCGCCGACGTAGATGAAGTCACGCTTGAAGTTTTCGCTGCCGGCGAACAGCTTCGGGTTTTCGCCGCGGTTGAGCTGGGTATTCAGGTGGAAGGCGACGCTGGCCATGCTGCCTTTGTGGCCTTCGCGCGGGCCGTAAACGTTGAAGTAGCGGAAGCCGCAGATCTGCGAGTCCGCTTCCGGCAGGATCTCGCGCACGTACTGGTCGAACAGGAATTTGGAGTAGCCGTACACGTTGAGCGGCGCTTCATACTCCCGCTCTTCGATGAACTCTTCGCGGCCGCCGTAAGTGGCGGCGGAGGAGGCGTACAGGAACGGGATTTCGCGATCCAGGCAGTAGTGCAGCAGGTCTTTGGAGTACTGATAGTTATTGTCCATCATGTACTTGCCGTCCCACTCGGTGGTCGCGGAGCAGGCGCCTTCGTGGAAGACCGCTTCGATATCGCCCAGATCGTCGCCGGCCATGATGCTGGCAATAAAGTCTTCTTTATCGATATAGTCGGCGATGTCCAGATCGACCAGGTTGACGAACTTGGTGCCGTCTTTCAGGTTATCCACCACCAGGATATCGCGATATCCCTTGTCGTTCAGTGCCTTAATGATGTTGCTGCCGATCATGCCGGCGCCGCCTGTGACGATAATCATTGGGTTACCCCTGCTAAGCTGCTGGTGGAGCACAATGCCCCACGCTCAATGGCGGTTATCATAGCATTTCATGCCGCGGCAAACAGCGGAAGGGCTCCGAATATCCCGCATTGCCATTGAAGCCCGCCTTTTGCCGTGATATCTGCTGCAATTTTAATATTCTCTCCCGCGCATTCTCGTCAGTTTGGTTACAAATCAGTAAAATATGCCGCAAATAGCCCAATCCTGGAGATAACCGAATGTCAGCGTCTTTTTATCAGCAGTTGGAACAACAGCTTGCCGCCACTCGCAGTGAAGGGCTGTTCAAGGAAGAACGCATCATCACCTCCGCGCAACAGGCGGATATCGCCGTTGCCGACGGCAGCCATGTGATCAACTTCTGCGCCAATAACTACCTGGGTTTGGCCAATCATCCGGCGCTGATCGCCGCCGCCAAGTCGGGAATGGACAGCCACGGTTTCGGCATGGCGTCGGTGCGCTTCATCTGCGGCACCCAGGACAGCCACAAGCAGCTGGAACAGAAACTGGCGGCTTTCTTGGGCATGGAAGACGCGATCCTGTACTCCTCCTGCTTCGACGCCAACGGCGGGCTGTTCGAAACCCTGCTGGGCCCGGAAGACGCCATTATCTCCGATGCGCTGAACCACGCGTCGATCATCGACGGCGTGCGCCTGTGCAAGGCCAAGCGCTATCGCTACGCCAATAACGACATGACCGAGCTGGCCGCACAGCTGAAGCAGGCCAAAGCCGACGGCGCGCGTCACATCCTGATCGCCACCGACGGCGTATTCTCGATGGACGGCGTGATCGCCAACCTGAAAGGGGTCTGCGATCTGGCGGACGAGTATCAGGCTCTGGTGATGGTGGATGACTCCCACGCGGTGGGCTTTGTCGGCGTCAACGGGCGTGGCACCCATGAATACTGCGAAGTGATGGGCCGCGTCGATATCATTACCGGTACGTTAGGCAAAGCGCTGGGCGGCGCTTCCGGCGGCTACACCGCCGCCAAGAAAGAAGTGGTGGAGTGGCTGCGCCAGCGTTCGCGCCCGTACCTGTTCTCCAACTCGCTGGCGCCGGCGATCGTCGCCGCGTCGATCAAAGTGCTGGAACTGCTGGAAGAGGGCGACGCCCTGCGCGATCGCCTGTGGGCTAACGCGCGTCTGTTCCGCGAAAAAATGACCGCCGCCGGCTTCACATTGGCCGGCGCCGATCACGCCATCATCCCGGTCATGCTGGGTGAGGCGAAGCTGGCGCAGGAATTCGCCAATGCGTTGCTCAAGGAAGGCATCTATGTGACCGGTTTCTTCTATCCGGTGGTGCCGAAAGGCCAGGCGCGCATCCGCACCCAGATGTCCGCCGACCACACCCCGGAGCAAATCGAACGCGCAGTGGCGGCGTTTACACGTATCGGTAAGGATCTTGGCGTTATTGCATAAGGTAAAACCATGAAAGCACTGTCAAAACTGAAAGCGGAAGAAGGGATTTGGATGACCGACGTGCCTCAGCCGGAGCTGGGCCACAACGACATCATGATCAAAATCCGCAAAACCGCGATCTGCGGCACCGATGTGCATATCTACAACTGGGACGAGTGGTCGCAAAAAACCATTCCGGTTCCGATGGTGGTCGGCCATGAATACGTGGGCGAAGTGGTGGCGATCGGTCAGGAAGTCAAAGGTTTCAGCATCGGCGATCGCGTGTCCGGCGAAGGCCATATCACCTGCGGCCACTGCCGCAACTGCCGCGGCGGCCGCACGCACCTGTGCCGCAACACCGTCGGCGTGGGCGTGAACCGTCCGGGCAGCTTCGCGGAATACCTGGTGATCCCGGCGTTCAACGCCTTCAAGATCCCGGATAACATCTCCGACGAACTGGCTTCGATCTTCGATCCGTTCGGCAATGCGGTGCACACCGCGCTGTCGTTCGATCTGGTCGGTGAAGACGTGCTGGTCTCCGGCGCCGGCCCGATCGGCATCATGGCGGCGGCGGTGTGCAAACACGTCGGCGCCCGCCATGTGGTGATCACCGACGTTAACGAATACCGTCTGGAACTGGCGCGCAAGATGGGCGTGACCCGCGCGGTGAACGTCAGCAAGGAAAACCTCAACGACGTGATGGCCGAGCTGGGCATGACCGAAGGGTTCGACGTCGGTCTGGAAATGTCCGGCGCGCCGCCGGCGTTCCGCACGCTGCTCAATGCGATGAACCACGGTGGGCGTATCGCCATGTTAGGCATTCCGCCTTCGGACATGTCGATCGACTGGAACCAGGTCATCTTCAAAGGGCTGTTTATCAAAGGGATTTACGGCCGCGAAATGTTCGAAACCTGGTACAAGATGGCGGCGCTGATCCAGTCCGGGTTGGATTTGACCCCGATCATCACCCACCGCTTCTCGATCGACGAGTTCCAGCAGGGCTTCGACGCCATGCGCTCCGGCAAGTCGGGTAAAGTGGTGCTGAGCTGGGATTGATCTTGGCAAACGTGAAAAGGGCCGGAATTCCGGCCCTTTTTTTATGCTTGCGGTTTGGCTTGCGTCCAGTGCTGCCAATGACGCTTGATGAAGATCACCGGCGGCGAGCTGGCGATGCTGTCGGCGATGACGCCCAGCGCGGTGCCGGCGTTGGTTTTTTCCTTCGGCGGTTTGACCTTGCACTGCTTGATGCCGCCGCTGAACGGGTTCTTCGGCTGCGGTTTTTGCGGTTTGACCGGCGGCGGGACGTAGCTGCCGCCAGCGTTGCCCTGCGGTTCGTTCAGCAGCGCGCTCGGCTTGACCAGCACGATATCGGCGGGCAGCGACGGCAGCATCTGCTGCAGCACCTTTACCGTCGCCGGGCGCGGGTGGCCAATGGCGATGGCGGAGCCGTTGCGCCGCGCCAATTCGACCGCGCGGTTGAACTGGCGGCGGATGTCGGCTTCGTTCGCGGTATCGTCGAGAAACACCTTGCGTTTGATCACTTTCACGCCGGTGCCGGCCGCGGCGCGGGTCGCCTGGCTGCTGCCGATGGTCATGCTGTCGAGGAAGTACAGGCGGTAGCTTTCGAGCGCCTGCATCACTTTCTGCATGCCCGGCAGGCTGGAGGTCATGGCGCTGCCCATGTGGTTGTTCATGCCGACCGCGTAGGGCACGTTGTTCACCGCATTGCGGATGATGCGCTGGATCTCGTCGCTGCTCATGGAAGGCTGCAGGGTATCGCGCTCCAGCGGCTGCTTGCTGAGCGGCGCCATCGGCATGTGGATCAAGACTTCGCGGCCCTGGCTGTGGGCGCGGGTGGCCATCAGGCGGGCATGCGGCGCGTTGGGCAACACCGCGACCGAGATCGCCGTCGGCATTTGCAGCACCGCGTTTTCTTCGTGAGGGCGGTAGCCCACGTCATCGATGACGATGGAGAGTTTTCCTGCCTGCGCAGCGTAAACCTGCAGCAGACAGCCTATTAACAGAGCTGTTCGGGTTTTGACATAGCGCAAATCTATCTTCCCAACCACGGCAGTGGGTTAACCGCCTGTCCCTGACGACGGATTTCGAAATAGAGCGACGGCGTTCCCTGGCCGCCGCTGGTGCCGACCAGAGCGATCGGCTGGCCGGCGCGCACCTGCGCCCCGACGTTGACCAACGCGCTTTGGTTGTAGCCGTACACGCTCATGTCGCCTTTACCGTGTTCGACCACCACCATCAGGCCATAGCCTTGCAGCCAGTCGGCCAGCAGCACGCGGCCATCGGCGACGGCTTTCACTTCGCTGCCTTCGCGGGCTTCGATCACCATGCCTTTCCAGCGTAGCTCGCCCTGCTGCTGTTCGCCAAAGCCGTGCAGCGTGCGGCCGCGCACCGGCCACATCAGCTGGCCGGCCGGACGACCGAGGCCGCCGGTTCGCGCCATCAGCGAGCGATCGGCTTCGCTAGGTTTGTAGGTCGTGCCGGTTTTCTTCGCCTGCTGCTCCTTGATGCGCACCTGTTCGCGCACCTTGGCCGCTTCACGCGCTTCGCGTTCGGCGCGCGCACGGGCTTCGCGCTCCGCCCGAGCGATCTTGTCGCGCATGCGGGCTTCGTTCTGGCGCAGTTCCACCAGGCGTTGTTGGTCTTTTTCCAGCGAGGCTTCCAGCGCGGTCAGCGTTTTCTTGCGGGCGCCACGCGCCTGCTCCAGCTTCTGCTGCTGCGTCTGTTGCTCGCCCAGTAAGGATTTTTGCTGGCCCTGTTTGGCCACCAGCGTGGTTTTTTGCTTCGCCAGCTCGGCGCGGGTCTGCTTCAGCTCTTCGATGGTTTTCTGACGCGCTTCGTTCAGATAGCCGAAATAGGCCAGAATACGTTCGCTGCGCTGGCTTTCTTCACCGCTGAGGATCAGCTGCACGGCGCTGTGCTGCCCTTGCCGGAAGGCGGCGTCGAGCTGTTTGGCGAGGAGGTTTTGTTGGGTCGATTGCTGCTTTTGCAGTTTGGCTATCGAGGCGTTCAGGCCGGAAATGTCTTTGCCCAGTTGGGTGAGCGTGCCCTGGGTGTCGCGCAACTGGCGGCTGGCCTGGGCGATGGTTTTTTCCTGCTGACGCAGCTGATCCTGCAGCGAGCTGCGCTGCTGTTGCTGCTGCTTCACCGCTTTTTCTTTCTCGGCGATGCTCTGCTGGATGTCTTTCAGCTGGGATTTATTGTCTTCCGCCGCCTGGCCGGCGAGCGGCAACAGCAAGACGCCAGCGCAAAATACGCTGGCGCACATGGCGGTGAACGTCCTTGGCGCGGTGCGTTCAGGCAGCGGTCGGCTGCCTGCGTTTGCGCTTCGGGTTACCCTTGATAGTGCAAAAAACGCCTTCTCCCTCATGGAGAAGGATTATTCCACGATGAACAGCGGCTTACCAGTCATCTCTTGCGGGATTTCCATTCCCATCAGCGTTAACAGGGTTGGCGCGATGTCCGAAAGCTTGCCGCCTTCGACCGCCCGCGCCGGTTTGCCGACGTAAATCAATGGCACCGGCAGGCTGGTGTGGGCGGTGTGCGCCTGGCCGGTGGCCGGATCGCGCATCTGCTCGGCGTTGCCGTGATCGGCGGTGATCAGCAGCTGGCCGTCGACGTCGCGCACTGCATCAACCACCTGGGCGATGCAGGCGTCCAGCGTTTCCACCGCTTTGACCGCCGCTTCATACACGCCGGTATGCCCTACCATGTCGCCGTTCGGGTAGTTGCAGATAATGGCATCGTATTTGCCGCTGCGGATGGCGCTCAGCAGCTTGTCGGTCAGCTCGGCGGCGCTCATCTCCGGCTGCAGATCGTAGGTGGCAACCTTCGGCGAGTTGACCAGCACGCGGTCTTCGCCCTTGAACGGCGTTTCCACGCCGCCGTTATAGAAGAAGGTGACGTGGGCGTATTTTTCGGTTTCCGAGATGCGCAGCTGGGTTTTGTCGTGCTTCATCAGCCATTCGCCGAAGGTGTTGGCCAGCGACGCCGGCGGATAGGCGCAGGCGGTTGCGATGTCGGCGGCGTATTCGGTCAGCATCACGAAATCGCCGAACTGCACCTGTTTGGCGCGTGGGAAACCGTCGAAATCCGCGTTCACGAAGGCGCGGGTGATCTGGCGCGCGCGGTCGGCGCGGAAGTTCATGAAGATCAACGCGTCGCCGTCCTGCATTGCGGCATCGGCCTCACCGGCGGCGCGGATCACGGTCGGTCTGACGAACTCGTCGTTTTCCCCGCGCTGATAAGCGGCCTGCAGGCCGGCGATCGCATCCTCGGCCACGGCGTCGCCTTTGGCCGCGGTCAGCAGGTCATAGACCAGCTGCACGCGATCCCAGCGGTTGTCGCGGTCCATCGCGTAGTAGCGGCCGATCAGCGAGGCGATGCGCCCGACGCCCAGCGCGGCGAAAGCGTCGCGGCAGCGTTGCAGCGGGGCTTCGGCGCTGCGCGGCGGCGTGTCGCGCCCGTCGAGGAAGGCATGCAGATAAACGGCTTTGGCGCCGCGTTGGGCGGCCAGCTTGATCATGGCCAGGATGTGCTCGTCGTGGCTGTGCACGCCGCCCGGCGACAGCAGGCCCATGATATGCACCGCCTTGTCGGCCGCTACGGCCTTATCGACGGCGGCGGTCAGCACCGGGTTGGCGAAGAAGTCGCCGTCGGCGATCGCTTTGTCCAGTCGGGTCAGATCCTGGTACACGATGCGCCCGGCGCCCAGGTTGACGTGGCCGACTTCGGAGTTGCCCATTTGCCCATCGGGCAGGCCGACATCCAGCCCGGAAGCGGCGATCAGCGTATGCGGCTGCTCCCGCCACAGGCGATCCATCACCGGGGTGCCGGCGTTCAGGATCGCGTTGTCCTGCCGCTCTTCACGATGGCCGTAACCGTCCAGGATCACCAGTACCATCGGTTTTTTGTTGCTCGACATTGCATTGACCTCTTATGAACTTTTTAAGCTGCGAATAGCCATGCGCCCGCCGCAGGCATGGCTATTCACCCTCGAAAAACCGGCTGATTTTACACCGCCGGCGGCGATAAATAGCCCAAAGAGATCAAGGTTGCGGCGAATCGCGCGGGCTTTTATGCTCTGACGTCGGGAATTTCTCAGCGCAGCCCGCAGTTTCTACAATCGCGCTTGCTTATTGGCTGTATTTGCCGCACTCGGCAGGTATACTCTGGAACCTTGACTTATTTATCCCTTAACTGACGGGAGTTGTTACACCCCATGCTGCAAGAAATTATGCCATTCGTAAGCAGACACCCTATTCTGAGCCTGGCTTGGATCGCTCTGCTGGTCGCCGTGATCGTCATGACCTTCAAAAGCCGTTTCTCCAAGGTTAAAGAGATCGCCCGCGGTGAAGCTATTCGCCTGATCAACAAAGAAGAAGCCGTGGTGGTCGACACCCGCAGCCGCGACGATTTCCGCCGTGGTCACCTGGCCAACGCCATCAACCTGACCGCCAGCGAAATCAAAAACGGCAGCCTGGGCGAGCTGGAAAAACACAAAGCGCAGCCGATCATCGTCGTGTGCGCCAACGGCACCGCCTCCCGCGAGCCGGCGGAGAACCTGAGCAAGGCCGGTTTTGAAAAGGTGACTATGCTGAAAGACGGCATTTCCGGCTGGAGCGGAGAAAACCTGCCGCTGGTGCGCGGTAAGTAACCGTTTAACCTATTTGAGGTGGCAATCCATGGCTAACATTGATATCTACACCAAAGCGACCTGTCCGTTCTGTCATCGCGCCAAGGCGCTGTTGAACAGCAAGGGCGCGGCGTTTAACGAGATCGCCATCGACGGCGATAACGCCAAGCGCGAAGTGATGATCGAGCGCAGCGGGCGCACCACGGTGCCGCAGATTTTCATCGACGGCCGGCATATCGGCGGCTGCGATGATTTATATGAACTCGATGCTCGCGGCGGCCTGGATCCGCTGCTTTAAGCAGCTTGCCGGTTCACCGAGTGTCAATAAGGACGTTTAACCAAGGGTATTACTCACATGTCAGAACAAAACAGCACCGAAATGGCTTTCCAGATCCAACGTATTTATACCAAGGACATCTCCTTCGAAGCGCCGAACGCGCCGCAGGTTTTCCAGCAGGAATGGCAGCCGGAAGTTAAACTTGATCTGGATACCGCGTCCAGCCAGCTGGCTGACGAAGTGTATGAAGTGGTACTGCGCGTAACCGTGACGGCGAGCCTGGGCGAAGAAACTGCGTTCCTGTGCGAAGTGCAACAGGCGGGCATCTTCTCGGTAGCAGGCATCGAAGGCACGCAGCTGGCGCATTGCCTGGGTGCATACTGCCCGAACATCCTGTTCCCGTATGCGCGCGAGTGCATCACCAGCCTGGTTTCCCGCGGCACATTCCCGCAGCTGAACCTGGCACCGGTCAACTTTGACGCGCTGTTCATGAACTATCTGCAGCAGCAGGCGGAAGGCGAAGGTGCCGCACCACATCAGGATGCCTGATGAACACCGTCAATGCTTCAATGACTGTCATCGGTGCCGGCTCGTACGGCACCGCATTGGCCATTACGCTGGCGCGTAACGGCCACTCCGTGGTGCTGTGGGGGCACAACCCCGCGCAAATTCAAACGTTGCAGCAAGATCGCTGCAATCAGGCGTTTCTGCCCGACGTTCCCTTCCCCGATACCCTGCTGCTTGAAGCCGATTTGGCGCGTGCGCTGGCGGCCAGTCGCGACGTGCTGGTGGTGGTGCCGAGCCACGTGTTCGGCGACGTGCTGCGCCAGCTGAAGCCGCATCTGCGCCCGGACGCCCGTATCGTGTGGGCCACCAAGGGGCTGGAAGCGGAAACCGGTCGGTTGCTGCAGGACGTGGCGCGTGAGGCGTTGGGCGAGACGATCCCGCTGGCGGTGCTCTCCGGGCCGACGTTCGCCAAAGAGCTGGCCGCCGGCCTGCCGACGGCGATCGCGCTGGCGGCGACCGATGCGCAGTTCGCCGACGATCTGCAACAGCTGCTGCACTGCGGCAAGAGCTTCCGTGTCTATAGCAATCCCGACTTCATCGGCGTGCAGCTTGGCGGCGCGGTGAAGAACGTGATCGCCATCGGCGCCGGCATGTCCGACGGCATCGGTTTCGGCGCCAACGCCCGCACCGCGTTGATTACACGCGGGCTGGCGGAAATGAGCCGTCTGGGTTCTGCGCTCGGCGCCGATCCTTCGACGTTCATGGGCATGGCGGGGCTGGGGGATCTGGTGCTAACCTGCACGGACAACCAATCGCGCAACCGCCGCTTCGGCATTATGCTGGGGCAGGGCAAAGGCGTGCAGGAAGCGCAGGACAGCATCGGCCAGGTGGTCGAGGGCTATCGCAATACCAAAGAGGTGTTGGCACTGGCGCAGCGGCACGGCGTGGAAATGCCGATCACCGAACAGATTTATCAGGTGCTTTACTGCCATAAAGACGCCCGCGAAGCGGCGCTGAGCCTGCTGGGGCGAGCCCGAAAGGACGAAAAACCCAGCGCGTGACATAAAACGATATGCCGGGGCAGCGTGCTGACCCCGCAAATGACCTGGGCCGCTTCGCGCTACCGTGTGAAGCGGCCCGTTTGGCAAGGCAGAGGGGAATGTGATGTCGTCAGAAGAGTTGGAGCAGGTCTGGAACAGCATTAAATCAGAAGCGCGAGCACTGGCTGATTGTGAACCGATGCTGGCCAGCTTTTTCCATGCGACGTTGCTCAAGCACGAGAACCTGGGCAGCGCGCTCAGCTATATGCTGGCCAACAAGCTGGCGACGCCGATCATGCCCGCCATCGCGGTGCGCGAGGTGGTGGAAGAGGCCTACAAGTCCGACAACCAGATGATCGTTTCGGCGGCGCGCGATATCCTCGCGGTGCGGCTGCGCGACCCGGCGGTCGATAAATACTCCACGCCGCTGCTTTACCTGAAAGGGTTCCATGCGCTGCAGGCTTACCGTATCGGTCACTGGCTGTGGCAGCAAGGGCGGCAAGCGCTGGCTATCTACCTGCAAAATCAAATTTCTGTCGCCTTCGGCGTGGACATCCACCCGGCGGCGACCATCGGCTGCGGCATCATGCTCGACCACGCCACCGGCATCGTGATCGGTGAAACGGCGGTGGTGGAGAACAACGTTTCTATCCTGCAGTCGGTCACCCTGGGTGGTACCGGTAAAACCAGCGGCGACCGTCACCCGAAAATCCGCGAAGGGGTGATGATTGGCGCCGGCGCCAAAATTCTCGGCAATATCGAAGTGGGCAAGGGCGCGAAGATCGGCGCGGGATCGGTGGTCTTGCAGGCGATACCGCCGCACACCACCGCCGCCGGCGTACCGGCGCGCATCGTCGGGCGTCCGGAGAGCGATACGCCGTCGATGGATATGGACCAATACTTCAACGGCACCAATCACGGCTTTGAGTACGGCGACGGCATTTGAGTGCCGTCTGCGCAGCCATTCAGGGGGAGCTTCGGCTCCCCCTGTGTTTTTCAGGCGGCGGTCAGCCCTGTTTCGGGAAGTTGGTGATATCGGTAACGATGTCGTCGATCGCCGCCTTGACGTCATCCGCCGTGACCGGCGTGCTGTCGTTGTTGACGGTTTTGCCGTAAGCCTTGCGTACCACTTCCATCACCGTTTTACCGGTGTCTTGGTCGATCAGCTCGCCTTCGATATACAGCGCGGTATTTTGCGTCCGGTGCCCGGTCGCCGCCATGGTGCTGGCAACGACCGCCGCGACCGGTACCACCTCATAGAACTTCATGTCTTCGTTTTCGGCGGAAACGGCGGTGATGGCGAGTTTGGCTACTAACACACGTGAGCCTGCCGGGCTGGGCAGAATGGTGAAGCGGTTCTGTAGCGCGGCTTTAATCCGCTGGGTCGCATACGCCTTGATTTTGTTCAGCGTGTCCTGGCTGACGCGCGTGGTCGGTTTTTCCGCCGGGAAATAGACCACCGGTTGGAAATAGAGGCCGCGGTAGTTGGATTCCTTGTAGTTTGGATCTATCCAGCGCAGCGTTTTATGGCCGCTTGGCGAGGTGGTTTCCTGCAGTTTGCTGTAATCGGACAAGAAGCCCGAATATTGAGACGTTTGGGTGACTTTGGACGAACAGCCCGCCAGCAACAGGCCCGCTGCCAGAACCGCCATGGCAACGCTCAAGCGTTGTTTCTTCATATGGTTTCCTATGATGAGTGGTGATTACCCTTACAAAACATAGCGCATTATCTGTGCCTCATCGGGCATTTTCGGGGCCGGGCGTGCCCTGCCGTGGCCTTTTTTCAGGATCGTGATGCGCCGCCGGTTTTCGCCGCCAGCGCCGGTGATAAGGCGGCGAGTAGGGTATCCGCTCTGGCCAGCGCCTGGCGTTGCTCAACATGCCATAGGGGCAACAACGGCCAGAGATCCGCCTGATGCTCGGCCTGCAGGCACCAGACCTCCCGATCGTGCCAGTCGCCGAGGGCGTTTTGCGCCGCTTTGAGGCCCGCCGTCGCTTCGGCAGAGAGGGAAAGGCGTTGCGGATAGGCTTCGGCGGCGTAACGCAGGCGTTTTATCAGCAGCCGCAGATGGTGGCGATCGTAGCCGGTATCGGCCAATGCCCGGCGCAGCTGCCGCTGTTGGCGCTGCAGGCGCCGGTTCAGGCGGTATTTGGCGGTGCGTCGCGCGGTGCGGCGGAAGCGGCGCGGCCAGGCGTGCAACAGCGAGGGAAAGTCGATGAGCTGCGGATGGGCGAGCAGTTGACGGCAGCGAGCCTGAAGATCGCTCCGGCGCACGTTGGCCTGCCAATCGAGGCGATGGCTTGCCAGTTCGGCGATCAGCACCTCGAGATCGCGCAGCGGCGTCGTGAGCCTGCCCAACTCGGCGGCGGCCCGATCGAGCCGCGTTGCGCCGGGGCAGCCGCGCAACGGGCGCAGCAGGCTGCGAATGCGGCGCAGACAGACGCGCAGGTCGTGCAGCGCTTCGCTGTCTTGCGCCTGCTGCAGCCGCAGCAGCGCCTCGTTCAGCGCCGTCTCGAGGCGGCGAAGCTGGGTGACAATATCCTCGATGAAAGCCATGTGCCGTTCCTGGAAAGAACATCGCAGCGATGATGCTTCCAGTATGGCGCGTCGTCGCGGATTATGCCTTGATCAGCGCGCCGGCATAGTCCAGCTGCCGCCAGGCCTCATACACCACCACCGATACGGCATTCGACAGGTTCATGCTGCGGCTTTGCGCCTGCATCGGGATGCGGATTTTTTGCTGCGCAGGCAGCGCATCGAGGATGTCGGCGGGCAACCCGCGCGTTTCCGGGCCGAACAGCAGGTAGTCGCCGGCCTGATAGCTGACGGCGCTGTGCGCCGGCGTGCCTTTGGTGGTCAGGGCAAACAGCCGCTGTGGGTTTTCGGCGGCGAGAAAGGCAGCGTAATCGGCATGGCGGCTGACGCGGGTGAACTCATGATAGTCCAACCCGGCGCGGCGCAGGCGCTTGTCGTCCCACGGGAATCCCAGCGGTTCGATCAGGTGCAGGTTAAAGCCGGTATTGGCACACAGGCGGATGATATTGCCGGTGTTGGGTGGAATTTCGGGTTCAAATAAAACGATGTTCAGCATGTTGCAGGCCCCTCGTGAACGAGGGGCGCAGGATAGCAAACTCTTACTGTTCTGTCTTAGTCGACAGACGTTGATGATGCAGCGGCAGCCACAGCACCAGCCGCAGGCCGCCAAGCGGGCTGTCTTCGGCCTTCACCCAGCCGCGATGCTGGTTGACTGCCGCTTCGACGATCGCCAAGCCGAGGCCGGTGCCGCCGGATTCGCGGTCGCGCGCTTCATCGGTGCGGTAGAACGGACGGAAGATCTGCTCGCGATCTTCGGCGCTGACGCCGGGGCCGTCGTCGTCAACCTCGATGGTCACGCCCTGATTGTCGGCGCTGAACGCCACGGCAATGCGGGTGTGCGAATAACGCAGGGCATTGCGCACGATGTTTTCCAACGCGCTATCCAGCGCACTCGCGTTGCCGAACAGCGTCCACGGGCCGGGCGGCGCGGTGATCTCCAACTGCTTGCCCATCTGTTCCGCTTCGAAACGGGCATTGTCCAGCACGTCGGCCCACAGGTCGTTGGCCTTCAGCTGCTCGCGCGCCAGCTCGCCTTTTTGCTGCCCGCGCGACAGCGCCAGCAGATCGTTGATCATCGAATCCAGCCGCTGCGCTTCGGTTTCGATGCGCGCCAGCTCGTGGCCTTCACCATGGCGGCGACGCATCAACGCGGTGGCCAGCTGCAGGCGCGTCAGCGGCGTGCGCAGCTCGTGCGAGATGTCCGAGATCAGCCGTTGCTGCGCGTTCATCATGCGCTCCAGCGCGCTGACCATCTGGTTGAAGCTGGCGCCGGTGGCCAGAAACTCCTGCGGGCCGGCCTCCAGTTCCGGATGCTGCTTCAGGTTGCCACGCGCCACGTCATCGGCGGCGTTCTTCAGCTTGCGTGCCGGTTTCGCCAGGCTCCAGGCCAGCCACAGCAGCAGCGGGGCGCTGATCAGCATGGTGACGATCAGCAGCAGCAGCGGCCGGTCGAACATCAGGTTGATGAAATCGGATTGCGGGCTGTTGGCGGGGCGGATCAGGTACAGCTGGTAGTTGTCTTCGCCGTCGCGCACCGCGAACGGCCCGACCAGCTCGACGCGACCGTACTTTTTCTTCTTCGGATGATCTGAATTATCGGATTGGCCGATGAAGTTGCGGACGATCTGCATTTCATTGCGCTGCGCGCCGATCACCCGGCCTTCGCTGGTGACCAGCAGCAGGCGTTGGCCCGGCGGCGCCCATTTGTCGATGGCGCGGAACAGGCGGCGCCACCACATCAGATCGTTGGCCGGATCGTTTTGCAACTCGGCCTCGACGTGCTGTTCCAGCATCAACCCCTGCCGCTGCTCGCTGTCGAGCAGCGAGGTCATTTGGCGGGAGTCGAGCTTGGGCACCATCAGCACCAACATTAGCACCAGGGCTAACGTGAACCAGAAAATGGCGAAGATGCGTGCCGTCAAACTGTTGATCATGTTGCAGATACCATCAAATAACCCCGCCCGCGCAGGGTTTTGAACCACGGATGCCCGTCTTTGCGATCCGGCAGCTTACGCCGCAGGTTGGAAATGTGCATGTCGATGGCGCGATCGAACGGGGTCAGGCGTTTGCCCAGCACTTCCTGGCTCAGCAGTTCGCGCGACACCACCTGGCCGAGATGCTGCGCCAGCAGGTAAAGCAGGGTGAATTCGGTGCCGGTCAGATCCAGTACCTGACCGTCGAAGCTGGCCTCCTGGCGGCCGGGGTTGAGCTGCAGGCCATCGACATCCAGCGTCGGGGCGCCGCTGTCGACCTGCTGCTGCTGTTCGCTCCAGTTGGAACGGCGCAGAATGGCGCGAATGCGCGCGACCAGTTCGCGATCGTTGAAGGGTTTCGGCAGGTAATCATCGGCGCCCAGCTCCAGGCCCAGCACGCGGTCCAGTTCGCTGCCGCGCGCGGTCAGCATGATGACCGGCGTCTGGTGATGTTGGCGCAGTTCTTTCAACGTATCGATGCCGTTTTTCTTCGGCATCATGATGTCGAGCAGCAGCAGGTCGACGGAGCTGTCCAGCAGCGACAACGCCTGCTCGCCATCGTGCGCGACGACGATATTAAAACCTTCCATTTCAAGCAGTTCTTTTAACAGCGAGGTCAACTCGCGGTCGTCGTCAACTAACAGAATCTTGTTCATTATGATTTACCTCCAGACGCAAAATACGTCATCAACTGTTGCCATTCCATGACTTTACGTAGTTTTACATGCACTGACGCAGGTTTTCAGGTGTAGCGGTACACTGCTCCTCGTTGATTCGCAAAGTGAGAAAGCTTGAGGAGTTGAAATGCGTAAGGTGACCGCATTAGTTATGGCATCACTGCTGGCAATTGGTTCGACCGCTGCCTTCGCTGCCGACACTATACCGGACACAGCCCAACCTCCCGGCAACGACGCGATGACCCGAATACCCGGCCAGCACCATATGTTCGACGGTGTCAGCCTCAGCGAACAGCAGCGCCAGCAAATGCGCGATTTGATGCGCCAGGCCCGGCACGATCTGCCTGGTGTCAATGTAGCTGAAATGGAAGCCATGCATAAACTGGTGACCGCAGAGAAATTTGACGAAGCCGCCGTGTATGCCCAGGCGGAAAAGATGGCCCAACAGCAGGTCAAGCGCCAGGTCGAAATGGCCCGGGTGCGCAACCAAATGTATAACCTGCTGACGCCAGAGCAAAAAAGTGTTTTAGACCAGAAACATCAGCAGCGTATGCAGCAGATGGAGCAACAAATTTCTGGTTTGCAGCAAGCTTCTGCCCAGAAGTGAAGTACGACTGAGTAGTCCCCTGTTTTTCCTTGCCATAGACACCATCCCTGTCTTCCCCGCCATGATGGCGGGGTTTTTTTTATCCGACATTTCGCTATATTGAGCGCCACACCTTTTGACCGGGATCCCTTCATGGAACAGCGCTATGCACGCCTGGTAAAGTCCGCTGCGTTGGCCGCTACCGCGCTGGCGTCGTCGCTGCTGTTGATCAAAATCGTCGCCTGGTACCACACCGGTTCGGTCAGCCTGCTGGCGGCGCTGGTGGATTCGCTGGTCGATATTGCCGCCTCGCTGACCAACCTTCTGGTGGTGCGCTATTCGCTGCAGCCGGCCGATGCCGAGCACACCTTTGGCCACGGCAAAGCGGAGTCGCTGGCGGCGCTGGCGCAAAGCATGTTTATTTCCGGCTCCGCCCTGTTTCTGTTCCTCACCGGCTTCCAGCATTTGTATGCGCCGCAAACGCTGCGCGATCCCGGCGTCGGGATCGTCGTGACTGTGATCGCGTTGATCAGCACCCTGATTCTGGTCACCTATCAACGTTGGGTGGTCAGAAAAACGCGCAGCCAGGCAGTGCGCGCAGATATGCTGCATTATCAGTCAGATGTCATGATGAATGGTGCTATTCTTATCGCTCTTGGGCTAAGCTGGTACGGCTTCCAGCGGGCGGACGCGCTGTTCGCGCTGGGCATCGGCGTTTACATCCTGTATAGCGCGCTGCGCATGGGCTACGAAGCGGTGCAGTCGCTGCTGGATCGGGCGTTGCCGGATGACGAACGCCAGGCGATTATCGAGGTGGTTTCCTCTTGGCCCGGGGTGAAAGGCGCGCACGATCTGCGCACGCGGCAGTCGGGGCCGACGCGTTTCATCCAGCTGCATCTGGAGATGGAAGACACGCTGCCGCTGCGTGAGGCGCATCGGTTGGCCGATCAGGTGGAACAGGCGTTGCGGCACCGTTTTGCGGGGGCAGACGTCATCATTCACCTGGATCCGTGCTCCGTGGTGCCACCGGGTAGGCAGGGGCATTGGGAGCTATAATCAGATAGAGGCATAGATCGAAGTATTATCATGAATATCTGAGTTAGCTCAGCGTGCCATGCGATATTTTTACCGTTATATTGCGTGACTTGAATCAATTCAGCTGGGTGTTTTTGATATAATATCCAGCAATAAGCCGTAAAGCTGGTTTTCTGCAGCCGGAGAGGTTTCAAGACGATCGGCGGAGACAGAATTCTTAAGAAATTGCATCTACACAGTTCAGAGGTAGTCATGATCAAGAAAATCGGTGTACTGACGAGCGGCGGTGATTCGCCGGGTATGAACGCTGCAATCCGCGGCGTTGTGCGTTCTGCGCTTTCAGAAGGTCTGGAAGTTTTTGGTATTTACGATGGCTACCTTGGCTTGTACGAAGATCGCATGGAGCAGCTGGACCGCTATAGCGTGTCCGACATGATCAACCGCGGCGGCACCTTCCTCGGCTCGGCCCGCTTCCCGGAGTTCAGGGATGAAAACGTGCGCGCCAAGGCGATTGAAAACCTGAAGAATCGCGGCATCGACGCGCTGGTGGTGATCGGCGGCGACGGTTCCTACATGGGCGCCAAACGCCTGACGGAAGAAGGCTTCCCGTGCATCGGTCTGCCGGGCACCATCGATAACGACGTTGCCGGTACCGACTACACCATCGGTTACTTCACCGCGCTGGAAACCGTGGTGGAAGCGATCGACCGCCTGCGCGATACCTCCTCTTCGCACCAGCGTATCTCCATCGTGGAAGTGATGGGCCGTTACTGCGGCGATCTGACGCTGGCGGCGGCGATTGCCGGCGGCTGCGAATTCATCGTGCTGCCTGAAATCGAATTCAATCGCGAAGATCTGGTGTGCGAAATCAAGGCCGGTATCGCCAAGGGTAAAAAACACGCCATCGTGGCGATCACCGAGCACATCTGCGATATCGATGAGCTGGCGCGCCACATCGAGCAGGAAACCAAGCGTGAAACTCGCGCTACCGTGTTGGGCCACATTCAACGCGGCGGTTCGCCGGTTGCCTACGACCGCATCCTGGCCTCGCGCATGGGCGCCTACGCCATCGAGCTGCTGCTGCAGGGTTACGGCGGCCGCTGCGTCGGTATCCAGAACGAAAAAATGGTGCATCACGACATCATCGACGCGATCGAAAACATGAAGCGTCCGTTCAAGGGTGACTGGCTGGAAACGGCGAAAAAACTGTACTGATATGCCGCTCACCGCACGACAAAAAAGCCTCCGCTCGCGGGGGCTTTTTTATGCCCGTCGGCGATATATTCCGGAATCATCTATCCCAAAATTTTTTATTCTTTAATTGCCGGGAAAGTTTCTGGCAGGCTCTGATGCTAAATCAACCGATTGAGGTTGCGCTTAATTTTCTGGGAGAGCCTGTCGATGCGTAAATGGGGTGTTGGTCTGACATTGGTGCTGTTGGCGTCCGGCGCCATGGCGAAGGATATTCAACTGCTGAACGTGTCATACGATCCGACGCGTGAGTTCTATCAGGCTTACAACACGGCATTCAGCAAGCACTATCAGGCGGAAACCGGCGACAAGGTGACGGTGCGCCAGTCGCATGGCGGCTCCGGCAAACAGGCGACCTCGGTGATCAACGGCATCGAGGCCGACGTGGTGACGCTGGCGTTGGCCTATGACGTCGACGCCATCGCCGAACGCGGGCGTATCGAGAAAGACTGGATCAAACGCCTGCCGGACAACTCGGCGCCTTACACCTCGACCATCGTCTTCCTGGTGCGCAAAGGCAACCCGAAACAGATTCACGATTGGCCCGATCTGCTCAAACCGGGCGTGTCGGTGATCACCCCGAACCCGAAAACCTCCGGTGGCGCCCGCTGGAACTACCTGGCCGCCTGGGGCTACGCGTTGCACCACAACAACAACGATAAGGCCAAGGCGCAGGACTTCGTCAAAAACCTGTACAAGAACGTCGAAGTGTTAGATTCCGGCGCGCGCGGCGCGACCAACACCTTTGTTGAGCGCGGTATCGGCGATGTGCTGATCGCCTGGGAAAACGAAGCGTTGTTGGCGGAGAAAGAACTGGGCAAAGACAAGTTCGAGATTATCACCCCGAGTGAATCGATCCTGGCCGAACCGACGGTGTCGGTAGTGGATAAGGTGGTCGATAAACGCGGTACCCGCAACGTGGCGACCGCCTACCTGAAGTATCTGTATTCGCCGGAAGGGCAGACCATCGCGGCACAGCACTATTACCGTCCGCGCGATGCGGCGGTGGCGGCCAAGTTTGCCGGGCAGTTCCCGCAGCTGAAGCTGTTCACCGTGGATGACACCTTCGGCGGCTGGACCGAAGCGCAGAAGGTGCACTTCGCCACCGGCGGCGTGTTCGACGAGATAAGCAAACGCTGATGCCGTCTGAGCGGCAATAAAAAACCCCGGCTTGCCGGGGTTTTTTTATGACAAGCCTAAGACAATCAGGCTTTTTTCGCTGCGGCAGCGGCTTTGACGATCACGGCGAAAGCGTCGGCTTTCAGCGAAGCGCCGCCAACCAGCGCGCCGTCGATGTCCGGCTGAGAGAACAGCTCTGCGGCGTTCTTGTCGTTCACCGAACCGCCGTACTGGATGATGATTTCAGCGGCAACCGCGGCATCGTGTTTGGCGATGTGGTCACGGATAAATTTGTGCACGGCCTGCGCCTGCGCAGGGGTAGCGGACTTGCCGGTACCGATGGCCCAGACCGGCTCATAGGCGATCACGGTGCCTTTCATCGCCGGTGCGCCCAGCGTTTTCAGCACGGCGTCGATCTGGCGCGCGCACACTTCTTCAGTTTTGCCCGCAGCGTTTTCCGCTTCGGTTTCACCGATGCACAGCACCGGGATCAGGCCGGCTTCTTTCAGCACGGCGAATTTCTCGGCGATGACTTCGTCGCTTTCTTTGTGGTAGGTGCGACGCTCGGAGTGGCCGATGATGATGTACTGGGCGCCGACGTCTTTCAGCATGTTGGCGGAAACTTCACCGGTGAAGGCGCCGGACAGGTTAACGTCCACGTTCTGCGCGCCCAGCGCGATGCGGCTGCCGGCCAGCGCGTGCTTGGCCTGATCCAGATACATCACCGGCGGGGCGATGGCGACGCCACAGCCGTCAACGCTGCTCAGCTCATTGCGCAGGCCGGCGATCAGTTCGTTGACCATGTGGGTGCTGCCGTTAAGCTTCCAGTTACCCATAACTAATGGATGACGCATGTTTTTTCCTCCAACTAGAAAACGCGAGAGTCGAAATGACAACTGCCGGACCGGCAGTTTACCTGCCCAACAGTATAGAGATCATTAAGCGCGAAGGCTTTGCTTTTCGTCATTAAATGCCGCGCCGTTACGGCTCGGAAAGCGCCAGCTTAATCGGTTCAACCGCGAAGGTTACGCCTTTATCGCCGTTGTCCGAGACGACATAGCGAATGGCGCCGACCTGCTGTTGGTAAAAGCGCGACCCTTTGCCTTTTTCCAGCAGGCTGTTCACCTTGTTCTGGCTCTGTTCCACCGTCAACGCCGGTTCGAACTGGCGCATCAGCGCCGCCATGTAGCTGATGGCGATGGCGCGCGCGGCTTTTTCTTCATTGGCCTGCTGCAGCGGCAGGTGAGTGATCTGCAACGTTTTGATTTTACCGGTGCCTTTCTCCAGCGCGGTGGAGGCGTACAGGTTTTCGTTGAGTTTGCTGGCGGCGCGCGTCAGCAGCGGCGAATCGTCTTCGGCGGCGGGAATGGCGCGGAATTCGCCAATCGGCAGCTTCGGGTTATCGCGGTTGTATTTTTCGCGGAATTTGACCACCGTCAGATCGAACGTCGGTGCCCCGGCCAGCAGGTAAGGTGCGGCGGGCGTCGCATCGGCGGGCGGCGGATCGGCCCAGGCGCTGGCGGCCACCTGAAGCAGGCAGGCGATGACGAGGGTTTTTCTCAGCATGGCGTATGGCATCAAGGACAAAGATGGCTCCGATTAAAGCGATAACCCGCGGGGCTTGTCAAAGATCCCACGCCATTATCGGTTCGCTGACGAGAAAGCTGTGCGGCGCACCGCGTTATGCGAGGCGGAAAACTCGGCCCGGCAGCGCCTATGTTACACTGCGGCGCAGAATATGGGCAGGCTTAGAGCGCAGGAATCGATGACGTTACAACAGTGGTGTTTTTCTTTTAAGGGCCGCATCGGGCGGCGCGACTTCTGGATTTGGATGGGGCTGTGGTTGGTGCTGATGGCGGCGGCGTTTACGCTGGCCAATTATCAGCTGGTCGCCATCCAATCCATCGCCTTCTTTATCGTGGCGCTGCTGTGGCCGACGGCGGCGGTGCTGGTCAAGCGCCTGCACGATCGCAACAAGGCCGGCTGGTGGGCGCTGCTGCTGATCCTGGCGTGGATGCTGGCGGCGGGGAACTGGCAGATGCTGGCGCCGATCTGGCAATGGGGCGTTGGGCGCTTCATTCCGACGCTGATTATCGTGATGATGATGATCGATCTGGGGGCCTTCGTCGGCACGCCGGGAGATAACCGGTTCGGCCCGGAAGCCGAACCGGTGAAGTTCCGCTGACCCTCGCCGGGTTACCAGTAGTGTTCGCTGGTGATGTGGCCCGGCTTGCGGCGCAGGTGCTTGCGCATCTGGCGGTGGTCTTTCAGCGTTTGCTGGGTGTCCCGCACCATTTGCGGGTTGCCGCACAGCATCACGTGGCTGGTTTCGGCGTCGATAGTCAAACCGATCGCCGCTTCCAGCCGGCCGTCCTCGATCAGCGCCGGTACGCGGCCGGTCAATGAGCCGGGCGCCTCTTCGCGGCTGACGACGGTCTGGATGCGCAGCTTGCCGTTGTAGCGCTGCTGCAGTTGCTGCATCAGCGGCAGATAGCTCAGGTCACGCGCAAAGCGCGCGGCGTGCACCAGCACCAGGTTGTTGAAGCGCTCCAGGCCGGCGCCCTGCTGCAGAATCGATAAATAGGGGCCGATGGCGGTGCCGGTCGCCAGCATCCACAGCGTATCGCAGTCGGGCACCTCGTCCAGCACGAAGAAGCCGGCCGCTTCTTTGGTTACCATCACGTCCGAGCCCGGCTGCAGCTGACTGAGGCGCGGGCTCAGCTTGCCTTCCGGCACGGTGACCAGATAGAACTCCAGATTGGCGTCGTCGGGGGCATTGACGTAGGAGTAGGCACGTTGCACCCGTTCGCCGTCGATCTCCAGCGCCAGCTTGGCAAATTGCCCGGCGGTGAAAGGATCGATGGGGGCATTGACCACCAGGCTGAACAGCCCGTCGGTCCATTGTTTTACCTGCGTAACCTTGCCGTTTACCCATTCAGCCATACTCTAAAGCTCCCGTGGTCGAATCAAATAAGCACAATGTCGTGAGCCGGAAATGGCGTGCGCGGTGCGCTCTACCCGGTAGTCGTTGCCGAACAGGCGGTGAAACAGCTGCAGCTCGGAATTGCACAGGCTGCTGCAGCTGGAACCGGCCACGCCAATCGGGCAGTGGTTTTCCACCAACAGCGTGCCGTGCGGGTGGTCGAACAATTCGGCCATGTAACCGTCGTGTTGCCGCAGGCGCACCAGGCGGGCTAACCGGTCCTGATGGCTGCGCTCGGCGGACAGCTCTTCGGCATAACGCAGATAAAGCTGCTCTTCGCGCGCGTTGAGCAACGGCTCCACCCCGGCGCCGCCAAACAGCTGCAGCGCGGATGCCCGCAGCCGCTCCTGATCGGCGGCGGCAAAGGCGTGCCCTCGCTCGGTCAGCGACCAGTAGCGCGTCGGGCGGCCGACCTTGCTGCGCGCTTCTTCGTAACAAACCAACTCACGTTTTTCCAGGGATTGCAGATGTTGTCGGATGCCCATCGGCGTAATGTCCAGACGCTCCGCCAGCATTTTGGCCGAGTGCGGGCCGAGAGCCTTTAACTGCAATAAAATCAGCTCAGGTGTTTTCATGAACCAAATCCCTATGGTGTTATTTTATTTCAAGTTGATGAAAAGAATTATCGATTAAATGCTAAAGCGCGGCTACTGCAAGGGCGCTATTTTTAACTCCAAAGCGTTAGACGTACAGTTTAATTTACGAGCCTGGTCGGGTTTGCTGCCAGTGTGACCTGGATCAATATCTGCCTGAAACTCGCTAAAAAAATCAGATTTGATTAGTTTATGCCGCCATAGAGGGCTGCTCGCCGTTCTGGCTGCTGCAACGGCCATACCGGGACGCTGTGACGAGTTGAAACGTTAACGAAGATAATGAGAAAACTAGAGAATTTTCACCTGCTGGTGATGCTTATCCTGTTGGTCGCCGTCGGCCAGATGGCGCAAACCATTTATGTTCCCGTGATTGCTGATATCGCCCACGATCTGTCGGTTCGCACCGGCGCCGTGCAACGGGTGATGGCGGCGTATCTGCTGACCTACGGTTTCTCCCAGCTGATTTACGGTCCGATATCGGACCGTATCGGACGTCGTCCGGTGATCCTGACCGGCATGATGATCTTCCTGGTCGGTGCGCTGGGCGCGCTGCTGTCCACCAACCTGACGATGCTGGTCGCCGCCAGCGCGATTCAGGGCATGGGCACCGGCGTGGCGGGCGTGATGGCGCGCACCATGCCGCGCGATCTGTATGCCGGCACCGCGCTGCGCTACGCCAATAGCCTGTTGAACATGGGGATTCTGGTTAGCCCGCTGCTCGCGCCGGTGATCGGCGGCGCATTGGCAATGGTGTTCGGCTGGCGCGCCTGTTATGCCTTCCTGTTGGCGCTGTGCGCCTGCGTCGCCTTCGCCATGTTTCGCTGGTTGCCGGAGACCCGCCCGGTGCAGACGGAAAAACGCCGCATGCTGGCCAGTTTTCGCCAGCTGCTGGGCGACAGCACCTTCAGCTGCTATCTGGTGATGCTGATCGGCGCGCTGGCGGGGATTGCGGTATTCGAGGCCAGCTGTGGCGTGTTGATGGGCGGCGTATTGGGGCTGAGCGGTCTGACCGTCAGCATCCTGTTCATTCTGCCGATCCCGGCGGCGTTTTTCGGCGCCTGGTACGCCGGGCGCGACGGCAAGACCTTCCACACCCTGATGTGGCATTCGGTGATTAGCTGCCTGCTGGCGGGGGCGATGATGTGGATCCCGGGCTGGTTCGGCGTGATGAACATCTGGACGCTGATCGTGCCGGCCGCGCTGTTCTTCTTCGGCGCCGGCATGCTGTTCCCGCTGGCGACCACCGGGGCGATGGAGCCGTTCCCTTACCTGGCCGGCGCGGCGGGCGCGTTGGTGGGCGGCATGCAGAACATGGGATCGGGGCTCGCGACCTGGCTTTCCGCCATGCTGCCGCAAACCGGGCAGTTCAGCCTCGGATTGCTGATGTTCGCGATGGCGCTGCTGATCCTGCTGTGCTGGTGGCCGCTGTCCAACCGGATGCAACATCAGGGGCATACCGCATAACCCTCTTCCTGAACCGGCGCAGGCCTTAGTCTTGCAAGACGACTAAGGTCCTGCCGCCGGTTTGACCCAGGTTATTACTGCGCTGAGGCGATCGGTATACACTTTACCGACAGTATTTTTCCGGGTTATTCGCTATGTCATCACTGCAGTGCATTCAACGTGTTCCCGTCGGCTTCTTTGGGATGGTTCTGGGGGTTTTCGGCCTCGGCAGCGCCTGGCGATACGCCGCCACGCTCGGCTATGGGCCCGGCTGGCTGGGTGAGTCGCTCATCTTTCTCGGCAGTGCTATCTGGCTGGCGTTGGCGCTGATCTATCTCTGCCGCTGCCTGATTGACCCACGCGCGGTGCGTGACGAGTTTCGCAGCAACACTCAGTTCAGTTTTATCAGCCTGCTTCCGGCAGGCGGCGTGTTGGTGTCCATCGGTCTGCACCCCTATAGCCTGCCGCTGGCGAATGGGCTGATGGTCGCGGGCTCCGTCGGCCAGCTCATCTTCTCGGCCTGGCGCTGTGCGCCGTTGTGGCGCGGCGAGTTCGCGTCGGAGGCCACGACGCCGGGATTCTACCTGCCGACGGTGGCCGCTAACTTTATCTGCGCGATGGCGTTTGGCACCGCCGGCCACCCTGATATCGGCATGATGTTTCTTGGAGCCGGTTTGATTTCATGGCTGACCCTCGAACCCGCCATCATCCACCGTCTGCGCACCAAGGCCGCGCTGCCGGCCGCCGCCCGCGGCGTTATCGGTATTCAGCTGGCTCCGGCCTTTGTCGCCTGCTACGCGTGGTTATGCGTCAATGGCAACGACTTCGATACGTTCGCCTTAATCCTGTTGGGCTACGGCCTGCTGCAGCTGTTTTTTATGTTCCGGTTGGTGCGTTGGTTTTTTGCCGGTGGCTTCAGCCCGGGCATGTGGGCTTTCTCGTTCGGCTTATCGGCGATGGCGAACGCGTCGCTGCGGTTGTTGCAGAGCCAGCGCGGGGCCGATATGCAAGTGCTGGCCTGGGGGCTGTTCGCGTTGGCTAACCTGCTGCTCGTCGGCCTGATGGTGAAGACGCTGTGGCTGCTGTTGCGTGGGAAACTGCTGCCCGCCAAAACGCCGGTGGCGGGATGAACCCGCCCTCAGCGGCTGCTGGGGGCGGTCTCTTGTCGGCTTACAGCAAAAACTCGTGCAGCGCCGGGTCTTTGCGATCCAGATAGTGGGTCGAACGGATGCGGCGGATGGTGCGCGACTTGCCGCGGATCAGCAGGGTTTCGGTCGTGGCCATGTTGCCCTGGCGGCTGATACCTTCCAGCAGATCGCCCTTGGTGATGCCGGTGGCGGAGAAGATCACGTTGTCGTTGCGCGCCATCTGGTCCATGCGCAGCACCTGACCGGCCTCGATACCCATTTCCCGGCAGCGTGTCAGTTCCTGTTCGCCGATGCGGCGGTTCTCGGCGCTGTCGCCTTTCACCTCATGGCGCGGCAGCAAACGCGCCTGCATGTCGCCGTCCAGCGCGCGGATCACCGCGGCTGAGATCACCCCTTCCGGCGCGCCGCCGATGCCATACATCACATCGACCTCGCTTTCCGGCATGCAGGTGAGAATGGAGGCCGCCACGTCGCCGTCAGGAATGGCGAACACCCGCACGCCCAGCTGCTGCATCTGCGCGATGACGCCGTCGTGGCGCGGTTTGGCCAAGACGATCACCGTCAGCTGCGACAGCGGTTTGCCCAGCCGTGCGGCGACGTTCTGCAGGTTCTCCGCCAGCGGCAGGTCGAGATCGATGGCGCCGCGCGCCGCCGGGCCGACCACCAGCTTCTCCATGTACATGTCCGGCGCGTGCAGGAAGGTGCCGCGATCGCCCACCGCCAATACCGCCAGCGCATTCGACTGGCCCATGGCGGTCATGCGGGTGCCTTCGATCGGATCGACCGCGATGTCGACCGCGTCGCCCTGGCCGGTGCCGACCTGTTCGCCGATATACAGCATCGGCGCTTCGTCGATCTCGCCTTCGCCGATCACGATGCGGCCATCGATATCCACTTTGTTGAGCATGATGCGCATGGCGTGGACCGCCGCGCCGTCGGCGGCGTTCTTGTCGCCGCGTCCCAGCCATTTGTAGCCCGCCAGCGCGGCGGCTTCGGTAACGCGGGAAAATTCGATGGCTAATTCACGTTTCATGGCAAACCTGTCTGTGAGAAAGGGAAGAAAATATCGGCAAAGTCTATCACAGCGCGGTGGCGGCGGGGCGGGGCAAAAAAAAGCGCCGCCCGCAGGCAGCGCTTGTTGGAGAAACGGCAGCGTCGAGATTACTCGTGATCTTCCCATGCCTGAGCACGAGCCACCGCTTTTTTCCAGCCGCTGTAGCGGTAGTTGCGTTCGGTGGTTTCGATGCTTGGGCGGAATTCGCGCTCAATCACCGCTTTGCTCTTCACTTCATCCAGATCGTTCCAGTAGCCGATGGCCAGGCCCGCCAGGAACGCGGCACCCAGCGCCGTCGATTCACGCACCTCAGGGCGTTCTACGCGGGTGCCGAGGATATCGGACTGGAACTGCATCAGGAAGTTGTTGGCGACCGCGCCACCGTCCACGCGCAGCGATTGCAGGCGGGTGTTGGCGTCGGCCTGCATGGCGTCCAGTACGTCACGGGTCTGGAAGGCGATGGATTCCAGCGTGGCGCGGATGATGTGGTTGCTGTTGGCGCCACGGGTCAGGCCGAAGATGGCGCCGCGGGCATACGGATCCCAGTAAGGGGCGCCCAGGCCGGTAAAGGCCGGCACCACATAGACGCCGTTGCTGTCTTTCACCTTGGTGGCGAAGTATTCGGAGTCGGCGGCGTCGCTGATCAGTTTCAGCTCATCGCGCAGCCACTGGATAGACGCACCGCCGATGAACACCGCGCCTTCCAGCGCATAGTTCACTTCACCGCGCGGGCCGCAGGCGATGGTGGTCAGCAGGCCATTTTTCGAGCGCACCGCTTCTTTGCCGGTGTTCATCAGCAGGAAGCAGCCGGTGCCGTAGGTGTTCTTCGCCATGCCCGGTTGAACGCACAGCTGGCCGTACAGCGCTGCCTGCTGGTCACCGGCGATACCGGCGATAGGAATACGCGTGCCGCCTTTACCGCCGATGTTGGTCTGGCCGTACACCTCGGAGGAAGGGCGGACTTTCGGCAGCATGGCACGCGGGATATCCAGCACTTCCAGCATGCGCTCATCCCAGTCCAGCTCGTGGATGTTGAACATCATGGTGCGTGAGGCGTTGGTGTAATCGGTAACGTGTACGCGCCCCTGGGTCATTTTCCACACCAGCCAGGTATCGACGGTGCCGAACAGCAGTTCGCCGCGCTTGGCGCGCTCGCGGGCGCCTTCGACGTTGTCCAGGATCCACTTCACCTTGGTGCCGGAGAAGTACGGGTCAACCACCAGGCCGGTGTTGTGACGGATGTACTCTTCCAGGCCGTCGCGCTTGAGCTTCTCGCAGATGTCGGCGGTGCGGCGGCACTGCCAGACGATGGCGTTGTAAATCGGCTTGCCGGTCTCTTTTTCCCAGACGATGGTGGTTTCGCGCTGGTTGGTGATGCCAATGCCGGCGATCTGATCGGAACTGATGTCGGCTTTCGCCAGCACTTCTACCAGCGTCGAGCTTTGCGACGCCCAGATCTCCATCGGGTCGTGCTCAACCCAGCCGGCCTTTGGATAGATCTGCGGGAATTCGCGCTGCGATACCGCAACGATGTTGGCGTCGTGATCGAGCACGACGGCGCGTGAACTGGTGGTCCCTTGGTCGAGTGCGACAATGTATTTTTTTTCTACAGTCATGGTAATTATCCTGCTGTTGTTAACCGTGTAAAACTGCACCCATCACGCTTTGCGCTGCTGGGTCTTGGCATCAGGCTCTTCTTCCGTCACGCAGACGTCGCACGGCAGGTGGCGGCCAATCAGCGCGCGGTAACCGAAAGCGCCCAGGCCACAGCCGACGATAGGGGCGAAGATCGGCACCAGGAAGTACGGGATGTCCCGTGCGCCGGTGAAGGCGACTTTGCCCCAGCCGGCCAGGTAGGCAAACAGTTTCGGCCCGAAGTCACGCGCCGGGTTCAACGCAAAGCCGGTCAATGGTCCCATGGAGGCGCCGATCACGGCAATCAGAATACCGATCAGCAGCGGGGCCAGCGGGCCGCGCGGAATGCCGTTGCCGTCGTCGGTCAGCGCCAGGATCAGGCACATCAGAATGGCGGCGATCACCGTTTCTACCAGGAAGGCCTGGCCGACGGAGATGTGCGCGTTAGGGTAAGTCGAGAAGATGCCCGCCAGTTCGAGGCTTTCGTTGCTGCCGCGCACCATGTGGTGGGCCGCTTCGAAGTCGAAGAACAGGTTGTAGTACAGCCCATAGACCAGGGCAGCGGCGCAGAAGGCTCCGGCGACCTGAGCAATGATGTAAGGCACCACTTTGCGCCCGTCGAAGCAGGCGAACAGCCACAGAGCGAGGGTGACCGCAGGGTTGAGATGCGCGCCGGAAATGGCGGCGGTCAGATAGATGGCCATGGCGACGCCCAGGCCCCAAATGATGCTGATTTCCCACTGGCCGAAGCTGGCGCCCGCCAGTTTCAGCGCGGCAACGCAGCCTACGCCAAAGAAGATCAGCAGCGCCGTGCCGAGGAACTCGGCGATGCACTGGCCTTTTAATGTCGGACTGGTGGTTTGGCTCATAATGTTGTTGTCCTGCAAAACGGCGGTTGTTGGTTTATAGGCTCAGTTGGGTATACATCCGGCCTATGGGCACAGTTTTTTTCATCTCGTCCAATTATTGAATAAGGACGTGATGTAAATTTATCGTTAACGAACATAAACGAGAAATAGCGAAATCAAAATGTGTGTGGCGCGTCATAAAATTGAGCGATTTCGCGTCGTTTAGTGTTCTTTCTGAGCCATAAAAGTGTGATCTGACCAGTGGTTTGACGAGGGTTGTTAACAACTCGCTGCAGTGGCGGCGGGGATTTTCAGTTTTTGCTGATGGCGGGGGCAGGAAAATTGCAACAGACTGCGCGATGATCCGGTATGTTGCTAGACAGGCGGAGACTGGCTACTTACAATCGTTTTTAACGAATCGAGACTGGCGCGCCTTCCGTAACGGCGCGCGTCACTGAGCGCGATGCAATATTCGCAGTAGCTGCAGCCGACGTTGCGGCCGCTACTTATAGATGTACGCCTTGCTATCATGAGGGGACTGAAGCATGTCATTTGAAGTATTTGAGAAACTGGAAGCAAAAGTACAGCAGGCGATTGATACCATCACCTTGTTGCAGATGGAAATTGAAGAGCTGAAAGACAAAAACAACTCTCTGTCGCAGGAAGTTCAGGCTGCCTCCGGCAACCACGAAGCGCTGGTGCGCGAAAACCAACAGCTGAAAGAAGAACAGCACGTATGGCAAGATCGCCTGCGCGCTCTGCTGGGCAAAATGGAAGAGGTCTAATTCCTCACGCCATGCAGCAACGAAAAGGGCGCCTCAGGCGTAATGCTTGTCAGTTAAGCTTTTGAGGAAGCCGCAACGTATAACGTTGCGGCTTCTTTTTTACTGCCCGTGGGTAATGCCTTTGCCGTCGAGAAGGAAGTACGAAGCTCCCCGCCATTGCCAGGATATCATTCATTATCTTCGGGACTTTCCCTGGGGCAACTGCCGGAAGCAGGCTCAGTTGGGCCGTCAGATATAACGCAGCCTGTTTAAAACCGATTTGATAAGGCTCTACATGCTTCAGGCTGTTAGCCATCTGCGCCATCATGAAGCGCAGCAGGTTATAAGCCAACGCCACGCCCCACAGTTCCTGCCTG
>NZ_FXUD01000009.1:0-184698 GCF_900182895.1 Serratia sp. CC22-02 | reverse complement strand
GGAGATAGAACATGGCTTCAGGGAGATGAAGCAGTATCTGCTGCAGAACGAACTGACTCTGAGAAGCAAAAAGCCGGAGTTGGTCAGGCAGGAACTGTGGGGCGTGGCGTTGGCTTATAACCTGCTGCGCTTCATGATGGCGCAGATGGCTAACAGCCTGAAGCATGTAGAGCCTTATCAAATCGGTTTTAAACAGGCTGCGTTATATCTGACGGCCCAACTGAGCCTGCTTCCGGCAGTTGCCCCAGGGAAAGTCCCGAAGATAATGAATGATATCCTGGCAATGGCGGGGAGCTTCGTACTTCCTTCTCGACGGCAAAGGCATTACCCGCGGGCAGTAAAAAAGAAGCCGCAACGTTATACGTTGCGGCTTCCTCAAAAGCTTAACTGACAAGCATTAGGCCTTTCGGCCGCCTTTCTCATGATGCTTATCGCTTAGATCAGCTTCAACGCGACCCAATACAGCGCACCGGAAAGCAGAATCGAGATTGGCAGGGTCAGTACCCAGGCCAACAGGATGTTCTTCACGGTTTTGCTCTGCACGCCGCCGCCGTCCACGATCATCGTCCCGGCAACCGCCGAAGAGAGGACGTGGGTGGTGGAGACCGGCATGCCGGTATAACTCGCCACGCCGATCGACAGCGCTGCGGTCATCTGGGCCGACACGCCCTGGGCGTAGGTCATGCCTTTCTTGCCGATCTTCTCGCCGATGGTGGTGGCCACGCGTTTCCAGCCCACCATGGTGCCGAGCGACAGTGCCAGCGCGACGGCGACGATGATCCACATCGGCGCGTACTCGACGGTCTGCAGCAGATCCTGACGCAGGTTCTTCAGGAAGCGCTGGTCGGCGGATGAGGTTTCCGGCAGCTTGGCGACTTTATCCGCCGTGTCGGTCACGCACATCAGCAGGCGGCGCAGGTGGCTGCGCTGCTCAACCGTCAGCTGATCGTAGCTTTGCAGGTTGGTCAGCATGCCCTGAGCCAGCTCGATCGCCGGCATGGCGCGCGAACTGTCGCAGTGGAACTCAGCCGGCTTGTTCGGCGCAGCTTCATCATCCGGGCTTGGCACCAGCGGCGTCAGCGACACCGCATGCGACAGCGCGTCGCCGTGCTGCTGGTAATATTGCTGCAGGTGGGTCACGGCATCACGCGTACGGGTGATGTCATAGCCGGTTGCATTCATATTGACCACGAAGCCGGCCGGCGCAACGCCGATCAGCACCAGCATGATAAGGCCGATGCCTTTCTGGCCGTCGTTGGCGCCGTGCGAGAAGCTGACGCCAATCGCCGACAGGATCAGCGCGATACGGGTCCAGAACGGCGGCTTGCGTTTGCCGTCGACCTTTTCACGTTCCGCAGGGGTCATGTGGATACGCTGGCGTTTCTTGGTGCCACTCCAATAGCGGCGCAAGGCGAACACCATCACTCCCGCCACCATCATGCCGACCAGCGGCGAGAACAGCAGAGAAAGGAAAATACCAATCATTTTCGGGACGTTAAGCGCATCCACCACCGAAGTGTGGGTCATCAGGGCGTTGGTTAAACCGACACCGATGATTGCGCCTATCAGCGTATGGGAACTGGAGGCCGGCAGACCGAAATACCAGGTGCCGAGGTTCCAGATGATTGCCGCCAACAGCATGGAGAAGACCATGGCTAATCCGTGTGCTGAACTGACGTTCAACAACAGATCGGTAGGCAGCAAATGGACGATGGCGTAAGCAACACTCAAACCGCCGAGCATTACGCCAAGAAAGTTGAACAAACCTGCCATCACGACCGCAAGTTGCGAGCGCATGGCGCGGGTATAAATAACTGTAGCGACCGCATTGGCCGTATCATGAAAACCGTTGATGGCTTCATAAAACAACACGAACAACAATGCGAGAATTAACATCAGGCCGGTATGGAAATCCAGGCCAGCGAACAAATGCAGCATAAGCGTTACGCCAGTTTGTGGACATGAACGCCGCGCATTATCAGTGACAACCGGGGCCGGGGAAAAGGAAAATATGACGTTTTTTTGATTTGGACATGACGAAATGAGGGCGTGTCTATAACAAAAATATGGAATATCAACGCGTTATTCTCCTCTGACCTCTGTAATATTTTCTTACTATGGCGTTGGCGGCGCCGGGGCTTTACAATCTGCCGCCGTGAATTTGGCGGTGACCGGCGGCGAAACGGCGTAATATGGCGCTCTTTTGTCGCGATTGTGGTTTTGATAAGTGAGGCTCAGGTGGAACAGTTTGATGTCGTAGTGATTGGGGCGGGCGCCGCCGGCATGTTTTGCGCCGCGCAGGCGGGGCAACTCGGTTGCCGCGTGTTGCTGCTCGACAACGGCAAAAAACCGGGCCGCAAGATCCTGATGTCCGGCGGCGGGCGCTGCAACTTTACCAATATGTATGCCGAGCCGGCGGCCTATCTGTCGAACAACCCGCACTTCTGCAAGTCGGCGTTGGCGCGCTACACCCAGTGGGACTTCATCGATCTGATCAACCGCTACGGCATCGCCTACCATGAAAAAACGCTGGGGCAGCTGTTCTGCGACGACTCGGCGCAGCAGGTGGTGGATCTGTTGGTCAAAGAGTGCGAGCTGGGCCAGGTGACGATGCGCCTGCGCAGCGAAGTGCTGGGCGTGGAGAAAACCGAACATGGCTACACGCTGGCGCTGAATGGTGAAAAAGTAAGTGCTCGCTCACTTGTGGTGGCCAGCGGCGGTTTGTCCATGCCGGGGCTGGGCGCTTCGCCGTTCGGTTACAAGCTGGCGGAGCAGTTCGGCCTCAAGGTGCTGCCGACGCGCGCCGGGCTGGTGCCTTTTACCCTGCATAAGCCGCTGCTGGAGCATGTGCAGACGCTGTCCGGCGTCTCGGTGCCGGCAGTGATCACCGCCGAGAACGGCGTCAGCTTCCGTGAAAGCATCCTGTTCACCCATCGCGGCCTGTCCGGCCCGGCGGTGTTGCAGCTGTCCAACTACTGGCAGCCGGGTGAGTATGTGAGCGTTAACTTACTTCCTGAGCTGTATCTGGCGGCCTTCCTGGATGACCAGCGCCGCCAGCATCCGAATCAAAGCCTGAAAAACACCCTGGCGTTGCACTTGCCGAAACGGCTGGTGGAATGCTTGCAAACGTTGGGACAACTGCCGGAGGCCACGCTGAAGCAGCTGAATGCGCCGCAGCAGGCGGCGCTGGTGGATCTGTTGCAGAACTGGCGCGTGCAGCCGAACGGCACCGAAGGCTATCGCACGGCGGAAGTGACGCTCGGCGGCGTCGACACCAACGAACTTTCCTCCAAGACGATGGAAGCCCACAAGGCGCCGGGGCTCTATTTTATCGGCGAAGTGGTGGACGTGACCGGGTGGTTGGGCGGCTACAACTTCCAGTGGGCCTGGAGCTCTGCCTGGGCGTGCGCCCAGGCGTTGGCGGCGCAGGGGCGTTAAAACCCGCTCAGCCTTGAAACGTACCGGGTCACATTGGCCCGGCCTTGAGCTGATTCATTAATTTCATTTTAGTATCGCCGTCGAGAAAACTCGCTTCCAACGCCTGTCGGTTGCTGCGGTTAAAATCGTCATCCTGCCAGCCGAAGGCGTCATGCAACAGCCGGTACTCTTTGTTCAGCGTGGTATCGGCGACGGTGCGCGCATCGGTATTCACGTTCAGCCGCACTCCCATCCTTTTCAGCCGGTCTATCGGGTGACTGTCGATGCTGTCGAACAGATTGCAGACGAGATTGCAGCTGGGGCAGATCTCGAGCAGGACACCGGTGGCTACCAGGCGCTCGATAAGCGCAGCATCCTCGATGCTCCTGACGCCGTGGCCGATGCGCGACACCTGCAGCCTATCCAGCGTTTCCCGTACGCTGTCGGCGCCCTTCGCCTCACCGGCGTGGGCGATGACGTTGCCGCCGGCTTCGCGCACCGCCCGAAAGGCCGCTATGTGATTGGCCAGCGGGTAACGCGCTTCGTCGGCGGCCAAATCCAGCGCGACCACGCCGCGGCCCAGAAAGTTAACCACGAGCCCGGCGGTTTGCAGGCTGGCGGCCGCATCGAAATGCCGCAGCGTGCACAGGATCAGCCCGGCGGCGACGCCGTAAGTTTGCGCGGCGTCACGCATCGCGGCGAGCACCGTCTCGACCACCGCTTCACCACTTAATCCCATCCGGGTATGCAGCAGCGGGGCAAAGCGCACTTCCGCATAGATGACGTTATCTGCCGCCAGCTGCGCGAACAAGTCATCGACGGCCAGCGCTATCGCCTGGCGCGTCTGCAGGAGGTCTATTTGCGGTGCGATCTTGTTTAAAAAGTCTCCGAGATCGGCGCATCGTTTCGGCGCGATAAATTGCCGATTAAAGGCCGCTCTGGTTATTTGCGGGTCGATCTTTTTGACATAGTGGTAGCTTAAACAGGTATCCAAATGGACGTGTAATTCCACTTTCTTCAATTTTCTTGGATCGAATTTCATACGGGCCACTTATTTCATTAACGGCTGAGATAACAACGAAAACAGTTTTTCTTTAAACCGGCCGGGTTTAATGCGGGTGATCACGCGGGCATTGGCCGGTTCGCCGGTCAGATGGGTGGAATCAATGACGTAATGGCCGTAAGACCTTTCACTTTTATATTCTACCCAGGAATACGCCTCCAGACTGGTCTCGACGATATCCGGGTAGAGCGCCACCGCCATGGTGGTCGGATCGGGCAAATCAAAGCCTTTACGCTCTGTGCGCCCGGCGTTGAACGCCATCAGCGTGCGGTTGCAGCGCACGGCAAAGAGCCCCAGTTCGCAGAGATGATGCAATCGTTCAATATCGTCCTCGCCAATAAACGCTTCTCCCATCCCGATCTCCCAACCGACGAGCGTGAGGGGCAGCCCGGCATTCAACACCAGATGGGCGGCCTCAGCGTCGGCGTAGAAGTTAAATTCGGCCAGCGGGGTAATATTGCCCGGCGTCAGCCCGGAACCGCCCATGACATAAACCCTTTTCACTTGTTCGGCCAGCGCGGGCGCTTTTAGCACCGCCATCGCGAGATTGGTCAGCGGCCCGAGGGTGACGATTTCCAGCTCGCCATTGAGCCGTGCGGCGCAGTCGATGATGGCGTCTACGGCATGAATGGGTGCGGCGGTCAGCTGCGGGTCGGGCAAGGCCATGTCGCCCATGCCGTCTTCGCCGTGAATGTGGTGCGAGTGATAGCGCGTGCGGAACAGCGGTTTCGCCATGCCGGCGTATACCGGAGGGGCATAGGTTCCCGCTTTTTCCACGCAGATAAGCGCATTTTTGACGCATTGTTCAAGCGGGCAGTTGCCTGCGACCGTGGTGATCGCTTCCACCCTCACGTCAGGCTCGCGCAACGCCATCAGCAGGGCGACGGCATCGTCGGAGGCGGTATCGGTATCTATCAAAATATGTCGCATGGCACTCTCCTTGGGGGGGGGCTGCGGAGAAAATACCCAGACGGCCCGAGGCAAAAAAGGTCAGATGTCCTGTTTCGTTCTGAAGCGCGCCGGCTATTCTGGGCGCAGCCGAAAAGATAGGATGCAAGACGTTAACGGATAAGCCTTGGGAGTGAATCGCCGTGAAAACTGTCGGTGACAGCAAGCTGAAAGAAGCGTTTATCGAAGCCCACGATCTGCGAACGGTGCTTTCGCCCCCGCTGCTGGCCGCCCTGCGCCTGGTCAGGGTCGAGGCCGGTGAATACCTGGTGACGCAAAGCGATCGGTTGACCCACCTGTTTTTTCTCGTGCAGGGAAAATTGCAGGTTGAGAATTACGATGTGAACGGCATGCACATCGTCTTTTCCTTCGAAACGGATTTCTCCGTGATAGGCGATCTGGAGCTGTTCTCCCAGGCGCAGCGGGCGGTGTTCAGCACCGTTCATGCGGTGACGGACGCGCTGCTCTTCACGCTGCCTATCGAGGCCATCAAAGAGCTGGCCATGCACGATCCTGTTTTCCTCGCCTTTATGTGCCGGCAGTTGAGCGACAAGCTGCTTAACGCTTCATTGCTGCATGCGAGCGGCGGCTTAACGGCAGAATATAAGCTGCGCAAATTTTTGTTATTTAAAATAAAGCAGGAAGGCGTGCAGATTCAGCTCGAAAACAGGGAGTTGCTGGCGGGCAGATTAGGGATCTCCGTCAGGCAGCTGAGCCGCGCGCTGGCGCAGCTCGCGGCGGACGGTATTATTCAGTTTAAAAACAAATCGCTACGGGTGGTGGATAGCCAACGGCTGGCCGACATCAACGGGAGCGCCAGGATCTAGCCGATCGCCGGCCCCTTAAGCTCGATGCGATTGCCGTCCGGATCGCTGAAATAAATCGACGGCCCGTCGCCTTCCGCGCCGTAGCGCGTTTCAGCGGGATCGACGGCGATCCCTTGCGATCGCAGATAGGCCAGCAGTTCGTCTTCGTTGAAAGGATCGATGCGCAGGCAGAGGTGATCGACATTTTGCCGGTGAGGATCGGGCGCATCGCCGCCTTTTTTTCCAAGCTGGCCGTTAACGTCGACCAGATCAATCATGGCCGCCCCGGCGCGCAGGTGCATCAGCCCCAAATCCGGCCGCCGTTTGGCGATATCACAGCCGACGATCTGGGTATAAAAATGCAGGCTTTTCTGCATATCGCGCACGCGCAGAACCACATGGTCGATAGTCTTCAGGCTGAAAGGGGGCATGATTTTCTCCCAGAATCACGGCGTTACTCATCAGCATAATCGGCAACGCCCGATTTATCCTGTTTTCTCCCCCTATTGCAGCCAGAGCCGCCGCTTAGCGCAGAGTCGCCACGATCTCTTCCAACGCCGCGCGCTGCGCCTCGCCGAGCGCGCTTTCCGTCGCCGCATTCTCCGCCAGCAGGGTTTGCAGGCCGATCAGCCAGTCATAGATATAAAACGCGGTGTTTTTGGTCGGCGTCGGAGCCAGCCGGGTTAACCGCTGCTGGCGGCTCCAGTCCACCGCCGGCTGCGGCGGTGGGGTAAAGATCGGCTGGCCGGGATTGACGCGGCTCTCGGGGCGCGTTGCCGCATCGCGCCGCTGGAAGCCGAGCCAGGCGACGAAGTCGCCCAGTATCGCCAGCGCCTGGCTGATTTGCCGATCTTCGCTCTGTTCCGGCAGGCCCCCGGCGCACAGCGCGTTCTCCAGCTCATCATCGAGCCGCAGGCGGCAGGCGGCGCCGATCAGCGCATCGACCAGCAGTTCCAGGTGCGGTTTTTCGACGCCGAGCAGCTCCAGCAACCGACGGCTGTCCGGCAGGCTGCGCAGATGGTTGATCCAATCCGCGAATACCCGCGCGGCAAAGGATGACGCGGGGGGCTCGCCGGGCGCCGGGGTTTCCGGTGCGCCGAACAGATCGATATCGAGCCCGAACGGCGCTGGCGTCGCCGTCGGGGCCGGCGCGGCGTGCTGCTGTTGCTGATAAAGCTGGCGCAACGTATCGCGCTGCGGTAACAGCCGTTCCAGCAGTTCGCCGTGGCGGCCGGCCTGCGCCTGCAGCGCTCGCAGCAGCTGCTGGCCGCGTTGCTGCGCCGCGTGTGGATCGGCGGCGGTGAGCCAGTTGCCGAGCAGGCTTTCCGTCAGCTCGCGCTGCAATTCTTCGCGCTGTTCGAGCAGGCGCGCTTGCTTCTGGGCCGGGCGCGCCTGAGCGGTCAGGTAGCTCACCATACGGCGGCAATCCTGTTCATCCAGCGCCAGCAGCGTGGCCCAGCTGTCGCCGGGCTCGCCGACCTGGCGCTGTACGGCGTCGTCGGGGCGCGTTTTGCCTTCCCCGCGTTGATCAAACGGCGTGATCGCCCAGATCAGGCCGGGTTTGCGGCGTTGGCGCAGCGCCGGGGTTTCCCCCTGAGTCTGGTTGACCCAGTTGGCGAGCCCCTGGCCGATGCGGGCGGCGTCCTGTGGCGTGGCGGCCGCATCGGCTACCAGCAACAGGTTGGCGTGCAGGCCGTCTGCACAGCGGGTCAGCAAATGGGCGCGTTTCGCCTGTTGCAGCCGCTGCGTCGGTTCCGCCTGCGGGCAAGCGCGGCTGCCGGGCAGGTCGATCAGCGCCACGTCGGCGGGCAGGCCCGTCTGCGCCGTTTGCGGCAGAACGGTGGTGACTTCGGCGGTCAGCCAGGTCAGATCGCTCAGCGCGATCTCCCGTTCCCCGCCGTGTTCGGCCATCACGACGATCGTCGCGTTTTCCGCTGTGGCGCTCGCGGCCAGCAGCGGCAAGGCGCGGTGCGGAGCATGAACCTGTCGGCTGCCGCCGAGGGCATGCAGCGTGTGTGCCAGCTGGCGATAACGCGCCGTCAGCGTTGTTTCCTCTCCCCACAGCGGCGCAAACAGGCGCGCGCGATCGTCGATGCTCAGCTGCGGCGCCAGCGCCACGGCCTGCGGCCAGAAATGCCTGTCCAGCGTCTGTTGCCCCTTGTCGCCGTGGCGGCGTTGGCTATCCCACAGCGTCAGTACATCGCTGTCGCTGAGGCCGTCGAGGGCGACGGTTTGGCGGTGGCGCGCCAACGCTTGCAGATGGCCGGCGATCGCGCGGGCGTCCCAGTCCAGCCGGAAGCCGCCCATCGTGGCGGCATCGAGCGTGATGGCCAGCCACTGCGCTTCATCGAGCAGCGCGAGGGCGAGAGGATACTCGGCGCACGGCGACGGCGCGGCGGCGCCGTAACGCACCGCCAGCGCGGCGTCTGCGTGCAGCCTTTCTGCGCCGGGGGCCAGCGCCGCCAGCAGGTGGGCCTTGGCGGCGGCGTTGTGGCCGTACAGGCCGATAGCGACCTGCTCAGGCTGCGCATTCGCCAATTGCAGCGCGCGGTTATGGCAACGGCGCAGGCGCAGCGTCAGGCGATCCGCCTCCTGTTCCAGACGGGTGGACTGCCGGCGCGCGGCGTCCACCCAGGCGATCGCCTGCAGAATGCCGGTGCTGAGTGCGTGGTTCGGGGCCGATTGGGCGGTAGTGGTAGCTTTCATCGTGGGTAAATGCTCCCGCTGTCTATCCAGTAGTGGGTCGCGCCGGAGGCGCTGGCAGCCAGGGTATTGAGTTTCAGTTGCAGGTGGTGCGCCGGGACGGGGCTGCCGTCGGCCAGCAACGCCTGCGCGATCTTGACGCTTTCTGCGCCCTGTTCGGCGCTGGCGGTAATGGCCAGCCGCAGGGTGATCACCGCATCGCCGGCCAGTTTGCGCGCCAGCTGGGCGTCATTAATGGTCAGCGTATAGAGCGGCGAGGCCGGCCAGCGTTCGTTGTCCAGTTGGCGGAAGCCCAGGCGCAGCGGGCCGCGCAGCTGGAAGCTGCCGGCGGGGTCGAGCACGAAGTCGGCGCGATCCAGATCGATGTCGCGGTAATAGACGTTATCGTCCGCCAGCATGTTGTTGCCGTCCAGCATGCCCAGATGGCGAATGGTGGAGTAGGGCTGGAAATCGCCGACGTTGAAGTAAAAGCTCTCCAGGCGCAGGTCGATCGCCAACAGGCACAGCATGGCACCTACCGCGGCGGTGGATTTCGGGTTGTCGATGCGGCCGCGCTTGTTGAACGGGTACCAGCTGCGGGTGTGGTAGCCCTCGAGCGGCAGAATGCGGCTGGCGGGCAACGGCTGCAGATGGCGCAGCAGCGCCTGCACGCCGGGGAAACGCGCCGGGCGGCCGGTCAACAGCAGCACGTCGCAGGTATACAGCGCCACCACCTCGGCCAACAGGCGCAGGCAGCGGCCGATGCCGATGCGATCGGACAAGAAGGCGGCGTGCAGATCGGCCAGGCGGATCACCAGCGGGGTGTGCAGAATATCGAAGGCGTCGCTGTCGGCTTCGCGCTGCACCTCGCCGTTGATAAACGCCAGCACCTGCGGCGTCGGCGGCTGCGGCAGCAGATCGCCCAGGCTGGCGGCGATTTCCGCCCGGCTGTCCAGCGGATCGTATTCTTCATAGGCGCCGAGCAGCGCGCGTCCGGCGGGCATAAAAATCTGCAGCGCCGCCTGCTGACGCAGGGTAGAAAGCCCGTCCATGCGCCCTTCGTTGCCGAACAGCCTGTCCATCAACGCCGGGGCGGCGCTCACGCCGGCGGCTTCGAACGCCTGCTGCACGGCGGGCAGGATAAACTGCTGGATGGCGTCCAGCAGGATATCGTCGCCGGCGACTTTAAAGCCCTCGCGGAACAGCAGGCGCGGGTTGATTTTGATGTTGTTGCCCACGCCGTCATCGAGCGAATAGTGCGTGATCGCCAGATCCGTGGTGCCGCCGCCGATGTCGATGGAGGCGATGCGCAGCGTTTTTCCCGCCTGCTCACCCGGCGCCAGCGGCCGGTCGGGCCGGGCCATGGCGGCGAAAAAGGCGTCGGTGCGGCCGGCGAAGTTCACCTGGGTTTCATTGTACAGATAGACCATCTGGCCGCAGGTGGCCTCGTCCCACTCCATCTGCACCTGAGGCACCGGGAAGCGGACGTGCGCGCCGTCGAACGGCGCATCCTGAGGGTGCCAGCCGAGGGACTTCCACACCAGCCCGATCGCTTCCTGCATGCGGCGGCGGAAGATCTCGCGCTCCGGCTTCGGCATGGCCGAAGGCAGCGTCAGAATGATGGCGCGCAAACGGCGCGGCGCGGCGGCGTTCGGCATGCGGCTGCGCTGGGCGATGCTGTTGATCTGCATCAGCGCCTGCGCCAGCAGCTCGCTCAGCATCAGCGTCATCACCGCGCTGCGGCTGTAATGGGCGGCGAACACTGGCAGCCGTTGCGCCGTCGGCAGGGCGGACAGCGGCACGCCTTCGTCGTTGATGAGGGTGGTCAACGGCGCGGCGGCGGCCATCGGCTCGTGCCGCTCGTTGAAGCGCCAGCCGGGCGCATAGCGCTCCTCGTCCCACAGGTAGCGGCGCGGGCTGGAAATGCCGGTAGTGCCTTCATGGCCCGTTCGCCGCTGCGCCAGCTGCGCGGCTTCGCGGCCGACGCGGGTGATGGAGGGCCACTGGAAGGCGTCGTCGCGCCCGCTCTGGAACGACAGATGCGGCTTGCCGAAGCTGGCCTGAGAAAACTCCACCCGGCTCTCGAACAGTTCGTTGTAGACGCGGTGCGGTTCGGACAGCGAACGCAGCTGCAGCTCGTAGGTTTGCTTCAGGCCGTTGCTCTCTTCCGGGTGGTCTTCGACCAGCACGCCGCAGGTGTGCGAGTTGCCGACGTCCAGCACCAGATCGACGTCGATCGCCGGTTGCTGCAACGTCGCCGCCACCATCTTTATCTGCGGTACCGCCAGCTGATGGCCGAGCATGTGCAGCAGATTGAGGTAGTGCGCCTGATACTCGAAGGTTTTCAGCCCGGCGTTGATCTCCACTTCGGCACGCTGCTCCCGCTCGGCGGCGCGCTGGCTGAACGCTTCGCGCAGCCAGCCGTCTACCCAGGTCAGATCGAGAAACTCGCCCAGTTCGTGGTTGCGGTGCGCCAGCGCGAAGTTGAGCCCGGTGCCGAGATCGCTTTCGCCCGGCGCCAGCGTCTCCTGGCCGGGCGCGGCGGCGCGGGTGTCGAAGGCCAGCACCACGCGCAGCAGGTTGCCGTCCTGATCCGGTTCATCCAGCTGCACCACCTGCAGGCGCGCCCAGTTGTCCGGGCCCGACAAAAACAGGCCTGCCGGGGTGTGGCGCAAGAAGGGCAGCGGCAGCCAGAGCTTATCCAGCAGGCGCAGCGACTGCTGCAGCGGATAGCTGAACTCCGGCCGCACCACTTCGGCGGCCTGGTCGCCCACGGCCGGCAGCTGGTATTTGCCGCTCTCGGCCTCCCATTGCAGGCGCAGCAGCGGGCCGCTGGCGGTCTTGCGCACGAATTTGCCGGGAAACTCGGCGTCCAGCAGCGGCGTCAGGGCAAAGTCCAGAAACTGAATGCCGCTGTCCTGAATCAGCGTAATGCCGTGTTTGTAGTCCGTAAGGGGTGCCAGCATCATTTACTCTCGCGCTTGAACGTCATGGGATAGGTGGTGTCCGCATCGTAGCGGCCGGTGCACTCCGCCGCGCCGGTTTCGCCCTGGCGGCAAACGATCTCCGGGATCTGGTAGCGGCTGCCGTCGCTGCAGCGCGCCTTGGTGCGGCTGTTGATCACCAGATTGCCGGACTGCATCAGCCCGGCTTCGACCGCCACCCGGCAGCTGACGCCGTCGCCGTAGGCGATGATGGCGTTGCCTTTGCCGCCGTTCAGACGGTATTGCAGGCCGGGGCGTTTGCCGGTGATCGGGTCTTTCAGCGCCACCGTGGCGCGCCATTTGCCGTTAAGGAAACGGGTGGAGCCGGCCTTCACCGCCTCGGGCGGCAGCACCAGCGCATTTTTGTCCGCCGGCTGCGGGATGACCGGCGCCGGTGGCGGCGGCATCAGCGTCGCGTGCGCCAGCGGCAAGCGCAGCTTGGGCAACGGCGCGGCGGCTTTTTCCGGCGGCGCCGGATGCTGGACCTCCGCCGGCATCGCCGGTTGCGGCGGCGAGCGGTGCAGCCAGGCGGCCAGCGCCGCACTGCCTAGCAGCAGTACGGGCAAGAGCCAGAGAGCATAGCGCCGGCGCGGGCGAACGGCGGCAGGGGATTCGATAGGCGCTGCCGGGGCGGACGCCGGTTCGGGCTCGGCGGCCGGGGCCGGTTTTACCGGTTCGACAACGGCCGGTTTACGCGGAGCGGCGGCGATCGGCGCCGGTTTTTCCACTTCGACTTTCACCTCTGCTTCGATCGGGCGCAGGCAGGCCAACGGATCGTCCGGGCTCTGCGCCTGCGGCTTGATAAAGCCCCAGAAGGTCAGCACCGGCCGGTCGTCCACCAGATAAACGTGGTTGGGATCAGGCATGTGCATCGCTTTGACCAGCAGCGCGCCGAACAGGCGATGGCTGGGGTGATCGGTCGCCTGGGCCTGTTCCGTCAGGCTGCGGAAGGTCGTCAGGCAGTGTTCCAGGTGGCGCACCGCCTGTGCGCGCTGGGCGTCGCTCGCCGCCAGCCAGGAGGTGACCTTGCCGGGGAAGGGTGCATACCAGTCGATGCGGGTGCCGCTTTCGTTCGGCTGGGGGATCGCCAGACAGTCGGCGGCCTGCTGCTGCCGGCGAAGACGCAGGGTTTCCCGCAGCTGCTGCGCGCAGGCGTAGACCGGTTGCCCGTTTTCGCCTAAAGCCAGCACATCATCCAAACTGCCACTGCGTAAGAAGGGTTTCACCACGGCACCGCACCTTGTCCTGTTCTGCAAAAACGCATAAAAGTCCATGATACCCCGCAGGCAGAGTCGCCAAACGGCCAAGGACAGCCCGAAAAACGCCCTTCTTTGGCGTTAGCGGCGCGCTTTGCTAACCGGCACAGTGAAAATCTCGCTATCTGGACCTGTCTGTGAACCGCTTTATCTGAAAAATAGAACCTGGCCCCGGCAAGCGACGCCGGGGAACGATGTTCTCTTTCACTATGACATCGCCTCGCGGGTTGCCGATTTCGGTATGCCTCAGGCGTGCGGAGCGTTCACATGACGGACAGTCAGTCTGAAAAAACTCTCGTTGTTCCCCCTGCTCATCCCGCCGCCGGGCATTCGGCTCAGGGCTGGATGAACGGCTTCCTCGGCATGATGATCTTCAGCGGCTCGCTGCCCGCCACGCGGGTGGCGGTGCTGGAGCTCGATCCACTGTTTCTGACGGCGGTCAGGGCGGCGATCGCCGCCTTGCTGGCCCTGTGTGCGTTGCTGATCACCCGGCAGGCGCGGCCGACGCGGGCCGATTTGCCGCCGCTGTTGTTTGTGGCGCTCGGCGTGGTCATCGGTTTTCCGCTGCTGACGGCGCTGGCGCTGCAGCACACCACGTCGGCGCATTCGCTGGTGTACATCGGCCTGCTGCCGCTGGCGACCGCCGGTTTTGGCGTTTTGCGCGGCGGAGAACGGCCCAAGCCCGCTTTTTGGGCTTTTTCAGGCGTCGGCGCCGTGCTGGTGGGTGCTTTCGCGTTGAGCCAGGGGAGCGGCGGTGCCTGGCAAGGGGATGCGCTGATGGTCGGGGCGGTGTTGCTGTGCGGCCTGGGCTATGCCGAAGGGGCGGTGCTGTCGCGCCGGATCGGCGGCTGGCAGGTGATCTCCTGGGCGCTGGTGGTGGCATTGCCGTTGACGCTGGCAGCCACCTGGCTGGCGGCACCGGCCGGTTGGCCTGCGATCAGCGGCGCCGCCTGGCTGTCGCTGGTTTACGTCTCGGTGTTCAGCATGTGGATTGGGTTTATTTTCTGGTATCGCGGCCTGGCGCAGGGCGGCATCGCCGCCGTCGGACAGTTGCAGCTGCTGCAGCCGTTCTTCGGCCTGGCGCTGGCGGGCTGGCTGCTGCATGAGACCGTCCAGCCGATGATGATCGCCGTGATGGCCGGCGTGGTGGTTTGCGTGTTCGGCGCCAAACGTTTTTCCCGCTAGGCGCCGCTGCCGGCGCAGGCCAGGATCACCTGTCCGAGCCGTTCCACCGCCTGTTGCACCTGGCGGTCGGCGTAACCGCCCAATCCCAGCACCAGACCCGGCTCACCGTGGCCGGGCGCATACATCGGCGACACCGCCCGCAGCGCCAATCCGGCTTCGTTGGCGCATTGGGCGACCCGCACGTCATCGAGATCTTTCCTCAGCCACAGCACCATGTGCATGCCCTGATCGCAGGGCTGCACGACCGCCAGCTCCGCGGGGATATGCGTGTTGATCGCCTCGATCAGCACCCGGCGTTTCTCGGCGTAGACGCCGCGCATTTTGCGGATATGGCGGTCGAGATACCCTTCGGCGATAAAGGCGGCCAGCACGTGTTGATCCGCACTGGGTGGATGGCGATCCATCAGGATCCTGGCGCCGCAAAAGGCGTCGACCAGCGGCGGTGGCACGATGGCGTAACCTAGCCGCAGCGAAGGGAACAGCACCTTGCTGAAGGTGCCGAGATAGAGCGTCCGTTCGGGCGCCAACCCCTGCAGCGAAGGGAACGGGTGACCGGCGTAGCGCATCTCGCTGTCGTAGTCGTCTTCCACGATCCAGGCCTGCCGCTCTTTGGCCCAGGCCAGCAGGGCGCTTCTTTTCGCCATGCTCATCGGCATGCCCAGCGGATATTGATGCGACGGCGTGACAAAGGCGGCGCGGGCGTCGGCGGCCAGACGCACGCCGGCGGCAACGTCGATGCCGTCGTCGGCGACGGGCACCCTAATCATGTGCCGATCGCGAAACAGGCTGTCGAAAATGGCGGTAATGCCGGCGTAGGCGGGATCTTCGACCCAGGCGCTGTCGCCGGCGTCCAGCAGGATCTGGGCGGCCAAATAGAGCCCTTGTTGCGTGCCGGAGGTGATGAGGATTTGCTGCGGCGTGCAGTTTACCGAGCGGGAACGGCGCACATAGTCGCAGATGGCTTCGCGCAGCGGCAACGCGCCCAGCGGATCGCCGTAGCCCGACGGGGCGCCCGGGCCACGTGCCCGGATGCGGTTGCCGAGCCGCCGCCAGACATCGTCGGGCGCGGTATCACCGATCGGCACCGAGACGGTGAACGGCACCGGCGGCAGCGCCCGTGCCTGGGCGGCGAAGCGCGCCAGATGCTGCGCCTGTGAAGAAAGCGGCACCGCTACCGCCGAACTCGCCTGCACGTTGGCGTGCGGCGTGCGCCGCGGCGCCTGATAGTGAGCGACCCGGGTGCCGGAGCCGGGCTGCGGTTCGAGAAAGCCTTCCGCCGTTAGCTGAGCGAATGCTTCCAATACCGTGCCGCGTGCCAGATTCAGCGCCGCTGATAGCCGGCGCGTCGAGGGCAGCAGATCGCCCGCTTTCAGATCGCCCCGGTGGATGGCCTGGCGCAGGGCCTGCGCCAGCTGGTGGCTAAGCTGGCCCGCCAGGCGATCGAGCTCGCCGATGGCGGGGACGTCAACGACTTTGGCTGTTCTGGGCATGCATTCCGGCTCGTTTTGCAGTACGAAAATGAGTATTCAGAGTAAACCACTCTGGCGTCACTCGCGAGCCTGTTGTTGCTCAGCCAAGCCCCCGCTGATTCAGCAGCACCTTATTCAACTCGCTGTTTTTGCGCACGTTCAGCTTGCGCATCGCCGAACGCTTGTGGGCGCTGATGGTTTTCTGGCTGCGCTGCAGCAGGCCGGCGATGCTGCAGGCGGACATGCCGCTGCTCATCAATCCCAGCACCTTTTTCTCGCAGTGGCTGAGCGCGGCGATGCGGCAGGCCTGGCATTTCCACATGCCGGCGGCATGCAGCGCCATCCACGGATGCTGGATGAATTTTTCCAACGCCATTTGCAGCTTGAGACGGATGGCGTAGGCCGAATCGCGCCGATGGATGCTGAACAGCGGCGGCAGGTTTTTCACCTGTTGCTGGGTCGTGTCGTCGAGGATCAGCAGGGTCAGCTGCCGCTGGCGCGGGATGCCGTAGGGGCTCTGATAACAGCAGGCGCAGCCCCAGCGCTCTTCCGGCGTGCGGAACACGATTTCGATGTTATCCAACGCCTGCAGCGCCAGCGGTGAGAACTGCGGATACCGGCGCTGGCATTCGTTCAGGGAGTGCAGATAGTCCTGCAGCAGCAGACGCAGCCCCTGCTGGTAGAAGTTATCGCTGTCGAACAGCGTGAAGCGAATATCTGGCATGGGTGGCTCCTTAAAAGGCCGCGTCACCGCGCCGGAGCGAACGGTGACGGCCAATCGCCGGCGTTCGCGCGCCGGTCGTTTTCCTGATTTCCCTGGGGCGGTGCGGGCTTATTGGTACGCCAGCACAAAATTGGCGACGGACGTGAATTCGCCTTCGGTAATGCTTTGGTTCTGAATCGCACTCGGCCGCCCCTGTACATAGGCGGTGAAGTTCAGGCTGTTGGGGCCGTTTTGCAGCGCGACGGCGCTGGTGGCCTTATTCAGATCGATATCTGCACCCTGATGATCGAACAGGGCGATGGCGGCGCCGTTCGCGCCGTTGTTGATCGCCAGCTTGCCCGGCAGCTCTCCGTCTTCGGTGCCGCTGAAGGTCACGCTGACGGATTTGAACACCGTAGTCTTACAGTCGGTCAGCTTGATGCTGAACGGCACCGGCGTGGTGTGGCCGTAGCGGTACAGGGTTTTGACGATCACCGTGCCCATCTCCACCAGTTGATCGGCGGACTGCGGTTCGATATTGCACGGGCGGCTCACCACGGTGCCGTGGAACTGCACCGGCGCGCCGATAAGCTCGGTGTTCGCCGTCGCCGGCATGGCGGTAAACCACCAGGGCACGCAGCTCAGCAGCGCTAAAGCGCGTAGACGCATTTTCGTTCCTCCCTCGGTTACTGGAATGCCGCCACGATGGTGGCCGATGCGTTGAATTCCCCTTCGCCGATCTCTGCGCCGCCGTTGGCGAACGGTGCCGCCACCAGGTTCCAGGAGCCGCCGTTGCCGATATTCGGCACCGGGTAAAACTCATTCGGGATAACCAGCTGGCCGTTGTGCGTCAGCCGGATGCCGAGATCGTTCTTGTCGGTTTTGAACACCTCGTTGCTGAAGGCGGCCGCCGTGCCCGACACCGCCAGCTTGATGTTCAGCGTACCGTCCTCGAAGCTGCCGCCCTCGCACTGGAAGCGCACCGGAATGCTTTGCGGGTAGTTCGAGCCGTTGAGATCGCTGCCGCCGATCTCGCCGAACTCCACGTTGATCAACTGGCCTTCGTTCACCACGCATTTATCCGGCACGTAGAGGATCGCGGACTGGATGAACACCTGCGCCATCGGGTTGGGGCCGAAGCCGCCGTCGGTCGAGCCGAGGCGGCCGTACATCTCGATGATCTGCCGATCGTTAATCTCAACGCCGTTGATGATCTTTTTGCGCACCCGGAAGGTGATCTTGCCTTTGGAGCCGCTGCCGTAGTTGTTGACCTGCAAGTACGGTGGCCGGCAGCTGTGTTGGTTAAGCAAATTCGATTCGTTGTAAAAAGGCACGGTGACGTAGGCGTTCTTGTTGCCGGCGATCCACACCTCGGCCTTTAAATCCAAAAAGTCATTCAGTTTTAAATAGCCATTGCCATAGTCGGAGGGGGGCAACGCCGAATCCGACTTGTAAAAGTGCGGGCTGGTGGGGATGGGGGTATCGCAATACACCTTGCCGGTATAGGTTCCGCCCAGGTCATAGGGAAACAGTTTGGTGAACCCCACCTGGTTGGTGATGTTGGTTTCATTCAGATCGATATAGAACTGTTTCGGCCCGCCGTCCGGCGTGACGTAGCCGTTGGCCCAGGCGGCGGGGGCCGCCAGGGCGATCGCCAGCGGTAGGCAGAGTTTGGTCAGTTGAGTTTTCATCGCGTTCTCGAGCCTCACAGGTAAATCACCTGAATGTGCGCCACGGCGGCGAACCCGGCCGCCATCACCGCCCGCTGGGTGGACTCCACGCTGGCGCTGAACCACAGGGTGTTGCTGCCGGGTTGCAGAATGTAGGGGCGGCTGCGCTGATTCAGCTCCAGCGCCTGGCCCTGCTGGTCTTGCAGCCGCAGGCCGATGCCCTGCACGCCGCCGTTCAACTTCAGCAGCGACGGGTTGTCGACGTCGCTTTCGCCGAGAAACACCAGCGTCGCGGCCTGCTCTCCCTGCAGATAGAGGCGGCCGGCGTCGCCGTTGCGCGGGCCGGCCGGGTTATCCGCCAACGCGCGCGCGCCCAGCAGGCAGTTGCGGAACGAGAGGCGAAAACGCACCGGCGCGCTGCGATCGCCGGCGTTGCGGAAGTCGCGTGCGCTGACGTCGCCCAGATCGACGGACTGATCCCGGCTGTCCGGCGTCAGGCTGCAGGGGGAGCTGAGCAGGCCGCCGTGAAAGCTGACGGTGCCGGTGGTGCCTTCGATCACGCCCAGCGGCGTTGCCGCCAGCGCGCTGCCGCCGCACAGCAGTGCGCCGAGCAGCAGCGGGCGCAGTCGATCGGTGAATTCAGCCATGCTGGACCTCCTTATTTTTTCTCGGGCACGGCGGTGCAAACGTTGCCGTTGCAGGCGAAGCGCAGTTCGGGGTGGCCGCCGTAGTCGTTGATGTAGGTAATGACGAAGCTGTTCATGCCGGTGTCGTGCAGCTTGAGGCTTTCGCTGGATTTCGGCTTCAGCATCAGCGGCTGAAAACCGCCGATCGCGCCACCGCCCTGTTTTTGCGTCTGCCGCGTCATGCCGGTCAGGGTGATGTAAAACGGCGTCGGGTTGTCGACGGTGATGGCGCCGCCGCTTTTACGGAACACCAGCTTTTCCTGCCACACCTGGCCCTTGGGCGCGACGATGGCCTTCGGCCGGTAGAACAGTTTGATCTGCGTTTGCAGCGCTAGCTGCATCACGTTGGTTTTGGTGCTTTTCGGCGGAATTTCGCGCAGGTTGAAGTAGAACACCGACTCGCGATCCTGCGGCAGGCGATCCGCCTCCGGCGTCTTGGTGATGCGCACTACGCTGCGTTCGCTCGGCTCCACGCGCTGCAACGGCGGCAGCACCACCAGCGGCGAGGTGATTTTCTGGTGCTGCTCGTTCTCCAGCCAGGACTGCGCCAGGAAAGGCAGCTCTTTGTTTTCGTTGACGATATTCAGGCTGATCGATTTGGCGTCGCTCACATAGACGGCGCGCGTGCGATCCAGCGATATCGCCGCGTCGGCGGTGGGCAGTACGGCGGTCAGGGCCAGGCCGGCGGCGGTCAGTAGCGTTATCGGGTGTTTGTTCATGTCATTATTTCTCAGCGTTACGGATTACAGGGTGGCGCACGGCAGCAGCAGCTGGTCCAGCGGCTTGGCGGCGCCCGGGATCACGATGCGGCAGCGGCGTTGGCCTTCCCAGGCGACGTCCAGTTTTTCCTCCGGCTGCACGCCGGTCAGGTAGACCGAACCGCCGTCGTTGACCACCGCGACCTCGCGGCCTTTCTCGCTCAGCACTGCGGCGCCGAACGGCGGTTCGCTGCCGTCCGCGAGGCGAATGGTGGCCAGCAGCTTGCTGCCTTTCACCACCTCGAAGTGGCGGTAGCCGATCGCGCCTTCGGTCAGCGTGCCTTGCACCACGGCGCGAGTGGCCTCAACGTCGTCCGCCAGCTTGTTGACGTCGATGCGAGTGTCGGTGTTGTAGTAGCTGGTGATGTCGGAAATCACCGCCAGCCCGAAACGGTTGCTGTAGGCGCGGCCGTTGTTGATCGGCACGCCGGCGATGCCGTCGGTGTCGAGCATCATGCGGCTGCCGCCGTTGCTCGAGTTCTGGTGCGCCGCGATACCGTGCCGGGTGGCGGTGAGGCCGCCGCGGAACGAGCCGCCGATCGACGAGTAGCTGTCCTGCTGGTAAGAGGCGCTGGCGTTCAGCGAGCCGAACGAAGCGTTATGGGTGTAGTACCCGCGCGCCAGCGATTTGCCGGACTGATTAAAGCCGCCGCTGACCTGCCAGGTATTGTCCGGATCGCTGTAGTCGTTGTACGACGCGGTCTGCGTGACATCGCCATTGTTGGTTTGCAGCGCATAACCGACGCGCCGGCGATCGCCGATCGGCACGGTGAAGTTGAGCATCACGCTGTCGTCGGTGCGGCCCTGGTAATAGGTGCGGTAAGCCGACAGCGAGGCGGTGATGTTGCTGATATCGCCGACGCTGAACAGCTTGCTGGCCGACAGCCCGTAACGATCCTGAGTTCGCGCATCCCAATAGGTCTGGTGCGAGTAGGTCAGGTAGGCGGTGATCGCCTTGGCGCTGTCTTCCGCCATAAAGGTTTTGCTGGCGGTGATGGTGTACAGCTCTTTCTGACGGCCGTTGTAATTCTTGTCGTAATCGCCGTAACGCTCCTGCAGGTACTGCGACATGTTCATGAACTTGCGCTGTGAGAAGCGGTAGCCGGCGAAGGTGATCTGGCTGTTCAGCTCGTCGAAGCGTTTGGCGTAGTTGAGCTTGAACGACATGCCGCTGGCGGTCGGTTCGCCGGGCAGGCGGGCGATCGACTGGGTGACGTCCAGCGACATGGCGCCGAACACGTTCAGATCGCGGCCGAGGCCGAGCGCCCAGGCGTTATAGTCGCCGCCGAGCAGCGCGCCGCCGTACAGCGACCAGGCGTTGCTCAGGCCCCAGGAGAAGTCGCTGGCGGAAAACAGCGGCCCCTGGGTGCGGTGGTCGTAGGCCGAGGTTTTGCCCAGCGCCACGTTGTAGCGCACGTAGCCCGGTCGGGTCAGGTACGGAATGGTGGCGGTATCCACCTGGAAGGTCGAGACGGTGCCGTCTTGCTCTTCCACCTTGACGTCCAGCTTGCCGCGCACCGAGCTGTTGAGATCCTGAATGGCGAACGGCCCTGCGGGCACGGTGGTTTCGTACAGCGTGCGGCCTTCCTGCGAGACGGTGATCTTGGCGTTGCTCTTGGCGATGCCGCGCACTTCCGGCGCATAGCCCTGCAGATTAGGCGGCAGCATGCGCTCGTCGCTGGCCAGGTTGAGGCCGGTGAAGCGATAGGCGTCGAACACCCCGGAGTCGAGATAGATCTCGCCCAGCGTCAGCTTGGCGGCCTGCATCGGCAGCGCGCGATAGGCGTAGATCTGGTTCCAGTCGAAACCGGTGCTGCGATCGCCGGCCTGCTGATTGTAATTGGCCTGGTAGTCCGCGCGCAGGCGCCAGGCGCCCATATTGGCGCCCAGCGTGCCGTAGCTGCTCAGGTTCTGGGCGGTGTTGTTGTTGTGGTTCTGCTTGCCTAACTGGCCGCTCAGGTTGTAGTCCAGCAGCAGGCCGGGGATGCCGTCGTCCCACTGCTCGGGCGGCGTCCAGTCGGGATCGGAGTATTTCATCCACGCCTGCGGGATGGTGATCGCCAGCACGCCGCCGCCGATGCGATCGGAGACGGTCGCGCCTTTGATGCCGCGAATGTCGGCGCACTGGTTGTCGTGCCATAGGGTGACTTTTTTGGCCGCTTCTTCTTTCAGCGCCATTTTTTCCACCAGGTCAGGCGGCAGGCACACCTGGCTGCCGCTTTTGTTATCCGGCGACGGGAAATACTGAATGCTGCGCTGGGGCAGCGTTTTCTGGTTGATCTTGATGTCCAGCAAATAAGCGCCGGGCATGACGTAGTCGGCATCGGAGAAACGCGAAAGATCCACTTTGCTGCGCTCGCCGATGTCCAGAACGTCGGTATTGAACTCCGTGGCGGAAAATGCCGGACGCACCCAGAGGAAAGATAGAATGACGAGGAGAGGTAGGTGTTTCCGTGTCAGTAATGACGTCATAGCATAATCACTCATGGCAAGTCCGCGCCCAATAGCAGGTCATCCGTACGACCTGAATACGTAATGCTGTGCAGCGCCCGCCGGCGCTAGAGATAAGACAGGGTGAATTTGGCCAGAGAGCTGAAGCCGCCCGCCCGCGCCTTGTCGGGATGCAGGCGCAACTGCGCGCCGAAGCGCAGCGTGTTGTCGCCGGCGACAATCTGGTAATCCGCCGTCGTGCTGCCGAGCGGGATCGGGGTGCCGGCATCGGTCAACAGCTCGATAGCCACCCCCTTCGCCTCGCCGTAAACGCCCAGCAGAGAAGGATCCCGGCTGTCGGCGGTGCCGTCGAACGTGACGTTGGCCGCGCGATAGATGAAGTCAGGCTTCACCAGGCTGGCCAGCTCGCAGTTCACCAGTTTGATCGTGAAATGGCGGCGGCTGCCGATCAGCACCGACTGCCCGTCCTGCGAAGCGTCGCTCATGGAGATCAGCCCGAAATCGACGGTTTGATCCAGGCTGTCGCTGGCGATGCCGCACGGCGTTTCGACGATGGTGCCGCCCAGGCTGACTTTGCCGTGGCCCTGATTTTTCGCTGCCGCCACCGCGTTGCCAGCGCTGAGCGCGATGAGCAACAGGCCGCAAAGGCGGATAGTCATACTGGCGTCTCCCTGTCTTTCCCTGTTCCCTTGCCGGTATCCTCGGCATGCAATAAAGCGGGGGATGCCCTGAGACATCCCCTGTGGGGTATTACAGGTAAGCCAGGGTGAAGTTCGCCACGCTGGTGAAGTCGCCCGGTACCACGGTGCTTGAGGCGCTGCTGCCCTGCAGGTAAGCGGCGAATTTCAGCGAGTTGTCGCCGTCGTTCAGGCCCTGGCCGTCGGTCGCGGTGCCCAGTTCCACTTCTTTGGAGTGCAGGTTGTCGTAGATCACGATGCCGGCGCCGGTTGCGGTGCCGCTCAGAGCCAGCAGTTTGCTGTTGATCGGATCAGGCGTGCCGGTAAAGGTCACTTTGACGTTTTTCATGGTGGAGATGGAGCAATCTTTCAGTTCGATGTTGAAAGGCTGCATGCTGGATTTACCCTGGTTGGCCAGGATGCGGCTGCTGATCTGGCCCATCGGCACGGTCTGATCAACGGATTCCGGCGCGACGCTGCATGGCGCATCGATAATTTCGCCGGTAAAGGTGACTTTACCGCTGCCCTGATTAGATGCGGCATGAGCAACAGATGCGGAAGCGAAAGCAATCACGGTTGCCAGCATTAATTTATTCAGTTTCATTTCTCAGGTTCCTGTAGAGAGTTTTTAAATAAAAAGAACAGCACATCTAAATCCCCCGCGGCGGCAGCAACGCCATGTCGCCGGCCGTGCGGTTGGAGCCAGATCCTTTTGCTCTGGGCAATACGCCAACATCCGTTATTTATGAGAAATAACGAGATTTGGAAAATCGACAATGGATTTTCTGGTAAATAAAATACGAGTTTTATGTGTGGCGTGTTGCTGGGAATATTCTTGCAAATAATAGTATTGCTTGGAAATAGATTTTATTAAATTAAGTCAAATTCAGAATATAAAACCAAAAGGAAAAAGAAATATATTTGCTTTAAAATCAATAGATCGTATACAAATATTATCCAGTATAAATCACTATATAAATAACGATATGCGAGATATTAGATCGGGGGAAATAGGGGTGCACCTACAATTCACAATATTGTTTTGCTAATATCGCCCTTAGGCAGCAGATGATGCATTTCCCTTTAGAAACAAAATATAAAACATAATTCATTGTTTTTATTGTTGTTTCGTGGTTTTCTGTTCGCGAGTGATTGGGTTTCTTATTCGCGTTTAACCTGCGTTTAGATCTGATTAATTAACAATTGAATAACAATTACACCGGTAGTGAATTATTCTATCGCATTGCGGCATAGGGATTTTTCGCTGTCTAACCCCTTTTGATTAATCAAATTAAGGCATGTGCCGCTGCCGTTCGCCACATAATGATGACCTAAGTGACAATTAAAGGATTATAAACGGAATGATAACGATGATTAATGCTTGCGGTGGACGCCGCAAGGTGGGATTGGCTATATTTTTGCTGTCTTTTATGGTGCTATCTGGCTGTGCGGACGGTAGCAAGACAAAACTGAATTCTGTGAAAAAACTTTCACAGAACAATCCTAATGATAAATCCGATGAACAACGCATCGCGCTTTGCCAACAACGGGTTAATTCGTTAAAGAATATTAATCCGCAAAGTTACCAAAAGCGCATTGCCTATTTTAACGGCCTGCTTTCCAACGCCTCGGGATATGCCGGGGTGCGCGGCAACGTGGATGAGAGTACCCGTAAAGCGATTGATGCTCTTTATCAATATAAAACCGAGAAATTCTGCGCCGACGTCGAGCATGAGCTGATGTCCGATCTGTCCAGCCGGGTTGAGAATCTGTAGCCATGAAGCGATGCGCGCAAGGATGGGCGATGGGCTTTTTGCTGTTGGCGGCGAACGGGGCCGCTTGCGCCGCCGACGACGGCATTCCCGCCCTGTTGAAGTTCGCTGAACAACGGCAGGCGCCGCCGGCCGCGCTCGGGGAAGACGCCGCGCGTAAACCGGCGCCCGCACCGGCCGCCAAATCGGCTGCCATCGCCGGGGCAGACGGCGTTCGTTTAACTTCTCTGAAGCAGTCTTTGCAACAGCAGGCGGAGAAAATTCGTCAGTTGGAGCGGCAGTTAGCGGCGGCTCAGGCCGCGGCGGCGCCGAAACGGGAGCGGGCCGCCGTCGACATTCGGCCGCTGGCCGATGCCCTGAAGGGATTGCGGCAAGCCGTTGCGCCGGTGCCTGAGGTGGGCGCATTGGCCGCTTCGCTCACGCGGGCCGAACAGCGCAGCGCAAGGTTGGCGGCGCAGTTGGCGCAGCAGCGGCAGCGGATCGACACCTTGCTGGCCGAGCGGCAGCAGGCCACCGAACCGCCCTTGCTGGCCAGCGAGGCGGACAAACAGGCGTATGCCGCCGGCGTGTCTCTGGGGCGCGACATTGTGCATTTGCAGCAGGAGAACCGGCGCGCGGGGCTGGAGGCGGACAGCCGGCTGCTGCTGGCCGGCATCGCCGATACCCTGGCCGGGCGGTTGCGGCTGGATGAGGCCGCCATCGACAGCGCGTTGCGCACGGCGCAGCTGCGGTTGCAGCAGACGCAGGCGCCACCGCCACCGCGGGACGACAAAGCCTATCTGGCCGATTTCGCCCGTCAGGAGGGCGTCAAGCAGGATGCGCTCGGTTTCTACTACCGGGTGGACTATGCCGGCAATGGGGCGATTGGTGCCGACGATCGGGTGGATATCGTGGTGCGCGAAAGCCTGGTCGACGGCCGGGTGGTCAAAGATATGGAGTTGGCAGGGACGGTGATCTCTCAGCCGTTGACGCGCTATCCGCCGCTGTTTCGCGCCGCTATCGAGAAGCTGCAGCGCCACGGCTCGATCACGCTGGTGGTGCCGCCGGCGCTGGCGTACGGCAAGCAGGGCAGCCCGCCGGCAATCCCCCCGGATGCCACCATGATTTATACCCTGCGCATCGCTGACGTGCAGCCGTGAGCGGGGGAGCTCAGCAGTAACCACTCAGGAGGAATGCTATGGCCAAGGCGCCGAAAACGTTTGAAAGCAGAAAATCGCTGATGCTGAATGTGTTGCAAGGATTGTGCAGAGAGCGTGTCGAAGGGTCAGGGGGCCACCATCCCCCGCCGGAGCAGTGGCCGAAGACGCGCGAGCTGGCGGATAAATGCGGCGAAAACATTTATACCACCCGAACCCTGCTGCTGGCGCTGGAAAAGGAGGGCAAGGTCCACTGCACCCACCGCAGCATCAACAATTCTCTACGCTGGTACAGCGGCGACGAACAGGCAGCGATAAAAAAAGAGTGATTCGACCCTGGCGGTCGCTTTTGACTATCTCTACAGCTAATCATTAATTAATCTTATCATTTGGCGGGGCGTTTTGCTCCGCCAATCCTCCTCTCCGCTCTCTGCCATCCGCGCAGGCATTGCTAAGATGTTTTTTGCGGCCATATACTTATCGCTCAGACGGGAACAGGTGTAGGGAGCCGGCATCGTAATGAAGGAAAAGAAAGACATACTGAGATTGGATGATATTCATTATCAAATAGACAACCAGGTGATCCTGGACTCCGTCTCTTTCACGCTGGGTGAGGGCGAGTTCAAACTGATCACCGGGCCTTCCGGCTGCGGGAAAAGCACGCTGCTGAAAATCATCTCTTCCTTAATGGATCCGACCCGCGGGAGCCTCTATTTCGACGGCCAGGCGATCGCCGAGATGTCGCCGGAGGCGTATCGCAAGCAGGTTTCTTACTGCTTCCAGACGCCGGCGCTGTTCGGCAATACGGTTTACGACAATCTGGCGCTGCCCTATCAGATCCGTCAACAGTCGCCGGATGAACGAAAAATGAAGGCCGATCTAACGCGTTTCGGGCTGCCGGAGGCGATGCTGACCAAAAGCATCAATGAGCTGTCCGGCGGGGAGAAGCAGCGCGTCTCCCTGATCCGCAACCTGCAGTTTATGCCCCGGGTGCTGCTGCTCGATGAGATCACCAGCGCGCTGGACGAGGAAAACAAACGCAACGTCAATGAGATAGTGCATCAGCTGGTGGCGGAGCACCGGCTGGCGGTGCTGTGGGTGACGCACGATACCGAAGAGATAGCGCATGCGGATGAGGTGATCACCCTGCGCGCGCACGGCGCCGAGCAACAGGAGCAACAGCATGAATCAGCATAACATCACCAACGAATCCTTAGGCTTGTCGATGATCCTGGTGGTGGTCGCCATCCTGATCAGCCACCGGGAAAAGCTGGCGCTGGAAAAGGACATTATCTGGAGCATCTGCCGCGCGGTGGTGCAGCTGATCATCGTCGGCTATGTGCTGAAGTATATTTTCGACCTGGATAACGCGGTGCTTACCGTGTTGATGGTGTTGTTTATCTGCTTTAACGCGGCCTACAACGCCAAGAAACGCAGCAAGTACGTCGAACACGCGTTCGTGACGTCGTTTATCGCCATCACCACCGGCGCGGTGCTGACGCTGGCGGTGCTGGTCTTGACCGGCTCCATCGAATTTACGCCGATGCAGGTGATCCCCATCTCCGGGATGATCGCCGGTAACGCCATGGTGGCGGTGGGGCTGTGCTACACCAACCTCGGCCAGCGTTTCAAAAGCGAACAGCAGAAGATTCAGGAGATGCTCAGCCTGGGGGCGACGCCCAAGTTCGCTTCGGCGGCGCTGATCCGCGACAGCATCCGCGCTTCGCTGATCCCGACCGTGGACTCGGCGAAAACCGTTGGGCTGGTTAGCCTGCCGGGCATGATGTCCGGGCTGATCTTCGCCGGCATCGACCCGGTGAAAGCGATCAAATACCAGATTATGGTGACCTTCATGCTGCTTTCTACCGCCAGCCTGTCGACCATCATCGCCTGCTATCTGGCCTACCGTAAGTTTTACAACGAGCGCCACCAGCTGGTGGTCGGCAACCTGAAGTAACGCTATGAAAAACGGCCTCCGCGGAGGCCGTTTTTTTTACCCTTGCAGCAGGGCAATGCTGTGGCGGATTTCCCGTTCGATATCCGCCTCGCTCCAGCTGTCCAGCTGCGAAGAGAAGGGCTCGAAGGCATAGACGCCGGTGTAGCCCAGGCGTTCCAGGTTCTGCACCTGGCGGCGGCTCTCCAGCCGATCGCCCTCGCTCAGCATGATGCGCTCTTCGTCGCTCAGCGCACCTTTATCCCGCCCGTCTTCCACGCCGGACAGATGCACCAGGCCGATCTGCGCCACCTGGATTTGCGCATCGAAGTCGGCCTGCGTCACATCGCTCAGGTAGTGGTGGAAAGTATCGAGCACGATGCGGTACGGCGCGCCCGAATCGCGAATGAGCGCCTGAGTCAGCAGCGACGATCGCAGCGAACTGATGCCGAAGCCCAGCGGCTCGACGTACCCCTGTACGCCATAGCGCGCAAACAGCGGCGCCAGCAACCGCAATGCCGCGAGGGTGTCGTCGCGTTTTTGCTGCTCGCTGCGCTTGTCATCGGCGCTGCAGTGCGGGCACAGCACCAGCGCCCGGCTGTGGATGGCCTGCGCCTGCGCTAGCAACGCTTCGGCGCGCTGCAGCAGCGCCGCCGGGTCGTCTACCCGATTGAACATGCCAAGGGCGTTGATCGTGACGATCTCGATGCCGTATTGCGCGGCGAGCGCGTTGAGCTGCGCGTCGCTCAGATCGTCAGTTACCTTGCCGCTGGGCATGTCGTTGCGTAGCTCAACCTTGCTGAGCCCGCAGCGTTTCACCAGGCGGAAAAAACTGTCCAGATCGAGATTCGGCGCGATCTTGCGGTTAATGCAGAAGCGGTCCAGCGCAAGTGTCATGAGGCATTACTCCAGCGGTCAGGGTTGAGAGATCAGGATTTGCCGTTTTCCAGCGGCAGCGGCTTGCCGTCGGGCAGGGGGTGACGGTGGCGTTTGGCCAGCACCACCTGCTCCATTTTTTCCAGCGAGACGCCTTTGGTTTCCGGAATGTAGCGGCCGATGAACCAGTAGCTGAACAGGCAGCAGGCGGCGAAGATCCACATCGGGAAGGCGCCGTGGAAATGCGAGAACAGATACGGGTGGTCGTTGATCATCGGGAACGACTGCGACACCGCGAAGTTGGCGACCCACATGCAGCCGACGGCGATGCTCATCCCCTGCGCGCGCATGCGGTTCGGGAAGATTTCCGACACCAGCACCCAGGCGCCGACGCCCCAGGACAGCGCATAAAACACCATGAAGAACAGCATGCCGAACAGCGCGAAATAGCCGGTGGCCTGGGTGTAGAGCGCGTACGAGGTGAGCAGCAGGCCGGCGATGGCGCCCAGCGTGCCATAACGCATCAAGGGAATGCGGCCCATGCGATCCATCAGCATGGCGCCGATGACCGAACCGACCAGCTGCAGCACGCCGATCCAGATGGTCTGAAACAGCGCTTCCTGCGCGTTTTCGGTCACGGTTTTCAGCACCACCGGCGCGTAATACATCATTACGTTGACGCCAGTCACCTGCTGCAACATGGCGATCATGCAGCCGACGAACAGGATGAAACGTACCCGCACATCGCCGTAGTTCAGCTTCCGGTGCTGCTGCTGTTGATCCTGCTGCAGCGAGTCTTTGATTTCTTTCAGCAGATTCTGCGCGTGGGCGGCGTTGGAGACCTTGGTCAACATCGCCAGCGCCTGATCGTCGCGCCCCATCATTACGTTCCAGCGCGGGGATTCAGGAATGACGAACACCAGGATGCAGAACAGAATGCAGGGGATTACGCCCGAGGCGAACATCCAGCGCCAGCCCATTTCCACCAGCCAGGCTTCGCTGGCGAGGCTGGCGATTTTGAAGTTGACGTAGAAAATCACGATCTGACCGAAGACGATGGCGAACTGCTGCATGCTGAGCGCGCGCCCGCGCATGTCTTTTGGCGACACTTCCGACATGTACATCGGCGACACGGTGGCGGCAATGCCGACCGCCAGCCCGCCGATGATGCGGTAGATGACGAACCAGGTGAAGGTCGGGGCCAAGGCCGCGCCCACGGCGGACACGGTGAACAGCAGCGCCGCCAGCATCAGCGCCTTTTTACGGCCCCAGCGCGCCGCCAGCGGCCCGGCGGCGAAGGCGCCGACCACGCAGCCGATCACCACGTTGGAGACTGCCCAACCGGTTTCGGCCGGGCTGAGACTGAAATAGGTTTTCAACGCTTCGATCGCGCCGGAGATCACGGCGGTATCGTAGCCGAACAGAATGCCGCCCAGGGCGGCGATGCCGCAAATTCGCAATATGTAGCCGGTATTGTGCTTACGCTGATATGACATGTGTTGCTCCGATTTTTATCCTGGCTTCCGTCCGCACGGTTGGGGTGTCGGGAAGAGGGCGAGCGGAAGGGTGTGAACCGTGCCTGTCATCAAGGCGATGTCGTCGATAAATGCTGGAACAAACAAGAACATTTATTTCATAATTAGTGAATAATGGAATATTGATTTTTAGATCCAGTTCAAAAAAAACCGGCGCGAGCGATTCGGGCATCTTGGGCGAACGGGGGCTGGCGGTAACGACGACAGGGCAGGCATAGCGCGGGTTTTCTGTAGAAAAGTCAGTGTGCATTACCCCGGATTTCTTCTCCGCCGTTGCGCTTTCCCTGGCACGGTAATGAAAGCGCCAACCGGATCGACACCGCAAAATTGCGACCTCACGCACTAAAAATAAATTTTCCAAAACAATTTATTTGAAACTTTTTTTTCAATGAAATAGAGTTTGCTGCATCCGGTCAGGATTTAGCCGGCTTGCCGACGGGGTTTGGCGAGCGGGACGATTAACGCCGTGCCGCCGGCGAATGGCCAGGCGACAGCGGACTTGAAAAGAGGGCGTGACATGAAAACCGTGGGTAACTTTATTGGCGGGCAGGTGTGCCTGAGCAGCAGTAATCAAACCGTTGACGTGCACAACCCGGCCAGCGGGCAGGTCGAGCGGCGCGTCACGCAGAGCACCGCCGCCGAAGTCAAACAGGCCATCGACGTGGCCCATCGGGCGTTTGCCGACTGGTCGCGCACCACGCCGCTGCGCCGCGCGCGCATCATGTTCAATTTCAAGGCGCTGCTGGAACAGCACCGCGACGAGCTGGCCGAGCTTATCGTCAGCGAGCACGGCAAAGTGTACTCGGATGCGCTGGGCGAACTGACGCGCGGCATGGAAGTGGTCGAATTCGCCTGCGGCATCCCGCATCTGATCAAGGGCGAGTATTCGCCGGACGTCGGCAGCGGCGTCGACAGCTTCTCGCTGATGCAGCCGCTGGGCGTGGTGGCGGGCATTACCCCGTTCAACTTCCCGGCGATGGTGCCGATGTGGATGTTCCCTATCGCGCTGGCCTGCGGCAACACCTTCATCCTCAAGCCGCCGGCGCTGGTGCCTTCCGCCTCGGTGCGCCTGGCGGAGCTGCTGAAAGAAGCCGGCCTGCCGGACGGCGTGTTCAACGTGGTGCACTGCGCCAATGAAGACGCGGCGCAGCTGTGCACCGATCCGCGCATTCAGGCGGTGAGCTTCGTCGGCTCCTCCACCGTGGCGGAACATATCTACACCACCGCCAGTGCGCACGGCAAGCGGGTGCAGGCCTTCGGGGCGGCGAAGAACCAGGCGATCGTCATGCCGGACGCCGATCTGGACGCCACGGTTAACGCGCTGATGGGCGGCGCGTTCGGCTCCGCCGGCGAGCGCTGCATGGCGTTGCCGATCGCCGTGGTGGTCGGTGACGATACCGCCGACAAACTGATCGCCAAATTGAAGCCGCTGATCGCGCAGCTGCGCGTCGGGCCGGGCTTGCAGCAGGGCGGCGAAGAGAATGAAATGGGGCCGCTGGTGTCGTCCGCCCACCAGAAGAAGGTGCTGGGCTACATCGATCTGGGCGTGGAAGAAGGCGCGACCCTGGTGGCCGACGGCCGCAATTATCAGGTGCCGGGCTATCCTGAAGGCTACTACGTCGGCGGCACGCTGTTCGACCATGTGAAACCGAACATGCGCATCTACCGTGAAGAGATCTTCGGGCCGGTGCTGGGCATCGTGCGGGTGCCGGACTACCGTACCGCCATCGACACGGTGAACGGCCACGAGTTCGGCAACGGCAGCGCCATCTTTACCGGCAGCGGCCACTACGCGCGCCAGTTCGTGCAAGAAGTGCAGGCCGGGATGGTCGGCGTCAACGTGCCGGTGCCGGTGCCGATGGCGTTCCACAGCTTCGGCGGCTGGAAGCGCTCGGTGTTCGGCGCGCTGAACGTGCACGGCACCGACGGCGTGCGCTTCTACACGCGCATGAAGACCGCCACCGCGCGCTGGCCGGCCGGGCAGCAGACGGTGTCCGAATTCAGCATGCCGACGCTGGGTTAAGCGCTGTCATATTCAGGCCAGGCCGTTGCTCCTTCGGGGCAGCGGCCTTTGCACGAATCATTAACAGGAGAATCGAGATGTCTTCACTGCTTGCCAAATGTCAGACGCCGAACGCCGAAGGGCGCATCCAGCACGTGACGCCGGAAAATGCCGGTTGGCGCTATGTCGGCTTTGACGTTTATCGCCTGGCCGCCGGGCAGTCGCTTCAGCTTGAGTGCGGCGATAAGGAGCTGTGCCTGGTGCTGGTGGCCGGTATCGCCTCCGTCGCCACGCTGCGCGCCGAGTACCCGCATATCGGCAAACGCATGAGCCCGTTCGAGCGCACGCCGCCTTACGCGGTGTATGTGCCGCATCACGATCGCATCGACGTGCGGGCAGAAACCGATCTGGAGCTGGCGGTGTGCAGCGCGCCCGGCAGCGGCCACCTGCCCTCACGGCTGATCACGCCGGCGGATATCGGCGTGGAGCGGCGCGGCAAGGGGCGTAACCAGCGGTTGGTGCACAACATTCTGCCGGACAGCGAGCCGGCCGACAGCCTGCTGGTGGTGGAGGTTTACACCGACGAGGGCAACACCAGTTCCTACCCGAGCCACAAGCACGATCGGGAAGACTCGCCGGACGAAACCTATCTCGAAGAGACGTATTATCACCGCATTCAGCCGGAGCAGGGGTTCTGCATGCAGCGTGTCTATACCGACGATCGCACGCTCGACGAGTGCATGCCGGTCTACAATCGCGACGTGGTGAAAGTGCCGCGCGGTTATCACCCGGTGGCGACCCTGGCAGGCTACGACAACTATTATCTCAACGTGATGGCCGGGCCGGTGCGGCAGTGGAAATTCACCTGGGAAAAAGACCACGCCTGGATTAACGGCGACGGCTATCCCGCCGCGCAATAAGCGCTTGAGGCCCGGCTTGCCGGGCTTTCTTTTTATCAGGGTATAAATTTGACCTAAATTTGCCCTCCATCTTGTTCAAATGATAACCTGTCCGCACGCGATCGCTCCCCGGCTGAGTGAATCCAAAGAACCGCTGTGATACAGCGTGATTGCCTATGCGCAGGAGGAAAAACCATGACGACCACCATGTCCCAAAAAGCGGCGCGAGAAGGATTAGGTTCGCCCGATCTGTTTGAAGGCGGGGTTTACGTCACAAAAAATGGTGTTGCCGAGCTGTTTGTGCAAACGGCGGCTGAGAGAGAGGCCGAAATTCGGGAACGCAATCTGGAGCGCCAGTCCAACGCGTTGCTGAAACTGACTATGATGGCGAAGCAAGAGATTAAAAATCAGCGCGGTCTGTCGCCCGAAGAAACGTTGCAGCGGCTGCGCGACGCGCGGAAATAGGCCCGAGGTGCAGGATGCCCAAGGAAATACGTTTTACCGTCGCGCCGGCGGCGGAATGGAGCCTGAAAGACATCGAGTCTTACAAGAGCGGAACGATAGGGGCCGCCGCAGCCGGGGTGTTCGTGGACAATCTGTTGTTATCGTCTCTTGCGGCAATTGCCGACGATCCTGCCCGCTACCGCTTCAACGCCGTGCTGGCGGGCATGGGGGTACGGTTGCACGAGCGATTGGATCCCGATAGCGAATACCGCGTCATCTATGACTACGACGGCCAGACGGTGGAGATTCTGCTTTTCATCAGCATGAAGCAGGATCTGGAAAGCGCGCTCTACCGCTATTTGTTGCTGCAATAATCCCGCCGCGCCCGAGCCTGTCGGGCGCGTTCACCCCAGCCTTACTCGTCCCGGGCGTTATTCAGCGCCAGCGAGACCGCCAGCGTCTGCGCCAGGCACATCGAAGCCACCTGCGAGCGGAACCCATCCACCTGCGCTTCGCGCACCACGAAACAGACGTCGCTGAAGGCGGCCAGCGGGCTTACCTGGCTGTCGGTGATGGCGATCTGCTGCGCACCGCGCTTGGCGCCCAGTTCCACCAGTTCCACCGCTTCGCGGGCGTACGGCGAATAGCTGATGGCGATCACCACGTCCTTCGGTTTCACCATGCTCAGCTGTTCGGTGAACATGCCGCCCAGGCCGTCGATCAGAAACGCGCGGCGCTCCAGATGGCGCAGCGCATAGGTGAGATAGGAGGCGACGCTGAACGAACGGCGCAGGCCGATCACGTAGATATTTTCGGCGTTGTTGAGCAACTCGACGGCGCGATCCAGCTGCTCGGGGGCGATCTGCATCGCCAGCTGCTGCAGCGCCTGCGCGTTGACCATGGTGAATACGTTGAGAATTTCCGCCGGTTTCTCCGGCGCGACGTTGTCGTCGGTGGAGGTTTGGCGGAACAGGCGCGCGCGTTCGGTATAGTTCACCGTTTCTTCCATCAGATGCTGACGGAACACCTGCTTCATTTCGTTGAAGCCGCTGAAGCCGAAGGCGTTGGCGAAACGGATCAGGGTGGAAGGCGGTACGCTGGCCTGTGCGGCGATGGAGGCAACGGTATCGAAAGCGATGCTGTTACTGTTATCCAAAATATAGCGCGCCACCTGCTTCAAACGCTTGCTCAGCGTTTCATAACGGTGGCGAATCTCGTCCTGTAACAGCGAAAGTTGAGTTGGGTTGTTCATCCATTCGGCTCGCAGTGGGGTGAAGGCGCATTGGCCTGACGCCTGAAATATTGACAGGGTATTTTAACAGACGGAGCGGAAATTTCATTTCCTCAAAAAGCGATTTATTCGATCGCACATTGCGCGACTTCACAGAAAAGGGGCAAAAAAATCCCCTTAAAGCGGCGAAATGGCCTTAAGGGGACGTGAACTCGCGCTCGCTGTCAGTGCGCACCGCTCGCCTGCGGACGGTACTGGCGCCAGAAACCGATCAGCGTCAGGTATTTTTGTTTCACCTGCTCGATCAGGGCCGCGTCGTCGATTTCATCCTGCAGCCAGCGGCGCGAAGGCTGGCCGAAGATGGTGCGGCCGACGGCGAAACCCTTCACCCAGCGCGCATCCGCGGCGGCGGCAAAGCCCGCCTTCAGCACCGCTTCCGGGGAGTCGAGCCCCAGGATCAGCACGCCGCGGCAGAAGGGATCGTAGGTGTCGATCAGCGCACCGACCCGCCGCCAGTTTTCCGCGCTCAGCGGCGGCAGTTTCCACCAGTCCGGCTGAATGCCCAACCGGTAGAAGTGTTCAATCATCTCCAGGTAATGGCGTTCGTCCTTGTCGGGGTTGTTGTCCGGCAGGATCACCTCCAGCAGCAGCTCGTGGCCGGATTTGCAGCAGCCGCGGTAGACGTCGGCGATCAGCGCATCCTGCTCGCGGCGCAGTTCCGCCGCGTCGTGCGGGTGATAAAACACCAGGCACTTCACCACGTGCTCCTGCGGCCAGTCGATCAATTGCGAGCCGATATTGCCGTGCTCCAGGCGCAGCGGGCGCGAGCTGGGCAGCTCCACCGGCCGGCCGATCCACCATCCCTGGCCGGTGATCTCGTTCAACGCCGCCTGCCCGTAGGTGGTGTCGGCCAGAATGCCGCTGTTGCCGTTGAGCCCGGCCTGCGCGGCAGCCTGTTGCGCCGCGGTGAGCAGCAGGGTTTTCAGGCGCGGAATGCGTTCCTCGCCGACGCCGGCTTCGCGCGCCATGTCCGCCAGCTGCTTGCGGTGATCGAAGGCGAACACGCACAACTCTGGCCATTGCTGCTTGCGGGTGGTCACCCGGTGCAGGTGGTTCAGGCGTGCGTCGCGGTCCGGGCGCGTGACCTGCCGTTCGCGCAGCAGATAGTCGTCCAGCTCCCGTTTGGTCGGCATGGCCGGCGCGCAACCGTGGCGCGACACCACCAATGCGCCGCAGGCGTTGGCGTAGCGGCAGGCCTGATCCCAGCCCTCATCGTTCAGGTAGCCGCGCAGCAGGCCGGACATAAAGGCGTCGCCGGCCCCCAGCACGTTCAGCACCTCAACCCGCACGCCGGCGTGCAGCTTCACCTGCGCCCAGTCGTCGGCGATTTCGCCTTCGAACACCGAGCAACCCTGCGCGCCGCGCTTGCACACCAGCGTGGCCGCCGTGGCCCGCCGCACGTTTTTTAGCGCCGTCAGCGTGTCGGTGCTGCCGCCGGCGATGTGAAACTCCTCTTCGGTGCCGACGATCAGATCGAAATGGTGCAGCACCTCCTGTAGCTCGCGCGTGACCTGGTCCGATTCCACAAAGCGGGTTTCGCCGTCGCCCAGCGACGTCAGCCCCCACAGCACCGGGCGGTAATCGATGTCCAGGGCGGTGCGCAGACCGTGGCGGCGCGCGTATTCCAGCGCCTTCAGCACCGCGGCGCGGGTGTTCGGGTGCGACAGGTGCGTGCCGGTGATGGCCAGCGCGCGCGAGGAAGCGATGTAGGCCTCGTCGATGTCGTCCGGCGTCAGCGCCATGTCCGCGCAGTTTTCGCGGTAGAAGATCAGCGGGAAAGTTTCCTGATCCTTGATGCCGAGGATCACCAGGCCGGTTAATCGTTGCTTGTCGGTGATGAGGCAGCGGGTATCGGCCCCGACGCGCTGCAGCTCTTCACGCAGAAAGCGGCCCATGTGCTCGTCGCCGACGCGCGCCAGCATGCCGGATTTTAACCCCTGAATGGCGGTGCCGTAGGCCACGTTGCCGGAAGAGCCGCCGAGGTACTTGGCGAATGTGCCGGCGTCTTCCAGCCGCGCGCCGATCTGCTGAGCATAGAAATCGACGGCGATGCGCCCGAGACAAATGACATCAAGCTGTTTTTCTTGTGTAGCCATACCCGTTTCCTTCTGTTTAAGCAAAACTCCGGCGGCGGCCCGAGCGTGGCGCCCTGCAGGAAGCATGTGGACAGTATGGGGAATGAAAATTTCAATTTCAATATGGAATGAAATTTACACCCCAAAAATGTGATGCATTTAAAACATCGGCAAGCGGGTGGAAAAGGCGGTGAAACGGCCACGGAAGGGCGGCCAGGCGCGCGCTGAAAAGGAGTGCGAGGACAGGATAAAAGGCTGTCATCCTGAGTGCTGACGGTGGTCACCCGCCACTGCGCGGTGCGAAGTCAGCGAAGGCTGAAGCACGAGATGAAACGGGCTTTTCATGCAATATGCGATCTTTATCGCAAAATGAAATGTTTCTTCTGTAATGTGATTTTATGAAAAATATATTTGTTTATAATCGCTTCACGTTTCAGGTTGTCGACTTCGTGAGCAGCGGGCATCGCCTGCTCAAGATAATAGCTGCCGCCGCGTAACACAAACACGGGATTGTCGGCTCGGCGCGAGCCCTTTCCGGGGCGGCCCTCAATCTAAAGGGTGAGTAAATGGGCAAGATCAGGCTAACCATGGCGCAGGCGCTCGTCAGATTTCTCGATAACCAGTATCTGCTGGCCGACGGCGTGGAAACCAAATTCGTCGCGGGCATTTTCGCGATTTTCGGCCACGGCAACGTGCTGGGGCTGGGGCAAGCGCTGGAACAGGATAGCGGCGAGCTGCGGGTACATCAGGGCCGCAACGAGCAGGGCATGGCCCACGCGGCGATCGGCTTCGCCAAACAGAAGCTGCGCCGGCAGATCTACGCCTGCACCTCATCGGTCGGCCCCGGCGCCGCCAACATGATCACCGCCGCGGCCACCGCCACCGCCAACCGCATTCCTTTATTGCTGCTGCCGGGCGACGTTTACGCCTCCCGCCAGCCGGATCCGGTGCTGCAGCAAATCGAGCAGCCTTACGATCTCAGCATCAGCACCAACGACGCGTTCCGCGCGGTGAGCAAATACTGGGATCGCATCGTGCGGCCGGAGCAGCTGATGAGCGCCTGCATCAACGCGATGCGCGTGCTGACCGATCCGGCGGATACCGGCGCGGTGACGCTGTGCCTGCCGCAGGACGTGCAGGGTGAAGCCTACGACTATCCCGACTATTTCTTCCAGAAACGCGTGCATCGGCTCGATCGCCGCCCGGCGACCGACGGCATGTTGGCGGACGCGCTGGCGCTGCTGACCGCCAAGCGCAAACCGCTGCTGGTGTGCGGCGGCGGCGTGAAATACTCGCAGGCCGGGCGGGCGCTGCGCGAATTTGCCGAGCGCTTCGGCATTCCGTTTGCCGAAACCCAGGCCGGCAAAGGCACGGTGCCGAGCGACCATGAATTCAACCTCGGTGGCATCGGGGAAACCGGCTGCCTGGCGGCCAACACGTTGGCCCGGCAGGCCGATCTGGTGATCGGCGTCGGTACCCGTTACACCGATTTCACCACCTCGTCCAAATGGCTGTTCCAACACCCGGACGTCAGCTTCCTCAATATCAATGTCAGCGCCTTTGACGCCGGCAAGCTCGACGGCGTGCAGGTGCTGGCGGACGCCCGCGAGGCTCTGAACGCATTGGGCGCGCTGCTGGCGCAGGCTGACTACCGCGCCGGCTGGGGCGACGCCATCGCCGCGGCGCGCGGTGCCCAGCGTGAAGAGACCGCGCGTGTTTACGCGGTGGAATACGGCGGCGCGGGTTTTGTGCCGGAGATCGACGATCACCTCGATCGCGAGCGGGTGTTCGCCGAATTTATCGCCCAGACCGATTCCGCGCTGACCCAGAGCCGCGTGCTGGGGGTGTTGAACCGCGAGCTGCCGGCGGACAGCGTGATCGTCGCCGCCGCCGGTAGCCTGCCGGGCGATCTGCAGCGGGTGTGGCACAACCGCAGCGAGCACGGCTACCACGTGGAATACGGCTACTCCTGCATGGGGTACGAGGTGAACGCCGCGCTGGGGGTCAAGCTGGCCGAGCCGCAGCGCGAGGTGTACGCAATGGTGGGCGACGGCGCGTTCATGATGCTGCATTCCGAACTGGTCACCTCGATTCAGGAAGGCTGCAAGATCAACGTGGTGCTGTTCGACAACATGACCAACGGCTGCATCAACAACCTGCAGATGGAACACGGCATGGACAGCTACACCACCGAATTCCGCTTCCGCAATCCAGAGGGCGGCAAGCTCGACGGCAAGCTGGTGCCGGTCGATTTCGCCATGCTGGCGGCGGCTTACGGCTGTAAAACCTATCGGGTCACCACCGAGCAGCAGCTGCTCGACGCGCTGGCCGACGCCCGCAGGCAAACCGTGTCCACGCTGCTGGACATCAAGGTGTTGCCGAAGACCATGGTGCACAAGTATCTCAGCTGGTGGCGCGTGGGCGGCGCTCAGGTGGCCGACAGCGAGAAAATCGTCGAAGTGGCGCGCAAGCTGCAGGAAAACATCGATAAGGCGCGCGATTACTGATTCGTTTTCATACATAAATCTCGAGGGTAGCGAAAATGACATTGAACATTGGGGTTATCGGCACCGGCGCCATCGGCCGCGATCATATTCGTCGCTGCAGCAAAGTGTTGCAGGGTGCCCGCGTGGTGGCGGTAAACGACATCAACCGCGACAACGCCGCCAAGGTGGTGAGCGATCTGCAGCTGGATGCGCGGGTGTATGACAACGGCCACGATCTGATCAAGGCCGCCGACGTGCAGGCGGTGCTGGTCACGTCCTGGGGGCCGAGCCACGAAGAGTTCGTGTTGGCGGCCATCGCCGCCGGCAAACCGGTGTTCTGCGAGAAGCCGCTGGCGGTGACCGCGCAGGGCTGCAAAAACATCGTCGATGCCGAAGCGAAACACGGCAAGCGGCTGGTGCAGGTCGGCTTTATGCGCCCTTATGACCAGGGCTATCGCGCGTTGAAACAGGTGCTGACCAGCGGCCAGATCGGCGAACCGCTGATGCTGCACTGCGCGCACCGCAACCCGACGGTCGGCGAGGCCTACACCACCGATATGGCGATCACCGACACCCTGATCCACGAAATCGACGTGCTGCGCTGGCTGCTCGATGATGACTACGTGTCGGTGCAGGTGGTGTTCCCGCGTAAGAGCCCGAAGGCGTTCCCGCACCTGAAAGATCCGCAGATTGTGCTGTTTGAAACCGCCAAGGGTACGCGCATCGACGTCGAAATCTTCGTCAACTGCCAGTACGGCTACGACATTCAGTGCGAAGTGGTGGGGGAAACCGGCATCGCCAAACTGCCGGAGCCGTCCTCGGTGCAGATGCGCAGCGGCGCCCGCCTGTCGACCGAAATCCTGACCGACTGGAAAGATCGCTTTATCGACGCCTATGACGTCGAGCTGCAGGGTTTCATCAACGACGTGGCTGCGGGCAAGCTGACCGGGCCTTCCGCCTGGGACGGCTACGCCGCCGCGGTGACCGCCGACGCCTGCGTGGCGGCCCAGCTCAGCGGCGAGATTGTGCCGGTGACCTTGCCGGCGCGCCCGGTGTTCTACAACAAATAATCGGCCTGTCCCCCATACCTACGATTGCAGAGGAGTGACCATGAAGATCGCTTTTGATGTCGACGTTATACGGGATTTGGGCGTGACCAAAATGGTGCAGCAGGTGGCGGACTGGGGCTACAAATACATCGAGCAGTCGCCGCACCCGCAGATCAACCCGTTTTACAAGCATCCGAAGGCCAGCCGCGAAATCATGGCGGAGTATAAAAACGCCCTGAAAGCGACCGGCGTGGAGATCTCCTCATTTATCGTGGTGTATCGCTGGTCCGGGCCAGGGGAAGATCGCCGCCAGGCGGCGGTCAAAAACTGGCGGCGGATGATCGAAATCGCGGTGGAAATGGGCGTGCAGGTGATTAACACCGAACTGGCGGGCAACCCCAACGAACCAGAGATCTGCGAGGAGCTGTGGTATCGCTCGATGGAGGAGCTGTTGCCGATCGTCGAGCACGAGGGTATCCGTATGGAGATCCAGTCGCACCCGTGGGACTTCTGCGAGCTGAGCAACGAAACCGCCGATCTGGTGAAGTCGCTGCGCAGCGACCACGTCAAATACCTCTACAGCGTGCCGCACACCTTCTACTACGACAAGGGGCAGGGTGACGTGGCCGGCATGCTGCAGTACGCCGGGGACGATCTTTCCCACGTGCTGATTGCCGACACCATGAATCACACCAAGCATTGCCGTTATATCGTCAACCCGCCGGGCGTTGACGCCGCGGTGCATCAGCACGTCGGCATCGGCGAAGGCGAGGTGAATTTCGACGCCCTGTTCCAGACGCTGCGCGACATGGAATTTGCCAACCGCAGCTTCAAGGTCGGCGGCGAATCGATCATCTGCACCTCGCTGTTCGGCTACCCGGAAAAGATGCCGAGCCAGGCGGTGGCGACCAGAGAGCGCATCGAAAGAGAGCTGTTGGGCAAATAATCTTATTCGGCTCGCCGGCGGCGTTTGCACCGGCGGCCCTCCAAGGACCGAGGCAGACCATGAATAAAGACAACGTGAAATTGGCCATTGCGCCGATCGGCTGGACCAACGACGACATGCCCGATCTGGGCAAGGAAAACACCTTCCAGCAGTGCGTCAGCGAAATGGCGCTGGCCGGCTTCACCGGCAGCGAAGTGGGCAGCAAATACCCGCGCGATCCGGCGGTGCTGAAACCGATGCTGGATATTCGCGGCATCCAGATCTGCAACGCCTGGTTCAGCACCTTTTTCGCCGACGGCCAGAAAGACAAAACCATCGATGAATTTATCAACCACATGAATTTCCTGCATGCCATGGGCGCCAGGGTGATCGGCTGCTCCGAGCAGAGCAAGAGCATTCAGGGCACCACTAAAGGCGTGTTCGAAGAGAAGCCGTACTTCAGCGATGAAGAGTGGCAGCGCGTGGCCGACGGTTACAACGAGCTGGCGAAGATCGCCGCCGGCAAAGGCATGCAGGTGTGTCTGCACCACCACATGGGCACCGGCATTCAGACCACGGCCGAAATCGATCGCTACATGAGCATGGTCAACGACGACGTCTACCTGCTGTTCGATACCGGCCATGCCTACTATTCGGAAGGCAGCCAGCAGGCGATGATGGCGATCCTGGAGAAGTATCTGCCGCGCATCAACCACGTCCATCTGAAGGACGTGCGCGATGAGGTGGTGGCGGAAGTGAAAGCCAACAAGCTGAGCTTCCTCGACGGCGTGAAGAAGGGCACCTTCACCGTGCCGGGTGATGGCGTGATCGACTTCAGGCCGGTGTTCAAGCTACTGGACGAGCGCGGTTACAAAGGGTGGATGGTGGTGGAGGCCGAGCAGGATCCGGCGCTGGCCAACCCGTTCGAGTATGCGGTAAAAGCGCGCCGTTATATTCGGGAAACCGCCGGCATTTAAGCGACGAGGGTTAATCATGATTAAGGGGCGCCAGCGCCCCTTTTTTGGTGGCGGCGTGTTAGCCGCCGAGCGTTTGCCAGGTTGCGACCTGGCTGCCGGGCCACGGCGTGGCGGCATGTACGCCACGGGCGATCGCCCGGGCCAGGGTGTCCGCCGCCAGCGCGCCGATCTGCAGCACCGCCAGTTCGCGGCTGCCCTGAACCTCGCGCTGCCCGGTGGACAGGGCGAACACTACGTCGCCGTCAAACGGGCTGTGCAGCGGGCGGATGGCGCGCGCCATGCCGTCTTGCGCCATGATGGCCACCCGTTTCAACTCCACCCGCGTCAGCGCCAGGTCGGTGGCGATGCAGGCCAGGGTCGTGTTCTTTCTGCCGCCCTGCGGCTCTTGTTCCATCCAATCTTCGCCCTGCGCGCGCAGTTGTGCCAGCGCCGCTGCGCCGCCGTTGCCGAATTCACCGTCAATTTCATAGGGGGTCGCCCAGAAGGCGCGGGTGCCGGGTGCGACCACCGCACCCAAACTGTTGACCGCCACCAGTGCGCCGACGGTAGCGCCATTGGCGGCAATGATAGATGCCGAGCCGAGGCCGCCTTTCAGCTTACCCATGCCGGTCATGGCACCGTAGCCGGCGCCGACGGTGCCCAGCGGAAAGTCCAATCCGGCCTTGCCGACCGCATCGATGCCCAGTTGGCGATACGGCGGCGTGAGCTGCCAGTTTTTGTCGCCGCCGTTGGCCAGATCGTACAGGCAGGCGGTGGGCACGATAGGGGAGACCGGCACGCCGGGGGCCGGGCGCAGCGCGTAGCCTCGGCCCTGTTGCCCCAGCCAGGCTGCGACGCCATCCGCCGCCGCCAGCCCGTAAACCGAGCCGCCGCTGAACGTCAGCGCATCGACGGTCTGTACCAAATTGTCTTCACCCAGCGCGTCGGTTTCCCGGGTGGCGGGGCCGCCGCCGCGCACGTCCACGGCGGCGATCGCCGGGCTGTCCGGCAGGATAACCGTCGTGCCGGTACGCACCCGGCTGTCTTGCGCCACGCCGACCTTCAGGCCCGGCACATCGGTAATCAGGTTGCGGGCGCCTGGGCGCCCGGCGGCGGAAGTTGGCATAGCGGCACCTAACGAGGTGAGAGGAGAGAATATGCCGGCGGCGGCGGTCAGGCCGGCCAGCGCTTGTAAAAAGGTTCGGCGGTTGATGCACAGGGGCCGGCACAGTGGCCCCTGTGGGTGAGGGCGATTACGCATCGCCGTGCGGCTGCCCGGAGCGCAAACGCGCCATATGGTAGGCGTCGACCAGCACGCCGTCGCGCATGGCATAGGCGCGGCTGGTGCCCTCTATTTCGAAACCGAACTTGCGGTATAGCGCGATAGCCGCCGGGTTGTCGGTGAACACCGTCAGTTCGATGCGCTCGATGGCCGCCCAGTTGTCGCACAGGTCGATCATCGCCTGCATCAGGCGGCTGCCGACGCCTTGACCGTGGTAGCGTGGATCGACGCCGATGCCGAAGGTGGCGACGTGGCGGCGGCGAACGCGCTGATTCAGCATCACGACCAACTGCCCGGCAAGCTGTCCGTCGATGAAGGCTGCCAGGTTATGCGTGCCCGGTTCGGGATTGGCGAGGCGCTTCTGCCAGGACTCGACGGACGGTAGCGGGAGCTGCAGCGTATCGCGATAGACGGGCGTCTGAGAATAAAGATGATGCAGGGCTTGCGCATCCGTCGTTTCCACGTGGCGTATCACGATCTCGCTCATCTCGCTGCTCCTGTTGCTTACCGGTTGAATAACCTCTGAATTTATCCGTTTACTGCCTTGAGTCAATATTATTTGAACGGGTCAAAAAAAACGCTTTACAGGTGCGAATGATAATGATTATTATTGCGATGCGTTCCGGGGAGGGCATCAACCCTTGATACTCTCGCTGCGAAGGCACGACATTGCTCACATTGCTTCCAGTGTTTACTTAGCCAGCTCGGGTGCTGGCTTTTTTTTTGCCCTTTTTCAACCGCTTCCGCCTTCAACAAATCCGTTGCCCATCTGCCGCTTCATTCCATCGAAATTTTTGAACAGAGGCATGAGTTTTTTACGCTTTCTTATTCTGCCCGCAGGACTAGACTGTAAAAAAACATTGAGGAGAGTTGAATATGATTTATGTACGTAAAGCGGAAGACCGCGGCCACGCCAATCATGGCTGGCTGGATAGCTGGCACACCTTCTCTTTTGCCGACTACTACGATCCGAACTTTATGGGGTTCTCGGCGCTGCGTGTGATCAACGAAGACGTGATCGACGCGGGGCAGGGTTTCGGTACCCATCCGCATAAAGATATGGAAATCCTGACCTACGTGCTGAGCGGCACGGTGGAGCATCAGGACAGCATGGGCAACAAGGAGCAGATCCAGGCCGGCGAATTCCAGATCATGAGCGCAGGCACCGGGGTGCGTCACTCCGAGTACAACGCCAATCAGGATCGTCCGTTGCACCTGTACCAGATTTGGATCATTCCGGATCAGGTCGGGCTGGAGCCGCGCTACGAGCAGCGCATGTTCGACGCGCCGCAGGGCCGTCAGCTGGTGCTGTCGCCGGATGCGCGCGACGGTTCGCTGAAGGTGTTCCAGGATATGACGCTGTCGCGTTGGGCGCTGAATAAAGGCGAACAGGGTGAGTACCCGATCGCCGCCGGCCGCCGTATTTGGATCCAGGTGGTGCGCGGCAAAGTCTCGGTCAACGGCCAGGCCGCCGGCATCAGCGATGCGTTTGCGGTGTGGGATGAATCGGCGCTGACGATTCAGGCCGACGAAGAGAGCGAAATCCTGCTGTTCGATCTGCCGCCGGTGTGATTAAGCGGTAAATTTCAAGGGCTCACGCTGTGAGCCCTTGAGGTTAACGACAAGCCTGATGACGTTGCCCGCCTGAAAGCCGGCAGCATATTAAAACAAGGAAAATCAATTTATTGATTTTCGGCTGACAATCACAAAGGGGAGAAACCACGCTTTTTCCCCTTTGTCACCGTATGAAGGGCTCACGCTGTGAGCCTTTTTGCGTTGGCCGTCGCATAACCGACAATATCGGCCCGCCGTTTTTTTTGCTAAAATGACTGCCCATTCACGGTTAGTCAGTTCATTGATAATGAAGAAAAAACGGCCGGTACTCCAGGATGTGGCGGACAAGGTGGGCGTGACCAAGATGACGGTGAGCCGTTATCTGCGCAATCCCGACCAGGTTTCTGCCGCCCTGCAGCAAAAAATCGCCGTCGCGCTGGATGAGCTGGGCTACATCCCCAACCGCGCGCCGGACATCCTCTCCAACGCCACCAGCCGGGCGATTGGCGTGCTGTTGCCGTCGCTGACCAACCAGGTGTTCGCCGAAGTGCTGCGCGGCATCGAAAGCGTCACCGACGCGCACAACTACCAGACTATGCTGGCGCACTATGGCTACCTGCCGGAGCGTGAAGAAGAGCGTCTGACCTCGCTGCTTTCTTACAATATCGACGGCCTGATCCTGTCTGAGCGCCATCACACGGCGCGCACCCTGAAAATGATCGAGGTGGCGGGCATTCCGGTGGTGGAGCTGATGGACTGCGTCTCGCCGTGCATCGATCTGGCGGTGGGCTTCAACAACTTCGAGGCGGCGCGCCAGATGACCCAGCAGATCATCGCGCACGGCCACCGTCACGTGGTCTATTTCGGTGCCCGTCAGGATGAACGTACCCTCATCAAGCAGCAGGGGTATGAGCAGGCGATGCGCGAATCCGGCCTGGAGCCCTACAGCATCATGACCGCGCGTTCTTCCTCCTATTCCGCCGGCGGCGAGCTGCTGCGCCTGGCGCAGCGCGACTATCCGCAGATCGACAGTATCTTCTGCACCAACGATGACCTGGCGATCGGCGCGGCCTTCGAGTGCCAGCGGCAGGGGCTGTCGATCCCGCAGGACATGGCGATCGCCGGTTTCCACGGCCATGATATCGGCCAGGTGATGGTGCCTAAGCTGGCCAGCGTGCTGACGCCGCGCGAACGCATGGGGCAGATCGGTGCCGAGCGTTTGCTGGCCCGGCTGCGCGGCGAAACGGTGTGCCCGCGCATGGTGGACGTCGGTTTCACCGTGATCCCCGGCGGCAGTATCTGAGCCATTTTAACGTTCTGTTTTAACACCCTTTCTTTTTGCAGCGCGCCCTGAGGCGCGCGGGTTATCCCGCCTGTAAGCCCGCCGGTCGTTGCCGGCATAAGTTTGATCTCTGTCCCAGAACGCGAATTTTAGCCGCTTACCCGGTTCCGGCGCTCATGTTGTTACCGGTATCATGATACCGGTAACAACGAGCGTGCGGTCATCTTGCTGCAAGACTGAACCTCTGAATCAACAACACCTACAGCTCTTCTTAAACACCGGGAAAGAGCCTAAAAATAAAACAACCGCACGCTTTACGCCTATCGTAAAGAGAGTCGCGATAAAAGGTTGGAGAAAAATTATGCCATTAGTGATTGTTGCAGGCGGCGTAGCGCTGCTGCTGCTGCTGATGATCCGCTTCAAGCTGAACGGCTTTATCTCTTTGGTGCTGGTTGCTCTGGCGGTCGGGATCGCACAGGGTATGCCGGTCGATAAGGTCATCGGCTCCATCAAGGCCGGCGTGGGCGGCACGTTGGGCAGCCTGGCGCTGATCATGGGCTTCGGCGCCATGCTCGGCAAACTGCTGGCGGACTGCGGCGGCGCACAGCGCATCGCCACCACGCTGATCGACAAGTTCGGCAGAAAACATATTCAATGGGCGGTGGTGCTGACCGGCTTCACCGTCGGCTTCGCGCTGTTCTACGAAGTGGGCTTCGTGCTGCTGTTGCCGCTGGTGTTCACCATCGCCGCCTCCGCGCGCATCCCGCTGCTGTACGTCGGCGTGCCGATGGCCGCCGCGCTGTCGGTGACCCACGGCTTCCTGCCGCCGCACCCGGGCCCGACGGCCATCGCCACCATCTTCCATGCCGACATGGGTAAAACCCTGTTGTACGGCACGCTGCTGGCGATCCCGACGGTGATCCTGGCCGGCCCGGTTTATGCCCGCTTCCTGAAAGGCATCGACAAGCCGGTGCCGGAAGGCCTGTACAACCCGAAAACCTTTACCGAAGCAGAGATGCCGAGCTTTGGCGTCAGCGTCGCCACGTCGCTGGTGCCGGTGATCCTGATGGCGCTGCGCGCGGTGGCTGAAATGGTGTTGCCGAAGGGCCACAGCCTGCTGCGCTTCGCCGAGTTCTTCGGCGACCCGGTGATGGCGACCCTGATCGCCGTGCTGATCGCTATCTTCACCTTCGGCCTGAACCGCGGCCGCACCATGGATGAAGTGATGGGCACCATCACCGACTCGATTAAAATCATCGCCATGATGCTGTTGATCATCGGCGGCGGCGGCGCCTTCAAACAGGTGCTGGTGGACAGCGGCGTCGAGCAGTACATCGCCGGCCTGATGGAAGGCAGCAACGTTTCGCCGATCCTGATGGCCTGGTCGATCGCCGCCGCGCTGCGTCTGGCGCTGGGTTCCGCCACCGTGGCGGCGATCACCGCCGGCGGCATCGTCGCCCCGCTGATCGCCACCACCGGCGTCAGCCCTGAGCTGATGGTGATTGCGGTCGGTTCCGGCAGCGTTATCTTCTCGCACGTTAACGATCCGGGCTTCTGGCTGTTCAAGGAGTACTTCAACCTGAGCATCATGGAAACCATCAAATCCTGGTCGGTGCTGGAAACCATCATCTCGGTGTGCGGCCTGGTGGGCTGCCTGCTGCTGGCGACGGTCGTATAATCGTTATCCGACGCCCTGCGGGGCGTCGGCGTTCCAGAGTATCTTTATCAGTTGGGACGCATTTGGCGCGCTCGCGCCAGTTCCCATAAGGGCATGACACAATGAGTAATCCGCAGAATCACGTATTTATCCTGATGGGGGTGTCCGGCAGCGGTAAATCCGCCGTGGCCAGCGCCGTCGCCCGGGAAGCCGATGCCGCCATGCTGGACGGCGATTACCTGCACCCGCGCGCCAACATCAACAAAATGGCCGCCGGGCATGCGCTGGACGACAACGATCGCGCTCCGTGGCTGGCTGCGCTCAACGACGCCATCTTCGCCATGCAACGCACCAATCCGGTGTCGCTGCTGGTGTGTTCGGCGCTGAAAAAAAGCTATCGCGACCGCCTGCGCGAAGGCAATCGCAACCTGCATTTCCTCTACCTGAAAGGGGATAAAACGGTGATTGAGGAGCGCCTGAAGCAGCGCAAAGGCCACTTCTTCAAACCGCAGATGCTGGTTTCGCAGTTCGCCACGCTGGAAGAGCCGGGCGAGCAGGAGCCGGATGTGCAGGCGATCGACATCAACCAGCCGCTGGACGGCGTGGTCGCCGACACGCTCGCCTGCATCAACCGCATCACCGCCCGCTAAGCGCGGGCCGTCGTCGGCGCCGTCAGGCGCCTACAGCTTCATGTAAGCCCGCACGCCGTCCAGGAACATCTGGGTCGACAGCATCACCAGAATCAGCCCCATCAACCGCTCCAGCGCGCTGACGCCTTTGCTGCCCAGCAGGCGCAGGAACAGGTTCGACATCAGCAAAATGGCCGCAGAGAGACCCCAGGCGATCAACAGCGCCGCCACCAGATGGGGCAGCTGATGCGGATACTGGTGCGACAGCAGCATCAGCGCTGCCAGAATCGACGGCCCGGCCACCAGCGGGATCGCCAGCGGCACCAGGAAGGGCTCTTCGCCGGCGGACAGCCCCGAACTGTTGCCCTCCTGAGACGGGAAAATCATCTTGATGGCGATCAGAAACAGGATGATGCCGCCGGAAATGGAGACGGTTTCGGTACGCAGGTTGAGGAACGCCAGAATTTTCTCGCCGGCGAACAGGAAAATCAGCATCAGCAGCAGGGCGATCAGCAGCTCGCGGATCAGCACCACCCGGCGCCTGCGCGGCTCCAGGTGCTTGAGCACCGACATGAAAATCGGCAGATTGCCCAGCGGATCCATAATTAAAAACAGCAATACCGTAGCGGAAATCATCTCTGTCATGGTGACCTCGTGATCGGGAAAACGCCTCGGCCTTTCCGGCCGCGTCCTTGCCTATAAGAAGGATTGCTGAGAAATCCTCAGCCATCGAATAAATTCACTTTGCGCCCGCGCCGACATTTTGTAAGGTGAGGAGATATTGCACACAACTCGTTATCACCTACATAGCCCTTATCCGGGCGGGAAACAGATATTATGAAAAACGTTGGTTTCATCGGTTGGCGCGGAATGGTCGGCTCGGTTCTCATGCAACGCATGACGGAAGAGCGCGATTTCGATGCCATTCGCCCGGTCTTTTTCTCCACCTCGCAGCACGGTTCTGCCGCGCCGGCCTTCGGCGGCCAGCAGGGCACGCTGCAGGATGCGTATGACATCGACGCGCTGAGCGCGCTCGATATCATTATTACCTGTCAGGGCGGCGATTATACCAACGAAGTGTATCCTAAGCTGCGCGCCAGCGGTTGGCAGGGTTATTGGATCGACGCGGCCTCTTCGCTGCGCATGCAGGACGATGCCATCATCATCCTGGATCCGGTCAACCACGCGGTGATTCAGCAGGGCCTGGACAAAGGCATCAAAACCTTCGTCGGCGGCAACTGCACCGTCAGCCTGATGCTGATGTCGCTCGGCGGTCTGTTCGCCAACGATCTGGTGGAGTGGGCGTCGGTCGCCACCTACCAGGCGGCCTCCGGCGGCGGCGCGCGCCACATGCGCGAACTGCTGACCCAAATGGGCATGCTGCACGCCGACGTGGCGAAGGAACTGCAGGACCCGGCCTCCGCCATTCTGGATATCGAGCGCAAGGTGACCGAGGCCACCCGCAGCGGCAAACTGCCGACCGATAACTTCGGCGTGCCGCTGGCCGGCAGCCTGATCCCGTGGATCGACAAGCAGCTCGACAACGGCCAGAGCCGTGAAGAGTGGAAAGGTCAGGCGGAAACTAACAAGATTCTGAACACCGGCAGCGTGATCCCGGTCGATGGTCTGTGCGTGCGCGTCGGCGCGCTGCGCTGCCACAGCCAGGCGTTCACCCTGAAGCTGAAAAAAGACGTGTCGCTGCCGGAAATCGAGCAGATGCTGGCGACGCACAATGACTGGGTGCGCGTGATCCCGAACGACCGCGAGCTGACCATGCGCGAACTGACGCCGGCGGCGGTGACCGGTACGCTGAATACGCCGGTTGGCCGTCTGCGCAAGCTGAATATGGGGCCGGAGTACCTGTCGGCGTTCACCGTGGGCGACCAGCTGCTGTGGGGCGCGGCCGAGCCGCTGCGCCGCATGCTGCGCATCCTGCTGTAAACCCGCACTTCCTGGGGGCTGGCTGATTTCAGCCCCCTAAAGCCTCATTTTTCGCTTTTTTGTTCGCCGCGCACCGCGCCGGGCAACGTCACCGCAAGCCTCGTTTCACCGGGCTCCACCCCGCATATCTCCTCGTCGGCCGCCGCATGCAGAAGCCGCCGGGCTGGCAGTTTTCTTAATGAAGAATTTTCCTGAGCAATGCTGAGCAGTTTTTAACAGACATTGGCTATGCTTAACGCATGGGCGAACAATTTTTCACCATGACTGAAATATTTCAAAAAATAAGCATAAAGAGCGAAATTCAGGTCGGCAGAGTAAAGATTGGTCAATAACCGACCGCAATCACGCTTTAGAGTCCGAATGCATTGCATGATGACCAAAACGGCCAAGGAATAACCAACAAGCCGTGCTTAGATCATGCTGTTAATCTAAGGAAGAAGACTATGCCTGTACTTCCCGATCGTGACGTGATTGATCAGATCATCTCCGGCCATTACGCCGATCCCTTTGCTCTGCTTGGCATGCATGCGACCGATAACGGTCTGCAGGTGCGTGCGCTGCTGCCGGATGCCACCGAGGTTTGGCTGATTGAGCAGCAAACCGGCCGGCGGTTGGCGCAGCTGAACTGCGACGATCCGCGCGGCTTCTTCAGCGCCGTGGTGCCGCGGCGCAAAAATCCTTTCCGCTATCAGCTGCAGGTCAGCTGGCGCGATCACCAACAGACTGTCGACGATCCCTACCGGTTCGGCCCGCTGCTGCAGGATATCGACAGCTGGCTGCTGGCCGAGGGCACGCACCTGCGCCCCTATGAACGCCTGGGGGCTCACCTCGCCACGCTGGATGGCGTCGACGGCGTCAGCTTTGCCGTTTGGGCGCCTAACGCCCAGCGCGTCTCGGTGGTGGGGGAGTTCAACTTCTGGGACGGCCGCCGCCATCCGATGCGTTTGCGGCGTGAAAACGGCATCTGGGAGCTGTTCCTGCCCGGCGTGCGGGCCGGCCAGCTGTACAAATATGAAATCGTCGATTGCTACGGCAATACCCAGCTGAAAGCCGATCCTTACGCCTTCGAGGCGCAGATGCGCCCGGACACCGCCTCGCTGGTGGCGCCGCTGCCGGAGGTGGTGCCGTCGACGCAGGCGCGCCGCCGCGCCAACGATTTTGACCAGCCGATCGCCATCTACGAGGTGCATCTCGGCTCATGGCGTCGTCACACCGACAACCACTTCTGGCTCAGCTACGGCGAGCTGGCGGTGCAGCTTATCGACTATGTGAAGGACATGGGATTCACCCATATCGAGCTGCTGCCGATCAACGAGCACCCGTTCGACGGCAGTTGGGGCTATCAACCGCTGGGGCTGTATGCGCCGACCCGGCGCTTCGGCACGCCGGCCGATTTCAGGGCGTTCGTGGCGGCGGCGCATGAGGCGGGCATCAACGTGATCCTCGACTGGGTGCCGGGGCACTTCCCGAGCGACGCCTATGGCCTGGCGAACTTCGACGGCACCGCGCTGTACGAATACGCCGATCCGCGCGAGGGCTTCCATCAGGACTGGAATACGCTGATCTACAACTACGGCCGCCACGAGGTGCGCAACTACCTGGCGGGCAACGCGCTGTATTGGCTGGAGCGCTTCGGCATCGACGCGCTGCGGGTCGATGCGGTGGCGTCGATGATCTATCGCGACTACAGCCGCGCCGACGGCGAGTGGGTGCCGAATTACTACGGCGGCAACGAGAACCTGGAGGCGATCGCCTTCCTGCGTTATACCAACCAGACTATCGGCCAGGCGCAGCCGGGCGCGGTGACGTTGGCGGAGGAGTCCACCGACTACCCCGGCGTCACCCTGCCGCCGGACGCCAACGGTCTGGGGTTCCACTACAAATGGAACCTCGGCTGGATGCACGACACGCTCAATTACATGAAGTGCGATCCGGTGCACCGTAAGTATCACCACAACCAGATGACCTTCGGCATGCTGTATGCCTATACCGAGAACTTCGTGCTGCCGATCTCGCACGATGAAGTGGTGCACGGCAAAAAATCGATCCTCGACCGCATGCCGGGCGACGCCTGGCAAAAGTTCGCCAACCTGCGCGCCTACTACGGGTTTATGTGGGCACATCCGGGCAAAAAGCTGCTGTTTATGGGCTGCGAGTTTGCGCAGGGGCGCGAGTGGAATTTCGATACCAGCCTCGATTGGCATTTGTTGGAAGGGCTGGATAACTGGCACAACGGCGTGCAGCGGCTGGTGCGCGATCTGAACCACTGCTACCGGCAGCAGGCGCCGCTGTATGAGCGTGACTATCGCCCGGACGGCTTCGAGTGGCTGGTGGTCGACGATCACGACAACTCGGTGTTCGCGTTCGCGCGCTACGATTCGCAGGGCAATGAGCTGATCGCCATCAGCAACTTTACCCCGGTGCCGCGCTACCGCTACCGCATCGGCCTCTCCCGCGCCGGCGACTATCGCGAGATCCTCAATACCGATTCGCACCACTATCACGGCAGCAACGCCGGCAATCAGGGGCGGGTCTCTTCCGAAGCGGTCGGCAGCCACGGCCGCGACTTTTCCATCTGCGTGACGCTGCCGCCGCTGGCGACCATTTATCTGCTGCGGGAGGCGCCATGACGGAGCTGACGGCCGGCCTCGCCGCACCGCTGGGCGCGCATTACGACGGCGAAGGCATCAATTTTACCCTGTACTCGGCGCACGCCGAGCGGGTGGAGCTGTGCCTGTTCGACGGCCAGCAGCGTGAGGTGCGCCTGCCGCTACCGGCGCGCAGCGGCGATATCTGGCATGGCTATTTGCCGGGCGGCAAGCCGGGACAACGTTACGGTTACCGGGTCTACGGCCCGTTCGACCCGGCGAACGGACAGCGGTTCAACCCCAACAAGCTGGCGCTCGATCCGGCCGCGCGCGCGGTGGAAGGGCCGGTGGCGGACCACCCGCACCTGCACGGCGGTTACGATCGGCCGGATCCGCACGACAGCGCCGAGCTGATGCCGAAATGCGTGGTGGTGGACCAATGCTACGACTGGCAGGACGATCGCCCGCCCGCCACGCCCTGGGGGCAGACGGTGATTTACGAAGCGCACGTACGCGGTCTGACGCTGCTGCACCCGAAGATCCCGCCGGCGCTGCGCGGCAGCTTCGCCGCGCTGGGGCACCCGGTGATGATCGCCCACTTCAAACGCCTCGGCATCACCGCGCTGGAACTGCTGCCGGTGCAGCAACATACCTCCGAACCGCGTCTGCAGCGGCTGGGGCTGATCAACTACTGGGGCTATAACGTGCTGGCGCCCTATGCGCCGGACAACCGCTACGCCAGCCTGAGCACCGACGGCACGCCGCTGAACGAATTTCGCGATGCGGTCAAGGCGCTGCATCAAGCCGGCATCGAGGTGATCCTCGACGTGGTGTTCAACCACAGCGCCGAGCTGGATATGGACGGGCCGATGCTGTCGCTGAGCGGCATCGACAACCAGAGCTACTACTGGCTGACGCCGGAAGGGGACTACGTCAACGACACCGGCTGCGGCAATACCCTACGGCTCGATCAGCCGCAGGGCGTGGCCTGGGTGATGGACTGCCTGCATTTTTGGGTGCGGGAGTGCCACGTCGACGGCTTCCGCTTCGATCTGGGCAGCGTGCTCGGCCGCACGCCGGGGTTCGATCGCGATGCGCCGCTGTTCCAGGCGATGCTGGCGGACGATGTGCTGTCGCGCTGCAAGCTGATAGCCGAACCCTGGGACGTTGGCCCCGGCGGCTATCAGGTGGGGGCGTTTCCCGGCCGCTTCGCCGAATGGAACGACCATTACCGCGACGACATGCGCCGTTTCTGGCTGCAGAGCGGCGTGTCGCTCGGCCAGTTCGCCCGGCGTTTTGCCGCCTCCAGCGATGTGTACAACCAGCGCGGGCGAGCGCCTTACGCCACCGTCAACATGCTGACCGCCCATGACGGTTTTACCCTGCAGGACGTGGTCAGCTTCAACGAGAAACACAATCAGCCGAACGGCGAAGGCAACCGCGACGGCAGCGATCGTAATTTCAGCAACAACCACGGCGTGGAAGGCCTGGTCGCCGACGACGCCATTGTGCAACGCCGCAGGGCCAGCCAGCGGGCGATGCTCGCCACGCTGTTGCTGTCCCAGGGAACGCCGATGCTGCTGGCCGGCGATGAACAGGGACACAGCCAGCAGGGGAACAACAACGCCTATTGTCAGGACAACGCCACCACCTGGCTCGACTGGTCCACGGCGGATGACGCGCTGACCGATTACGTCGCGGCGCTGATCGCGCTGCGCCGCCGGATCCCCGCGTTGCAACAGGACCGCTGGTGGCAGCAGGACGACGGCAGCGTGCAGTGGCTGAACGCACAAGGGCAGGCGCTCGACGCGCAGCAGTGGGAGCAAGGCGATCTGCTCATGCAGATCCTGCTGTCGCAGCGCTGGCTGCTGCTGGTCAACGCCACGCCGCAAACGGTGGAGATGAGGTTGCCGGAAGGCGATTGGCAGGTTGTCGCTCCGTTCACTCAGGAAGACTCACGGGCGGTGTTACCCGCCTGGCACCAGGACGCGCGCTCGCTTTGCGTTCTGGTACGGAAATAATAAAAGGAGTCCGCTATGGTTAGGTTTGAAAATAAAGACCCCCTGATGTTGGCGCGCCAGCTGCCGATTAAATCCGTAGCGCTGATCCTGGCCGGCGGCCGCGGCTCGCGCCTGAAAGATTTGACCTCCACCCGCGCCAAGCCCGCCGTCCACTTTGGCGGCAAATTCCGCATCATCGATTTCGCCCTGTCGAACTGCCTGAACTCCGGCATCCGCCGCATCGGCGTGATCACCCAATACCAGTCGCACACGCTGGTGCAGCACATTCAGCGCGGCTGGTCGTTCCTCAACGAAGAGATGAACGAGTTCGTCGACCTGCTGCCGGCCCAGCAACGCCTCAGCACCGAACATTGGTACAAAGGCACCGCCGACGCGGTCTACCAGAATCTGGACATCATCCGCCGCTATGAGGCCGAATACGTGGTGATCCTGGCGGGCGACCATATCTACAAGATGGATTACTCGCGCATGCTGATCGACCACGTCGAGAAGGGGGCCCAGTGCACCGTGGCCTGCCTGCCGGTGCCGCGCAGCGAAGCCGGCGAATTCGGCGTGATGAAGGTGGATGAAAGCGACCGCATTATCGAGTTCCTGGAGAAACCCGCCGATCCGCCGGCGATGCCGGGCAACCCGGATATGTCGCTGGCCAGCATGGGCATCTATATTTTTAATGCCGCCTACCTGTTCCAGCTGCTGGAAGAGGATATGTCGACCCCCGGTTCCAGCCACGATTTCGGCAAGGATCTGATCCCGAAAATCACCGCGCAACAGGCGGCGTGGGCGCATCCGTTTACCTTGTCCTGCGTGACCTCCAACCCCGATCTGCCGCCGTACTGGCGCGACGTGGGCACGCTGGACGCCTACTGGCGCGCCAACCTCGATCTGGCGTCGGTAACGCCGGAGCTGGACATGTACGACCGCGCCTGGCCGATCCGCACCCACATGGAGCCGCTGCCGCCGGCCAAGTTCGTGCAGGATCGCTCCGGCAGCCACGGCATGACCATGAACTCGCTGGTGTCCGGCGGTTGCATCGTGTCCGGGTCGGTGGTGGTGCATTCGGTGCTGTTCCCGCGCGTGCGAGTGAACTCGTTCTGTACCATCGACTCTACCGTATTGTTGCCGGACGTGAACGTCGGCCGTTCCTGCCGCCTGCGGCGCTGCATCATCGACCGCGCCTGCCACATTCCGGAGGGCATGGTGATCGGGGAAAACGCCGATGAGGACAGCAAGCGCTTTTATCGCTCGGAAGGCGGCATCGTGCTGGTGACGCGCGAAATGTTGTCAAAATTGTGAGTTAACGTGGGCGGCAGAACGATAGCCTGCCGCCTGATGAACGGTTCGATGGCTTGCGCAACGCGGCAAACATAACAGCGGCAAGCCTGCTTTATTTCTTATCCAGAGGCCTTCGGCCGACTTTCAGGAGTGATAATGCAGGTCTTACACGTATGTTCTGAAATGTTCCCCCTGCTGAAAACGGGCGGACTCGCAGACGTGGTTGGCGCACTGCCGGCGGCGCAAATCGCCGAAGGCGCCGATGTTCGGGTGCTATTGCCCGCTTTCCCTGACGTACGCAACGGCATTCCGGACACCGTGCTGGTGGCGGAAATCGACTCGTTCGCCGGCCGGGTGGGCCTGCGTTACGGCACCTACCATGGCGTGGGCATCTATCTCATCGACGCCCCCTGGCTGTATGACCGGCCGGGCAGCCCGTACCACGACCAATCCATGTACGCCTACCCCGACAACCATCGCCGCTTTGCGCTGCTGGGCTGGATGGCCTGCGAGCTGGCCAAGGGGCTGGATCGCTACTGGCGCCCGCAGCTGGTGCACGCCCACGACTGGCACGCCGGCCTGAGCTGCGCCTATCTGGCCGCCAACGGCCACCCGGCGCGCTCGGTGTTCACGGTGCACAACCTGGCCTATCAGGGGCTGTTCTCCGCCCATCATGTGACCGAGCTGTGGCTGCCGGCGTCGTTTTACGACGTTTATGGCCTGGAGTTCTACGGCCAGATGTCGTTCCTCAAGGCCGGGCTGTTTTATGCCGACCACGTGACCGCCGTCAGCCCGACCTATGCGCGCGAGATCACCCGGCCGGAGTTCGGCTATGGCATGGAGGGGCTGCTGCAGGAACGGCAGCGGCAGGGCCGGCTGAGCGGCATCCTCAACGGGGTGGACGACAAGATTTGGGATCCGGCCCACGACCCGCGGCTGAGTACCCGCTACGACGCCGACGATCTGAAAAGTAAGGTCAAAAACAAGCTGCATCTGCAAAAGGCCATGGGGCTGAAGGTGGACGAATCGCTGCCGGTGTTCGCGGTAGTGAGCCGCTTGACCAGCCAAAAAGGTCTGGACCTGGTGCTGCAGGCGTTGCCTGAGCTGCTGGCGCAGGGCGGGCAGCTGGCGCTGCTGGGCGCCGGCGACGCGGTGCTGCAACAGGCGTTTCTGGCCGCCGCCGCCGACTATCCCGAGCAGGTTGGGGTGCAGATCGGCTATCACGAGTCCTTCTCCCACCGCATCATCGGCGGCGCCGACGTGATTCTGGTGCCGAGCCGCTTCGAGCCCTGCGGCCTGACGCAGCTCTACGGCCTGAAATACGGCACGCTGCCGCTGGTGCGGCGCACCGGCGGGCTGGCGGACACGGTGGTGGACTGCGCGCTGGAAAATCTGGCCGACGGCACTGCCAGCGGCTTCGTGTTCGACGATTGCGATGCCGTCGCGCTGGGCAACGCCATCCGCCGCGCCATGGTGCTGTGGAGCCGGCCGAAACACTGGCGCCACGTTCAGCGCCACGCCATGAGCGTGGACTTCGGCTGGCCGGTGGCGGCGAAAGAGTATCTGTCGCTTTATCAACGTTTGTAGCCCGCGTTTCGCGTCTTGGGTTGACGCGCGGCGGGCAGCCGTTTGGGTTGATTGTCGGGGCGCGGCATACCGCGTCCATGTTCAGCGGGGCCAGCTATTCCGCGGCGAATGGCTGGGCTCCCTAAAAGGGATCAAAAAGCCATGACTTCACCGTTTAGTTACACCTCACCTACGGTCAGTGTGGAAGCGCTGAAACACTCCATCGCCTATAAGCTGATGTTTATCGTCGGCAAGGATCCGGCCATCGCCAACCGGCACGACTGGCTGAACGCCGTGCTGTTCGCGGTGCGCGATCGCATGGTTGAACGCTGGCTGCGCTCCAACCGCGCCCAGCTGTCGCAGGACGTGCGGCAGGTGTATTACCTGTCGATGGAGTTCCTGATCGGCCGCACCCTGTCGAACGCGCTGCTGTCGATGGGCATCTATCAGGACATCGACAACGCGCTGAACGAAATGGGGTTGAGCCTGGGTGAACTGCTGGAAGAAGAGAACGACCCTGGCCTCGGCAACGGCGGTCTGGGGCGCCTGGCGGCCTGCTTCCTCGATTCGCTGGCGACGCTGGCGCTGCCGGGGCGCGGCTACGGCATTCGCTACGAGTACGGCATGTTCAAGCAAAACATCGTCAACGGCCAGCAGATGGAATCGCCGGACTATTGGCTGGAGTACGGCAATCCGTGGGAGTTTCCGCGCCACAACACCCGCTACAAGGTGCGCTTCGGCGGCCGCGTGCAGCAGGAGGGCGCCAAGGCGCGCTGGCTGGAAACCGAAGAGATCGTGGCCATCGCCTACGATCAGGTGATCCCCGGTTTCGACACCGACGCCACCAACACCCTGCGGCTGTGGAGCGCGCAGGCCAGTAACGAGATCAACCTCGGCAAGTTCAACCAGGGCGATTATTTCGCCGCGGTGGAGGATAAAAACCACTCGGAGAACGTGTCGCGCGTGCTGTATCCGGACGACTCGACCTCCTCCGGGCGCGAGCTGCGGTTGCGGCAGGAGTATTTCCTGGTGTCGGCCACGGTGCAGGACATCCTCAACCGCCATTGGCTGATGCACAAAACCTTCGACAACCTGGCGGACAAGATCGCCATTCACCTTAACGACACTCACCCGGTGCTGTCGATTCCCGAACTGATGCACCGGCTGATCGACGAGCACAAATTCAAGTGGCTCGACGCCTGGGAAGTGGTGGAGCAGGTGTTTTCCTACACCAACCACACGCTGATGAGCGAGGCGCTGGAAACCTGGCCGTTGGACATGATAGGGCGCATCTTGCCGCGCCATCTGCAGCTGATTTTCGAAATCAACGATCACTTCCTCAAGATGGTGCAGGAAGTGGCGCCGGGCGACAACGACCTGCTGGCGCGGGTCTCGATCATCGATGAAACCAACGGCCGCCGGGTGCGCATGGCGTGGCTGGCAGTGGTGGCCAGCCACAAGGTCAACGGCGTTTCTGCCCTGCATTCCGAGCTGATGGTGCAGTCGCTGTTCGCCGACTTCGCCCGGCTGTTCCCCAATCGTTTCTGCAACAAAACCAACGGGGTGACGCCGCGCCGTTGGCTGGCGCTGGCCAACCCGCCGCTGGCGGCGGTGCTGGACGACTGCATCGGGCAAACCTGGCGCACCGATCTCAGCCAGCTGAGCGAGATCAAAGCCAACGTCGATTACCCGAGTTTCCTGCAGGCGGTGCAGCGCGCCAAGCGGCAGAACAAGGAGCGATTGGCGCTGTACATCGCCAAAACGCTCAACGTGGTGGTCAACCCGGATGCGCTGTTCGACGTGCAGATCAAGCGCATCCACGAGTACAAACGGCAGCTGCTCAACGTGTTGCACGTCATCACGCTGTATAACCGCCTGCTGGACGATCCGGAGATCGAGCGTGTGCCGCGGGTGGTGATCTTCGCCGGCAAGGCGGCCTCGGCCTACTATGCCGCCAAGCAGATCATCCGCTTGATCAACGACGTGGCCAAAGTGATCAACGACGATCCGCGCGTGCATACCCAACTGAAGGTGGTGTTCATTCCGAACTACGGCGTCAGCCTGGCGCAGATCATTATCCCGGCGGCGGATCTGTCGGAACAGATCTCGCTGGCGGGCACCGAAGCCTCAGGCACCAGCAACATGAAGTTTGCGCTGAACGGCGCGCTGACCATCGGTACGCTGGACGGCGCCAACGTCGAGATGCGCGAGCACGTGGGGGAGGAGAACATCTTTATCTTCGGCAATACCGCCGAACAGGTGGAGGAACTGCGCCGCAACGGTTACAACCCGCATCAATACTACGAGCAGGATCCCGAGCTGCATCAGGCGCTGACGCAGATCGCCACCGGCGTGTTCAGCCCGGACGAACCGAAGCGCTACAGCAACCTGTTCGACTCGTTGGTGAACCTGGGGGATCACTACCAGCTGCTGGCGGATTATCGCAGCTACGTGGATACGCAGGACAAGGTGGACGAGGTGTATCTCAATCAGGACGAGTGGACGCGGCGCGCGGTGCTGAATATCGCCAACATGGGCTACTTCTCCTCCGATCGCACCATCCAGGAATACGCGGACGAAATCTGGCACATTCAGCCGGTGAAACTGTAAGACGGAAGAGAAAGCGCAAAGAAAAGGGCCGGATAACCGGCCCTTTTTTCGTTACGCTGCGGCTCAGGAAGCCAGAGACAGCGCTTTCGTTTTCGCGTGTTCCGCCAGCCAGGCTTTCACCCGCGCCTGCTGCGCGTCGTCCAGCCACATACCCAGCTTGGTGCGGCGCCAGATGGCGTCGTCCAGCTCTACGACCCACTCTTTGTCGGTCAGGTAGCGCAGTTCGGCTTCATACAGACCGTGGCCGAAGTCTTCGCCCAGATCGCCGAGGCCGTTGGCGCCGGCCAGGATCAGCTCGCTCTGGCTGCCGTAGGTGCGGGCATAGCGGCGCGCCAGGGCTTCCGGCAGCCAGCCGTGTGCACGGCGCAGTTTGGCCGCGTAGCCGTCGCGATCGCCGCCGATGTCACCGCCTGGCAGCGTGGCGTTTTTGGTCCACGCCGGGCCGCAGCCTGGGTAGTAGTGGGCCAGTTTTTCCATCGCGTGCTCGGCCAGCTTGCGGTAGGTGGTCAACTTGCCGCCGAAGACCGACAGCAGCGGCGCCTTGCCTTGCTCGTCGTGCACGTCCAGCGTGTAATCGCGGGTGATCGCCTGCGGCGAATCGGATTCGTCGTCGCACAGCGGACGCACGCCGGAGTATGTCCAGACGATGTCGTCGCGGCCCAGCTGCTTCTTGAAGTGATCGTTGTACACTTTCAGCAGATAAGCGATTTCGTTCTCGTCGATCTTCACGTCCTTCGGATCGCCTTTGTACTCCACGTCGGTGGTGCCGATGATGGAGAACTCGTCATTCCACGGGATCACGAACACGATGCGGTGGTCTTCGTTCTGCAGAATGTAAGACTGCGGCTGATCGTGCACGCGCGGCACCACGATGTGGCTGCCTTTGATCAGGCGGATGCCGTAAGGCGATTTCAGCTTCAGGCCGTCGTCGAAGAAGTTTTTCACCCACGGGCCGGTGGCGTTCACCAGGCCTTTGGCGCGCCAGGTGAAGGTTTTGCCGCTGTCGATATCGACCGCTTCCACCATCCACAGGCCATTTTCACGCCATGCGCGGGTCACTTTGGTGCGGGTGCGCACTTCGCCGCCGCGTTTTTCCACTTCCTGCGCGTTCAGCACCACCAGGCGAGCATCGTCGACCCAGCAGTCGGAATATTCGAAACCGCGCTTCAGTTCAGGCTTCAGCACCGACTCTGGTCCAAAGCGCAAGCCCTTGCTGCCCGGCAGGCTGGTGCGTTTGCCCAGGTGATCGTACAGGAACAGGCCGATACGGATCATCCAGGCCGGACGCAGGTGCGGCTGGTGCGGCAGGCGGAAACGCATCGGGAACGCGATGTGCGGCGCCAGCTTCAGCAGCACTTCACGCTCGGCCAGCGCTTCGCTCACCAGACGGAATTCGTAGTGTTCCAGGTAGCGCAGGCCACCGTGGATCAGTTTGGAACTGGCGGAAGACGTAGCACAGGCCAAGTCTTGCGCTTCCAGTAGCAGTACCGACAGCCCGCGCCCGGCAGCATCCGCCGCGATGCCGGCACCGTTGATGCCGCCACCGATAACGATCAAGTCTTTGGTTTCCACGTCATCTTCCTCCAGATGTTCGAAATAGCTCTTTCATGTTCGTTTTCGCTCATGATTGTAATCAAAAACCAACAAGCAAGCCAAGACTTAACCAAACAAAAACATTTAGGCGTGATAGAGGTAACAGTTTGGTGATGATAGTCACATAAATGATGTGGATATGGCGCGAGCGCGCAAACGGCTGTCGATGAAGAGGGGCGGGGGGTAGGAAACGGGGCGGCGGCGCGCCCCGCAGGTTAACAGCGGATCAGCACAGCTCCAGCTGCACGTCGTACTGCTCGATGATTTTCATCACGCTCGGCGGCGGCAGCTGGTCGGTAAACAGGTAGTCGATCAGATTCATGTTACCCAGGTTGACCATGGCGTTGCGGCCGAATTTGGAGTGGTCGGTGACCAGCATCACGCAGCGGGAATTTTCGATAATCGCGCGTTTGGTGCGCACTTCGTGATAGTCGAATTCGAGCAGCGAGCCGTCCATATCGATGCCGCTGATGCCGAGAATGCCGTAATCGAGGCGGAATTGGGAGATGAAGTCCAGGGTGGCTTCGCCCATGATGCCGCCGTCGCGGGTGCGCACTTCGCCGCCGGCCAGGATCAGGCGGAAGTCTTCCTTGGCGGTCAGCAGGGTGGCGACGTTGAGGTTGTTGGTGACCACGCGCAGGTTCTTGTGGTTCATCAGCGCATGGGCCACCGCTTCCGGCGTGGTGCCGATATCGATGAACAGCGTGGCGCCGTCCGGGATCTGGCTGGCGACGCGCTGCGCGATGCGGGCTTTCTCTTCCGACCACATCACCTTGCGATCGTTATAGGCAGCGTTGACCGAGCTGGAAGGCAGCGCCGCGCCGCCGTGGTGACGCTGGATCTTGTTCTGGTCGGCCAGGTCATTCAAATCGCGGCGAATCGTTTGCGGGCTGACGTCAAAATGTTCCACCAGCTCTTCCGTGCTGACGTAACCCTGCAGGCGCACCAGCTCGATAATTGCGTCATGACGCTGTGTTTGCTTCACGATAATCCCCTAAAACGCCCGCTGTGCCCGCTGGGCACAGCTCCCGGCTGTTATTGTTCGTTGTGTGCGCGATGACGCGTATCCCAAAATGCCATCAATAACCCTAACACTAAACCGGCTACGTGTGCCGCGTTGGCGATCGACATTCCTAAAATATCGAAATATCCGGCTACCAGCCACAGCACCGAGAACACCATCAGCCCGCGCGGCAGCATCAGGCCGCGCTCCGGCGCCCGTTCGCCCGTCAGCCACACATAGCCCATCAGCGCATAGACCACGCCCGACAGCCCGCCGAAGAGCGCGCCGCTGAACAGCGATTGCGCCCAGCCGCTGAAGAAGGCCGACACCACCGCCAGCACGAACAGCTTGCCGGCACCGAGGCGTTTTTCCATCTGGCCGCCGAGATACCACCACCACATCAGGTTAAACAGGATATGCAGCAGGGAGAAATGCAGGAACGCATGGCTGACCCAGCGCCACAGCTGCGTGTATTGGCTGCTGTCCTGCGGCCAGGAGAGCCAGTACATCACGGTGTCGTCGCCCAGCACCTGCATCAGGATGTAGATCGCGATGCACAGCACCATCACGCCGAGCGTCAGCGGCCCGGCCTTGCTGCGCAGGGTGTGCAGGTAGGATTCGCTCTGATAGTGCAGACCGGCGTCGGTATGGCCGGTCTGCCAGCTGGCGGCCTGATAACGGCGGTTGAGCGGATCGACCAGAAACTGCTGCAGCTCGTGTTGCACCTGTTCGAGGTGGCCGTCGTCGGCCAGCCAGATTTCCGCCGCCTCGCCGCTGTTGCGCAGCTCAAGCCGGATGCCCTGGGTCGCCATATAGTCGACAAAGGCCAGCGCCAGGCGCGGGTTGGATATGGCGATTACTCTAACCATTGCTCTTCCGTCGTAAGTGAATGATTTTGGCCGCGGCTTGCTCGCCGGCGACCCTGACGGCCGATTATAACGTCGAAATCCTGAGCGCTGGCAAACGGATCTGCGAAAAACCCGCGAAAACGCGCACAAAAATGAAGGGGAAGCCCGCCGACGCACGGCGGGCGGCGGGAATCAGGCAGAGGTTTCCACGTCTTGCGGATACTGGCGGGCCCAGGCCTCGAAGCCGCCGTCGATGCTGTAGACCGCGTCGAACCCCTGGTGCAGCAGGTACTGAGCCGCGCTGCGGCTGCTGTTGCCGTGGTAGCACATCACCATCACCGGCCGCTCGAAGTCATTTTGTTGCATAAAGGCCGACAGGGTGGCGTTGGTGAGGTGAAAGGCGCCCGGCGTATGCCCGGCTTCAAAACTTTGCGGATCGCGGATGTCGACCAGGGCGGCGCTGCCCTCTTTCCAGCGGGTGTACGCCTGCTCAACGTTGATCGCTTCGAACTGTTCCATACTGCTGACTGCCTCGTAATTGGGGGACGCCGCTATTGTAACCAACTCTGCGGCGTTTAAGACCAGAGTAAGGTTGTGGTTTTGTCACACCAGCAGCACTTCAACGCCTTGCTGACGCAGTTGCTCAACGATGGCGGGATCGGCGGCCCGGCCGGTGATCACCATGGCAATTTGCTCGGTGCGGCTGAACAGCATGCCGGCGCGTTGGCCGACTTTGCTGCTGTCGACCAGCACCACCAGTTTACCGACATAGTTGAGCATCTTCTGTTCTGCCATCGCGGTCAGCATATCGGTTTTATACAAACCGTCAGCGGTGAGGCCGATACCGCTGGTGAACATCCAGTGCCCGGCGTACAGGGTTGCGTCGCCTTCCTGAGGCGCCAGAGTAATCGACTGGGTTTTGTTGTACTGGCCTCCCATGATCACCACGCTGTCGTGTTCCTGATCGATCAGGTAATTGGCCAGTGGCAGATAATTGGTGATCACCTGAACCGGCTTGCCGCAAATTTCACGGCCCAACAGAAATGCGGTGGAGCCGCAGTTGATCACCACGCTTTCACCCGGCTGACAGAGCTGTGCCGCGGCCGCCGCAATGCGCATTTTTTCATCGAGGTGCTGGGTTTGGTGGATATTGAGTGGCGTCCAGGCCGGGCGCGGAGTTTGCGTGGCTTCGGCGCCGTTGCGTACTTTGCGCAATTTGCCGATTTCATTCAGCTTGTTGATGTCCCGGCGCGCGGTGGCCGGAGAGATGTCAAACGCCGCGATGACGTCCGCCACGGAGATTTGCCCCTTGCGCTGCAAGAGATCGAGAATAGCGTTGTGGCGTTGGGACTCTGTCATGCGGGCTCCGTGGAGAGAAAAAACGTCGTTGCCTTCGATTATATGCGCGCCGTTTGACGATTTGAATCATTGCCGTTCAAAAGCGCGCATCCGTATGCAACACAGATTGATTACAAGAAAGACTTGAAGGGCAGGTCGGGTTCCTGGATGAAACAATCATCGAACCCGCGCGGGTAGTGATATTCCAGATTGTCTTTGTCCTGCGGCCAGATGAACTTGCCGCCAACCTGCCAGATAAACGGTTTGAAACCGTACTTGAGCCGGTCCTTTTTCATATCCCACAACACGCGGATCTCCTGCGGATCTGCCTGGAAATTAGACCAAATATCGTGGTGGAAGGGGATCACGACCTTGACGTTCAGCGATTCCGCCATGCGCAAGATGTCGGCGCTGGTCATCTTGTCAGTAATGCCGCGCGGGTTCTCGCCGTAGGAACCGAGGGCGACATCGATCTGATGATCGTTGCCGTGCTTGGCGTAATAGTTGGAGTAGTGGGAATCGCCGCTGTGATAAAGGTTGCCGCCCGGCGTTTTGAACAGGTAGTTGACCGCCCGCAGGTCCATGCCGTCCGGCAGAACGCCCGCCGCTTTTTGTTCCACCGGCAATGTGATGAGTGCCGTGCGATCGAAAGCATCCAGCGCATGAATTTCGATGTCTTTGATTTTTATCACGTCGCCAGGTTTGACGGTGATGCAGCGCTCCGGCGGCACGCCCCAGCCGATCCAGATATCTACGCAGCTTTGCGGCCCGATAAACGGGACGGTGGGGGCGCAGTTCTGCAACACTGCCGCCGCGACGTTCACATCGATATGATCGTTGTGATCGTGCGTGGCCAACACGGCGTCGAGCTGGGTAATGGCGAACGGATCGAGCACGAATGGGGTCGTGCGCAGGTTCGGTTGCAGTTTACGCACCCCGGCCATGCGCTGCATTTGGTGGCCGGTTTTCATCAGCGGGTTGCCGTGACTCTGCTTGCCGGTGCCGCACCAGAAATCGACGCACAGGTTGGCGCCTTCTTCAGACTTGAGCCAGATGCCGGTGCAGCCCAGCCACCACATGGCGAAAGTACCGGGCGCGACGTTCTCCTGCTCTATCTCTTCGTTCAGCCAGGTGCCCCATTCGGGAAAGGTGTTCAATATCCAGGACTCGCGGGTGATGTCGTTGACTTTACTCATGGGTCTTTCCTCGTTGGTGGTGATAATAAAATCACAAATAATCATTTAAAGATTTTATGTGATTTGTTTTGATCGAATCTAGCACCGTTTTTTTCAACTGACAACGATCGAAATACACGTAAACGCCGCAGAATTTACGCGCTGCGCCGGCGTTTTCTCTCCTTTTCGTTTGATTAACTGCTATTAAATTCAATAGGTAATAAAGTGTGAGTCGTCTAATTCATTGAATGTTAGTGGAATTGATTTTTAACTTGCGAGGTTGTTCACAAATAATCATTTATGATCTTTTTGTGATTTATTGTGATTGGTATGGTGAAGGCGTTACCTGCATGCCAACCTTTTCGGGAGAGCCGTATGGAAACTCTTTACACCATCTTCACCGTCTTTTTTAACCAGGTGATGACCAATGCACCGCTGCTGTTGGGGTTGGTTACGCTGTTGGGTTACACGTTGCTGCGCAAAAGCGCGGCGGTCATTATCAAAGGCACGATCAAAACCATTATCGGTTTCATGTTATTGCAGGCCGGCTCCGGCATCCTGACCGGCACGTTCAAACCCGTTGTGGCGAAGTTGTCCGAGGTATACGGCATCAACGGGGCGATTTCAGATACCTATGCCTCGATGATGGCCACCATCGAACGTATGGGGGACGCCTATAGTTGGGTCGGCTACGCGGTTTTGCTGGCATTGGCGCTGAACATACTCTACGTGTTGTTGAGGCGCATCACCGGCATCCGCACCATCATGCTCACTGGCCACATCATGTTTCAGCAGGTTGGGTTGATCGCGGTATTTTTCTACATTCTGGGTTACGGCATGTGGACGACGGTATTGTGCAGTGCGCTCTTGGCTTCACTGTACTGGGGCATCACCTCCAACATGATGTTCAAACCGACGCAGGCGGTAACGGAAAACAGCGGTTTCTCCATTGGGCACCAACAGCAGTTCGCTTCGTGGCTGGCATACAAGGCCGCACCGTATCTCGGTAAAAAAGAGGACAGCGTGGAAGATCTGAAGCTGCCTGGGTGGCTGAACATTTTCCATGACAACATCGTGTCCACCGCCATCGTGATGACGCTGTTTTTCGGCATCATTCTGTGCTCGTTCGGCTTGGACACTCTGCAGGCGATGGCCGGTAAAACTCACTGGAGCATCTATATCCTGCAAACCGGGCTGATGTTCGCGGTGGCGATTTTCATCATCGTGCAGGGTGTGCGCATGTTCGTCGCCGAATTGACCGAGGCCTTTAACGGCATTTCCCAACGTCTGATCCCGGGCGCGGTACTGGCCATCGACTGTGCCGCCATTTATAGCTTCGCGCCCAACGCCGTGGTGTGGGGTTTTATGTGGGGCACCATCGGTCAACTGATCGCCGTCGGCATACTGTTAGCGCTTGGCTCTTCCATCATGATTATTCCCGGTTTCATTCCCATGTTCTTTTCTAACGCCACCATCGGCGTATTCGCTAACCACTTTGGTGGCTGGCGCGCGGCGATGAAGATCTGTCTGGTGATGGGAATGATAGAGATCTTCGGCTGCGTGTGGGCCATCAAACTGACTGGGCTAAGTGCCTGGATGGGCATGGCGGACTGGTCGATTCTGGCGCCGCCGCTGATGCAAGGGCTGAGTCTGGGCCTGTGGTTTATGGGCGTGGTGATCGTTATCGCCCTGCTGTACATGTTCTTCGCCGGACGCACCCTGCGTGCGGAAGAAGATGCTGAAAAACAATCGGTTGAATCGGCGTCACGTTAATAGGAGTGCAGATTATGACGGTACGAATCCTGGCGGTATGCGGTTGCGGACAAGGCAGTTCCATGATCATGAAAATGAAAGTCGACCAATTTTTAACGCAGCAAGGCGTGGATCATTCGGTCAACAGCTGTGCGGTGGGGGAATACAAATCCGAGTTGAATGGGGCTGACATCATCATTGCTTCCACCCATGTCGCGGATGAAATCGTCGTCAGCGGCAACAAATACGTGGTTGGGGTACGCAATATGCTCTCGGCGGCGGACTTCGGCCCGAAGCTGATGGACGTCATCGGCGCGCATTTTCCGCAAGATTTGAAGCTGTGAGGAGCGAGTCATGAAGCTGAGCGATTCGTTGGCGCAGAATAACGCTATCCAACTGCAGGCGGAGGCTGCCGACTGGCGCCAGGCGGTGCGACTGGGGGTCGATCTGCTGGTGGCCGCCGGCGTGGTGGAACCCCGCTATTTTGACGCCATTTTGGCCGGCGTCGAACGGCACGGCCCTTACTTCGTGCTGGCGCCGGGCCTGGCGATGCCGCACGGCCGGCCGGAGGAAGGGGTGCTGAAAACCGGCTTCGCCTTGGTCACCCTGAAGACGCCGGTGTGTTTCGGCGATGAGGACAACGATCCGATAGACATCTTGATCACCATGGCGGCGGTGGACGCCAAAACGCATCAGGAGGTGGGGATCATGCAAGTGGTGAACCTGTTTGAAGATGAGGCGAATTTCGATCGCTTGCGGGCCTGTCGCCACGCGAGCGAGGTATTGGCGTTGATCGACAAAACGTCTACGGCGGCGAATTGAAGGGGACAAACAATGAACACGCATTTACCGATGTTGCAGGTGGCGCTGGATAATCTGTCCATGGCTGCGGCTTATGACACGACTCGCCTGATCGCGGCCGAAGTCGACATCATCGAAGTCGGCACTATTTTGTGCGTGGCAGAAGGCGTGCGAGCCATACGCGATTTAAAAGCGCTGTATCCGGATCGCATCGTGTTGGCGGACGCAAAAATCGCCGATGCGGGTCAGATTTTGGCGCGAATGTGCTTCGAGGCGCATGCCGATTGGATCACGGTGATCTGCTGCGCTGACATCAATACGGCCAAGGGCGCGCTGCAGGTGGCACATGAGTTCGGTGGTGACGTGCAGATAGAACTGACGGGGTTCTGGACCTGGGAACAGGCGCAGGCGTGGCGTGAAGCGGGAATTGGTCAGGTGGTGTATCACCGCAGCCGTGACGCGCAGGCGGCGGGGGTATCCTGGAGCGATGACGATATCCGCGCGGTTCGTCGCCTGAGCGAGATGGGTTTTAAGGTGACGGTCACCGGCGGACTGGCGCTGGAGGATTTGCCTCTGTTCCAAGGTATTCCCATCCATGTCTTTATCGCCGGGCGCAGCATTCGTGATGCCGCCGATCCGGTCGCGGCGGCGCGGGAATTTAAACGTGTCATCGCCCAGCGGTGGGGCTGAGGAGCGGTTATGTTGCACAAATCCGTGCCGTTGGGCATCTATGAGAAAGCGTTGCCGCCGGGCGAGGACTGGCTGACGCGCCTGCAACTGGCGGGTGAGTTGGGATTCGATTTCGTTGAAATGTCGATCGATGAAAGCGACGGCCGCCTGGCGCGGCTGGACTGGAGCGTTGAACAGCGGCTCGCGTTGGTTAGCGCCGTTGCGGCGAGCGGTGTGCGCGTGCCTTCTTTATGCCTCAGCGCCCACCGGCGTTTTCCGTTGGGCAGTGAAGACGACACGACGCGCGAGCGGGGACTGGAGATCGTGCGAAAAGCTATTCGGCTGGCGCAGGATACCGGCATCCGGGTGATCCAACTGGCCGGGTATGACGTTTATTACCAGCAGTCTACTGCGCAGACTCGCACCCGTTTCCGCGCCGGATTGGTGCAGGCGGTAGAGATGGCCAGCCGTGCACAGGTCATGCTGGCGATGGAAATCATGGACTATCCGCTGATGAACTCGATCAGCAAGGCGCTGGGCTATGCCCACTACCTGAATAACCCGTGGTTTCAGCTATACCCGGATATCGGCAACTTGTCTGCCTGGGACAACGATGTGCCGATGGAGCTCATGGCCGGGCGCGGACATATCGTGGCGGTACACGTTAAGGATACGCGGCCGGGGGAGTTTAAGAATGTGCCGTTCGGCGAGGGCGTGGTCGATTTCACGCGCTGCTTCGAAACGTTGCTTGCGAGCGGCTATCGCGGCCCCTATCTGCTCGAAATGTGGAGCGAGAAAGCACCCGATCCTCTGCAAGCGGTACGGGAGGCGCGTGCCTGGGTGGTTGCACGCATGGCTGAGGCCGGGTTGGAAATAGGGGGGGAGCATGCTGGAGCAACTGAAATTGCAGGTCTACAAAGCCAATATGGCGTTGCCTGAACACGGGCTGGTGACCTATACCTGGGGCAATGTCAGCGGCATCGATCGGGCCAGTGGGCTGGTGGTGATCAAACCCAGCGGCGTACCTTATGAAACGATGCGGGCTGAGGATATGGTGGTGGTGAATGTGCGAGGTGAGGTTGTTGAGGGGCAACTGCGGCCTTCGTCCGATACGCCGACGCATTTGGCGCTGTACCGGGCATTCCCTCAACTCGGCGGTGTGGTGCATACGCACTCCACCCATGCCACCGCCTGGGCGCAGGCAGGGGAAGCGATACCGGTGCTCGGCACCACTCACGCCGACTATTTTTCCGGCGATATTCCTTGTACCCGCGGGCTGACGGCGGAAGAGGTGGCGCGGGAATATGAGCTGAACACCGGTCGGGTGATTATCGAAACCCTGAAAGGGCGTGAACCGTTGCACGTTCCCGGTATCCTGGCGTATCAGCATGGCCCGTTCAGTTGGGGAAGGACGCCGGATGAGGCGGTGCATAACGCCGTGGTGTTGGAGGAGGTGGCGAAAATGGCGTGGATCAGCCGGGATATTAACCCCGGCCTACGGCGGATCGATGACTATCTGCTGGAAAAGCATTTCAGCCGCAAACATGGCGCTGGCGCCTATTACGGCCAGCGCTGACTCTCAGGCGCCGTACCCCATCATCTTCAGCAGCTGCTGCGCCTGCTGCACCGCCTCCTGGCGATGAGCCACGCCGAGCTTCTGGTACAGGTTGCGGATGTGCGTCTTGATGGTGGTGGCCGCCACGTCCAGCTCGCCGGCGATCTGGTCGTTGCTGTAGCCGGAATAGATCAGCCCCAGCACCTGCCATTCGCGCTGGGTGAGCGGGCTGGTGCGGATCAGCTCCGGCACCTGCGGGTGGGTCAGCAGCTTATCGACGAAGTTCTCGTCAAAATGCGCGAACTTGTGCCGATGATGCTGGTTGATGTCGCGCAGGATGCGCTGGGCGCGATGCTGTTCCAGCTCCGGCAGCGTGTTGAGCTGGATCAGCTGGCGCAGCTGCTGCGCCATCGCTTCGCCCTCGATGACGAAATGGCTGATAAAGCCGGTGCGGTTGGCCAGCGACAGCGCTTCGATCAACGCCTGCTGCGCTTCGCCCTTGCGCTCTTGCAGCCAGTACAGCTGGTTGCTGAGCAGCAGGTTGCGGTTGAGATCGCTCACCAGCCGCAGCCGGCGGGCGTTCTCGTTCAGTTCATCCAGCACCACGCCAGCCTCGTCATACTGGCCGAGCAGAATCTGCACCCGCGCAATGTTGCGCCACTGGCCCTGCGTGAAGTGGTTGTCCGCCATGCCGGGCTTTTCGGTGTGGCGTAGCCACTGGGCGGCGGCGGCGGTGTCGCCGGTCATCTGCCAGTGGATCACCCGCGACTTGTCGGTGTTGGTCAGCCAGTCGCGATGGTAGTGGGCGCCGTGCAGCAGGGTTTCGCAGCGCTGCAGGTGAGTATTGGCATTGTCCAGATCGCCGCGCGCCAGCGAGCATTTGGCCAGCATGGCGATGCACTGCAGCTGTTGCTGCGGCTGGTAGTTCGCCAGGATTTTCAGCCCGGTGCGCGCCGCGTCTTCCGCCTCGTCCAGCCGCGACCACGACCACAGGATCTGCGCGCGAATGCGCAGCAGGAACTCGTGCATCGGCAGCTGTTCCAGGTGCTGCTCGCGGATCAGTTCGAACGCCTTGTCCTGGGTTTCGTAAGCGGCCTGCAGAAAGCCCTGGGCGATGAGGATTTCGCTCTGCTGCAGCAGTGCCCAGAGCGCGTAATGGTTGGCCTGATGGCGACGCGCCATCTGCTCGGTTTGCTGCATCATCGGCAGCGCGCGCGCCAGCTCGCCCTTGCAGTGGTGCACTTCGCCGGTCACCGAGGTGGCGACGATGCGGCTGTAATAGCTGGACAGCGGCAGGAATTTCAACGCTTCGGTCGCCAGCCGTTCGGCCTCTTCCGGTTTGCCGGCGTTGATCGCCACCTGGGCGCGCAAGGCGTCGAACTCGGCGTGCAGCGTTTGGTCTATCTCGATTTTCTGTTCGCGCATGGTGCGCTCGGCGCGCTCCAGCAGAGTGTTGACCTCGCCGTAGCGGTGCTGGCTCTGCGCCAGCCAGGCCTGCAGCAGCGCCAGCTTGGGATTCTGGATCAGGCGCTCATAGGGCAGCGCGTTGAGGCACTCTTCCAGCAAGGCCAGTTCGCTGTGGTGGAACAGCGACCAGGCGTGTTGCAGCAGGATATCGCGCAGCATGCTGACGTCGCTGGCCGCCAGCGCATGGTGAATGGCCTCTGCCGGATATCCCAGCGCCAGCCAGCCTTCGGCGGCGGCGCGGTGCAACCCCGGCAGCTCCAGTGCCAGTTCCCACTGGCAACGCTGGCGCAGGAAAGAGGCGAACAGCGGGTGGAAGTTGAACCATTCGCCGGTGTCGTCCATGCGGTGGATAAACAGCCCCTGGCGCTCCAGCTCCTCCAGCCGCTGCTGGCCGTTGTCTTCGCCGGTCAGCCGCACGATCAGCGCGTCGTTCATCGAGCGCAGCACCGAACAGCGCAGCAGGAAGGCGCGCGCATCGGCATCGACGTGATCCAGCACTTCGTCCACCAGGTAGTCGGACAGGTGACTGGCGTTCAGCCCCGCCAGGCGCTTGGCCGACAGCTGGGCCGACGAGGCGGACTGGCGGGCCGACAACGCGATCAGCTGCAGCGCGGTGGCCCAGCCTTCGACTTCGTCGCACAGGCGGCTGCTGTCCTGCTGCTCCATCGGCGCCGCCAGGCGGCAGTCGAAGAACTGTTTGGCTTCCTGATGGGTAAACGCCAGCTGCTGCGTACCCATTTCCAGCAGCTGATCGCGCACCCGCAGATTGGCGATGCCGAGCGGCGGCAGGGTGCGCGAGAGCAGGATCAGCGTCAGGTTTTCCGGCTGATGGCGCAGGAAAAAGCGCATGGCTTCGTGGATGGCGTCGTTGGTGATCAGGTGGTAGTCGTCGATCACCAGGTACAGCGGCTGGTGCCAGTCGGCCAGCTCGATAAACAGCTGGGCGAACAGCGCCGACAGGCTGGCGTACTGATGCTTCTGGCTCAGCGCCTCGCTCTTGACGCAGCGGCCGCCGCTGGCCTGCTGCAGCGCGGCGATCAGGTAGCTGGCGAAGCGCTCCGGCTGGTTGTCGCTCTCATCCAGGGAATACCAGCCCAGATCGGCCTTGCCGGCCGCCCATTGGGCGATCAGCGTGGTTTTCCCGTATCCCGCCGGGCAATTGACCAGTGTCAGGCGATAGTTGCCCGCGCTGGCCAGTTTGGCCAGCAGGCGATCGCGGATCACGGTATTTTGCAGCCGTACCGGGCGGCTCAGTTTTGATGGGATCAGCATAGTATTCCAGGGTATAAATCGCGGTTCCCGCCGGGATTGGAGTGGCGCTAATTATTTTATGGTTCGTAATTAATAGCTCCCCCTAACTTCTGCCAACCCTAAACGTATTGCAACAAGCTTCCGCATCGGCTTGGAGTTAAGTTGCTATCGATCACACTTTTTTACGTTTGGCGCCGGCGCGCGGCGATGCGGTTGCAGATCGCATTTCCGGCCATGGACAAAACTTCAGCAGTGCGAATACTTGTGCTAACGTCATGGTTAACGTTCTCAGTGCTCGCCGCACGCGTTGGCGGGCTTTTTTGCATCGTTGCAAGGGAGTCAAAAAGTGCCTGAGATCACAATTCCAGCTACGCCCCAATCCTCCTCCCCAGCTAATCCCCAGGCGGGATGATGCCGTCAGGCTTTCTCACCGGCACGATAGCGGCAATTTGACCCACTTACTGGATAGAGAGTTTTCCTTATGTCACAGCCTACGCTCAAGAAGGATGCTTTTCTGGCGGCGCTTGCCCGCCAGTGGCAACGGTTCGGCCTCAGTTCCGCACAGCAGATGACGCAGCATCAATGGTGGGAAGCCGTCAGTGCGGCGCTGGCCGAGCAGTTGGCCGCGCAGCCGGCGCCGCGCAAAAGCGCCAAACCGCTGCGCCACGTGAACTACATCTCGATGGAGTTTCTGATCGGCCGGCTGACGGCGAACAACCTGATCAACCTGGGCTGGTACGATACCGTCGAGCAGGCGCTGGCGGAGCAGAACGTCAAGCTGGCGGATTTGCTGGAGCAGGAAACCGATCCGGCGCTGGGCAACGGCGGGCTGGGGCGCCTGGCGGCCTGTTTCCTCGACTCGATGGCGACGGTGGAGCAACCGGCCACCGGCTATGGGCTGAACTACCAGTACGGGCTGTTCCGCCAGTCGTTCCAGGGCGGGCAGCAGCAAGAGGCGCCGGATAACTGGCAGCGCGAGAGCTACCCGTGGTTCCGCCACAACGCCGCGCTGGCGGTGGATGTAGGCATCGGCGGCAAGCTGGAAAAGCAGGCCGACGGCCGCGAACTGTGGCGCCCGGCCTTCACCCTGCGCGGCGAAGCCTGGGATCTGCCGGTGCTGGGGTATCGCAACGGCGTGGCGCAGCCGCTGCGCCTGTGGCAGGCGACCCATCAGCATCCGTTCAACCTGAGCGATTTCAACGACGGCAAATTCCTGCAGGCGGAGAAGCAGGGCGTAGAAGCCGACAAGCTGACCAAGGTGCTCTACCCGAACGACAACCATCAGGCCGGCAAGCGCCTGCGCCTGATGCAGCAGTATTTCCAGTGCGCCTGCTCGGTGGCGGACATTTTGCGCAAGCACCATCAGGCCGGCCGCAAGATTGAAGAGCTGCCGAAGTACGAAGTGATCCAGCTGAACGACACCCACCCGACCATCGCCATTCCGGAAATGCTGCGCATTCTGCTGGACGAACACCAGCTGGAGTGGGAGGCGGCCTGGGCGATCACCAGCAACACCTTCGCCTATACCAACCACACCCTGATGCCGGAAGCGCTGGAGTGCTGGGATGAAAAACTGGTGCGCAGCCTGCTGCCGCGCCATTTCTCCATCATCAAACAGATCAACGCCAGGTTCAAAAAGCAGGTGGATAAGCATTGGCCGGGCGACGAGGCGGTGTGGGCCAAACTGGCGGTGCATCACAACAAGCAGGTGCGCATGGCCAACCTGTGCGTGGTCAGCGGCTTTGCGGTCAACGGCGTGGCGCAGCTGCACTCGGATCTGGTGGTGAAGGATCTGTTCCCGGAATATCACCAGCTGTGGCCGAACAAATTCCATAACGTCACCAACGGCATCACGCCGCGTCGCTGGCTGAAACAGTGCAACCCGGCGCTGTCGGGCCTGATCGACGAGACGCTGAAGGTGGAATGGGCGAACGATCTCGACGCGTTGCGCGGGCTGGAAAAATTCGCCGACGACGCAGCGTTCCGCCAGCGTTATCAGCAGATCAAACGCGACAACAAGGTGGCGCTGGCCCATTACGTGCACGGCGTGATGGGGTTGACGCTCGATCCGGACGCGATTTTCGACGTGCAGATCAAGCGTCTGCACGAGTATAAACGCCAGCACCTGAACCTGCTGCACATCCTGTCGCTGTATCGCCAGCTGCGCGACAACCCGAATCTGGACATCGTACCGCGCGTCTTCCTGTTCGGCGCCAAGGCGGCGCCGGGCTACTACCTGGCGAAAAACATCATTTACGCGATCAACCAGGCGGCCGAGAAGATCAATAACGATCCGTTGGTGAAAGATCGCCTGAAAGTGGCGTTCATTCCCGACTACCGCGTGTCGGTGGCCGAACTGATGATCCCGGCGGCGGATATCTCCGAGCAGATCTCCTCCGCCGGTAAAGAGGCCTCCGGCACCGGCAACATGAAGCTGGCGCTGAACGGCGCGCTGACGGTCGGCACGCTGGACGGCGCCAACGTCGAAATCGCCGAGCAGGTGGGCGAAGACAATATCTTTATCTTCGGCAATACCGTGGAGCAGGTGAAGGCGATACTGGCGAAGGGCTACGATCCGCTCAGCTACCGCAAAAAAGACAAGCACCTGAAGGCGATTTTGGACGAGCTGGCGAGCGGCGCATTCAGCCACGGCGACAAGCACGCGTTCGACATGATGCTGCACAGCCTGCTGGAAGGCGGCGATCCCTATCTGGTGCTGGCGGACTTCGCCTCGTACTGCCAGGCGCAGCGCCGGGTCGACGAACTGTACCGCGACCGGGACGAATGGACGCGGCGGACTATCCTTAACACTGCGCGCGTCGGCATGTTCAGCTCGGATCGCTCGATTCGCGATTACCAGCAGCGCATCTGGCAAGCCAAACGTTAAGGAGAGCGAATGGATCGTAAGCGTATCGATCAGGCGGCAGCGCAGGCGGGGATCGCTGCCGATTTCATCAATGCCCACGGCAAGCGGCAGGCGATTGAGCCGGAGACCAAGCGCAAGCTGCTGGCGGCCATGAACCGGGCCGATGCTGCGCAGGAAGGGGCGGCATCGCCGTTGCCGGCGGTCAAGGTGTTCTATCAGGGCGCGCCGCTGGCGCTGACCCCGGCGGGCGAAGGCGACTACCTGTGGGTGCTGCAGCGTGAAGACGGCGAATGCCTGCAGGGGCGCGTCGGCGCGCGCAAGACCCTGACGCTGCCCGGCGACCTGCCGGCGGGGTATCACCAATTGACGCTGAGCCAGGGCGCACGGCAGTGGCCATGCCGAGTGATCGTCGCGCCGAGGCGCTGCTTCGAGCCGGACGCCTTGCTGACCGGCAAGAAACTGTGGGGCGCCTGCGTTCAGCTGTATACGCTGCGTTCCGATCGCAACTGGGGCATCGGCGATTTCGGCGATCTGCGTCTGATGGTGGAGCAGGTGGGGGAGCGCGGCGGTGCCTTCGTCGGTCTCAATCCGATCCATGCGCTGTATCCGGCCAACCCGGAGAGCGCCAGCCCTTACAGCCCCTCGTCGCGCCGCTGGCTGAATCTGGCGTATATCGACGTCAACGCGGTGGAGGATTTCCAGCGCAGCGACGCGGCGCAGCGCTGGTGGCAGAAGCCGGCGACGCAGAAGCAGCTGGCCAAGGCGCGCGCCGCGGAGTGGGTGGATTACACCGCCGTGATGCAGCTGAAGCTGGCGGCGCTGAAGCTGACGTTCCCGCTGTTTCAGGCGCGCAAGCCGAACGACGCGCAGCGTCAGGCGTTCGAACGGTTCGTGACTGAGGGCGGCGACAGCCTGTATCAGCAGGCGGCGTTCGACGCGCTGCATGCCCACCTGGCGGCCAAAGACGCCAGCCAGTGGGGATGGCCGGCCTGGCCCGAGGGCTATCGGCGGGGGCAGAGCGAAGCGGTGCGGCAGTTCTGCGACGAACATCAGGACGCGGTCCGCTTTTACCTGTGGCTGCAATGGCTGGCGGCCACGCAGTTTGCGCAGTGTTTTGAGCAGAGCCGGCAGCAGCAGATGCCGATTGGTCTGTATCGCGATCTGGCGGTCGGGGTGGCGGAAGGCGGGGCGGAAACCTGGTGCGACCGCGAGCTGTACTGCCTGAAAGCGTCGGTCGGCGCACCGCCGGACATCCTGGGGCCGCTGGGGCAAAACTGGGGCCTGCCGCCGATGGATCCGCACGTGATGGCGGCGCGCGGTTATCAGCCGTTCATCGATCTTTTGCGCGCCAACATGACCAGCTGCGGCGCGCTGCGTATCGATCACGTCATGGCGCTGCTGCGGCTGTGGTGGATCCCTTATGGCGAAACCGCCGATCGCGGCGCCTACGTCAAATACCCGGTGGACGATCTGCTGGCGGTGCTGGCGCTGGAAAGCCAGCGCCACCGCTGCATGGTGATCGGCGAGGATCTCGGCACCGTGCCGGTAGAGATCGTCGGCAAGCTGCGCGACAGCGGCGTCTATTCCTACAAGGTGCTGTATTTCGAAAGCGACGGTGAACACCATTTCCGCGCGCCGCAGGCCTATCCGGTGCAGGCGATGGCGACCATCACTACCCACGATCTGCCGACGTTGCGCGGCTATTGGCAAAGCGGCGATCTGACGCTGGGCAACCGACTGGGGCTCTATCCGGACGCGGAGATCCTGCGGGAGCTGTTCGCCGATCGGGAACGCGCCAAGCAAGGGCTGCTGGACGGGTTGCATCGCTATGGCTGCGTGCCGCAGAAGGTGGGCAAGAGGGCGGCGCTGCTCGGCATGAGCCCGCTGCTTAACCGCGGCCTGCAGCGTTATGTCGCCGACAGCGCCAGCGCCCTGCTCGGCCTGCAGCCGGAAGACTGGCTGGACATGGCCGATCCGGTTAATATTCCCGGCACCAGTGACCAGTACCCTAACTGGCGGCGCAAGCTGACCCAAACGCTGGAGGAGATGTTCGCCGATCCGCGGATAAACCGGCTGCTGAAGGATTTGGACAAACGGCGGCGCAAGGTGTCGGTGGGCTAAAAACGACAATGCCGGAACGGGTTCCCCCTTCCGGCATTGCGTTATCTACCGTGGCGTGAGCGCCGGGTATCAGTAGTAAGAGTGCTCGCCGCGCTGGTGTTCGGTCAGATCACGCACGCCTTTCAGCTCCGGGAACTTCTGCAGCAGCTCTTTCTCTATGCCTTCTTTCAGCGTGACGTCGACCATCGAACAGCCGTTGCAACCGCCGCCGAACTGCAGGATCGCCATGTTGTCGTCGGTGATCTCCATCAGCGTCACGCGGCCGCCGTGGCCCGCCAGCTGTGGGTTGATCTGCGACTGCAGCACGTATTCCACGCGCTCCATCAGCGGCGCGTTGTCATCGACCTTGCGCATTTTGGCGTTCGGCGCCTTCAGCGTCAGCTGAGAACCCAGCTGGTCGGTCACGAAGTCGATTTCGGCGTCTTCCAGATACGGCGCGCTCAGCTCATCGACATAGGCGGACAGTTTGTCGAACTTCAGTTCGGTATCCGTCGCTTCTACCGCGTCCGGCGGGCAATAAGAGACACCGCATTCGGCCGTCGGCGTGCCCGGGTTGATCACGAATACGCGGATTTGGGTGCCTTCTTCTTGATTTGCCAGCAGTTTGGCAAAGTGTTCCTGTGCAGCATCTGTTATACGGATCATAGCATTAGCTCAATAGTTGACTTCTATAGTCGGTTATAATACGCCCATTGCCGTGGCACTACAACGTGCGGCAAACGCACCAGATCTGCACCGAGGCGGCGCCTTGCCGCCGCAGCAGCGCCGCGATCTCCGCGACGGTGCTACCGGTGGTCACCACGTCATCCACCAGGGCGATATGCCGGCCGGCGACCGAGACGGTGCAGACGAACGCGCGCTGCAGATTGCGCCTGCGTGCTCCGGCGCTCAGCCGCTGTTGCAGGGCGGTCTTGCGTACCCGGCGCAAGGCGGCGGGCCGATAGGGGCAGCCCAGCCAGCGCGCCAGCGGCCGGGCCAGCAGATCGCTCTGGTTATAGCCGCGGCGCCAGCAGCGTGATGCATGCAAGGGTACCGCTAAAATCAGGTCGGGTCTGTTCAGATACTGCTCTCTGCGCGCCTGCTGCCAGCGCAACAGCATCAGGCGCGCCAACGCCGGGGCCAGCTCGGACGCGCGGTGAAACTTGAACCTCTTTACCAGTTGGCTGAGGGGCGCAATGTAGTCGCCGACGAACACCAGCCGTTGCCAGGGCGGCGGCCGTTGCAGGCAGCGGCCGCAGGGCGTTTGCGTTCTCCCGGCGGGCAACCCGCAGCGCGGGCAACACGGGGGGCTGGCCGGCAGATGGCGCAGGCAGCAGTTGCAGATGCCATGACGCATCAGGCTCAACGGCTGTCGGCATAGCCAACAGCGGCTGCGGATTGATAGCATAGAGCCTCCGAGACGGGTAAGCATGAAAGGACAATAACCAATGACAGCGCTGTACTGGCAAACAATAGGTGAAGGCGAACGCGATCTTGTGCTGCTGCACGGCTGGGGATTGAACGCCGAAGTGTGGAGTTGCATTCAGGCGCGACTGGCGCCGCATTTTCGCCTGCACCTGGTCGATCTGCCGGGGTACGGCCGCAGCCAGGGGTTCGGCGCCCTGTCGCTGGAGCAGATGACGGAAATCGTGCTGGCGGCCGCCCCGTCGCAGGCCTGGTGGCTGGGCTGGTCGCTCGGCGGGCTGGTGGCCAGCCAGGCGGCGTTGATGCAACCTGAGCGGCTCAAGGGCTTGATCACCGTGGCCTCTTCGCCTTGCTTTGCCGCCCGCGATGAGTGGCCGGGGATCCGCCCGGACGTGCTGAGCGGTTTTCAGCACCAGCTGAGCCTGGATTTCCAGCGCACCGTCGAGCGTTTTCTGGCGTTGCAGACGCTGGGCACCGAGAGCGCGCGTCAGGATGCGCGCCAGCTGAAAGCGGTGGTGCTCAACCAGCCGACGCCGAGCGTCGAGGTGTTGAACGGCGGGCTGGAGATCCTGCGCACCGCCGATCTGCGTGCGCCGTTGGCCGCGCTGGAGCTGCCGTTGCTGCGGATTTACGGCTATCTGGACGGGCTGGTGCCGCGCAAGGTCGCCGAGCTGCTCGACGCGGCCTGGCCGAATTCTACGTCGCAGGTCGTGGTCAAAGCCGCCCATGCGCCGTTTATCTCTCATCCCGACGAATTTGTGACGATGATCGAAGCGTTTATTGCAGCACATTGAATGCGGCGGGAAAACGCACGATAGGGCGCGAAAAAAAACGCCGCCGGGTGGATAAAAGACAAAGCTGTTCGATACTTAGTGAGTCAATGCGTTGGCTGCAAAATGAAAAGACCGCGTGCGGCGCTTTTCATTTTGGCGTTTCGTCTCTGGGAAACAGGCCCCGTCAGGGAAAGCAACGAGGCCTGAGGATGTCGCGGCAGCCTGCTGTACTACGCATGGATTCTTGACGGCTTTCATAACAGATAAATTATCCATTGAGAGGTTAGTGTCATGAAATCATTGAAGATGATTATTGCAGCGGCAGTGCTGGGTTCGGTGTCTTTCGGCTCCATGGCGGCAACCCTGCTGACCAAGGAAGATCTGGATAAGAACCCGGGTAAATACGAGAAGATCGGCACCGTGACCACCACGGCGCAGACCACCTCGCCGATGGATGCCAAGGATGAGCTGTCCAAACTGGCGGACGAGAAGGGCGGTCAATACTACGTGATCCTGGCAGGCCGCGAGCACGGTAAATTCAGCGCCATCGCTGAAGTTTACAAAGACAAGCAATAAGCCTTCAACGGCAAGGGGCGCCGCTGCGGCGCCCCTGATCGTCAGGCCTTCAGCCGGTAGAAAACCGTGCTGCACCCCTGGCCCTGCGGGCAGCCTTTGCAACTGCCGCTCAGACAGGCGCCGTCATCCTGTTCGATACGCTCTACTTTTCCCATCGCCGCCAAACGGTCCAGCATCGCCTGCACCAACGGCAGCGGCGTCGCCAGCGATTGGCTGAGCTGCTGCGCCTGAGCGCTGCCAAGCAGCGCCAGCGCATCGCGCACCTGCAGCAGCCCGGCCATCAGTGACAGCTCCCCTTGGCGCCCTGGCAACAGGCCGCCGGCGTAGCGTTGCCCAGGCGCACCGTAACGCGGCTGCGCGCCCGGCGCAGGCCGAACAGCACCAGCAGGTTCACCGCCAGCACCACCAGGATCGCCGTCAGGCTGTACTGCGGGTGTTGGTTGAAGGTGGCCACCTGGTAGAACAGCGTCGCCAGCGAGTAGGCCACGTTCAGCCCCCACAGAATAGAGAAGGTCATCCAGCCGCGGCTCGATTCACGGGCGATGGCGCCCATCACCGAGACGCAAGGCACATACAGCAGCACGAAGATCAGGTAGCTGTAGGCGGAGATGCCGGAGCCGAATTTGCTGCTCATTACGCCCATCGAGCCGACGCCCATCTCGCCGTCGCCCTTGCTGGCTTCGATTGGGTTGGAGAGCACGCTCAGGCTGAAGGTGTTTTTCAGGCCGTCCCAGGTTTCGTTCAGCGCGCCGCCCAGCTCATCGAGCAGGTTGAAGTTGGCGGCGTCGAACGCCTCTTTGTTGATGTGCTCGGCGGTGTACAACGTGTTCAGCGTGCCGACCACCACTTCTTTCGCCATCGCGCCGGTCACCAGGCCGACGGTGGCCTGCCAGTTATCGCTGTGGACGCCCATCGGCTGCAGCAGCGGCGTCAACACCTTGGAGACCGAGGCCAGCGCGGAGTCGTTGATATTGTCGACCGTCTTGCCGCTGAACGAGAAGCTGTTCAGGCCGCCGATGAACATGCTGGCCACCACGATCACCTTACCGGCGCGCAGCACGAAGCCTTTCAGCCGCTGCCAGGTTTGCAGCAGCAGGCTTTTCAGGTGCGGCACGTGGTAGACCGGCAGCTCCATCACGAACGGCGAGGCCTCGCCACGCATGATGGTGTATTTGAGCACCAGACCGGTGAGGATCGCCACCGCAATGCCGAGCATGTACAGCGAGAACACCACCCCGGCGCCGTCCTGGCCGAAGAAAGCGGCGGCGAACACCGCAAAGATCGCCAGACGGGCACCGCACGACATGAACGGCGCCATCATGATGGTGATCAGGCGCTCACGCTGGGCGTCCAGCGTCCGGGCACCCATGATGGACGGCACGTTGCAGCCGAAGCCGACGATCAGCGGCACGAAGGATTTGCCCGGCAGCCCGAGCGCCTGCATCAGGCGGTCCATCACGAACGCCGCGCGCGCCATGTAGCCGGAATCCTCCAGGAAGGACAGGAACAGGTACATCATGCCGATCTGCGGCACCAGCGGCAGCACGGTGTTGATACCACCGCCGATGCCCTGCGCCAGGAAAACGGTCAGCCAGTCGGGGAAGTGCAGGGTGTAGCCGAGCCACTGAATGCCCTGAATGAAGATCGCCGCCGAGCCGATATCGAAGATCGGCTGCAGCGCGCCGCCGATGTTGATCGCCAGCAGGAACATCAGGTACATCACCAGCAGGAAGATCGGCACACCCAGCCAGCGGTTGAGGATCACTTTATCCAGCATCTCGGTCAGGCGGTTGGGCATCGCCTGCTGCGAGTTGCTGACCGCGTCGCACAGGGCGGCGATAGACTGATAGCGCGCGTCGGCGATCACCAGCGCCGGGTCTTCTTGCTGCTGCTGTTGCAACGCCTGGGTGGCCGCAGGCAGCAGTGCGACGGCGGGGCCGGCCAGCCGGTGGCTGTAGATGTCGCCTTCCAGCATCTGCAGCGCCAGCCAGCGGCGCTGTACTGCCGGCAGCGTTTGCGGCATGGCGTCGCTCAGCGTGGCGACCTCTTTCAGCAACCGCGGCGGATAGTTCACCAGCGCCTGCTGTTCGTTGATGTGGTGATTGTCGATCATCTGTTTCAGCACGCCGATGCCGTCGGCGCGGGTGGAGACCATCGGCACCACCGGGCAGCCGAGGCGCGCCGACAGCGCGGCGACGTCGATATCGATATGCTGGCTTGTGGCGATGTCGAGCATGTTCAGCGCCACGATGCAGGGAATGCCCAGCTCCAGCAGCTGCAGCGTCAGATAGAGGTTGCGCTCCAGGTTGGAGGCGTCGACCACGTTGATCAGCAGATCGGCGTCGCCGCTCAAAATGTAGTGGCAGGCGATCTGCTCATCGAGCGAGGTTTGCTCTGAAATGGTGGTCAGGGAATAGGTGCCCGGCAAATCGACCAGCCGCACGTCGGACTGCGGGGTCGTGAAATGGCCTTCTTTGCGTTCGACCGTCACGCCCGCCCAGTTGCCGACCCGTTGGCGTGCGCCGGTCAGCTGGTTGAACAGCGTGGTTTTGCCGGAGTTCGGGTTACCGATTAAGCCGATGGTGAGTTTTTTCATAGTTCAGCGTGTCGTCTTCAAGGAGAACAGCGCCGGCGCAAGGGCGCGTCGGCAAACGGAGGGCGTGCCGGCTCAGGACTGGCCGTCGAGCTGCAGCAGCGCCAGATCCTTCCTGCGCAGCACCAGGCTGACGCGGCGAGTTTTAATTTCTATCGGATCGCCCAGCGGCGCGACGCGCACCACGTCGAACGAAGAGCCGGGCAGCATGCCGAGCGATAACAGTTTCTGGCGGTAGGCCGGCGCAATTTCACCGGAAAAGCCGACAATCTTATACGTGCGTTTAGGTTGAAGCTGCATGTGATTAACCTTCCGGGTGCCGATGAACATCGGGCTGATGATAATTGGACGTTGCCGGCGAAAATGCCACGCCGTCGGCGGTATTCATCCATAAGGTCATGCAATAAAGTGAGCGCAAATAATAGTAATTATCATTATCGCGTTCAATACAAAAAGTAAGGGTATTGTAACCAATTATTATGGCGACGACAGTTTTTGATGGCGTTGCCTTTATTAATGACGTTTTACCACCGCTGGCGAGCGGGAACAAATGAGAATGGCGAGTTAAATCAGTTACGTATTTGTAGCCGAGTTTTCTCGTTTGCAAACTTCGAGGGCTTTTTCCCTTTATTTATTTCCGTCGAAAGGCAATTCAATAACATTATTCCGGCGTAATGCGAGCGGTAACCATTTGTGTTTCGTTCACAATTCGCGAGATGAAACAGGCGTGTTAACGAAGTTGTTAATAAATGGCTGCGGAGAGGATTTTTATTGCCTGAATAATGGGAGGACGGTCACGCAGGAACGGGACATAAAAAGATGACGGTTTATTGAGACGGGTCAAAAAATGCCGCAGGTTTTATTCATCAGAAAGGGCGGAGCAGGCTCCGCCCTGTCGGTTCCGACTTAGCGTTTCTTGCCGAATGCCGCCGCCAGCGCGTCGCCCATGGCGCTGTTGCCGGCCGGCGCCGCGTTGCGCGGTTTGGCCTTGTTGGCACCCGCCGAACGGCTGGCGTTGTCGCGTGTCTGCGCTGGCGCGTTGCCGCCGCGGCGCGGTGAACCTTCGCCCGGCTGTTCATCCAGGCGCATGCTCAGCGCGATGCGTTTACGCTGCAGATCGACTTCCATCACCTTCACTTTGACGATGTCGCCGGCCTTTACTACGGTGTGCGGATCTTCAACGAACTTGTCCGCCAGCGAGGAGATGTGCACCAGGCCGTCCTGATGCACGCCGATATCCACGAAGGCCCCGAAGTTGGTGACGTTGGTGACCGACCCTTCCAGGATCATGCCCACCTGCAGATCGTTGAGGGTTTCCACCCCTTCGGCAAAGGTCGCGGTTTTGAACTCCGGGCGCGGATCGCGGCCCGGTTTCTCCAGCTCTTTCAGGATATCGGTGACCGTCGGTACGCCGAACTTGTCGTCGGTGAAATCGACCGCTTTCAGGCTGCGCACCGCCGAAGCGTTGCCCATCAGGTCCTGCAGCGCCTGCTCGGTGGCGACCAGAATGCGCTGCACCACCGGGTAGGCTTCCGGGTGAACGGTGGAAGCGTCCAGCGGGTTGTCGCCGTGGTTGATGCGCAGGAAGCCGGCGCACTGTTCGAAGGCCTTTGGCCCCAGGCGGCTGACCTTCAGCAGCTGTTCACGGTTGCTGAAGCGGCCGTTCTCGTCGCGCCAGTTGATGATATTTTGCGCCATCATGCGCGTCAGGCCGGCCACGCGTGTCAGCAACGGCACCGACGCGGTGTTCAGATCGACGCCGACGGCGTTCACGCAGTCTTCCACCACCGAGTCCAGCTTCTTCGCCAGCTGGCTCTGGCTGACGTCGTGCTGATACTGGCCGACGCCGATGGATTTCGGGTCGATCTTCACCAGCTCCGCCAGCGGATCCTGCAGGCGACGAGCGATGGACACCGCGCCGCGCAGCGACACGTCGAGATCCGGGAATTCCAGCGCCGCCAGTTCGGACGCGGAATACACCGATGCGCCCGCTTCGCTGACGATCACTTTCTGCGCCCGGACCTCGGCGAACTGCTTTTGCAGGTCGAGATAAAAGCGCTCGGTTTCACGCGAGGCGGTGCCGTTGCCGATGGCCACCAGCTCCACGTTATGTTTGATACACAGCGCCGCGACGATGGCGGCGGCTTTGGCCGCTTGCCCGGTGTGTGGGTAGACGGTGTCGGTGGCGACCAGCTTGCCGGTCGCGTCGACCACGGCGACTTTCACCCCGGTGCGCAGGCCCGGATCGAGGCCCATGGTGGCGCGCATGCCGGCCGGCGCGGCCATCAGCAGATCGTGCATGTTGCGGGCGAACACGTTGATCGCTTCGTCTTCCGCGCGCTCGCGCACCGTGCCCATCAGCTCGGTTTCCAGGTGCAGCAGCACCTTGATGCGCCAGGTCCAGTTGACCACCGCCTTGCGCCAGGCGTCGGCCGGGGCGTTGTTCAGGCGCAGGTTGAGGTGATTGATGATGATCAGCTCCGCCTGGCTTTCGCGCGGCGCTTCCTCAAACTGCGGATCGGCGTTCAACGCCAGCTGCAGCACGCCTTCGTTGCGGCCGCGGAACATCGCCAGCGCGCGGTGCGAAGGCACCTGGGAAATCGGTTCGTGATGATCGAAATAGTCGCGGAATTTGGCGCCTTCTTCTTCCTTGCCCTCGACCACTTTGGACACCAGATGGGCGTTTTTCCACAGGTAGTCGCGCACCTTGGCCAGCAGCGTGGCGTCTTCGGCGAAGCGCTCCATCAGGATATAGCGCGCGCCGTCGAGGGCGGCTTTGACGTCCGCCACGCCCTTGTCGGCATCGACGTAGCGTTCAGCCAGCTGTTCCGGCTGCTGTTGCGGATCCTGCCACAGCGCGTCCGCCAGCGGTTCCAGACCGGCCTCGATGGCGATCTGGCCGCGGGTGCGGCGCTTCGGTTTGTACGGCAGGTAGAGGTCTTCGAGTTCGGTCTTGCTCAGCGTGGCGTTGATCGCCCCCGCCAGTTGTTCGGTCAGTTTGCCCTGTTCATCGATCGACTTCAGGATGGTCTGGCGACGATCTTCCAGTTCACGCAGATAACCCAGGCGGGTTTCCAGCTGGCGCAGTTGGGTGTCGTCCAGGCCCCCGGTGACTTCCTTACGATAGCGTGCAATAAAGGGCACGGTATTACCTTCATCCAGCAGACGGATGGCGGAGTCGACTTGCTCCGGCCGGGCCTGCAGTTCTGTTGCAATAATGCGGCTCAGTGGGTCATTCATAGGTCTGGTATCTGTATTGAGAACGGTGAATAAACAGGGGACAGTTATACGGATTGATCGCGGAAAATGCCAGCGGAGCGGGCCGCCGCCGCGCGGCCGCGGCGTGGAGAACAGCTCAGGCGGCGGCGTTGGCGGCGGTTCGGAAAAAGCTGAAAGCTTACTTCGGGTAGTCTATCTCGTTCACGTACCACTGCGCCTCGCCCAGCGGCGTATTGACGGTGGCGACGTCCCCGACCTCTTTTTTCAGCAGGGCGCGCGCCATCGGCGCGTCGATGGAGATGTAATCCTTGCGGCCGAAGATCTCGTCGTAACCGACGATGCGAAAGCGTTTGGTCTCGCCGTCTTCGTTCTCTACTTCCACCCAGGCGCCGAAGAACACTTTGCCTTCCTGCTGCGGGGAGTAATCGACGATCTTCAGCTGCTCCAGGCATTTGGTCAGATAGCGGACGCGGCGGTCAATTTCGCGCAGCCGCTTCTTGTTGTACTGGTAGTCGGCGTTTTCGCTTCTGTCGCCCAGGCTGGCGGCCCAGGTCACTTTCTTGGTCACCTCGGGGCGTTCTTCGCGCCAGAGGTAATCCAGCTCTTGTTTGAGCTTGTCATACCCTTCACGGGTTATCAGTTGAGTTCTCATCGTGATTTATCTTTATGGGGCCACCGCCACAGTGTACGTGAATGCGCAGGGCTTTAGAAATGGCGTGGGGGCCTGCGCGTTGTCGCACGGTTTTTATTCAGTTTGCGCAGCTTTTAACAATCGGGAGTATGCTTAGCGATAGCGGAAAAGGAATGTGACGAAAGGAGGATATCTGGCGAGAGAGACAAGGAATTTTGGCGCACAACCCAACACATTGAAGGTATTACCGCATGGAATTTAAAGATTACTACGCAACGATGGGCGTTGAGCCCAACGCCGATCTGAAAACCATCAAAACGGCCTACCGCCGGCTGGCGCGTAAATATCACCCTGACGTGAGCACCGAAGAAGACGCCGAGAGCAAATTCAAGGAGCTGGCCGAAGCCTATGAGGTGCTGAAGGACGAAGAGCGCCGCGCCGAGTACGATCAGATCCGGCTGCACCGCAACGATCCGAACTTTGGCCGCCAGGCGCGCGGCGATCGCGGCGGCTATCAGCAGAGCGCTTCATGGCACGGCGGCGGCGCCGACGCGCAAGACTTCTCCGATTTCTTCGAAAGCATGTTCGGTGGGCGTGCGGCGGGCGGGCACCGCTCCGCTTCGCACTCGCACGGCGGGCATGGCTTCCGCGGCCAGGATCTCGAGATGGAGGTGCCGCTGTTCCTCGAGGAAACGCTGCATGGCCAAAGCCGCGAGATCGCCTACAAGCTGCCGGTGTACGACGAGCTGGGGCGGCAGGTGAGCGAAGCCAGCAAAACGCTGAACGTGAAAATCCCGGCCGGCGTGGGCGACGGCGAGCGCATTCGCCTCAAGGGGCAGGGCGTTGCCGGCGTGGGCGGCGGCCAGAACGGCGACCTGTATCTGGTCATCCGCCTCGCGCCGCATCCGCTGTTCGAGATTGACGGCCACAACCTGAGCATCGTGGCGCCGCTCGCCCCGTGGGAAGCGGCGCTGGGGGCCAGCATCGAGGTGCCGACGCTGACCGGCAAAATCGCGCTGACCGTGCCGGCCGGCAGCCAGAGCGGCAAACGGCTGCGGGTCAAGGGCAAGGGGCTGGCGGGCAAGAAAGAGCCCGGCGATCTGTATGTCATTCTCAAGGTGGTGATGCCGCCGAAGCCGAACGAGAAGGCCAGCGCCCTGTGGCGAGAACTGGCTGAACAGGCGGCGTTCAACCCGCGCGCGGAATGGGAGTAAAGCACATGATGAAAAAAGAGATCACATTCACCGTGGTGGAACTGTGTCAGAGGGTGGAGATTTCAGAGGATGAGCTGGTCGAGATCGTCGGCCTGGGCGTGATCGTGCCGCTGGAGCCGGCGCAGCCGAGCTGGGAGTTCGATTACCCGGCGCTGAGCCATCTGCAGCGTGCGCGCAGGCTGCGGGCCGAACTGGATCTGGATTGGCCGGGGATCGCCATGGCGCTGACGCTGCTCGACCGGGTTGATGCACTGCAGCAAGAGAACCGGCAGCTGCGCCGGCAGCTGGCGCGTTTCCTGCAGACTTCCTGACTCGTCGTCAAAACGCCACCGTGCGGTTCGCCGGTGGCGAAATTGCGTAAAATTGGGCCACTGCCCCACATTGCGCCGATAAAGGGCGAAATTTTGACGAACCCCCGTCGACATTCGATGAAAATTGTTGATAAATGGGGAAAAGAATAAGCTTTGTAACAATTTCGTCTAGAATACATACCATTAAACGCTGTCTCAAATGGCAAGGTTTTCTAACAATATTCGAGTCAGGCAATAAAGCCTTTGGGAGTAATACCATGCAAGAGAATCATAAGATCCTGGTTGTCGATGATGACATGCGCCTGCGCGCGCTTTTAGAACGTTATTTAACCGAGCAGGGCTTCCAGGTTCGCAGCGTTGCCAACGCTGAGCAAATGGATCGCTTGCTGACACGTGAATCCTTCCATCTGATGGTGCTCGATCTGATGTTGCCGGGCGAAGATGGGCTGTCCATCTGCCGCCGCCTGCGCAGCCAGAGCAACCCTATGCCGATCATTATGGTCACCGCCAAAGGCGAAGAGGTCGATCGCATCGTGGGGCTGGAAATCGGCGCCGACGACTACATTCCTAAGCCGTTCAACCCGCGTGAGCTGTTGGCTCGCATCCGCGCGGTGCTGCGCCGCCAGGCTAACGAACTGCCGGGCGCGCCTTCGCAGGAAGAAGCGGTGATCGCGTTCGGCAAATTCAAACTGAACCTCGGCACCCGCGAGATGTTCCGCGAAGATGAACCGATGCCGTTGACCAGCGGCGAGTTCGCGGTCCTGAAGGCGCTGGTCAGCCACCCGCGTGAACCGCTGTCGCGCGATAAGCTGATGAACCTGGCGCGTGGCCGCGAATACAGCGCCATGGAGCGCTCCATCGACGTGCAGATCTCGCGCCTGCGCCGCATGGTGGAAGAAGATCCGGCGCATCCGCGTTATATCCAGACCGTTTGGGGTCTCGGCTACGTGTTCGTCCCGGACGGCAGTAAGGCATGAGGCGATTGCGCTTTTCACCGCGTAGCTCGTTTGCCCGAACCCTGTTGTTGATCGTCACCTTGCTGTTCGTCAGCCTGGTGACGACCTATCTGGTGGTGCTGAACTTCGCCATCCTGCCCAGTCTGCAGCAGTTCAACAAGGTATTGGCGTACGAAGTGCGTATGCTGATGACCGATCGGCTGCAGCTGGAGGACGGCACGCTGCTGGAAGTGCCGCCGGCGTTCCGCCGTGAGATCTACCGCGAACTGGGCATCTCTCTCTACACCAACTCGGCGGCGGAGGAGAGCGGCCTGCGCTGGGCGCAGCACTACCAGTTCCTCAGCCAGCAGATGGCGCAGCAGCTCGGCGGGCCGACCGATGTGCGGGTGGAGGTGAACAAGAACTCCCCGGTGGTGTGGCTGAAAACCTGGCTGCAGCCCGATATCTGGGTGCGCGTACCGCTGACGGAAATCCACCAGGGCGACTTCTCTCCGCTGTTCCGCTATACGCTGGCGATCATGCTACTGGCGATCGGCGGCGCCTGGCTATTTATCCGCATTCAAAACCGCCCGCTGGTGGAGCTGGAACATGCGGCGCTGCAGGTGGGCAAGGGCATCATTCCGCCGCCGCTGCGCGAGTATGGCGCTTCCGAAGTGCGGTCGGTGACTCGCGCATTCAATCAGATGGCGTCGGGCGTCAAGCAGCTGGCGGACGACCGCACCTTGCTGATGGCCGGGGTCAGCCATGACCTGCGCACGCCGTTGACGCGCATCCGGCTGGCGACGGAGATGATGAGCGCCGAAGACGGCTATCTGGCCGAGTCGATCAATAAAGACATCGAAGAGTGCAACGCCATCATCGAGCAGTTCATCGATTACCTGCGCACCGGGCAGGAGATGCCGACCGAAAGCAGCGATCTGAACGCCATTTTGGGCGAGGTGGTCGCGGCGGAGAGCGGCTATGAGCGGGTGATTGAAACCGCGCTGTCGCCGGGCGAGCTGATGATGAACGTGCATCCGCTGTCGATTAAGCGGGCGGCGGTGAACATGGTGGTGAACGCGGCACGTTACGGCAACGGCTGGATCAAGGTCAGCAGCGGCCGTGAGCTGCAGCGCGGCTGGTTCCAGGTGGAGGATGACGGCCCGGGCATCAAACCGGAAGAATTGAAGCATCTGTTGCAGCCGTTCGTACGCGGTGACAGCGCGCGCAGCACCAGCGGCACCGGTCTGGGGCTGGCGATCGTGCAGCGCATTATCGACGCGCACGACGGCGAACTGGATATCGGCACCAGCGAACGCGGCGGGCTATTGATCCGCGCGTATATTCCGTTGCCGATGGAGAAAAAAGAGTCGGCCAACGGCCATCAAACCGCCAGGGAAAACGCCTGACGCTCTTGGCGCGGGCCGCGTTGCTGCGGCCCCGTCAGGACTTCCTGCTCATCACGTAGTATTCCGCCGCATCCTCATGCAACCGACGGCCGGTCGGCGCCTGCCACGGATCGATTAACTCGATGCCGCAGTGGAGGAAGTCTTTGGTGTTGCGGGTGGCCAGGGCGGCACCGTAATGCAGGCAGGTGGCGGCGATTTGGGTATCCGGCATGCTGACGCCAATGCCTCGGCGGCGATTGGCGCCCATTAATTCCGCATGCTGCATCGCACAGCCGACGTCAAAGGGTAAGATTCTGTCTGAAAACTCTTCCTGCAGCATGTCGCCGAGGTTAGTTTGCAGTTCGAGCTGTTTCTTGCCGTGAGGCATGCAGGCGATGCCCGTATACAGCTCCGCAACCACGATGGCGCTCAAATAGAACCGATACGTATCCTGCTCATCTAACCAGCGCAATACATTGTAGTGAGGCGCCGGCCGCAGCAATTCCGAAACGACGTTGGTATCCAGCACAATCATTTTTCATCGTCTTCATCAAAGTTGACAATACGATGAGGGGCTTCATCACGTGGGGGGATCTCCAACTCAACGCCGCCGAATTCGGCGAAGTACTGATGCATGCGTGTTCCTAACCCATAGCGCGGCGGTTTTTTCACCAGCGCCTGTTTCAGGATCATGCGCGCTTCCTCTTCCATAGAATGGCCGTTTTTCGCCGCTGAAATACGCAGCAGCTCTTTGATTTCGTCGTCCAGATTTCTGACGGTGATAGTAGCCATTGAAACCTCCTTTGCTATCAATGATTGCATTGACTTATTTTCTCGCCTTGCTGGTTAAAAAGCAATCGCTGAAAATAAAAAAAGGCGCGGGATCCGCGCCTTAGCTGAAGAGGTAACGCTACCGAATTACAGCTTAGGGCCGGCGCTGACCAGCGCGGCGCCCGCAGGCGTGTCGGTGTATTTATCGAAGTTGGTGATGAAGCGCTCGGCCAGATCCTGCGCTTTTTCCTGCCACTGCTCGAGGCTGGCATAGGTATTGCGCGGATCGAGGATCTCCGGGTTCACGCCCGGCAGCGCGGTCGGCATCGCCAGATCGAAGATCGGCAGGGTAACGGTTTCCGCCTTGTCGATTTCACCGCTCAGGATGGCGTCAATGATGCCGCGCGTATCTTTGATCGAGATGCGCTTGCCGGTACCGTTCCAGCCGGTGTTGACCAGGTAAGCCTGGGCGCCGGCGGCCTGCATGCGTTTCACCAGCACTTCGGCGTACTGCGTCGGGTGCAGCGACAGGAATGCGGCGCCGAAGCAGGCGGAGAAGGTTGGCGTCGGTTCGGTTACGCCGCGCTCGGTGCCGGCCAGCTTGGCGGTGAAGCCGGACAGGAAGTGGTACTGAGTCTGGTTGGCGGTCAGACGCGATACCGGCGGCAGCACGCCGAAGGCATCGGCGGTCAGGAAGATCACCTTGGTGGCGTGACCCGCCTTGGACACCGGCTTGACGATGTTCTGGATATGGTAGATCGGGTAAGAAACGCGGGTGTTCTCGGTTTTCGAACCGTCGTTGAAGTCGATGCTGCCGTCGGCCAGCACGGTGACGTTTTCCAGCAGCGCGTCGCGTTTGATGGCGTGATAGATGTCCGGCTCGGCTTCTTCAGACAGCTTGATGGTCTTGGCGTAGCAGCCGCCTTCGAAGTTGAACACGCCGTCGTCGTCCCAGCCGTGCTCGTCATCGCCGATCAGCTGACGCTTCGGATCGGTGGAGAGGGTGGTCTTGCCGGTACCGGACAGGCCGAAGAACACCGCCACGTCGCCTTTCTCGCCCACGTTGGCCGAGCAGTGCATCGAGGCGATGCCTTTCAGCGGCAGCAGGTAGTTCATCATCGAGAACATGCCTTTCTTCATTTCGCCGCCGTACCAGGTGCCGCCGATCAACTGCATGCGCTCGGTCAGGTTGAAAGCGACGAAGTTCTCCGAGTTCAGGCCTTGCTGCTGCCAGTTCGGGTTGGTGCATTTGGCGCCGTTCATCACCACGAAGTCCGGCTCGAAGTCAGCCAGTTCTTCATCGCTCGGGCGGATGAACATGTTTTTCACGAAGTGCGCCTGCCAGGCCACCTCGGTGATGAAGCGCACTTTCAGGCGCGAGTCGGCGTTGGCGCCGCAGAAGGTATCCACCACGAACAGGCGTTTGCCGGACAGTTGTTCGGTGACCAGGTGTTTCAGATCGGCCCACACTTCCGGGCTGAGGGGTTTGTTGTCGTTTTTGCCTTTGCCCTGATCGGCCCACCACACGGTATCGCGGGTGATGTCGTCGCGGACGATGTATTTGTCTTTCGGCGAGCGGCCGGTGAAGATGCCGGTATCGACGGAGACGGCACCCAGCTTGGTGACTACCCCACGCTCAAAACCTTCCAGAGATGGGTCTGTTTCTTCCTTAAACAGCAGTTCATAGCTCGGGTTGTGAACGATTTCGCTAACGTCGTGAATGCCGTAAGCGGCCAGATCCTGAGGGGTTATACCTTTAACGCGCATGTTACTACTCCTTGGTCACAGAATTTCTGGCGGCAATTGTAGGGATCTAACGGTGCGTAACCGCGATGGGTATCAAATATTTAACGTTTTAGGCGGTATTTCGTTACGATCTGAGAGATAGCACACGGAAAAAAGCAAACGTGCAAACGGCGGGCGTTGGCGGGCGCCGAGCGCGCCCGCCGAGGAGGTGTGACTTAGTGCAACTGGTCGCTTTCGCCGGTGTTACCCGCATACAAAGCGGCAACATCAACCGGGTCAAAGACATAGTGGCTGCCACAGTAGTCGCAGTGCATGTCGATATTGCCGTCCTGCTCCAGCATGTCCGCCACTTCGTCGGTCGGCAGGGTCAGCAGCGCGTCGGCGCAACGCTGGCGCGAACAGGTGCAACGGAACTGCACGTCCTGCGGTTCGTACAGGGTGACCTCTTCCTGGTGATACAGGCGGTACAACACTTCGTTGGCCGGCAGGCCGAACAGCTCTTCGCTTTTTACCGTGTTGGTCAGTTGCACCAGATGATCGAAATCATCGAGGTTGCCGTCCTGCGCCGGCAGCACCTGCAGCAGCATACCGGCCGCCGCGGCGTTGCCTTCCGCTTCGCCGGTGCGGATGAACAGGCGGGTTGGCAGCTGCTCGGACTGGCGGAAGTAGGCTTCCAGGCATTCGGCCAGGGTTTCACCTTCCAGACCGACTACGCCCTGATAGCGCTCGCCTTCCGTCGGCGAAATGGTGATGACCATGACGCCGTTGCCGATCATCTGATGCAAGGTGCTGTCGTCGGCGATAGGCGCCTGGGTGCGCGCAACGCCGCGCATCTCCTGACGGTTGTTGCCGTTGATCACCGCCAGCTTCAGCGGGCCGTCGCCTTGCAGCTGCACGGTGATGTCGCCGTCGAACTTCAGGGTCGCGGTCAGCAGACTGGTGGCGACCAGCAGTTCGCCCAGCAGCTTCTGTACCGGCGCCGGGTAGTCGTGGTTGTTCAGGATCTGCTGATAGGTTTCGCTGACGGTAACCAGCTCGCCGCGCACCGCGTAGTTTTCAAACAGGTAACGGTGCAATTGGTCATGGTTGGACATAATCTTCTCTCATTGCGGTGAGGGGTTATTCCGGCTCACCAAATTTAAATTTCATCAGGTCTCGCCGCTCCTTTTTGTCCGGACGACGGTCCGGATGCGGCATGGTCAACGCGTTCATCTTGCGCGCCAGCGCCATCTTTTCGCGGTTGGCGATGCTGGCTTCGGTTTCCTGATACATTTGCTGCGCCTCGCCGGCGCCGCGGCGTTGGCTGGTCAGCGCCAGCACGATCACCGTACGTTCTTCGTTGCCTTGCCGCAGCTTGAGCTCGGCGTTGAGTTCGACAATCTTGCTCGGCTTGCCGCGCTGGCCGTTGTAATGCACCTTGCCGCCGTCGATCATTTCGCGTGCCAGCGCACGGGTCTTATAGAAGCGAGCGGCCCAGAGCCACTTATCCAGCCGTACCGCGTCGTCGCGCGTCGCTTTTTCCTTCATGCTTCCCCCTTGGCCAGCGCCGGTATCAGCAGGCGGTAGTCACGCATCGACGGATGGCGCTGGAAGCTTTTCTCCGCCGTACTGGAGTCCGGGTTTTGCACGCCCAGGCAGTAACGAATGCCGAAAGTGCGCGCCGCGTCGAGGATCGGCTCGCCGTCGTCGACGAACAGCGTGCGCTGCGGATTGAATCCGGTGTGCTGTTGCACCGCCTGCCACAGACGCTGATCTTCTTTCGGATAACCAAATGTGTGGGTGGAAAACAATAAATCAAGGTGCCGATCGAGGCCGGTATGCTCGATTTTCACCGCCAGGCTGTGCGGATGGGCGTTGGTCAGCAAAATGGTTTGCAGACCGGCGTCGCGCAGCGCCCGTAAAAACGGCTCGGTGTCTTCGCGCAGCCGGGCGCGGCTGCCGACTTCGCTGGTCATGCGGTAGATATCCAGATCCAACCGCTCGCTCCAGTAATCGAAGCAATACCAGTTCATGGTGTGCTGCACCGCCTGATACTCCCGCTCAATGATATGACGGGCTTCGTCGAAAGGAATGGCGCGCCTTTCGCTCAGCGCCTGCGGCACCAGGCTGAGCCAAAAGTGGCTGTCGAACTCCAGATCCAGCAAGGTGCCGTCCATATCCAGCAGCACGGTATCGATCTGCGGCCAATCAAACTCGGGAACCATAAAAACTCCACGGGCGGACCGACGGGCGGTCCGCAGATGAGAATAATAGCGTTAGCGTAGCATAAGCAGATGACAGGGCGGAGGCCCCGGCGTCAGGTTCAGGCCATCGGCCGCATCGACATCGGATTGAGCTGCGGATTGAAGCAGCTGTCGTAGTAACGCTGGATATCGGCGACGCGGTGCTGATTGATGCGCCGACGCTGCACCAGCCGCCAGGCGTTATAGCCCAGGCTGATGACGACCGCCAGCAACAGCAGACTGGTACCGAGGTAGCGCCACAGGGTGATCATGTCCGGTTCGCTGTGCAGCGCCACATGACGGGTGCCGTTGGCGTCGACGCTGAGGCTGGTGATCACGCCCTGTGCCTGGAAGGGGGTGTGCAGCAGCAGAGTGGAAAGGCGCTGCAACTCATTCCACTGGTCGAGGGCGTTGTATTCGCTCTGCGGCGCCGACGGCTGCGGATGGCTGACCAGCTGGCGGCCTTCGTCGCTGCTGATCAGGAAACCGCCCGGCGGCGGGCTGTTGAGCGCTGCGGCGGCCAAACGCGTTTCATTGAAGATGAACGACGATGTGGCCACTTTGGTCAGGCTTTCCAGCGACTCGGCGCTCACCGGGCGCAGCAGGACGTTGACGCCTTGCAGCGCGCCGGACCTGGCGCGTTTCACCAGGCCGCTCCAGTTTTTGGCGTTGCCCAGGTTGACCAGGGCGTTCTTCAACCGCACGCAGTCGCTTTCTGCCTGGCACAAATCCTGTGTTTTCAAAACGATATCAGAGAAGTCGTCCAACAGGATCATGCCGGATTTCTCGATGGCGCTGGCCAACTGCGGGTTGACCTTCTGATCGGCGCCGCTCGGATGCAGCTGGCTGTTGACCGTAGCCAGCAGGGCCGTCGCTTTGTCTATGACTTCCGATTCCGGCTGTGGCAGTGGGGCGGCGTTGTTCCAGTAGATGCCGGAACAGTCGAACGGCGCAAAATTGACGGCGCTGCCCCCATTGGCCGGCGGGGGCACATAGCACATGCCGCTGCCGCGCACTTTCAGCGTGTCGCCGATGCGCAACGGCGTGGCTTCCAGCGCCTGAACGCTGGTCACTTCCACTTTTTGCGCACCCTGCAGCCAGGCCATGCTGAGGGTCAGCGGCAGGTTGAGCGGGATATAGATCAGCAGCAACAGCAGCACCAGCGCCGAGCTGGCGACCAGCACCGCGTTGCGGCCCCACTGCTGCAGCGGGAAGTTTTTCACTTCGTCATGCAGCGAGAGGAAGCGCCCCTGGCGCACCACCTGCCGATTGAGGTAGACGTCCACATCGGTGGTCTTGCCCAGGTCCTGCGTCAGGTAAGGCTGCCAATGCGGCGGGTAGATAAGATCGATGATGCCGAGTGAAATGTTGCTGATCTGCCCCTGGCCGGATTCGCCGAACAGGCCCCAGCGCTTCGGCGTACCGCGCAGACAGTGGATCTCTTTCAGCTCGCGTGACGCCGGACGGCGGAACAGGTTCCAGCATCCCCAGGCGATCATCAGCACCGCCACGAAAATCATCCAGGGGATCACCAGCACCGGGCTTATCAGGCTGAAGAACAGCAGCAGCAGCGCGGCGGAGATGATGACGGCTTCACGGATGCCGTTCGGCCGGTTCAGCGCATGCTCTTCCGGCGTTTCCTTGCGAATATTGACCAGCTCGACATGCTCGCTCTCTTCCTTGCGGATAGAGGCGTTTTTGGTCGGCGCGGCGTTCACCACCGGCGGTTGCGGCCGGTCGTGAATATGATCTTTCAGCGAGTGCCCGTTGAGCGAAATCACCAGCGGCAGCGTCTGGGTACGGATCACTTCCACATGGTTGTCGGCGGTGATATAGGGTTCCCAAAACGGCGGCAGGTGCACCTCTTCGGCATCGAGGTAATAGCGCCATTTATTGGGATCGTCGCTGGCCAGCCCATAGCGGGTGATGGCGTGCGTGACGGGATAAACGTTATCGCTTTGCGGGGTGAGCGCCAGTTTGGCTGCGGGCAAGGTAGCGCCGCCGCCGGGCAACAGCTTGTTGCTCAGCTTGTTTTGCTGATTGAGATAGAACTCGACCGCAGCACGCTCTTCGTCGGTCAGCTTGCGGTGGGCAGGTTTGATAAACGGCAGCGCGTGCGCCAGCGCCGACGGGTTGCGCGCCTTGAACCACAGGTACAGGCCGGCGGCAATCAGGCAGACAAGCACTAAGGCCAATATCAACACTATTGTGCTCATGCAATCCCCATTTCACACCCGTGAATTTCGCCAACCTGATGAAAAGGTGAATATTATACGGAGTAAACCGCCAGGAGGCACCCAGAACTAATAATGAGGGAACAAACAGATTCTCGCTCTGGATCTCATTCCTTCATGACGCAAGGCCATTTTATCACTGATTCTTGCCTGCGTGATACTAGCAACCGGCCTCTGCCGTCGATATCGGTATTATCCTATTTTCATGCGTGCTGTTTGCTGAATCAGTACGGAAAATCGCCCGCCGCTGGCTACGCTTGTTAAAAGAAAGTAAATTACTGCTCATGCTCGTTGCGGCGGAGCTTACCCTTAACGCACAATGTGATCAGGATCGAATTTGGTCAGCGTTTGAGCGCCAACGAGCCGTGCGTTACGCCAATCATTATTTCGGTTGCCCCGTCCGCGCCTGGGTAACCTCTTTGAGGCAATCATGGATAAACACCTGCAAAAACCTAAAATTCTGAAAGTGGAAACCGTCGCGCGTTCGCGTTTGTTCAACGTCGAGTCGGTCGATTTGGAATTCAGCAACGGTGTGCGGCGGGTGTATGAGCGCATGCGGCCTTCGGATCGCGAAGCGGTGATGATCGTGCCGGTGATTGGCGATGACCTGCTGCTGATCCGCGAATATGCGGTAGGCACCGAATCCTATGAGCTGGGGTTCCCGAAAGGGCTGATCGATCCCGGTGAGGGGGTGCTGGAGGCCGCCAACCGCGAGCTGATGGAAGAGGTGGGATACGGCGCGAAGCGCTTTGATTTTCTCAGCAAGCTGACGATGGCGCCCTCTTACTTTTCCAGCAAAATGAATATCGTGCTGGCGCACGATCTCTATCCGCAGAGCCTGGAAGGGGATGAGCCGGAGCCCCTGCCGCAGGTGCGTTGGCCGATCGCCGACATGATGGCGCTGCTGGCGGAACCGGATTTTCGTGAGGCGCGCAACGTCAGCGCGCTGTTCCTCTCAGAGGCATTTTTGCGCGCTTCGCGCTGATACGCTTCGCGCCAAACAAAAAAAGGGCCAGATTTCTCTGGCCCTTTTCGATCAGAACAGCTCGTGGCTTTCACCGCCCGGATCGGTCAACGTGGTGCCGGTATCGCGCGATGGGTAGTCCGTCGGCTGAGTTCCTTCGATGAAGTACTCGGAACGGCTGCCGCCGCCACCGCCAGAGAGCTTGCCGCTGCTCTTGTCGATGGTGACGCTGATGATGCCCGGCGGCGGCGTGACTTTCTGCTCCGGGATGCCTTCCAGCGCGGTCTTCATGAAGTCGTCCCACGCCGGCTGGGCGCTCTTGGCTCCGCCTTCACCGCCGGAAATCTGATCCGGGATGGCGCCGGATACCGTCGAACGGCCCAGGTCGCGGCGGTGATCGTCGAAACCGATCCACACCGACGTCACGGTATCCGGACCATAGCCGGAGAACCAGGCGTCTTTGGAACTGTTGGTGGTACCGGTTTTGCCGCCGATGTCATGACGCTTCAGATCGCGCCCGGCGCGCCAGGCCGTGCCCATCCAACCCGGTTCACCGAAGATGTTGCTGTTCAGCGCGTCGTGGATGAGGAAGGCCAGCGGCGTGCTGATCACGTGCGGCGCATACTGTTGGTCGCCGTCCTGCTGCACCTGAGCCGGGGTAACCTGCTCCAGCTGCGGCATCGGCACCGTGCTGTTGCTGCCTTCCTGCGAGGTGGCGACGTTTTCGATGTTGTCGTCGGACAGCACCGCCGAACGGTGGGTGTCGCCGTAGATCACCGGCAGGTTGCAGCTGCTGCACACCACTTTCGGTTTGGCTTCGAACACCGTATTGCCGTTGTCGTCTTCAATTTTGGTGATGAAGTACGGGTCAACCAGGTAACCGCCGTTCGCCAGCACCGCGTAGCCGCGTACCAGCTGCATCGGGGTGAAGGAGGCGGAGCCCAGCGCCAGCGATTCGGTATGCACGATGTTCTGCGCCGGGAAGCCGAAGCGCTGCAGATATTCCGCCGCGTAGTCGACGCCCATCGCACGCATCGCGCGCACCATCACCACGTTCTTCGATTGCCCCAGCCCCTGCCGCAGGCGAATCGGGCCGTCGTAGGTCGGCGGCGAGTTCTTCGGCCGCCAGTCGGTGCCGGCGCCGGCATCCCAACGGGTAATCGGCAAGTCGTTCAGAATGGTGGCCAGCGTCAGGCCTTTATCCATCGCGGCAGTGTACAGGAACGGTTTGATGTTCGACCCTACCTGGCGCAGAGCCTGCGTGACGCGGTTGAACTTGCTCTGGTTGAAATCGAAGCCGCCAACCAGCGCTTTCACCGCGCCGTCGTTCGGGTTGATTGAGACCAGCGCCGAGTTGACGTCCGGCACCTGCGACAGCCACCAGGCCTCGTTCACTTTACGCACCCACACCTGCTGGCCGGCCTGCACCACGTCGGTGACGCGTTTCGGCGTTGGGCCTTGCTGCGTGTCTGAACGGTATGGGCGCGCCCAGCGCATGGTCGCCATCGGCAGGGCAATGCTGCTGCCGTCGGCCAGCATCGCCGTCGCTTCCTGCGGGTTGGCGGCGGTGATCACCGCCGGCGCCAGCGGGCCGTAGTTCGGCAGGTTTTTCAGCGAATCAACAATCTGTTTGCGATCCCAGGCCGCTTCGCCGACTTTCCACAACACGTTGGACGGGCCGCGGTAGCCGTGGCGCATGTCATAGGCCAGCACGTTGTTGCGTACCGACTCCTGCGCCGCCAGCTGCAGCCGCTTGGTGACGGTGGTGTAAACCTTGTAACCGTCGGTATAGGCATTTTCACCGTAGCGCTTGATCATCTCCTGACGCACCATCTCGGAGAGATACGGCGCGGAGAAGCTGATTTCCGGCGCATGGTAGTTGGCGACCAGATCTTCGGCGCGCGCCTGATCGTACTGCGCCTGCGTGATGTAGTGTTCGTCCAGCATGCGCGACAGCACCACGTTGCGACGGGCAACGGCGCGATCGTGCGAATAGAGCGGGTTGAAGGTGGACGGCGCTTTCGGCAGGCCGGCGATGGTCGCCATTTCGCTCAGGGTCAGCTGGCTGACGTCTTTGCCGAAATAGACCTGCGCGGCGGCGCCCACGCCGTAGGCGCGGTAACCCAGATAGATCTTGTTCAGATATAGCTCAAGGATTTCATCCTTGGTGAGCATCTGCTCGATGCGCACCGCCAGGAAGGCTTCCTTGATTTTACGCATCAGGGTGCGTTCCGGGCTTAAGAAGAAGTTACGCGCCAGCTGTTGGGTAATGGTACTGGCCCCCTGCGAAGCGTGGCCGGAGACCAGCGCGATGGAGGCGGCGCGGAAGATGCCGACCGGATCGACGCCGTGGTGATCGTAGAAGCGGCTGTCTTCGGTGGCGATGAATGCGTGCACCATCACCGGTGGAATTTGATCCAGCTTCAGCGGAATGCGGCGCTTCTCGCCGTATTGGGCGATCAGTTCGCCATCGGCGCTGTAAACCTGCATCGGTATTTGCAGCCGCACATCTTTCAGCGTTGCGACGTCGGGCAGCTGTGGCTCGACATATTTGTACAAGCCGAAAATCGAGGCTGCTCCCAGCACGATGCAACATACTGCAAGGATTAGTAAATACTTTACGAACTTCACCTGAGATTTCCCATTTCTAAGTCATTTGGGCAGTTTATAAACAACCGCGCGGTAGTATAAAGGCAAGCCTGCGACATGGATATGTTCTTTTATCATCTGATGTTATGGAGGCTTGCGAAACATGTTCCCTCAAGCATGGCAGGTGGGGCTGGATATACAAATCGACTGCGTGCGGGCGGTGGCGGCCCAACGCCGCCGCAACGGCTGGCAGTTGCGCCACTGGTGGCAGCAGGCGCTGCCGCAGGCAGTTTTACGCGACGGCTGCCTGGAACCTTCCGAATTCCTGATCCGGGCGCTGCGGCAATGGCGCGTCCAGCTGCCGCGACATATTTCCTTACGCATTGCCCTGCCGGCGCAGCGCGTGTTGCAGCAGCGTATGGCACGGCCTGATGCGCGGCTGCGCGAGCCGGAACGCAGCGACTATATCGGCGGCCACGGTTTGAAGCAGTTTCCGCTCGACGGCCAGACGCTGGCGCTCGACTATCGCGCCGCACCGGGGGATGAGGCGGCGCTGCTGTTGACCGCCGCGCGGCGGCAGGAACTGCAGCAGTGGCTGCTTTGTCTGCGTCAGGCTGGCCTGCATCCGCAGGCGGTCGATATCACCCCCTGCGCGCTGCGGATGATGGCGACGGCGGCAGGCGTGCCGCCCGCCGCGGGGCTGATGCATCGCCTCGAACGAGAATGGCTGTGGGTGGCGCCGGCCGATGGCGCCTTCGCCTTTGGTCTGGCGCCGGGCGACGATGGCGCCCAGGCGCTGCGGGCGCTGCAAGCCCAGACGCCGGCGGGCGACGATCGGCCTGTCTATGCCGGCAGCGTGCTGGCGGGAGCCCTGCCCGCCGGCTGCCTGGCCTGGTCGCCGCTCAGCGCCTTTACGCAGCTGCGTCCGCCGTTGCCCGTGCATCCCTCGGCGTTCGCGTTGGCCGGTGGTCTGGCGCTGCGCGAGGAGGATCGTTGATGTATCAGGTTAACTTTCTGCCCTGGCGCCAGCGCCGCGATCGGCGACGCGCCTATTTCTGGCTGGGCGTGCTGCTGTTGCAGGTAACGGCGCTGCTGCTGGCACTGTTCCTGGCCGCCGGCCAACTGCGTCACCAACAGACGCAGCGGCAGGCGCGGCAGGCGATGCTGGGTGAGGAGCTGGCGGCATTGACGTCGCTCGCCCGCCAGCAGCAGCAAGAGCGGGCGCAGCAAGCGATGCACAGTGCCCGCGCCGAACGGCAGGCAAATAACGCCCAACATAACCGGCGTTATTTGCAGCTGCTGCAGCAATTGTCCTCCAGCATTCCTCCGCCGCTGTGGCTCACGGCGTTGGACTGCAATGCGGCGAACGGCCTGCGGCTGCGTGGATTGAGCCGCTCTCCTGCGGCCATCACGCAGTTCGAACGGCGGCTGGCGGGGATACCTGCGTTGCCACGGCTGCATTTGGCGGAGATGGCGCAACGCGAAGACGGCCTGTACTCCTTTCATCTGGCGGCGCAGTGGGGGCGTGATGGATAGCCGTTTGTCCTCCGGGCTGCGCCTCTGGCTGAGCTTACCGGGCTGGCTATTGCTGCTGTCGCAAGGGTTGGGCATCGGCACGCTGGCGCTGTTGGGCGGCGGTTGGCTGCTGCAAGACGAATGGCGTCAGCGGGAAAATGCGGCGGAGCGGCAACAGCGCCTGCTGCAACAGATCGCTATGGTGCAGAGCCAGTTGGAAGAGACGCCGCAAACCATTATCCCGGCGGCGGTGCTTGCGCCGACCACCACCGGCGATTTGGCGAGCGTGCTGCAACGGGCGGGGGGCGCTTTGCTGCGCTGGCAGCGGCAGGAAAAACCGCTGCGGCAAACGCTGAGTTTGCGCATTGACTACGCCGGTTTGTTGGCGCTGCTGGAGGCGCTGCCCGCCGATTTGCGCCTCGAGCAGCTGAGCGTGGAGACGCCGCCCCTTGGCATGACGGCGCGGTTGGTTTTGCAGGATGCCACCGAGGAGCAGGCAGATGAGTAAAAGACCCGGCCGTGGGTGGTGGTGGCTGCTATGGCCGTGGGCCCTATGTGCTGAGCCGCGCGACCCGTTTGCGCCGCCTCCGCTGCCTGCTTGTGCCCAAACGGCGGCATCGCCGGCGGGCTGGCGACTGAAAGGCGTCATCGGGCAACCGACGCTGCGCTATGGCTGGGTGGTGACGCCGGCGGGGCAGTGGCTGCGCCTGCGGCCGCAGCAGCGGGTGCTGGCCGAGCGTTGGCAGGTGACGCAGGTGCAGGCGCGCAGCCTGACGTTAACGGCGCTGGCGGCCGAACCGGATTGCCCGGCGAGCCAGGGCGACATCCCGCTGATAATGGACAACAAGGATGGGAAACCATGAAAGGACGCGCTGGATTGGGCGTGGCGCTGTGGTGTCTGACGCTCGGCGCCGCACAGGCGCAGGATAAACAGGTTATTTCGCTGGAGTTTCAGGATGCGCCGGTCACGGTCATCCTGCAGGCGCTGGCGGATTATCGGCAGATGAACCTGATCGCCGCGCCCGGCGTGAGCGGCAACCTGACGCTGCGGCTGGAGAATGTGCCCTGGCCTCAGGCGCTGGCGCTGACCCTGCGCATGGGCAAATTGGCGATGACGCGTGAGGGTAACGTGATGCTGATTGCGCCGGAGCCGGACGCGCAGGAAAAAAGGCAGCAGCGAGAGGCGCTGGCGCAGCGGCAACCGCTGCACAGCCTGAGCCTGACGTTACAGAACGGCGATGCGGCGGAGATTGCCGAAAGCCTCAATGCCCAACGCGGCGCCTTGCTCAGCGAGCGGGGCAGCGTGCTGGCGGATAAGCGCACCAATACGCTGCTGCTGCGCGACACCGCGCCGATCCTGGCGCAGTTGAAAAAGCGGGTAACGGAAATGGACGCGCCGCTGGCACAGGTCCAGCTGGCGGCGCATATCGTGACCATCAACAGCGAAAGCTTGCGCGAACTCGGCGTGCGTTGGGGATTGGCGCCTGACGACAGGCCGGCGAAGCCGCTGCGGCCGGGCAATCTCGGCGTCAACCTGCCGCTGGAGCGCAGCGCGGTGAACGCCGGTTTCCATCTGGCGCGCATCAGCGGGCGTTTGCTGAGCCTCGAGCTGACGGCGCTGGAACAGGAGAATCAGGTGGAGATCATCGCCAGCCCGCGCCTGCTGACGGCGCACCTGCAAACCGCCAGCATCAAGCAGGGAACCGAGATCCCTTACGAAGTGTCAAGCGGCGCCAGCGGTGCGACCGCCATCGAGTTCAAAGAGGCGGTGCTGGGCATGGAGGTGACGCCGAAAGTGTTGCCGGACGGGCGCATCACGCTGACGTTGCACATCAGCCAAAATATGCCGGGGCGCGCCATCAGCCGGGGCGCGGGGGAAGCGCTGACCATCGATAAACAGGAGATTAAAACGCAGATCACGGTGAAAAACGGTGAAACCCTGGTGCTCGGCGGTATTTTTCAACGGCATAGCGGCAAGACGGCGGACAAGGTGCCGGGATTGGCGGATGCGCCGTTATTGGGAGGCTTGTTCCGACAAAGCGGCGCACAACAGAAAAAACGCGAGCTGGTGATCTTCATTACGCCGACCCTGATTAAGGGATAAGCGGCTACCTGTCAGCCGGACGGCAAATCTCCTAAAGTTGATGAGCAGATACACTTTTTTATCTCCTTGGGGGGATCTGCGTTTGACGCTGCGGCCGATTTAGCTTACAAGGGTTACCGAATTGAGCACCGAGGTTTTTTGTTAGCGTCAAGACGCCGTTAAAAACATATGGTTTCCCTCCCGCGGCGTGGATTGCGATTTATTCGGTTGCCAAACTACCAAGAGTGTTGAGATAATTTTTCGTCTGATCTCGCACTATCGCTCATGAGGTTTCAGTTTAGGTCCCGCCGCTGATTTGATTGGCGGGGCGGGTTAACATTAACGAATTGTCTTAGTAATACCGAAAAACATGGCAGAGAAACGCAATATCTTTCTGGTTGGGCCTATGGGTGCCGGCAAAAGCACTATTGGCCGTCAGTTAGCTCAGCAACTCAATATGGAGTTCTTCGACTCCGATCAAGAAATTGAGCGACGTACCGGAGCTGACGTGGGCTGGGTATTCGACGTGGAAGGGGAAGAAGGTTTCCGCGATCGTGAAGAAAAAGTCATTAATGAACTGACGGAAAAACAAGGGATTGTGTTGGCGACCGGCGGCGGTTCGGTGAAGTCGCGCGAAACGCGCAACCGTCTGTCCGCGCGCGGCGTGGTGGTCTATCTGGAAACCACGATCGAGAAGCAGCTGGCTCGTACCCAGCGTGATAAAAAACGCCCGCTGCTGCAGGTCGATTCTCCGCCGCGTGAAGTGCTGGAAGCCTTGGCGAAAGAGCGCAATCCGTTGTATGAAGAGATTGCCGATGTCACCATCCGCACCGACGATCAGAGCGCTAAAGTGGTTGCTAACCAGATCATCAACATGCTGGAAAGCAACTGATTGCCGATTTTCGCGTTCGCCGTCGGCCAATGCGGAAAACTGATTTGTGTTCCCCGCCGCTGCGGGGATCAACCACCGCCGCACCATACAGAGAACTGAGCGCGACATGGAGAGAATTACTGTAACGCTTGGGGAGCGCAGCTACCCGATTACCATCGCCGCCGGATTGTTTAACGATCCGGCTTCTTTTATGCCGTTGAAGGCGGGTGAGCAAGCGATGTTGGTCACCAACCAGACCCTGGCGCCGCTCTATCTGGAGCGCGTCCGGCAGGTGCTGGAGCGGGGCGGCGTCGTGGTGGATCAGGTGATCCTTCCCGATGGTGAGCAGTACAAATCTCTGGCGGTGTTGGAGCAGGTGTTTTCGGCGCTGCTGGAAAAACCGCACGGGCGCGACACGACGCTGATCGCGCTCGGTGGCGGCGTTGTCGGCGATCTGACCGGCTTTGCCGCCGCGTGCTATCAACGCGGCGTGCGCTTCATTCAGGTTCCCACCACGCTGTTGTCGCAGGTGGATTCTTCCGTGGGCGGCAAGACCGCCGTCAACCACCCGCTCGGCAAAAACATGATCGGCGCTTTCTATCAACCCGCTTCGGTGGTGGTTGATCTGGATTGCCTGAAAACGTTGCCGACGCGTGAACTCTCTTCCGGTCTGGCTGAAGTCATCAAATACGGGATCATCCTCGATCGCGAGTTCTTCGTCTGGCTGGAAAACAACATCGATGCGCTGATGGCGTTGGATATGCAGGCGTTGGCCTACTGTATCCGCCGCTGCTGCGAGCTGAAGGCCGAGGTCGTGGCCGCCGACGAACGCGAAAGCGGCCTGCGCGCCTTGCTGAATCTGGGCCATACTTACGGCCACGCCATCGAAGCCGAAATGGGCTACGGCGTATGGCTGCACGGCGAAGCGGTGGCTGCGGGCATGGTGATGGCGGCGGAAACCGCGCACCGTCTCGGCCAGTTCTCCGTTGAAGACATCGAACGCATCAAAACGCTGCTGCTGCGCGCCGGCTTGCCGGTCTGCGGGCCGCAGGAAATGACGCCGGAATCCTATTTGCCGCACATGCTGCGCGACAAGAAAGTGCTGGCGGGTGAACTGCGTCTGGTGCTGCCGACCGCGATCGGTGCGGCCGAAGTGCGCGGCGGCGTAGGGCATGAACTGGTGTTGGCGTCGATCGCCGCCTGCCTGCCTGAGCAGCAGCGTAATTAAATCGGACCAAGTAACAGTGGCTTAGCCGCCATTTGCATCTATATTAATACAGTGAGCAGAGCACGACGGGTGTCGCTTTGCCATCATCGGGTTAATCTGCCCGTGCCACGGTAGGTCTACGGTGGTGGGCTTTTGCCTCTAGTTGGAGGGTTTCAGATGGACGAGTTTAAACCGGAAGACGATCTCAGACCTGATAGCAGCGATCGTCGTCCTACGCGTTCGCGCAAGCCGGCCGCCGCGCCGCGCTTCGCCGTTTCGCGCCAGCATTTGATGATTGGCATCGGCATTTTGGTGCTGTTGCTGCTGATTATCGGCATCGGTTCCGCCTTGAAGGCGCCGACCAAGCATGAGGCGGCTCAGGATAGCGGCGCGCAAAACGGCGCGGCTCGCGACATCAACCTGTCCGGCTCTTCGTCGCTGACCACCGCCAACAACGGCGTGCCGGGCGGCACGACGGATACCCACGATAACAACGGTGTGAGCGCGACTCAGCCGCAGCAACCGCAGAACGTCAGCGTTCCGCCGATCTCCGGCACGCCGACCGAAGCGCAAACTCAGCCTCAGCAGGGCGGTGCGCAGCAGCGCGTCGATCTGCCGGGCAACATGGCGGATGCGCTGTCGCAGCAGCAGGGGCAGGTGGATGCCGCAACCCAGGGCATGACCGGCGCAGCGTCGACGTTGCCGACTGCACCGGCAACGGTGATGAGCGGCGCTGCGGCGCGCGAGGCGACGCGCCCTGTGCAAGGCACCACGCCGCAACAGCATAAAACGCCGGCGAAAACCGCCGCCACCAAACCGACCGCGACGCAGCATAAATCACCGACTACGGTGTATACGCCGCCGGCCAAGCCGTCTTCCACCGCGAAAGCGGGAGCGGTCAGCAGCAGCGGCAGTTCGCTGCAGTCTGCACCGGGCAGCCATTACACGCTGCAGCTGAGCAGCGCTTCGCGTTCCGATACGCTGAACGCCTACGCCAAACAGCAGAAGCTGCAGAACTACCTGGTGTACGCCACCAAGCGTGACGGCAAGCCGTGGTATGTGCTGGTAAGCGGCAACTACGCGTCTTCCGCGGAAGCGAAGCGCGCTATTGCTTCGTTGCCGGCGGATGTACAGGCGAAAAAACCATGGGTCCGACCTGTACATCAGGTACAGCAAGATCTTAAAAAATAAATCATTTAAATTTGTGCGCTGATGTGCTGTCTGAAACAGAGTACAATCCGCCGCTCTGAATTGTATAAGTAGCTAATTGACGGCATGAAGAAAAACCGCGCTTTTTTAAAATGGGCTGGTGGAAAATACCCGCTGGTAGACGAGATTCGTCGCCATCTGCCGGCGGGAGACTGCTTAATCGAGCCCTTCGTGGGTGCGGGATCCGTCTTCCTGAATACGGATTACGACGCCTACATTCTCGCCGACATCAATAGCGATCTTATCAACCTGTATAACATCGTTAAGCTGCGCACGGATGACTTCGTGCGCGATGCCCGCACGCTTTTCGCCGATGAATTCAATAACTCGGATCAGTTTTACCTGCTGCGAGAAGAGTTCAATACTAGCACCGAGCCTTACCGCCGGGCGCTGCTGTTCCTGTACCTGAACCGCCACTGTTATAACGGCCTGTGCCGCTATAACCTGCGCGGCGAGTTCAACGTACCGTTCGGCCGCTACAAGAAACCGTACTTCCCGGAAGAAGAGCTCTACTGGTTTGCTGAAAAATCGCGCAATGCCACTTTTGTCTGCGAGCATTACCGCGATACCATGGCGAAGGCCGTGGCCGGCGCCGTGGTGTATTGCGATCCGCCTTATGCGCCGCTGTCGGCGACGGCGAATTTCACCGCTTACCACACCAACAGCTTCAGCATCGCCGATCAGCAGAGCCTGGCGCAATTGGCGCATCAGCTCTCGGTAGAGAGCCGGGTACCGGTATTGATCTCCAATCACGATACCGAGCTGACGCGCGACTGGTACCAGAATGCTGCGCTGTATGTGGTGAAAGCGCGCCGCACGATCAGCCGCAATATTCTCGGCCGCAGCAAAGTGAACGAGCTTTTGGCGCTGTATCGCTAAGCCGGGGCACCCCGGCGCATAACAACTCGACCCTACGTTTGGAGAAGCGGATGAAAAAGTTTTTGATTGCCCCGTCCATTCTGTCGGCAGATTTTGCCCGGTTAGGTGAAGATACCGCCAACGTGCTGGCCGCAGGCGGCGACGTGGTGCACTTCGACGTGATGGACAACCACTACGTGCCCAATCTGACCATCGGTCCGATGGTGTGCGAAGCGCTGCGCAACTACGGCATTACCGCGCCGATTGACGTGCATCTGATGGTCAAGCCGGTGGACCGCATCGTGCCTGATTTCGCCAAGGCCGGCGCGTCTTATATCTCTTTCCACCCCGAAGCTTCCGAGCATGTCGATCGCACCATTCAGCTGATCAAAGAGCACGGCTGTAAAGCCGGCCTGGTGTTCAACCCGGCCACGCCGCTGAGCTATCTCGACTACGTGATGGATAAAATCGACGTGATCCTGCTGATGTCGGTTAACCCGGGCTTCGGCGGCCAGTCGTTCATCCACGGCACCCTGGACAAGCTGCGCCAGGTGCGCAAGCTGATCGACGACAGCGGTCGCGACATCCGCCTGGAAGTCGACGGCGGGGTGAAGGTGGATAACATCGCCGAAATCGCCGCTGCGGGCGCCGATATGTTCGTCGCCGGTTCCGCCATCTTTGGCCAGCCGGACTACCGCAAGGTGATCGACGAGATGCGCAGCGAGTTGGCGAAGGTTTCCCATGGCTGATTTCGGCGCGATCCGCGCATTGGCCTTCGATCTGGACGGCACGCTGGTCGACAGCGCGCCGGGCCTGGCGGCCGCCATCGATATGGCGCTGGAAGAAGCGGGCCTGCCGCAAGCGGGTGAGGAGCGGGTTGGCACCTGGATCGGCAACGGCGCCGACGTGCTGGTGCAGCGCGCGCTGCGCTGGGCGGAAGCGGAAGGCACGCCGGAACAGTGCGGCCGGCTGCGTGAACGCTTCGACCATTTCTATGCGCAGACCGTCGACAGCGGTAGCCGCCTGTTCCCGCAGGTGCAAGAGACGCTGGCCCGACTGGCCGCGCACGGCTACCCGATGGCGCTGGTGACCAACAAGCCGACGCCGTTCGTGGCGCCGCTGCTGGCATCGTTGGGGATTGGCGACTATTTCTCGCTGGTGATCGGCGGCGACGACGTGACGGAAAAGAAACCGCACCCGGCGCCGTTGTATCTGGTGCTCGGCAAGCTTGGGCTGCGCGCGCATGAACTGCTGTTCGTCGGCGATTCACGCAACGATATTCAAGCCGCGCAGGGCGCCGGTTGCCCAAGCGTCGGCTTTACCTACGGTTATAACTACGGCGAATCGATAGCCCTGAGCCACCCCGATCGGGTGTTGGAGCGCTTCGCCGATTTGTTGCCCGCTCTTGGGCTGTCATCTTTAGAGAATCAGGAAATTTAAACATGAGTAAGCCCATCGTATTTAGCGGCGCGCAACCGTCCGGCGAACTGACCATCGGCAACTACATGGGTGCGCTGCGTCAGTGGGTGCAGATGCAGGACGACTACGACTGCATCTACTGCATCGTCGATCTGCATGCCATCACCGTGCGCCAGGACGCCGAGAAACTGCGCAAAGCCACGCTGGATACGCTGGCGCTGTACCTGGCCTGCGGTATCGATCCGGAAAAAAGCACCATCTTCGTGCAGTCGCACGTGCCTGAGCACACGCAGCTGAGCTGGGTGCTGAACTGCTACACCTATTTCGGCGAACTGAGCCGCATGACGCAGTTCAAAGACAAATCCGCGCGCTACGCGGAGAACATCAACGCCGGGCTGTTCAGCTATCCGGTGCTGATGGCGGCGGATATCCTGCTGTATCAAACCAACCAGGTGCCGGTGGGCGAAGACCAGAAGCAGCACCTGGAACTGAGCCGCGACGTAGGGCAGCGTTTCAACGCGCTGTACGGCGACGTGTTCAAAGTGCCGGAGCCGTTTATTCCTAAATCCGGCGCGCGCGTGATGTCGCTGCAGGAACCGACCAAGAAGATGTCCAAGTCGGACGATAACCGCAACAACGTGATCGGCCTGCTGGAAGATCCGAAAGCGGTGACCAAGAAGATTAAGCGCGCAATGACCGACTCGGAAGAGCCGCCTGTCGTGCGTTACGACGTGGTCAACAAGGCGGGCGTCTCCAACCTGCTGGATATTCTCGCCGGCGTGACCGGCAAGAGCATCGCGCAGCTGGAAGCCGAGTTCGAAGGCCAGATGTACGGCCACCTGAAAGGCGCGGTGGCGGAAGCCGTCTCCGGCATGCTGGGTGAGCTGCAGGAGCGCTATCACCGCTTCCGTAACGACGAAGCCTATCTGCAGCAGGTGATGCGCGACGGCGCCGCCAAGGCCCGCGCACGCGCGCAGGAAACCCTGGCGAAGGTCTATCAGGCCGTCGGTTTCGTACCGCCGCAGGCGTAACGCCAGCGAAAATAAAAAAAGCGGCCACGGGCCGCTTTTTTTATGTCGGTATCACGCCATTTGCGCCAGGCCGGCAGGCGGTACCTCGCTGGCGAACCAGTTGAGTTTGCTGCGCAGGCTGACCACGCTGCCGACGATGATCAGACTGGGGCTGGCGGCCTGCAGTGACAGGGCGCCCAGTTGGCCGAGTTCGCCTTCGATCACCCGCTGGTGGCAGGAAGTGCCGTTTTCTACCAGCGCCACCGGCGTGGTGGCCGCCAATCCATTCGCTATCAGCTGGCGTTGGATCTCCGCCGCCTGCGACAGCCCCATATAGAACACCAGCGTCTGTTGCCCGGCGGCCAGCGTCGCCCAGTCCAATCCGCCGTCGGCCTTGGCGTGGCCGGTCACCAGGCGCACGCTCTGCGCATGGTCGCGGTGGGTAAGCGGGATACCGCTGTAGGCGGAACAGCCGGAGGCGGCGGTGATGCCCGGAACCACCGAGAACGGCACGTTGGCGTCCGCCAGCGTCTCCAGCTCTTCGCCGCCGCGGCCGAAGATAAAGGGATCTCCCCCCTTCAGGCGCACCACGCGTTTGCCTTGCTGCGCCTGCTGCAGCAGGATTTGGTTGATTTGCTCTTGCGGCACGCAGTGGTGGCCGGCGCGTTTGCCGACGAAGATGCGTTCGGCGTCGCGGCGCACCAGCGTCATGATCTCTTCGGAGACCAGCCGGTCGTAAACCACCACGTCGGCCTGCTGGATCTGCTGTAGCCCTTTCAGCGTCAGCAAGCCGGCATCGCCCGGCCCGGCGCCCACCAGCACCACTTCACCGCGATCTTCCGGCTGTTCGCTGAACAGCTGCTCGAGCTGGCGTTCGGCCAGCGTGGCGTCGTCGTTGGCCAGCGACTGCGCCAGCCGATCGTGGGCGAATAACCGTTCCCAGAAGCGACGGCGCGCGCCGAGGCTGCTGAAGCGTTGTTTTACCCGCTGCCGCAGCGAGCCGCCCAGCTGGGCCAGCTTGCCGAGGTGCTGCGGCAGCATCGCTTCCAGCTTCTCGCGCAGCAGCCGCGCCAGCACCGGCGCTTTGCCGCCGGAGGACACCGCCACCATGATCGGCGAACGATCGATGATTGACGGCATGATAAAGCTGGCGCGTTTCGGATCGTCCACCACGTTGCAGAACACCCGCTGCCGGTTGGCGCACTGATACACCAGTGCGTTGACCTCCAGCCGGTCGGTGGCGGCGATCACCAGCCATTTTTCCGCCAGCAGGGCCGGGCTGAATTCGCCTTCGGCCAGCGTCAACCGGCCTTCTTCCGCCCACAGGCGGAACTGCGGGGTGAAGTCCACGGCGTTGACGGTCAGCGCTGCGCCGGCGTCCAGCAGCAGGCGCGCCTTGCGTTCGGCGATCTCGCCGCCGCCCACCAGCAGGCAGGCTTTATGTTGCAGTTGGCAGAAAATCGGCAGGTAGTCCATCGGCACTCCTCGGGGTAATCAGTGTGGGGGCGAAATGCGCCCCCGAAAACTCAGGCGGTCTGACGTGCGGCGGCTTTCGCCGCCTGCGGGCGTTCGGCGCGCGGCGTGGCGTACCAATACCCCAGGCCCATCAGCACCGAGCCGGACAGGATATTGCCCAGCGTCACCCACAGCAGGTTGTGGCCGATGCCGGTGAGGGTATAGGCCTCGCTGTGGTTGCCGAACCAGGAGAGGGCGAACAGCGTCATGTTGGCGACGGAGTGTTCGTAACCCGAGGCGATAAAGGCCAGCAGGCACCACCAAATGGCGATGAACTTGGCGGCGCCTTCTACGCGGATCGCCATCCAAATCGCCAGGCAAACCAGCCAGTTGCACAGCACCCCCTTGAAGAACAGGACTTCGGCCGGCGCGGTGGTTTTCGCCAGCGCGGCGCTGTGCACCAGGCTGGTATCCACCGGCAGCAGGCTGCCGCCGCCGTAGTAATACATCAGCGCCACCAGCACCGAGCCGAGCAGGTTGCCGAGCCAGGTTTGCGGCAGCACCGCCCACATCTGGGTTTGGCGGATGGTGCCGGCCTTGACGCCGAGCGTCAGGAACATCGTATGGCCGGTGAACAGCTCGGAACCGGCGATGATCACCAGCGTCAGCGCGATGCCGAAGGTGGCGCCCATCACCAGCGGTCGCACGCTTGGGTCGACCAGGTTGCCGAGGGTGAAGATCAGGATGATGCCGAGGCCGACGTAGGCGCCGGCCATCGCCGAGCTGATCCAGAAGCCGAGCGGGCTCTCCTTCGCCAGTCGGACGATGCGCGCCGCGTTGGCGGCGCATTTATTGATCGTGTCGGTAAACATGTTGCCTCCCGAAAGGTTATGCCGCGACTTGTACGATGCCGTCGACCACCCGGCTGGTGAAGCTGGCGACGGAACGGCTGTCGTCTTCCAGACAGTGGCCGTCGTACAGGCGGAAATGTTGTTTCTTCAGCGGGCTGGCGACCCACAGCTCGCCCTGATGCTCGGCGATGAGGCCGCGCGACAGCACGCTGGCCTGGGCGAACGGGTCGATATTGCTGATGGCGAACACCTGCTCGTCGGCATAGGGGCGGAACACCGCCACCTGCCGATCGCCGATCAGGGCGCACACGCCGGTGCCGGGCAGAATGTCGGCGACGGGACAAACGGTAATCCACTGGCTCATGCGTGGCTCTCCTCGGTATCGATCAGGGTGACGGGAATGCGCTCGTCCGGGCGCGCAGGGCGGTGCTGGTCGCGTTCGGCCACCACCTGCACATTCGGATCGCGCAGCGGGCTGTTGATGAAGTGGGCGAAGCGCAGCTGCGTTTCCGGATGCTCGACGGTCTCTTTCCACTCGCAAATCACCGCGTCGCGCAGGCGGGCGATCTCCGCTTCCAGTTGGTCGTTGATGCCGAGCTTGTCGTCGATGATCACCTTGCGCAGGTAGTCGATACCGCCTTCCAGGCTTTCCAGCCACACCGAGGTGCGCTGCAGTTTATCGGCGGTGCGGATATAGAACATCATGAAGCGGTCGAGATAGCGCACCAGCGTCTCGCGATCGAGGTCGGCGGCCAGCAGGTCGGCGTGGCGCGGTTTCATGCCGCCGTTGCCGCAGACGTACAGGTTCCAGCCGTTCTCGGTGGCGATGATGCCGACGTCCTTGCCCTGCGCTTCGGCGCATTCACGGGTGCAGCCCGAGACGCCGAACTTCATTTTGTGCGGGGTGCGGATGCCTTTGTAGCGATGTTCCAGCGTGACGCCGAAACCGACGCTGTCGCCGACGCCGTAGCGGCACCAGGTGCTGCCGACGCAGGTTTTCGCCATGCGCAGCGCCTTGGCGTAAGCGTGGCCGGTTTCAAAGCCGGCGGCGAGCAGCTTGCGCCAGATGGCCGGCAGATCGTCTTTCTGCGCGCCGAACATGCCGATGCGCTGCGAGCCGGTCATTTTGGTGTAGAGATTGTACTCCTTGGCGATCTGGCCAATGGCCAGCAGGCCGTCCGGGGTGATTTCGCCGCCGGCGGAGCGTGGGATCACCGAGTAGGTGCCGTCTTTCTGGATATTGCCGAGGAAGTTGTCGTTGGTATCCTGCAGCGGCGTATGCTGCGGCTTGAGGATGTATTCGTTCCAGCAAGAAGCCAGCAACGAGCCGACGGTGGGTTTACACACTTCGCAGCCGTAGCCTTTGCCGTATTTGGCCAGCAGCGCCTCGAACGACTTGATGCCTTCGACGCGGATCAGGTGGAACAGCTCCTGGCGCGAATAGGCGAAGTGTTCGCACAGGTGGTGGTTGACCTCGATGCCTTGCTTGCTCAGCTCGGCGTTCAGCACTTGGGTGAGCAGCGGGATGCAGCCGCCGCAGCCGGTGCCGGCCTTGGTTTCGGCCTTCAGCGCCGCTACGGTGTGGCAGCCTTTGCTGACTGCCTGGATGATGTCACCTTTGCTGACGTCGAAGCAGGAGCAGATCTGCGCGCTTTCCGGCAGCGAATCCACGCCGATGGCCGGTTTGCTGCCCGCGTGGGCCGGCAGGATCAGGCCGTCCGGGTTCTCCGGCAGTTCGATGCCGTTCAACGCCAGCTGCAGCAGGTTGCCATAATCGCTGGTGTCGCCCACCAGCACCGCGCCGAGCAGGGTTTTGTTGTCGGCGCTGACCACGATGCGTTTGTAGACTTCTTTGCTTTCATCCAGATAAACGTAGCTGCGGGCGCCCTCGGTGCGGCCGTGGGCATCGCCGATGCCGCCGACGTCCACGCCCAGCAGCTTCAGCTTGGCGCTCATGTCGGCGCCCTGGAAGCCGTTTTCGCGGCCCAGCAGGTGATCGACGGCCACCTGCGCCATTTTGTAACCCGGCGCCACCAGGCCGAAGGTGCGATCGCGCCAGGCGGCGCACTCACCGATGGCGTACACGTCCGGATCCGACGTCTGGCAGCTGTCGTTGATGGCGATGCCGCCGCGGCGGCCAATCTCCAGCCCGCACTGACGCGCCAGCTTGTCCTGGGCGCGGATGCCGGTGGAGAACACGATGAAATCCACTTCCAGCAGGCTACCGTCGGCGAAATGCATGGTTTTGCGCGCCGTGCCGCCGCCGTTGACGATCTCCTGGGTATTTTTGCCGGTGTGTACCTTGACGCCCATGCGCTCGATCTTGCGGCGCAGCTGGTCACCGCCCATCGGGTCGAGCTGTTCGGCCATCAGCACCGGAGCGAACTCGATCACGTGCGTTTCCACTCCCAGGCTTTTCAGCGCGCCGGCGGCTTCCAGCCCCAACAGTCCGCCGCCGACTACCGCACCGCGTTTGCTGCGGCGCGCGCAGGCTTCGATGGCGTTCAGGTCTTCGATGGTGCGGTAAACGAAGCAGTCCTGGCTATCCGAGCCTTTAATCGGCGGGATCCACGGATAGGAGCCGGTGGCCATGATCAGCTTGTCGTAATAGACGGTGCGGCCGGTGTTGGAGTGGATCACCTTCTCGTCGCGATTGATGGTGATAGCGCGCTCGCCGACCAGCACTTTCACGCCGTGTTTTTCGTAAAAGCCTTCGCGCACCAGCGACAGCTCTTCGGCGGTGTGGTGCGAGAAGTAGGAGGAAAGGTGCACGCGATCGTAAGCGATGCGTGGCTCTTCGCAAAATACGGTGATTTCGAACTGGTCTTTGTCTGCTTTATCCAACAGATCTTCGATGAACCGGTGGCCGACCATGCCATTGCCGACGACGGCAAGTTTGACTCTGCTCATTATTGCCTCAAAATTCTGGTTTCCTAGGCTTACCTTATCTCTCCCGATGGGCAATTTATTGATGCAAATCAATCACACCCTTATATACCTCTAACGTGGTATATGGATGATTTTTCACGTTTTTTGATAAGTTGCGGATTTTATTCACCTTTAGCTGAAGCGAGTCAGTTTGCATGCAAATTACCCCACAGGGAGTAAACACAGGGGGTAGGCAGGCAACGGCGACTTTGTCAGCGCGATCCGCTGCCAGTATGATGAAGAAAACCAGCGCAACGGCAGAGGTGAAGGGTGGCGAAACGTCCATTGAAGTTTATCGACAACCTGCGTTTAAGCGGGCATGAAGGGTTGTGGCAACTGGCGATCGAACAGGGGCGCATCGCGCATCTGGTGCCGCAGCCGGAAGGGCAGGAGTGGCGCAGCGACGTGTTGGATGCGCAGGGCGGGCTGGCGTTGCCGGCGTTCGTCGAACCGCATATTCACCTGGATACCACGCAAACCGCCGGTCAGCCGGCCTGGAACCAGTCCGGCACGCTGTTCGAGGGCATTGAGCGCTGGGCCGAACGTAAAGCGTTGCTGACCCATGAAGACGTCAAACAGCGCGCCTGGCAAACGCTCAAGTGGCAGATCGCCAACGGCGTGCAGTATGTGCGCACCCACGTCGACGTTTCCGATCCCACGCTGACCGCGCTGCGTGCCATGCTGGAGGTGAAGCAGGAGGTGGCGCCCTGGGTGACGCTGCAGATCGTCGCCTTCCCGCAGGAGGGGATCCTTTCCTATCCTAATGGCGAAGCGCTGCTTGAAGAGGCGCTGCGGCTGGGGGCCGACGTGGTGGGTGCCATTCCGCACTTCGAGTTCACCCGCGAATACGGCGTGGAGTCGCTGCATAAGGCGTTCGCGCTGGCGCAAAAATACGATCGGCTGGTGGACGTGCACTGCGATGAAATCGACGACGAGCAATCGCGCTTCGTCGAGACCGTGGCGGCGCTGGCGCTGAAGCTGGAGATGGGGGCGAAAGTTACCGCCAGCCACACCACGGCGATGCACTCTTACAACGGCGCTTACGCCTCGCGGCTGTTCCGCCTGCTGAAAATGTCCGGCATCAACTTCGTCGCCAACCCGCTGGTGAATATTCACCTGCAGGGACGTTTCGACAGCTACCCGAAACGGCGTGGCGTGACGCGGGTGAAGGAGATGCTGGAGGCAGAGATCAACGTCTGCTTCGGCCATGACGACGTGTTCGATCCCTGGTATCCGCTCGGCACCGCCAACATGCTGCAGGTGCTGCATATGGGGCTGCACGTGTGCCAGCTGATGGGCTATGGCCAGATCGACGATGGGCTGAAGCTGATCACCCACCACAGCGCGCGCACCCTTAACCTGAGCGACTACGGCCTGGCGGCCGGCAACAGCGCCAACCTGGTGATCCTGCCGGCGGAAAGCGGCTTCGACGCAGTGCGCCGCCAGACGCCGGTGCGTTATTCGATTCGCCAGGGAGCGGTGATCGCCGAAACGCGGCCGGCGGAAACCACGCTGCATTTGCAGCAGGATGAGACGGTGGATTTTCGGCGCTAAGGCGCAAAAAAAGGGCGCCTTGCGGGCGCCCTTGATGTATTTGATGCGAAGACGTTAGTGCGTCACGTGACCGTGGCTGCGGTGCTTGGTTACGAAGCCCAGCAGCAGACACATCACGAACACTGCCAGGTACAGGCCGTTGGCGGTGGTCAGCGCTGCGTGCGCGCCGCCTTTCGCCACGATCGGGCCGGTGACCACGAAGGTCAGCATGGTGCCGATGGTGCCGCAGGTCAGGATAAAGTTGACCAGCTTCGGTGAGGAGACCTTGGTCTGCAGCGAGCCGAGGGTGATCAGCGTGGTGTAGATGGCGCTGGAAACGAAGCCCAGGGCCATGATGTAGTAGCCCAGGTGCTCCGGGTTGTCGGTGCTGACGAACAGGTACATCGCGCCGGTAGCCAATGCGGCCAGCACGGTAACGATGCGCTGCAGATCGAAGAAGCGCAGGATGAAGCTGAACACCCACATGCCGACCATGTAAGAGGTCCAGAAGTCGCTCACCAGCTTACCGGCCTGGCCGATGTCCATGTTGAACGACTTGGTGGCGTACTCAGGCACCCACTGAATGAAGCCCAGCTGGCCGAGGATGTAGCACAGTGCGGCGATCGACAGGAACAGCACGCCGATGCCCCATTTTTCTTTTTCGACCGGCTGACCGGCGTCGGCGCCTTTCTTGCCCAGCACCGGGAATTCGGAGCACAGGGTCAGCACGAAGATCCCCACGTACAGCAGGCCGATGCAGGCATAAACCCAGTACCAGCCGATGTGGCGAGCCAGCAGCATCGCGGCGACGATCGGGAAGATCATCCCGGCCATGCTGAAGAAGGAGTCGGTGAACAACAGGCGTGAACCGCGCTGGCGGCCGGCATACATGTGCGTGATCAGGAAGGTGCCTATCGACATGGTGATACCGCTAACCACGCCGAGGATAAACATGCACAGCGAGAACATGGTCAGGCTCTTGCCGAGCATCAGCCCTGCGACCGCCAGCACCATCAGGACAAAGCCGAAGATCAGCTGACGCTTCAGCGGGATGATTTCCATCAGCCAGGCATTGAGGAAGATCGAAATCAAAATACCGGCGTTGAGGAAAGTAAAGGTGTTACTCATGCTGGAAACCGGCAGGTTAAAGTACTCTGCAATGTTTCCCATCACCATCCCTGTGACGATCACTAAAGCACCGGTCAGCGCGTACGAAAAGAAGCTGATCCAGGTAAGCCGTATGCGGTTACTGTCATTCATTGTATAGGCCTGAATATGTCTGTTAGAGGTTTTAAAGCTGGCATAAGGCCGCTGGCTTTTCCTGACAAACGCAGAAAAAAGTCCCGATCAGGCCACCAGGGGGCGGATCCTAGCACAGACAACGGGATTTTTTGTGATGGCTGTCGATTTTTTGATGTAACCCATGAAGGGGTGATGCGCATTATTGTGATCTATTTGCGTACCGTCACAATGGAATCACGGTTGACGATCGTCGGCTCAAACCGGTGCGCCGGGGTGGCGGGGTCGATCAGCCTGCGCGCCGCGTATTGGGCCATCTCGCTGATGGGAAAATGGACGCTGCTCAACGCCGGGCGCACGAAAGGCGCGCGTTCGCCGCTGTCGTAGCAGATCAAGGAGATATCTTGCGGTACCCGCAGGCGGTGCTCGTTGATCGCCAGCAGCGCGCCGATCGCCATCTCTTCGTTGCAGCAGTAGATGGCGCTGGGCCGCGAGGCTTGCTGCAGCAGTCGATCGGCGCAGCGGTAACCGCTTTCCAGATCGTAGACGCCCTCCAGGCAGGCCACCGGTTCGATATTCGCCGCCTGCATTGCCTCTTCAAACCCCTGCAGCCGCAGGCGGCTCGACGGGCGCTCACGAGGGCCGCTGATGCAGGCGATGCGCCGGTGCCCGGCATCGAGCAGTTGCTGCGTCGCCATGCGGCTGGCGAGCGGGTGATCGAAGGTGACACAGCGGGCTTCCAGCCCCGGTACCAGACGATCGAGCAACACGAAATCACGTTGTTCCGCCGCCAATTGGCGCAGCCGATCGTCGCTGAGAAAACGCACGTGCAGGATCACGCCGTCGCAGCGCAGGCTAAATAGCCGCTGTATCGCCTGCCATTCGTTTTCGGCGCTGTTGCGGCCCTGGGTCACCAGCAGCTGTTTGCCGTGGGATTCGGCCTCGGTCTGCACGAAGTCCATCAGCGCGCCGAAGAAGCCGCCGCGGTACGACGTGGTGACCAGTCCGAGGGTATTGCTGTGGCTGGAGGCGAGCGCGCGGGCCGCCGGGTTGGGGGTATAACCGAGCTGGGCGACGGCGCGTTCAACCTTCTCGCGGGTCGGCGCCTTGACGTTGCTGTCGCCGTTCACCACGCGCGATACGGTGGCGCGCGAAACGCCCGCCAGCGCCGCGACATCTTCCAGTGTCACCATCGTCCCACTCCTGAATTACGGCTAAAAAAATGGGTTCGGCGCGCCGAACCCCTGTCTGGCTGCGTATAGCCGCTTACCTGAACTGCGGCAAATACGGCGCGTTTATCGTCAACACCTCGTCCAGCAGCGGCTGCGCCAGGTTGGCGTTGCCCACTAACGGGTTGGCGATCAGCGCCAGCAACCCGCTGCGGCGATCGCCGTGCACCGCGGCTTCGATGGTTAGACGTTCGTAGGCTTTCACCTGCTGCGTCAGGGCCTGCATCGGCTCCGGCAGCGGGCCGAAGGTCAGCGGGTGTGCGCCCTGAGCATCGACGATACAGTTGATTTCTATCACAGCATCGTCCGGCAGGCCATGGATTGCGCCGCGGTTTGCGGTGTTGACCACTAATTGCGTGCCGAGATTATTATGGATAGCACGAATCAGCTCCAGCGCAACTTCGGAATAGAAAGAACCGCCGCGGAAGCTGAGCTGCTCCGGTTTCGTGTTTAACTGCGGATCGGCATACAGCTCGAACAGCTCTTTTTCTACCTGCATCACCTGCTCGGCGCGGGTACCGCGCTCGCCGGCGGCGGCCATCTCTTCCGCCAGCATCTCGCGGGTCTGGTAAAAATAGCGGTGGTACGGGCAGGGGATCGCGCCGAGCGCGCGCAGGAAGTCCGGCTGCCAGGGCTCTTCCTTGATGTTGTTCATGGTCAGCGCCGCACCGTCGCACAGCATGTCGATCACCTTGGCGGTGACGTCGCGCCCCAGGTGCGTGACCTGATGCACCCAGACCATGTGGTTCAGGCCGGCGAACTGCAGCTGTACGTCGGCGTAAGGCGCCTGCAGCATGTTGGCGATCATGTGATGCATGCTGATCGGCACGTTGCACAGGCCGATGATCTTCGCTTTGGTAAAGCGAGACACCGCCTCGGTGACGATGCCGGCCGGGTTGGTGAAGTTGATGATCCAGGCGTCGGGTGCCAGCTTTTCCACCCGGCGAGCGATATCCAGCATCACCGGGATGGTGCGCAGCGCTTTGGCGAAGCCGCCGACGCCGGTGGTCTCCTGGCCGAGCAGCTGATATTTCAGGCCCAGCCGTTCATCGGCGGCGCGTGCCGGCAGTTGCCCGACGCGGAACTGGGTCAGCACGAAAGCGGCGTCGCGAATGGCGTCGTCCAGCGCGAAGTGCACGCTGACCTTCACCTGCTCCAGCCCGTGGCGCGCCAGCATGCGGCGGGTCAGGGCGGCGATGGTTTCCACTTTTTGCCGGCCCGGTTCGACGTCCACCAGTGCCAGTTCGGTGACCGGCAGCTCCTCGATGCGCTGGATCAGCCCGTCCACCAGTTCGGGGGTGTAGCTGCTGCCGCCGCCGATCACGGCGATTTTGAGCGTGCTCATGGGCGGCCCTCCGTCTGCGACTGACGGCGATAGAGCTCGATCATGTCGTCGGCCAGATCCTGGATCACCATGGCGTTCATCAGATGGTCCTGCGCATGCACGGTGATCAGGTTGATCGCCAGCTTGCCGCAGCCTTCGTCCAGGCCGATCAGCTCGGTCTGGATCAGGTGCGCCTTCTTCACCCATTCTTTGGATTCGGCCATGTGCTTGGCCGCGGCGGCGAAGTCGCCGGCGCGCGCTTGCCGCAGCGCCATCAACGCATTGCTGCGCGCGCTGCCGGAGAACACCAGCAGTTCCATGATGGTGCTTTCAAACTCGGGGCTGACTTCAGTCATCAATTCACTCACGTCATTTCTCCAGGGGTTGCGCGGCGACGCCGCCGTGGGATGCTTCAGTATCCGTTCTTTTTATAATGAGAGCGCTCTCATTTAAATAGAGTAACGACAATGCGTGTGCAAACTGGGAGGCAGATCGCAAAAACCGACCCAGGGTGGCGCGGGGCAAAAAATGCGTGATGCGGTTGGCAAAAAAGCCTTCTGCGCCCATACTTTCCGCAGCAAAATTCAGGGCCGCCTAGGATATGTCCCGTAATTGGGTAAATATAGGTAAATGGCTGGCACTTGCCGATACAGCTCTTTAGAATCAAAGCGCTTTTCCGTTGTTTGTCTCTCAGAGAAAGGACCCGTTAATGTTCAAACGTACTTTAGTGACCTTCGTCGCGCTGTGTTCCCTGACCGCAGTGGCGCCAGCCGCACTCGCCGCCGGTGAGACCCACGTCATGCTGACGACCTCGGCGGGGAATATCGAGTTGGCGCTCGACAGCCAGAAGGCACCGGTTTCCACCCAGAACTTCGTCGATTACGTGAACAGCGGGTACTACAACAACACCATCTTCCACCGCGTGATCCCGGGTTTTATGGTGCAGGGCGGCGGTTTCACCGCTGACATGCAGCAAAAATCCACCAAGGCGCCGATCAAGAACGAAGCCGACAACGGCTTGCGCAACCTGCGCGGCACCATCTCGATGGCGCGCACCGCCGACAAGGACAGCGCCACCAGCCAGTTCTTCCTGAACGTGGCGGATAACGCCTTCCTGGATCACGGCCAGCGTGACTTCGGCTACGCGGTGTTCGGCAAAGTGGTGAAAGGCATGGACGTGGTGGACAAAATTGCCCAGGTGCCGACCGGCAACGTCGGCCCTTACCAGAATGTGCCGACCAAACCGGTGGTGATTCTGTCGGCCAAGGTACTGCCGTAAGTTTTTTGGCCGATCCCGCCGGGGTCGGCCGCTCCTTCCTCCCGAAGCCTTGCCTTCATCACTGTTTTCTCCTGCGCCCCATGCTCTAATCGGCAGACAATAATCAGACCGGAAATCCGGCGTTCGCCCTTTGTTGTCTCTGGATGAGTTGCTGCCATGTATGAATTTAACCAGGTGCTGTTGCTGCTGCAGCAGATGTGCGTCTATCTCGTTATCGCCTATCTGCTGAGCAAAACCCCGCTGTTCATCCCGCTGATGCAGGTGACCATCCGCCTGCCGCACAAGCTGCTGTGCTACGTGATCTTCTCGGTGTTCTGCATCATGGGCACCTATTTCGGGCTGCACATTCAGGATTCGATCGCCAACACCCGCGCGATAGGCGCGGTCCTGGGCGGGCTGCTGGGCGGGCCGTCGGTGGGCTTTCTGGTCGGGCTGACCGGTGGCCTGCACCGGTATACGCTCGGCGGCATGACCGATGTGGCCTGCGCGATTTCCACGGTGTCGGAAGGCCTGGTCGGCGGCATCGTGCACAGCATCGCCATGCGCCGGGGGCGCATCGAGCTGCTGTTCAATCCGCTGTTCGTCGGCGGCGTGGCGCTGGTGGCGGAAGTGCTGCAGATGGCGATCATCCTGGCGGTGGCGCGCCCCTACGACGAAGCGTTGCAGCTGGTGGAGCACATCGCGCTGCCGATGATGATCGCCAATACCGTCGGCGCGGCGATGTTCATGCAAATCCTGCTGGATAGGCGCGCGATGTTCGAAAAATACACCAGCGCCTTCTCTTCCAAGGCGCTGAAGATCGCCGAGCGCACCGAGGGCATCCTGCGGCAGGGGTTCGATCAGGAGAACAGCATGAAGGTCGCCCGGGTGATCTATCAGGAGCTGGGCATCGGCGCGGTGGCGATCACCGATCGCGACAAGCTGCTGGCGTTTATCGGCATCGGCGACGATCATCACCTGCCGGGCACGCCGATCGCCTCGGTGCATTCGCATCGCGCCATCGACAACAACGAGGTGGTGTACGCCGACGGTAATCAGCTCTCTTATTGCTGCTCGATCAACCCGGCCTGCAAGCTGGGTTCGACGCTGGTGATCCCGCTGCGCGGCGAAAACCAGCGGGTGATCGGCACCATCAAACTGTACGAACCGAAAAGCCAGCTGTTCAGCACCATCAACCGTACGCTGGGCGAAGGCATCGCCAGCCTGTTGTCGGCGCAGATCATGGCCGGACAGTACGAGCGCCACAAGCAGCTGCTGGCGCAGTCGGAGATCAAGCTGCTGCATGCGCAGGTCAATCCGCATTTCCTGTTCAATGCCTTGAATACCCTGGTGGCGGTGATCCGCCGCGATGGCGAGCGCGCCTGCGATCTGGTGCAGTCCCTCTCGACCTTCTTTCGTAAAAACCTCAAACGCTCGGATGACGAAGTCAGCCTGGCGGATGAGATTGAACACGTGAAGGCCTACCTGCAGATCGAGAAAGCGCGCTTCGCCGATCGGCTGGAGATCGCGGTATCGCTGCCGGAGGCGCTGTTGGCGGTGCGGCTGCCGGCGTTCTCGCTGCAGCCAATCGTCGAAAACGCCATCAAGCATGGCACCTCGCATCTGTTGGGCGTGGGTCGCATCGAAATCGGCGCCTGCTGCGAAGGCGAGCATCTGCTGCTGCAGGTGACGGACAACGCCGGGCTGTTCCAGCCGAAACCGAACTGCAGCGGGCTGGGGATGAATCTGGTGGATAAACGCATTCGCGTGCGCTACGGCGAAGGCTATGGCGTGCAGGTGGATTGCCGGCCGGACGCCTACACCCGCATTACGCTCAATGTCCCCATGGAGAGGGCCGCCTGATGTTAAACGCACTGATTGTTGACGATGAACCTTCCGCGCGCGACAACCTGCGCCATCTGCTGGAGGCCGAGGCGGAGATCGCGATTATCGGCGAATGCGCCAACGCCATCGAAGCCATCAGCCAGATCCACCGGCTGCAGCCGGACGTGGTGTTTCTCGATATCCAGATGCCGCGCATCAGCGGGCTGGAAATGGTCGGCATGCTGGATCCCAACCGCATGCCGCACATCGTGTTTCTGACCGCCTACGACGAATACGCGGTGCAGGCGTTCGAGGAGCATGCCTTCGACTATCTGCTGAAGCCGGCGGAGCCGAAGCGGCTGAGCAAGACGCTGCAACGCCTGCGGCAGCGCAGTGCACCGCAGGACGTGGCGGCGCTGGAAGAGAGCGCCGGTTACCTGAAATACATTCCCTGCACCGGCCACAGCCGCATCTATCTGCTGCGGTTCGACGAAGTGCTGGCGATCCGTTCCAAACTGAGCGGGGTCTTCGTGGTGCGCAGCGACGGCATGGAGTGTTTCACCGAGCTGACGCTGCGCACGCTGGAAAGCCGTACGCCGCTGGTGCGCTGCCATCGGCAGTATCTGGTCAACCTGGAACAGGTGCGCGAGATCCGCTTCGAAGAGGGCGGCTCGGCGGAAATGATCATGTCGGCCGGCGATCCTGTACCGGTCAGCCGACGCTATTTGAAGGCGCTGAAAGAGCAACTGGGGCTGCGGGGGTGACGCAGGTCTTAGGGGGATTCTGAAAAGACAGGCATCATGGGCATCCCGACGGCGCCCATTTTGTTTGTCCTTGACGGGGTTACGCGGCGCTTATAGCTTTATTGCATCAACAGGCGCGTTTCGCGCTGCGTCAGCGTCAAAGGAACAGAAAATGAGTGAACCACGGATTATCGCCAAAGCGATGAAAGACGGAAAACCGGAGCAGGATCTGGTGATTTTGCCGGCGTTGGCCAACCGCCACGGGCTGATCACCGGGGCAACCGGCACCGGCAAGACGGTGACGCTGCAGAAAATGGCCGAACAGTTCTCGCGCATCGGCGTGCCGGTGTTCCTGTCCGACGTGAAGGGCGATCTGTCAGGCATCGGCGCCGAGGGCGTGCCTTCCGAGAAACTGCAGGCGCGCCTGGCGGCGATCGGCGTCACCGACTGGCAGCCGCAGGCCTGCACCATTATCCCGTGGGATATTTACGGCGAAAAGGGCCACCCGATCCGCGCCACGATTTCCGATCTCGGGCCGCTGTTGCTGGGGCGCCTGTTGGATCTGAACGAGGTGCAAAGCGGCGTGCTGCAGCTGGTGTTCAAGATCGCCGATGACAATGCGCTGCTGTTGCTGGACATGAAGGACCTGCGCGCCATGGTGCAGTTCGTCGGCGACAACGCCAAACAATTCCAGACCCAGTACGGCAATATCTCTGCCGCGTCGATCGGCGCCATCCAGCGCGGATTGCTGACGCTGGAAGAGCAGGGCGCCAACCAGTTCTTCGGTGAGCCGATGCTGGACATCAACGATCTGATGAAAACCGACGCCAACGGTCACGGCGTGATCAACCTGCTGGCGGCGGACAAGCTGATCAATCAGCCGAAGCTGTATTCGGTATTCCTGCTGTGGCTGCTGGCCGAGCTGTTTGAGCACCTGCCGGAAGTGGGCGACCCTGAACAGCCGAAGCTGGTGTTCTTCTTCGATGAGGCGCACCTGCTGTTCAACGATGCGCCGGCGGCGCTGTTGACCAAGATCGAACAGGTGGTGCGTCTGATCCGCTCCAAAGGCGTCGGCATTTACTTCGTCACCCAGAACCCGCTGGACATTCCGGACAGCGTGCTGGGCCAGCTGGGCAACCGCGTACAGCATGCGCTGCGCGCCTTTACCCCGCGCGATCAGAAGGCGGTGAAGACGGCGGCGCAAACCCTGCGCGCCAATCCGGCCTTCGATGCCGAAACGGCGATCACCGAGCTGGGCGTGGGCGAAGCGCTGGTGTCATTCCTCGACGAGAAGGGCCGGCCTAACGTGGTGGAGCGGGCGATGGTGATCGCGCCGGAATCCAAAATGGGCATGCTCGGTGCGGAAGGGCTGAACAGCGCGATCAACAAGTCGCCGCTGTATGGCCGCTATGAGGATATGATCGATCGCGAATCCGCCTACGAGAAGCTGTCGTCGGGTGGCTTCGCCACCGTCGGCACCCCGCAGCAGGGGCAGCAACCGCAGGCGCAACAGCAACAACAGCAGGCGGGCGGCGGCCTGATGGACGGCCTGAACGAGCTGCTGTTCGGTTCCACCGGCCCGCGCGGCGGCAAGCGCGACGGCATCGTCCAGACCGCCGCCAAGAGCATGGCGCGCGATCTCGGCCGCCAGATCCTGCGCGGCGTGCTGGGGTCGATCACCGGCGGCCGTAAAAAGTAAGCGGAAATTATCGTCGGCAGCGGCGGGTTAAATCAGTACACTGTGGCGGCATTTTTCTCTGCCGGACCTAACATGCTGCTGCTGATCGATAACTACGACTCCTTTACCTATAACCTTTACCAGTACTTCTGCGAATTGGGCGCCGAGGTGCTGGTGAAGCGCAACGATGAGCTGCAGCTGGCCGATATCGAGCGGCTGGCGCCGCAGCATCTGGTGATTTCCCCTGGCCCCTGTACCCCGAACGAAGCGGGTATCTCGCTGGCCGCCATTCGTCATTTCGCCGGCAAGCTGCCGATCCTCGGCGTGTGCCTGGGGCACCAGGCGCTGGGGCAGGCGTTCGGCGCCGAGGTGGTGCGCGCCCGCGCGGTGATGCACGGCAAAACCTCGGCGATTCGTCACCTGGGCGTCGGCGTGTTTCGCGGCTTGAGCGATCCGCTGACCGTGACCCGCTATCACTCGCTGGTGCTGAAAGCCGATACGCTGCCGGACTGCTTTGAAGTGACCGCCTGGAGCGAGCGCGACGGCGTGCGCGACGAGATCATGGGCATCCGCCACCGCACTTTGGCGCTGGAAGGCGTGCAGTTCCATCCGGAAAGCGTGCTCAGCGAGCAGGGCCACCAGCTGCTGGATAATTTCCTCAAGCGTTAATTCCGGTGCGTTTTTTTCGCCCGTCAGGCGTTTTGCGTTTGCGCTTGATTGGTTTTTTATGCATATTTCGTGATTATGTTTTCAATCTAACATTACGATAGCGCTGAAAAACTTTCAGGGTGGAGCCGAAAATGACTGAAAAATCCGCAGTGAGCCGCAGTACCTTTGACCAGGTGATCCTGCCTGTTTATGCGCCTGCCCAGTTTGTGCCGGTGCGCGGCCAAGGCAGCCGGGTCTGGGATCAGCAGGGAAAAGAGTACATCGATTTTTCCGGCGGCATCGCGGTGACGGCGCTGGGGCACTGCCATCCGGCGCTGGTCGAGGCGCTTAAACGCCAGGGCGAAACCCTGTGGCATACCAGCAACGTCTTCACCAATGAGCCCGCGCTGCGCCTGGCAAGCAAACTGATCGACGCCACCTTCGCCGATCGGGTGTTCTTCGCCAACTCCGGCGCTGAGGCCAACGAGGCGGCGTTCAAACTGGCGCGCCATTACGCCATTACCCGTAACAGCCCGTACAAAACCAAAATCATCGCTTTCTATAACGCGTTTCACGGCCGCACGCTGTTCACCGTGTCGGTGGGCGGGCAGGCCAAATACTCCGACGGGTTCGGGCCGAAGCCGGCCGACATCGTGCACGTGCCGTTCAACGATCTGGCGGCGGTGAAAGCGGTGATGGACGACCACACCTGCGCGGTGGTGATGGAGCCGATTCAGGGCGAGGGCGGTATTACGCCGGTCGACGCCGGCTTCCTCAAAGGCGTGCGCGAGCTGTGCGACCAACATCAGGCGCTGCTGGTGTTCGACGAAGTGCAAAGCGGAATGGGGCGCAGCGGCAAACTGTTCGCCTATATGCATTATGGCGTGACGCCGGACATTCTCACCACCGCCAAGGCGCTGGGCGGCGGTTTCCCGGTCAGCGCCATGCTGACCACCGAAGACATTGCGTCGGTGATGCAGGTGGGCACCCACGGCACCACTTACGGCGGCAACCCGCTGGCCTGCGCGGTGGCGGAGGCGGCGCTGGACGTGATCAATACGCCGGAGGTGCTGAGCGGCATTGAGCAGCGTCATGCGCTGTATGTGCAGGCTTTGCAGCATATCGGCGATAAATACGGTATTTTCACCGCGATTCGCGGCATGGGGCTGCTGATTGGCGCCGAGCTGACTCCGCATTATCACGGCAGGGCGCGCGACTTCCTCACCGCCGCCGCCGCGCGTGGGTTGATGATCCTCAATGCCGGGCCGAACGTGATCCGCTTCGCGCCGTCGCTGGTGGTGGAGCTGCAGGATATCGAGGCCGGCATGGCGCTGTTCGAGCTGGCGGTGCAGGATGTGATCAACGCCTGAAGCCCGCGCGGCATATAACGGGGCGCGGCATGCCGCGCCCTTATTGATCGCGCAGTTTGCGCTTGAGCCAGATGCCGTGGTGCGGGCGCTGGCGCCAGGCCAGCGACGAAATGGTGTGCATCACGCTCAGGTGCGACAAAATGCGCCGCAGATGGCGCTCCATCTCGGTAACGGGCATGTCCGGATGCAGATCCGGCGGCTGCATGATGCCGCTGTTGCCGCTGCTCGGGCCGTCGTATTCCAACCGCTGCTGGCAGCTTTGCAGCGCGATTTCACAGGTCTGCAGATACTCTTCCGCCAGTTTCGGCGTCAGCATGTAGTGCTCGCGTGCCAGAATGGTCATGGCGTTCAGGTGTTCGACGATGAACTGGCTGTGAGTGACCCACAGCCGCATGTCCGCCAGATAGTTTGACGCGAACCCCGGCTCTTGCATCGCCTGATTGAGCGAGGTGAACAGCGCGTTGTGTGCCTGGTTGACCTGCATGCGGGTATAGGCCAACGCGGTGGCGTCCGGTTCCGGTTGCTTCAGCATCAGCCGCAGCGCGGCTTGATCGTTCTCCAGCGCCTGATGGGCATTCTTGCGCAGCAGCCCGCTTTGCCACTGCGGCCACAGCCAAATGGTGCCGCCGAACGCCAGCACGCAGCCGATCAGCGTATCGATCAGGCGCGGTACCAGAAAATGCGAGCCGTTCAGCGCCAGCAGCTGCAGGGTGTAAACCGCCGTGACCGTAAAGCCAATCACCGACAGCCCGTAGTTCTTGCGCGAAACCAGGTAGGCCAGCAGCGTGATCACCAGCATGATGCTCAGCGTTTCTCCCTCCGGCAGCTGCAGCTGCAGCAGCCCGGCTGCCAGCAATAGCCCGGCAATCGTGCCCAGCGCACGGTGCTGAATACGCACCCGGGTGGCGTTATACCCGTTTTGGCTCACCAGCATGATGGTGAGCAGGATCCAGTAAGGCTTCGGCAGGTTGAATACCGCACCCAGGCTGCTGCCGACCGCCAGCGTTACGCCCAGCCGCGCGGCGTTGCGCAGGGCGGTGGATTTGAACGACAGATAGCTGACCAGCGCCGGCCAAAACGGCAGGCGGTGCTGGCCGGGCATCAGGTCGCGGCGGTACAGCGGATGCTGGGTGCGCAGCAGGCGGGCGATGCGGCTGAAGTGGTAATAACAAAACTGGCCGACCGGATTATCGGGATGCTGCGCCGCCATTTTTTCCAGCGCCGCCAGCTCGTGGGTCATGGAGAAGCGCTTCGAATGTTGATGATAGAGAATATCGTGCGCCACCACGCGCAGCCGGCCGGCGATCACCTGAGCATTGCGGCGAATGATCGCTTCGGCCTGGCTCTGCTCCACCAGTTTTTGCACCTCTTCCGGCAGATGCAGGCTGACGGTGATGTGCTCCTGCAGGTCCATCGCCACCTGAAAGGCGCGCTGCAGGCGCTTTTGCTCGAGATTGTTGGCGTGCGGCAGGAAATTAAGCTGTTGGTACAACAGGCTGATCAGGTCCATCACCTTTTGCTGGCGCACCAGCAGCGGCGGCAGCGCGGTCTGCGGATCGGTGTGCTGGGTCAGCAGCGAGTATTTGGCTTCGAAATAGTCCGCCAGTTCCAGGTAGAGCTGGCTCAGCGTCTCGCGCATCGGCTGCTCTTTCCACAGCTTGAACCAGAACCAGGTGAATAAGCCATACCAGGCGGTGCCGATCGCGTACAGCAGCGGTGCCTGCCAGATAGGCACCGTGCCGGCCGTGCTGAGGGCGAAGATGGCGGCCACCAGCGCCGCCGGCAACAGCCGGGCGTGCAGCGGGCTGATTTCGCCGGTGACGCCGAGCAGCAGCGCCAGGCCCAGCATCAGCGCCGGCAGCGGCACGTGCCACAGCAGGGCCTGTTGCAGCAGCACGCTGCTGAAGGCGAACAGCGAACCGCCGACGATCAGTCGTTTAAAGAAGCGCTTATGCGGCGTATCCAGCCCGGCGATATTGCAGCAGGCGGGCACGAGGGAGAACATCAGGCCGAGCTGCAGCTGGCCTATCAGCAGGCCGAACAGCACCGGCAGGCACAACACCAGCGTTTGTCGCAGTGCGTAGTTGATTTCCGGGTGGTAGATCAGGCGGCGCCACATGGCAGAGAGCAGACAAAAAAACGGCGCAGACTGCGCCGTTTTTTCAGGGATTAACGGGTGCCGTAGACGACAATGGTTTTGCCGTGGGCGGAAATCAGGTTTTGATCTTCCAGCATTTTCAGAATACGGCCAACGGTTTCACGCGAGCAGCCGACGATCTGGCCGATCTCCTGACGGGTGATCTTGATCTGCATGCCGTCCGGGTGAGTCATGGCGTCGGGTTGCTTCGCCAGATTCAGCAGGGTTTGCGCGATGCGGCCGGTAACGTCCAGGAAGGCGAGGTTGCCCACTTTTTCGGAGGTGACCTGCAGGCGGCTCGCCATTTGGGCGGACAGACGCATCAGGATGTCCGGGTTCACCTGGATCAGCTGGCGGAATTTCTTGTAGGAAATTTCGGCCACTTCACAGGCGGTTTTCGCGCGAACCCAGGCGCTGCGCTCCTGGCCTTCTTCGAACAATCCGAGCTCGCCGATGAAATCCCCCTGGTTGAGGTAGGACAGGATCATCTCTTTACCTTCTTCATCCTTGATCAGCACCGCGACGGAGCCTTTCACGATGTAGTAAAGCGTTTCGGCCTTTTCACCTTGGTGAATCAGCGTACTCTTCGATGGATATTTGTGGATATGGCAATGAGACAGGAACCATTCGAGAGTAGGGTCTGTTTGCGGTTTGCCGAGAACCATTCGCTGTTATCCTCTGTTGTTATCGCTGCCTTGTGTCACAGGGGTCAGAGTTCCCTGTAAAACCCGCCTGTAGCCGCAGTCATGAGCGAGGGCTACCGGCAAGTTTTGAGGCGTGTCATAAAAATACGCTGTCGCTCTAGCATATTAACTTGCCGTAAGCGCTGCAAGCTACATTCTGTTAACATACCGGTAAAGGAGCCTTTCTCTGGGCGTTTCCCTGAAATTCAGTGTCCCGGAAAGATTTATTGCGGCTCTGTTTGTAGCACAGAGTAAGGCGGGTGTCTCGTGTTGTCTCGCTTCAGCATGATTAGCATCAGGTTACGTTGCCTGTTTCTATGCGAAAGCGTACTCTGATTTTAAGAAATCAACCGGAGTGACCAGAATGCAGGCAAGAGTTAAATGGGTGGAAGGGTTAACGTTTTTGGGGGAATCGGCCTCCGGCCACCAGGTGCTGATGGACGGCAACGCCGGTGATAAAGCGCCCAGCCCGATGGAGATGGTGCTGATGTCGGTGGGCGGCTGCAGCGCGATCGACGTGGTGTCCATCCTGCAAAAAGGGCGCAACGACGTGCGCGACTGCGAGGTGAAGCTGACCTCCGAGCGCCGCGAAGAAGCCCCGCGGTTGTTCACCCATATCAACCTGCACTTCATCGTTACCGGCCAGGACCTGACCGACAAGATCGTCGAGCGTGCGGTGAACCTGTCGGCGGAGAAGTACTGCTCGGTGGCGCTGATGCTCAACAAGGCTGCCACGGTGACCCACAGCTTCGAGATCCGCCAACCGGCGTAATCGAAACGGAGCGCGGCCCGGCGCCGCGCTCAACGCATTTATTCGATCTTCTTGCCTTCCAGCAACCGCTGCACCAGCGGCGCCATGATCAGCTCCATCGCCAGCCCCATCTTGCCGCCCGGCACCACTAACGTATTGATGTGTGAGATAAACGAGCCCTGCAGCATCGCCAGCAAATAGGGGAAATCTATCTGATCCAGCCCGCGGAAGTGGATCACCACGAAGCTTTCGTCCAGTGAGGGAATCGCCTTGGCGGCGAACGGGTTGGAGGTGTCCACCGTCGGCACGCGCTGGAAGTTGATGTGGGTGCGCGAGAACTGCGGCGTGATGTAGTTGATGTAATCTTCCATCGAACGCACCACCGAATCCATCACCGCTTCGCGAGAGTGGCCACGCTCGCCGGTATCGCGGATCAGTTTCTGAATCCACTCCAGGTTGACGATCGGCACCACGCCGACCAGCAGATCGACGTGGTTGGCCACGTCATGGTGCTCGGTGACCACGCCGCCGTGCAGCCCCTCGTAGAACAGCACGTCAGTCGGCGCCGGCAGCGGTTCCCACGGGGTGAAGGTACCCGGCACCTGATTGTAGGGCACCGCTTCGTCGTAGGTGTGCAGATACTTGCGCGAGCGCCCGGTGCCGTTCTTGCCGTAGTCGATAAAGCTCTGCTGCAGCAGGCCGAAGTCGTTGGCCTCGGGGCCGAAATAGCTGATGTGTCTGCCCAGATCGCGCGCCTTGCGGATCGCCGCGTCCATTTCCGGCCGGGTGTAGCGATGGAAGCTGTCGCCCTCCAGCTCGGCGGCGCGGATGTTGAGCTGTTGGAAGATCTTACGGAACGCCACGCTGGTGGTGGTGGTGCCGGCGCCGCTGGAACCGGTCACCGCGATAACGGGATGTTTGGCAGACATGATGGTTGTCACTCCGTGTTGAATGCGCCGGCGTCAGGGGATTATTGTGGCTCTTGTTGACGCTCTCTATCTCAGGAAAAAATGGCGCGCGCTGGTTTGCAATGCCCCATTGTTACCTGATTTTTTCCGTCAGTCATAGAACCGAGCGCCACTAAATTTCTTCCTGCCCGGCGCGGAACTGGCCGCGCGGCATGATGTTGACGCTCTCGTGCAGTTCCGACCACACCAGCACCACTTCGCCGTTTTTCAGCTGGCGACGCACGTCCTCCACCTTCTGTTCCAGCGAGCGTTCGTGTTCGCCGTAATCGGTGCCTTCGCGCAGTACAAAGGATTCGATCAGGCTGTTCAGGGTGTCGGTTGCCAGTTCTTGCCAGGGAATGATCACGTCGGGATGTCCAGATAAGGGGAAAGCCAGGCCGGAATGCGATGTTCCAGCCACATGTGCGGTTTTTTCAGCGTGCCGCCGACGAAGCCGACGTGGCCGCCGTACTCGGTCAGTTGATATTCGATATTGCGCGGCAGGCCGGCGACGTCGGGGATCACCTCATGGGTCATGAAGGGATCGTCCTTCGCATGGATGATCAGCAGCGGCGTCTGAATAGCCGGCAACAGCGGCAGGGCGCTGCAGCGGCGATAGTAGTCGATAGCGTCGCTAAAGCCGTGAATGCGCGAGGTAATGGCGTCGTCGAATTCGCGGATGCGCCGCAACCCGTTCAGCTGTGACAGCTTGAGCGGCAGAGTGTCCGGGTAGTGCAACAGCTTGCGGGTGGCGTTTTGTTTCAGCTGCCCCAGCAGGTAGCGCTGATAAACGCGGGAGAAGCCTTGCTCCATGCGGTAGGCACAGGGCTCCAGCATCAGCGGCGCCGAGACCACCACCGCCGCCTGCAGCAGGCTGTCGGCGCCTTGCTGCGCCAGATAGCAGGCCAGCATGTTGCCGCCGAGCGAAACGCCTACCGCCGCGGTTGGCACCTCGCCGTAGCGGTCGCGCAGCCAGCGCAGGAAGAAGCGTGCATCTTCGGTTTCACCGGAGTGGTAGATGCGCTGCTTGCGGTTGGGCACGCCGCTGCAGCCGCGAAAGTGCATCACCACGCCGAGCCAGCCACGCTCACGCCAGGCGTTGAGCAGGCCATGTGCGTAGGGGCTGTAGAAGCTGCCTTCCAGGCCGTGGAACAGCACCGCGCGTGGTTTGTCGCGCGCCTGCGCCGGATCTTCGCTCCAGGCGAGATCGACGAAATCGCCGTCGGGCAATTCCAGCCGTTGCCAATGCGGTTTCAATAACACGCGGCGGCGCACCAACCGCGGCAACAGCGTTTGCAGGTGCGGGTTACTGGCCCCGGTCAGAGGGCGAAAGGTGTTAGGCATAGGCTGAGTAAAAATGTTGTGGGCGGCTATTGTGAGATCCCTAGCGCACTGTTAGCTTCAATACCAAGAACTAACAATGATACTGCAAAAAAGCGCCTTGGGTGAGGAGCACCCGTGCCATGGAACCGAGTTTATTCCTTTCGATGCTGGGCTTCCTGTGGGTCGCCGCCATCACGCCTGGCCCCAATAACCTGCTGTTGACCACCTCTGGCGCTAACTTCGGCTTTATGCGATCGCTGTGGCTGATGGTCGGTATCATGCTCGGCATGCAAAGCATTTTGCTGCTGGTGGCCTTCGGCGTCGGCAGCCTGATCCTGGTCTACCCGTCGCTGCACCTGATCCTGAAAATCCTCGGCAGTTTGTACCTGCTGTGGCTGGCGTGGAAAGTCGCCACCGCCGCCTATGAAAAGCTGGAAACCGACGTGGCGCCGCCGCAGCCGGTGCGGCTGTATCAGGGCTGGCTGCTGCAGTTCCTCAACCCGAAAGCCTGGCTGATGGCGCTGGGGGCGGTGGCCAGCTTCAGCCTGGCGGGCGATAAGTACAACGGATCCATTGCGGCGATCGCGCTGGGCATTTTGGTGGTCAACATTGTCGCCGGCATTATCTGGCTGGCGTTCGGCACCGTGATCGGCCGCCTGCTGCGCAGCAAAAAGGCCTGGGTTATCTTCAACGGTTCCATGGGGTTGTTGACCGCAGCCTGTGTGTTACTGATCTGGCATTAAGGAGCGAACGATGGCGGAAAATTATTATCACGTGGTTGCCTTTACCGGCAAAGGGCTGCGCGGCAACCCGGCCGGGGTTTGCCTGCTGACGCAGCCGCTGCCGGCGGAGCGGCTGCAGGCGATCGCCAACGAGATCGGCCTGCCGGAAACCAGCTTTGTCTGGGATGACGGCGACATGACCGCTATCCGCTGGTTTACCCCGGAACGCGAGGTCGACCTTTGCGGCCACGGCACCCTGGCGGCGGCGCATGTGATGTTCAGCGCGATCAATCCGGCGCTGCAGGATATCCGCTTCCGTTCGGCCGGCGGCGAGCTGTTCGTCAAGCGCGATGCGCAGGACGGGGAACGGCTGGTGCTCGACTTCCCCGCACGGCCGCCGCAGAAGGTGGCTGAACCGGCGGGCCTCGCGGCGCTGCTGGGCGTGCAGCCGCTGGAGGTGTGGCAGGCGAAAGCGCTGATGGTGGTGCTGGAAAATGAGGCGCAGGTACGCGCGCTGCGGCCGGACATCCCGGCGCTGATCGCGCTGGCCGGGCGTGCGGTAATCGTTACCGCGCCGGGTGACACCGTGGACTTCGTGTCGCGCTATTTCACGCTCGACGGCGGTGAAGATCCGGTTACCGGCTCCGCGCACTGCACGCTGATGCCTTACTGGACGGCGCGTCTCGGCCGCCATCGGCTGCATGCGCAGCAGATCTCGGCACGCGGCGGCGAACTGTTCTGCGAACTGCACGGGGATCGCACGCTGCTCGGCGGCTATGCTCATGTGTTCCTGCGCGGAAGTATCGCGCTGTAACCCGCGTTTATATTACTCACGGTAATAAAGAAGACTTTTTTATTCTTTTATAGCCCGTCATCGCTCAGATAAAACTGTCAGCAACTGAACAGATTTTTATCAACGGAGCGGAACATGGCGGGCAAACTCTTTTCCTTACGCAACGCGGCGCTGTTGGCGCTGTCGCTCAGCGCAACCAGCGCCTACGCGGTGGATGTGACCGTGGCGTACCAGACGTCGGCGGAACCGGCCAAGGTGGCGCAGGCGGAAAACAGCTTCGCCAAACGGTCCGGCGCGACCGTCGACTGGCGTAAGTTCGACAGCGGCTCCAGCGTGCTGCGTGCGTTGGCCTCCGGCGACGTGCAGATCGGCAATATCGGCTCCAGCCCGCTGGCGGTGGCCGCCAGCCAGAAACTCCCCATCGAAGTGTTCCTCATCGCCTCGCAGCTCGGCAGTTCCGAAGCGCTGGTGGTGAAAAATGACATCAAAAGCCCGCAGGATCTGATCGGCAAGCGCATTGCGGTGCCGTTTATCTCCACCACCCATTACAGCCTGCTGGCCTCGCTCAAGCATTGGGGCATCAAGCCTGAGCAGGTGAAGATCCTCAATCTGCAGCCGCCGGCCATCGCCGCCGCCTGGCAGCGCGGCGATATCGACGGCGCCTACGTCTGGGCGCCGGTGGTCAACGAACTGGCCAAACAGGGCAAGGTGTTGACCGACTCCGCGCAGGTGGGCGAATGGGGCTCGCCGACGCTGGACGTGTGGGTGGTGCGCAAAGATTTTGCCGAGAAACATCCCGACGTGGTGACCGCCTTTGCCGCCAGCGCCCTGCAGGCGCAAAAAGCCTACCTGGCGGCGCCGGAACAGTGGCTGAAAGATCCGAACCACCTCAGCACGCTGGCGCGCCTGAGCGGCGTGCCGGAAGCGCAGGTGCCGGAGCTGGTGAAGGGAAACCGTTATCTGCCGGTGGCGGATCAGGTTGCCCAGCTCGGCCAGCCGGTGGACAAGGCGATCCGCGATACCGCCGAATTCCTCAAGCAGCAGGGCAAGATCCCGCAGGTCGACAGCGACTACAGCGCTTACGTGACCGACCGCTTTGTGAAACAGGTGCAGGCTGCGCCGCAGTCGTAAGGAAGCAGGATGCTAAACGTCAATCATCTTTCAGCAGAGTATCAGGGGCGGCCCGCGCTGCGTGACGTGTCGTTCCAGATCGCCGCCGGGCAACTGGTGGTGGTGCTCGGCCCGTCGGGCTGCGGCAAGACCACGCTGCTGAATTTGATCGCCGGGTTTATCGAGCCTTCAACTGGCAGCATCACGCTGGATGGAACGCCCGTTCACGGCCCGGGCGCCGAACGGGGCGTGGTGTTCCAGCATGAGGGCTTACTGCCGTGGCGCAATGTGGTGGACAACGTCGAGTTCGGCCTGCAACTGGCCGGCGTCGGCAAGGCGCAGCGCCGCCAGGTGGCGGAGCAGATGCTGCAGCGCGTGGGGCTGGCGGGCTATGAACAGCACTTTATCTGGCAGCTTTCCGGCGGCATGCGCCAACGCGTCGGCATCGCCCGCGCTCTGGCCGCCGATCCGCGGCTGTTGTTGTTGGACGAGCCGTTCGGCGCCCTGGACGCGTTTACCCGCGAGCAGATGCAGGAGCTGTTGCTGACCATTTGGCGTGATACCGGCAAGCAGGTGCTGCTGATCACCCACGATATCGAAGAGGCGGTGTTCCTCGCCAGCGAACTGCTGCTGCTGTCGCCGGGGCCAGGGCAAGTGGTGGAGCGGCTGTCGCTGAACTTCGGCCAACGCTATGCCGACGGCGAAGCCTGCCGCGCCATCAAGTCAGATCCTGAATTTATCGCGCAGCGCGAATACGTGCTGGGCAAAGTTTTCCAACAGCGCGAGGCCTTGCTATGAGCCTGCATTCCACTCTGAAGGCCGCGGCGCAGCCGCAGGGCAAAGCGACGCGCCGTTTCAGCGTGCCGCGCAACGTTTGGCTGAGCGGCGCCACGCTGTTGACGGTGTTGATCGTCTGGTGGGGCGTGACGGCGCTGCAGCTGATCAGCCCGCTGTTTTTGCCGGCGCCGCAGCAGGTGCTGCACCAGTTGATCACCATCGCCAGCCCGCAAGGCTTTATGGACGCCACGCTGTGGCAACATCTGGCGGCCAGCCTGGGGCGCATTCTGGTAGCGCTGTTGGCGGCGGTGATCGTCGGCATTCCGGTGGGCATTGCCATGGGGCTGAACGACACGGTACGCGGCATCCTCGATCCGCTGATTGAAATCTATCGCCCGGTGCCGCCGCTGGCCTATCTGCCGCTGATGGTGATTTGGTTCGGCATCGGCGAAACCTCAAAGATCTTACTGATTTATCTGGCGATCTTCGCGCCGGTGACGCTGTCTGCCGTGGCCGGCGTGCGCAGCGTGGCGCAGGTGAGGGTGCGTGCCGCCCGCGCGTTGGGCGCCACGCGTTGGCAGGTGCTGCGTTTCGTGGTGCTGCCGAGTGCGCTGCCGGAGATCCTGACCGGCATTCGCATCGGGCTGGGCGTCGGCTGGTCGACGCTGGTGGCCGCCGAACTGATCGCCGCCACGCGCGGCCTGGGATTTATGGTGCAATCCGCCGGTGAGTTTCTGGCGACCGACGTGGTGTTGGCCGGCATCGGCGTGATTGCGGTGATTGCATTTGGGCTGGAGCTGGGGCTGCGTGCCCTGCAGCGCCGATTGACCCCGTGGCATGGAGTACAGCAATGAACGAACGTCTGAATATCACCCCGCTGGGGCCTTACATCGGGGCGCTGGTGGAAAACGTCGAATTGGCCCGGCCGCTGGGCGACGGCCAGTTTGAACAGCTTTATCATGCCTTGCTGAAGCATCAGGTGCTGTTCTTCCGCAATCAGCCGATCACGCCGCTGCAGCAGCGCGATCTGGCCGGCCGCTTCGGCGATCTGCATATCCATCCGGTCTATCCGCACGCCACCGACGTGGAAGAGATCATCGTGCTCGATACCCACGACGACAACCCGCCGGACAACGATAACTGGCACACCGACGTGACCTTTATCGAGAACCCGCCGCTGGGGGCGATCTTGGCGGCCAAGACCTTGCCTTCCACCGGCGGCGATACGCTGTGGGCCAGCGGCATCGCGGCCTACGAGGCGCTGTCGGCGCCGTTCAGAACGCTGCTCGCAGGGCTGCGTGCGGAGCATGACTTCACCAAGTCGTTCCCGGAACACAAACATCGCGGCAGTGAAGAGGAGCATCAGCGCTGGCAGCTGGCGGTGCAGAAAAACCCGCCGCTGCTGCATCCGGTGGTACGCACCCACCCGGTCAGTGGCCGGCAGGCGCTGTTCGTCAATGAAGGGTTTACCACGCGGATCGTCGATCTGGCGCCGAAAGAGAGCGACGCTTTGCTGAACTTCCTGTTTGCTCACATCACCAAACCGGAGTTTCAGGTGCGTTGGCGCTGGCAGGAAAATGACGTGGCGATCTGGGATAACCGCGTGACGCAGCACTACGCCAACGCGGATTATCTGCCGCAGCGGCGCATTATGCACCGCGCGACCATTCTGGGGGATAGGCCTTTTTACAAGGCCTGAGGCTTAGGCTTCGAACGCCTGCGTTAACTGTTCCAGCTGTTCCTGTGCATCCAGCCAGGTCATTTCCGTCTCTTCCAGCGCGGATTTGGCCTGGCTTTGCTTTTGCAGGCAGTCGGTCAACTCGGCCTTGCGGCTGATGTCGTACAGTGCGGAATCCGCCAGCTGTTCCTCAACCGCCGCCAGTTCGGCGCCCAGTTTTTCCATCTGCTGTTCCAGCTTGGCGATCTGCTTGCGCAGCGGCTGGGTCTGCGTACGGAACTCCGCCTCGCGGCGTTTTTGATCCTTGCGCGCCTGCGCGCTGTTGCCGCCGCTCTCTTTTTCCGGTGCGTCCTGCTGGCTTTCCTGGCGCTGCAGGTCGACAAGCCACTGCTGGTAGTCGTCGAGATCGCCCTCGAAAGGCTCGACCTGGCCGTCGTGCACCAGGTACAGATCGTCGGTGGTGGAACGCAGCAGGTGACGGTCGTGCGAGACCACCACCAACGCGCCTTCGAAATCGATCAGCGCTTCGGTCAGCGCCTGACGCATGTCGAGATCCAGGTGGTTGGTCGGTTCATCGAGCAGCAGCAGGTTAGGGCGCTGCCAGACGATCAGCGCCAGCACCAGCCGCGCCTTCTCGCCGCCGGAGAAACGTTCGGTCACTTCGCTGACCTTGTCGCCCTGGAAACCGAAACCGCCCAGATAGTCGCGCAGCTGCTGCTCCAGCACCCGTGGCGCGATGCGGCTCAGGTGCTGCAGCGGCGATTCGTCGGCGCGCAGGAATTCCAGCTGGTGCTGGGCGAAGTAACCCAGCTTGATGCCTTTCGCCAGGCCGATCTCGCCGCTCAGCGGTTCCAGAGTGCCGGCCAGCAGTTTGATCAGCGTCGATTTACCGGCGCCGTTGCGGCCGAGCAGGCCAATGCGCGAGCCGGGCACCAGGTTCAGCTTGATTGACTTCAGGATCACTTTGTCGCCATACCCGGCGCTGACTTTGTCCATGCGCAGCAGCGGATTTGGCAGGCTTTCCGGCGGACGGAAGCTGAAGGTGAACGGGTTGTCGACGTGCGCCGGGGCGATCAGCTCCATGCGCTCCAGCATCTTGATGCGGCTCTGCGCCTGCTTGGCCTTGGTGGCCTGCGCGCGGAAACGGTCGATGTAGCTTTGCAGGTGCGCCACTTTTTCTTGCTGGTGCTGATACAGCGACTGCTGCTGCGCCAGTTTGGTGGCGCGCTGGCGTTCGAACGACGAATAGTTGCCGGTGTATTCATTCATCGTCTGCTGTTCGATATGCAGGATCTTGTCGACGATCGGATCGAGGAAGTCGCGGTCGTGCGAGATCAGCACCAGCGTGCCGGGATAGCTTTTCAGCCAGCGCTCCAGCCAGATCACCGCGTCGAGATCCAGGTGGTTGGTCGGTTCGTCGAGCAGCAGCAGGTCGGAACGGCACACCAGCGCCTGCGCCAGGTTGAGGCGCATGCGCCAGCCGCCGGAGAAGTCGCGCACCGGGCTTTGCAGCTGTTCGTTGGAGAAGCCGAGGCCGTGCAGCAGGCTGGCGGCGCGGGAGCGGATGGTCCAGGCGTCGATGGCGTCCAGCTTGCCGTGCAGGGTGGCGATGGCGTGGCCGTCGTTGCGATCGTTGGCCGCCTGCAATTCGGCTTCGAGTTGGCGAAACTCGCGGTCGCCGTCGATAACATACTCGATTGCCGGCACGTCCAGCGCCGGCGTCTCCTGGTTGACCCAGGCCAGCGCCCAGTTGCCGGGGAAGGTGAAGCTGCCGCCGTCCGCCGCGATCTCGCCCTTCAGCAGCGACAGCAGCGTGGATTTGCCGCAGCCGTTTTTGCCCACCAGGCCGACCTTCTGACCTGGATTAACCGTCGCCGTGGCGTTGTCCAGCAGGACGCGGATGCCGCGTCGGATTTGTAGCGAGGAGAATACAATCATAAAGCGCCGTATGTTCAGAGTATGTTAAATTATCATTAAGGTAACAGAACGCGCACCGCGCGCTGTTTTTGTCTTTGCGATGCATGGTAACGGAAAACCGCTACCCTGACGACGCTTTGGAGGGGAATGATGTCGCAGCCGCCCAAGGTCTTGCTGCTGTATGCCCATCCGGAATCCCATGACTCGGTGGCGAACCGGGTTTTGCTTCGACCGGCGCAGCAGTTGGAACATGTCACCGTGCACGATCTCTACGCGCACTACCCTGATTTTTTTATCGATATCCATCACGAACAACAGCTGCTGCGTGAGCATCAGGTCATCGTGTTTCAGCACCCCCTGTATACCTACAGCTGCCCGGCGCTGCTGAAGGAGTGGCTGGATCGCGTGCTGTCGCGCGGCTTTGCCAGCGGCGTGGGCGGCAATGCGCTGGCGGGCAAATACTGGCGTTCGGTGATCACCACCGGCGAACCGGAAGGCGCCTACCGCACCGGCGGTTATAACCACTACCCGATGGAAGATATTCTGCGGCCGTTCGAGCTGACCGCCGGGATGTGCCATATGCATTGGCTGACGCCGTTCGTGGTGTATTGGGCGCGGCGGCAAAAGCCGGAGGTGCTGCGTAGCCATGCGGACGCCTACGGCGAGTGGCTGAGCCACCCGCTGCCGCGCGGAGGGCGGTGAGCATGGAAGGATCGACCTTACTGACCGCCATTTTACTGTTCCTGTTCGCCGCGGTGGTGACGGTGCCGATCGCCCGTCGCCTGGGGATCGGCGCGGTGCTGGGCTATCTGATCGCCGGCATCGCCATCGGCCCCTGGGGATTGGGCTTCATTCGCGACGTCGACGAGATCCTGCACTTCTCCGAGCTGGGCGTGGTGTTCCTGATGTTCATCATCGGCCTGGAGCTGAACCCCAGCAAGCTGTGGGAGCTGCGGCGTTCGATCTTCGGCGCCGGCGCCGGCCAGGTGTTGATCACCGCGGCGGTGCTGGGCGCGTTGCTGTACCTGACGCACTTCGCCTGGCAGGCGGCGGTGATCGGCGGTGTCGGCCTGGCGATGTCTTCCACCGCCATGGCGCTGCAGCTGATGCGCGAGAAGGGCATGAACCGCAACGAAGGGGGGCAGCTCGGCTTCTCGGTGCTGCTGTTCCAGGATATGGCGGTGATCCCGGCGCTGGCGCTGATCCCGATTCTGGCCGGCGCCGGCGGCACCAGCGACGACTGGGCGAAGATCGCGCTTAAGGTGGCGGCGTTCGGCGGCATGCTGATCGGCGGCCGTTTCCTGCTGCGGCCGCTGTTCCGCTATATCGCCGCTTCCGGCGTGCGCGAGATCTTCACCGCCGCGGCGCTGTTGCTGGTGCTCGGCTCGGCGCTGTTTATGGAAGCGCTCGGCCTGTCGATGGCGCTCGGCACCTTCATTGCCGGGGTGCTGCTGGCGGAGAGCGAATACCGCCACGAACTGGAAATTTCCATCGAGCCGTTTAAAGGGCTGCTGCTGGGGTTGTTCTTTATCTCGGTGGGCATGGTGTTGAATATCGGCGTGCTCTACACCCATCTGGCCGAGGTGTTGATCGGCGTGCTGGTGCTGGTGACGGTCAAATCCGGCGTGCTCTACGGCGTGTCGCGCCTGTTCGGCCTGCGCAGTTCGGTGCGGCTGCAGTTTGCCGGGGTGCTCAGCCAGGGCGGTGAGTTCGCCTTCGTGCTGTTTTCGGCGGCGGGCGCCCAAAAGGTGCTGCAGCCGGATCAACTCTCTTTGCTGCTGGTGGTGGTGACGCTGTCGATGATGACCACGCCGCTGTTGATGCAGGCCGTCGACCGCATTTTGGCGCGCCGCTATAACGCCAAAGACGAAGACGAGGAGACGCCGTACGTGGAAGATGACGATCCGCAGGTGATCATCGTCGGCTTCGGGCGTTTCGGCCAGGTGATCGGCCGCCTGTTGATGGCCAACAAAATGCGCATTACCGTTCTGGAGCGCGACGTCAGCGCCGTTGGCGTACTGCGGCGCTACGGCTACAAGGTTTATTACGGCGATGCCACCGAGCTGGAGCTGCTGCGCGCGGCGGGCGCCGAGAAGGCCAAGTCGATCGTGATCACCTGCAATGAGCCGGAAGACACCATGGAGATCGTGCGGCTGTGCCAGCAACACTTCCCGAACCTGAGCATTCTGGCGCGCGCGCGCGGCCGCGTGGAGGCGCATGAGTTGCTGCAGGCGGGGGTGAAACAGTTCAGCCGCGAAACCTTCTCCAGCGCGCTGGAACTGGGGCGCAAGGCGCTGATGGAGTTGGGGATGCACCCGCATCAGGCCTTCCGCGCCCAGCAGCATTTCCGCCGCCTGGATATGCGCATGCTGCGTGAACTGATGCCGCCGCATCAGGGCGATGTGGCGCAAATTTCCCGCGTGAAAGAGGCGCGGCGCGAGCTGGAAGAGCTGTTCCATCGCGAAATGCAAAAAGAAAGCCGCCAGTTCGACGGCTGGGACGAATACGAATAAGCGGGAGCATAACGATGTCTGCAACACGTAAAAGATTTATCGCCGGGGCGGTGTGCCCAAGCTGTAGCGCCATGGATACGCTGGCGGTATGGCGGGAGGATCAGGTGGAGGTGGTGGAGTGCGTCAAGTGCGGCCACCATCAGCGCCAGACCGAACAACAGGTGGAAAAACACGTTCGCCCGCAAGAGCAGGTGATCGGCATTTTCCAGCCGAAGTAGCGTTTTTTTATCCCGGAGGGTACAGCGAGGCAGATTTCCGTTACAATCTGTCCGGAAAAGGCGCGCATCCCGATAACGGTGTGCGTCCTAGTAGCCAACGGTAGGAGATATCATGAAAGTAGCAAAAGACTTGGTGGTCAGCCTGGCTTACCAAGTACGTACAGAAGACGGTGTTTTGGTTGATGAGTCTCCGGTGAGCGCACCGCTGGACTATCTGCACGGGCATGGTTCTCTGATCGCAGGTCTGGAAAAAGCACTCGAAGGCCACGACGTTGGCGATCGTTTTGACGTTCACGTCGGCGCGAACGACGCGTACGGCAACTACGACGAAAACCTGGTGCAACGCGTACCGAAAGACGTCTTCATGGGCGTTGACGAACTGCAGGTCGGCATGCGTTTCCTGGCTGACACCGATCAGGGCCCGGTACCGGTTGAAATCACCGAAGTTGACGGCGACCACGTGGTGGTTGACGGCAACCACATGCTGGCCGGCCAAAACCTGAACTTCAACGTGGAAGTTGTCGCGATCCGCGAAGCGACCGAAGAAGAACTGGCGCACGGCCACGTACACGGCGAGCACGACCATCACCACGAGCACGGTGAAGGCTGCTGCGGCGGTCACGGCCACAGCCACGATCACGACCATGGTCACGACCACGGTAAAGGTGGTTGCGGTAACGGCGGCTGCGGCTGCCACTAAGCAGAGCGCAGTGACGAGACAAGAGGGCGGCCATCGGCTGCCCTTTTTTATGCGCGGCGCACCGGGCGCCGAACGGCACAACAGGACATGCCATGGCCACCATGAAAGACGTTGCGCGCCGCGCCGGCGTTTCCACGGCCACCGTCAGCCGGGTGATCAATAATACCGCCTACGTTGAACCGGTGACCCGCGAACGCGTCGAGAAAGCGATGCGCGAGTTTAACTACCATCGCAACGCCGCCGCGCTGGCGCTGGCGAAAAGAAGCGGCAATATGCTGGGATTGCTGACCGGCAACCTCGACGATCCGTTTTTTTCACGCCTGGCGCGGGGCGTGGAAGACATCACGCGGCAGGCCGGCGTGCGGTTGATGTTGTGCAGCGGCGGGCATCAGGCCGAGCTGGAAAAAAGCGGCCTCGATTTTCTCATCAACCAGGGATGCGAAGCCATCGTGGCGCACGTCACGCGTATGGGGGAGGAGGAGCTGCTGCGCTACGCCGCCCACACGCCTGCGCTGGTGCTGATCAATCGTTATCTGCCCGCCATCGCCAACCGTTGCATCTGGCTCGACAACGCCAATGCGGCGCAGACGGCGACCGAGTTGCTCATACGCCAGGGGCATCGGAGAATTGCCTGCGTGACGGCGGATCTGCCGATCGACGACCGCGCGCAGCGGTTAGCGGGTTACCGCAAGGCCATGGCCGCCGCCGGCATTGAGGTACCCGGCAGCTGGATCATCAGCGTGCCCTTCAACGAGCGAGGGGGCGAACTGGCGGCCGAGCGCGTGCTGGCCAGCGACCCATGCTTCACCGCCGCAGTGACCTTCAACGACGTAATGGCCGCCGGCATGATGCGCACCTGCCACCAACGGCACATTCAGCTGCCTGAGGCGCTGTCGATCGTCGGTTTTGACGACATTGCCCTGGCGAAGTATCTCCACCCTGCGTTGACCACCGTGCATTATCCCATCGAGAAAATGGCTCGGCGTGCCGCGCGCCTGGCGCTACAGATCCACAGCGGCAGCGACGTCGCGCCACGGAACAACCGCTTTTCGGCCGAACTTATCCTGCGAGACTCTGTAGCCGACGGCGAACCGCATGAGCAAAGCAAGCGCGGCGAATGAGAGACGGCTCACACAACGCCATCTCATGAAACCGATTACATGGCCGGTTGCCTGCGCTCACATCCTCCGATTACCAAAGCCATTACGCTGTTGCAGTACCCCATCTTCAACAGGAGCCGTATATGGATAATAAGAAAACGCTCAACCTTGGGCTGGCGACGCTGCCGATTGTGGCCATGCTATTGCTGCTCATCATCGGCTATGGCCAGTTCGGCCTGCGCATTGAACCGCTGCTGCTGGTTTCCGCCGCCATCGCCGCCGCGTTAGCCTGGTGGCAAGGCTACCGCTGGGATGACATCATCGAGGCCATCGTGGCCAAGCTGGCGAAGGCGATGCCGGTTATCCTGATCCTGATCTGCGTGGGCGGCCTGATCGGCACCTGGATGATCAGCGGCACCATCCCTTACATGGTGTATTGGGGGCTGAAGCTGATCAGCCCGCAATACATTCTGATCGCCGCGTTCTTCATCACCAGCGTGATCTCGGTGTGCACCGGCACCTCGTGGGGGGCGGCCGGCACCGTGGGCGTGGCGCTGATGGGCGTGGCCGCCGGTCTGGACGTGCCGCTGGCCGCCGCGGCCGGGGCGGTGGTGTCCGGCGCTTACTTCGGCGACAAAATTTCGCCGTTGTCCGATTCGACGAACTTCGCGGCTATCGTTGCGGATACCGATCTCTACAGCCATATCCAGCATCTGATGTACACGACGCTGCCGAGTTTTATCCTGGCCGCCGTGGTGTACCTGATCGCCGGCCACACCGGTGCGGTGGGCAGCGTGGCAACGCCCGAGAAAGTGACCGAAATTGTCGGTGCGCTCGAGGGGCTGTACCACTTCAATCTGCTACTGATCCTGCCGCCGGTGCTGGTGCTGTGGGGCGCGGTGACCAAACGGCCGGTGATCCCCGTCATGCTGGCCGCCTGCGCGCTGGCGATCGCCATCGGCGTCGTGCTGCAGGGCTTTAGCCTGCAGCAGGGGCTGAATGCGTTGATGGACGGCTTCAATCTGTCGATGTTCGCCACTCAGGGCCATAACGTCGAAGGGATCGTCGCCGATGTGCCGCGCCTGCTGAACCGCGGCGGCATGTTCTCGATGATGAGTACGATCCTGCTGGTGTTCTGCGCCTTTTCCTTCGCCGGCGCCCTGACGCTGACCGGCGCGCTGACGGTGATCATCAGCCGGCTGCTGAAAGTAGTGCACACCACCGGCCAGCTGATCGCCGCCACCGTTGCCACCACTATCCTGGTGACCGGCGCGACCAGCGACGGCAAGCTGGCGCTGCTGATCCCGGCGGAGCTGTTCAAAGGGGCCTATCGACGCATGGGGCTGGACAACAAAAATCTGTCGCGCACCGTCGAAGATGCGGGCACCGTCATCGAACCGCTGATCCCGTGGACGGCCGCCGGCATTTACATGGCCACCACGCTGGGGGTCAGCACCCTCGATCTGCTGCCGTGGGCGATCCAATGTTATGCCGCGGTGGTGTTCGCCCTGATTTATGGGTTTACCGGCTTCGGTATCGCCAAACTCCAACCTCAGAACGACTTGCAGCGTAAGGAAGCCTGACATGACGAGTCATTTCAACGCCATCATCGATCGCCACAACACCGGCTCCGTGAAGTGGGACTTCATCGACCGCTATCTGCAACTGGACGGCAGTGAACTGTTGCCGATGTGGGTGTCCGATTTCGACTTTCCGTGCCCGCCGGAGGTGCAGCAGGCGCTGCATCAGCGGGTGGACCACGGCGTCTTTGGCTACAGCGAACGCGACGACGCTTACTATGAGGCGGCGATCGACTGGTTTGCCAAGCGGCACGGCTTGCCGCTGCGGCGCGAATGGTTCACGTCGATTGAAGGGGTAGTGCCGGGGTTGGCGATGCTGATCCAACTGCTCAGCAGGCCGGGGGATGGCGTGGTGGTGCAGGGGCCGTACTATGGCTCGTTCGCCAAGATAGTCACCATGAACGGCAGAGAGGTGATTGAAAACCCGCTGCTGGAAACCCCGCAGGGATACCGGATCGATTTCGACCAGCTGGCCGCCTGTCTGGCGCAGCGTAAACCGCCGCTGTTGTTACTGTGCAATCCGCACAACCCGACCGGCCGTTGCTGGCGCCGTGATGAACTGGAGCGGCTCATGGCGCTCTGCCACGCCCACGACGTCACGGTGATCTCCGATGAAATTTGGGCCGATCTGCTGCTGCCCGGCGAGACGTTTACGTCGGTGTTGCATCTGGGCGAGGAATATCGCGAGCGGGTCATTGCGGCGACGTCCGCCAGCAAAACGTTCGGCCTTTCCTCGCTGCGCATTTCGAATTTCCTGATCCCCAATGCCCGGCTTCGGCAGGCGTTTGTCGATCGGCTGAACGCCCACGGGCTGGATGTGTTCAACGCGCTGTCGATGACGGCGGCGACCGCGGCCTATCAACGGGGCGCGGCCTGGCTTGATGAGCTGCTCGACTACCTGGCGGAGAACCGGCGTTGGTTTAAGCAGGCGCTGGCGGACGCCGCGCCCTGGTGCACGATGACCCAGGCTGAAGGGACCTATCTCGCCTGGCTGGATTGCCGCTCGCTGAGTTTGAACGATGCTGACTTGCAGCAGGCGCTGGTGGCGGTGGCGAAGCTGGCGCCGTCGATGGGCAGCGGTTTCGGCCCGCAGGGGAGCGGTTTTATCCGCATCAACCTGGGATGCCCGCGCCGGTATCTCGAGCGTGCCGTCGCAGGGCTGGCACGCCTGAAATAACCGCATGGCGGGCCCTCAATAGTGCGGCGGAGGCGTTTCTTCCGATTGCGAGGCGATCATTGAGGTTTGGGTCGAGCGCAGCTTGTCGGTCAACATGCGCAGATGTTCGCGCATCTTCAGCATTTCCATTTGATGCTGGATGACGGTCTGGTTGAGCTCTTCGATGGTGAGCTCTTGGAAGGCCTGACGGCTCTCCAGTTCTTCAAGCCGCTGTAGCAGGCGTTGAGTGTCGGCGTTGTGCATGAGGCTACCTCTGACGCGATAAAATCCTGATTCGGCGCTATGGTAACAGCTGGCGCCGGGTTTGCTCGCGCTATTTCTCCAGACGGCGCGCAACGTTGCGATCGGCAGTGTAAAGTGCTGAAAAGTTGCGCGCCTGATACGCCGTTTTTTGCTAACCTCGCCGAATATTCTGCAAGAAAAATCTGATTTATCATGCGAGTAGCACGCGGTGGGAAACTTCTTGGCAAAGCGGGAGTCACACTTTGACTCGATTGGTTACCTGTGCGACTGTTTTGTTTTGTTTCAGGCAGCTATAGTAGCCCGGTTATCTTACCTAATGATTGTTTGGGGCATTGCTTCAGACACTGGAGAAATGGATGAAATCTTTGTTTAAAGTCACGCTTCTGGCAACCACCATGGCTTTTGCTCTGAATGCGACCCAGGTCATGGCAGCCGATGCCGCCAAACCGGCAGAAGCCGCTAAACCAGCGGACGCGGCAGCAGCACCGAGCACCGGCAAGTTCAAAAACGACGACGAGCAAGCGGCTTACGCACTGGGCGCCTCTCTCGGTCGTTACATGGACAACTCTCTGAAAGAGCAAGAGAAGCTGGGCATCAAGCTGGACAAAGATCAGCTGATCGCCGGCGTTCAGGACGCGTTCGCCAACAAGAGCAAGCTGAACGATGCCGACATCGAGAAGACCCTGCAGGGCTTCGAAGCGCGCGTGAAGGCTTCCGCTCAGGCGAAGATGGAACAGGACGCCAAGGACAACGAAACCAAAGGCGCCAAGTACCGCGACAGCTTCGCTAAAGAAAAAGGCGTGAAGAAAACCGAATCCGGCCTGCTGTACCAGGTAGAGAAACCGGGCGCGGGTGAAGCACCGAAAGACAGCGACACCGTGGTAGTGAACTACAAAGGCACCCTGACCGACGGTACCGAGTTCGATAACTCCTACACCCGCGGCGAGCCGCTGTCGTTCCGTCTGGACGGCGTGATCCCAGGCTGGACCGAAGGCCTGAAGCACATCAAGAAAGGCGGCAAAATCAAGCTGGTGATCCCACCGGCGCTGGCCTACGGTAAAACCGGCGTTCCGGGCATCCCGGCTAACTCCACGCTGGTCTTCGACGTTGAGCTGCTGGACGTGAAAGCGGCGCCGAAAGCCGACGCGAAAGCTGAAAAACCGGCTGACGCGAAAGCCGCTACCAAAGCGAAATAACATCGTCGCTCTGTTTGCCACCGCCGCGGATGCCCTCCGCGGCGGTTTTCATTTCGGCAGCCGCCGCCTCTCTCTCCATTGAACGCTTGACGCCTGCCGGGCATCGGGCTTAACGTCAATACCACGCGCAAACGCAAGGACTTTGCTCCGGCCGCTTTGCTAGACTAATAATTCTGATTTATCAGTCATGCGTCTGCCCCTTAGGGCGTGTACCTAAAATTGTTCCCGGCCGCCTCGCCCGCGGATGTCATCGTGCCGTTTGATGCCGCTCTCAGCCGGCCGCGCTGCGGCGTGCCGACGACGGCAGCGATCCGGTCCGAGCGGTTTTAGCTGCGCCCCCTGGCACAGGCGATCTATGAGGGTGGTATCTTCGATGTCGAATTCGCTTTTATCCAGCGAAGCCAGCGAACTTGATTTGCTGAATGAACGTCCGTTTACTCAAACGGATCATGAAATCCTGAAATCCTATGAAGCGGTGGTCGACGGGCTGGCGATGTTGATCGGTGGCCACTGCGAGATCGTACTGCACGCGCTGGAAGACCTGAACAGCTCTGCGGTACGCATCGCCAACGGTGAACATACCGGGCGTAAAATCGGCTCGCCGATCACCGACCTGGCCCTGCGCATGCTGCACGACATGGCCGGCGACGACAGCAGCGTGTCGAAAGCCTACTTTACCCGCGCCAAGAGCGGCGTGTTGATGAAGTCGGTGACCATCGCCATTCGCAATCGCGAGCAGCGGGTGATCGGCTTGCTGTGCATCAACATGAACCTCGACGTGCCGTTCTCGCAGATCATGCAGACCTTTATGCCGCCGGCCACGCAGGACGTGCCGTCGTCGGTGAATTTCGCTTCTTCCGTCGACGATCTGGTGGCGCAGACGCTGGAGTTCACCATCGAAGAGGTGAACGCCGACCGCTCGGTGTCCAATAACGCCAAGAATCGTCAGGTGGTGCTCAATCTCTATGAGAAAGGCATCTTCGACATCAAGGATGCGATCAACCAGGTGGCGGATCGCCTGAATATCTCCAAACACACCGTGTATCTGTACATCCGCCAGTTCAAGAGCGGCGATCTGTTGGGAAGCGACCGTTGATGCTCGATTATTGCCTGTTGGTCACCGGCCCGGCTTACGGCACGCAGCAGGCCAGCAGCGCCTATCAGTTCGCTCAGGCTTTGCTGGCGAAAGGGCACCGGCTTTCCAGCGTTTTTTTCTACCGTGAAGGGGTGTTGAACGCCAACCAGCTGACCGCGCCGGCCAGCGACGAGTTCGACCTGGTGCGCGGCTGGGCGCAGCTGGCGCAGCAACACGGCGTGGCGCTCAACGTCTGCGTTGCTGCTGCGCTGCGCCGTGGCGTCACCGACGAGCAGGAGGCGGCGCAGCAGGGGCTGGCAAGCGCCAACCTGCAGCCCGGTTTTACCCTGAGCGGGCTGGGTTCCCTGGCCGAAGCGTCGCTGAGTTGCGACCGTCTGGTGCAGTTCTGAGGATATGATGAAACGAGTCGCTTTTGTTTTCACCCACGGGCCGCACGGCGGCGCCGGCGGCAGGGAAGGGCTGGATGCGCTGCTCGCCACGTCGGCGCTCAGCGAAGACTTGGGAGTGTTTTTTGTCGGCGATGGCGTATTGCAGCTGTTGCCGGGCCAGCAACCGGAAAAGATTTTGGCGCGCAATTACATTGCCACCTTCGGCGTGCTGCCGCTGTATGACGTGGAGCGCTGCTATCTGTGCCAGGCTTCGCTGCAGGAGCGTGGGCTGAGCCAGGTGACCGATTGGGTGCTGAACGCCGAGGTGCTGGCGCCGGACGAACTGCGCCGCGAACTGGCCGGCTACGACGCTGTGATGACGTTTTAGGATCCTCTGATGCTATATACCCTGAGCCATTCGCCAAACCAATGTGACTTACCTGCGCTGCTGCGCCTGACGGCCGAGGGCGACGCGCTGCTGCTGCTGCAGGACGGCGTGCTTGCCGGCCTTGCCGGCAGCGCCCATCTTGAATTGCTGCTCGCCGCCCCCATATCCCTTTACGCGCTGCAGGACGACCTGGAAGCTCGGGGATTGGTTGGCCATTTTTCGCACAAAATCACTGTCGTCGGCTATAATCACTTCGTTGAATTAACCGAACAACACCGCAGCCAAATGGCCTGGTGATGAGAGTGATGTTGTATATTTCTTGACACCCATACTGGTCAGCCCTAAAATTCTGCGTCCTCGTACTTTGCCAATAGTGCATACGAGGGGATTTATCACATGTTTACGAAGCTAGTACGAAGCAAAAACCAGGAGCTTTTTTAATGGCAACAATTAACCAGCTGGTTCGCAAACCACGCTCTGTGAAGGCTGCTAAAAGCAACGTTCCAGCGCTGGAAGCCTGCCCGCAGAAACGTGGCGTATGCACCCGCGTATACACCACTACCCCGAAAAAACCAAACTCCGCACTGCGTAAAGTTTGCCGTGTGCGTTTGACCAACGGTTTCGAAGTAACTTCCTACATCGGTGGCGAAGGCCACAACCTGCAGGAACACTCCGTAATCCTGATCCGTGGCGGTCGTGTAAAAGACCTGCCAGGTGTGCGTTACCACACCGTCCGTGGTGCACTTGACTGCTCCGGTGTTAAAGACCGTAAGCAAGCTCGTTCCAAGTACGGCGTGAAGAAGCCAAAGGCTTAATGGTTCTCCGTTAAGTAAGGCCAAACGTTTTAACTTTAATGTCAAAATAAACTCGTAGAGTTTTGGACAATCCTGAATTAACAACGGAGTATTTCCATGCCACGTCGTCGCGTAATCGGCCAACGTAAAATCCTGCCAGATCCTAAGTTCGGATCTGAGCTGCTGGCCAAATTTGTAAATATCCTGATGGTAGACGGTAAAAAATCTACTGCAGAAGCAATCGTCTATACCGCGCTGGAGACCCTGGCTCAGCGTTCTGGTAAAGATCACCTGGAAGCTTTCGAAGTCGCTCTCGACAACGTTCGCCCGACTGTAGAAGTTAAGTCGCGTCGCGTTGGCGGTTCTACTTATCAGGTACCAGTTGAAGTCCGCCCGGTTCGTCGTAATGCTCTGGCAATGCGTTGGATCGTTGATGCTGCACGTAAACGCGGTGATAAATCCATGGCTCTGCGCCTGGCGAACGAGCTGTCTGACGCAGCAGAGAACAAAGGTTCTGCTGTTAAGAAGCGTGAAGACGTTCACCGTATGGCCGAAGCCAACAAGGCGTTCGCCCACTACCGCTGGTAATCACCCGGCTGTAGTCATGCTAACCAAGCGGGCGCGTCAAATCGGCCCGCTTGGGTTAACTGAACTTGAACGCCCTAGGAATAGAGGAATCAAATGGCTCGTACAACACCCATTGCACGCTACCGCAACATCGGTATCAGTGCTCACATCGACGCCGGTAAAACCACCACTACCGAACGTATTCTGTTCTACACCGGTGTAAACCACAAAATCGGTGAAGTTCATGACGGCGCTGCCACCATGGACTGGATGGAACAGGAGCAGGAGCGTGGTATTACCATCACTTCTGCAGCGACTACTGCTTTCTGGTCTGGTATGGCCAAGCAGTTCGAACCGCATCGCGTAAACATCATCGACACCCCAGGGCACGTTGACTTCACCATCGAAGTAGAACGTTCCATGCGTGTGCTGGATGGCGCGGTAATGGTTTACTGTGCTGTTGGTGGTGTTCAGCCACAGTCTGAAACCGTATGGCGTCAGGCTAACAAATACAAAGTGCCACGTATCGCGTTCGTTAACAAAATGGACCGTATGGGTGCTAACTTCCTGAAAGTTGTTGGCCAGATCAAATCTCGTCTGGGCGCTAACCCTGTTCCTCTGCAGCTGGCTATCGGCGCAGAAGACAAATTCACCGGCGTTATCGACCTGGTGAAGATGAAGGCGATCAACTGGAACGAAGAAGACGCAGGCGTAACCTTCGAATACGAAGACGTGCCGGCTGACATGATGGATCTGGCTGAAGAATGGCGCCAGAACCTGATCGAGTCCGCTGCGGAAGCTTCCGAAGAGCTGATGGAAAAATACCTGGGCGGCGAAGAGCTGACCGAGGAAGAAATCAAATCCGCTCTGCGTCAGCGCGTGCTGAACAACGAAATCATCCTGGTTACCTGTGGTTCTGCGTTCAAGAACAAAGGCGTACAGGCGATGCTGGATGCGGTAATCGAATACCTGCCAGCACCAACTGACGTTCCTGCGATCAACGGTATCCTGGACGACGGTAAAGACACTCCGGCTGAGCGTCACGCAAGTGATGACGAGCCGTTCTCTGCGCTGGCGTTCAAAATCGCAACCGACCCGTTCGTGGGTAACCTGACCTTCTTCCGCGTGTACTCCGGCGTTGTTAACTCCGGCGACACCGTGCTGAACTCCGTTAAGGCTGCGCGTGAGCGTTTCGGCCGTATCGTTCAGATGCACGCCAACAAGCGTGAAGAGATCAAAGAAGTTCGCGCAGGCGACATCGCCGCTGCGATCGGTCTGAAAGACGTGACCACCGGGGACACCCTGTGTGACCCAGACTCTCCAATCATCCTGGAGCGTATGGAATTCCCTGAGCCGGTAATCTCTATCGCCGTTGAACCGAAAACCAAAGCTGACCAGGAAAAAATGGGTCTGGCTCTGGGCCGTCTGGCTAAAGAAGACCCGTCATTCCGCGTATGGACTGACGAAGAGTCTAACCAGACCATCATCGCCGGTATGGGTGAACTGCACCTCGACATCATCGTTGACCGCATGAAGCGTGAATTCAACGTTGAAGCTAACGTGGGCAAACCTCAGGTAGCTTACCGCGAAGCGATTCGCGCGAAGATTACCGATGTTGAAGGTAAGCACGCCAAGCAGTCTGGTGGTCGCGGTCAGTACGGTCACGTTGTGATCGACATGTACCCACTGGAGCCGGGCTCTAACCCGAAAGGTTACGAGTTCATCAACGACATCAAAGGTGGTGTAATTCCTGGCGAATACATCCCTGCCGTTGATAAAGGCATCCAGGAGCAGCTGAAGTCTGGTCCGTTGGCTGGTTACCCGGTAGTAGACATGGGTATTCGTCTGCACTTCGGTTCTTACCACGACGTTGACTCCTCTGAACTGGCGTTTAAACTGGCCGCGTCTATCGCCTTTAAAGAAGGCTTTAAGAAAGCGAAACCAGTTCTGCTTGAGCCTATCATGAAGGTTGAAGTTGAGACTCCAGAAGAGAACACCGGTGACGTTATCGGTGACTTGAGCCGTCGTCGCGGCATGCTGCGCGGTCAGGAATCTGAAGTGACTGGCGTTAAGATCCACGCTGAAGTACCGTTGTCCGAAATGTTCGGCTACGCAACTCAGCTGCGTTCTCTGACTAAAGGTCGCGCATCATACACCATGGAATTCCTGAAGTATGATGATGCACCGAACAACGTCGCTCAGGCCGTAATCGAAGCCCGTGGCAAATAAGCCGCAGGGTTAAAACCAAAGTCCCGTGCTCTCTCCAGAAGGGGAGAGCGCTATAGTAAGGAATATAGCCGTGTCTAAAGAAAAATTTGAACGTACAAAACCGCACGTTAACGTTGGTACTATCGGCCACGTTGACCACGGTAAAACTACCCTGACTGCAGCGATCACCACCGTACTGGCTAAAACCTACGGCGGTTCTGCACGTGCTTTCGACCAGATCGATAACGCGCCAGAAGAAAAAGCTCGTGGTATCACCATCAACACCTCTCACGTTGAATATGACACCCCGACTCGTCACTACGCGCACGTTGACTGCCCAGGGCACGCCGACTACGTGAAAAACATGATCACCGGTGCTGCTCAGATGGACGGCGCGATCCTGGTAGTAGCTGCGACTGACGGCCCAATGCCTCAGACCCGTGAGCACATCCTGCTGGGTCGTCAGGTTGGCGTTCCTTTCATCATCGTATTCATGAACAAATGCGACATGGTAGATGATGAAGAGCTGCTGGAACTGGTAGAAATGGAAGTTCGCGAACTGCTGTCCGCTTACGACTTCCCAGGCGACGACCTGCCGGTAATCCGCGGTTCCGCGCTGAAAGCGCTGGAAGGCGAAGCTGAGTGGGAAGCGAAAATCATCGAACTGGCCGAAGCCCTGGACAGCTACATCCCAGAGCCAGAGCGTGCTATCGACAAGCCGTTCCTGCTGCCAATCGAAGACGTATTCTCCATCTCCGGTCGTGGTACCGTTGTTACCGGTCGTGTTGAGCGCGGTATCATCAAAGTTGGCGAAGAAGTTGAAATCGTTGGTATCAAAGACACCGTTAAGTCTACCTGTACTGGCGTTGAAATGTTCCGCAAACTGCTGGACGAAGGCCGTGCTGGTGAGAACGTAGGTGTTCTGCTGCGTGGTATCAAACGTGAAGAAATCGAACGTGGTCAGGTACTGGCTAAGCCAGGCTCCATCAAGCCGCACACCCAGTTCGAATCTGAAGTGTACATCCTGAGCAAAGATGAAGGTGGTCGTCACACGCCATTCTTCAAAGGCTACCGTCCACAGTTCTACTTCCGTACTACTGACGTGACCGGTACCATCGAACTGCCAGAAGGCGTAGAGATGGTAATGCCAGGCGACAACGTGAACATGGTTGTAACCCTGATTCACCCAATCGCGATGGACGACGGTCTGCGTTTCGCAATCCGTGAAGGCGGCCGTACTGTAGGCGCTGGTGTTGTTGCTAAAGTTATCGCTTAATCGCGAATAATTTTTCGACACAAAAAGGGCACTTCGGTGCCCTTTTTTTATGCAATTTGTTCAAATCTTAATTGAAATAAAAACCATTCCTATTTAGACTCAATGCATTGGTTAAGAAGTGAGTCTCTCTATGTATGTATGTCTGTGTAATGCGGTGACTGACAAAGCGATCCGTAATGCGGTGCGTCAGCACAATCCCCATACCATGAAGCAGCTGCGTGAACTTGTGCCGATTGGTACCGATTGTGGAAAGTGCATTCGTCAGGCAAGACAGATTATGGTGGAGGAACGCGGAACTATCATCCCAATGCATGAAGTTGCCTAACAAAGGGTAAGGTTATTTTTGACTCTTGGCTTACAGGTTCTACACTTTTAGAACTGGCCAGGAGGAGTTACCTATGAAAGGCGATAAAAAGATCATTGCTCACCTCAACAAGCTGCTCGGCAACGAGCTGGTTGCCATCAATCAATATTTCCTGCACGCCCGCATGTTCAAGAATTGGGGCTTAATGCGCCTCAACGACAAGGAATACCACGAGTCGATCGACGAAATGAAGCATGCCGATCGCTACATTGAGCGTATCCTGTTCCTGGAAGGGCTCCCTAACCTGCAGGATCTCGGCAAGCTGAACATCGGCGAAGACATTGAAGAGATGCTGCGTTCCGATCTGGCGCTGGAGCTGGCAGGCGCTAAAAACCTGCGTGAAGGTATCGCCTATGCCGACTCGATTCATGATTACGTCAGCCGCGATTTGATGATCGATATCCTGGCTGATGAAGAAGAGCATATCGACTGGCTGGAAACCGAGCTGGACCTCATCGCTCGCCTCGGTATTCAAAACTATGCCCAGGCCCAGGTTCTAGAGCGCAAAGAGTAAGCCTGTCTTCCGTTCGTCATCGTCTCTCCTGCCGGCGGCCGTTTTTACGGTGGGGCAGGGGAGCTTCCCCGCCAAGCATAATTCATACCCTGCTAGCCGTCCTCATCTCGCGACTGCCGCTGAACGCGCAAAAATGACGATTTCCTGAGCATATTTCCAACTGCGGCTTGCTTCCTGGGCCATTTTGCGTATAATGCGCGGGCTTACCTAATCTTGGTAAGCCTGATTTTAGCGAATCAGTCGATTGGCAGGCCTTTTTTGCCTTTCGAACAATACTCCCGATATGGGGGTTATATGTTGACGATTACACTCCCCCATCAATCGAAATGGGTGTGAGGAGTAATTATTTACGTTTATAAATAATTGGAGCTCTGGTCTCATGCAGAACCAAAGAATCCGTATCCGCCTGAAAGCGTTTGATCATCGTCTGATCGATCAATCAACCGCGGAAATCGTCGAGACTGCAAAGCGCACTGGTGCGCAAGTCCGTGGTCCGATCCCGCTGCCAACTCGCAAAGAGCGCTTTACCGTTCTGATCTCTCCGCACGTCAACAAAGACGCGCGCGATCAGTACGAGATTCGCACTCACAAGCGTCTGGTTGACATCGTTGAGCCAACCGAGAAAACCGTTGATGCTCTGATGCGTCTGGATCTGGCTGCCGGTGTAGACGTGCAGATCAGCCTGGGTTAATCAGGTCATTGAGCGATTGAGAGGTTGAAACAATGATTGGTTTAGTCGGTAAAAAAGTGGGTATGACCCGTATCTTCACTGAAGATGGCGTTTCTATCCCAGTAACCGTAATTGAAATTGAAGCGAACCGCGTGACTCAGGTTAAAAGCCTGGACACCGACGGTTACCGTGCCGTTCAGGTTACCACTGGTAGCAAAAAAGCTAACCGTGTAACCAAGCCGGAAGCGGGCCATTTCGCTAAAGCTGGCGTTGAAGCTGGCCGTGGTCTGTGGGAATTCCGCCTGGAAGAAGGTCAAGAATTCGCTGCAGGTCAGGAAATTAGCGTAGAAATCTTCGCTGACGTTAAAAAAGTCGATGTTACCGGTACTTCTAAAGGTAAAGGTTTTGCTGGCACTGTTAAGCGCTGGAACTTCCGTACCCAAGACGCTACCCACGGTAACTCCTTGTCTCACCGCGTTCCGGGTTCTATCGGTCAGAACCAGACTCCGGGCAAAGTGTTCAAAGGCAAGAAAATGGCTGGCCACCTGGGTGATGAGCGCGTAACCGTTCAAAGCCTGGACGTAGTACGTGTTGACGCTGAGCGCAACCTGCTGCTGGTTAAGGGTGCTGTACCGGGCGCAACCGGTGGCAACCTGATCGTTAAACCAGCTGTGAAGGCGTAAGGGGATAGCAATGGAATTAGTATTGAAAGACGCGCAAAGCGCGCTGACTGTTTCCGAAACTACCTTCGGTCGTGATTTCAACGAAGCGCTGGTACACCAGGTTGTTGTTGCTTATGCAGCAGGTGCCCGTCAAGGTACTCGTGCTCAGAAGACCCGTGCTGAAGTAACTGGTTCCGGCAAAAAGCCATGGCGTCAGAAAGGCACCGGCCGTGCGCGTTCAGGTTCTGTAAAGAGCCCGATCTGGCGTTCAGGCGGCGTGACCTTTGCTGCTAAGCCACAGGACCACAGTCAGAAAGTAAACAAAAAGATGTACCGCGGCGCGCTGAAAAGCATCCTGTCCGAACTGGTACGTCAAGATCGTCTGATCGTTGTCGAGAAGTTCTCTGTAGAAGCGCCTAAAACTAAGCTGCTGGCACAGAAACTGAAAGATATGGCTCTGGAAGACGTGCTGATCGTGACCGGTGAACTGGATGAGAATCTGTTCCTGGCAGCTCGCAACCTGTACAAGGTTGACGTGCGCGATGTAGCAGGTATCGATCCGGTTAGCCTGATCGCCTTCGACAAAGTGGTTATGACTGCTGATGCTGTGAAGCAAGTTGAGGAGATGCTGGCATGATCCGTGAAGAACGTTTGCTGAAAGTGCTGCGTGCACCGCACGTATCTGAAAAAGCATCCGCTGCGATGGAAAAAAGCAACACCATCGTTCTCAAAGTTGCCAAAGACGCGACCAAAGCAGAAATCAAAGCTGCAGTGCAGAAACTGTTTGAAGTCGAAGTCAAAGACGTGAACACCCTGGTAGTTAAAGGGAAAGTGAAGCGTCACGGTCAGCGTGTTGGTCGTCGTAGCGACTGGAAAAAAGCTTACGTCACCCTGAAAGAAGGCCAGAATCTGGACTTCATCGGCGGCGCAGAGTAAGTCGGAGGAGTAAGAACAATGGCAATTGTTAAATGTAAACCTACATCTCCGGGTCGTCGCCACGTTGTTAAAGTGGTTAACCCTGAGCTGCACAAGGGTAAACCTTATGCCCCGCTGCTGGAAAAACTGAGCAAAAGCGGTGGTCGTAACAACAATGGCCGTATCACCACCCGTCATATCGGTGGTGGCCACAAGCAACATTATCGTCTGGTTGACTTCAAGCGCAACAAAGACGGTATCCCTGCTGTGGTTGAGCGTCTGGAGTACGATCCGAACCGTTCCGCGAACATCGCGCTGGTTCTGTACAAAGACGGCGAACGCCGTTACATCCTGGCGCCGAAAGGCCTGAAAGCTGGTGACCAGATTCAATCTGGCGTTGATGCTGCAATCAAAGCGGGTAACACCCTGCCGATGCGCAACATTCCAGTTGGTTCAACGGTTCACAACGTAGAAATGAAACCAGGTAAAGGCGGCCAGATGGCTCGCTCCGCTGGCGCCTACGTTCAGATCGTTGCTCGTGATGGTTCCTACGTAACTCTGCGTCTGCGCTCCGGCGAAATGCGTAAAGTTCCAGCTGATTGCCGCGCCACCCTGGGTGAAGTCGGTAACGCTGAACACATGCTTCGCGTTCTGGGTAAAGCAGGTGCTGCACGTTGGCGTGGTGTTCGTCCTACCGTTCGCGGTACGGCGATGAACCCGGTAGATCACCCGCACGGTGGTGGTGAAGGTCGTAACTTTGGTAAGCACCCGGTAACTCCGTGGGGCGTTCAGACCAAAGGTAAGAAGACCCGTAGCAACAAGCGTACTGATAAGTTCATCGTACGTCGCCGTAGCAAAAAATAATTAGAGGATAAGCCATGCCACGTTCTCTCAAGAAAGGTCCTTTTATTGACCTGCACTTGCTGAAGAAGGTAGAGAAAGCGGTGGAAAGCGGTGACAAGAAGCCTTTGCGCACTTGGTCCCGTCGTTCAACGATCTTTCCTAACATGATCGGTTTGACCATCGCTGTCCATAATGGTCGTCAGCACGTACCAGTGTTCGTTTCCGATGAAATGGTCGGTCACAAACTGGGTGAATTCGCGCCGACTCGTACTTATCGCGGCCATGCGGCTGATAAAAAAGCTAAAAAGCGCTAAGGTAGGAGGAAGAGATGGAAACTATCGCTAAACATCGCCACGCTCGTTCTTCTGCTCAGAAGGTTCGCCTTGTTGCTGACCTGATTCGCGGTAAGAAAGTGTCGCAAGCTCTGGAAACTCTGACCTACACCAACAAGAAAGCTGCTGGTCTGGTTAAGAAAGTGCTGGAGTCTGCCATTGCTAACGCAGAACACAACGATGGCGCTGACATCGATGATCTGAAAGTTACGAAAATCTTCGTAGACGAAGGCCCAAGCATGAAGCGCATTATGCCGCGTGCAAAAGGTCGTGCAGATCGCATCCTGAAGCGCACCAGCCACATTACTGTGGTTGTGTCCGATCGCTGAGACTCTGGAGACTAGCAATGGGTCAGAAAGTACATCCTAATGGTATTCGCCTGGGTATTGTCAAACCTTGGAACTCTACTTGGTATGCGAATACCAAAGAATTCGCTGACAACCTGGACAGCGACTTTAAAGTTCGTCAATTCCTGACTAAGGAACTGTCGAAAGCTTCCGTTTCTCGCATCGTTATCGAGCGTCCTGCGAAGAGCATCCGTGTGACCATTCACACTGCTCGCCCAGGCATCGTTATCGGCAAGAAAGGTGAAGACGTCGAAAAACTGCGCAAGGTCGTAGCGGACATCGCTGGCGTTCCTGCACAGATCAACATCGCCGAAGTCCGTAAACCGGAACTCGACGCTAAATTGGTTGCTGACAGCATCACTTCTCAGCTGGAACGTCGCGTTATGTTCCGTCGTGCTATGAAGCGTGCAGTACAGAACGCAATGCGTCTTGGCGCTAAAGGTATCAAAGTTGAAGTAAGCGGCCGTCTTGGCGGCGCTGAAATCGCACGTACCGAATGGTACCGCGAAGGTCGTGTTCCATTGCACACTCTGCGTGCGGACATCGACTACAACACATCTGAAGCGCACACCACTTATGGTGTAATCGGCGTTAAGGTATGGATCTTCAAAGGTGAGATCCTGGGTGGTATGGCTGCAGTTGAACAACCGGAACCGGCTGCTCAACCTAAAAAGCAGCAGCGTAAAGGCCGCAAGTAAGGAGAGTCGCTGATGTTACAACCAAAGCGTACAAAATTCCGTAAGGTGCACAAGGGCCGCAACCGTGGTCTGGCGCAAGGTACGGATGTTAGCTTCGGCACTTTCGGTCTGAAAGCTGTTGGCCGTGGCCGTCTGACTGCTCGTCAAATCGAAGCAGCTCGTCGTGCAATGACTCGTGCAGTTAAGCGTCAAGGCAAGATCTGGATCCGTGTATTCCCGGACAAACCGATCACCGAGAAGCCGCTGGAAGTGCGTATGGGTAAAGGTAAGGGTAACGTGGAGTATTGGGTTGCCCTGATCCAGCCTGGTAAGGTCCTGTACGAAATGGACGGCGTGCCAGAAGAGGTTGCCCGCGAGGCATTCAAACTGGCAGCAGCGAAACTGCCGATCAAAACCACCTTTGTAACTAAGACGGTGATGTAATGAAAGCACAAGAGCTGCGTGAAAAAAGCGTTGAAGAGCTGAATGCCGAGCTGCTCAACCTGCTGCGTGAGCAATTCAACTTGCGCATGCAGGCGGCCAGTGGCCAGCTGCAACAAACTCACCTGTTGAAACAAGTGCGTCGTGACGTCGCACGCGTTAAGACTTTACTGACTCAAAAGGCGGGTGTGTAAATGACTGAAGTTATCCGTACCCTGCAGGGTCGTGTTGTTAGCGATAAAATGGAGAAATCCATCGTTGTTGCTATCGAGCGTACTGTGAAGCACCCGATCTACGGGAAATTCATCAAACGTACGACCAAGCTGCACGTACATGACGAGAACAACGAATGTGGTACCGGCGACGTGGTGGAAATCCGCGAATGCCGCCCACTGTCCAAGACTAAGTCCTGGACGTTGGTTCGCGTTGTAGAGAAAGCGATTCTGTAATAGAGTAGCTGGCTCTCACTTAATAAACGGCTCAGAAAATGAGCCGTTTATTTTTTCTACCCATACCAAGTAAGCGGTGTTATAATGCTGCGCCCTCGGTTATGGGGCTTTTCAACGGCCTAATTTTTACTTGGGTCTTTAAAGTAGTAGTTGACATTAGCGGAGCACTAAAATGATCCAAGAACAGACTATGCTGAACGTCGCCGACAACTCCGGTGCACGTCGCGTAATGTGTATCAAGGTTCTAGGTGGCTCGCACCGTCGCTACGCAGGCGTCGGCGACATCATCAAAATTACCATCAAGGAAGCAATTCCTCGCGGTAAGGTGAAGAAAGGCGATGTTCTGAAGGCGGTAGTGGTGCGCACCAAGAAGGGTGTACGTCGCCCGGACGGTTCTGTCATTCGCTTCGATGGCAATGCATGCGTTATTTTGAACAATAACAGCGAGCAGCCTATCGGTACGCGTATTTTTGGGCCGGTAACTCGTGAACTGCGTAATGAGAAGTTCATGAAAATTATCTCTCTGGCACCAGAAGTACTCTAAGGAGCGAACATGGCAGCGAAGATCCGTCGTGATGACGAAGTTATCGTGATTACCGGGAAAGACAAAGGTAAGCGCGGTAAAGTAAAAAATGTCCTGTCTGCTGGCAAGGTCATTGTTGAAGGCATCAACCTGGTTAAGAAACACCAGAAGCCGGTTCCGGCTCTGAACCAACCAGGCGGCATTGTTGAAAAAGAAGCTGCAATTCAGGTTTCTAACATTGCTATCTTCAACGCGGCTACCGGCAAGGCTGACCGTGTAGGCTTTAGATTCGAAGAGGGCAAAAAAGTCCGTTTCTTCAAGTCTAACAGCGAAACTATCAAGTAATTTGGAGTAATACGATGGCGAAACTGCATGATTACTACAAAGACGAGGTAGTCAAACAACTGATGTCTCAGTTTGATTACAACTCTGTCATGCAAGTCCCTCGGGTCGAGAAGATCACCCTGAACATGGGTGTTGGTGAAGCGATTGCTGACAAGAAACTGCTGGATAACGCCGCAGCGGACCTGGCAGCCATCTCCGGTCAAAAACCGCTGATCACCAAAGCCCGCAAATCTGTTGCAGGCTTCAAAATCCGTCAGGGCTATCCGATCGGCTGTAAAGTAACTCTGCGTGGCGAACGCATGTGGGAGTTCTTTGAGCGCCTGATCTCCATTGCTGTTCCACGTATCCGTGACTTCCGTGGCCTGTCCGCCAAGTCATTCGATGGTCGTGGCAACTACAGCATGGGCGTGCGTGAGCAAATCATCTTCCCAGAAATCGACTACGACAAAGTCGATCGCGTTCGTGGTTTGGATATTACCATTACCACTACTGCGAAATCTGATGATGAAGGCCGCGCGCTGCTGGCTGCTTTTAACTTCCCGTTCCGCAAGTAAGGCAGGGTTACTGATGGCTAAGCAATCAATGAAAGCACGCGAAGTCAAGCGCGTGAAATTAGCTGACAAGTTCTTTGCAAAACGCGTTGAACTGAAAGCTATTATCTCTGATGTGAACGCGTCCGATGAAGATCGTTGGGATGCCGTTCTCAAGCTGCAAACTCTGCCGCGTGATTCCAGCCCGTCTCGTCAGCGTAAACGCTGCCGCCAAACTGGCCGTCCACATGGTTATGTGGGCAAATTCGGGTTGAGCCGTATTAAGCTTCGTGAAGCCGCTATGCGCGGTGAAGTACCAGGCTTGAAAAAGGCTAGCTGGTAATTACCAATTGAATCACGGGAGTAAAGACAGATGAGCATGCAAGATCCGATCGCGGATATGCTGACCCGTATCCGTAACGGTCAAGCCGCGAACAAAGTTGCGGTCACCATGCCTTCCTCCAAGCTGAAAGTGGCAATTGCCAACGTGCTGAAGGAAGAAGGTTTTATTGAAGATTTCAAAATCGAAGGCGACGCCAAGCCTGTTCTGGAACTGGTACTGAAGTACTTCCAGGGCAAAGCTGTGGTAGAAAGCATTCAACGTATCAGCCGTCCAGGTCTGCGCATCTACAAGAAAAAAGATGAGCTGCCAAAAGTTATGGCCGGTTTGGGTATCGCTGTTGTTTCTACCTCTAAAGGTGTTATGACCGATCGTGCAGCTCGCCAGGCTGGTCTTGGTGGCGAGATTATCTGCTACGTAGCTTAATTCGGGAGGAAAGAATGTCTCGTGTTGCAAAAGCACCCGTCGTCATTCCTGCCGGCGTAGAGGTAAAACTCAACGGTCAGGTTATTTCGATTAAGGGTAAAAACGGCGAGTTGACTCGTACTATCCACGACGCCGTTGAAGTGAAGCAAGAAGCTAACGCACTGACTTTCGCTCCGCGCGAAGGTTTTGCTAACGCATGGGCTCAAGCGGGTACCACGCGCGCTCTGCTGAACGCAATGGTTGTTGGTGTTACCGAAGGCTTCACCAAAAAGCTTCAACTGGTAGGTGTTGGTTATCGTGCTGCCGTTAAAGGCAACGTGGTGAATTTGGCCCTGGGCTTCTCTCACCCTATCGATCACCAGCTGCCGGCAGGTATCACTGCTGAATGCCCAAGCCAAACTGAAATCGTGCTGAAAGGCGCTGATAAGCAGGTTATTGGCCAGGTAGCAGCAGATCTGCGCGCTTACCGTCGTCCTGAGCCTTACAAAGGTAAAGGTGTTCGTTACGCCGACGAAGTCGTGCGTACCAAAGAGGCTAAGAAGAAGTAAGGTAACACTATGGATAAGAAATCTGCTCGTATCCGTCGTGCGACCCGCGCACGCCGCAAGCTCCAAGAGCTGGGTGCAACCCGCCTGGTGGTACATCGTACCCCGCGTCACATTTACGCACAGGTGATTGCTCCAAACGGTTCTGAAGTACTGGTAGCCGCTTCTACTTTAGAAAAAGCTATCGCGGAGCAACTGAAGTATTCCGGTAACAAAGACGCAGCAGCAGCCGTAGGTAAAGCTCTGGCTGAGCGCGCGTTGGAAAAAGGGATTGCGAAAGTATCCTTTGACCGTTCCGGTTTCCAATATCATGGTCGAGTCCAGGCACTGGCAGATGCTGCCCGTGAAGCTGGCCTTCAGTTCTAAGGAAGAGGTTTAAGATGGCTCACATCGAAAAACAAGCTGGCGAACTGCAGGAAAAGCTGATCGCGGTAAACCGCGTATCTAAAACCGTAAAAGGTGGCCGTATTTTCAGCTTTACCGCACTGACTGTAGTTGGTGATGGTAACGGTCGCGTTGGTTTTGGCTACGGCAAAGCACGCGAAGTTCCAGCAGCGATCCAGAAAGCGATGGAAAAAGCCCGTCGCAACATGATGAACGTCGCGCTGAACAGCGGCACCCTGCAGCACCCTGTTAAGGGCGCTCACACGGGTTCTCGCGTGTTCATGCAGCCTGCTCATGAAGGTACCGGTATCATCGCGGGTGGTGCAATGCGCGCCGTTCTCGAAGTTGCTGGGGTGCACAACGTATTGGCTAAAGCTTATGGTTCCACCAACCCGATCAACGTGGTTCGTGCAACTATCGACGCTCTGGCGAATATGAAGTCTCCTGAAATGGTCGCTGCTAAGCGTGGTAAATCCGTTGCCGACATTCTGGGGTAATTGACCATGGCTAAGACTATTAAAGTTACACAAACTCGCAGCTCAATTGGCCGTCTGCCGAAGCATAAAGCTACTCTGCTCGGTCTGGGTCTGCGTCGTATTGGTCACACCGTAGAGCGCGAGGATACTCCTGCTGTTCGCGGTATGGTCAACCTGGTTTCCTACATGGTTAAAGTTGAGGAGTAACAGATGCGTTTAAATACTCTGTCTCCGGCTGAAGGTGCCAAGCATGCGCCTAAGCGTGTAGGTCGTGGTATTGGTTCTGGCCTGGGTAAAACCGGCGGCCGTGGTCACAAAGGTCAGAAGTCTCGTTCTGGCGGTGGCGTACGTCGTGGTTTCGAAGGTGGTCAGATGCCTCTGTACCGTCGTCTGCCGAAATTCGGCTTCACTTCACGCAAAGCGATGATCACGGCAGAAGTTCGTCTGTCTGAACTGGCTCTGGTTGAAGGCGATGTTATCGACCTGAACGCGCTGAAAGCCGCTAACGTAGTTGGTGTCCAGATCGAATTCGCGAAAGTTGTACTTTCTGGCGAAGTCGCTCGTCCGGTAACCCTGCGTGGTCTGCGTGTCACCAAAGGCGCTCGTGCTGCTATCGAGGCTGCTGGCGGTAAAATTGAGGAATAAGTAGCAGATGGCTAAGCAACCAGGATTAGATTTTCAAAGTGCTAAAGGCGGGCTCGGCGAGCTGAAGCGCAGACTTTTGTTTGTAATCGGCGCGCTGATTGTCTTCCGTATCGGCTCTTTCATTCCGATTCCTGGTATCGATGCCACTGTGCTTGCCAAATTGCTTGAGCAGCAGAGAGGCACTATCATTGAAATGTTTAACATGTTCTCTGGTGGTGCCCTCAGCCGTGCTTCTATCTTTGCTCTGGGGATCATGCCGTATATCTCGGCGTCGATCATTATCCAGCTGCTGACGGTGGTTCATCCAGCGTTGGCGGAAATCAAGAAAGAAGGGGAGGCTGGCCGTCGCAAGATTAGCCAGTACACCCGTTACGGTACGCTGGTATTGGCCATATTCCAGTCGATCGGTATTGCTACCGGTCTGCCGAATATGCCTGGTATGCAGGGCCTGGTGTTAAACCCAGGCTTTGCATTCTACTTTACTGCGGTTGTGAGCCTGGTGACCGGGACAATGTTCCTGATGTGGCTGGGTGAGCAGATTACTGAGCGCGGTATCGGCAACGGTATCTCGATCATTATCTTCGCGGGTATTGTAGCGGGGCTCCCGCCGGCAGTGGCCCATACTATCGAGCAAGCGCGGCAAGGCGACCTGCACTTCCTCCTGCTGCTGTTGGTTGCAGTATTGGTGTTTGCAGTAACCTTCTTCGTTGTTTTCATCGAGCGTGGTCAACGTCGTATCGTCGTTAACTATGCGAAGCGTCAACAAGGTCGTCGTGTTTATGCAGCACAGAGTACACACTTACCGTTGAAAGTGAACATGGCGGGTGTTATCCCGGCGATTTTCGCTTCCAGCATTATTCTGTTCCCGGCCACGATTGCATCATGGTTTGGGGGCGGTACCGGTTGGAACTGGCTGACTACGATTTCGCTGTATTTGCAGCCAGGGCAACCGCTTTATGTGTTACTCTATGCGTCTGCAATCATCTTCTTCTGTTTCTTCTACACGGCGTTGGTCTTCAACCCGCGTGAGACAGCAGATAACCTGAAGAAGTCCGGTGCCTTCGTACCAGGAATTCGTCCGGGAGAGCAAACGGCGAAGTATATCGATAAAGTAATGACGCGTTTAACCCTGGTGGGCGCGATGTACATTACTTTCATCTGCCTGATCCCGGAGTTCATGCGTGATGCAATGAAAGTACCATTCTACTTTGGTGGTACCTCGCTACTGATCGTGGTTGTCGTCATCATGGACTTTATGGCTCAAGTGCAAACTCTGATGATGTCAAGTCAGTACGAGTCTGCATTGAAGAAAGCAAATCTGAAAGGCTATAACCGCTAGTCAGATTCGTTTGAGAAGTTACGGAGAGTAAAAATGAAAGTTCGTGCTTCCGTCAAGAAATTATGTCGTAACTGCAAAATCGTTAAGCGTAACGGTGTCGTTCGTGTGATTTGCAGCGCCGAGCCGAAGCATAAACAGCGTCAAGGCTGATTATCTCGCATATTTTTCTTGCAAAGTTGGGTTGAGCTGGCTAGATTAGCCAGCCAATCTTTTGTATGTCGCACTGCAACACTATTTGAGTATCCTGAAAACGGGCTTTTCAGAATGGTGTTGCTGTATAAAATAGTAGGAGTGCATAGTGGCCCGTATAGCAGGCATTAACATTCCTGATCATAAACATACCGTTATCGCCTTAACGTCGATCTTCGGTATCGGTAAAACCCGTTCACAGGCTATCTGTGCATCCACGGGTATTGCTGAAAATGTTAAGATCAGTGAGCTGTCTGAAGAGCAAATCGAAAAGCTTCGTGATGCAGTTGCCAAATACACCGTTGAGGGTGATTTGCGTCGTGAAATTACCCTGAGCATCAAGCGTCTTATGGACCTTGGTTGCTATCGTGGTTTGCGTCATCGTCGTGGTCTGCCGGTACGCGGTCAGCGCACCAAGACCAACGCTCGTACCCGTAAGGGTCCGCGCAAGCCGATCAAGAAATAATCGGGGTTATTGAATAATGGCAAAGGCACCTGTTCGTACACGTAAGCGTGTAAGAAAGCAAGTCTCTGACGGCGTGGCTCATATCCATGCTTCTTTCAACAACACCATCGTTACCATCACTGATCGTCAGGGTAATGCTTTGGGTTGGGCAACAGCCGGTGGTTCCGGTTTCCGTGGTTCTCGTAAGTCCACTCCGTTCGCAGCACAGGTTGCAGCAGAACGTTGTGCTGACGCAGTAAAAGAATACGGTATCAAGAACCTGGAAGTTATGGTTAAAGGACCTGGTCCTGGTCGTGAGTCTACTATCCGCGCTCTGAACGCGGCTGGTTTCCGCATCACTAATATTACTGATGTGACTCCGATCCCTCATAACGGTTGTCGTCCGCCGAAAAAGCGCCGCGTGTAACGCAGCTTTTAGGATTGTTGGAGAAAGAAAATGGCAAGATATTTGGGTCCTAAGCTCAAGCTGAGCCGTCGTGAGGGCACAGACCTGTTCCTTAAGTCTGGCGTTCGCGCGATCGATTCCAAGTGTAAAATTGAACAAGCACCTGGTCAGCACGGTGCGCGTAAACCGCGTCTGTCTGATTACGGTGTTCAGTTGCGTGAGAAGCAGAAAGTTCGCCGTATGTACGGCATTCTGGAGCGTCAATTCCGTAACTATTACAAAGAAGCAACCCGCCTGAAGGGCAACACCGGTGAAAACCTGTTGCAGCTGCTGGAAGGTCGTCTGGACAACGTTGTTTACCGTATGGGCTTCGGCGCTACTCGTGCAGAGTCACGTCAGCTGGTTAGCCACAAAGCAGTTATGGTAAACGGTCACGTTGTTAACATCGCTTCTTATCAGGTATCTCCGAATGACGTAGTCAGCATCCGCGAGAAAGCTAAAAAGCAGTCTCGTGTTAAAGCTTCTCTGGAGCTGGCTGAGCAGCGTGAAAAGCCGACTTGGCTGGAAGTTGATGCTGCTAAGATGGAAGGCGTGTTCAAGCGTATGCCTGAACGTACCGATCTGTCTGCGGACATTAACGAACACCTGATCGTCGAGCTTTACTCCAAGTAAAGCTTAGTACCAAAGAGAGGACACAATGCAGGGTTCTGTGACAGAGTTTCTAAAACCGCGCCTGGTAGATATCGAGCAAGTCAGTTCGACGCACGCCAAGGTGACCCTTGAGCCTTTAGAGCGTGGCTTTGGCCATACTCTTGGCAACGCACTGCGCCGTATTCTGCTTTCATCTATGCCGGGTTGCGCGGTGACCGAGGTTGAGATTGATGGTGTACTGCATGAGTACAGCACCAAAGAAGGCGTACAGGAAGATATCCTGGAGATCCTGCTCAACCTGAAAGGGCTGGCGGTGAGAGTTCAAGGCAAAGACGAAGTTATTCTTACCCTGAATAAATCTGGCATTGGCCCTGTGACCGCTGCCGACATCACCCATGATGGTGATGTCGAAATCGTCAAGCCTCAGCACGTGATTTGCCACCTGACTGATGAGAACGCGGCTATCAGCATGCGTATCAAAGTTCAGCGCGGTCGCGGTTATGTGCCGGCTTCTGCCCGAATTCATTCGGAAGAAGATGAGCGCCCAATCGGTCGTCTGTTGGTTGACGCCTGCTACAGCCCTGTAGAGCGTATCGCCTACAATGTTGAAGCTGCGCGTGTAGAACAGCGTACTGACTTGGATAAGCTGGTCATCGAGATGGAGACCAATGGCACGATCGATCCTGAAGAGGCGATCCGCCGTGCGGCCACCATTCTGGCTGAACAACTTGAAGCTTTCGTTGACCTGCGTGATGTACGTCAGCCGGAAGTTAAAGAAGAGAAACCAGAGTTCGATCCGATCTTGCTGCGCCCTGTTGACGATCTGGAATTGACTGTCCGCTCTGCTAACTGCCTCAAGGCAGAAGCTATCCACTACATCGGTGATCTGGTACAGCGTACCGAGGTTGAGTTGCTGAAAACGCCAAACCTGGGTAAAAAATCTCTTACCGAGATTAAAGACGTGCTGGCCTCACGTGGTCTGTCTCTGGGCATGCGCCTGGAAAACTGGCCGCCGGCAAGCATTGCTGACGAGTAACCGGATCACAGGTTAAGGTTTTACTGAGAAGGATAAGGTCATGCGCCATCGTAAGAGTGGTCGTCAACTGAACCGTAACAGCAGCCATCGCCAGGCTATGTTCCGTAACATGGCCGGCTCTTTGGTTCGTCATGAGATCATCAAGACGACCCTGCCAAAAGCAAAAGAGCTGCGTCGCGTTGTTGAGCCGCTGATTACTCTTGCCAAGACCGACAGCGTAGCTAATCGTCGTCTGGCATTCGCCCGTACTCGTGATAACGAGATCGTGGCAAAACTGTTTAACGAGCTGGGCCCGCGTTTCGCGAGCCGTGCCGGTGGTTACACTCGCATTCTGAAGTGTGGCTTCCGCGCAGGCGACAACGCGCCGATGGCATACATCGAGCTGGTTGATCGTGCTGAGTCTCAAGCAGAAGTAGCAACTGCAGAGTAATCTGTAGACGCGTAAAAAAACCGGGCTTGCCCGGTTTTTTTACGTCCAAACCCAGCCAAATGTGCGTAATTCTCCCGCTGCGCTTAAGATCCCCGCCCCTATCCGCTATGCTAAGGCTTCATCATTAGGCTTACCGAGGCTGTCTGTCATGGGGTTGCTCGATCAATGGGCGGAACGTCATATCCTTGATGCCCAGGATAAAGGCGAGTTCGACAATCTGCCCGGCCAGGGCCAACCGTTGGCGCTGGAAGATGACAGCGCGGTGCCGGCTGAGCTACGCGCCGGTTACCGTCTGCTGAAAAATGCCGGTTACCTGCCACCGGAGCTGGAAGATCGCAAAGAGGCGTTGACCGTTGCTCGCTTGCTGCAAGGGATTAGCAGTGAGCATCCGGACTATGTCGAACTCAGCAAACGCATGGCGCTGCTGGAGCATCGATTGCGTCAGGCAGGGATGAGTACGGATTTCTTGCATGGCGAATATCAGCGTGCATTGGACGGCAAATTCACCCGGGAGGAGAAGCCATGTTCAAGATAGGTCAGCTGGCCAAGCTTGCCGAAGTGACGCCGGATACCGTGCGTTACTATGAAAAGCAGGGCATGATGGATCACAATGTCCGCACCGAAGGCGGCTATCGGTTGTATACCGAACAGGACCTGCAGCGGCTGCGTTTCATTCGCTATGCTAAGCAGCTGGGGTTTACTCTGGAAACGATCGCCGAGCTGCTGTCGATCCGCGTCGATCCTGAGCATCATACCTGCCAAGAGTCGAAGTCGATCGTCGATGCGCGCCTGAGCGAAGTGGAAAGCAAGTTGGCGGAGCTGACTCGTATGCGCGAATCGCTGAAGCGGCTGAGTGATGCCTGCTGCGGTACAGCCCATACCAGCAATTATTGCTCTATTCTGGAAGCTTTGGAACAGGGCGCCAGCGATGAAAAAGGCAAAAAAGGTTGCTGACGGCACTTTAATTTTTATACCGCCGGCAGTATTATCGCCTCGTTTTATTACCCCATCTTTTACAGGAGCATTATCATGACGAAATATCGTCACACTAAAGGTCAGATTCAAGATAACGCCATTGAGGCGCTGCTGCATGATCCGCTATTCCGTCAACGAGTAGAAAAGAATGTGAAAGGCAAAGGTAGCTACCGGCGTAAAGAAAAACACAACAAAGGCGGTAACTGGGAGGCCAGTGGTAAACTATCAAGCGATAATTTACCACTGGCCTTCTGGTTTTAAGCATTAAAAAAGCCACCTTCATCAGGTGGCTTTTTATTGGCATAACCAAACGCTGTTTTACAGTTTTGGCTGCTGTTGCTGGCTCAGCAAGTCACGAATTTCCGTCAGCAGTTTCTCTTCTGCGGTAGGTGCTGGCGGCGCTGCCGGGGCTTCTTCCTGCTTGCGGCGCATTTTGTTCATCAATTTAATCGCCAGGAAGATGGCGAAGGCGACAATCACGAAGTCGAATACGGTTTGAATGAATGAACCGTAGTTCATTACCACCGCCGGGACGGCGCCCTGAGCTTCACGTAAAACCAGATGGAACTGTTTAAAGTCGACGCCGCCGATCAGTAGGCCCAGAGGTGGCATGATGATATCGGCCACGAAGGACGAAACAATCTTGCCGAATGCAGCACCGATAATCACACCGACGGCCAAATCGACCACGTTGCCACGCATGGCAAATTCGCGAAACTCTTTCAACATACTCATAGAACGCACCCCTTGCAGAATTAATAACTCAAGTTTAACAAAGCAATTTCCCTTTGCCACAAAAGGAGAGAAGTTTTATCTCCCCCAAGGCAGAGAACAACTACGCGATTATAGACCATCGCCTAATAAATTCGTTCTACAAGAAGAACGGGCTCGGTTGGAACAAGCGTTCAACGTCCGGCACGAATTTCTTGTCGGTAATAAACATGATGACGTGATCGCCCTGTTCGATTTTGCTGTTGCCATTGGCGATGATAACGTCGTCGCCACGCACGATCGCACCGATGGTGGTACCTGGTGGCAGCTTGATGTCTTCGACGATGCGGCCGACCACTTTGGACGTGCTTTCATCGCCGTGGGCAATCGCTTCGATCGCTTCCGCCACGCCGCGGCGCAGTGACGAAACGCTGACGATATCCGCTTTGCGCACGTGCCCCAACAGGGCGGAGATGGTCGCCTGTTGGGGGGAAATGGCAATATCGATCACGCTGCCTTGCACCAGATCGACATAGGCGCGGCGCTGGATCAATACCATTACCTTCTTGGCGCCCATGCGCTTGGCCAGCATGGCGGACATGATGTTGGCCTCATCGTCGTTGGTGATAGCGATGAAGACATCCACTTGCTCGACGTGCTCTTCGGCCAGCAGCTCCTGGTCGGAGGCATCGCCGTAGAACACGATGGTATCGTGCAGCTGCTCGGCCAGTTCGGCGGCGCGTTGCTGGTTTCGCTCGATAAGTTTGACGTTGTAGTCTTTTTCCAGCTTGGCGGCCAGGCCGGCGCCGACGTTGCCGCCACCGACGATCATGATGCGCTTATACGGTTTTTCCAGCCGCTGCAGTTCGCTCATCACCGCGCGGATGTGTTGTGATGCGGCGACGAAGAACACTTCATCACCGGCTTCGATAATGGTCGAGCCTTGCGGCCTGATCGGTCTGTCCTGGCGGAAAATTGCGGCGACGCGGGTGTCGATATGTGGCATGTGTTCGCGCATCGAAGAGAGCGCATTGCCGACCAGCGGGCCACCGTAATAGGCTTTAACCGCGGCGATGCTGACCTTGCCTTCGGCGAAATTGACCACCTGCAGCGCGCCGGGGTATTCAATCAGCTTGTAGATATAGTCTATGACCAACTGTTCCGGTGAAATCAGATGGTCGATCGGCACCGCTTCCGGCAGGAACAGTTTCTCCGACTCGCGGATATATTCCGGCGCGCGGATACGGGCGATACGGTTGGGGGTATTAAACAGAGAATAGGCGATCTGGCAGGCGATCATGTTGGTTTCGTCGGAGTTGGTGACGGCGACCAGCATGTCGGCGTCTTCCGCGCCGGCTTCGCGCAGCACTCGAGGGTGAGAGCCGTGCCCCTGAACCACGCGCAGATCGAATTTATCCTGCAGCTGACGCAGACGACCGGAATCGGTATCGACGACGGTGATATCGTTGTTTTCACCCACCAGGTTTTCCGCCAGCGTCCCGCCAACCTGACCGGCACCAAGAATAATTATTTTCATCGTGTTCTCTGCTTCACACTGAAAGACTTAGGGCGCGCGTGCACGCCCCGAAGCATTACATTTTAATCAGCTTAGCGTAAAAGAAGCCATCGCCGTCCTCGGGATGCGGGATATTCTGCCGCCCTGGCCGCTGCGCATCACCGGTTTCAACCAGTTTGGCATCGGCGTGGCGCTGAAAGAACGCGGCGATCTGGCTGCTGTTTTCATCCGGCAGGATAGAGCAGGTCGCGTAAACCATCACGCCGCCCGATTTCAGATGGGGCCAGACGGCTTCCAGGATGTCGGCCTGCAGCGCGGCGAGTTCGGCGATGTCGCGATCGCGGCGCAGCCATTTGATGTCGGGGTGACGGCGGATCACGCCGGTGGCGGAACAAGGCGCGTCCAGCAGGATCCGGTCGAACTGCTTGTCACCGCACCATTGCTGCGGGGTGCGGCCATCACCCAGCTTAACTTCGGCATGCAAACGCAGGCGCTGCAGGTTTTCTTTCACCCGCGCCAGGCGCTGTTCGTCGATATCGACCGCCATGACGTGCGCTTTCGGTGCCGCTTCCAGAATATGCGTGGTTTTGCCGCCAGGCGCGGCGCACAAATCGAGGATCTGTTCACCGTCTTGCGGATCCAATAGATCGACACAGCCCTGGGCTGAGGCATCTTGCACGGTGACCCAGCCGTCGGCGAACCCAGGCAGATCGGTCACGGCGCAAGGCGCCAGCAAACGCACTGCATCGGCATAGTCTGCGTGAGGTTCTGCGGCGATGCCGGCGTCGGTCAACAACTGCAGATAAGCTTCCCGGGTGTGATGCAGGCGGTTGACGCGCAGCCACATCGGTGGCTTCTGGTTATTGGCGTCGACGATCTGTTCCCAGTTGGCGGGATAGGCTTGTTGAAGGCGTTTCAGCAACCAGCTTGGGTGCAGATAGCGGCTGTCATTGTTGGCGGCGCGCTGCAGCAGCTCTTCCTGCTGGCGCTGGAATTGCCGCAAGACGCCGTTAATCAGGCCTTTCAACTGCGGGCGTTTCAGCGCTACCGCGCCCTCCACGGTTTCCGCCAATACGGCGTGCGCCGGGATACGGGTATACAGCAGCTGATACAGGCCGACCATCAGCAAATAGTGCAGCGTGCGCTGCTTGCCGGTCAGCGGCTTAGCCATCAATTGCTGAATGCACCATTCGAGCTGTGGCAGCACGCGCAGCGTGCCGAAACACAGTTCCTGCAGCAACCCGCGATCTTTATCGCTGATGGTGGTTTGGAGCGCCGGCAGGACGGTGCTGAGCGACTGCCCTTGATCCAGCACCTGGCCGATGGCTTTGGCAGCGATGCTGCGGAGATTGTAATTATTTTTCATAGGCTGAAGCTGATAACGATCGGCATTAAGAAAATAACGGCCCGGCGATGAACGGCCGGGCAGTGGGGTTGACTTACAGCCGGTTACCCGGGGTAAACCATTCACGACGTGAATTTAAAAGGTCTTGCGCCGACATCGGTTTCTTGCCGGCGGGCTGCAGTTGGATCAGATTGAGGATGCCGTCGGCGGTCGCCACCTGAATGCCGTGCTTGTCGGCATGGACAACGGTGCCTGGCTCCGCGTTGGTGCTTTGCGTCAGTACGCTGGCTTGCCACACTTTCACCGGTTGATCGTCGATGGTGAAGTAGCTGACCGGCCAAGGGTTGAAGGCGCGGATACAACGCTCTAACTGAGCGGCGGACAGATTCCAGTCCAGACGGGCTTCTTCTTTGCTCAGCTTCTCTGCGTAGGTGACCAGCGCTTCGTCCTGCACTTCGCGGGTGGCGCTGCCGTCTGCCATTTGGCGCAGCGTAGTCAGCATGCCCTGCGGGCCGAGCTGTGCCAGCTTGTCGTAGAGACTGGCGCTGGTATCGCTGCTCTCAATCGGGCAGGCAATCTTGTGCATCATGTCGCCAGTATCGAGACCGACGTCCATCTGCATGATGGTCACGCCGGTTTCGCTGTCGCCGGCCCAGAGCGAACGCTGGATCGGTGCCGCGCCGCGCCAGCGAGGCAGCAGCGAGCCATGTACGTTGATGCAACCGAGACGCGGCATATCCAGCACCGCCTGCGGCAGGATTAGCCCGTAGGCAACCACCACCATCACGTCGGCGTGGAGATCGGCCACCAGGCGTTGGTTTTCTTCGGGGCGCAGCGATTTGGGCTGAAAGACCGGCAGTTGGTGTTGTTCAGCCAGTACTTTGACCGGGCTTGGCGTCAGCTTGTTGCCGCGGCCTGCCGGGCGGTCGGGCTGGGTAAAAACGCCGACAATCTGGTGCTCAGATGACAACAGCGCGTCAAGATGACGCGCTGCGAAGTCTGGTGTTCCGGCGAAAATAATCCGTAAAGAGTCAGACACGTTGATTTCCTGATCGGTTAGGCGCGGGCTTGAAGCTTGGCCATTTTTTCCAGTTTCTGACGAATGCGCTGACGCTTGAGCGGCGACAGGTAATCGACGAACAGTTTACCCATCAGGTGATCCATCTCGTGCTGGATGCAGATCGCCAACAGATCGTCCGCTTCCAGCTCGAAAGGTTTGCCTTCGCGATCCAGCGCGCGGATCTTCACCTGCGCGGCACGGGGTACCAACGCACGCTGTTCGGGAATGGAAAGACAGCCTTCCTCGATGCCGGTTTCGCCACTTTTTTCCAGCAGTTCCGGGTTGATCAGCACCAGGCGCTGATCGCGATTCTCGGAGACGTCGATCACGATAATGCGCTGATGGATATCCACCTGAGTCGCAGCCAGGCCAATGCCTTCCTCTGCGTACATGGTTTCAAACATATCATCCACGATGCGCTGGATATCTGCATTGACTTCTTTTACCGGCGCTGCGACTTTGCGCAGACGCTCGTCTGGGAAATGTAATACCTGCAAGACTGACATATATCTTTAGATCTGTATCCGAGTAATGAACGAGGTTTAACCTCTATTCTAGACATTTCCCGGCCTGATTGACAGCATTGCGCACCAATTGCTCAGATTGGTAATACCACCGTTTTTGCTGAGGGAACAGACGATGCGGCCGGAAGAGATCGCTTTACGGATGCGAGGGGTAACGGGGCTGCAGACCGTTGTGGCCAGCCGGCTCGTGCGGCAGCTATCGCAAATGGGGTGCGAGCCTCGCCGCGTGCTGCATGAGCTAGGGTTGGACGAACGGCAGCAGACGCAGTTCAACCAGGTGGATCCCGGTTATCTGGCCGCGACCCTGCGTTGGCTGGAGGAGCCGGCGCACCGTATGCTGAACTACGGAGCGGCCGGTTATCCGGAACGCCTGGCCCAGATCGACGATGCGCCGCTGTTTCTGCTGATCGAGGGCGATCCTCAGGCGTTGCTGCGCCCGCAGCTCGCCATGGTTGGCAGCCGGCAGTTCAGCCACTACGGTGAGCGTTGGGCCAATTATTTCGCCGAGGAATTGGCGCGTTGCGGTTTCACCATCACCAGCGGTTTGGCGATCGGCATCGACGGCATTTGCCATCGCGCAGCGCTGGCGGTCGGGGGTTGCACGGTAGCGGTGCTGGGCAGCGGGCTGGCCAATGTTTATCCACGCCGGCACCGCAGGCTCGCGGAGCATATTGTCGAGCAGGGCGGCGCGGTGATTTCAGATCATTTGGTCACTGATTTACCTCTGGCCGACCATTTTCCGCGCCGTAACCGTATTATCAGCGGGCTGAGCCAGGGCGTTCTGGTCATAGAAGCCTCGTTGCGCAGCGGTACTCTGGTGACGGCTCGCTATGCGCTGGAGCAGGGGCGTGAAGTGTTCGCCTTGCCGGGGCCGTTAGGGAACCCGATGAGCGAGGGGACACATTGGCTGATCCAACAGGGCGCGCACCTGGTCACCGGGCCTAAAGATATCGCAGAATTGCTGGGAAGCGGCCTTCACTGGCTGCCACTGAACGAAAATACAACTATTTGTGCGTCGCAGGCTGAAGTTGAATTGCCATTTGCCGATGTGTTGGCTAACGTAGGAGATGAGGTGACACCTGTTGACGTCGTCGCTGAACGTGCCGGCCAACCTGTGCCAGTGGTGGTAATCAAGTTACTCGAACTGGAGTTAGCAGGTTGGATCGCAGCTGTACCCGGCGGCTATGTCCGAATAAGGAGGGCAAGCCATGTTCGACGTACTCATGTACTTGTTTGAAACTTATATCCACAATGAACCAGAGATGCGCGTCGATCAGGATCAACTGACTGATGATCTCGCTCAGGCGGGGTTTCATCGGGATGATATCTACAACGCGTTGAATTGGCTTGAGAAGTTGGCTGACCTGCAAGAAGGTCAAAATGCGCCTTACTTTATGGATGCCGATCCGCTGGCGATGCGGATCTATACCGAAGAGGAGAGCGCGCGTTTGGACGCCGGCTGCCGTGGTTTTCTCCTGTTCCTGGAACAGATTCAGGTATTGAACCTCGAAACCCGTGAAATGGTTATCGACCGCGTTATGGCCTTGGATAATGCGGAATTCGATCTCGAAGATCTGAAATGGGTCGTGTTGATGGTGCTGTTTAATATCCCCGGATATGAAAGCGCCTATCAGCAAATGGAAGAACTGTTGTTTGAAGTGAACGAAGGTTATCTGCATTGAGCTGATAACGCGCATAGAAGACGTTATGACAAAAAACGCGATTTTTGCCGCCAGGCAAAATGAACCCTGTCCGGAATGCGGGGCCGAGCTGGTGATCCGTAGCGGTCGCCATGGCCCCTTCCTCGGCTGTTCCCAGTACCCTGAATGCCAATATATTCGCCCGCTGAAAGCGCAGGCCGATGGGCATATCGTCAAAGTGCTGGATGGGCAGCAGTGCCCGAAGTGCCAGGCGACGTTGGTGCTGCGCCAGGGGCGCTATGGCATGTTTATCGGTTGCAGCGATTATCCGCAGTGCGATCATACTGAAGTGATCGATAAGCCTGACGAAACCGCCATTACCTGTCCGCAGTGCGGTCAGGGCAAACTGCTGCAGCGTAAATCGCGCTATGGCAAGGTTTTTCACTCCTGCGATCGTTACCCGGAATGCCAATTTGCCCTCAATGTTAAACCCGTCGCCGGTGAATGTGCCTATTGCCATTATCCGCTGCTGATGGAAAAGCGCACGGCAAAAGGCCCCGTCCTGTGCTGTGCCAGCAAGCTGTGCGGAAAACCCGTCGCGACTACAGAATAATCACATCATGAACTCAGAATTAAGCCCGAACCTTGTATCTATCATCGATGCTTTGCATCAACAGCAGGTGATTGCCTATCCTACCGAAGCGGTATTCGGCCTGGGGTGCGATCCCGACAGCGAACAGGCGGTCAATGCGCTGCTGGCGTTGAAACAGCGGCCGTGGGAAAAGGGGCTGATTCTGATCGCCGCCGACTATGCGCAGCTTAAGCCTTATATCGACGACAGTGCGCTCAGCGAACAGCAGCGCGCGACGATGTTCGCCAGCTGGCCTGGGCCGGTAACCTGGGTGTTGCCTGCTCGCCCGGAGACGCCACGTTTACTGACCGGGCGTTTCAGCTCGCTGGCGGTGCGCGTTAGCGATCACCCGTTGGTGCAGCGGCTGTGTCGGCAGTACGGCAAGCCACTGGTATCGACCAGTGCCAATCTCAGTGGGTTGGAGCCGTGCCGCAGTGCGGATGAAGTCACACGACAATTCGGCACTGCTTTCCCGGTATTGGCCGGCGAGGTGGGTGGCCGTCTTAATCCTTCCGAAATCAGAGATGCTCTGACCGGCGAACAGATCCGTCAGGGCTAGAGGTAATGGGCATGGAGAAGTTTGCGGTATTTGGCAACCCTATTGGTCACAGCAAGTCGCCGCGAATTCATGCGCTGTTCGCTGCCCAGACTGGCATTGAGCATCCTTATGGAGCGGTGTTGGCGCCGTTGGACAGTTTTGAAACCAGCCTGCAGGCGTTTATCCACGCCGGAGGGCTGGGGGCGAACGTCACGGTGCCTTTCAAAGAGCGTGCTTATGAGCTCGCCTCCGAGCTGAGCGAGCGTGCAGCGATGGCCGGGGCGGTCAATACCCTGAAGGTATTGCCGAATGGCGGTCTATTGGGGGATAACACCGACGGCGTCGGTTTGCTGACCGATCTGCAGCGTCAACAATTGATCCGGCCGCAGGATCGCATTCTGCTGGTGGGCGCCGGCGGCGCAGCGCGCGGTGTGATCCTACCGCTGCTGTCTTTCGGCTGCCGGCTCACGATCACCAACCGCACCTTCAGCCGGGCTCAAGAGTTGGCCCACGCTTTCCGGCATTTGGGGGAAATCTCGGCGGCGCCGATGGATCAACTGGATCAGCAAGCGTTCGATCTGGTGATCAATGCGACGGCGTCCGGCATCAGCGGGGAGATCCCGGCCTTGCCCGCGGGCGTAGTCAACGCGAAAACCCGTTGTTATGACATGTTCTATCAGCAGGGCGTCACGCCATTCCTGGCCTGGGCGCAGCAGCGGGGGGCAACGGAATATGCCGATGGGCTGGGTATGCTGGTGGGGCAGGCGGCGCATGCTTTCCTGCTTTGGCACGAAGTGATGCCAGAGATCGAGCCGGTATTGCGCCAGCTGCGCAGCGAGCTGGCGGCATAAATCCTACCCCGTTCTCTTTATAGGGAACGGGGCGCCCATCAGATATCTTCCGACAGGTATTCGTCTTTCCAGCGTACATAGTTGTTAGAAGAATAAAGCAATCCCTCCAACTCGGCGGCGGTCAACGGCCGAACCTGGCGTGCCGGGCTGCCCATATAAAGATAGCCGCTCGCCAGGCGCTTGCCCGGCGCCACCAAACTGCCGGCACCAATCATTACGTCGTCTTCTACTACTACACCGTCTAACAGGATCGATCCCATACCGACCAGCACCCGGTTGCCGATGGCGCAGCCGTGCAGCATCGCTTTATGGCCCACGGTCACGTCTTCCCCAATCAGCAGGGGATAACCGTCTGGGTTGTGTTCGGAACGGTGAGTCACATGCAGTACGCTGCCGTCCTGAATATTGCTGCGCGCGCCGATCTTTACCGCATTGACGTCGCCGCGGATAGCGACCAGCGGCCAGATGCTGACGTCATCCGCCAGATCGACGTCGCCGATCACGACGCTGGAAGGATCGATCAAGACGCGCTGACCGAGTTTGGGGGTGTATTGAAGATAAGAACGTACTGCATCGGACATAATGCTGCCTCACGTCGGGATCATATTTACCGGCAATACTAGACTCTGGCGATGGAATTACAACCAACAGCAGCACCGGATCCTGCGGAAAATGGCCCTGATCGCACAAGATCCACCCGGAAGGGCTGAAAAGTGTGCAAACAGAAAGAAAAGATCAAAAAAGGGGTTGTGCAAAAAACTCGGATCCCTATAATGCGCCTCCATCGACACGGCGCAAGTGATTCACTTCACACGGCGGCCGGGAAGAAAGAGAAAAAATCCTGAAAATTAGGGTTGACTCTGAAAGAGGAAAGCGTAATATACGCCACCTCGAGTTAGCAAGCGAAAGCGCCTAACTCACTGC
>NZ_FXUD01000008.1:174432-243438 GCF_900182895.1 Serratia sp. CC22-02 | reverse complement strand
TTTTTTGCATCCGAAGATGCTGGATATCGTCTTGTGGAGTGCCCACACAGATTGTCTGATAAATTGTTAAAGAGCAGTGAGTTAGGCGCTTTCGCTTGCTAACTCGAGGTGGCGTATATTACGCTTTCCTCTTTCAGAGTCAACCCTAATTTTCAGGATTTTTTCTCTGCGACCCCCCGGATACTCTGTGAAGTTGTTCACATGTTCCGTGTCGATGGAGGCGCATTATAGGGAGCCGGTTCAGAATGACAAGCGATAATATGCATTTTTTATCTGACCGCTCACTATTCATTCGTAACGCCTATTAAACCCGCTTTTTGATGGCTGCCGGCAGGTCCGCCAGGCTATTTAGCACCCAATCGGCCAGCTGCTCGCCCTGCTCCGTCACCGGCTTACCGGTACGCACCAGCACTTTGGTGCCGACGCCGGCTGCGATCGCCGCCTGCATATCTTCCGGTTTATCACCCACCATATAAGAAGCGGCCATATCGATGTTCAATTCCTGCTGCGCTTGTAGCAGCATGCCCGGCTGCGGTTTACGGCAGTCACACACCTGACGATACTCTTCTATTACTGCCTCCGGATGGTGCGGGCAGAAATAGATGCCGTCGAAGTCGACGTCGCGATCGGCCAGCGACCAGTCCATCCACTCGGTCAGGTACATAAATTGGTCTTCGCTGAACTTGCCGCGCGCAATACCGGACTGGTTGGTCACCATCACCAACGCGAAGCCCATCTTTTTGAGTTCGCGACAGGCGTCAATCACGCCGTCAATAAAGTGGAAGTTGTCGATTTCATGGACATAGCCATGGTCAACGTTAATCGTACCGTCACGATCGAGAAAAATTGCTGGAACGCTTTGTGTCACCGCTTTGCTCCTGAGGGCCTGTATACGCTGACAGTATCGCATGTTTTGCCCCGCACTGAGAACGCCGGAGAACGTCGTTGGCCGTTGACTTAGACGTCTAGACGCCTTAACATCTGATCCATACCTTGGTTCCACGCCGAGGTTTACTTTTATCTAGCCACGGGCAACCACGCTAAAATAAGAAGAATATGATTAAACTTTCTAACATCACTAAAGTGTTCCAGCAGGGTTCGCGCACTATTACCGCGCTCTCTGACGTGACCCTTCACGTCCCTGCCGGGCAAATCTATGGCGTTATCGGGTCTTCCGGTGCCGGCAAAAGCACGCTGATCCGCTGCGCCAACATGCTGGAGCGCCCAACGTCCGGCCAGGTCCTGGTCGATGGTCAGGATCTGACTTCGCTGTCGGAAAGCGAACTGACGCGCGCCCGTCGCCAAATCGGCATGATCTTCCAGCACTTCAACCTGCTCTCTTCCCGCACGGTGTTCGGCAACGTGGCGCTGCCGCTGGAGCTGGACAATACGCCGCGCGCCGAGATCAAAAAGCGCGTGACCGAACTGCTGGAGCTGGTCGGCCTGGCGGACAAGCACGACGCCTACCCGGCCAACCTGTCCGGCGGCCAGAAACAGCGCGTGGCGATCGCCCGTGCGCTGGCCAGCAATCCCAAAGTGCTGCTGTGCGACGAAGCCACCAGCGCGTTGGATCCGGCCACCACCCGTTCCATCCTGGAACTGCTGAAAGACATCAACCGCCGTCTGGGCCTGACCATTCTGCTCATCACCCACGAAATGGACGTGGTGAAACGCATCTGCGACCAGGTCGCGGTCATCAGCCAGGGGCAACTGATCGAAAAAGACAGCGTCAGCGAAGTGTTCTCACACCCGAAAACCCCGCTGGCCCAGCAGTTCATTCAGTCCACGCTGCATCTGGATATCCCGGACGACTACGCCGTGCGCCTGTCGCCGGAACGTCAGGGCGACCGCCAGCCGCTGCTGCGCCTGGAATTCACCGGCCAGTCGGTCGATGCGCCGCTGCTGTCTGAAGCCGCTCGCCGCTTCAACGTGAACAACAACATTATCAGCGCCCAGATGGATTATGCCGGCGGCGTGAAATTCGGCGTGATGCTGGCGGAGCTGCACGGCAGCGACGAAGACGCGCTGGCGACGATTAAGTTCCTGCAAGAAAATCAGGTAAAAGTAGAGGTTCTGGGTTATGTCTGAGGCAATGATGTGGTTGATGGCGCGTGGCGTGTGGGAAACCGTCATGATGACCTTTGTCTCCGGCTTCTTCGGTTTCGTGCTCGGCCTGCCGGTCGGCGTGCTGCTGTATGTCACCCGCCCGGGGCAAATCATCGCCAACAACTCGCTGTATAAAATCCTGTCCGGGCTGGTGAACATCTTCCGTTCCATCCCGTTCATTATCCTGCTGGTTTGGATGATTCCGTTTACCCGCATGATCGTCGGCACCTCTATCGGTCTGCAGGCGGCCATCGTGCCGTTGACCGTGGGTGCCGCACCGTTCATCGCGCGCATGGTGGAAAATGCCCTGCTGGAGATCCCGTCCGGTCTGGTGGAAGCGGCGCGCGCCATGGGTGCCACGCCGATGCAGATCATCAAGAAAGTGTTGCTGCCGGAAGCCCTGCCGGGCCTGGTCAACGCCGCAACCATCACGCTGATCACCCTGGTGGGCTACTCCGCCATGGGCGGCGCGGTCGGCGCCGGTGGTCTGGGCCAAATCGGTTACCAATACGGTTATATCGGTTATAACGCCACAGTGATGAATACCGTATTAGTATTACTGGTAGTTTTGGTTTATCTGATCCAGTTCTGCGGCGATCGCATCGTCAAAGCCGTTACCCATAAATAGTTTCACAGCATGTTAATGCGAGTCTAATGAGGAAGGGATATGTCGTTAAAATTTAAATCCATCGCGGCAATTGGCGCACTGATCGGTACTCTGGCTCTGGCGGGCTGTGGCCAGGATGAAAAGAATCCAAACCACATCAAGGTCGGTGTGATCGTCGGCGCTGAGCAGCAAGTAGCTGAAGTCGCTCAGAAAGTGGCGAAAGAGAAATACGGTCTGGACGTTGAGCTGGTGACCTTCAACGACTACGTGTTGCCTAACGAAGCGCTGAGCAAAGGCGATATCGATCTGAACGCCTTCCAGCACAAGCCATACCTGGATCAGCAAATCAAAGATCGCGGTTACAAGCTGGTGCCGGTCGGCAGCACCTTTGTTTACCCGATTGCCGGTTACTCCAAGAAAATCAAATCGCTGGACGAACTGAAAGACGGCTCTCAGATCGCACTGCCTAACGATCCGACCAACCTGGGCCGTTCGCTGCTGCTGCTGCAGAAAGTCGGCCTGATCAAACTGAAAGACGGCGTTGGCCTGCTGCCGACCGTGCTGGACGTGACCGAGAACCCGAAAAACCTGAAGCTGGTTGAGCTGGAAGCGCCTCAGCTGCCACGTTCCCTGGATGATCAGCAGATCGCGCTGGCGGTAATCAACACCACTTACGCCAGCCAGATCGGCCTGACGCCGGCGAAAGACGGTCTGTTCGTGGAAGACAAAGACTCGCCTTACGTCAACCTGCTGGTTGCGCGCGAAGATAACAAAGATGCGGAAAACGTGAAGAAATTCGTGCAGGCCTATCAGTCTGACGAAGTCGACGCCGCCGCCAACAAAATCTTCAACGGTGGTGCGGTGAAAGGCTGGTAAGCGCTTATTCGCCAATTTTATTCCTATAATTGCAAGACGGGCCAAGGCCCGTCTTGTTATTTCCGCCATAGATTGCTTCAATAGCGCCACTTTCATTAAGGCAGAGGAATCTCAATGCGTGTTTTACCTCTCTGTTTGTTAGCGCTCGCGCTGGCCGGATGTTCATCGCAACGTATCGCGCCGTCCTCAACAAACAGCACCAGCAAGCCGACCACCACCAGCCCGGCCAAGACCACGCCGGCCGCCCGCCCTGCTCCGGTAAAACTGTACAAAAGTGCAGAAGAGCTCGTGGGCAAACCGTTCCGCGATCTGGGTGAAGTGTCCGGCGAATCGTGCCAAACCACCGTACAAGACTCCCCACCGAATCTGGCCACCGCCCGTAAGCGCATGCAAATCCGCGCGTCTTACATGAAGGCCAACGCCGTGCTACTGCACGACTGCCAGATTGTCAGCGGCGTCGCCGGTTGTTACCAGCAGGCCGTCTGCCAGGGCTCGGCGCTTAACGTCTCGTCCAAATGACCGAATTCGTTTTCGAGCAGATCGGCGTGATCCGCTCGCCGTATAAAGAAAAATTCGCCGTTCCCCGCCAGCCGGGGCTGGTCGAAGACGGTGGTGGCGAACTGCTGCTGCTGCCGCCCTACAACCAGGCGGAGGCGGTACGCGGCCTCAGCGATTTCAGCCATCTGTGGGTGATGTTCATTTTCCATCAAACCCTGGAAGGCGGCTGGCGGCCGACGGTGCGACCGCCGCGTTTAGGCGGCAATGCCCGCATGGGCGTGTTCGCCACCCGCTCCACCTTCCGCCCCAACCCGCTCGGCATGTCCCTGATCGAACTGAAAGGCGTGCGGGTAAAAAACGGCGAAGTGGTGCTGGAGCTGGGCAGCCTCGATCTGGTCGACGGCACCCCGGTGGTGGACATCAAGCCTTATCTGCCGTTCGCCGAGAGCCAGCCGCAGGCCCGCGCCGGTTTTGCCCAGGCCGCGCCCACCGGCGACATGCCGGTGCGCTTCGCGCCACAGGCCGAACAGCAGCTGCAGCAACATCAGGCGCGTTACCCGCAATTAAGGCGTTTTATCAGCCAGGTGCTGGCGCAAGACCCCCGTCCCGCCTATCGTAAAGGAGAGGACGTCGAACGGGATTACGCCGTCTGGCTGCTGGATTTCAACGTGCGCTGGCGCGTCGTGGACGGCCATACCGAAGTGTTGGCGCTCGACCCGCGTTAAAATTCCGCCGCCTCTCTTTTGGCGACCCGCTCGCGCTGGTAAACTAAACCACTTTTGTCACTTTTGGCCGCCACTCTGGCAGCCCGATGCAATTTGCAGTTCTAACGGAACCAAAACACCATGCGTACTAGCCAATATCTGCTCTCCACTCTGAAGGAGACACCTGCCGACGCCGAAGTGATCAGCCACCAGCTGATGCTGCGCGCCGGGATGATCCGCAAGCTGGCCTCCGGTCTTTACACCTGGCTGCCGACCGGCCTGCGCGTTCTGAAAAAGGTTGAAAACATCGTTCGCGAAGAAATGAACAATGCTAATGCGATCGAAGTGTCTATGCCGGTGGTTCAGCCTGCCGACCTGTGGCAGGAAAGCGGCCGTTGGGAGCAATACGGCCCCGAGCTGCTGCGCTTTGTCGACCGCGGCGACCGCCCGTTCGTGCTGGGCCCGACGCATGAAGAAGTGATCACCGATCTGATCCGCAACGAGATCAGCTCGTACAAACAGCTGCCGCTGAACTTCTTCCAGATCCAGACCAAGTTCCGCGATGAAGTGCGCCCGCGTTTCGGCGTGATGCGTTCCCGTGAGTTCCTGATGAAGGATGCCTACTCCTTCCATACCTCACAGGAGTCTCTGCAGGAGACTTACGACGCGATGTACGAAGCGTACAGCAAAATCTTTAGCCGCATGGGCCTGGATTTCCGCCCGGTGCAGGCCGATACCGGCTCGATCGGCGGCAGCGCCTCGCACGAATTCCAGGTGCTGGCAGACAGCGGTGAAGACGATATCGTGTTCTCCACCGGTTCCGACTTCGCCGCCAACATCGAGCTGGCGGAAGCGGTCGCACCGGCGGCTCCACGCGCGGCGGCCGGCGAAGAATTGCGCCTGGTGGATACGCCAAACGCCAAAACCATCGTTGAGCTGGTCGAGCAGTTCCAGTTACCGGTGGAAAAAACCGTGAAGACGCTGATGGTGCGCGCCACCGAAGAGAGCGGCCACAAGCTGGTTGCCCTGCTGGTGCGCGGCGATCACGAGCTGAACGAAATCAAGGCCGAGAAGCTGGCGCAGGTTGCCGCGCCGCTGACCTTCGCCACCGAAGAAGAAATTCGCGCCATCGTCGGCGCCGGCCCGGGTTCACTCGGCCCGGTCAACCTGCCGATGCCGGTGGTTGCTGACCGCAGCGTAGCGGCGATGAGCGACTTTGGCGCCGGTGCCAACGTTGACGGCAAACACTACTTCGGCATCAACTGGGAGCGCGACTTGCCGCTGCCACAGGTGGCCGATATCCGTAACGTGGTGGAAGGCGACGCCAGCCCGGACGGTCAGGGCACGCTGCTGATCAAACGCGGCATCGAAGTGGGCCATATCTTCCAGCTCGGCACCAAGTACTCGGAAGCGATGAAAGCGACCGTGCAGGGCGAAGACGGCCGCAACCAGGTGCTGACCATGGGTTGCTACGGCATCGGGGTCACGCGCGTCGTGGCCGCCGCCATCGAGCAGAACCATGACGAACGCGGCATCATCTGGCCGGACGCCATCGCGCCGTTCCAGGTAGCGATCCTGCCGATGAACATGCACAAGTCGTTCCGCGTGCAGGCGTTGGCCGAAGAGCTGTACAACACCCTGCGCTCCCACGGCATCGACGTGATCCTCGATGACCGCAAAGAGCGTCCGGGCGTGATGTTCGCGGACATGGAGCTGATCGGCGTGCCGCACTCTATCGTTATCGGTGACCGCAACCTCGACAACGAAGAGATCGAGTACAAGAACCGCCGCGTCGGCGAGAAGCAAATGATCAAAACCGGCGAAATCGTTGATTTCCTGCTGGGCCAGATCAAACGCTAAGCGACGAACGTCAGAAAATAAAAAAACCCGCTCAGGCGGGTTTTTTTATATCCGAAATCGCTTATTTGCTGCTGCAGTTCTTGCTGCGGTCGAACGCGATTTTACCGTCCGGCACCAGCGCCTTTTCGGTCAGACCTTCCTCCATCGACGGCTGCACGCTGAAGTGCGCATTGAACGTCAGGAATACCGGCTCACCGGCGGTCTTATATGCTTTGGCGTAACCTTGCTCCAGCGCGATGTTGTTGTCTACCGGGAAGGTTTTGCCGGTCGCGCAGTCCTTGAAGACGGCCGCGTCCGCCATATAGGTGTAGCTGCCTTTCAACGTCATCGGCGTTTTAGGCAACGGCTTCTCAACCGGATCCAGGCGGTAATTCAGTTTGGACTCGATCGGCACGCCGCTGCGATCCAGCATTTCCAGGCTCTTGCCCACCGGGCGGAAGTAGCGTTTTTCGCCGTTGCTGTCGGTCAGCACCAGTTTATCCGCCGTGCGCGCCCATTTACCGTAATCGGCAAAGGTCTGATCGCCGTCTTTGGTGCCGCGATAGGTTTCCTGCAGCACGAAGGTGCCGTCCTCATCCAGGAACAGCGCCGTATCCAGACCGCCGCAATCGGCGCAAGGCAACACCCCTTGATAGCTCTGCGGCATCGGCTGCAGCGGTTGTTCCTTCGGTTGATAATGATTGTTGCATCCCAACAACGAGAGTGCGCCTGCCGCGAGGAACAGGGCTACCGTAATTTTTTTCACAGTTATTCTCCTACTGTGTTCATGTATTCCTAAGTGCGAACCTTGCCACGCAGCGCCTTGGTGGCGCCTTTACGCGCCTTGCCTTCCAGGCGACGCAGTTTGGCCCCTTTCGTGGGCTTGGTCGCCTTGCGCGTTTTTTCCACCACCATCGCCTGCCGAATCAGCGCGGCCAGCCTGGCCAACGCCGCTTCGCGATTCAATTCCTGGCTGCGATACTCTTGCGCCTTGATAATCACCACGCCATCAGCGGTAATAAGATGATGATTCAGCGCCAGCAGCCGTTCCTTATAATACTCTGGCAGGCTGGATGCCCGGATGTCAAAGCGCAAATGGATCGCCGTTGAGGTTTTGTTCACGTGCTGGCCGCCCGCGCCCTGCGCGCGGATCGCCGTCAATTCCAGCTCATTATCCGGTATGGCTACGTTTCTTGACAGTTCAAGCACCGGTCACACCTGTGCCTGCTGCCACTCGGCAAACTGGATTTCCAGACTATTCTGAGCATCGGACAGCCAAATAGTTCCCTCTTGCAACGTCGCCTGCAGCGTCATGGTGCGACTGGCCAATGCCGTCAGGCGCGCCAGCTGTTCGTCGTCGAGGAAACGCACGCTCAGGTTCTTGTGGCCGGCCACCTTGCCCTGCATTCCCTGCCACCATACGTGCGCGGCGCGCTCGCCGTAAGCGTACAGCACCACGCGCGGTGACTGGTTGCAGGCCTTGCGAATACGCTTCTCGTCGGGCAATCCCATCTCGATCCACATTTCCAGGCCGTTGTGGTCGTTGCGCTGCCAGATCTCCGGCTCATCGTCGGCGCTCAGCCCTTTGGTGAACACCAACCGCTCGTTGGCATGGCAGATCCAGGCCAACAAACGCAGCATCATACGCTGCTCGTTTTCGGACGGGTGTTGCGCCAGCGTCAGCGTGGCGTCGTGGTAGAAGTGACGATCCATATCAGCGATATTGACCGCGGCTTTATAAATGGTTGCTTTCAGCGCCATGGGTGACCTCGTTATTATCCGGCGACAGTGTACTTGATCAGTGCCGAACGCCGCCAGCGCAGCCCGGCCCGGCGCAGAACGAAAGGCGTGCCAGGGTGCTGATAACTCCATAACAGCTGTGCTATAGTCGTCTAGGATAGGATAAAACTCCGAGAGCCTGCGCCTCATCGCGAGAGCGGTCTTGATGATGCAGAGGTTCTTAAGGGAGGAAACTGTGCAACAATACTGTGAGTTAGTACGCCGTACTTACGCCGAGATTGGCAGTGGAGATCTTGGCTACGTGCCTGATGCGCTGGCTTGTGCGTTAAAGGCATTGGACGATGTCGCAGCGAACGACGCGCTACCGTCCTCCGTTAGGGAACAGGCGGCCTTTGCCGCCGCTAACTTATTGGTGAGCGACTATGTTGATGAATGATGAGTACCAACCCATCAATTGCGATGACTACGACAACCTGGAACTCGCCTGTCAGCATAAACTTATTCTGAAGCTGGAGTTACGCGACGGAGAAGTGATCGAGGCCAAGGCGATCGACCTGCTGCAAAAGAAACGCGTTGAGTATCTGACCATCGAACAGAACGGCCAACAGCGCGACCTGCGCCTTGACCATATCAGCAGTTTCAGTCATCCGGAAATCGGTACCGTGGTCGTCAGTCTGTCGGACTGAGCAGCGGTAACCCCATCCCAACAGGGCAGCCCAACGGCTGCCCTCGTCATTTAAGGCTTCAGGCTGGCGTAAAAGGCCGCCAGATCGGCGATATCGTCATCCGACAGCCCCGACACATAGGCCTTCATCACCTCAGCCTGGCCGCCGTTGCGCTCCCCTTTCTTATACGCCTGCAGCGCGTGCTGCAGGTACATGGCGTTCTGCCCGGCCAGATTCGGGTACATCGGCACCGTCACCTTGCCCTGCGCGCCGTGGCACGCCGCGCAGGCGGCGGCTTTCGCCTGGCCGGCGGCCGCATCCCCCGCCGCCAACGCCGGCAGGCTGAACAGGCCGGTGGCCAACAGCGTGATCCCCACAAACTTCATCATTGCTCCTCGCTATTATGATTTTTTTCCCAGCGCAGCCGCCACGGGCGTTCGCCTTCCGGCACCTGCCCCGCTTCACAGACGAATACGCCCAGCGCGGCGATCAGCTGCTCATCATAATAAATCAACGGGATGCGTTCACGCTGCCAGGGCGGAATACCCAGCTCCTGCCACAGTTTTTTTATCGGCCGCGAATGGGCGCGCCCCACGATGCGCACCGCACCCTGCACGCCGCCGAACCGAACGCTGACCTGTTGCGATGGCTGCGGTGCGCGCAGCACCAGCTCGCCCTCACCGGGAATCAACTGCCCCAGCCCGTCCGGCAACGTCAGCGGCTGGTCAGGCTGCCAGGGCAGATGCACATCGCGCAGCGCCGCCAGCGGCGGCAACAGGTGCAACCGGCCGCGGAAACGGCGAATCTGATAGGCGCCGAGCTGCAGCTGCGGTTCGGCATCCTCCCGGCTGAGCGCCACCTCTTCCCACAGGCGTTGCAGCTGCTCACGCGCCGGCATGGTGACGTTAAACAATGCGATCCAGCGCCGCAGCAAGGCGAAGCGCCGCACCGGCGAACAGTCCGTCAGGCCGTCAATCGCCAATGAGCGATCCGCCGCCAACAGGTTTTGCAGCGGTTCCGCAAGCAGTTCGTCCAGCAGTTGCTCCTGCTCGGCGCACAGGCCGGCGCTGCGCGCCACCGCCGAGGCGAAGTGCGGCCAGCGTTGATTGAGCTGCGGCAGCACCTGCAGCCGCAGGAAATTGCGATCGAAGCGCGTGTCCTGATTGCTGTCGTCATCTATCCAGGTTAAGGCGTGGCGTTGCGCGTAGCTTTCCAGCGTCTGACGCGAACAACCCAACAGCGGCCGCAACAGCAGGTGCTCGCCCAACGCCGCGCGTGCCGCCATCGCCGACAGCCCCGCCGGCCCGCTGCCGCGCTTGAGCGCCAACAGGAAGGTTTCGCTTTGATCGTCGAGGTGTTGAGCGGTGAGCAGCGCTTCGCCCTCCGTCAGCGCGGCGCTGAAGACGGTATAGCGCGCCGCACGCGCCGCCGCTTCGATACCGCCCTGGCGGGCGTCCACCTGCACGTGCGTCACCGTCAGCGGGATCTGCCAGTCGGCACAGCGGCTGCGGCAATGCTCAACCCAGCGGTCGGCAAAGGCGCTCAGGCCGTGATGCACGTGCAGCGCACGCAGCTGCAGCGCCGGACGCTGGCGGCGCAAGGCCGCCAGCACATGCAGCAGTACGCTGGAATCCAGGCCGCCGCTGAACGCCACCAGCAGCCGCTGCTGCGCGCCCAACTGGTCTGCCACCCGCGTCGTTAATTGATCAGTATTCATCGGTAGGCTTTGTCACTTCTACATAGCTGCACGTTAACCCCGCCTACCGTCATCAATCAAGCATTAACCGTCCGGGCCTGGCGCCGCGTCAGCAACCACCAGCCGCCCAGCACCGCGATCACCGCCAGCGCGCATCCGGCCGCTCCCCAGCCGATCTGAGCGAAAATGCGGCCATACGCCTGCATCGCAGCTCCCTCGATATGATCCTCGGCGGTCTGATTGGCGATAATGCCCGCCAGGTAGTTGGCGATCGAGCCGGTCGCCAGCATATAGATACCGGTCAGTACGCCGGTGGCGCCGGGGATATTCAGCCGGGTGATCTGCGCCATCGCCACCGGATCGATAAACAGTTCGGCGAAGCCCATCACCGCCAGGCCGGCGATCATCAGCCCCATCGATCCCGGCCCATGCAACCGCGTATTGAGCGCCATCAGCGTAAAGCCGACGCCGATCAACAGCAGACCGAAGGCGAACTTGCACCAGATGCGCAGCGTGCGATCGCCCGTACCGTCGCCGCTCGCCAGCCATGCCAGCGCCACGCCGCCCAGCATCACCGCGCAGGCGTTAACCGATTGGAACAGCGCGGTCGGCACCGTCCAGCCGAACCAGCGCCGATCGACGAAGTGATCGATAAACAGGCTGATGGAGCTGCCGCCCTGCTGGGCGAAAGCCCAGAACAGCGTGCCCAGCAGCATCAGCACAACGATCTGCCACAGCCCCCGGCGCTGGCCGGCGTCCGCACGCAGCATAATGCGCGCCACCAGCACCACCGCCGCCACGCATACCAGCCCGAGCAAATAGCCGGCCCAGTCGTGCACAAACAGCAGCGTGAAGAACAGCGGCGATGCCAGCAGCGCCGCCAACAGCCAACCCCAGTGCGGCAAACCCAGGCTTTTGGCGCGCATCAGCGGTGCATTCACGCCGCGGGTATGGCGGAAGTGGCGCCCGCCGAGCAGGAAGATCGCCAGGCCGGCGAACATGCCGATCCCGGCCAACGCAAAGCCGACGTGCCAGCCATAGCGCTCGGCCGCCAACCCGCAGGCGATCGGCGCCAAAATGGAACCGACGTTGCCGGCGGCGTACAGCAGCGAGAAGCCCCCTTCGCGGCGCGAGTCCTGCGCCGGATACAGCTCGCCCAGCAGGCAGCTGATATTGGATTTGAACAGGCCGTAGCCGCAGATGATGATGGCCAGAGCCAGATAGAGCGACTGGGCGGAGACCGCACTCAGGCCGAGCACGATATGCCCCAGCGTCATCAGCGCCGCGCCGGCAATCACCGCGACGCGATTGCCCAGCAGGCGGTCGGCGAGCCAGCCGCCCAAAATAGGAGTGACATAAACTAACGAAGCGTAAGCGCTGTAGAGATCGATGGCGTGGCTGTCGGTATAGCCGAGTTGGTGGGTCAGATAGAGAATCAGTAACGCACGCATGCCGTAAAAGCTGAAATATTCCCAAATTTGTATGGCTACGACATAGTAGATTGCGCGCGGCTGTGAGGGTGTTTTCATGGAGGTCTCCCATCAGTCGGTGAACGACAAAGGGGAAGCGCGAGCGCCTCCCCTGTTATTGGCTGCGGTTATTTCGCCTTCAGCACTTTCACCCGATAACGTCCGTCGGCCTGACGATAGGCGCCGTGAATGTCGGTTTCAAAGCCCGGATAATGCGCGCCGATTTCGCACAGCATCTGCAGGAACTCCAGCACCGGCCGGCTCTCCTCGGTCAGCATTTCGCCCGGCATCACCAGCGGCACGCCCGGTGGGTATGGGAGGATCATATTGGCGTTGACCTTGCCGACCATCTCTTCCAGATAGACTTCTTCCACTTCGCCGTGCAGCTCTTTCTGGAACGCCTGGTACGGGTTCATCACCATGGTTGGCAGCACTTCGAACGCGCGATACATCAGGTCCGGCAGGTTGTGTTGCTCCACCAGGCGGTGAATGTTCTGCGCCAGATCCTGAATGCGCATGTTTTCATAGAAATCAGGCGCTTCCTGATACAGCGAAGGCAGCATGTTTTTCACCCGCAGGTTCAGATCGAACGAGCGTTTGAAGTCGGTCATCGCGCGCAGCAGGCTGAGCGCCTTGGTTTTGTCGATGCCGATGCTGAACAGGAACAGCAGGTTGTACGGCCCGGTTTTCTCGACGATGATGCCGCGTTCGTCGAGGTATTTCGCCACGATGCTGGCCGGGATCCCGAACGGCTGCATCTCGCCTTCCTTGCTCATCCCCGGCGTCAGAATGGTGACCTTGATCGGGTCGAGATACATGTGTTCGTTATCGATGTTCTTGAAGCCGTGCCAGGCGCTGTCGGAGCGCAGCGGCCAGCATTCCGGCTCATCGATATGCTCCGGCTGCCAGACGTCGAAGAACCAGCCGTCGGATTCGACTTTCAGGCGTTTGATCTCTTTGCGGAACTTGATCGCGCGTTCGATAGAGCCGTTGATCAGGCGCTTGCCGGCGTTGCCTTTCATCATCGCCGCGGCGGTTTCGGTCGACGCCACGATGCCATAGTGCGGCGAAGTGGTGGTGTGCATCATGTAGGCTTCGTTGAAGGTCTCTTCGTTGATGTCGCCCTTCACGTGAATCATCGAAGCCTGCGAGAAGGCCGCCAGCAGCTTGTGGGTAGACTGGGTTTCATAGATCACCTTGCCCTCCACACGGCCGCCGCTCATGCCGCACTTGCCTTTATAGATCGGGTGGAAGTTGGTGTAAGGCACCCAGGCGGAATCGAAGTGGATAGACTTCACGTCCAGGGTGTTCTTGATAAAGTCGGTGTTGTACAGCAAGCCGTCATAGGTGGAGTTGGTGATCACCGCGTGCACCGGCCAGGTGGCGTTCGGGGTCTCCTTCACGCGTTTGGCGATGGTGGCGCGCTGGAACTCGCTCTGCGGAATACCGCCGAGGATGCCATAGGCGTTGCGGGTCGGACGGAAGTAGATCGGCGTGATGTCGCTCATCATCATCAGGTGAGTCAGCGACTTGTGGCAGTTACGGTCAATCAGCACCGTGCTGCCCGCCGGCGCCGAGTACATGCCGACGATCTTATTGGCGGTGGAGGTGCCGTTGGTCACCATATAGCTGCGTTCGGCGTTGAACACGCGGGAAATGTACTCTTCCGCTTCTTTGTGCGGGCCGGAGTGATCCAGCAACGATCCCAGTTCGGACACCGAAATCGAGATATCCGACTTCATGGTGTTCGGGCCAAAGAAATCGTAGAAGATACTGCCCACCGGACTTTTCTGGAACGCGGTACCGCCCATGTGGCCCGGCGTACAGAAGGTGTATTTGCCTTCGCGCACGTATTTGAACAGCGCCTTGGTCAACGGCGGCAGGATGGTGTCGATATACTCGTCGGTATTCTGTTTGATCTTGGCGGCGATGTCGGTTGCCGCGCCGAGCGCATATTCGAAGAAGCGCACCTGCATGCGCAGATCGTTCAGGCTGACGTCCAGCGTCGAATAGGTGTTGGCGAACGCGTACAGCGGCATGTACTCGTTCAGCTGGCTGATCTCTTCGCACAGCTCCAGGTTGTATTTGTCCCAGTCGAAGATCACCCCGCACAGACGGGCGTTGTTCTCGATCAGTTTCAGCAGGTCTTCGCGATCGTTAGGGTAAACGATGCGGAAATCCAGACTTTCCAGCGCCTGATGCAGTTCACGGATAGGCTCTTCTTTGAAGTAGACACCCATGTGATTCATGATGGCGATAACGTTCATATGCATTTCTCCTGGCAAAGCAAGCCCCTTCCCGTCGCGGCTGACAGGTCGGAAAGAAAGGGGCTGGGTAAATTCAGTCGGTCAGCGGACGCGAATCAGTGCGCTTTGGCCGTGGTGTTTTCATCGACCGCCGCTGCGTTGGCAGCCTGGCGGGTATTCATTTTCCGGGCGTAGAACATCAGGATAATCAGGCTGATGATAAAGGTGCCGGACAGTTCGAATGAGTTGGCGCCCATCAGCGCGATGAAGCAGAAGCCGCAGCCGCACACCGAAGCGATCAGGCTCAGCAGGTTGCGCACGTTGACCCCTTCGAAGCGGATCAGGTCTACGCAGGAGTAGAAGTAAGGCAGCATGGTCAGCAGCACCGCGATGCCGGTCAGCTCGCCGAACAGGTCGGACGCTTTACCGCCGGCGGAGCTCATCAGGGTGATCAGCACCATCAGCGCGGTCATTTTGCAACCGGCCAGCAGCAGGCCTTTCTTCGGAATGCCGTTTTTATCCAGCTCGCCGTACACTTTCGGGAAGTTGCCGTCGTTGGCGGCACGGACCCCGGCCTGGCCAACCAGCATCATCCACGAACCCAGTGACGTCAGGCAGGCGAAGGCGGTGAAGGCGGAAACCATCGGTGCGGCCCAGTTGCCCATAATCGCCGAGGCGCTGATGGCGAACGGCGCGCCGCTGGCGGCCATTTCAGACGCCGGGAACATACCGCTGATCACCTGGGTGGCAGCGATGTAGATAATGCCCGCCAGGCCGGTGCCGAGCATGGTTGCCAGCGGCACGGTGCGTTTCGGGTTTTTCACCATGCCGGTGCTGACCGCTGCGGATTCCACGCCGATAAACGCCCACAGGCACAGCAGGATACTTTTGATGACCGCATGGCTGTCGGTGGTGCCGGAGGTATTCCAGTTAGCCTGATAGGTGGCGGCGTCAAACCAGTGCCAGCCGACGGTGGCAGTCACGATCACCGGGATCAGCACCAGCACCAGGCCCAGGGTGGTCAAACGGCTGACCCAGGTTCCGCCCAGCATGTTGACGAAGGTGAAGATCCACACGATAGCGATACAGGCGATGCCGGCAGGTACCGGGTTGTTCAGCGCCGGGAAGAAGGTGGAGAGATAAGAAACGGCGGTAATGCCGATGGCCAGGTTACCGATCCAGTTGGCATGGTAATAAAGCACGCCGGTCTGGAAACCGAAGGCCGGGGAAATTTCACCCGCGTAGGCGATAGGGCCGCCCTGCTGCGGGTTTTTGGTGGCGAGGCGGGCATACACATAGGCCAGCGACATCGCCCCGATAATCGAGATCACCCATCCCCAGATGGCGATAGATCCGAGACTCGCCAGGTTGGCGGGCAATAAGGCAATCCCGCTCCCCATCATATTACCGGCGACGACGCCGGTGCAGGCAATAAGCCCTATTTTCTTGGGTGAAGCCATGGTCAGTTTCTCCTGATTTACGTTTCTTATAAGCCACACCCATAAATAAAAGATTTTAATGAGCCGGCTTGATAGTCAGGATGCTAACCATCGGGGGGAATAAAGTCCTAAAGATAAAGTGAGATTACGCTCATGATCATACAAATGATAACCTGAGGTTTTTCATTAACACATCAAGATAAAAAGATAAGCTAAAGAAAAGATAAACATCATTTAAAAACAACAATATGACAAGGTTAATGACGCATAACAAACGGCAAAAAAGAAATAATATCGCGCAGCAAAATAATACATTCACGCAACATGCCTTCACCAATAAATAACGCCGCCATGATTCCCGGAGAATAATGGCGGCGTGATATCGGTTAATTATTGGCGCTGATAGTTATTTAAATAAGGCACCACGTTGGTCAATGACGTCTGGAATACGCCATTGGTGATCCAATGCAATGTGTCTTCGCCGGGGCGAAGATTGAATGCGGTAATATAAGAATCCGCCGCCAAATGGTTCTGCCCCTGCATTTCATACACCTTGCCCAGCAGCACATAATTCAGCCACGACATTTGCAATTCAATCCCCAGATCGATCGCCCGGTGCGCCTCGTCAATGCGCCCCTGTGTCAATGCATCTACCGCCAGAACTTGCTGCATGATTGGCGTGTTTTTCAATTCGGGGATCGTCGCCAGATGGCTGATATCGGCGCGCAATTGCGCCAGGGCCTGGCTGTCGAACGGTTGATAAGAATTACGCAGCAGATCCACCAGCGCCTTTTCGGCCAGCAGGTAATGGAAGTTCGGCGCGCTTTTAATCAGCTCGCTCAGCTGGGCGCTGGCGCGGGTCAACGAATCGGCGTCGCCGTGGATCAGCAACTGGTGCGCCTGGTAGAAACGCTGCAGCAACGGCCCGTTGTCGGGCAGCAGCTGCGCCAGGCGCTGCTCCAGCTGTGGCGGCCAAGGCTGCTTCAGCGCAGCGGACAGGCTGGAGAGGAAGTCGGTCTGGATCTTCAGCTGGTTATCGGCGGTAATAAAGTAACGCTTGTCCAGCATGACTGAGCTGTCGGCGTTATCCACCAGCCGCACGGACAGGAAACACTGCTGGGCGCGGTAGTGGCGCTGATTGACGAACTCGATATACAGCGACTTGCCCGAGTTGCTGGGGCCGGAATAGTTGTAGTTGGTCTGGTCGTGTACCAGGAAGGTCGAGTAGGTGTTCAGCGAATCGGTGATCAGCTCGCTGACGCCCACCACATAAGAGAGCTGCGGCATCCAGTTACTGCAGCTCTCGCCGCCCTGGATGCGAATATCGATATCGCGCGGGTTGAGCAGCACCGGCATGGTGGATACCGGCACGCGCTGCGACAGCGTGGCGATGCCGACAAACGCCACGCAGACGCTGAGCGCCGCCAGAAACGCCAGCCACACCCAGAAGGTCGAGCGACGATAAAAACGCGGCTTCTTTTCGCCGGGCGCGGCAGGCGGTGCGCTTGTCCGGCGCGGCGGCACATACGGCGTCTCGTCTTCCTCGCTGCCGTCTTCCGGCTCATGCATGATCACCGCGATCTGCGGCGCCTGTGCGGGAGCGGGTTGCGTCTCCCCTTCTTCACACCAGATCACCGACGTCGCCAGCTTATACCCGCGCTTGGGCACGGTGATAATGTATTCCGGGCTGTCGCTGTCGCCGTCTTTCAGGTATTTGCGCAGCTCTGAAATACATTGGGTCACCACATGGTTGGTGACGATATTGCGCTTCCAGACGTTGTCGATCAGCTCGTCGCGGCTCAGCACCACGTCGGGATGCCGGGCGAAATAGCACAGCATATCGATCAGGCGCGGTTCCAGCGTTTTTTGGCGTCCGTCGCGGCTGATGGTGTTGTCGGCAGGGGTAACCAGCCACTCCCCGACGCGAAAAGCAGGCTCTTGCATGGCGGAAATAACTCTGTAGGCATGTAGGGCAAGGGCGCGATCATAGCATAACCGTCCCCGGCTGTGGCCGCCGGGAGGCGATTAAGCCGTTAACTCTCGTATAATTCTAACGGTAAACCATCGGGATCGCTGAAAAAGGTAAAACGGGATTGGGTATAAGGATCGACGCGTACCGGTTCGCAGGCGACGCCGGCCGCCTGCAGATGGGCGATGGCCTGGCCAATGTCGTCAACGCTGAACGCCAGATGGCGCAGGCCGCAGGCCTCCGGGCGGCTGACGCGGGCCGGCGGCGAAGGGAAAGAAAACAGCTCGATAGTGTACTGCCCGTTGAGCGCCAGATCGGCTTTCCAGGAGCCGCGCTCCTCGCGGTAGACTTCGCTCAGCAAGGTAAATCCGAGAATGTCGCAGTAAAAATGCTTACTGGCGGCGTAGTCCGCGCCAATGATCGCGATATGGTGTACCTGACGTAACGCCAGCATGGCAGCCTCTCCTGTTCGGTCTGATGAGGCAAGGTATCCGGCGGCGGTGATGACGTCAATGAGAACGCCCGGCATATCTTCCAAACCGCCGGGCGTGTTATGCATTACGGCTGCGGGGCCTTCAACACCTTCACCAAATAGCGCCCGTCCTCCGTCAGTTTGGCGCCGTGGATGTCGGTTTCAAAACCGGGATAGCGTTCGCCGATCGAGCACAGCATCAGCAGAAAGTCGAGCACTGCCCGGCTCTCTTCGGTGATCATTTCCCCCGGCATCACCAGCGGCACGCCCGGCGGATACGGCAGGATCATATTGGCCGCCACCTTGCCCACCAGCTGATCCAACTCACAGGTTTCCACGTTGCCGCGCACCTGCTCCTGGAACATCTGGTGCGGCGTCAGCTTCATTTCCGGCAGCACGTCGAACGCCCGCTGCATCAGGCGCGGCAGATCGTGTTGGCAAATCAGGCGGTGAATGCCGGCGGCCAGATCCTGAATGCGCATGTTGCGGTAGAAATCCGGATCCTCGGCGTACAGATCCGGCAGCATGTTCTTCACCCGCAGGTTGAGATCGTAGGCGCGCTTGAAATCGGTCAGGCCGCGCAGCAGGCTCATCGCCTTGGTTTTGTCGATGCCGATGCTAAACAGGAACAGCAGATTGTACGGCCCGGTCTTCTCCACCACAATGCCGCGCTCGTCGAGGTACTTCGCCACCAGCGCCGCCGGGATCCCCTCCTCCTCCAGCGTACCCAGCTCGTTCATGCCCGGCGTCAGGATCGTCACCTTGATCGGATCGAGGTACATGTGATCGCGATCGGTCTGGCCAAAACCGTGCCAGTTGTCGTCCGGATCCAATGGCCAGCATTGCGCCTCATCGATCTCTTCCGGCTGCCAAATGTCGAAGAACCAACTGTCGCTCTCCTCGCGCAGCCGCTGCACTTCACGGCGAAAATGCAGCGCACGCTCCACCGAGCGGTTGATCAAGCGGCGCCCCGGATTGCCGCGCAGCATGGCGGCGGCGGTTTCCATCGACGCCACGATGCCGTAGTGCGGCGAAGTGGTGGTGTGCATCATGTAGGCTTCGTTGAAGGTGCTCTCGTCGTAATCGCCCTTGATATGAATCATCGAAGCCTGCGAGAAGGCCGCCAGCAGCTTGTGCGTCGATTGGGTTTCGTAAATCACCTTACCGGGCACCCGCTCGCCGCTCATGCCGCTTTTGCCGTCGTAAATCGGATGGAAGTTGGTGTAAGGCACCCAGGCGGAGTCGAAGTGGATCGACGGCACCTCCAGCGTCTGCTTGATGTAGTCGGTGTTGTACAGCAGGCCGTCATAGGTGGAATTGGTGATCACCGCATGCACCGGCCAGGTGGCGTTCGGGGTCTCCTGCACCCGCGCGGCGATGCTTTCGCGGGTAAACTCGCGCTGCGGAATGCCGCCGAGGATGCCGTAGGCGTTGCGCAGCGGGCGCAGATAGATCGGCACGATATCGCTCATCATCAGCAGGTGACACAGCGATTTGTGGCAGTTGCGGTCGATCAGCACCGTGCTGCCGGCCGGCGCCGAATACATGCCGACGATCTTGTTGGCGGTGGAGGTGCCGTTGGTGACCAGATAGCTCTGCTCGGCGTTGAAGGTGCGCGCGATATACTCTTCGGCCTCCAGGTGCGGCCCGGTGTGATCCAGCAGCGAACCAAGCTCGGTAACCGAAATCGAGATGTCGGCCTTCAGGGTATTGGCGCCGAAGAAATCGTAGAACAGGCAGCCCACCGGGCTTTTTTGAAACGCGGTGCCGGCCATGTGGCCCGGCGTGCAGAAGGTGTACTTCCCTTCGCGCACATAGTTGAATAACGCCTTGGTCAGCGGCGGCGTAATGGTGTCGATGTATTCCGCGGTGTACTGCTGGATGCGCTGCGCGATATCATCCGCCGCATTCAGGCCATACTCGAAGAAATAGAGCACCATGCGCATTTCATGCAGGCTGACGTCGAAGGTAGAGTGGGTATTGATAAAGGCATACAGCGGCAGGTATTCGTTCAGCTCGTTGATCTCGCTGCACAGCTCCAGGCTGTAGTCGTCCCAGTCGAAGATCACCCCGCAGATGCGGGCGTTGGCTTCAATCAGCTTCAGCAGGTCGCCGCTGTTTTTGGGGTACACCAGCTGGAATCCCATGGCGGCCAGCGCCGCGTGGAGCTCGCGGATCGGCTCATCTTTGTAGTAGACGCCCGTCGGGCCCATGATGGCGATGATATTCATCGGCAGCTCCTGTCAGTTAACGGCCAAGTCTCTATAACACCACGAAAATCCGGCGGTGTGTAGCCAAAAAAAAACCGCCCGAAGGCGGTTTCTTGCAGCTAAGAACAGAACTCAGCAGTAGCCGTAGTTCATCAGACGCTGGTAGCGGCGGTTGAGCAACTCTTCGTCGTTCAGACCGTCCAGATCTTTCAGATCGGCCAGCAGCTGCGCTTTCAGCGCGGCCGCCATCGCCGGCACGTCACGGTGCGCGGAACCCAGCGGCTCCGGGATCACCGAGTCGATCAGCTTCAGCTCTTTCAGGCGCGGCGCGGTGATGCCCATCGCTTCTGCGGCCAGCGGCGCCTTGTCGGCGCTCTTCCACAGGATGGAAGCACAGCCTTCCGGCGAAATCACCGAGTAGGTGCTGTACTGCAGCATGTTCACCTTATCGCCCACGCCGATCGCCAGCGCGCCGCCGGAGCCGCCTTCGCCGATGACGGTGCAGATGACCGGGATATTCAGACGCGACATCTCACGCAGGTTGCGCGCGATGGCTTCGGACTGGCCGCGCTCTTCCGCTCCCACGCCCGGATAAGCGCCTGGGGTGTCGATAAAGGTGATGAGCGGCATCTTGAAGCGGGCGGCCATTTCCATCAGGCGCAGCGCTTTACGGTAGCCTTCCGGCGCCGGCATGCCGAAGTTGCGGCGGATCTTCTCTTTGGTTTCACGGCCTTTCTGGTGCCCGATGATCATCACCGGGCGGCCATCCAGGCGAGCAATACCGCCGACGATCGCTTTGTCGTCGGCGTAAGCGCGATCGCCCGCCAACTCTTCGAAGTCGGTAAAGATGTGTTTGATATAATCCAGGGTATAAGGACGGCGCGGGTGGCGTGCCAATTGGGCAATCTGCCAAGCCCCAAGATCGGCAAAAATCTTGCGCGTCAGCTCAACGCTCTTTTCACGCAGGCGCTGAACCTCTTCGTCCAGATTAATATCTAATTTTTCGTCTTGACGGCTGACTGCAGTCAGCGAGTCAATTTTCGCTTCCAGCTCTGCAATCGGCTGTTCAAAATCAAGAAAATTCAGACTCATAGCATTCCTATTTTAGTCAAATTCCAAGTCCACCTGCTCATTGCCTACCAACGTCCGCAAGTCGATCAACAAGCGGTCGGTGGGCGTCACGCGCCAGGTTGCGCCAAAACGCAGCTTGGCTCGTGCATCTTCCCGTTGATAGTAGAGATGCACTGGAATCGTCCCCGATCGATGGGGTTCCAACGACTGACGGAGACGGTTCAAAAGCTGGTCATCAATTTGCCTGTCAGTCAGCGAGATAGCAAGCCCGCGAGCGTATTTTTCCCGGGCTTCACTGATGTCCATTACCTCGCGGGCCATCATTTTAAGCCCGCCGCTAAAGTCATCAAAGCTGACCTGTCCACTGGCGATAAGGATACGGTCTTTTTCCAACAAATGCTGGTATTTTTCTAACGCTTCGGTGAATAACATCACTTCCAGGCGGCCCGAACGGTCATCCAATGTACAGATACCGATGCGGTTGCCGCGCTTGGTCACCATCACCCGCGCGGCGACCACCAGCCCGACGGCGGTGGTCATTTTGCCCCGATCCGTCGGGTGCATGTCTTTCAAACGCTGGCCACCGGCGTAACGTTCGATTTCCTTCAGGTACTGGGTGATCGGGTGGCCGGTCAGGTACAGCCCCAGCGTCTCCCGTTCACCGTCCAGCACCACCTGCTCCGGCCAGGGGGCGATATTGGCGTAGGACTGCTCCACCTGCTCCGGCGCCTCCGCCAGCACGCCGAACATATCTACCTGGCCGATAGCTTCGGCTTTCGCATGCTGATCCGCCGCTTTCAACGCGTCGCCGAGCGAATTCATCAGCGCGGCGCGGTGCGGCCCGAGGCGATCGAACGCGCCGGACATGATCAGTTTTTCCAGAATGCGGCGGTTCAGTTTCTTGATGTCGGAGCGCGCGCAGAGATCGAACAGGTCTTTGAAGTACCCCTGTTCGCCGCTGTTGCGCGCCTCGATAATGGCTTCGATCGGCCCTTCGCCCACGCCCTTGATGGCGCCGATGCCGTAAACGATCTCGCCGTCGTCGTTGACGTGGAAGTGATACAGACCGCTGTTGATGTCCGGCGGCAGGATCTTCAGCCCCATGCGCCAGCATTCGTCCACCAGCCCCACCACTTTGTCGGTGTTGTCCATATCGGCGGTCATCACCGCCGCCATAAACTCGGCCGGATAGTGCGCCTTCAGCCACAGCGTCTGATACGACACCAGCGCATAGGCGGCGGAGTGCGATTTGTTAAAGCCGTAACCGGCGAACTTCTCTACCAGGTCGAAGATTTTCACCGACAGTTCGCCGTCGATGCCGCGTGATTTTGCGCCGTCTTCAAAGCCGCCGCGCTGCTTGGCCATTTCGACCGGGTTCTTTTTACCCATCGCACGGCGCAGCATGTCCGCGCCGCCCAGGGTATAGCCGGCCAGCACCTGGGCAATCTGCATCACCTGTTCCTGATACAGGATGATGCCGTAGGTCGGTTCCAGCACCGGCTTGAGCGACTCGTGCTGCCACTGGATATCCGGGTAGGAGATCTCTTCGCGGCCGTGCTTGCGGTCGATGAAGTTATCCACCATGCCCGACTGCAGCGGCCCCGGACGGAACAGCGCCACCAGTGCGATCATGTCTTCGAAGCAGTCGGGCTTCAGACGTTTGATCAGGTCTTTCATGCCGCGCGATTCAAGCTGGAACACCGCCGTGGTTTCCGAGCGCTGCAGCATGTCGAAGCTTTTCTTGTCGTCGAGCGGAATGGCGGCGATATCGATCGGTTCCAGCCCGGTCTTGGCGCGCCGGGCGTTGATCATCTCCAGCGCCCAGTCGATGATAGTCAGGGTACGCAGACCGAGGAAGTCGAACTTCACCAGCCCGGCGTATTCCACATCGTTCTTGTCGAACTGGGTCACCGGATGGTGCCCTTCGGCGTCGCAGTACAGCGGCGCGAAGTCGGTGATTTTGGTCGGCGCGATCACCACGCCCCCGGCGTGTTTACCGGCGTTACGCGTCACCCCTTCCAGCTTGCGCGCCATGTCGATCAGCGCCTTGACCTCTTCGTCGGCCTCGTAAATTTCCGGCAGCTGCGGTTCGGCGGCGAAGGCTTTTTCCAGCGTCATGCCCGGATCCGGCGGCACCAGCTTGGAGATGCGATCAACGAAGCCGTACGGATGCCCCAGCACGCGGCCCACGTCGCGGATAACCGCTTTCGCCGCCATGGTACCGAAGGTGATGATCTGCGATACCGCTTCGCGACCGTACATCTCCGCCACGTGCTCAATTACCTGGTCGCGCTTCTCCATGCAGAAGTCGACGTCGAAGTCGGGCATCGAAACACGTTCCGGGTTCAGGAAGCGTTCGAACAGCAGGTCGAATTCCAACGGATCGAGGTCGGTGATTTTCAACGCATAGGCCACCAGCGAACCGGCACCGGAGCCACGCCCCGGCCCCACCGGCACGTTGTTGTCCTTCGACCACTGGATAAACTCCATCACGATCAGGAAGTAGCCGGGGAACCCCATCTGGTTGATCACCTTCAGCTCGACGTCCAGACGCTCGTCGTATTCCGGGCGGCGCTGCGCGCGCACTTCAGGATCGGGGAACAGGAACTCGAGACGCTCTTCCAGCCCCTCTTTCGATTTAAGTACCAGGAAGTCCTCGGTGCTCATGTCGCCGGTCGGGAACTGCGGCAGGAAGTATTCGCCGAGGCGAATGGTGACGTTGCAGCGCTTGGCGATCTCGACGCTGTTCAGCAGCGCTTCGGGGATGTCGGCGAACAGCTCGCACATCTCGTCTTCGCTGCGCATGTATTGCTGCGGGCTGTAGTTGCGCGGCCGCTTGGGATCGTCCAGCGTAAAACCGTCGTGGATGGCGACGCGAATCTCATGGGCGTCGAAGTCGTCTTCCACCAGGAAGCGTACGTCGTTGGTGGCCACCACCGGCAAACCGCGTTCGGTGGCCAGCGCCACCGCCGCATGCAGGTAGTTCTCTTCGTCCGGGCGGCCGGTGCGGATCAGTTCCAGGTAGTAACAGTCCGGGAAGTGCTGCTGGTAGAAGTCCAGACACTGATCCACCTGCGCCTGGTTGCCGCGCAGCAGAAACTTGCCGACGTCGCCCTGACGCGCGCCGGAGAGCAGAATCAGCCCTTCACGATGTTCAATCAGCCAGTCGCGATCGATGGTCGGGCCGGCGGCCCCGTAGCCACGCTGATAGGCGCGGGAAATCAGCAGCGTCAGGTTCTGGTAGCCTTCGTTGTTGCTGGCCAGCACCGTCAGCTGAGCCAGCTCGTCGCCCAGCTCTTCGCTTTGCACATGAAAATCCGCGCCGATGATCGGTTTGATCCCGGCGCCGTGCGCGCTGCCGTAGAACTTCACCAACCCGCACAGGTTGGTGAAATCGGTGATTGCCAGAGCAGGCATGGCTAACGCGGCGGCTCTTTTCACCAGCGGCGCCGTCTTGGCCAATCCATCAATCATGGAGTAGTCACTGTGGACGCGCAGGTGAATAAAACGAGGTTCGGCCATCTCCAGATACCTGATTGAAGGGGCTCAGCAGGCTGAGCCCGGGTTAATGCTATCGTCGAGCCTGGTCAACCAGGCCCGCAGACTACAGCGCCAGCGCCCTTTTCACCGGCGCGAAGCTGCGGCGGTGATGCTCGGTGGCACCCAGCGCGGCCAGCCGCTCCAGGTGGAGGGCGGTCGGGTAGCCTTTATGCTGCGCGAAACCGTAGTCCGGGAACTCGCTGTCCAGCTCGGCCATTTCACGATCGCGCGTGACCTTTGCCAGAATGGAGGCCGCGCTGATCTCCGCCACGCGGCTGTCGCCCTTCACCACCGCCTGCGAACGCATCGGCAGCTTCGGGCAACGGTTACCGTCGATTAAAACCATGTCCGGCGCGATATGCAACCCGGCCACCGCGCGCTGCATCGCCAGCATGGTGGCGTGCAAAATGTTCAGCTGGTCGATTTCCGCCGGCTCGGCGCGCCCCAGGCTCCAGGAGAGCGCCTTGGCGACGATTTCGTCATACAACGCCAGGCGGCGTTTTTCACTGAGTTTCTTGGAGTCCGCCAGCCCGACGATCGGCTGCGCCGGATCGAGGATCACGGCGGCGGTAACCACCGCGCCAACCAACGGGCCGCGGCCCACTTCGTCCACACCGGCAATCAGCGTGGCAGCGGGATAGATAAAGGGTTCAATCATGCTTTCGCCAGCTCCAACACAGCCTGAGCGGCCTGTTCGTCCGCACCGCAACGGATGCTTTGGTGCAAGGTAAGAAAAGTCTGTTTCAGCGCCTCGGTTTGCGGGCTCTCTTCAAGCAGCGGCATCACGGCGGCGGCCAGTTTGTCCGGCACGCAGTCATGCTGCAGCAGCTCGGTGACGATCTCGCGCCCCGCCAGCAGATTCGGCAGCGAAACGTAAGGCGTTTTCACCAGCTTCTGCGCCAGCCAGAAAGTGAACGGCTTCATGCGATAGCCCACCACCATCGGACACTTGGCCAGCATGCACTCCAGCGCCGCCGTGCCGGACGCCAGCAGCGCCGCGTCGCTGGCAATCATCGCCTCGCGCCCCTGACCGTTCAGCAGGTGTACGGTCAGATCCGGCGCCACTTCCGCCTTGATGCGCTCAAACTGCTCGCGCCGTTTGGCGTTGACCAGCGGCACCACCACTTCCAGCTCGGGATAACGGGTGCGCAGCAACTGCGCGGTTTTGAGGAAGTCGGCGCTCAGCATCTCGACTTCGGCGCCGCGGCTGCCCGGCAACAAGGCCAGACAGCGCGCCTGCGGATCGATGCCAAGCTGAGCGCGCGCCGCCAGCCGATCGGGTTGCAGCGGCATGGCATCTGCCATGGTATGGCCGATAAACCGGCAAGGCACGTTGAAGCGATCGTAAAACGCTTTTTCGAAAGGGAGAAAGGCCAGCACCAGATCGGTGGCTTTGCCAATTTTGAAAACGCGCTTTTGCCGCCAGGCCCACACGGAAGGGCTGACGTAGTGAATGGTGCGGATGCCGCGCTGCTTGAGGCGGCCTTCCAGCGTGATGTTGAAGTCCGGCGCGTCAATGCCGACAAAGACGTCCGGTCGCAGCTCGCCGAAGCGGCGGGTGAGATCCTTGCGGATCTTCAACAGGCGTGGCAAACGCTCGAGCACTTCCACCACGCCCATGACCGCCAGCTCTTCCATTTCGTACCAGGCTTCGCACCCTTCGGCCTGCATCAGCGGGCCGGCGACGCCAACGAAACGCGCGTCGGGGATCTGCGCCTTGAGCGCGCGGATCAAACCGGCGCCGAGAATATCACCGGAGGTTTCTCCGGCGACCAATCCGATAGTCAATGGACGATTCGACATAACTCAGCGAATGATGCCACGGGTGGAACGGGTGAAGAAATCGAGGTACTGCTGCACCACCGGCTGTTCTTTGGCCAGGGCTTCGATTTCCGCTTTCGCTTCATCCAGCGTTTTCTCGCTGCGATACAGGATCTTGTAGGCGTTGCGGATCGCCTGCATTTCATCCTTGTCGAAACCGCGACGCTTCAGGCCGACCGCGTTGACGCCGAACGGCGTCGCGTGGTTACCCTGAGCGATGACGAAAGGAGGCACGTCCTGAGCGACGCCGGAACAACCGCCTACCATCACATGCGCGCCGATAATGCAGAACTGGTGGATCGCCGTCATGCCGCCGATGATGGCGTGATCGTCGATTTCCACGTGCCCCGCCAGCGTGGCATTATTGGCCAACACGCAAGAATTGCCGACCACGCAGTCGTGGGCAACGTGCACGTTGACCATCAGCAGGTTATCGTTGCCCACTTTGGTCAAGCCGGTGCCCTGCGCGGTGCCGCGGTGAATGGTGACGCTTTCGCGGATGCGGTTGCGATCGCCCACTTCAACGCGCGTCGGTTCGCCCGCGTATTTCAGATCCTGATTCACTTCACCGATGGAGGCGAACTGATAAATCTGGTTATCGCAGCCGATCTTGGTAATGCCGTTCACCACCACGTGGGATTTCAGCACCGTGCCGGCGCCGATTTCCACCTGGGAACCGACGTAGCAGAAAGGGCCGATATGCACGTTGGCGCCGATCACGGCGCCTTCTTCGACTATCGCGCTAGGATGGATAAAGGCGGTTTGGTCAATCACGGATTAAGCCTCCCGGCTGCGGGCACACATCATGGTTGCTTCGCAGACAATTTTACCGTCAACGGTCGCCACGCCTTTGAAGCGAGTCAGGCCGCGGCGAGTTTTCTCGAAGGTGACTTCCATGACCATCTGATCCCCTGGCACCACAGGACGCTTGAAGCGTGCTTCGTCGATACCGGCGAAGTAATACAGCTCGCCCGGCTCCAGTTTGCCGACGCTTTTAAACGCCAGGATACCGGTGGCCTGCGCCATGGCTTCCAGGATCAATACGCCTGGGAAAATCGGTTTGCCAGGGAAGTGGCCCTGGAAAAACGGTTCGTTCACCGATACGTTCTTCACCGCACGCAGATATTTGTGCTCTTCAAACTCGAGGACGCGGTCGACCAGCAAGAACGGGTAACGGTGAGGAAGCAGATCCAAAATTTCTGCAATATCCAGAGTATGAGTGTCAGTAGTCAAAATACTCTTCCTGTCTCTAAAAACTGATGGCATCAACAACACGGCCTGCGCTGACCCCAAAAGGAGATCATCATGCAGGCCGCAAATTAACATCTCTTTGCGCTTTTGGTCTCACGACCAACGCGTTTCGTTTTGTACCCGCCAGGGCGGGCGGCAATGATTAGTCTTTTCCGACTTTACGTTCGACAGCTTTCAAGCGCTTGCTGATCTCATCGATATTCATCACCAACGCAGCGGTTTTACGCCAAACCTTGTTAGGCTGCAACGGAATGCCCGAAGAGTATACCCCAGGTTCGGTGATTGGTCGCATAACCATTCCCATTCCGGTAACAACAACCTTGTCGGCAATCTCCATGTGACCGTTGATCACGCTGGCACCGCCGATCTGGCAGTAGCGGCCGATTTTCAGGCTGCCGGCCATGATCACGCCGCCGGCGACGGCGGTATTGTCGCCAATCACGACGTTATGTGCAATCTGGCATTGGTTGTCGATGATAACACCATTCCCGATTTGGGTGTTATCCAAAGCGCCGCGGTCAATGGTGGTGCAAGCGCCGATTTCGACGCGATCGCCGATAATCACCGTGCCCAACTGAGGGATTTTGATCCACTCGCCGCGCTCGTTCGCATAGCCGAAACCGTCCGCGCCGATCACGGTGCCGGACTGGATCAGGCAGCGCTGGCCGATTTCAACCGCATGATAAATCGTGACGTTCGCCCACAGACGCGTTCCCGCGCCGATGCGTGCGTGTTTGCCAATGAAGCAGCCCGGGCCGATAACCACGTTATCGCCCAGCACCGCACCCGACTCGATCACCGCGTTCGCCCCAATGGCGACGTTGTGCCCCAGCTGCGCCTCAGGCGAGATCACCGCGCTTGGCGCGATATCCTGCGCCGGTGCCGGCGTGGTGTCCATCAGCTGCGCCATGCGCGCGTAGGTCAGGTAAGGGTTCTTAACCACCAGCGCCGCAGTACGGCAGTGTGGTAAATCCGCTTCGGTAAGCACCACGGCGCTTGCCTGGCAGGAAGACAGCTGCTCTTGATAGCGGCTGTTTGACAAAAACGTGATTTGGCCAGGCTGTGCCGAATGCATAGAAGCAATGCCGGTGATGACGAGATCGCCATCACCGTGCAATTGTGCATCCAACTGCTGCGCTAAATCAGCCAGTCGAATTGAAAGCATGTGTTATTTAACCTGTTTCAGCACGTCAGCAGTGATATCTTTGGAAGAGTCTGCATAGGCAACGGCGTTGGCGTCGATCACCACGTCATAACCGCCTTTGCTGGCAACAGATTTCACAGCGTCCTGGATACGGCTCAGGATCTTGTTACGCTCTTCCATCTGGCGACGACGGTTGTCCTGCTCGAAAGCCTGCGCTTTCTGAGAGAACTGCTCGCGCTGTGCCATCACGTCTTTTTCCAACTTGCTGCGGTCGCTGGCTTTCATGGTAGCGCCGTCACGCTGCAGACGTTGCATTTTGGTCTGCAGGCTACGTTCCATGTTCTGGAGTTCGCTTGCACGGCCTTTAAACTCGTTTTCCAGCTGTTTAGCGACCGCTTCGCGGGCCGGCAGCTGTTGGAAAATGCTGGAGACGTTAACGACAGCGATCTTATCTGCTGCCTGAACGCCAGCTGAAGCAGCCATTGCTAAACCGAGGCCTGCGGCACACAACCACTTTTTCACTATAAACTCCTTACCATCACCCATTTGTGTCATATGACACTGAAGTACACAATTTGCCAGACTTATCCCACCAAACAATGAGAATCATCTCCCTCTGCCGGCGGGCGCCTGGCCATTGCGATTCTTAATAACTGTTATGCCCAGAGGCGAGACCCGTTACCAGGTCTTACCGATGTTAAACTGGAACTGTTCGGACTTGTCGCCTTCGTATTTCTTGATCGGATTGGCGTAAGAGAACACCAACGGCCCCAGCGGCGACATCCACTGCAGCGCGATACCGGCGGAGGAACGAATATTGCCCGCTTTACTGTAGTCAGGCACGCCGTACATCAGCGTTTCGTCAGTATTCTTCCACTTGGTATCCCACACGGTACCGGCATCGATGAACAGCGACGTCCGCACGGAGTTGGCGTATTTCTCGCTGATGAACGGCGTCGGGGTGATCAGCTCCAGGCTGGCCACCGCCATGGCGTTACCGCCCACCGCGTCATCCGAGCTACAGATGCTCTGACGCGTGGTGGTGCTGCCGGCGTTGAACTGGCACTGGTACGAGTTGGAGTTGTAATACACCGCCTTCGGACCGATGGTGTTCGACTGGAAGCCACGCACGGTGCTTGAACCACCGGCATAGAAGTTCTCATAGAACGGCATTTCCTTGCCGCCCAGCCCATCCGCGTAACCCAGACGGCCACGGCCCAACAGCACCCAGGTGCGATCGTCGTTGATCGGCACGTACTGAACGCTGTCCAGCGTCACCTTGTAGTATTCGTTGTCCGAGCCCGGAATGGTGACCTTGCCGTTCAACGTGGTGCGGTTACCCGACGTCGGGAAGTAGCCGCGGTCCAGGTTGTTGTAGGTCCAGCCCAGGTTCAGGGTAAAGTCGTCCGTCGAGTAGCTGGCGCGGTCAGTCTTGTTCGCATCCACGCCCATCGAGTCGAGATAACGCCACATGGCGATCTGCGGCTGCATGTTCGACAGACCGTTGTGGACGTAGCCCAGGCCGGTACGCAACGAGTTGTTTTCGTTGATCGGGAAGCCCAGCGTGCCGTCGACACCGTAACTCTTGTTGGTGTAGTCCGACAGATCCGCATTATCCGCTTTAAAGTCGTTGTAGAACACGCGGCCGCCCAGGCTCACACCGTCAACGGTGAAGTACGGGTTAGTGACCGACAGTTCAGTATAGGTTTGGTAGTCGTTCTTGGTACCGCTGATGCCGACCGAGTAGCCGGTACCCAACCAGTTGTCCTGCTGCACGCCGGCCTGGAAGCTGACGCCGCTCTCGGTGCCGTAACCGACGCCGAAGTTAAAGGTACCGGTGTTACGCTCTTTCACCTTGTAGGTCACGTCGACCTGATCGGCGGTGCCCGGCACGCGCTGGGTTTCCACGTCAACCGTTTCGAAGTAGCCCAGACGGTTCAGACGCTCTTTACCCTGCTCGACCTGCTCGTTACCCAGCCAGGCGCCTTCCATCTGGCGCATTTCGCGACGCAGTACGGAATCCTTGCTGGTGTCGTTGCCTTCGAACTTGATGCGACGCACGTAGAAGCGGTTGCCCGCGTCGACGTTGACGTGCAGCTTGACGGTTTTATCCGCGTCGTTGATCTCCGGCTGAGTGCCGACGCGCGGGTAGGCGTAACCATAACGGCCCAACATCGTTTTGATGTTGTCTTCCATTTTGGTCACCTTGCTGCCGTTATACAGCTCGCCCGGTTCGATCTTGGTGATCTGAGCAACTTCCGCCGAGTGGCCGGCCAGGTTGCCGTTCACGACAACATCGGAAAGCTTGTATTGATCGCCTTCGGTGATGTTGATGGTGATGTAGATGCCTTTTTTATCCGGCGTCAGGCTCACCTGAGTAGAATCGATGTTGAAGCGGGCATAGCCGCGATCCAGATAGAAGCTGCGCAGGGTTTCGAGATCGCCCGCCAGTTTTTGCTTCTGGTATTTGCGATCGCCGACCAGGTTCCACCACGGCACCTCATCACGCAGCTGGAAGCGCGAGATCAGTTCGTCGTTGGTGAAGGCATGGTTGCCGACGATGTTGATTTGTTGAATCTTGGCGGAGACCCCTTCCGTGAACACCAGCTTCAGGTCGACACGGTTGCGCGGCAGCGGCGTAACCACGGCTTTCACCGAGGCGCTGTATTTACCGACGCTGTAGTAGAAGTCTTCCAGCCCTTTTTCAATGCTGGAGATCGTGGTGCGGTCGAGCGCCTCGCCCACCCGGACGCCGGAGGCTTCCAGGTTCTGCTTAAGCATGTCATCCTTCACCGACTTGTTGCCGGAGAAAGTGATGCTGGCGATGGTAGGACGTTCCTTCACCTGCACGATCAACGTATTACCATCGCGCAGTACGCGCACGTCCTCGAAGTTGCCGGTGGCAAACAAGGCTCGGATGGTATTACTGATGTCATCGTCAGTGACGGTATCGCCGACGCGAACCGGCATGTTGAGTAACGCCGCACCGACGGCGACTCGCTGCAGGCCTTCGAAATGAATATCTTTCACTACGAACCCGTCTGCACCGTATACGGTGGCGCTGCCAAACAGCAGCGACGCTATGAGCAACTTTTTCATCGCCATCGTTGTTATGCGTTCTTCCTAACCTATCCCCGCCCCTAGAGGCGGGAAAAATCATTGAAAAGTGCAAGACCCATCAACAACACCAGCACGATCGAACCTATGCGGTAGCTGTAGTCCTGTACTCGCTCGGAAACCGGCCCACCCTTCAGCTTTTCTATCGCCAGGAAGAGGAGATGCCCACCATCTAACACCGGTAATGGGAACAGGTTGATGATCCCCAGGTTGACGCTAATCAACGCCAGGAACATCAGATAATACACGAACCCGACTCCGGCTGACGCCCCTGCTCCCTGTGCAATCGAGATCGGGCCACTCAGGTTGTTCAGCTTTACATCACCGGTTATTAATTTGCCCAGCATGTTAACCGTCAGCCGCATCAGCTGCCAGGTCTTGTCGCCGGCCTGATACAGCGCCGGGAACGGTCCATACTGGCGAATCGTCTTATACTCGTCCGGCAGCGGCAGCACCTTTGGAATGATGCCTGCAAAACCCACCGATTTGTCTTTTCCCACCGGCTTTGTATCCGGTATCAGCGTCAAAGACAAGGGGGCGCCGTTTCTTTCAATCTCCAAAGCCAGCGGTTGCCCCGGGCCATCGTGGATACGCTTCACCAGCGTCTGCCAACGACCCAACGGCTGACCATCGACTTTAACGATCCTGTCCCCCGCTTGTAAACCCGCCTTTTGCGCCGCCGAGTCAGGCTGCACTTCCGCCAACACGGATTCAATCTGCGGGCCGCGCGGCATAATGCCCAGCGCGACAACGGGATCCTGCTTGTCCGGCTCAAAGTTCCACTGGCGCAAATCCAGGGTTTTGGTCACTACCTGCGAAGAGCCGAATGGCGCAACGCCGACTTCGGTTTGTGCATCGCCAATCTTCGCCACCAGCGCCAGACGAACTGACTCCCAATCAGGCGTTTCGATGCCGTCAACCGACTTTAGTTCCATGCCAGACGAAATTTCGGCCTTGGCGGCGATGGATTGCGGCGCGATTTCGCCGATCACCGGGCGGAAACTCGGCACGCCGATGATGAACACCAGCCAGTAGGCAAGGATAGCAAACAGGAAGTTGGCGATGGGGCCGGCGCTGATGATGGCCGCGCGCTGCCAGACGGTTTTGTTGTTGAAGGCCTGATGGCGCATTTCCGGCGCCACCGACTCCACGCGCTCGTCCAGCATCTTCACGTAGCCGCCGAGCGGAATCAAGGCGATGACGTACTCGGTGCCCTGGCGATCGGTGCGGCGCCACAGCGCGCGACCGAAGCCGATGGAGAAACGTTCAACGCGCACGCCGCAACGGCGGGCAACCCAAAAGTGTCCGAACTCGTGCACGGTTATCAAGATACCGAGCGCAATCAGAAACGCCACCAGGTTCCAAAGCACGCTGACCATCATCCCTCACTTTCCGTCATCGACGGATTAAAACACCAACAGCATCAGGCAGGCAAACACCGGCACCGCCGCGGTCAGGCTGTCGATACGATCCAGTATGCCGCCATGACCGGGGATCAAATGACCGCTGTCCTTGATGCCCGCTTCGCGTTTGAACATGCTTTCGGTCAAATCGCCCAGCACCGAAGCCAGCGCGGCGAGCACCGAACAGGCCAACAGGGTGGTCGGCACCACGTTCAGTGGCGCATAGCGGCCGAACAGCCAGGAGATTACCGCCGACGTCAACAACCCGCCGATCAGCCCTTCCCAGGTTTTGCCCGGTGAGACCTTCGGCGCCAACTTATGCTTGCCGAACAGCTTGCCGAACATGTAGGCGCCGGAATCCGCGCCCCACACCAGCAGCATCACGTACAGCAGCCACCAGGCGCCGGTAAACGGGTTTTGCTCGTAGCCGTACTGGCGCAGCGCCAGCATGCCCCAGAAGAACGGCACGATGGTCAGCAGGCCGAACAGCAGGCGCAGCGGGCGCGAGTTGCGCCAGATAGCGGCCGAGCCGGGGTAGAACAGCACCAGCAGCAGCGCCGCCAGCCACCAGACCAGCGACAGCCACAGCGAGCCGCTCACCTGCGGCACGAATTGATGGTACGCGGGAACGCTGAGCATCATCAGCGCCAGCAGAAAACCGCACAGTATCGCCAGCCAGATGCGCTGCGAACGGGAGGTAAAACCGGCCAGTTGGCCCCACTCCCAGGCTGCTAACATGCACACGACGAGCGTTACCAGAGCAAAGGCCAGCGGCGGCAACAGGAACAGCGCCGCGATAACGATCGGGATTAAAATCAGAGCAGTTATGAGGCGATACTTCAGCAAAAGTTCTCCCTAGGACGCATCGGCGCCGATAGGTGTTGTTCCCCCGAAGCGGCGCTCACGTTGTGCAAATGCATTCAGCGCACCTTCAAAGACAAGTTCATCGAAATCAGGCCAGAGCACATCCGTAAAGTAAAGTTCAGCATAGGCGATTTGCCACAGCAGGAAGTTACTGATGCGATGCTCGCCACCGGTGCGGATAACCAGATCCACCGGCGCCAGGTCGCTCATGCAAACCCGCTCGCTCAATAATTCCTCGCTGATCTGATCCGGGTGCAACTCTCCCACCCGTACCCGTTCGGCCAGCTCCCTTACTCCCTGAATGATATCCCAACGGCCGCCGTAGTTGGCAGCGATATTGAGCGTCAGGCCATCGTTATTTTCCGTCAGCGCTTCAGAGCGGCGGATCCGCTCCTGCAAACGCGAGCTGAACCGGCTGATATCGCCGATCACCCGCAACCTGACGTTATGTTTATGCAGGCTTTTTACTTCACTATCCAGAGCACGGACAAAAAGCTCCATCAGGGCGGAGACTTCCTGCACCGGACGGTTCCAGTTTTCGCTGCTGAAGGCATAAAGCGTGAGCGCATCTAAATGGTGGCTGGCGGCAAAACTGACCGCGCGGCGAACCGATTTCACCCCTGCTTTATGACCGAAGACACGTAACTTGCCCTGACGTTTGGCCCAGCGTCCGTTACCGTCCATGATGATGGCGACATGGCGCGGCCCCGGGGAAGATGGATTAGCCTCTTGTTGGTTTGCGGACGACATAACTCGTACTTATTTCCTCAATAGAAATATAACTGCCTTTCCGGAACATCAGGCCCTTACGCGCAAAAAAAGCCGTGTGCCCGACACGGCTTTCAGCCTGCCCTCGCGATGCCCGGCGCAGCCGGGTCGCCATTGACGCACAGGGCGCCAATCGGGCCATAATTCAACGGTATAACCGCTGACAGGTGGCGCAGACTATACCACCTCAGCGGAGCATGAACAAACGGCCCCGCTGCGGCATACGCGAATTACGAGCAAAATCGGATAATCGCCGTGCTCAACCGCGCAACGCGCGAACGCGCTCCTCGGCGGCGGCGCGCGCCTGGCGGTCAATGTCTAAGACCGCTTCGATGCACGTCGGTTCCTGCAGCGCGAGGCGCTCGACGACCTGCCGGTTGACCGCGGCAATGTCGGTAAAGCGAATCTGCTGCTGCAAAAATGCCGCCACGGCGATTTCATTCGCCGCGTTCAGTGCGGTGGTCGCCGCCTGGCCGGCGTCGAACGCTTCGATCGCCAAATACAGGCAAGGATAGCGCTCGCGCTCCGGTTCGGCGAAGGTCAGCGAACCGATGCGGCAGAAGTCCAGCGCTTCCACGCCGGAGTTTACGCGCTGCGGATACGCCATCGCATGGGCGATCGGCGTGCGCATATCCGGCGTACCCAGCTGCGCCAGCACGCTGCCGTCGGCATAGCGCACCATCGAGTGAATCACCGACTGCGGGTGCAGGATCACTTCCATTTGCTCGGCCGAGGCGTTAAACAGCCAGCGGGCCTCAATGTATTCCAGACCTTTGTTCATCATGGTGGCGGAGTCCACCGAGATCTTGCGGCCCATCGACCAGTTCGGGTGGGCACAGGCTTGATCCGGGGTCATCGCGGCGAACTGCTCCAGCGGCGTGGTGCGGAACGGGCCGCCTGAGCCGGTAAGCACGATGCGCGAAACGCCATGACTGTCCAGGGAAGAGTATCCCAACTGACGCTGAATGCTCTCAGGCAAACTCTGAAAAATCGCGTTGTGTTCGCTGTCGAGCGGCAGCAGCTGCGCCTGGCTTTGCCGCACTGCGTCCATAAACAGACGGCCGCAGGTGACCAGCGACTCCTTGTTGGCCAGCAACACCTGCTTGCCTGCGCGGATCGCCGCCAGCGTCGGCAGCAGCCCTGCGGCGCCGACAATGGCCGCCGTCACTTGATCGACGTCATCCAACGCCGCCAGTTCGCAGGCCGCTTGTTCCCCGGCCAAGACCTCGGTAGCGACGCCGTTTTCCGCCAGAATGGCGCGCAGCTCGCGAGCGGCGCTTTCCTCAGCCATCACGGCGAAGGCGGGCCGGAATTCCATGCATTGCTGCGCCATGACCGCGACGTTGCGGCCGGCCACCAGTGCTTTGATCGCAAAACGGTCGGGATTAGCCCTGACCACGGCCAGGGTGCTGGTCCCTACCGAGCCGGTCGAGCCAAGAATGGTCAGTTGCTTCATGAGTTCACTCTGAATAACTGTCTGATGAGATCGGAGGTGCTCCAGTGTGGAACCTTGGACACCGCTTGTCCATGATCTTTCAGTACGATGAAACGGGATCTGCGCCACAAAAAACAAAGCGCCGCCCAGGCGACGCTTTTTTTCTGCGCGATGCTGATTAGAAATCCATCAGCTCTTTTTCTTTCTCTGCCAGCGCGGCATCGACCAGCTTGATGTAAGCGTCGGTCATTTTCTGAATCTCGTCTTGTGAACGACGTTCTTCGTCTTCGCTGATCTCTTTGTCTTTCAGCAGCGCCTTGACCTTGTCGTTAGCGTCGCGACGCACGTTACGCACCGCTACGCGGCCCTGCTCGGCTTCGCCGCGTACGATCTTGATCAGATCCTTACGACGTTCTTCGGTTAGCGGAGGCAGCGGAACGCGAATGTCAGAGCCGGCGGAAGACGGGTTGAGGCCCAGATCGGAGCTCATGATCGCTTTCTCAACGGCCTGGCTCAGGCTGCGGTCGAACACGTTGATTTTCAGCGTGCGGGAGTCTTCCACGGTCACGTTGGCCAGCTGGCGCAGCGGCGTAGCGGCGCCGTAGTATTCCACCATGATGCCGTCCAGAATGCTTGGAGAAGCGCGGCCGGTGCGGATCTTGCTGATTTGGTTTTTGAATGCTTCTACGCTTTTTTCCATGCGTGAATCAGCATCTTTTCTGATTTCATTAGTCACGTTGCAAACCCTTGGAAGCTGGTTACTTGGCAGGCGATACTCAAGTATAGCCCGTAATCGTACTCGGAGAGCGCGCGGCGCCTGGCGTCACGCGCACCGAAAAAGGGGTGTGAACAGCCTTATTTGCTGATCAGCGTACCTTCATTCTCACCCATCACCACGCGGCGCAGCGCGCCCGGCTTGTTCATGTTGAACACGCGGATCGGCAAGCCGTGATCGCGGGCCAGCGTAAACGCCGCCAGATCCATCACTTTCAGCTCGCGCTCCAGCACGTCCTGATAGGTTAATTGTTCATACAGCGTCGCATCCGGGTTTTTCACCGGATCGGCGGAGTATACGCCATCCACTTTGGTGGCTTTCAGCACCACGTCCGCTTCGATCTCGATACCGCGCAGGCAAGCGGCGGAATCGGTGGTGAAGAACGGGTTGCCGGTACCGGCGGAGAAGATCACCACGCGGTTGTTGCGCAGCAGGCTGATAGCCTCTGCCCAGCTGTAATTGTCACATACGCCGTTCAGCGGGATCGCCGACATCAGGCGGGCGTTCACATAGGCACGGTGCAGTGCATCACGCATAGCCAGGCCGTTCATCACGGTAGCCAGCATTCCCATGTGGTCGCCCACTACGCGGTTCATGCCGGCTTGCGCCAGGCCCGCGCCGCGGAACAGGTTCCCGCCGCCAATAACTACACCGACCTGAATTCCCAGTTCGACCAGCTCTTTCACTTCCTGAGCCATGCGATCCAAAACGCTGGCGTCGATACCAAAACCTTCTGCACCTTGCAGGGCTTCGCCACTCAGTTTAAGCAGAATACGCTGATATACGGGTTTTGCATTGGTTGCCATGGTGTTCTGTCCTAAGAAGCAGTATTAGTATTGGGGATTTCAGCCGATGAAATGCGCCTGAGGTGAGAATCACGCTGCAGGGCCTGCCACCGGTGTAATTCTGGCTGGATAGTATGGAACCGCCAGACGGCGGTTCCATCGACAGTCATTAAGACTGTTTGCTCATCGCGGCAACTTCAGCAGCGAAGTCGGTTTCGACTTTCTCGATGCCTTCGCCCACTTCGAAGCGAATGAAGTTGGTCACGTCAGCGTTGTGCTCTTTCAGCACCTGAGCAACGGATTTGCTCGGATCCATAACGAAAGGCTGACCGGTCAGAGAAACTTCGCCGGTGAATTTCTTCATGCGGCCTTCAACCATTTTCTCTGCGATTTCTTTCGGCTTGCCGGACTGCATGGCGATGTCCAGCTGAACCTGGTACTCTTTTTCTACCACTTCAGCAGACACGTCTTCTGGCTTCACGAACTCTGGCTTGCTTGCCGCAATGTGCATTGCGATTTGCTTAACCAGCTCTTCGTCAGCGCCTTTAGCCGCAACCAGTACGCCGATACGCGCGCCGTGCAGGTAGCTGCCCAGCACTTCGCCTTCCAGGGAAGCAACGCGACGAATGTTGATGTTTTCGCCGATTTTTGCCACCAGCGCTACGCGCTCTTCTTCGAACTGTGCTTTCAGCACGTCAACGTCAGTGATTTTGCCGGCCATAGCGGCATCCAGCACTTTGTCGGCGAACGCCTGGAAACCGGCGTCTTTTGCTACGAAGTCAGTCTGGCAGTTAACTTCCAGAATGATGCCGTAGTTGCCTTCGATCTTGGTTTTGATCACGCCGTCAGCAGCCACGTTGCCTGCTTTTTTAGCGGCTTTGATCGCACCGGACTTACGCATGTTTTCGATTGCCAGTTCGATGTCGCCGTTGGATTCAACCAGCGCCTTCTTGCAATCCATCATGCCAGCGCCGGTACGCTCGCGCAGTTCTTTTACCAGGGCAGCGGTAATATCAGCCATTTATTTTTCCTCGGTTATCTCGCGTGGAGACAGTTCTCATTCAGATAAGCAAAGGGGGCCTTTACAGGCCCCCCTAACCAACATATGTCAATACCTGGTTAATAAGGGCTCAGTGACGAGCTTGCCTTATTATTCAGCTTCTACGAAGCCTTCTTCCGCCTGAACGGCCAGATCTTGAGAACGACCTTCACGCACAGCGGCAGCAACGGCAGTCAGGTACAGGTTTACTGCACGGATTGCGTCGTCGTTACCAGGGATGATGAAGTCAACGCCGTCTGGGTTGGAGTTGGTATCAACGATAGAGAATACCGGGATACCCAGGTTGTTGGCTTCTTTGATCGCGATGTGCTCGTGATCGGCATCGATAACGAACAGTGCGTCTGGCAGACCGCCCATATCTTTGATACCGCCCAGGGAGTTTTCCAGCTTGGCCAGTTCACGAGTGCGCATCAGCGCTTCTTTCTTGGTCAGCTTGTCCAGGGTGCCGTCTTGAGACTGGATTTCCAGATCTTTCAAACGCTTGATGGACTGACGAACGGTTTTCCAGTTAGTCAGCATGCCGCCCAACCAGCGGTGGTTCACGAAGAACTGGTCACAGCTGTTAGCAGCGTCTTTTACCGCTTCGCTTGCTGCGCGCTTGGTACCAACGAACAGGATCTTGCCTTTACGGGAAGAGATCTTGCTCAGTTCAGCCAGAGCGGCGTTGAACATTGGTACAGTCTGCTCCAGGTTGATGATGTGAACCTTGTTACGAGCGCCGAAGATGAAAGGCTTCATTTTCGGGTTCCAGTAACGGGTCTGGTGACCGAAGTGAACACCAGCCTTGAGCATGTCGCGCATGGAAACAGTTGCCATGATTAAACCTCTATAGATTAATTGGGGTTATGCCTCCACGTATCCCATAACGCCGACCCTGGCGGCGACAAGTCACCTCAGGGCACCCCGGCGGATGTGCCGATACGTGTGTGTTATTTACACAAAATGAGTGCAGTTAAAGTATTTTCGGCCAATTCCTGCCAGGTCACAAGAACCAAGTCGCGGATCGCCGGCGCGCTTTATACCATAAACCCGCTGCAGACACCAACTTTTGTTGCTTTGCGCCGGGCATCGGGAAATGAAATTTGGCAGCCTCCGGCCGGGCTGATACCATAAGTCACTGCTTCTTATTGTCGACGATAACGACACCTGCGGACGAATTTCATGGCAATCTCAATTAAAACACCTGATGACATCCAAAAAATGCGCGTGGCCGGCCGCCTGGCCGCCGAAGTGCTGGAAATCATCGAGCCGCACGTCAAACCTGGCGTGACCACCGGCGAACTGGACCGTATCTGTCACGAGTACATCACCAACGAGCAGCAGGCCATTTCCGCCTGCCTCGGCTACCACGGCTTCCCGAAATCCGTGTGCATCTCGGTGAACGAAGTGGTGTGCCACGGCATCCCGAGCGATGACAAAACGCTGAAGGACGGCGACATCGTCAACATCGACGTGACCGTAATTAAAGACGGTTTCCACGGCGACACCTCGAAGATGTTCATCGTCGGCAAACCGACCATTCTGGGCGAGCGCCTGTGCCGCGTCACTCAGGAAAGCCTGTATCTGGCGCTGAAGATGGTCAAGCCGGGCATCCGCCTGCGCACCCTGGGCAAGGCTATCCAGCAATTCGTCGAGGCCGAGAAGTTCTCCGTGGTGCGCGAGTACTGCGGCCACGGCATCGGCGAAGTGTTCCACGAAGAGCCGCAGGTGCTGCACTATGATGCCGATGACGGCGGCGTGGTCCTGCAGGCGGGCATGGCCTTCACCATCGAACCGATGGTCAACGCCGGTGACTACCGCATCCGCACCATGAAAGACGGCTGGACGGTAAAAACCAAAGATCGCAGCTTGTCGGCGCAGTATGAGCATACTATTGTGGTCACTGATAACGGCTGCGAGATAATGACGTTGCGCAAGGATGACACCATCCCCAACATCATTACGCACGAGATGTAAGCACCGCGGCGAACGCCGCGTGCAGAATATCACCAGGCCGGCTTTTGCCGGCCTTTTTTATGGGCTGCGCACTATGTCTGACAATCTCCTTCAACAAGCGGCCCCGGCCGTGCCGATGCCGCCCGCCTCCCCCAGCACCTACGGCAACGACGAGCTCACCTGTCCGGTGCTGAAACAGCGGCTGGAGCAGTTCCAGCTGTGGCTGGCGGCAGCGTTCGACGCCGGTGCCAGCGCCGAAAGCCTAGTGGCGGCGCGCAGCGACTTCATCGATCGCCTGCTGCGCCGGCTGTGGACCTTCTACGGCTTCGAAGATATCCCGGAAACTGCGCTGGTGGCGGTCGGCGGCTACGGTCGCGGCGAGCTGCACCCGCTGTCGGACATCGACGTGTTGGTGCTCAGCCAGCGCCGGCTGACGGAACAACAGTCGCAGCGAGTCGGCGAATTCATCACCCTGCTGTGGGATCTCAAGCTGGAAGTGGGCCACAGCGTGCGCACCCTGGAAGAATGTCTGCTGGAGGGATTGGCGGACCTGACCGTGGCCACCAACCTGATCGAGTCGCGCATGATCTGCGGCGACGTCGCGCTGTTCCTGCAGATGCAAAAACATATCTTCAGCGACGGCTTCTGGCCCTCGCCGCAGTTTTTCCACGCCAAGGTCAACGAACAGCAGGAGCGCCACCAGCGCTACCACGGCACCAGCTATAACCTGGAGCCGGATATCAAAAGCAGCCCTGGCGGCCTGCGCGACATCCACACCCTGCTGTGGGTGGCGCGGCGCCACTTCGGCGCCACCTCGCTGGACGAAATGGTCGGCTTCGGTTTCCTCACCCAGGCCGAGCGCAACGAGCTGAACGAGTGCCAGAGCTTCCTGTGGCGCATCCGTTTCGCATTGCATCTGGTGCTGCCGCGTTACGACAACCGCCTGCTGTTCGATCGCCAGCTCAGCGTGGCGCAGCTGCTGCGCTATGAAGGCGAAGGCAACGAGCCGGTCGAACGCATGATGAAAGACTTCTACCGCATGACGCGGCGCGTCAGCGAGCTGAACCACATGCTGCTGCAGCTGTTCGACGAAGCCATCCTGGCGCTGGACGCCACCGAGAAGCCGCGCCCGCTGAACGACGATTTCCAGCTGCGTGGCGATCTGATCGATCTGCGCGACGAAACGCTGTTTATCCGCGAGCCGCAGGCCATCATGCGCATGTTCTACCTGATGGTGCGCAACCGCGAGATCAAGGGCATTTATTCCACCACCGTGCGCCAGCTGCGCCACGCACGCCGCCATCTGAAACAGCCGCTGTGCACCATTCCGGAAGCGCGCGATCTGTTTATGGCCATTCTGCGCCATCCCGGCGCGGTCTCGCGCGCGCTGGTGCCGATGCACCGTCACAGCGTGCTGTGGGCCTATATGCCGCAGTGGGGCAAGATCGTCGGCCAGATGCAGTTCGACCTGTTCCACGCCTATACCGTCGATGAACACACCATCCGCGTGCTGCAAAAGCTGGAGAGCTTCGCCGATGCGCAAACCCGGCCACGCCATCCGCTGTGCGTAGAGCTGTACCCTCGCCTGCCGCACCCGGAATTATTACTGTTAGCGGCGCTGTTCCACGATATCGCCAAAGGGCGCGGCGGCGATCACTCGATCCTCGGCGCGGAAGACGTGGTGGAGTTCGCCGAACTGCACGGCCTTAACTCGCGCGAAACCCAACTGGTGGCCTGGCTGGTTCGCTGGCACCTGCTGATGTCGGTCACCGCGCAGCGCCGCGATATCCAGGATCCGACGGTGATCCAGCAGTTCAGCAGCGAAGTGCAGAGCGAAACCCGCCTGCGTTACCTGGTGTGCCTGACGGTGGCGGATATCTGCGCCACCAACGAAACCCTGTGGAACAGTTGGAAACAGAGCCTGTTGCGCGAGCTGTACTTCGCCACCGAGAAGCAGCTGCGCCGCGGCATGCAGAACAGCCCGGATCTGCGCGAACGCGTGCGCCATCACCGCCTGCAGGCGCTGGCGCTGCTGCGCATGGACAACATCGACGAAGAGGCGCTGCACCGCATCTGGAGCCGCTGCCGCGCCGATTATTTCCTGCGCCACTCGCCGAATCAGCTGGCCTGGCACGCCCGTCACCTGCTGGCCCACGACTCCACCCAGCCGCTGGTGCTGGTCAGCCGGCAGGCGACGCGCGGCGGCACCGAGATATTTATCTGGAGCCCGGATCGCCCCTACCTGTTCGCCGCCGTCGCCGGCGAGATGGATCGCCGCAACCTGAGCGTGCACGACGCGCAGATCTTCACCAACCGCGACGGCATGGCGATGGACACCTTTATCGTGCTGGAGCCGGACGGCAGCCCGCTGGCGCAGGATCGCCACGCGGCGATCCGCCAGGCCTTGCTGCAGGCCATCACCCAGCGGGAGTACCAGCCGCCGCGCGTGCGCCGGCCTTCTTCCAAGCTGCGTCATTTCAGCGTGCCGACCGAGGTGACCTTCCTGCCGACCCACACCGATCGCCGCAGCTACCTGGAGCTGATCGCGCTTGACCAGCCCGGCCTGCTGGCGCGGGTGGGCGAAGTGTTCGCCGACCTGGGGCTGTCGCTGCACGGCGCGCGCATTACCACCATCGGCGAGCGGGTCGAGGACTTGTTTATCCTGGCCGACGGCGAGCGACGCGCGCTCGATCAGGAAACGCGCAGAAAGTTGGAGCAACGGTTGACAGAGGCCCTCACCCCAAACGATAAAATGTGATACAAGTAACTTTTTACCGACAACATCAGGAAAGAGAACAGCATGCAGCAATTACAGAACGTTATTGAAAGCGCCTTCGAGCGCCGTGCGGACATCACCCCGGCGAACGTAGACACCGTAACGCGCGAAGCGGTAAACCAGGTGATCGGCCTGCTGGACAGCGGCGCCTTGCGCGTCGCCGAGAAGATCGACGGTCAATGGGTCACCCATCAGTGGCTGAAGAAAGCCGTGCTGCTCTCTTTCCGCATCAACGACAACAAGGTGATGGACGGCGCGGAAACCCGCTACTACGACAAGGTGCCGATGAAGTTCGCCGACTACGACGAAGCGCGCTTCCAGAAGGAAGGTTTCCGCGTCGTGCCGCCGGCCACCGTGCGCCAGGGCGCGTTCATCGCGCGCAACACCGTGCTGATGCCGTCTTACGTTAACATCGGCGCCTACGTCGACGAAGGCACCATGGTCGACACCTGGGCCACCGTCGGTTCTTGCGCGCAGATCGGCAAAAACGTTCACCTGTCCGGCGGCGTCGGCATCGGCGGCGTGCTGGAGCCGCTGCAGGCCAACCCGACCATCATCGAAGACAACTGCTTCATCGGCGCGCGCTCCGAAGTGGTGGAAGGCGTGATCGTGGAAGAAGGCTCGGTGATTTCGATGGGCGTATACCTCGGCCAGAGCACTCGCATCTATGACCGCGAGACCGGCGAAATCCATTACGGCCGCGTACCGGCGGGTTCGGTGGTGGTTTCCGGCAACCTGCCTTCGAAAGACGGTTCTTACAGCCTGTACTGCGCGGTGATCGTCAAGAAAGTCGACGCCAAAACGCGCGGTAAAGTCGGCATTAATGAGTTATTGCGCACTATCGACTAAATTGAAATAGCGGGTGATTCACCCGCTATTTTTTTGTCTGCGTTTCGCTGGCAGTCACAGTCGCAGATCTCGCTTTCCGCCATAATTGCAGTCGTGGAATATAACGATCACATCTAAAGAGGGCGCAGTATGTACGATAACTTGAAGAGTTTGGGCATCAATCAACCGGAAGACGTCGATCGCTATAGCCTGCGTCAAGAGGCCAACAACGACATCCTCAAGATCTATTTCCGCAAGGACAAGGGCGAGTTCTTCGCCAAGAGCGTGAAGTTCAAGTACCCGCGCCAGCGTAAAACCGTGGTGGCGGACAACGCCGGCCAGGGCTACAAGGAAATTCACGAGATCAACCCGAACCTGCGCTACGTGATCGACGAACTGGATCAGCTGTGCCAGCGCGATCAGGTGGAAGTGGATCTGAAGCGTAAAATCCTCGACGACCTGCGCCATCTCGAAGGCGTGGTGTCGCACAAGATTGCCGAGATCGAAGCCGATCTGGAAAAACTCACCCGCGGCAAATAATGCGGATCGGTTGACCCGCATCATCGCCAAGGCGCCCTTTCGCGGCGCCTTTTTACTTTACGATTGCAGCAGCGTGCCCCACTGCTCGACCCACGGGCAGGCGGCCACTTCCGGCTCCGGCTGTTCCATCGCATCGATCTCCAGCACTTCGCTCACACGGGTGGCGCCCTGCTCTTGCAGCAGCGCGTCGAACGCGCGCCCGGCGCCGCAGAAGTTGTCATAGCTGCTGTCGCCGAGGGCGATCAGCCCATAGCGCAGCTCCGGCTGGTAGCCGACCTGATCGCGAATGGCGTGGAACAGCGGCGCGATGCTATCCGGCAGATCGCCCTGCCCGGTGGTGGAGGTGATCACCAGCGCGTAGTGCTGACGATAAAACTGCCAGGCCTCCAGCGTGCCCTCTTCGAACAGTTTGACCTCATGGCCCTGCTCGCTGAGGATGTTTTGCGCCTCTTCCGCCACCAGCAGCGAATTGCCGTAGACCGTTCCCACGAAGATACCAACCTGAGCCATGGCTCCTACTCCCTTCATTACCTTTAAAAATTGTCAGCTATCCTGACCGTTAGCCGCGCTAAACTCAACCCCGGCAAGTTCAGGGAATACCCCCGCCCAGCCGAACTGTGCCATCACCCCTTGCCAGTCTTCGTCCCAGCGCGCCGTCACCCGCAGCGGCTCGCCGGTCATCGGGTGCGTCAGCTGCAGATGACTGGCGTGCAGCATCAGGCGCGGGCAGCCGAAATGCTGCGCCATACCGCGGTTCTGCCGCAGATCGCCGTGCTTGCTGTCACCGATGATCGGATGGCGAAGATGCGCCATGTGGCGCCGCAGCTGGTGCTTGCGGCCGGTTTCCGGCTGCAGCTCCACCAGGCTGTAGCGCGCGCTGTCGTAGCGGCCGACGGCCACCGGCATCTCTACCTGCGCCAGCGGCCGGTAGTGCGTCACCGCCGGCTGCGGTCCCTTATCGGCATCGGCATGTTTATCGGCGATTTTGTCCAGCTCAGCCGTCAGCGGGTAGTCGAGGGTCGCCCCCTCCTGCACGTAGCCGCGCACCACCGCATGGTAGGTTTTCTGCACCTGATGCTGCTCGAACTGCTGCGACAGCAGGCGCGCCACCTCGCTGGAGAGCGCCATCAGCAGCACGCCGGAAGTCGGGCGATCGAGACGGTGCACGGTAAAGACGTGCTGCCCGAGCTGATCGCGCACCGTCTGCATCATAAAGCGAGTTTCATGACGGTCCAGCCAACTGCGGTGCACCAACCAGCCCGACGGCTTGTTCACCGCCACCAGGTGTTCATCCTGATACAAAATCTCAATCACATCGCTTTCCCAGGTAAATAGCCGTTTCGGGCGCGAGTATAACAGGCGTGCGGCTCAGCGCTAGTTCACCCATTCGATGGTCACCAGGCGCGTATCGGCGCGGCCGCGATCGTCCACCGCCCGAATGCGGTAGCGCCCGTTGTTGATCGGCCGCCAGTCGATCGGCTTTTTGCTGGCGCTGCTGCCGAGATAGATATCGTCGACGAACCAGTACACCGTCTTGCTGTCGGCGTCCGTCACCGCGTTGAAGGCGATTTTATCTCGCCCCTGCTGCGACTGGCGCAGGGTATAGGTGGTGTTTTTCAGCGGCGAAGTGATGCGCGGCGCGTTGCCGCCGACGGCGACGCCGTTGTCCTTGCAGCGGTTGACCGGCGGCGCCCGCTTCGGCAGCCCGGCCTGGGCGAACACGTTGGCCAAATCGGAAGGCCAGAACTCAAAGATTTCGGTGCGGGTCTGCGCCGCGTCATACGGCGGGCAGACGACCTCGCCGCTGTGAATATCCAGCACCACCGGCCGATAGACGCTGTCGACCTTGATCGGCGATTTGCCGGGAATAAACCAGGTCTTGCCCTTCTGCTGGCACCACGGCGTGGGCAGATCGCCGCTGGCGAGACAGATCTCCACCCGCCGCAGCCGTTGGGGGAACGGGTGCTTCGGTTCACGCAGGCCAGGATAGCTGGCGTTGACGCTGTCGATGATGTTGAAGAACAGCGGCGCTGCCGCCTCGGCGCCGACCAACGCATTGTTGCCGCGCCCGTCGAAGTTGCCTTCCCACACCACCAGCACGTAAGGGCCGAAAATCCCGACGCTCCAGGCGTCGCGAAAACCCCAGGAGGTGCCGGTCTTCCAGTACACCGGCAGTGAAGAAGAACGTTGCGCCAGCGTATCGCCCGGCCGCCGATGCTGGCGCAGCATATCCAGCGTAATGAAACTGGCCTCCTCGCTCAGCAGCCGAACCGGCGTCGATTCGGCCTCGTTCAGCTGCATACGCAGCGGCCGCAGCTCGCCACGGTTCGCCAACAGCGCATACAGCTTCGCCAACTCCTGCGCCGTCACCTCGCCGCCGCCCAGCACCAGCGACAACCCGTAGTGGCTCTCACTGGCCATATTGGCCACGCCGGTCAGACGCAAAAACTGATAAAAGGTCGGCTGGCGCAGCTGCGAGGCGACATACACTGCCGGGATGTTGCGGCTGAAATTCAGCGCATCGGTGGCGGTCACCGGGCCGAGAAAGCGCCGGTCGAAGTTTTCCGGCGCATAGGCGCCGAACGACGAAGGCACGTCTTTCAGGATGGTCATCGGATGCAGCACGCCCTGCTCCATGCCCAGCGCGTAGATAAACGGCTTCAGCGTCGAACCCGGTGAGCGCTTGGCGTTGGTACCGTTTACCTGCCCCTGGATCGGCCGATTGTAATAGTCCGCCGATCCCACCAGCGCACGCACCCCCATATCGCGGCTGTCCACCAGCAGCACCGCGGCGTTTTGGATGCCGCGGCTGCGGTTGCGGGCGATAAACGCGTTGACCTGCCGCTCGACCAGCCGCTGCAACCCGGCGTCCAGCGTGGTATCGACGCGCGTATCGCGCTGCACCAGTTGCTGCGTCTGCAGCCGTAGCTGCTCGATAAAGTGCGGCGCGATATAGGGCACTTGCTCAGGCTGCCGCAGCGTCAGCGGCAGGCGGAACAGCGTTTGCTGGCTGGCGTCGGTGGGGTAAACCCGCTGCCAGCGCTGGAACAGACGGTTGCGCGCCTGCGTCAATGCAGCGCCGAGCACGCCGGTTTTCGGCTCCAGACGGTAGCTGGGCGACTGCGGCAGCACCGCCAGCGTCAGCGCCTCCGGCAGGGTCAAATCCTTCGGCGACTTGGCGAAATAGATCAGGCTGGCAGCGCCGATGCTTTCGATGTTGCGGCCGTAGGGGGCGTAATTCAGGTAGGCTTCCAGGATATCGTGCTTGGAGTAGCTGAGCTCCAGCTGCACCGCGCGCAGCACCTGCAGCAGCTTGCCGCCCGGCGTGCGGGTGTTGAGATGCCAGCGCATGCGCGCCAGCTGCATGCTGATGGTCGACCCGCCCTGCATTTTGCCGCCGGCGACATAGCTGCGCCAGAAGCCACGCATCAGGCTAACGGGGTTAAAGCCGGGGTTGTAGTAGAACCAGCGGTCTTCGTGCAGCAGCAGCCCACGCACCGCCAGCGGCGACACCTGCTCCAGCGGGGTCCACAGCCGGTAGCGGTCGTCGTTGGCCAACGTGATACGCAGCAGCGCGCCGTGCCTGTCGTAATAGACGGAAGACTGCGGCAGCCCCTGCCACAGGGGCGGATGCGGCCACAGCCGAATCGCGGTCAGCAGCAGCGCCAGTAAAAACGCCGCCATCAAGCCGTTTTGCAGCACGCGCCCGGTCAGGATCTTCATACGTTATCACCGCCCCGGCGCCAGACGCTGGCCTGGCGCCGGATCCGGCCTAGTCGTTGCCCGCCGGCACCACCACCAGCTTGCCACCGCCGGCCGACATCGCCTGTACTTCACGGTCGTACATGGCTTCGCCATAGGCCGGTGGAATAATAAAGCTGCCGGTATTGGTGGCCTTGATCTGATAGACGAACTCCTGCACCTCGGTGCCGGCGCTGCCGTAGATAATCACCCGATCTTCACGGATATCGCTGTAATCCGGCGCCCAGGTGGAGCCGGTAGCGGCCAGCGGCGACTGCCAACCGCCGCGGCCTTCGCTCTCCTCGCCGGCATCGGCCGGTTCCGGCGGCGTCTGCTGCACCACTTCGAACCCGCCCGGCAGCAGATCGACGATCGCCAGGTTGCTCTGCCCCTCTTTCGAGTTGGCGCGCACCTTCAGATGGACGTTGATCTTCTGCCCCAGCGTCACCTGCGTTACCGGTTTGCCCTGTTCGTCGGTGTAATCGCGAACGATCTCAATCCCGCGCGACAGCGCTTTTTGCGACGCATTCAGATCGTAACCGGCCTGCGTCACCACATACCAGGCCGGCGCATTGCCGCCGTTGGTGAAGCGTACCGCGGTAGCATCGGCGTTGAACTGCCCCTGCACGAACAACCCCTGCAGCTCACTGATGCGCTGCGGCTCGCCGCCGGCTTTGCCTACCTGCACGATGCCCAAGGCATCCGCATTGGCGGATTGCGCCGCCACCTGGGCCGAATAGCTTTCCAGCGCCAGAATGCTCATCGCGGAAGAGTAGGTGGTGTAACGCTCTTCTTTCAGCGCCTTGACCATATTCTCCAGCACCTGCGGCGGGATCGACGCCACTTTCTCCGGGAAGTGACGGGTAATCAGATACAGCCGAGTCGCATCCTGCACCAGCGGATCGAAATAATTCTGCGTCCACCAGGCACTGTCATACGCCTTGCTCAGCTGCTGCCAGCTCGGTTGCAGCAACGCGGCGGCTTCGTCGTCCATCTTCAACAGACGGTAGGAAGAAGCCAGATACAGCGCGCTCAGATCGGTTTTCCACCCTTCGCCATAGCGTTTTTGCAGCGTATCCTGCACCGCCGCCAGCGAGTTGGTGGTCACTTCGCCCTGCAGCGTCAGCAGGTAAACCGCCCAGCTGCGCAGGCGCAGCAGATACAGATCGTCGAATCCGCTGGCCGCCAGCTCGCGCAATGCGCCGTTGGCCTCGTCCAGCATGCCTTCCGGCAGGGCGTAGCCCGCCGCTTTGGCTTCGAGCAGATACTGCACCACATAAGGCGTGACGAAAGGATCGGCATCCGGCGACGAACGCCAGGCGCCGATCGCCCCGCTGTCGTTCTGGCGCGCGCGCAGCACGCCAAGCAGGTTGCGCAGCTGCTTGCTGACTTCCGCCTGGCTCAGGCTGCTTTTCATCTCTGGGTGGCGGCTCTGCAGCATCAGCGGAATGGAGCGGCTGACGATCTGCTCGGAACAGTAATACGGGTAATCCGCCAGGTATTGCGCCAGCCCGCTGGTCAGCACCAGCGGCGAATTCGACACCGCCGCCCGGCGCTGCGCGAAAGCGTCGAACATCTGGCGCAGGCCATCGACATTCTGGCTGCTGCCGCTCATGCGCCCCATCACCGACTGGGTGCGGTACGGCGCCGCCGGCCGCACCGAGGTGCTGACGGTGCGGCGGCTGGCCTGGTCGCCGTAACGGGCGTCGAACACCAGCGGTGCATCGCCCAGCGCGGATTTGGCGCGCAGACGGAAAGTGATCACACCCTCGCGTTTTTCCGCCAGCGTCAGGCTTTGCGTCGCGTTGCCCACCACCTCCAACTGCGGCGGCGGCGTCAACAGAACGTTGATGGCCACCGACTGGCCGTTCAACCCTTCGAGGTTGTTGCTGACGCCCACGCTGACGTCGAACTCGTCGCCCGGCGCCACCATCGCCGGCACGTTCGGCGTCATGATGAAGTTGTCGCGCACCGTGGCGGCGGTTTGCGCCTTGCCGATTTTCTCCGGCGTCACCGAAATCGCCATCACGCGGATCTTGCCGTTAAAGTAGTCCGGCACCGGGTAGACGAACTGCTTCTCGCCGCTGACCTCGGTAATGCCGGACCAATAGGCCACCGGCTTGTCGCGTTTGCGCTTGAACGGGTTGAGGTTGAGATCCAGCCCTTCGCCCGCGTCGCCGCCCGGCGCCGCGGTCAGCGCCATCAGCTTGCTGAACTCCGGCAGGATCAGGTCGAGGATCTGCGAGCTGCTCACGTTCAGTTCACGCTTGCTGAAGAAGAACTCCAGCGGATCCTTCAGGCGGTAGCGCGCCACCTGCAGAATGCCCTCATCGACGGCAAACAGCGCCACCTGCTGCGGCGCGTCGGTCTTGACCGTCATCGTCAGGTTTTCACCCGGCTTGATGACTTCCGGCGCCGTCACCTCGAGGCTGTTTTGCCGCGCCTGGGTACTGATCTTGAACGGCATCACGCCATAGCTCAGCGGGCTCATGAAGATTTCACTGGAGTTGATGTCGCGCACGAACTGCACGTTGATGTAGCCGTTGCCCTCCATGCCGGCCGGCACGCGGATCTTCTGCACCGAGCTGGTGGTATCGGTGTGGAACCACTGCCAGGCGTAAACCTTGTCCTTCTCGATGGTGATCAAGCCGCTACCGGTATAAGGCGCGTTGATCGCCACCTCGATCTCCTCGCCCGGCTGATATTCCGCCTGGTTCAGTTTCAGCTTCAGTTCGGCGTTGCGATCCAGCGAACGGCTCAGGTTGGCGTTGCCGGCCACGCTGTAGGCGACGCGATTGAGCGTTTTGCCCTGCGCATCTTCAATCACCAGCACGAAGTCGCCCGGCTTATCGGTCGCCAGCCGCAGATCCGCGCCCTGCTCGCTCAGCGCCAGCGGCTGTTCCGACAGCTGCACTTCCTTCATCTTCGACTGGTATTTGTAAACGCCCGAATCCTGTTTGGTCAGCACCGAGATGTATTTCTGCTCGATCAACACCTGCTTCAGGTTCGGCATGGCGATCTGCTGCAGATTCGGATCGATGGCGATCACGTTCAGATGCCGCTCCGCGTCGCGGTTGATGTAGCCCAGATCGCCGTCCGCCTTCACCCCAATCAGGTAATCGTAAGGCGAAACCAGCGTGCGGGCGGTAGCCGCCACCGAGCGCCCGCCGCCGGCGACGAACGCCTCCGACAGCAGCTGCAGCTGATAGGTGGCGTCGGCGTAGGATTTCAGATCGAGCGGGATTTCGGCCGCGCCGTGCTCATCGGTGGTGCGATCTTCCAGCTCGGTTTCGAACCCGTCGCTGTTTTGCCGGTTTTCATAGAACGCATAATCCGGGAAGCGATCGAAGCTCGGATACATCGGCCGCAGCGTCAGCCTGGTGGTCACGCGGCGATCCTGCGCCGGGGTACCGAACAGGTTCTGCACATCGATGCTGGCCTTCAGCTCGGACGGTTTGACCCAGCCTTGCTGGCGATTCGGCGTCAGCGCCAGCTTCACTTTCAGCTGATCCGGCTCGAACTCCTTCACATTGACCGCGGTATGGCCGAGCAGCGTGGAGGTATCGTTGTTTTTGCCGATCAGATACAGATAGACGTTCCACTCGCCGGTGGGCGAGTTTTCATCGGTGGTATAGCTCAGCTCGTTGAAACCGCTGGCGCCCAGCGTCAGCGGCACGGTGGTCATCAGCTTGTCGCGCGGATCGCGGACTTCGGCGCGCACCGGCACGCCGGCCAGGCCAACGCGCCAGTCGGCGGCGCGGGTGATCAGGCCAATATTGAAAGTATCCCCCGGTCGATAAACGCCGCGATCGGAGAACAGATAGCTGCCGAGCGTGCGCGGATCGGTCGGCGTTTGTTCACCGGCGACGTCGAAGCGCGAGAAGTCCAGCCCACGATCGTTATAGCTGCCGGTCGGCAGGAAGGAGACATCCCCTTCCTTTTCCACCAGGAACATCACCGGCTGGCGCTCGTTGGTGTACACGTCGAGCGCCGGGAAACGCACGTGGCCGTCGGCCCCGGTGGTTTGGCTGAGCAGCGTCACGCCGTTTTTGGCCACTACCGACACGTTGGCGCCGCTGACCGGCGCGCCGCTTTGAATCGACTGCACGAAGACGTCGCGCGTCTTATCCTGCGAGCTCTTGGCGACGATGCCCAGATCGGTCACCACCACAAAGCGCGAATCGCCGACGTCGGGCTGATCATCTCCGGTGCTCTCGTCCGGTTCCTGTTCTGGCTCGGCACCCGCCTCTTCCGCCGCCGGTTTCCGGTTCGGCTGCCATTCAGACAGCGTCAGCAGGAACACCCCGCGATGCGAACTGGCGTTGGTGGAGAGATAACGGGAGAGATCGATGCCCTGATAGTTCACTTCCCCCGGTCGCTCGTTATTGAGCGCCGTCTGGTATTTGAAATGCTCGGTGAAATACTCATCATTGAGCCGGTTGAATTCCGTGGACGAATATTCCCGGCTTTTGAAGGAGACGATGTGCTGCAGCTGGCTCGGGATCACCCGCTTGATGTCCAGCCGCAGGCCCGCCACGTTGCGCGCCGCCACGCTGATCTGTTTGTCGCCGTTGACCGACAGCAGCGAGCCTGCGGACATGAACTGCAGCGATTTCGGGAACTCCGGCACTTCGACCACCCGATAAACCTTCTTCGGCATTTTGTAACCGCCGACGGAGACCAGTTGGTTGTCTATCTCGATCAGCACGAAGCGGTGCGCCGGAGCTTCAAAGCGGAAGCTGAACTCCGGCTGGTAGGCCTCTTCCGCCTCGTTAAGCGTCAAAGGCAATGCCGTCGCCTGCGCCAGCACGTTTTTACCGACGCTGTCGACCGTCCATTGATAGAAATCTTCGGCATCGTTGGCGGTCTCGGCATCGCTCGGATCGTGCTGCGGCAGCAGCCAGGCTTTGGTGGCCCGCGCCAGCTCTTTATCCTTCACCGCATCGCTGAAGCCGACCACCAGCGCACGCTGCCCTTGGCCGCCATCGGTATCCACAACCTGGGCACTGGCGTCGCTCAGCGCCAGGCTGTACAGCGTCGGGACTTTAACCCAGTTGCTTTTCGCCTCTTCGACCGCATTGCCGGCCGCCGTCGATTTGACGCCCTTGCCGACGGTCAGATGCACAGCGCCGCCCTGATCCAGCGCCTGCAGCGGCTCGGAATGCACCCAGGCGTTCAGTTTTTTCTCGTCATAGACCAGAGAGAAGTTCAACTTTTTCTCGGAGGAAGTGCTGCCTTCTTTCAACCCCAGCGAAATCTGTTTTTCAAAGCTGGCGACGTCGACCGGCGCGTTGAACTTCAGATTGAAAATCGCGCTGCGTTTCTGCGCATCTTGCGGATCGCGGTAATACTCAGCCTGCCCCAGGCGGTAATCGAACGCGGGCACGGTGAAGGCATAGCGGGTTTTGGCCAGTTTGATCTGCGGTGCCAGCAGGGTGGCGGGCTCAAGGGTCACGTCATACTTCGCGCCCATCGGCAGCGGCTTTTTCGGCGTGAACAGCAGCGTCGACTCATTGCTCCATGCCCACTGCCCTTCCGCCGTCGGCTTCAGAGTGATGCCGGCGCTCACGGTTTTACCCACTGCGGCGATCGGCGCGACCGACCCGCTGAAGGTCAGGCTCACCGTTTGCGGCGCCTGCCGGGCGGCGGCGTAATCTATCGGCTCGGGGTTGGCAAGCGATGCGCTGACCTCCTGAACCACCATCGGTGCAGGTTCGATAGGCTGAGGCCGGTTTTGCCACCAGTGCCAGCCGTAAAATGCGCCGCCTGCGGCGCCAGCCAACAGCAACAGGCCTAAACCGATCGCTTTCGGGTGTTTATCCACGCCGCTTTCGAGCCGCAAAAAACCGCGCGGCAGCGCAGCCCACCAGGCCGGCGCACGCCAGCTGAGGTTGCCGACCAGCGGTCTCAGCAACCGCCCCAACAGCGACAACGCCCCACCCAGCAGACGACAAACGCCCTTAACCAGGGTAAAAGGCAAACGCAGGATAAACCTTAATAAATCCATTATTGCAGCACCTCATCATCCTAATGCAGCCCCCGGTCAACCGCCGCGGTTCAACCGAGCCGAAAGACGCCGTCGGCTCTCCTGCCCGGCATCCGCGCGAGTACTCTACACTGCCGGGCGGCAAAAATCTGCGCGCCGCCGGCGAATTACGGCTCTTTATTCAACATCAAATCCAGCTGTTGCAGCAGCACCAGCAGCGGCAGGCTGCTCGGTTCACGATCTTTCAACGCCTCTTCGAAATAAGGCGTGATGGCGAAGCGCGTCGGCAGCGGCGCTTCGGCATCCAGCAACGCATACATGCGCGGCAAGAACACCCACTGCAGCCAGGCTTCGGCCGACATGCTATCGATGCAGAACGGCTCGGTGCTGGAGAAAGCCTCATGATCAGGCGGCGCGGCCTGCCACAGCGCCAGATCGCGCATGGATTGTTCAATCGCCTGCAAACTGCGGCGCACCTGGTTATGTATACTCATCTGCATTCCCGATCTCTTGTCATCATGGTATTCAGCGCGCTGGCTGAAAGGCGGCAAAGCATAGCATTTTTATAGCCCAAATTCGGCGCGCCTGAGACAGCTCACCGTTTTTATCTGGTGGCGTTCGCCGCCGCGCGGCACAATAGGCCCACCGAATTCACCACACAGATAAAGATTCATGTCCGTAATAACAGAGAAAAAAAACCACGCGACGCCCGGTAAGGCCATGCTGGCTTCGGTCACCGGTTATGCCATGGACGGGTTTGACCTGCTGATCCTCGGCTTTATGCTGCCGGCCATCAGCATCGAATTGGGATTAACCTCATCGGCCGCCGGTTCACTGGTCACCTGGACGCTGATCGGCGCGGTGCTGGGCGGCGTGATTTTCGGCCACCTCAGCGATCGTTTCGGCCGTATCCGGGTGCTCACGATCACCATCCTGATGTTTTCCCTGTTCACCGGCCTGTGTGCCGTGGCGCAAGGGTATTGGGATCTGCTGGCCTATCGCACCCTGGCGGGCATCGGGCTGGGCGGCGAATTCGGCATCGGCATGGCGCTGATCGCCGAAGCCTGGCCGGCGGAGAAGCGCAACCGCGCTTCGGCTTACGTCGGCATGGGCTGGCAATTGGGCGTGCTGGCGGCCGCCTTCCTGACGCCGCTGCTGCTGGAGCATATCGGCTGGCGCGGCATGTTTTTGGTCGGCCTGCTGCCGGCGCTGGCGTCATTCCTGATCCGCCGTACCCTGGGCGAGCCGGAAGCATTCGTGCGGCAGAAAGATGCCGGGCAACCGCTCTCCTTCCTGCAGCGTTTGCGCCTGCTGTTTAAGGATCGCGCCACCAGCAGGGCCAGCATCGGCATCTTCATTCTCTGTTCGGTGCAGAACTTCGGTTACTACGGCCTGATGATCTGGATGCCGACTTACCTGGCGAAAAACTTTGGCTTCTCGCTCACCAAGTCCGGCCTGTGGACGGCGGTGACGGTGGTCGGCATGACGTTCGGCATCTGGCTGTTTGGCATGCTGGCCGACCGCTTCGCCCGCTGGAAGATCTTCGTGCTTTATCAGATCGGTGCCGTGGTGATGGTGATCGGTTACGCCCAGTTGAGCGACCCGACGCTGATGCTGTTCGCCGGCGCCGTGATGGGCATGTTCGTCAACGGCATGATCGGCGGCTACGGCGCGTTGATTTCCGATACCTATCCGGTGCAGGCGCGCGCCACCGCGCAGAACATCCTGTTCAATCTGGGGCGCGGCGTCGGCGGCCTGGGGCCATTGGTGATCGGTGCGCTGGTGACGCAGGTGTCGTTTACCGCGGCCATCAGCCTGCTGGCGGCAATTTACCTGCTGGATATCTACGCCACGCTGTTCCTGCTGCCGAAAAAACAGAGCGCAGGCGATACGCTGGGCGCGATTGGTTAACGCTGAAGAGGGATTAAGGCGGGGCGCACGCGCAGCGGGATAAAACAAAAAGTTGGGGGCACTGCGTTAACAGTGCCCCCGGTTCGTTTTATAGCTATCCCGCTACACAGCGTGCTCCCTGCTCAATCCTTGAAAACTTTTCCTGCGGCCATCCTGACCAAGTGGTCCTTGCATCATCCTGCAGCATCGTCCTGACGCGGTTCCTCAGCCTTCCTGACCCGCCGACAGTCCTGTGCCGGCTCTCAATCTCCGTCCTGGAGGTGTCCCTGGTTTCTATCCTGAAACATCCTGGGCATCTCCTGACACCATCCTTCGCTCTTGCCTGAGCGCATCCCTTTCTTCTTCCTGAAGCTGCATCATCCTGATGCTTTCCTGCTCCGCCGGTTCCGTTCCGGTAACGATAAGATCGCTTAAATTCCCCGGAATCACAAGGGTTTGGGAGGTGTCTCACACTAAATTAAGACTAAGAGTTATCCTAAAGAAATTCTAACCAATTGATCTGGATAACAATAATCTCATAGCCTGGAGAAAGGCGGGAAAAATTAAGAGCGATCTCTCACAGGCCGTGTGAGAGATCTCTCACACGGGCGACGGCGAATCCGTCGCGATTCAGTCCAACACCGGGCGCAGCGCATCGAGGAAATTCCCCAGCGTCGCCGCCAGCAGGGTGCGCTTATCGCTGCCGAATTGTTCCAGCACCACGTTGCCGCTGACGTTGCACAACGACACCATCGTCATCTCGGATTCGGTGGTCGCCAGGAACAGCGTTGGCGACAGCTTGAGACGTTTTTGCGTCACCAGATGGCCGATCAGGTTCTCCTGCAGGCGGATAAAATCCTCTTCGCTCCAGACCTGCAGCAGGCTCAGGCGATGCTCGCCGAACTGCGCGCTCATGTCACCGGCGTATTGCTGCGTGTAGAAGCGGTGCGCATCCGGCTGCAAACGCAGCTCCAGCGCGGTTTCTACCTTTTCCAGCGTCGCCGCCGGTTCGAAAGGCCGCGGCAACCACAGCACTTCGTCCTCGCGGTTCTCCACGATGCAGGGCGACGGCACGCCGTACAGCGCCTGGCTGGCCGGCGCGTGGCCGCGCTCTTGCTGCCACAACTCGACATAACGTTGAGTGAATTCACGCAGAGCGTGCGATACATCATGGTCCATATTCTTTCTCGCATACGTTAAACTGACGGCCATTGTACCTATCTCTGACCGAGGTGACAGCAGATGTCCTCATATCAAGACCACCAGGCCCTGTCGGGGCTGACGCTGGGCAAACCCACCGCCTACCGCGATCGCTACGACGCCACGCTGCTGCAGGCGGTGCCGCGCAGCATGAACCGCGAGCCGCTGGGCCTGTATCCCGATAACCTGCCCTTCCACGGTGCGGACATCTGGACGCTGTACGAACTCTCCTGGCTGAACGCCAACGGCTTGCCGCAGGTGGCGGTCGGTGAAATCAGCCTCAACGCCGACAGCCTGAACCTGATCGAATCGAAAAGCTTCAAGCTGTACCTCAACAGCTTCAACCAAACCCCGTTCGCCGATTGGGAAACGGTGCGCAGCACCCTGCAGCGCGATCTGTCCGCCTGCGCCCAGGGCGAAGTCAGCGTCACCCTGTTCAGCGTCGAGCAGTTGGAAGGCACGCCGATCGCCCGCCTGGCCGGCGACTGCATCGACCAGCAGGATATCCGCATCGACAATTATGAGTTCAATGCCGACTACCTGCTGAACGCCGCCGGAAAAGAGGTGGTGGAAGAGCGCTTGGTCAGCCACCTGCTGAAGTCCAATTGCCTGATCACCCATCAACCGGACTGGGGCTCGGTGCAGATAAGCTACCGCGGCGGCAAGATCGATCGCGAAGCGCTGCTGCGCTATCTGGTTTCCTTCCGCCACCACAACGAATTCCACGAGCAGTGCGTCGAGCGCATCTTTAACGATCTGATGCGCTATTGCCGGCCGCAAAGCCTAACGGTCTACGCTCGTTATACCCGCCGCGGCGGGCTGGATATCAACCCGTGGCGCAGCAACGTCGAATTCGCCCCCGAGCACGGCCGCCTGGCGCGCCAATAAGTGCGAAACATTGCTCAACAACTGAGCTAACGAGCGGTTTGTGTTGGTAAAAGCACAGGGACGGCGGTAAGGTTAAAACGAGGCTGCGGCCGGGCAGAGCGCCCGCTTCGCCGCAGCACGCCAACCATAAAGAGATGCTGTTTTGCTGCGTATGGATTACTACCGCCCCGCACCGGGTGCAAAGGAGTTACCTTGATTACACACATCAGCCCGCTTGGCTCTATGGATTTATTGTCGCAGCTGGAAGTAGACATGCTGAAGCGCACCGCCAGCAGCGACCTGTACCGCCTGTTCCGCAACTGTTCGCTGGCCGTGTTGAACTCCGGCAGCCAAACCGACAACAGCAAGCAGCTGCTGTCGCGCTATGAAACCTTCGACATCAACGTGCTGCGCCGCGAGCGCGGGGTGAAGCTGGAGCTGGTCAATCCGCCGGAAGAGGCGTTCGTCGACGGCCGCATCATCCGCTCGCTGCAGGCCAACCTGTTCGCCGTGCTGCGCGACATCCTGTTCGTGCATGGCCAAATCGCCAGCGCCGGCCGCTTCCAGCACCTGAACCTGGAAAACTCGGCCCACATCACCAACCTGGTGTTCTCGATCCTGCGCAATGCACGCACGCTGCATCTGGATGAAGATCCCAATATGGTGGTGTGCTGGGGCGGCCACTCGATCAACGAAAACGAATACCTGTACGCGCGCAAGGTCGGCAGCCAGCTGGGCCTGCGCGAGCTGAACATCTGCACCGGCTGCGGGCCGGGCGCCATGGAAGCGCCGATGAAAGGCGCCGCGGTCGGTCACGCGCAGCAGCGTTACCGCAACAGCCGCTTCATCGGCATGACCGAGCCGTCGATCATCGCCGCCGAGCCGCCTAACCCGCTGGTCAACGAGCTGGTGATCATGCCGGACATCGAAAAACGCCTGGAAGCCTTCGTGCGTATCGCACACGGCATCATCATCTTCCCGGGCGGCGTCGGCACCGCCGAAGAGCTGCTGTACCTGCTGGGTATCCTGATGAACCCGGAGAACAGCGAACAGGTGCTGCCGCTGATCCTGACCGGGCCGAAAGAGAGCGCCGACTACTTCCGCGTGCTGGACGAGTTCATCATGAACACGCTGGGCGACGAAGCGCGCCGCCATTACACCATCATCATCGACGATCCGGCGGAAGTGGCGCGGCAGATGAAGCAAGCCATGCCGCTGGTGAAGGAAAACCGCCGCAACACCGGCGACGCCTACAGCTTCAACTGGTCGATCCGCATCGCGCCGGATCTGCAGCTGCCGTTCGAGCCGACCCATGAGAACATGGCGAACCTCAATCTGTATCCGAACCAGCCGCCGGAGCAATTGGCCGCCGCGCTGCGCCGCGCGTTCTCCGGCATTGTGGCCGGCAACGTGAAGGAAAATGGCATCCATGCCATCGAGCAGTTCGGCCCGTACAAACTGCACGGTGAACCGCAGATGATGAAGCAGATGGACAGCCTGCTGCAGGGCTTTGTCGCCCAGCACCGCATGAAGCTGCCGGGCAGCGCCTATGTGCCCTGCTACGAAATCGTAGCCTGACCCTCAATCCCGGGCGGCGTAACAGCCGCCCTGTTTTTTCTGACCTTACCGCCCATGATGATACACCTACTGATTGTCGACGCCCTGAACCTCATCCGCCGCATTCACGCCGTGCAGGGCTCCCCTTGCGTCAACGCCTGCCGCCACGCGCTGCAGCAGCTGATCCAACACAGCCGCCCAACCCATGCAGTGGCGGTCTTCGACGAGGACGATCGCCGCGACAGCTGGCGCCACCAAATTCTGCCGGACTACAAGGCCGGGCGCTCGCCGATGCCGGAAAACCTGCAGCAGGAGATGCCGCAGCTGCGCGAGGCCTTCGCCGAACTGGGCGTCGCCAGCTGGCATTCTCCCGGCAACGAGGCGGACGATCTGGCGGCCACTCTGGCGGCGAAGGTCGCCGGCGGCGGCCACCAGGTGACCATCGTCTCCACCGACAAAGGCTACTGCCAGCTGCTGGCGCCGAACGTGCAGATCCGCGATTACTTCCAGAAACGCTGGCTGGACATGCCCTTCGTGCAGCAAGAATTCGGCGTACAGCCGCAGCAGCTGCCGGACTATTGGGGGCTGGCGGGGATCGGCAGCAGCAAGATCCCCGGCGTGGCCGGCATCGGGCCGAAAACCGCCGTGCTGCTGTTGCAGCAGTCGGGCAGCCTGGATGGGCTCTATCAGCACCTGGAGCAGGTGCCGGAGAAATGGCGCGGCAAGCTGGAGCAACACCGCGAGCTGGCCTACGTCAGCAAACAGGTCGCCACGCTGCGCACCGATCTGTCGCTGGACGGCAACCTGCAGCAGCTGCGCCTGCCGATATAATAAGGGCGCTGCAAGCAGCGCCCTTCATAAGGCTTAACGCGATTAATCGCGCTCGTCGCGCCGGCCCGGCACCGCCGACCACATGCGGCGCACGTGTACGGTGATCTCTTCGCGGTCGTGATACAGCTGCTTGGCGTGCACTTCGACGCTGATGCCAGCGGCGCCCAGCGCTTCGCGGATGCTCGTCAGGTTTTGCGACACTTCCTCATAGCGCTTTTTCATCGGCAGCTTGAGGTTAAAAATAGCTTCACGGCACCAGCCTTTCACCAGCCACTGAATCATCAGGCTGGTCACCTTCGCCGGTTTCTCCACCATGTCGCACACCAGCCAGTAGATCTTGCTGCTGTTCGGCTCGAACTTGAAGCCGTCGGCGCGGTGGTGCGTCACCTGGCCGGTTTCCATCAGGCTCGGCGCCATCGGGCCGTTATCCACCGAATGCACCATCATGCTGCGTTTCACCAGCTGATAGGTCCAGCCGCCCGGGCAGGCGCCCAGATCGACCGCGTGCATGCCGCTGGCCAGGCGTTCGTCCCACTCGTCGGCGGGGATAAACACGTGGAACGCTTCTTCCAGCTTCAGCGTCGACCGGCTCGGCGCATCGGCCGGGAAACGCAGACGCGGAATGCCCATGTAGAACGGCGAGTTGTTGTTGCTGTAGGAGTAACCAACGTAGCAGCAGCCCGGCGCGATGAAGAACACGTGCACCACCGGGCGAGTCGGGTTCTCGCGCGCCATCAGCACCTTCTGCTCGCGCATCGCGCCGCGCAGCGGCACCGTCAGCTTGCGGCAGAACTTCATCAGCTCTTTGCTTTCGTTGGTGTCCGGCACTTCCACCCGCAGCTCACCGCCGCGGTCAACCACGCCGATCAGCATGCCGACGATCGGCGATACCCGATCTTCCGGCGGCAGATCGCGCAGCAGCTCACCCACCACGATCATCTGGCGGGCGAAAATCAGTTCGCGGAACGGAATTTCCCGCGCCAGGCGGTCGGCATCGTCCGGCTGATAGCATTCGAACAGCACGTAACCGCTGTGCTCTTTTACCCGCGCAAAGCCGTAAATCTCCAGCTGGGCGGCTTTGTCGGTGATCTCCGCCGCACACTCTTTTTCAAAGCCGGGACGGCAGTACAACGCAATCTTATTCATGGCGCTCGGCCTTTTTCCTCAGACGCAAAGCGCCAATCAACATCAATATCCAGCCGATCAGGAAGCACACGCCGCCAACCGGCGTGATATAAACCCAGACCTTCAGGTGCGACAGCGCCAGGCAATAGAGGCTGCCGCTGAACAACACGGTGCCGAACGCCAACAGCGCTCCGCTCCAGTAAAACCACAGGCTCACGCGGCGCTGCATCGCGACCGCCAGCGCCAGGATGGCCAGGGTGTGGAATCCCTGATATTCCAGCCCGGTGCGGATCCAGGCCATTTCGTTGGCGCCGAGCGTACCGCTTAGCACATGCGCGCCGAATGCGCCCAACGCGACAAACACAAAGCCGCTGATAGCGGCGAAAACCAGCATGGAACGGCTGCTCATCGTGATCTATCCCATTAAAAATCACCGGCCGCGGCAAGGCGGCGGCCGGCCTTATTGTTCGTAGCGGAAGCGGAACTTCTCTTGTTCGCTGGCGGCACGCGCCAGGATCCACTGCCGGAAGGCGGCTATTTTACCCAGTTCTGCCTGGCTGTCATGACATACCAGATAAAAAGCGTTTTTACTGACCAGCACATCGTTGAACGGGCACACCAGGCGACCGGCTTCAATCTCGGTTTGCGCCATCACGTTGTTCACCAGCGCCACGCCCTGGCCGTGTACCGCCGCCTGCACCACCATGGCGCTGTGGCTGAAGATAGGCCCCTGCTGCACGTTGATGTGCTGCAACCCCAGTTGGCGCGTATAGGCTAGCCAGTCGCGGCGCGAAACGTCGTGCAGCAGCGTATGATAAGCCAGATCCTCGGCGGTTTTCAGCGGATGATCGCCGGTCAGCAGGCTAGGCGAACACACCGGCAGCAGATATTCCGCATACAGGCGCTCGGCACGCAGCCCCGGCCAGTTGCCACGGCCGTAGAAAATCGCCACGTCAACGTCGTCCGCCAGCTTGTCTTCTTCGCGGTCCACCGCCTGGATGCGCACGTCGATCCCCGGATAAGCTGAGTTAAAGCCGGACAGGCGCGGCACCAGCCACTGAATGGCGAAGCTCGGCGGCAGACTGACGGTCAATGCCCCCTTGGCGCTGCGCGCCTGCAGCTTGCGCGTCGCCTCGTTGATCGAAGAGAAGATCTCCTTGATATCAAGGTAGTAACTTTGCCCCTCTTCGGTCAGCAGCAGCGAGCGGTTGCGCCGGCGAAACAGCTTCAGCCCGAGGAAGTCCTCCAGCGACTTGATCTGGTGGCTCACCGCGGCCTGGGTCACGAACAGCTCTTCCGCCGCCTTGGTGAAACTCAGGTGGCGAGCGGCCGCATCGAACACGCGCAGCGCATTGAGGGGAGGTAAGCGTTTAGACATTAAATTAGCTACTTTTGTGTAACATTAATCCGAATGATTCGGTGCCGAAAATCGGGCGGCTTTGCGTGGCAAGCCATCGGTAAACGCTAACGGCGTATTGCCATTAGTTTTTTTAATCCGAGCCATTATAATTTGTCCGTTGAGGATGCGCCAGCAAATACCTATAGTGGCGGCACTTCCCGGGCCGGAACGAAAAGGGAGTGGGTGTCGAGGACGCCGATGAACTTTTGGCTTGTGGTTGTGATGTTGTGTTTGCAAATTGTCCGGCGATTCCGGACATGGTAGCTAGGCTACTGTTTTTTCACTTCCTGTACATTTACCCTGTCTGTCCATAGTGATTTTATGCAGCACCGCAAAACTTGCGGTGCTTTTTTTTGCCTGACGGTTACTGGTTGCTTTCAACCATCTCTTTCACATCGGCGCGGTTGATCTGCTGCTCGACGCCGTTGGCGTCTTTATAGCTGATCATGCCGGTGTCGTTGTCCACTTTAGGCTTGCCGTCAGCGACAATGGTGCGTCCGTCATTGGTATGCATCACGTAGTTGCTGGAACAGGCGGCCAGGGTGAACGTAAGCATCAGAGCAGAGAGAACTGCGGCTGTTTTCTTCATTGAGGACTCCTTTGTAGTTTTAAATGCTGGTAAATACCTTTTATCTGTATAGATGCGATTAATTAGCGCACATTTAATAGCATAACAAACTTTCCCAATTTTGCCAGGCGATAAGTCCTAATAGGCAGGATCGCTTGTCTCCGGCGGCAAAATAGGACAGGATCACCCATCGACTCAAGCCAGTGACAATCAGGGTATGACGCCTTTTAACCCCAGCCTTTTTCGCCAACAGTTTCCCGCGCTCGCGCAGGACGGCATCTATCTGGACAGCGCCGCCACCGCGTTGAAACCGCAGGCGGTGATCGACGCCACGCAGCAATTTTATCGCGATGACGCCGCCACCGTGCACCGCAGCCAGCATCGGGCAGCGCAGGATCTGACCGCCCGTTTCGAACGAGCGCGCGTCCAGGTAGCGCAGCTGATCAATGCGCCGTCGGCCGACGACATCGTCTGGACGCGCGGCACCACCGAGGCGATCAACCTGGTGGCGCAGAGCTACCTGCGTCCGCGCCTGCAGCCGGGCGATGAAATCCTGGTAAGTGAAGCGGAACACCACGCCAACCTGATCCCCTGGCTGATGGTGGCAGAGCAAACCGGCGCGCGGGTGGTGAAACTGCCGATCGGCGCCGATCGGTTGCCGGATTTGACGCAGCTGCCCGCCCTGCTCAACGACAACACCCGCCTGTTGGCGCTGGGGCAAATGTCCAACGTCACCGGCGGCTGCCCGGATCTGGCGCCGGCGATCGCACAGGCGCATGCCGCCGGCGCACGCGTGATGATCGACGGCGCTCAGGGCGTGGTTCACGGCCCGGCCGACGTACAGCGGCTCGACATCGATTTCTACGCCTTCTCCGGCCACAAGCTGTATGGCCCGACCGGCATCGGCGCGCTGTACGGCAAAGCCGAGCTGCTGGCGCAGATGGCGCCGTGGCAAGGCGGCGGCAAGATGCTGACCCAGGCGTCGTTCGACGGTTTTACCCCGCAAAAACCGCCGCACTGCTTCGAAGCCGGCACGCCGAACATCGCCGGCGTGCTGGGGTTGGCCGCGGCGCTCACCTGGCTCAACGAGCAGGACATGGCGGCGGCGGAGCGCTACAGCCGCGAGCTGGCGGACCAGGCGGAACAGCGGTTGGCGCAGCTACCGGGCTTTCGCAGCTTCCGCAGCTCCGGCTCCAGCCTGCTGGCGTTCGATATCGCCGGCGTACACCACAGCGACATCGTCACGCTGTTGGCGGAGCAAGGCATTGCGCTGCGCGCCGGCCAACACTGCGCGCAGCCGCTGATGGCGGCGTTAGGCGTCAGCGGCACGCTGCGCGCATCGTTCGCCCCCTACAATACGCAACAGGACGTCGATACGCTGGTCAGCGCGTTGACTCACGCCCTCGATCTGCTGGCCGACTGACTTGATTCCCGGAGACGCTATGCTCGCCCCCCATCCTTTTGGCCGAGAGGTCACCGCCGAAGCGTTGATCGCCGCCTTCAGCACGCTGAAACAGTGGGAAGACCGCTACCGCCAGCTGATTATGCTCGCGAAACGGCTGCCGCCGCTGCCGGAGGCCTTGCGCAGTGAAGAAATAGCGTTGAGCGGGTGTGAAAACCGCGTCTGGTTGGGGCACCAGTTGCTGGAAGACGGCACGCTGCACTTCTATGGCGACAGCGAAGGCCGCATCGTGCGCGGCCTGTTGGCGGTGCTGCTGACCGAAGTGGAAGGGAAAACGCCGCAGCAGATCGCCGCATTGGATCCGCTGGCGCTGTTCGACCGCCTGGCATTGCGCGCGCAACTGAGCGCCACCCGCGCCAGCGGCCTGGCGGCGTTGGCCGCCGCCGTAAAGGCCATCGCCGCCCGTTACGCCTGACGCGCCGCCTTCGCCACCATCTTTTTCAGCGCGTGCGACACGGCGACGAAGCCGAAGGTCGCGGTGACCATGGTCGCCGCGCCGAATCCCGCGCTGCAATCCATTCTTTTCGGCCCTTCCGCCGTACTGCGCGAAGCGCACACCGAACCGTCCGGCTGCGGGTAAACCAGCGGCTCGCTGGAGAAGACGCAGTCGATGCCCAGCTTGCCCTTGCCGTTTTTCACCACGTTGAAATCGTGCTTCAGCCGCTCGCGCAGTTTGGCGGCCAGCGGATCCTGGATGGTTTTCGCCAGATCGGCCACTTCGATCTTGGTCGGGTCAATCTGCCCGCCGGCGCCGCCGGTAGTCACCACCGGGATCTTGAAGCGGCGGCAGTATGACAGCAACGCCGCCTTCGGCCGCACGCTGTCGATCGCGTCGATGACGTAGCTGAAGTTATGGTCCAGCAGCTCGGCGACGTTGTCCGGGGTGATGAAATCGTCGATGCAGGTCACCCGGCATTCCGGGTTAATCGCCAGGATACGCTCCGCCATCACCTCGGTTTTCGATTGCCCGACGTGTTGGCGCAACGCGTGGATCTGGCGGTTGGTATTGGTGACGCAAACATCATCCATGTCGATCAGGGTGATGGCGCCGATGCCGGTGCGCGCCAGTGCCTCAGCCGCCCAGGAACCCACGCCGCCGATGCCGATCACGCAGACGTGCGCCTGCGCGAACACCGCCAACGCCTGCTGGCCGTACAACCGCGCCGTGCCGCCGAAACGCTGCAGATAGGCTTCCGAATAAGCTGTGCTCATAACGCTTTAATTACCTTCGTAATGCAAATGATAAGGGCCGGAAAATCCGGCCCTTGCGGGTCACTCTTTTCACGCCGTATGCGTTTACCGGGTGGCCAGCAACGAACCGCTGCCGTTTGACTGATTGGCGCTGAACAGCTGGCCACCGCCGTTGTTCTTCAGCACCCAGACGCGGCCATAGTGGTTGTAGTACCCCGCCGAGTGGCCGGCTTCCGGCCCGATGCCCTGATACATGTCAAAGTGCTGGCCCTTGATGGCGCCGCCCACGTCGAGCGCGACCATCAGGCGCATCTCGTATTTTCCCGTGAATTTACCCTTGTTGTCCAGCAGCGGCACTTCGGCCAGCAGCGTGGTGCCTGCCGGGATCAGCGACCGGTCGGAGGCTACCGAGGCTTTGGCGATCAGCGGCACCGCGCTGGCGCCCTTCACCGGCGCAAAAGCTTCCGGGCGGAAGAACACGAACGACGGATTCTGCTCCAGCAGCTCACGCACCTCTGCGGCGCTGTGGGTATCCGCCCACTGACGGATCGCCTGCATCGACATGTCCGCCTTGGCCACTTCGCCGCGATCGATCAGCACCTTGCCGATGCTGCGATAGGCGTGGCCGTTCTTGCCGCCGTAGCCGAAGAACACCAGCGGCTGGCCGTTGCCGTAGTCGACGTAGCCACTGCCCTGGACTTCCATCATGAAGTTGTCCATCAGCGAGTTGGTGTAAGCGATGATATAGCGATCGTCAAGCGCGCCGGAATAGATGCCCGCGCGATCCGGCAAGCGGCCTCTGCCCTTCGGCGGCATGCGGTACAGCGGATAGCGGAACTCGCCCTGTTGGGTATAGCGCGCCTGCACCACCGGCGTGTAGTAGCCGGTAAACTGCACGTTGCCGTAATTGTCGACGCCTTCCATCTGGTAAGCGCTGAGGCCGTACTGGCTCAGCATGCGCGTGTCGGCGCCGGACGCCATCCAGCTTTGCACCGCCTGATAGGTGCTGTTGTTGCGGTTAAACAGCGAAGGCGATGCGTACTTGATCTCCATCAGCTGATCCGAGTAGTCCTTGGCGTTGACCGGCGAACCTTTGGCGTTGGGCTGATTGACCAGCTCCAGCGATTGATCCAGACGGCCGTCTTTATATTGCTGACCCCGATCGGTCGGCTTGGACGAACAGCCCGCCAACACCGCCACCATCAACCCGCCCAGCAGGTATTTGCCCCAACGTCCTTTCATCGCGCACACTCTCAAACTGATATGATCTACCGGCTGAACGATAACAAACGCTCATTGATAAAGGAATCGCTGCAAATAAAAAAAGCCGCACGGAGGATGGTGATGAAAAAGAAGGCAAATTGCGGGCAAATCCAGCAGAAAAACGGGTTTAGGCCAATAAAATGCAAAAAGGGTTTGCAACAAAACGCACGGAGAGTATAGTGCGCATCCATCGGACGCGGGGTGGAGCAGCCTGGTAGCTCGTCGGGCTCATAACCCGAAGGTCGTCGGTTCAAATCCGGCCCCCGCAACCAACCGA
>NZ_FXUD01000008.1:0-174267 GCF_900182895.1 Serratia sp. CC22-02 | reverse complement strand
ACGGACGCGGGGTGGAGCAGCCTGGTAGCTCGTCGGGCTCATAACCCGAAGGTCGTCGGTTCAAATCCGGCCTCCGCAACCAACTCTTGATGACAACAGACAAGCACCCTGACGGGTGTTTTTTTGTATCTGCAATCCGCAAAAATAGCCGGACTCGCGCCCGGCCCTGCTTCTATCGGCTCGCCAGCGCGCCGCCGTTGGCGAAATAAGCCTTGATGCCCGCCAGAATCGACTCCGCCACCTGCTGTTGGAAATGGCTGGTGCGCAGCTTGCGCTCCTCTTCAATGTTGCTGATAAACGCCGTTTCCACCAGGATTGACGGGATATCCGGCGCCTTCAACACCGCAAAACCGGCTTGATCGACACGATTCTTGTGCAACCGGTTGATTTTCCCCATCCGATTCAACACTTCCTTGCCGAACTTCAGGCTGTCGTTGATGGTCGCGGTCTGGATCAGATCAAACATGGTGTGGTCGAGATAGCGGTCGCCACTCTTGCTGACGCCGCCAATTTGGTCCGACGCGTTCTGCGTCTGCGCCAGGAACTTGGCCGCCGAGCTGGTGGCGCCCTTGGTGGACAACGCGAACACCGATGAACCGCGCGCCGCGCGGCTGGTAAAGGCGTCGGCGTGAATCGAAACGAACAGATCCGCGCGCTGCTTGCGCGCCTTGGCGACGCGCACCTTGAGCGGGATAAACACGTCTTCGTTGCGCGTCATGAACACCTTCATGTTCGGCTCGCGCTTGATCATGGCGCTCAGCTTGCGGGCAATCTGCAATACGATGTCTTTCTCGCGCGTCTTGTACTTGCCGATAGCGCCGGGATCTTCGCCGCCGTGGCCAGGATCCAGCATGATGACGATCGGCCGATCGCGCCCCGCCTTGCCGGCCTGCGGTGCTTCCGGCGGCAGCGTGCGCTCCAGATCGCCCTTGTTGTAATCTTCCAGTAACGCCAATAGCGGATCATACTCCTCACCGCCGCTGCCGGCCTTGGTCGGGTAGAGATCCATGACCAGACGGTTGCGATACTCCGGCACCGGCGCCAGCGTGAAAATATGCGGGCTGACGCTCTGCTTGAGCTCCAGCACCAGCCGCACGGTATTCTGATCGAACTGGCCAACGCGCGCCTGCTTGAGATAAGGGTCGTCGGCACGTACCTGCCCGGCGATGCCTTTCAGCACGCTGTTAAGGTGAACGCCTTCAATGTCCACCACCACGCGATCGGGATTGGTCAGGGCAAACTGCTTGTATTTCAGCTCGACGTTGGATTCCAGCGTGACGCGGGTATAGGTGGAGGATGGCCAGACGCGCACGGCGATCACGTGCGATGACGCGGCGAAGCCCGTGCGACTCACACTCAGCAACCAGCTGGCGGCAACGCCCTGTAATAAACGACGGCGGCCCAGATTGTGATTAGAGTTTGGCATGCGGCTCCGGCAGTAATAGCTGTTTACAACAGATGAAAAAAACACCAATAGAATGGGGATGCCGAAAACTTTAACCAATCATTCCAGCCCTGTCATCAGAAAATCTTTTTATGGTTTTTCAATTTATTAACGATTTAGCCCCCTTAGCGCACTCTTCATGACGATTTCCCACTTGCCATCGGCGCCATAAAAGAATAAAAATACAAAAATACCGTATAAATATGCAAAAGAGGTTTGTCGTGAAGGAACGTAGTACAGAGCTGGTGCAAGGATTCCGTCACTCAGTCCCCTATATCAATGCCCACCGCGGCAAGACGTTTGTCATCATGCTCGGCGGGGAAGCCATCGAACACGAGAATTTCTCCAACATCGTCAACGATATCGGGCTGCTGCATAGTCTGGGCATTCGCCTGGTGGTGGTTTACGGCGCACGGCCGCAGATCGACGCCAATCTGGCGCAGCACAACTATGAGCCGATCTACCACAAACACACCCGCGTGACCGACGCCCATACGCTCGAGCTGGTCAAGCAGGCCGCCGGTTTGTTGCAGCTCGATATCACCGCCCGGCTGTCGATGAGCCTCAACAACACGCCGCTGCAAGGTGCGCATATCAACGTGGTCAGCGGCAACTTCATCATCGCGCAGCCGCTGGGCGTCGATGACGGCATCGACTACTGTCACAGCGGCCGCATTCGCCGCATCGATGAAGACGCAATCCACCGCCAGCTCGACAGCAACGCCATCGTGCTGATCGGCCCGGTCGCGGTTTCGGTCACCGGCGAGAGCTTCAACCTGACTTCGGAAGAAGTGGCTACCCAGTTGGCGATCAAGCTGAAAGCGGAAAAAATGATCGGTTTCTGCTCCTCGCAAGGTGTGACCGACGCGGAGGGTAACATCCTTTCCGAGCTGTTCCCCAACGACGCGCAAAAGCGCCTTGAAGAGCTGGAGGAAGGCGGTGATTACCATTCCGGCACCGTGCGCTTCCTGCGCGGGGCGGTGAAAGGCTGCCGCAGCGGCGTGCGCCGCAGCCACCTGATCAGCTACCAGGAGGACGGTGCGCTGGTGCAAGAGCTGTTCTCGCGCGACGGCATCGGCACCCAAATCGTGATGGAGAGCGCCGAACAGGTGCGCCGGGCGACGATCAACGACATCGGCGGCATCCTGGAGCTGATTCGGCCGCTCGAGCAGCAAGGTATTCTGGTGCGCCGTTCGCGTGAACAGCTGGAGATGGAGATCGACAAGTTCACCATTATCGAACGCGACAACCTGACCATCGCCTGCGCGGCGCTGTACCCGTTCTTAGAGGAAAAAATCGGTGAGATGGCCTGTGTCGCGGTACATCCCGATTACCGCAGCTCTTCGCGCGGCGAGATGCTGCTGCAGCGGGTGGAAAACCAGGCGCGGCAGATGGGGCTGAAGAAGCTGTTCGTGCTGACCACCCGCAGCATCCACTGGTTCCAGGAACGCGGATTCACCCCGGCGGAAGTCGACGTGCTGCCGATGCAAAAGCAGGCGCTGTATAACTATCAGCGCCGTTCCAAAATCCTGCTGGCCGATCTGTAATCCCCACGGCGCGGCCGTTGCCGCGCCCCTTCAACGCTTATTCCGTCGCCTGTAGCCGTTCAGCCAATCCGCTGCGACGCTGAGTCGGCATGCGAATGGCCCGCAGCAACACCGCCTCCGTGGCATACAGCGAGAGCTGCTTACGCGCGCGAGTGATCGCGGTATAGACCAGCTCACGCGTCAGCACCGGCAGGAAGTGATTCGGCAACACCAGGACCGTATGGTCAAATTCCGATCCCTGAGATTTGTGCACCGTCATGGCATAGGCGGTTTCATGCGCCGGCAAACGGCTCGGCTGCACCGACTTGATGCTGCCGTCCGGCAGTTGGAAATGTACGCGCAGATCGCCGTGCTCATCCGGCAGCGTAATGCCGATATCCCCATTGAACAGCCCCAGCGCGCTGTCGTTGCGGCCGATCATCACCGGCCGCCCCCGGTACCAGCGGCCGAGCACGCCCGGTTTGCGGTCGATCAGACCGGCACGCTGCAGCCCGAGCTCAATACGATCATTCAAGCCGGCGACGCCGAATGGCCCTTCACGCAGCGCGCACAGCACCTGAAAACGGCCAAAGGCCGCCAGCACCGCCGCCGCGTCCGCGCCTTCGGCGGTCAGCCGCAAATAGTCGCGATAGCCCGCCACGCAGGCATCCAACAGCGCCTGATACTCTTCGCTCGTCGCCAGCGCATAGCCCGTGACATCGCCGAAACTGCCGTTTAATGCCGCCAGCGCGCGATCCCCCGCCCCGGCGTTGACCGCCAACGCCAGCTGACCGATGCCGGAACGGGCATCGAAACGGTAGCTCTTGCGCAGCAGACACAGGCTGTCGCGCACCGCCGCTTCCGCATCGGCCTGCCGCCCTGCGAGCGAACAGCCGGTCAGGCGGCTCAGCTCTGCGGCACGCGCGCCGCTGTATCCCTGCTCGGCAAAGCGGCAAATATCTCCCAGCACCGCGCCGGCCTCCACCGAGGCCAGCTGATCGCGGTCGCCGAGAAAAATCACCCGCGCCCGATCGGGCAGCGCGGCAATCAGGCGCGCCATCATCGGCAGATCGACCATCGAGGCCTCATCCACCACCAACACATCCAAATGCAGCCGGTTGCCACGGTGATAACGCATGCGCTGACTGTTCGGTTGCGCCCCCAACAGACGGTGCAACGTCGCCGCCTCCGTCGGGAACAACGCCTGCTGCGCCGGGGTCAGCGCCAGTTGACGGCTGGCGCTGCCAAGCGACTCCGTCAGGCGCGCCGCCGCCTTGCCGGTCGGTGCCGCCAGTTGAATGCGCAAGCGCGCGCCTTCATCCAGCTGCACCAGCGCCGCCAGCAGCTTGGCGACGGTGGTGGTTTTACCGGTGCCAGGCCCGCCGGAAATGACCGCGATACGCCGCGTGGCGGCCACTGCGGCGGCGATCTTCTGCCAATCGGGCTCGTCACTCGCCGCGCCGAACAGGCGGTCGAGAATAATGCGCAGCTCAGCCTCCGGTACCGCCAACGACTCGCCTTCACCGCCGATAAACGCCGCCACTTCACCTTCGTTTTGCCACATGCGCTGCAGATACAGGCGCGGCCCGCGTAGCACCAGTGGCGTAGCGCTACTGCCGTCCCCGACCGCTGCGCTGGCCGCCAAACGCTGCTGCCAACGCACGCTATCCGGTCGTCCGGCCGCCTCCCACACCGCCAACGCCAACGCCGGCTGGCGCCCTTCAAACAGCGTGTCCGCCTGCAGTTGCTCCAGCATCAGACAGACGTGGCCGGCCCCCGCCTCTGCGCTCAGGCAGGCGGCGGCCAGCAAAATATCGGGCTCGTCTTCGTTCGCCACCACGCGGGCGAACTGCACGTCCAGCGGACGCAGTACGCCAAGCGCTACCGCCTGCTCCAGCAGTGCGATCATGATCCTTCCTCCGTCGCCACAGCTTCGCCGCTGAACAAGCGATCCATCCCCTCCACCAGCTCAAGCTCAGGGAGACAGGTGAAAATGCCGTTGCCCGGGTGCGCCGCATCCACGCCGCGCAGGAACAGATAAATCACCCCGCCAAAATGGCACCGATAATCGTAATCCGGCAACCGATGACGCAGATAACGATGCAGCGCCAGCGTATACAGCTGGTATTGCAGATCGTAACGATGCTCCGCCATCGCCTGCTCCATCGCCGGCCGGGTATAGGCGCTACTGTCTTCCCCCAGCCAGTTGGACTTGTAGTCCAGCAGGTAGTATTTGCCCTGCCAGCAGAACACCAGGTCGATAAAGCCTTTCAGCATGCCCTGCACCTGATGAAAATCCAGCGCCGGACAGCGGGCGGAAAGCGGATCGTAACGCTTCACCAGGGCATCGAGCTCCTTCGCCTGCAACAGCCGGTTGATCGGCAAATAGAACTGCAGCTCGGCCTGCTTGTGCTGCGGCGTCAGCGCCGCCAGCGTCACGCCGCTGTCGGCGAGCGGCGTATTGAGCAATACCCGCATCCACGCCAGCAAAATCGGCTGCCAATGTTCGGCGAACCCGTGCTGTTGCAGCTGTGCCAGCAGCCACTGTTCGTCTAACGGCTGAGTGAAATCCAATGTTTCGAACAGGCTGTGCAGGAAGGTGCCGGGCGTTGCGCCGCGCGGGAAGGTATGCGGTGTGAGCGCTGGCTCACTTTCTTCCCCGCGCTCGCCCGCGGCGTCGACATCCAGACGCGGCAGCAGATCCTGCATCAGGCTCGCGCCGTGCTGTTGCAAACCGGTATAGCTGGTCACCCGCCAAAAATCCTGGATCCGCCGGGTAAAGTTTTTCGCCGCCAGCGCTTCAGCCAACGCCGCCTGGGGCTGCCAGGGCGCCTCGTCCGGCGGTTCCACCAGCGACAGCGCAATGCCGCCGCCCGCCAGTTGCTGCAGCCGCTCCTGCAGATACGCAGCGTCGCCGGCCTGCCCGCCCTGCACCAGATAACCCAATGCGCTGCGGTGCAGATCGGTCTCGCCCTGTTTCTTGCGCGAGCCCTGGAACAACGGCGCGATGCCGATGCTGCAGTGGTACACCGAGCGGGTCAGCGCGACGTACAGCAGACGCAGGTCTTCCGCCAACCGCTCCTCCTCCGCCCAGGCCTGGCTCTCTTCATTGGCGTCGAGATCCAGCAATGCCTGGAAGCTGTGGCGATCGTGATACAGCGCCTGTTGCTGCTGGCGGAAATTGCCGACGAACGGCAGCCACACCAGATCGAATTCCAGCCCCTTGGACTTGTGGATGGTGATCACCTGCACCAGATGCCGGTCGCTCTCCAGCCGCAGCTGTTGATTGTCGGACTGGCGATTAGGCTGGGCAATCTGCTGCGCCAACCAGCGAACCAGCGCATGCTCGCTGTCGAGCTGCGCCGCCGCCTCTTGCAACAGCTCCCCCAGGTGCAGCACGTCGGTCAAGCGACGCTCGCCGCCGGCGCTGGCCAGCAGGTTCTCCGCCAGCTGGCGCGCTTTCATCACCTCGCTCAGCATCGGCAACACGCCGCGGCGCAGCCAGAGCGTGCGGTAATTGTCGAATTCATTAACCAACGCGTCCCAGGCGCGCTCATCACGGCTCAGGCCGTCCAGCGTCGGCGCGTCCAGCCCCATCAGCCCGGTAGCCATGGCGCTGCGCAGCGTGCGCTCTTGTTCCGGCGCCAACACCGCCTGCAACAACCACAGCAGGTCTTTGGCCTCCGGGGTGTCGAACACGCTATCGCGGTTGGACAGATACACCGACGGAATGGACAGCGCGCTCAGCGCATCGCGCACCAACGCCGCCTCATTGCGGCTGCGCACCAGCACCGTGATATCGGAAGCTTGTACCGGCCTTGGCTCCTTGCCGCCCTGCAGCCACGCCTGGCCCTGCTGCCCGGCGCTGAGCCAGTCGCGAATTTGCGTGGCGCACAGGCGCGCCATCAACTGTTGGTAATCACTTACACCGGCGCCTTCCCCCTGCTGCAGCCAGAACTGCATCGCCGCTTGCGGCTTGCCGTGCAGGTCAAACGCCAGCCCTTGGTTCTTTTCCGCCGCGCTGACCTCGATAAAGGGGATTTGGCCGAACAGGAAAGGCTTTTCTACCTGAGAAAACAGGTGATTGACGCTGGCGACCATCGACGGCGACGAGCGCCAGTTGGTCTCCAGCGTATAGTGGGCGCTCACCTCCGAACGCGCCCGCATGTAGGTAAAAATGTCGGCGCCGCGAAAGGCGTAAATCGCCTGCTTGGGATCGCCAATCAGCAGCAGGCCGCAATCGGGCCGGCCGACGTAAAGCTTTTGGAAAATACGGTATTGCTGCGGATCGGTATCCTGGAATTCATCGATCATCGCCACCGGGTAGCGCTGACGGATCGCCTGCGCCAGCTGTTCACCACCGCCGCTTTGCAGGGCGCCGTCCAGCCGGCTGAGCAGGTCGTCAAACCCCAGCTCGGCGCGCTGGCGCTTTTCCTGCTGAATGGAAGTGCGGATCTCGCTGAGCGCACGCGCCATGATCAGGTCGCGCAGCGTCAACGGCTCATCGAACAGCTCGTCGATCGCCGTGAACAGCGCATGCCGCGGCGGCTCGCCTTTCTTGGTCTTCTCCAGCAGCACCGACTGGCGAAATTTATCCAGTTCCTTCGGCAGCTGATAGTCCTGAGTCTCCTGCCCGCTCCATTCACCGACCTTGTTCAGCCAGTTCGGCAGGTGCTTGCTGCTGTAACTGCGCTTATCGACGCCGGACTGGGCGATCAACGCCTCCAGATCGCCCGCCGCCGCCCGCCATTGCACCTTGATGGCGTCGATACGCGCGACGATCTGCTCGTGGCGCATCAGGACGGTTTCTTCGTCCTTCGGCGGCCGACGCAGCGCCGGCGCCTCACCGTGCAGATAGCCGGAGAGATCGGCCAGCAACGCTTCCGGGCCGCTCCACTCCTGGCTGACCGCACGCGCCACGCCCAGCGGCAACGGATAGCAGTGGCGACGCCAGAAGTCGGCACAGGCCTGCCGCCGCAGCGGCAGTTCGTCCTGCACCAGCGTTTGTTCAAACAGCATGCCGGACTCGAAGGCGTTGTGCGTCAGCATTCGTTGGCAAAAGCCGTGAATGGTGTAGATCGCCGCTTCATCCATCTGCCGCTCCGCCGCCAGCAGCTGCGAGGCGGCGTCGGTCAAATCGTCAATTTCAGCCATCAATTCGATAAATAGCAGATTTTTGCATTCTGCGTCTTTACCGCGTACGCAGGCGATACGCAGCCCGTGAATATTGTCGCGGATACGCCCGCGCAGCTCCTCGGTGGCGGCCTCGGTAAAGGTCACCACCAGGATTTCTTCGACCGTCAGCGGACGAGGAAACGCCGCTTCACCGCCCAACCCCAGCAGCAAACGCAGGTACAGCGCGCCGATGGTAAAGGTTTTGCCGGTGCCCGCCGACGCCTCGATCAGGCGTTCGCCGAACAGCGGCAGCGTCAGCGGTTCCAACCTCTGCGGGGCAGTTTCCGTCATGGTGTCGCCACTTTGCGCGGCAGGATCTGCTGCAATGCAGACGCGTTCGGATAGGTGACCCAGTCCTTAGGCGCCGCGTAATCCGCCTTGTCTTGCCCGCTGCCGCTCACCTGTGACAGCACCGCCAGCCCCTGTGGCTGGATCACCGCCTGGTGGAAATAATCCGCCAGTTTGGCCGGCGTCAGCTGTTGCACCTGCGCGATCAGCTTCTGACGGGTATCGAAGGCGAAATTGCCGCGATCGAAATCGTTGGCGAACCGGCTGGCCTCTTCGCTCAGGGTTTGCGGACGCTGCTTCAGCTCATTGATGAGCGCCTGTTTGTACTGCTCAAAGTCCGCCTCGCTCATGTCGCGCAAGCGCTTCTCGGTTTTCGGGTAGAAATCCTGATAGCGCTGGTACAGGTAGGCCGGCTGCTTGCTGTTGCTCTGCAACAGGAAGCCCACGCCCCACTGGCGCCCCACCGACATCGGGAAGGCAAAGACCGCATACCCCAATTGCTCCTGAGTGCGCAGTTGGCTATAGAACCACGGCTGAATAATCTGCCCCAGCAGCGAGCTGTAGGCCATGCCGGTCACTTCGTCGTAGCCGGTCGGCACATAGACCGCCGCCAGCGCCGAGTCGGTGCTGCTGCCCACCTGTTGCAGGTTGGCCAGCTGATTCTTGTCCACCACCACGTCTTCGCCGTGCCACCATTCGATGCCGGTACAGCCCAGGCGATGCTTCAGCGTCGACGCCAGCGTGTCGACCTGCTGCTTGCTCATGTTGCCCACCACCAACAGCTCTGGCGTGGCCTCGGCCAGCAGGCTATCGCGATAAGCCAGCACGTCTTTCAGCGTCAGCGTCTTCAGCACTTCGCGGCGCTCGCTGCGTTCGGAATACGGCACGCGGGAAACCATCTGCACCGGCTGAATGGCCAGCTCAAACGCCTTGCCCTTCTCGGCGGCGTCCAACTGTTCCAGATACCAGGATTTGGCCTGCGCCAGCTGATCTTCCGTCGGCGTGAAGCTGGAATAGCCCTCGATCAGCGCCGTCAGCAACTGCGGCAAACGCTGGGTAAAACCGTTGGCGTTAAACATCAGGCCGTTGTTCGGCGAGGTCGAGAAGCTCAGCCCGCCGACCGATGCCTGATAGCTCAGCTGATCCAGCGCGAGGCCGGCCAGATAATCCGTCAGAGAGAACAGCACCTGGTTACGCGCGGAATCCATGGTTTTGGCGTTGCGGAAAGCGACGGTGACGTCGGCCTTCGGCTCGTCGGCGAAGTAACGGCTCGGCATGTACAGCACGCGCAGGCCAGGTTTATCCACCACCATTTCCGGCTTTTTGAACTCGTGCGACGGCTTGGTCAGGGTAAAGTCATCTGGGATGTACGGATTGAGCGCCGGCAACGACAGGGAAATGCCGCTGCCCAGCTGCTGCCACTGCGTAAAGCGCTGCGGCGTGATTTTGTCGACCTGGTAAGGCGCGTTGACGAAATAGGCCGTCTTGTTGTGCGGCTCATCCGGGCTGACGAACCAGATGCGCGCGTTTTGCGGCGTCATGGCATCCAGACGTTCGGCGATCGCCTTAGGATCATAACGATCGGCCAGGTAAGGCGCGTCCAGCGCATGCTCAACCGGCACGCGCAGCATCGTGTCCACCAGCCATTCGATGTAGTCCATGTCGCGCGTAATCGACGGATAACGGAAATCCAGGTTCAGAACATGCGAGATTTCGTCGAAGTAGCTCTGCTTGATGCCTTCGCTGCGCAGCATTTTCAGGTAGTTGAAAATGGCGGCGACGACTTCGTCGCGCTGGGCCAGGCCTTTGTCGGTCAGTGAAACGCTGATGGCGAAGACGCCGCCGTTGCGATCGACCATCGGATCGGCGCCGGCATTGATGGCGTCCGCCAGCCCCTGCTTCTGCAACCAGTCAGACAGGGTGTTCTTGCTGCGGTTGCCGATCAGGTAGCTGATGTAGGTATCGGTTTTGCTGCGAAACGCGGCGCTGTTGTTATCGATGCGGAACTCGACCTTCAGCTGCTTGCGCGGCTGCGCCGGCACATAGTGAATGATGATGCCCTGCTGTTCCGGCGTCACGGCCGGCACGGTGATCGGCGGCACGCTGGCGTCGTGATTCGGCACGCGGCCAAAGGTTTTTGCCGCAATATCAGCCAGCTGCGACAGCGGCTGATTGCCGTACAAAACGCCCATCATCAGGTTGGCGGAGTAGTAGCGTTTATAGAAGCCGGTCAGCTCATCGTGCAACTTGCTGTCCGGCTTGTCTTTCAGCGTATCGAGATTACCGCCGGAGAAGCGCGCGCTCGGATGCGCCGGGTTAAGGGTTTCCGCGCCGACCTGCGCCATACGCATGCCGTCGCGCGAACGTGCCATCGTCAATTCGGCGTTCACCGCGTTGCGCTCGCGATCGGCATTGCCCGGATCCAGCAGCGGCTCGGCAATGGCGTCGGCCATGCGATCGACCGCCGGCTCCAGCGCGTCATTTTCCACTTCCAGATAGAAGGCAGTGCGATAAGAGGCCGTGCTGGCGTTGTGGCTGCCGCCGTGCTTTTTCAGGAATTCGGACAGGTTCTCCGGCTCTGGGTAACGTTTGGAGCCCATCAGTACCATATGCTCCAGATAGTGCGCCAAGCCCAGTTGGCTGTTCGGATCTTCGAGTGACCCGACCGGCAATGCCAGCGCCGCCAGCGATTTCGGTGCCTGGGCATCGGACACCAGCAACACCGTCATGCCGTTAGCCAACTTGATCGCTTCATACTGACGTGGATCGTGTTCGCTCTTGTTGATCTTCTCCGCCAGCGGTTGCCATCCTTGCGCGGCCCAACTCAACGGTGCCCAACACATAGCCAATAATACCAGCCCGGCGATACGGGCCAACTGTCTGCGCATATCCAAAATAAACCCCTATTCTGACGTCGCTACGCCCACTCCCTGACGTTGGCGACGTACATCAAAACCACATAACCAAATCGGTACTCGCCGGGTTCTTCGCCAATGTGGCGGCCCGGAACACGGCGGGTATATGCCTGTACGTTATGTAAGACCGGGAATTACCCCAATGGTTGAATATAACCTTCGTTATTTTTACCACCTCCCGCCGCACAGCACCACCGGGGGATTGTTACCCCAGGTTATGCCGCGCCATCGGCAACAGATAACGCTCTGTTTCAGCCAGTATTTGCGCCAAGTATTCATTATCCAATTGGCGGAACACTCGCTGCACGTAGGGATCTTCCCCTTCTCCGGGAATGCGCTGATCGCCCTGCCAGGCCTGCAGCAGTTTGGCGCGTGCCTTAATTTGCGCTTCTTCCTCCCAGTCGATTTCCTGCGTTTCCGGCAGATAGCACTGACTTAGCCACGCCCAGCCGCTCTTGTTCAACAGCAGCAGCGGCTGACTCAGACCGCGCTGATAGCCCACCAGCAGTTCCGCCAGCTGCGCCTGTGCCTCTTCTGGCGCCAGCGCGGCAAAGCGCCAGGCGGAATTCTTGCGGCCATACATGCGGCTCTCGCCGGTGCCGCCGGCGCAGCAGTACACCAGGTGCTCCAGCCACAGCAATATGCCGTCCACCGCCGACAGCGTAGCAGGCCGCCAGCGCAGCAGGCCGTCATCCTGCACCTGATGCAGCCAGCCGCTGAGGCGCACGCCGGCGATATCGATATCCAGCTCCAGGCTATGGCTCTCTGCGCGTTCCGCACGCACCTGCTCGGCCAGTTCGCTCATCTCCTCCTGCTGTTTTTGCCAATAGATTTCGCCGAAGGCGCCATAGGGCAAGCCGCCGGCGGCGCGCACCCGCTGGAACAACCGTTCGGGATCGTCGCCGTCTATCAGCGTATTCAGCAGCTGGCTGTTGAACTGGTAACGGCTGAGGTTATCCAGCGTGAAGGGTTCTTCGTCGGGCAGCTCGGTCTCTTCCAGGATAAAACTGACTCCCAGCCGCAGTTGGAAAAATGCACGAATCGGATGGCGGTAAAATCGCAGCAGCTCATCCAACGATATTTGCTGCAGCGCTTCGGCGGGCAGCGGCTGGTTGAACGCCGGATGCGCCGCACCGCGCCCATCGGCGGCGGGCAGCCACTCGGCGGCATAGCTTTGCGCCTCCGAGCCCGGCAAGAAATTCTCGGCGGCGAACGGCATGCGCGCGTGCCACTTCAGCAAGTGCTCACCAACCCGCCGGGCGCTGTCGTCTGCGCTGAGTTCCTCATCTCCCGGCAGACAATAGCTTTGCTCCAGGTACTCCAGCAGCTCGGTGACCAGCACCGAAGGGTAGCGCGGGCTGTTGTCTTGAATGGAACGGCCGATGAAACTGATATACAGCCGCTGCTGAGCGGACAAAATCGCTTCCAGGAACAGATAGCGGTCGTCATCGCGACGGCTACGGTCGCCGCGTTTGACCTGCTGCGCCATCAGATCGAACCCCAGCGGCGGCAGCGTGCGCGGATACACGCCGTCGTTCATGCCCAGCAGGCACACCACCTTGAACGGAATGGAACGCATCGGCATCAGCGTACAGAAGTTGATTTGCCCGGCGAGGAAGCGCTGGCTGATGCGCTCCTGATCGAGGCGCGCCGCCAGATCGTCGCGCAGAATGGTCAACGGCACCTCGTCGGGATAGCGCGCCGCCAGGCCAAAATTGATGGCCTGCTGCCACTGCTGTTCGATCAGCGCCAGCACAACTTCGGTGTCGCTGTCCGCAGCGAAGAAGGCATCCAGCAGTTGCCGGCACAGCGGCAGCCACGCTTCGAGCGGGCGCGCTTCGCTCAAGATTTGCCGCCAGTGGCTGAGCTGCGCCAGCAGATCCGCCAACTGCCCCGCCAACTCGGCGACCAATCCGCTCGATTCGTCATAAGGTAAAATGCCCTGCCAATCGCCGGCATTGCTGTCCATCGCGTAGCCGAGCAGCATGCGCGTAATGCCGAAACGCCAGGTATGCTGGCCGGTGGTGGGCAGATCCAGTTCGCGCACGTTATCGTCGTCCAGGCCCCAGCGCACGCCGGATTCACCGACCCAATGACGCAACAGGCGCAGCCCCTCTTCGCCAATGGCGAAACGGGCGGCCAGGGCCGGCACCTCCAGCAGCGCCAGTACCTGTTCCGAGGTAAAGCGGCTTTGCGGCAGATCGAGCAGTGAAATGAACGCCTGCAGCGCCGGATGCGCCTGGCGCGCTTTACGGTCGGAAATGGCGAACGGCAGGTAGCGCTCGGCGGGGGCATTGCCGAACACCGCCTGAATGTAAGGCGTGTAGCTGTCGATATCCGCCACCATCACGATGATATCGCGCGGCGTCAACGACGGATCCTGCGCCAGCATGCTCAGCAGTTGATCGTGCAAAACCTCCACTTCCCGCTGCGGGCTGTGGCAGGCATGCAGGCTGAGGGAGCGGTCGTTCTCATCAAGCGGACGTTTGCTGAAGCTGCTTTCCAGCGTTTCCGCGGTAATACCGATTACCGCATGGTCTTCCAGCTCCAGCATATCGCGCTGAACGGCGTGCAGCATGGTATCGGCCGGGATATCGACAAAGGCGTCGACCTCTTGCGCCCCTTCCATCTGCGACAGCAGATAGAGGTGATCGCGCCCCAGCTTGCCCCAGGAGGCCAACAGCGGGTTGCTGAGCTGCTGCTGGCCTTCGGCGTCAAACAGGCGCGCCGCGTCATCCGGCTCGCGGAACAGCCCCTGCTCACGAGCCTGGTGGTAGTGACGGCGCTTGCGGCTCTGCAAGCGAGCCAAGAAAGCGTAATCCTGAATGTCGCCCCAGTAATAGCGACAGGGATTGGTGAACATCAGGTGGATATCGATATGCCGCCCCAGCGCCTGCAGCGCCTCCAAATAGACCGGCGGCAACGCCGAGATGCCGCAGATAAACACCCGCGGCGGCAAACCGGGCGGGCACGTTTTTGCCTGCTCCAGCGCGTGGATAAAGCGGCTGTACAGATTGGCACGGTGCCATTCCGGCTGCCCCAGCTCTTGCGTGTACTCCACCAATCGCGCCCAGAGCGGCGCCTGCCATTGCTGAGCTTCCGCCAGACCGTCGATATGCTCACCGCGCTGCCAGCTCTCCAGCCACTGCGGGCGATAAACCAAATACTGGTCGAACAGGTCGGCGACCCGGCCGGCCAACTGGTGGATCTTGCGCTTGTCGCCGTCATCGGTCAGATAGTGCTGCAGTGGCGCAAACGCCGGCTGGGTCAGCATCTCCGGCAACAACCACATCAGCTTCCAGGTCATGGCGTCCTTGCTGAAGGCGCTCTCTTTCGGGATATCCGGCAACACCCGGGTGAACATGTCCCAAATAAAGGTCGCCGGCAGCGGAAACGCGACATTGGCGGCGATGCCGAACTGTTCCGCCAGCTGCATCTGCAGCCATTGCGCCATGCCAGGGCTCTGCACCAGCACCACTTCCGGTTGAAAAGGATCGGCCAACGGATCTCTGGCTATCAGCGCGCTGGTCAGCGTTTTCAACAAATCCAGCTGATTGGAATGATAAACCGTGAACATCAAGGCTCCTTTAAAACAAAAGACATACCGGCTTAAAAGCGGGTGCAATACCAGCGGCTCAGCGTTGCCCACTGCCGCTGCGGCGTTTGGATCCTGACCGTCAATCGGCGGCAATCACTCTCGGCATCGTCAAGCGCCGTCTCGCGTCGCCACCCTTCCGGCAGCGGTTCAGCCTCGAGCCGCCTGGTGACGGCAAACGCCTCCAGCTGCTGATGCGCCAGCCCCCAGGCTTGCCGGTAGTGCCACTGGCGCTGAAACGACTGCAACAGCACCTGATGATACTGTAACAAGCCCAGCAGCGACACCGAGAACAGCAAGGCCGCCACCAACACTTCCGGCAGGCTGAAGCCGTTGCGGGATATCCGCCCAGCCCGAGCGTTAGCCGTCACAGTCGACCTGCCTTTTCTCGGGGCAAAAATCCAGCCGACCGCCCGGCTGTGCTTGCACCTTGCCAGCGGCCTCCGCGCCGTTAAAGGTGGCCCATTGATACAACCATAGCGGTTCACCGCCGCGCATCTCGCCAAGGCCGCGTACCGTCACCACGCCCGCTCTGGCAGACAGCCGAGCGCAGGCCGTCAGCTCCGCGCGCTGCCTGCATAACCAGGCCGCCGCACTCAGCTCGGCGCGTGGCCAGCGCTGGCTCATGCCCCAACTCAGCGCCGAAGCGGCCTGATTGTAAGCCTGAAGGTAACGCTGCTGATCGGCAGCCAGTAACAGCGCGTTATCCAACTGCCGATGCTGAGCGTTAAGCAACATCAGCCCGAGCGCCAGCAGCAGCATCACCGCCGCCAGGGTGCTACCGCCTCGCTGGGTACGCCGGTTCATGGCAGCGCCGCCATTTCGACGCTCCCGCTCAGGCTGCGCCCGATACGCGCATCGCTGGCGGAGCGCCCCGCCAGCGTCAGGCGAGCCAAGGTCGCGCCGTGATTGCCCCGCTCTATCGCCACATGAAACCGCTCAATGCGCACTTCGTCATGGTCGAGTAGCCGCTCCCAGCCACCGCCATCGCATTGGCTCACGCCGCGCTGCCCTTCCAAGCCGCCATTGCGCAGCCGGTAACCGAAATAGCCTGCATCCTCGCCCGAAGTGAGCCATTGCCCGCTGCGAGCAATGTCGTAGGCGACGATAACGCAGCTGCCCGCCGCTTCTCCCGCAGCCTGGCCGATCAGCAGCGGCCGGCCGGCGCACTGCCCGGCGCAAAAACCGGCGCGGCGCAGATCTTTCTCAATGCCGAACGCCAACTGCCGCAGCGTTGACTCCAGCCGAAAGTGCTGGCCGACGGCCACGCTTTGCTGGCGCAACAGCGGGTAAGTTTTCGCCGCGCCGAGCGCGATTACGCTGCCGAAGACCAACGCCAACATCACCTCCGGCAAGGTAAAACCGCGTTCTAAAGTCAACATAGCGCCATGCCCCTGAGCCGCTGCCCTTCGCTGCACAAACGCAGCCGCCCACGGGCGGATAGCACCAGCCGCAGGCTGCCTGCATCGTTGCTGAGAAGGATGTGCCCCGCCTGTGCGGTATTGCGCAAACCGTAAAACCCAATCTCTTTGCCGGTGTAGCCGCTCAGCGCAACGTCGCGATAAGACGGCGAGAAGACAGAGCCTTCGGCGGAAGCGCAATCCGGCGGCGGCACGCCACCGCCCAGACACCAGGGCGTGCCGTTCTTGAACCACAGCAGCGTCGTGCGGTTACGCCAGTTGGCGTCCGCCTGCAAGCGCAGCAGAAACGCCAGCAGCTGTTGGGCCGTATGTTCCAGCCGCAGCGCTTGCTGATGATAGCGCCATTGCCCGACGCCCCAGCCGGTCAGCATGGCGGCGATCAATATCGCCGCCAACAGCTCAATCAACGTCATGCCACGCTGGCGATCATCAATGTTCGAGAGAGTATTGTCGTTCATGCCGCCAGTGTAAGGGCCGTAACAACGCGGTAAAGCCACATGCGCAAGCGCTGCGGCAAGCTGCGCAATGTTTCCTCTACGACGGCAGGCGGCGACAAAAAAATGCGGCGCGGTGCGCAATGCGGATAAAAAAAGGGGCGCAATCGCTGCGCCCCTGATGTGATGCGGTTAAGGTCAGATCGCGACCGGCGCCTTGATGGCCGGATGCGGATCGTAACCTTCGATCTCGAAGTCTTCGAAACGGTAATCGAACAGCGAAGCCGGTTTGCGTTTGATCACCAGCTTCGGCAACGGACGCGGTTCACGCGTCAGCTGCAGCTGAGTCTGTTCCATGTGGTTGCTGTACAGGTGGGTATCGCCGCCGGTCCAGACGAAATCGCCCACTTCCAGATCGCACTGCTGCGCCATCATGTGCACCAACAACGCGTAGCTGGCGATGTTGAACGGCAGGCCGAGGAAGACATCGCAGGAGCGCTGGTACAGCTGGCAAGAGAGCTTGCCGTCCGCTACGTAGAACTGGAAGAACGCGTGGCACGGCGCCAACGCCATCTGATCCAGCTCGCCGACGTTCCAGGCGGAAACGATGATGCGGCGCGAATCCGGATCCTGCTTCAGCTGTTGGAGCACGTTGCTCAGCTGATCGATCTGACGGCCGTCCGCTGCGCCCCAGGCACGCCACTGTTTGCCGTACACCGGGCCGAGATCGCCGTTTTCATCGGCCCACTCGTCCCAAATGGTGACCTTGTTGTCACGCAGGTAGGCGATGTTGGTATCGCCGTTCAGGAACCATAACAGCTCATGAATGATCGAACGCAGATGACATTTTTTGGTGGTCACCAACGGGAAACCTTCCTGCAAGTTGAAACGCATCTGGTGGCCGAAAATCGACAACGTGCCAGTGCCGGTACGGTCGGCTTTAGGGGTGCCCTCGGCGAGCACCTTGTTCATCAAATCCAGATACTGTTTCATTTGTCCCTCACGACAGTTGTTGCTGCGGGCGACGACGGTACGCCCAAATCATCATAATAACACCGGCCACCACCATCGGGATGGACAGGATCTGCCCCATGCTGATCACGCCGTCGAACAAGCCAAGCTGGGCATCCGGCTGGCGGAACGCTTCAACGATGATGCGGAATGCGCCATAACCGATCAGGAACAGGCCCGATACGGCGCCCATCGGCCGCGGCTTGCGAATAAACAGGTTCAGAATGATAAACAGCACCACGCCTTCCAGCAGCAGTTCATACAGCTGCGACGGGTGGCGCGGCAGTACGCCGTACTGGTTCAGCAGCGGCAACAGAGAAGGATCGGCGGCGGCGAGGGCCACGTCTTCGCTGCGCGAGCTTGGGAACAGCATTGCCCAAGGGGTATCGGTGGTCACGCGGCCCCACAGTTCACCGTTGATGAAGTTGCCGAGGCGGCCGGCACCCAGACCGAATGGGATCAGTGGCGCGATAAAATCGGAAACCTGGAAGAAGGTGCGTTTGGTGCGGCGAGCGAACCAGAACATCACCAGAATCACCCCCATCAAGCCGCCGTGGAACGACATGCCGCCATCCCAGACCTTGAACAGATAGAGCGGGTTATCCAGGAACAGCGGCAAGTTGTAGAACAGCACATAGCCTACGCGGCCGCCGACGAATACGCCCAGGAAACCAGCATAGAGCAGGTTTTCAACTTCGTCTTTGGTCCAGCCGCTGCCCGGCTTGTTGGCGCGGCGCACCGCCAGCCACATGGCAAAAACGAAACCGACCAGGTACATCAGGCCGTACCAATGCAAAGAAACCGGGCCAATGGAGAAAATGACCGGATCAAATTTAGGAAACGCCAGATAGCTATTGCTCATCTATCACCACAACATGTCTGTTATTTTTCCCCATGCGGGGGCGGCAGGTGCCAAGCGGCGACGGAGATTATCCCGCGCCTTGCAAACGGCAGCGTTAGCCGCTGTGGTGTGCAAGGCGACGAGCATGCGCCGCGCTGAGGTTGCGCATCATAACATAGGCTTAGCACGGTCCGGTCCGGCAGGGCGGGAAAAGTTCTGTAAAAAAATCACACCGCACGGCGGCTATCGGCCCCCGCGGATCAGCCCGCCCATGCCGCGCCGCTCCATAAACGCCGCCACCAGATGGCGCACTTCGGTGGTCATCTGAGTGTTCAACACCCGCTGCGCCAGCACTTCGGCGTCGGCAAGGTCGATATGCCGCAGCAGGTATTTGATGCGCGCCACGCTGCGGCCGTTCATGCTCAGATTACGATAGCCCATACCCACCAGCAACAGCGCGCCCATGGGATCGCCGGCCAGTTCACCGCAGAGGCTAAGCTGCAACCCGGCTGCTTTCCCCTGCTCGGCAATCAATCTCAGCACCTGCAACATCGCGGGATGCAAACTGTCGTACAACGAGGCGACCCGGGTGTTGTTGCGATCCACCGCCAGCAGGTACTGCGTCAAGTCGTTAGTGCCGACCGAGATGAAATCAACGCGCCCGGCCAGATGCGGGATCAGGAAAATCATCGACGGCACTTCCAGCATCACGCCGATTTTCGGTTTCGGGATCGCGTAGCCGAGCACTTCTTCCACCTCGCGCCCGGCGCGGTCAATCAGGCGTTTAGCCTCGTCGACCTCTTCCAGGCTGGTGACCATCGGCAGCAGAATGCCCAGGTTGCCGGTGCCGGCGTTGGCACGCAGCATCGCGCGCACCTGAATCAAAAAGATCTCCGGCTGATCCAAGGTAATACGGATGCCGCGCCAGCCCAGGCAAGGGTTCTCTTCGCTGATCGGCATATAAGGCAGTTGCTTGTCGGCGCCGATGTCCAGGGTGCGCAGCGTGACCGACTTGCTCGGGTAAAGCTGCAGCATGCCCTGGTACTGCGCGACCTGCTCCTCTTCGGAAGGGAAGCCGCTTTGCAGCATGAACGGGATTTCGGTGCGGTATAGCCCCACGCCATCCACCCGGCCGCCCAACAGCTGTTCATGTTCCGGGCTGAGGCCGGCATTCAGCATCACCTGAATGCGCTCGCCGCTTTTCAACTGCGCCGGCTGCTCGACGTCGTCTTCCGCCAGCTTGCTCAGCTCCAGCTCTTCGCTGATCAGCCGTTGATATTCCTGCACCAGTACCGGCTCAGGATCGACCAGCAGTTCACCGCGATAACCGTCGACGATCAGCAACCGCTGGCTGAGCAGAGAAGGCTGGATGTCGGCGCCCATCACCGTCGGCACCCCCATCGCCCGCACCAGAATCGCCGCATGCGAGTTGGCGGCACCGTCGCGCACCACCACGCCGACCAGACGATCCTGCGGCACTTCGGCCAGCAATGTCGCGGTCAGTTCATCCGCCACCAGCACAAAACGCGCCGGCCACTGGGTGGCACCCTGGGTGGTGTCGTCGAGGTGGAACAGCAGACGCTGGCCCAGCGCGCGCAGGTCGCTGCCGCGCTCGCGCATGTAGGTGTCCTGCAGTTTGGCGAACTGCTCGGCAAAGGTTTCTATCACCTGTTTCACCGCCCACTCCGCCACCGAACCGTTGTCGATTTCGGCGAACAATTCTCGCTTGAGACGGGCGTCGTTTAACAGGTGAGAATAAAGATCGAAGATCGCCGCGCTCTCTTTTTGCGAACTGGCGGCAAAACGCTTGCTGAAGCGGCGAAACTCCGCGCCGGCCTCTTCCAGCGCCAGCGTCAGGCGCTCGCGCTCGCTGGCGGTGTCCAGCGTCGACGCGCGGTAAACCTGATCGAGAGAAGGCTGGCTGCTGTCCTGCCACCCTTCCGCCACCGCCACGCCGGGCGAGGCCGCCAGCGCGCGCACGCGCGTTTGGCGATACTGTCCGAAAATGGCGTTGAGCTGCGACTGTGACAGGATCCCGGCCATCTGCGTGGCCAGGGTGACCATGAAAGACTCTTCGCTTTCGTCGAACTGGCGCAGTTCGCGCTGCTGCACCACCAGCACGCCCAGCAACTGGCGCCGATGAATGATCGGCACCCCGAGGAAGGATCGGAAACGATCCTCTTTCACCTGCGGAACGTATTTGAAACTAGGGTGGCTTTGGGCATCGGCCAGGTTGATAGGCTCGGCCCGGCGGCCGACCAACCCGACGACGCCCTCGTCAAACGCCAATGCGATAGTGCGCCCGCGCGGCTTTTTCAGCCCGCGCGTGGCCATCAGGTAGTAACAGCGGCGATCGTTGTCCGCCAGGTAGATGGAACACACTTCGGTGTCCATCGCCAGACAGGTTTCATTGACCAGCAGATCCAGCGCATCCGTCAGACTGGCCGCCGCGGCCACCTTCTCTACAATTTCTCGCAAGCGCGTGAGCATAGTCGGCTTAACTTAACCTCTCTTTCGGCGATAAGCGGGGCCCTGCCGCGGCGCCGCCTGCTCTTGCATCGGCATCACGGTCACGGCGAATTCTTTCATCACCCGGCGATAGACGTCGCGTTTGAACGACACCACCTGGCGCACCGGATACCAGAAGCTCACCCAGCGCCAACCGTCGAACTCCGGCGTGCTGCTGCGCTGCATATTGATATCAGCGTCATTGCACAGTAGCTGCAACAAAAACCATTTTTGCTTTTGGCCGATACAAACCGGCTTTGTGTCCCAACGCACCAAACGTTTCGGCAATTTATAGCGCAACCAGTTGCGGGTCGAAGCCAGGATGCGCACATCCTTTTTACTCAGCCCCACTTCTTCGAACAGCTCACGGTACATCGCCTGCTCCGCAGTTTCGCCAGGGTTAATCCCACCTTGGGGAAACTGCCAGGAGTGCTGACCGTAACGGCGGGCCCATAAGACCTGCCCCTGACGATTACAGATTACGATACCAACATTCGGGCGGTAGCCATCATCATCGATCACCGGACTACCTCGATAAGCTTAAATTCGCATAGATGTCCTGATTGTTTCACACAAGCTACAGGCGGTAAACCACTGCTTTACGGCGCTGCGGACCGGATAACATTGGGATAACTCACAGATATAGGCAAAGTTATAAACATACCCCAGCCTTTCGGGCCGGTTTTATTCACTTTTTCTGTGGATAGGTGTGTGCAGAACTCGAGGGATAAGCCGGTACAACTCTTAAACCCCAAAATCCCCCACCGCCCCCAAAAACACACATTTACCTTAAAAACATACACTTAATTAATGCCACATCATTATGTACAGAGTAAAAATGTGATCTATGCACGGCAAGGATCTTACCCTGGCGAAAGATCCACCAACGCCGTTTTTATCCACAGATTATCCGAGCAAGTTACGCACAAAACGGACAAATTCGTAAAAAACCGCCCGAGTCAAGGCTGTAAATTGAACCAGTGATCGGTAAAAATTTGGGTTATCCCATAAATCTGTGGATAAATAGGTGTAAGATCCTGTTTATTGTCGGTGGCTTCAGGTGAACAAGCCCCGCCAGTGCATTGCCTTCCCCGCAAGGAAATGAAAAAATTCATGTAAAATCATGCTACTATTATTCTTTTCCCCAGGCGATGACGGTTATCGTTCGTCGTGCATAATTGCAGTACGTTTTTCAACCAAATTCGACAGGCTTGATTTATGGCGTTTTTATCCCCTTTGCCGCCCCCGCCGGAAAATGAACGGCAGCTGTTCGAGCGTGCTCAGGCGCTGGCCGGCGCCAGCTTTGGCGAGCTGGCCGCCCGCGCGCAGCTGCCGATCCCCAAGGATCTGAAGCGCGATAAGGGCTGGGTGGGCATGCTGCTGGAGCTGTACCTCGGCGCCATGGCCGGCAGCAAACCGGAGCAGGACTTTCCCGAACTGGGCATCGAGCTGAAAACCATTCCTGTCGACGCCGCCGGCAAACCACTGGAAACCACTTTTGTCTGCGTCGCCCCGCTTACCGGCAACAGCGGCGTCACCTGGGCCAGCAGCCACGTTCGCCACAAGTTGGCGCGCGTCTTGTGGATACCGGTAGAAGGCGAACGGCAGATCCCGCTGGCCGAACGCCGCGTCGGCTCGCCGCTGCTGTGGAGCCCGAGCGCCGCAGAAGAAGAGAGTCTGCGCCGCGATTGGGAAGAGTTGATGGATCTGATCGTACTCGGCCACGTAGAGCGCATCACCGCGCGCCACGGCGAAGTGTTGCAGCTGCGCCCCAAAGCCGCCAACAGCAGGGCGCTCACCGAAGCCATCGGCGAACAGGGGCAACCTATCATGACGCTGCCGCGCGGTTTCTATCTGAAAAAGAGTTTTACCGGCGCGCTGCTGGCAAGACATTTCTCAATCTAAGCGATTTCGTTTAACTCTGGTTTAGCTAACCCTGTCAGCGCCACGATAAACGCGTATAATTCACGCTTTGCATTTATTAAGTATTAAGGTGTGCCGGGCAATGTTCGAATGGATTATGGATCCCAATGCCTGGTTAGCGTTAGGTACGCTAACCATTCTTGAGATCGTACTGGGTATTGATAACATCATTTTTCTGTCGCTGGTGGTGGCCAAGCTGCCCCAAGCGCAACAGAACAAAGCTCGCCGGCTCGGTCTGGCCGCCGCCATGATTATGCGCCTGGCGCTGTTGGCCTCCATCGCCTGGGTGATCCGCTTGACGCACCCGCTGTTTACCGTGTGGGATCACGCCATTTCCGCCCGCGATCTGATCCTGCTGTTAGGGGGGCTGTTCCTGATCTGGAAAGCCAGTAAAGAGATCCACGAAACCATCGAAGGCACGGAAGAAGAGCACCACACCAAGGTGCACAGCTTCTTCGGCGCGATCGTGCAGATCATGCTGCTCGATATTATCTTCAGTCTGGACTCGGTGATTACCGCCGTGGGCCTTTCCGACCATCTGTTCATCATGATGGCGGCAGTAGTGATCGCCGTCGGTGTGATGATGTTCGCCGCCCGGCCGATCGGTGAGTTCGTCAATCGCCATCCGTCGGTGAAAATGCTGGCGCTGGCGTTCTTGATCCTGGTGGGCTTCACGCTGATGCTGGAAAGTTTCCAGGTGCACGTGCCGAAAGGCTACATCTACTTCGCCATGTTCTTCTCGATGTCGGTAGAAGCGCTCAATCTGATGCGCAGCAAGAAAAACCGCTCGCCGGAATAACCTTACCCGGAAGCCGCCATCGGCGGCTTCCATCGCTTCGTTGACCTCTCATTTCACTTTTTCTTATCAGATAAAGACTTATCTGAGACGCCCTTCGCCGAGAGTTTGCTAATCTTGAAATAACAACCTTTTCTGCATAATCGAGGATCCGCAGGATGAAAAAGTGGGTAATGGCAGTGTCTGCGCTGGTGATGGTGGCCGGCCTGGCGGGATGTTCCAGCGACTACGTGATGGCGACCAAAGACGGCAACATGATCCTGACGCAAGGCAAGCCAGAGATCGACAAAGATACTGGCCTCATCAGCTATAAAGACGAGAAAGGCAACCACCGCCAGATCAACGGCGATCAGGTTTCCCAGGTTATCGAACGCTAATCACCGCCCGCCGGCTATCGCCCGCGCGAGCGCGGTAGCCCTCATTCGTGTCCGCACGGAATCCGCTTCCCCCATCTTCACCGCTTGGTTATAGTCAGAAAAGGCGACATCGCCGCCCGACGGACTTTGCGCCGTCTTCTGACATTGGGCTCCTGTTTCACCGGGCCGCGCGGCCCGTCAGCGCTAACAAGAAAGGAAGGCCGTTAATGCAATACCACCGTATTCCCCACAGTTCTTTAGAAGTGAGCGTGCTGGGACTGGGCACCATGACCTTTGGCGAACAGAACACCGAAGCCGACGCCCATGCGCAACTGGACTATGCATTGGCCGCAGGCGTGAACCTGATAGATACCGCCGAACTGTATCCGGTGCCGCCCCGCCCGGAAACCCAGGGCCTGACCGAGAGCTATATCGGCAGCTGGATCAAGGCACGCGGCAATCGCGAAAAAATCGTCCTGGCCAGCAAAGTCTCGGGCCCGGTGCGCGGCACCGACAGCAGCATCCGCCCGCAGCAGGCGCTCGATCGCAAGAACATCCGCGCCGCTCTCGACGCCAGCCTCAAGCGGCTGAACACCGATTATCTCGATCTTTACCAATTGCACTGGCCGCAGCGCGCCACCAACTGCTTTGGCAAACTCAACTATCAATACACCGATGACAAAGCTACGGTTACGCTGCTGGAAACGCTGGAGGCGCTGACCGAGCAGGTGCGCGCCGGCAAGATTCGCTATATCGGGGTTTCTAATGAAACGCCCTGGGGCGTGATGCGCTACCTGCAGCTGGCGGAGAAACACGAGCTGCCGCGCATCGTGTCGATTCAAAACCCGTACAGCCTGCTGAACCGCAGCTTTGAGATTGGCTTGGCTGAGATCAGCCAGCACGAAGGGGTGGAACTGCTGGCCTATTCCAGCCTGGCGTTCGGTACTCTGAGCGGCAAATACCTCAACGGAGCTAAACCGGCCGGTGCGCGCAATACGCTGTTCACCCGCTTCAACCGTTATTCAGGGCAGCAAACCCAGCTGGCGATCGCCGAGTACGTGGCGCTGGCCAAAAAACACGGTCTGGATCCTTCGCAGATGGCGTTGGCCTTCGTGCGTCAGCAACCGTTCGTCGCCAGCACCCTGCTGGGCGCCACCACGGTGGAGCAGTTGAAAATCAACATCGACAGCCTCGATGTGGTATTGGATGAGGACGTGCTGCAGGCGCTGGAAGAGATCCATACCCGGTTTACCATTCCGGCACCTTAATACAGCCGGGGCGCAGCCTGGCTGCGCCCCGTTTTTTACCGCCGCTGCGACCACCATAGCACGCTAATCGCCAGCGCAAACACCGCGCCAAACCCTACGCCGACGCCCACCACCGGCACGCCCAGCTTCACCACCAGCGAATACAGCGCCAGCATCAGCAACATGGCGGCGTTTTCACCCAGGTTTTGCACCGCGATCGCATTGCCGGCGCCGACCGAATGCTTGCCCCGCTCCTGCAGCAACGCATTGAGCGGCACCACGAAGAAGCCCCCCAGCATGCCGATGATCGCCAGCAAGACATAGGCATTGAGCATGGTGGTTTGCAGCGCGAACACCGCGACCGCGACGCCGATCAGGATCCCGGCCGGCATGCAGCGTTTTACCGTCTTCAGCGTGACGAAGCGCGCGGCAGCGCCGGCCCCCACCACGATACCTACGGCCACCATGGCGTTCAGCAGCGTCGGCGTGGCGTTATCGGCGATACCGAGCGCCACCGGCACCCACAGCACCAGCAGAAAACGCAGCGTCACGCCGGCCCCCCAGAACAGGCTGGTGCCGATCAAGGAGAAACGCGTCTGCCCATCGCGCCATAACGTGACGCAGGCGGTAAAGAAGCTGTTCGTCATGGCCTGCGGGCGCCAGGAGGCCCCCGGGCGCGCCGCCGCCAGACGCGGAATATACAGGTTGGCGACCACCGCTCCCGCGTAAACCAAGGCGCAGGCCGCCAGCGCCGCGACCACATGCCAGTCCGCCAGAATACCGCCGGCCACCGAACCGGTCAGAATGGCGGCGATGGTCGAGGCCTCCATCAGGCCGTTAGCCTTGACCAGCTTCTCGCCGCTGGTGATCTCGCCCAGAATGCCGTATTTGGCCGGCGAATACGCAGCGGCCCCCACGCCGACCAGGCTGTAACCGAGAAACGGGTTGAACCCAAAGCAGATCACCAACGCCCCCGCCAGCTTCAGGGCGTTGGCGAACATCATCACCCGCCCTTTGGCGAAGCTGTCGGCCACCTGGCCGACAAACGGTGCCAGGATGATGTAGGTGGCAACAAAGGCCATCTGCAGGATCGGCTGGCTCCAGTCCGGATACAGCTGCTGCTTGATCAACGCCAGCGTGGCGAACAGCAGCGCATTGTCGCCGAACGCCGAGAGGAACTGCGCGCTGATGACGGCGATCATGCCGCGTGACAACAAAGGGGATTCGGTCGAAGGATTCATCAGGCACTCTCCGGCTGTTCGGCCATATGACGCAGGGTGACAAAATCGGGTTTGCCGCTGCCGAGCACCGGCAGCGTTTTCAACAGGCGAATATCACGCGGCACCGCCAGCTCCGGACTGCCCAGCTCGCGCGCCACTCGCAGCAATGCCTCGCGTGTGATGGCGGGATCGGTGGTGAACAGCACCAGCGCCTCACCTTTGCTGCTGTCGCTTTTGGCGGTGGCGGCATGCAGTTTTTCCGGCGACAGCCGCTGCGCCAGCAATTCGACGCTCTCAAGCGACACCATCTCCCCCGCCAGCTTGGCGAAGCGCTTCACGCGGCCGCGAATGGTGCAGTAACCCTGCTCATCCAGGCTGACGATATCGCCGGTGTCGTACCAGCCCGGCTGCAGCACGCCGTTCTCATCTTCCGCCGCCGGCGGCTCCAGCTCGCCGGGGCGCTCAACCCGCAGATAGCCTTTCATGATATTCGGCCCCTTCAGCTGCAGGCGGCCGCCGTTATCGATGCCCGGCACCGCGATCAGGCGCGCCTCCATCTGCGGCATGATGCGGCCAACGGTGCCCACTTTCGTCGCCAGCGGCACGTTAATGGAGACCACCGGCGCGCACTCGGTCACGCCATAGCCTTCCAGGATGCGGATGCCGTATTTGTCCTGGTAGATCTGTTTGGTGCTGTCCGCCAGCTTTTCCGCGCCGGCCACCACGTAGCGCAGGCGGGCGAAATCATACGGATGCGCGAAGCGCGCATAGTTGTTGAGGAAGGTCGCCGTGCCGAACAGCACCGTGCAGTTGCGGTCATACACCAGCTCCGGCACCACGCGATAATGAAGTGGGCTGGGGTAGAGAAAAATGCGGCTGCCGGTGATCAGCGGCGTGAGCAGCCCCACCGTCAGACCGAACGAGTGGAACAGCGGCAGCGACGACATGAAGCGGTCGCGCGGCGTGAAGTCGGCGATGGTGCGAATTTGTTCTACGTTGGCCAGCAGGCTGGCGTGCGAATGCACCACGCCCTTGGGGTGGCCTTCGGAACCGGAAGTGAACAGGATCAGCGCCGCGTCTTCCGGGCGTTGCGGCAACGCCGCGCGCTGCGGCTGCAGCAAATGCCGCAAAATCCACAGCTTGTCCGCCAGCGTGACCGTATCTTTCAAATCTTCCAGATACACCCAGTTGGCCTGCGGCACCTGTTCCGGCAGGTGAGTCAGCTTGCCCTTTTCCAGAAACTGGCGCGAGGTGACGATGGTCTTGATGTCGGCGGCAGTCATCGCGCTGTTCAGGCCGTTGGCGCCGGCGGTGTAGTTGAGCATCGCCGGGATGCGGTTACGCAGCGAAGCGCCGAAGATCGCCGCCGCGGTGATGGTGGCGTTCGGCAACAGCAGGCCGACGTGTTCCCCTTCGGCGGTAAAGCGCTGCAGAATACGGCTGACGCCCAGCGATTTCTTGATCAACGTCTGGTAACTGTCTTCTTTGAAAGCGATGTCTTCGATACAGGGCTTGCGGCGCCCGTAGCGGTGCTGCGCCGCCAGCAAGGCATGGAACAGCGTCTGCGGTTCGCGTGTATCCATCCGCGCCCGCATCATGATCTGCATCAGCCGATCGCCTGCCAGCGCCCGGCGTTCACGCGCGCGCGGCGCCTCTGGCATCGGCAGCGTGGTCGGCGGCAAGATGCGAATGCTGATTCGCGGGAACCAGCGGATTTTGAATACCCCGGCCATGCGGCCGAACGGGCTGAATTCAGGCCCGTCGATCCGCACCGGCACCACGGTGGCGCCCGATTTGGCGGCGATAAACGCCGCACCGTCGTAGATTTTCATCAGCGCGCCGGTCACGGTGATGCGCCCTTCAGGGAACACCACGATCGGCCGCCCCTGCTCAACCATCCGCACCAGCTGTTTGATGGCCATCGGCTTGGTGGGATCGAGCGAGACGAAATCGATGTAGGGCCGCAGCCAGCGCATAAACCAGCTCTCGCCGATGCTGGCGTAAACCGCAAACACCGGTTTAATCGGCAGAAACAGCGCCAGCAGCACGCCGTCGAGGAAAGAGACGTGGTTCGGCGTAATCAGCAGTTTTTGCCGCTCGAAGTGCTGGACGTCCCCTTCGACCCGAACCCGAAACAGCAGGCGAAACAGCGCGCGCAGCAGTGAAAAGATCATGCCCTTCTCCCTTGGCCATGGAGGCGTAAATCGTTGTAGGGAAAAGAATACTATATGGCAGGCAAAAAAAAACCTACGCATCCGCGTAGGTTGGTGCAATTGAAAATGGCTTCAACATACAGAGTATGCTGATTTCTCACCAATCAATACCTCTGGGATCACCTACTCTAGAGAGATGGCGTGCAGGAAACTACCGGCGAATCGCAAGAGTTCTGCTCCAAATGCAACCAGCTGTAAATTTCCCGCGATCTGCTGTAATAACTCAATGAAACTTAAACCTTCCCGCAGCGGCGAAAAAAATAAATATAACAACGACGGCGAGCCGGTTATCCCGACGTGAAATCGTCATTCATCGCGCGCTGACCTCCACCAGGCAGCTCATGGCGTTCGGCCCCTGCGTCAACGATGAGGTGCCGATATCCAGCGTCAGCACGTTCGGGTTGCCCGCCTGTTCGACCGGCCGGCGCTGCGCGTCGTAACCCGGCTCGAACCAGGCGCCGGTCGCCATCAGCACCACGCCGCGCGTCACGCCGTCGGTGAGGGACGCCCCTGCCAGGCAGCTGCCGCGCGCATTGCTGACCAGCACTTCGCTACCCTCTGCCACGCCGCGCTGCGCCGCGTCTTCCGGATGCATATACAGGGTTTCGCGCCCGGCGGTCTTATTGCCCTGCGCCAGCGGCGCCGGATCCATCTGGCTGTGCAGACGATCGCTCGGCTGGATGGAGATCAAATGCAGCGGCCAGGTTTTGGCCTGCGGCGCGCCCAGCCACTCCACCGGCGGCCGCCACTGCGGATGCGGCGCGAAATCCTCGTAGCGATAACCGGCGATCCGCTCGCTGAACAGTTCGATCTTGCCGCTGGGCGTCTGCAGCGGACTAGCCTGCGGATCGGCGCGGAACGCGTCAAAAAAGACGAATTCCTTGGCCGGCGCGGGCAGTTCGGCATAGCCCCGGTGCCAAAAATCCTCAAACTCGGGCCAGGCGACGCCGGCACGCCGCTGCGCCACGCCGCATTGCCGATAGATCTCTTCGATCCAGGCCCGCTCGTCGCGGTTTTCGGTAAAGCGTTCGCGATAACCCAGGCGCTCCGCCAGATCGGCGAAGATATCAAAATCGTTGCGCGCCTGATGCTGCGGCGCAATCGCCTGATGCATCGCCAGCACGTAGCGATCGCGCGAGGAGCCGCCGATATCGTTGCGCTCCAGCGAGCTGGTGACCGGCAACACGATATCCGCCATTTTGGCCGCCGCCGTCCACCAGATATCTTGTACGATCACCGTATCCGGCTTCTGCCAGCCTTCCACCAGCCGGTTCAGCTGCTGATGATGATGGAACGGGTTGCCGCCGGCCCAGTGCACCAGGTGGACATCCGGGTACTGGCGCGTCTCGCCGCAAAATTGATAGGCTTCGCCGGGGTGCAGCAGCATGTCGCAGATGCGCGCCACCGGGATCGCCAGCCCGGCCGGGTTATCCCCTACCGGCATGGTCGGCGCGGGGGTGTCCACGCGCGGGTTACCGACGCCGTTCATCGATCCGTGGCCGAAGGAAAAGCCGCCGCCCGGCAGCCCCACCTGGCCCAGCATCGCCGACAGCGCGATCATCATCCAATAGGGTTGCTCACCGCGGTGCGCCCGCTGCACCGAGTAGGAACAGGTGATGAAGCTGCGCACGCCGATCAGCTGCCGCGCCAGCCGCGCGATGCGCGCCGCCGGAATGCCGGTAATGGCGCTGGCCCAGGCCGGCGTTTTTACCACGCCGTCGCTCACGCCGTTCAGGTAATCCGCCAGCTGTTGATAGCCTACGCAGTGGCTGTGCAGGAAGGCTTCGTCGTGCGCACCCAGCTGCTGGATTTCGTAAGCCAGCGCCAGCATCAGCGCCACGTCGGTATTCGGCCGGATCGGGATCCACTCCGCGTTGACGAACCCGGGGCAGTCGTCGCGCATCGGGCTGATGTTGACAACCGGCGTGCCCTTCTGCGCCAGCTTTTGCAGCCAGGGCTTGAGCGCATGCTCCGCCGCGCCGCCGGAAGAGACCTGGGCGTTTTTCAGCGCCAGCCCGCCAAACGCCACAAACAGCTCGCAATGCTCCACCACGCTCGGCCAGCTGGTGACGCGCCCGGTCAACGGCGAAAAAGTGCCGATCACATACGGCAGGAAAAACTGCGCCGCGCCCCAGCTGTAGTTGCCCTGCTGATCGACCCCGCCGCCGCCGCTGAAATAGAACCGCCGTACCAGCGAACGCGCATGATGCAAACGCCCGGCCGACGACCAGCCATAAGAGCCGGTAAACAGCCCGGAGGCACCGTAGCGATCGCGCACCCGGCGGTTCTCCTGCGCCACCAAATCGAGCGCCAGCTCCCAGTCCACCTCGACGAAGTCTTCCCTGCCGCGCAGCGTGCGGTCGCTGCCCTCGCGCTTTTGCAGCCACGAGCGGCGCACCGCCGGCTTGCGAATACGTTTGTCGGAGTAAACCATCGGTGCGATGGAATCGAGCAATGGCGAAGGATCGGGATCGTCGGCGAAGGGTTCACAGCGGATAAGCCGGCCGTCTTCAACCACGGCGGTATAAGCGCCCCAATGGGCGAGCTGCGGATAGCGTTTAATGGACATGGCGTTCTCGGCGCAAATCGGAATGCACAGACGTTACCTCAGCCCGCCGCCAGAGCCAACGTACAAATTGCGCTATCGTTCGGCAGCCGATGGTTATGCGTACAGACGCGAAGAGATTCTGCAACGGCCGCCACAAGTTGCGCACGAGACCGCTTGCAGCCCCGGTTTTTTTCCGCAAAACTGAGGGATGTAAGCGATTACCCAGGATGTGTTGACTGATATGGCTACGATAAAGGATGTTGCCAGGCTGGCGGGAGTTTCCGTGGCCACGGTATCCCGCGTGATAAATAATTCCCCCAAGGCCAGCGAAGGGTCGCGCACCGCGGTGCTGGCCGCCATGGAACAGCTGCAGTATCACCCTAACGCCAACGCTCGGGCGCTGGCGCAGCAATCCACCGAGACGCTGGGCCTGATCGTCTCCGACGTTTCCGACCCCTTCTTCGGCGCGATGGTCAAAGCGGTCGAGCAGGTGGCCTACGCCACCCACAATTTTCTGCTGATTGGCAACGGTTACCACGACGCCGAAAAAGAGCGCCAGGCGATTGAACAGCTGGTGCGGCACCGCTGCGAGGCGCTGGTGGTGCACGCCAAGAGACTGAGCGATCGGGAACTTTGCGGCTGGATGCAACAGATCCCGGGCATGGTGCTGATCAACCGCACGCTGCCGGGTTTTGAAACGCGCTGCGTGGCGCTCGACGATCGCTACGGCGCCTGGCTGGCGACCCGGCATCTGATCCAGCAAGGGCATCAGCGCATCGCCATCATCTGCTCCACCCACCAGATTTCCGACGCCACCGATCGCCTGCAGGGCTATCTCGACGCGCTGCAGGAGCACGGCATTGCGGTGGATGAAAAGCTGATCGCCTACGGCGAGCCGGACGAGATCGGCGGCGAACAGGCGATGACTGAATTGCTCGGCCGCGGCCGTTCGTTCTCCGCCGTTACCTGCTACAACGATCCGATGGCCGCCGGCGCGCTGTCGGTGCTGAGCGACAACAGCGTCGACGTGCCGGGGGAAATTTCGCTGATCGGTTTCGACGACGTGCTGATTTCGCGCTACCTGCGGCCGCGCCTGACCACCATTCGCTACCCGATCGTAGCGATGGCCACCCAGGCGGCGGAACTCGCCCTGGCCTTGGCCAATCGCCAACCGCTGCCGGAAATCACCAACATGTTCAGCCCGACGCTGGTGCGCCGCCACTCGGTCGCCACCCTCAACAACGCGCACGAACAGCCGTAATTCGCGCCGCCGCATGACGCTGTAAAGCGGGCGCAGCACGCCCGCCCGCTTATTAGATAAGCTCCAGCGCGATCAGTTCTTCGATGGTTTGCCGGCGGCGGATCAGGCGCGGCTCGCCGTTTTCGAACAGCACTTCAGGCAACAGCGGACGGCTGTTGTAGTTGGAGGACATCGATGCGCCGTAGGCGCCGGTGTCGTGGAACACCAGATAATCACCGATCTGAACCGGCGGCAGCTCGCGAGTTTCCACGCCGCCGCCCGCCTGCTGGGTGAACACGTCACCGGATTCGCACAGCGGCCCGGCGATCACCGTTTCGCGCAGCGGTTGCCCCGAGGTATCGCGCCCATCGGCCGGCAACAGCGAAATATGATGATAGCTGCCGTACATCGCCGGGCGCATCAAATCGTTAAAACCGGCGTCCACCAGCACGAAGTGGCGGCTGCCCATGTCTTTTACCGCCCGCACTTCGGCCACCAAGACGCCCGCTTCCGCCATCAGGAAACGCCCCGGTTCGATCTCCAGCTGCACCGGATGCCCCAGATGCGCGGCGATGCGTTCACGCGCCCGGTTCCACAAACCGAAATAGTGTTCGGTATCGATCGCCTCTTCGCCGTACTGGTACGGGATAGACAGGCCACCGCCGGCGGAAATGGCGCTGATGTCATGACCGAGATCGATCACCTGCTGCACCATCGCATCGCAGACCCGTTCCAGATGCTGGTAATCGACGCCGGAACCGATGTGCATGTGCACGCCGATCAGCTTCAGGCCGTAGCGGCGGATCTTCTCCACCGCCTGCGGCAGGTCGGCATACCAGATACCGTGCTTGCTGTTCTCGCCGCCGGTGTTGGTTTTCTGGCTATGGCCGTGGCCAAATCCCGGGTTAATGCGCAGCCACACCGGGTGCCCTGCGGAAACCTGGCCGAGCTGATCCAGCATGTCGATGGAACCGGCGTTGATCGGGATCTTCAATTCGCTGACGCGCGCCAGCGTGGCGTGATCCAACACGTCCGCAGTAAACACGATCTCGCTCGGTTCGCCGCCCGGCTGAAAACCGGCCCGCAGCGCCCGCTCGATCTCGCCCAGCGACACCGAATCCACCTTCACGCCCTGCTCGCGCATCAAGCGCAAAATATGAATGTTCGAACAGGCCTTCTGCGCGAAACGGACGGTATCGAAATGGCGCAGCTGAGCGATGCGCTGGCTGATGATGTCCGCATCATAGGCCCAGACCGGGCAGCCGAAACGTTGCGGCAAGGCCAACAGGTTAGCGGCGTTCAACGCGGTGGAGGTGTCGTGCAACGGGCGTGGCATGGCGATATTCCCAATTCGAAAATGACGGCAGATAACGCCATAGTGCCGCACGCTGAATCGGGTGGAAAATATCTATTTAGCCGTAGTCTATTCATTTATGATATGGTTTTCCCCTTAATCGAGCGGCCTCGCCATGCACAGCATCTCTTTGCGGCAGATCGAAATTTTTCGGGCGGTGATGACCACCGGCAACCTGACCGAGGCGGCGGCCCTGCTGCAGACCTCGCAACCGACCGTCAGCCGCGAGCTGGCGCGCTTTGAGAAGCTGATCCGGCTGCAGCTGTTCGACCGGGTGCGCGGTCGCTTGTCCCCCACGGTGCAGGGCCTACGGTTGTTCGAAGAGGTGCAGCGCTCCTATTACGGCCTCGATCGCATCGTCAACGCCGCCGCCGGCATTCGCCAGTTTCAGCAGGCGCAGCTGTCGATCGTGTGCCTGCCGGTATTTTCTCAATCGCTGCTGCCGGCGGTGTGTCGGCCCTTTATCGAACGTTACCCGGAAGTCAGCTTCAGCGTCATCCCGCAAGAGTCGCCGCTGCTGGAAGAGTGGCTGTCTGCCCAGCGTCACGATCTCGGGCTGACGGAAACCACCCTGACGCCGGCGGGCACCGAGCGGGTGACGTTGATGACGTTGAACGAAGTCTGCGTGCTGCCGACGGGCCACCCGTTGCTGGTGAAAGATCGGCTGACGCCGCAGGACTTCGCCGGGCAGAACTTTATCAGCCTGTCGAGCACCGACAGCTATCGCCACCTGCTGGATGCGCTGTTCGGCGAACAGGGCGTCGAGCGCCGCATGGTGATGGAAACGCACAGCGCGGCGTCGGTGTGCGCCATGGTGAGGGCCGGCGTGGGGGTGTCGATCGTCAACCCGCTGACGGCGCTCGACTATGCCGGTAACGGTGTGCACGTGCGGCCGTTCAGCATCGACGTGCCGTTCACCGTCAGCCTGATCCGGCCGCTGCACCGCCCTTCATCGGCGCTGGTCACCGCCTTTATCGACCACCTTCATCAGCAGGCCGCCGCCTTTGCCGCCCGGCTGGCCGCCGCCGTCAGGCGCTGAAATCGGCGTGGGAATATTGCCGAAGCATCAGCGCAGCGTCGCCTGCCACTGCGGATCGGTGGCGAACCACTCCACCAGAAAGTCCAGCATGGTGCGCAAGGTGGCGGGCATCTGGCGGCGTGAGGTATAGATGCCGTAGATGCCCATCGACTGCGGCCGGTAATCCGGCAACAGTTCGACCAGTTCACCGCTGGCCAGCAGCGGCGCCGCCGAATAATAGGGCTGCATGGAAATGCCTGCCCCCTGCACCGTGCCGGCCATCAGCACCACCGACTCGTTGGCGCTCAGGTTGCCGCTGACCGCCACCGCCGATTTCACGCCCTGAGCATCGAAGTGCCACAGGCTTTTGCCGAAATAGGAGTAGGTCAGGCAGTTGTGCAACGCCAGGTCCTGCGGTTGACGCGGGGTGCCGTGCGCCGCCAGATACGCCGGCGCGGCGCACACCACCGATGCGCAGGTGGACAGCGGGCGGGCGATCAGGTTGGGATCCAGCTCGTTGGTGATGCGCAGCGCCAGATCGATGCGCTCTTCCACCAGGTTCACCGCCCGGTTGTTCATCTGCAGATCGACCGCCACCTGCGGGTGACGCTTCAGATACTGAGCGACGGCCCCCACCAGCGCCGTTTGCCCGAGCGACTGCGAACAGGTGATGCGCAGCAGGCCGCGCAGCTCATCGCTCTGCCCTTCCTCCACCAGGTCGATCTCCCCCGCCAGCGCCAGCATTTGCCGGCAGCGTTCCAGAGTACGCTCCCCGGCGTCGGTCAGACTAAGCTTACGGGTAGTGCGGTGCAGTAAACGCGCCCCGGCCCATTGCTCCATCTGCGCCAGGTAGCGCGTCACCATCGCGCGCGACATCTCCAGCGTTTCCGCGGCGGCGATCATGCTGCCGCGATCGACGATGGTGACAAAAACCTCAGCGGCGGTAATGCGATCCATGATTAGTCCGATTTATGCAACGAATAATTGCTTATTATCCGGTTTTTCTATCGCTTTATGCAACCTAACATCATTACAACATTAACCGATACCCAAGGACCTCTGCCCATGTTTAAGAAATCACTGTTAACTCTGGCCTTCACCGGCGTCGCCACCCTCAGCACCTACGCCACCGCGGCCGATACCCTGACCATGGAAGTGTATAACCCGGGCGAGAAAAGCGTGTTCCCGGTGTCTTCCGAAATCATCAGCGGCAAACACGAAGTGGCGCTGATCGACGCTCAGTTCCAGCGTAACGATGCCGAAGCGCTGGTGAAAAAGATCAAGGCGACCGGCAAGAAACTGACCACCGTTTATATCAGTCACTCAGACCCGGATTTCTATTTCGGTCTGGACGTGATTAAAGCGGCCTTCCCGGAGGCGAAAATCATCGCTTCGCCAGGCACCATCAAGGACATCAACGCCACCAAAGACGGTAAAGTCGCCTATTGGGGCCCGATCCTGAAAGACAATGCGCCGAAAACCGTGATCGTGCCGCAGCCGCTGCAGGGCGACAGCTTCACCATCGACGGCCAGAAAGTGGAAGTGAAAGGCCTGAACGGCCCGACCCCCGATCGCACCTTCGTGTGGATCCCGGCGCTGAAGGCGGTCGTAGGCGGTGTCGCGGTCGCCGGTGACAACATCCACCCGTGGATCGCCGACAACCAGAGCGTGGAATCGCGCCAGCACTGGCAGCAGACGCTGAAAAACATCGAAGCGCTGAAGCCGCAGGTCGTCGTGCCGGGCCACTTCCTGCCGGGCGCAGCGCAAACGCTGGCATCGGTGCACTTTACCCAGAAATACCTGACCACGCTGGAAGCCGAACTGCCGAAAGCCAAGGATTCCGCCGCGCTGATTGAAGCGATGAAAAAGCACTACCCGACGCTGAAAGACGAGTCGAGCCTGGAACTGAGCGCGAAAGTGCTGAAAGGCGAGATGAAGTGGCCGCAATAAGCGCCCGTGCGTGATTGAACCAGCCCTGGCGCCGCGGTGAGCTGCCGCGCGCCAGGCGAGGAGTAAAGATGACCGAAACCACTCTGCATTACATTTTCGATCCGCTGTGCGGCTGGTGCTACGGCGCCGCGCCGCTGGTGAAAGCGGCTCAGAGCCTCCCCGGGCTGAAGGTCGTGCCGCACGCCGGCGGCATGATGACCGGCAACAACCGCCGCCAAATTACCGACGAATGGCGCAACTACGTCATTCCGCACGACAAACGCATCGCCGAGATGACGGGCCAGCCTTTTGGCGAAGCCTATTTCAACGGCCTGCTGCGCGACACCACGGCGGTGATGGATTCCGAGCCGCCGATCACCGCTATCCTGGCGGCGGAAAAGCTGGCGGGACGCGGGCTGGACATGCTGCACCGCATTCAGCAGGCACACTATCAGGAAGGCCGACGCATCGCCGACACGCCGGTGCTGGAAGCGTTGGCGAAAGAGCTGGGGTTGCCTTCGGCGGCGTTTATCGCCGAAATGCGTTTCAGCAGCGGCGCGCCGACCGCGCAACACATCGCGGAAAGCCGGGCGCTGCTGGCCAAAGTGCAAGGCCAGGGCTTCCCGACCTTTGCGCTACAGGACAGCGAAGGCCGCCTGCATCTGCTGCCGGCCGGCAACTATCTGGGTAATGTAGAAGCCTGGAAAAACCTGCTGGGCGCCGCCGCGCTGGCGTAACCAACCTTTCTCGCCCCGGCTGCCGGGGCGGGTCATTCGACCCGCACGAACCGCCCTTCAGCCCGCACGTTGTGACCGAACCCGCAATCCCCGCGCGTGTGCATCTCCAACGTTTGCTCGCCAAACGCCAAGGTGACGTCGCAGACCTGCGCGCTTTCCGAGTCATGCTGATGATAAACAGCTTTGCCGTGCTCGATCGGCAGTTCGGCGGTGAAGTCGCCCATGTTCGGGCCGTAATACAGCCCCATCTGCGGCATGGCGTAGCCGGAGAAATCGATCAGCCAGCGCTCGCCCTGCGGCTTCACCACCACTTCGCTCCACACGCCGCGCCCGGCGTATTGCCAATACACGCCGCCCGGCCCCTGCGGCTGCGGCCGCTGCGCCAGCCGTTGGCGCAACAGGCTCATGTTGTGCTGCGATTTGTCATCGTGCGGCGCCAGCGCCAGATAGGCCTGCGCCTTGAGCAATTCGCCGGCGTGCATCAGCGACAGCGCCACGTTGTTGTAGGCCGTGGCGACGGCCTGCTCGCTCAGGCCGCAAAACTCGCTCCAGGCCGCCTGATCGCGAAAGATGTCGGCAGCTTTGGCGTAATCCTGCCGCTGATAGGCCTTTTTTCCCAGCTCGGCGTAGCTCGCCACCTTTTGGCAGTCGGCGGCGATGTCCGGCTCGTCAATGTGCGCCCAGGCCCGGGCGCTGGCGAAGACGCCGCAGGTCAGCAACAGGGGAACCCAAGCCTTCATCGTTTATCCTTTCTGCAAAAATTCGGCGCCAGTATAACCGCCCGGCGGCGGAGTGTATGCCGCAATTGCGCCCATCTGCGCACCGCTGACGATTCAACCGCCTTATTTCAAACGGTTAGCGAGGTCAAAACTGCTTACAGTCGCGGTTTGTTTGTTACCGGCCCGCGGCCCATGCTGAACAAAATGCCGCAATTAACGAGTCGCTATGAACGCAACCCCCTTGCAGAAACACGCCGTTTGGCAGCTGATCAAACCCTTTTGGGTGTCGGAGGAGCGATGGCGCGCCTGGATGATGCTGATCGCCATCGTCGTCCTGTCGCTCGGTCTGGTCTATATCAGCGTGCAGATCAACCAATGGAACCAGGTGTTCTACGATGCGCTGCAGAACAAAAACTACCCGGTATTCAAGGCGCAGCTGTGGCGCTTTACCTATCTGGCGCTGATCTTCATCGTGCTGGCGGTCTACAAGATCTACCTGACTCAGGGGCTGCAGATGCGCTGGCGGCGCTGGATGACGGAAAAGTTCATGGAAAAATGGCTGGCGCACCAGGCGTATTACCACACCGAGCAGCAGCAGATCGTCGATAACCCCGATCAGCGTATTGCCGAAGATCTCAACGTATTGACCCAATATACCCTGTCGCTGTCGCTCGGGCTGCTCTCCAGCCTGGTGACGCTGTTTTCCTTTATCGACATCTTGTGGCACGTCAGCGGGCCGATGACCTTCGCGCTCGGCCAGCACGCCATCACGCTGCCCGGTTATATGGTGTGGTTCGCGCTGCTGTATGCGGTGCTGGGATCGCTGCTGATCTGGTGGGTCGGCAAACCGCTGGTCATGCTGGGCTTCAATCAGGAACGGTACGAGGCGAACTTCCGTTTCGGCCTGATCCGCATCCGCGAAAACAACGACGCCATCGCGCTGTACCACGGCGAACCGCGCGAGGCGCAGCAGCTGGGCGATCGTTTCGACACCATTCGCAGCAACTGGTGGGCAATTATGCGCATCACCCGGCGGCTGAACATCGCCACCAACTTCTACGGCCAGTTCGCCATCGTGTTTCCCCTGCTGGTGGCCGCGCCGCGCTACTTCTCCGGCGCCATTCAGATGGGCGGCCTGATGCAGATAGCCTCAGCCTTCGGCCAGGTGCAAGGTGCGCTGTCATGGTTTATCGACGCGTTTAACGATTTGGCGACCTGGAAAGCCTGCGTCAACCGTTTGGCCGGCTTCAACGCCGCCGTCGATCAGGTGCATCATCAGCCGCGCGGCGTTCAGCTGCGGGAAGAGACCGCCCATCCGTTAACGCTGGATAACCTCAGCCTGAACTTGCCCGACGGCCAGCCGCTGCTGGCCGGCGCCGAGATGACGCTGCAACGCGGCGAACGCCTGCTGATCGTCGGCCCTTCCGGCTGCGGCAAGTCGACGCTGCTGCGGGCCATCGCCGGTATCTGGCCTTACGGCGCGGGGGCTATCGGGGTAGCGGCCAACGCCAACACGCTGTTCCTGCCGCAGCGCAGCTACATTCCGATCGGCACGCTGCGCGAAGCGTTGAGCTACCCGAGCCTGGCATCGGAATACAGCGATCCGCAGCTGATGCGGGTGCTGGAAAACTGCCGCCTGAAGCACCTGCAGCGCTGGCTGGATACCTCCGCCAACTGGAGCCATCGCCTGTCGCCGGGCGAGCAACAGCGGCTGGCGTTCGCTCGTGCCCTGTTGATTCGCCCGAGCATCCTGTTCCTCGACGAGGCCACCAGCGCGCTGGACGACGAAACCGAACAGTTGATGTACTGCCTGCTGGTGGATGAACTGCCGGACGTAACGCTGATCAGCGTGGCGCACCGCAACAGCGTGGCGAAGTACCACCAGACCTGCTGGCGCTTCAGCCGCAGCGAAGATCAACCGGCGCGCCTGGCGCTGAGCCCGCTGCCGGTATAACCCGCAGACCGACGGCGTTCGTTCAGATGCCGTCGGTTTGCACGTCTTCGCATTTCATCCGGCGGCGCTCATGCCACAGGCTCGTCAGGCCGCGTTTGCCGCACGCCAGCGCCACCTCGCGAAACTCATCCAGGCTCAACCCGTCGCGCTCCAGCATCATTTCCGCCGCCAGCTGCATATTGACGCCGGTCAGCACTTCGCAATCGCCCTGCGCATCCGCCAGTTCGCAGGCGCAGCGGAACGGCGAGCCGCCGAGCATGTCGGTGAGAAACACCACGCCGTCCGGTTGCGCCACCGCCGCCAGCGCCGAGCGCAAGGCGTCGTTGAGCTGTGCGGTGCTCATCTGTTCAGGGAAATCGACCGCCGCGCAGTGCGGCTGCGGCCCCACCACCTGCTCCACCGCCTGCAACAGCCCGGTGGCGAAGCCGCCGTGGCCGGTAATCACAATGCCTGGCATACCCCACTCCTCACAAAATGCCGATAAATTTGCCCGCTACGCCGATCGCTACGGTGACGCCAATCAGCTTCACCGGCGAGAAGCCGCGCTTCATCAGGAAGAAAATGAGCAGCGTGAAGCACAACGGCAACAGGTTGGGCATCAACTTGTCCAACACGTCTGTCTGCAGCGCCACGCTGGCCTTGCCGGCATGCATGACCAGCGGCGTGGACAGGTGCACATACGAGGCCACCAGTGCGCCGATCACCGTCATGCCGACGATCGACGCGGCATGAGAAATGCGCCGGGTGTGGGTCTTCAACAGCGCCAGCGCGCTGGTGCCGGCCTGATAGCCGTAGTGCGCCAGCCCAAAGCGCAGGCCGAAGTGAAACAGGTTGAACAGCAGCAGGAAGACGATCGGCCCGAACAGGCTGCCCTCCAGCGCCAGCGAAGCGCCTATCCCGGCGCAAATTGGCAGCAGCGTCAGCCAAAACAGCGCGTCGCCGATGCCGCCGAGCGGCCCCATAAGCGCCACTTTCACCGCGCGAATGGTGGAGATCTTCTCCTTGTTCTGTTCCATCGCCAGCACCAGGCCGGACAGGAAGGTGACGTCGAACGGGTGCACGTTGATAAATTCCATGTGCATCTTCATCGAGTTGGCCAGATCCTGCGGGTTGCGGTGGATCTTGCGCAGCCCGGGGATCAGCTGATACAGCCAGCCGCCGGCCTGCATGCGTTCATAGTTGAACGACGCCTGCAGCAGCAGCGAACGCCAGGCCATGCGGTTGATGTCGCCGCGCGTCAGCGCTTCGGCGGGTTGGTTATCCAGGTAGTCGTCCTGCTCCACCTGGCTGGTGGCCAGCGCCTGCGCCATGCGTTGCTCGGCCTTTTGCGCCAGCAGATCGTCGGAATCGTTAAATGCCATCTTCGGCGTCCTCCTGCGGAGCGGGCCGGGCCGTCGCCTCTACCGCGCCGCGTTGCGTGTTGAAGAAGTCGATCAGGGCGATCGCCAGGGCACCCAGCGCCACCGCCAGGATCGGCAGCTTGAGGAACGTGACCGAGATGAAGCCAAGGATAAAATAGGCCACGTAGGTTTTTTTCATCATCACCTTCATCAGCAGCGAGAAGCCGATCGCCGGCATCATGCCGCCCGCCACCGCCAACCCGTCCAGCAGCCAGCCTGGCGCCTTCTGCACCATGGCGCTGGCCGCATCGGCGCCGAAGTAAATCGGCAGGAATGCCACCACGAAATAGAAGATGAACAGGATGCTGATGCCGAGATAGTTCACCCGTTCGATGCCGCGCCAGTTCAGCTCCTTCACCATGCGATCGCAGCGGTGCATCATCGGCGAGAACAGCGTAAACAGCAGCGTAATGCAGCCCTGCACCGCAATCGAGAACGGTACCGCCACGCCGATCGCCACTTTCGGGTCGGCCTTGGTCAGAATGGCGAACGCGGTGCCGATCACCCCGCCAATCACCACGTTAGGCGGTTGGGCGCCCGCCAGCGGCACCATCCCCATCCACACCAACTCCAACGTGCCGCCCACCAGCAACCCGGTGTAGACATCGCCCAAAATCAGCCCCACCAGCGGCCCCATCACCACCGGCCGGTGGAAGTGGGTCAGGCCGTCGAACAGGTCAACCCCCGCCAGCCCGGCCAACAGCGCAATCAATAACGCATCCGTCAACATGCTTTCCCCCTGGCTCAAAAGAGCAGTTTGCCGATCGCCTCGCCCGCCTCATCCGGCACCCGGCGCACTTCGCACTCCACGCCCAGCGCCGCCAGCGCGCGAAACGCGGCCACGTCGCCGTCGTCCAGCGACACCGTTTTGTGCACCTGCCGCTTCCCCTCGGCGAAGTGCATATTGCCGACGTTGACGAACCGGATCGGCACCCCGCCGCGCACCAGCGTCAACACGTCCTGCGGCGTTTTGCACACCAGAAAAATCTTCTGCCGATCCGCCGCCTTGTGGATCACGTCGATGGTTTTCTGCAGCGTGAAGTAGCGGGTCTGCACCCCTTCCGCCACCACCATGTCCATCAGGTTCTGCTGCACCGGATCGGCGGCCGCCTCGTCGTTGGCCACCACCACCAGGTTGGCGCCGAGGGTGTTGGTCCAGGTCACGCCCACCTGGCCGTGCACCAGGCGATTGTCGATACGGGTCATTAAAATGTTCGGCATGCTAGCGGCCCTCCGGGTAGCAGGCGGCGTGATAATCGTCGAGCACCTGCGTCACTTTATGCAGCACCCACTCCTGCGGATCGGCGCTCAATTCGCCGGCGTTCAGCGCCCGTGCCTGCTCCGGCAGGTACTGGCTGAGCAGCGCCAGCGGCGCCGGGCTGCGGCGCAGGTTGTCCAGCAAACCGTCGACCGCCTGCTGCACCTGCGGCTGCGGCCAGTAGTAACGCACCCGATCGCTCAGGCTGTAGTGGCGATCGAGATACTGCTGGTGCGGCGTGCCGTGGTAGTAGCGGCTCCACTGCTGCGGCTGCTCGCGCATCACCTGCTCCAGCGTGGCGCACAGCTGCGCCGACTGGCGTTCCCCCAGCCATTCACGCTCGATGCGATCGAGGGCGAACAGCGCTTCGCGCAGCGCGAAGGTCAGCGCCGGCCCCACCTTCAGGATGGCGAAGTGATCGCGCACCAGTTGGCGGTAGGCCTGCGGTGGTTGGTAGTCCGTAGAGTGCGCTTCATAGATCATGCCCGGCTGCCGTTCGATGAAATGGCTCAATGCGTCGGCGCGCTGCGGTTGGTAATGCTCAACGCTGTGGTGATCGAACTCGACGCCCGGCTGTACCACCAGCGCGATAGTTCGCTGCCAGGCATCGTTCAGCTCGGCTTTTTGCCAGGCGATGCGGTGCGTTTCCAGCGTTTGCGCCACCGCCTGCGGCGTGGTGACCTGCAGACCCGCCAGCGCCTCCTGCGCGCCGCCCGGCACCGGCACTTCGGTGCCGATCACATAAACCGGCGCTTCGCCGCCGCTCTGCGCCCAGGCCCGCTCCGCCACCGCGCACAGGCGCGCCGCACGCTCGGCGACCGTGGCATCCCCTAGGGGCGAGGGATCGCCGGCGCACGACATGGAACAATCGAGGTGAATTTTGCGAAATCCGGCGCGAACGTAATCGTCGATCAAGGTTTCCGCCAGCGCCATCGCCTCCTGAGCCGGGCGATCTTGCCAGGCGTTGGGCCCCAGATGATCGCCGCCCAGCCACACTCTCTCGCGCGCCAGGCCAACCTCATCCGCCAGGTGCCACAGCGCATCGCGGAACTGGGCCGCCGTTTGGCCGGTATAGCCGCCGAACTGATTGACCTGGTTGGACGTCGCCTCTACCAATACCGGCGTGCCGCGCGCTTTGGCCTGCCGCAGCGCGGCCTTCAGAACCCAGGGATGGGCGGAACAGACGGAAAAGATCCCGACCGGCATACCGGCCTTGTGCTGCTCGACAAGCTGTAACAACTGCTGCATGAAGCCCCCATGCAGGCGCCCTGCTACCGATCGGCGATGATGACCTCCACGCCCAGCTCGGTTAACGCCCGCTCGTAGTCGTCCGGAAGACGGCTGTCGGTGATCAGCCGATGGATTTGTCCGGCTTCGCGAATCATGCAAAAGCTCTTGCGACCGAATTTGCTGGCATCCGCCACCGCGATAATCTCGCGCGCCACCTCGCACATTACGCGATTGAGGTGCGCCTCACCGGGGTGAGGCGTGGTGATGCCGGCGCTCAGATCGAACCCGTCGACGCCCAAAAACAGCTTGTCGAAGCGGTACTGACGCAATTGCTGCTCGGCAGCCGGACCGTAGAGCGAGTAAGAGTTGCGACGCACGCTGCCCCCCAGCACCATGACCTCCACCCCGTCGTTTCCCGAAAGCTCGTAGGCAATGTTCAGCGCATTGGTCATCACCACCAGATCGCGCCGCCCCTTCAGGAACGGCACGATCTGCGCGGTGGTGGAACCGGAATCGAGGATCAGCGCATCGCCGTCGCGCACATAGCCGGCCGCCGCGTTGGCGATCAGCGTTTTGACGTCGCGATTCAACCGCCCTTTGTCCCGCAGCGGCCGATCGAAAGCGAATTGCTGATTGAGCATCGCGCCGCCGTAAGCGCGCAGCGCACACCCTTTTCGTTCCAGAAAGCGCAGATCGTTGCGGATCGTCACCGTGGATACCGCAAACTGTTTGCTGAGCTGCTCCACGCGCACGCTGCCGTGCTCGCATAACAGATCGATGATGTGTTCACGTCGCTTTGCGGTATTCACTGGCATGAGCTGCGGTCCTCAGGTTTCCGGCATCGCCGGGGAGAAGATGGCTTTCGCTCTACTGCGCTGGCATTACAGCAAAGCGAAAGCAATGAAATTGTGATCGGGCTTACAGCCCCGTTTTAGCAAAAAAACCGCCAAAAAACCTTTCGAATCGAAACGGATCGAAAAGCCAAAAAGCGGAAAGGGGGAAAAGTGAAATGCCATGACGGGCGCGAACGCCGGGGGGCCACGGAGCCGGCGGTGAGGAAAGCGAAAGCGGCGCATGGCGCGCCCCGCGCCATGACTTTTAGTTCACTCAGTGACCAGGATCACATAATGGCAATTATCCTGCGGCCGGCAGGGGTTAACCGCCATCATCCCGCCGGCCCGTCCCCTTGTCAGCGTGAGCCATCTTCCCTACACTTGCGATCGGATACCGCCAATTTGTCGGTACGTAAGCGTTAACGTCAATCAACGCATCACGCCATGCAGCACTGATTGACTGCATGCCCTGGTGCGAGGAACCCATGCCGCAACCCGCTTCATCCCCAACGTCCACCGCGACCCCGCGTCGCCGTTTACACCGCCCTGTCCTGCTGATCGTCGGCATTATGCTGATCGCGGCCAACCTGCGCGCCGCCCTGACCAGCGTCGGCCCACTGTTGGAGCAGATCCAGCAACAGCTGGCGTTGTCCGCCACCGCCGCCGGCCTGATCAACTCGTTGCCGCTGATCCTGTTCGCCGTTCTCTCGCCATTGACTCCGGCGCTGGCGAAACGCATCGGCATCGAGCGCACCCTGGGCCTCGCCCTCGCGCTGCTGGTCTGCGGCATCGCGCTACGTTCCCTGCCGCAAGACGCCATGCTCTGGCCGGGCAGCATCCTGATCGGCGCCGCCATTGCCTTCGCCAACGTGGTGCTGCCGACGCTGGTGAAAAGAGATTTCCCGCATCGGGCCGCCGCGATGATCGCCGCCTATGCGGCGGTGATGTCACTGGTTGCCGCCATCGCCTCCGGTCTGGCGGTGCCGCTGGCTGCCCTGGCCGACCTCGGCTGGCGGTTCTCTTTGCTGTTCTGGGGTTTGCCCGCCTTGCTGGCGCTGCTGGTGTGGCTGCCGCAGCTACGGCGCTTGGCCACTCCCGCCACCAAAGAACCGAAGCCGACGGAGCCACAGCGCTATCGTTCTCCCTGGGGCAGCGCGCTGGGCTGGCAAGTGGCGATGTTCATGGGGCTGCAATCGATCGCCTTCTACACCATCATCGGTTGGTTCAGCGCCTTTGCCGCCAGCCACGGCACTTCCGCCCAGCAGGCAGGATTCGAGCTGTTCGTTTACCAGGTGGTCGCGATCGTCGCCAACTTTGTCATGGTGGTGATTTTGCCGCGGGCGCGCGATCAGCGGGCAATCGCGCTGGGCAGTTCCCTGCTGATCTTTATCGGCGTCGGAGGATTATTGGTGCAACCCGCCAGTTCACTGGTGTGGCTGACGTTTGCCGGGTTGGGGGCGGGGAGTTCGCTGGTGCTGGCACTGTCGTTTTTTGGCTTACGCAGTCAGCATCATCATCAGGCGACGCTGCTGTCGGGTATGGCGCAATCCGTCGGCTATTTGTTGGCGGCGCTGGGGCCCACGTTGTTCGGCCTGCTGCACGATCTGACGGATGGCTGGCGTTTGCCGCTGATCGTCCTGCTGTGCCTGACCGTTTTGCAAATGCTGTTCGGCGCGCTGGCCGGCCGCAGCCGCGTGATCAGCTAGCGCCGTTGGGCGATGGGCCGTGCCGGCTCAGGCGCGCTATCCTGCCACAAGTCTTCAATGAAGGCGCGTTGCTCATCGCTCAACACCCACGAAGGCGGAATTTTGGACTGCGCACGACGCTGTGCGCCCTCACGGTTTTTAGCCTGCTTTTTGTTCACAAGTCGCCTTCCTGCTTAACCTACTTAATTCAGTAACCAATAAATCACGGCGCCGATGAGTAGCCAAAACAGCCCACTCCCGATAAATACGCACAGCCATGCTTTACGTTTGATATCTGATCCATCCTTGCTCACCACAGCGCCCTCAACCAATAGATTAAACCATTCAAATTGAGATTATTGATCTATTTTAACGATCGATAAAGTCGTTTTTTCCTATGGCATTTTAAAAAACTGCTGCTACCCATAGACCTGCACTGCAGCCTCAGTAAGGACGGCACCGTGGATACCCTTGTTATCGGCAGCCGTTAACTTGTATTGATAGGCGAACGAATGTGCAGTGTGCCACACCTTGAGAGGTCAAAATTAAACCACTGGTAAATAATTCAGCAGTCAATTATTTGACTGGTCATAAGGCAAATCGGCAACAGACCGCGCTGAAGGGGGGAGAGAAAATGAAGCGACGTACTGAAATCCTGCGGGGGAGCACCGGCCCGTTTTAGTCTCGCCCGGGCCGGCGTGAGTTAACCGATTCTACTGACGGAATCCCGGCTGGCGTGTTCACGCTCAATGCCGGTCAACTCGCGTAAATGGCCTGAGCGCATCTCAAGCAGCCGATCGGCGTGTTCAAAGTAGTGATCGTCATGGCTGATGGCAAACACCGTTTTGCCCAGCGCGCGCAATTCAGGCAACAGCTCGCGATAGAAAATCCGCCGGAACTGCGGATCCTGATCTGCGGCCCATTCATCCAACAGCAGAATATCGCGCTGCTCTGCCACCGCCAACAGCAGAGCCAGGCGTTTACGCTGCCCCTGCGACAGCTGCGGGTTGGTCACCCTGGTGCCGTCGAACTGCAGTTTGCTTTTCATATTCAACCGCTCGAGCCAGCCGGCGACCAATTCCGCATCGGGTTCACCACCTTCCGGCCCCTGCAAGCGATCGAACTGATGAAAATCGGTGAAAATCGCCGAAAACAGCCGACGGTAGTCCGGCATATCCGCCGCGGTCTGTGCGACGCCATCCAGAACGATGTGCCCGCTCACCGGTTGGTACAACCCGGTCAACAACATCGCCAGCGTTGACTTGCCGCTGCCGTTGCCGCCGATCAGAAAGACCAACTCACCACGGCGCAGCGTCAGATTGAGCGGCCCGACGGCAAAACCGGGCTGCTGTTCGGTATCCGCATAGTGAAAAACCACGTCGCGTAGCTCCAGCGTCTGCCAGGAACGGCCAACGGCGGCAGGAAACGCCGCTTGATACTCGGCCAGGCGCAGCGTCTTCAGCTTGTTAAAGGCCACTTCGGCGCTGACCAGCGTCGGAAACGCCCCGACCGCCTGCAGTAATGGCGTGCGCAAGAACAGCAGCGTCAGTGAATAGGTAGCGGCCACCGCTGAGTCTGCCCATCCCAGACTGTTGGCCATAAAGAACACCAGCCCAATCGCGCCCAACATCATGATATTTGACCAGTTGAGCGCGCTCAGATGGAAGGTGTCGGCGCGAATGATATGGTAGCGATAAGCTTGCGCATCGGGCTGATAGGCCTGTTCGTACAGCGCCTGCGCCCGCTTGCGGTTCAACGTCAGCTCCTTACGACCGTCAATCACCGACTCATAACGATGATAGAGACGCTCCTCCGACTCACGCAAACTGGCCATATGACGATAAACCCGTGACACCAGGCAGCCGCTGCCCACGACGGTCACCGCCACCCAGACTGCCGTGACCGCCAGCATTTTCGGTGATAGCCACCCCAGATAGGCCGCCGCCCCCAGGGTTAAAATCACCCCTTGAACCAGTTCAGGCAAGCGCACGAAGGCGACGGTAATATTGCGAATATCGCTGGACAGGCTGGCCAACAATGAGGCGCTACCCAATTGTTCGAGGCGTTCGATATCGGTATCCAAAATGCGCTTCACCAGCTGCCCACGCAGGCGATAGACGAAGTAATGGCCCAATGTCGTCAGCGCCAATTGCGAGCCCAGCGTGACCGCCATCAGCAATGCCAGCAGGGCGAGAAACATCGGCAGCACGGCCAATGCATTGCCGCCGGCCTCCATCAGGTATTGATTGATAAATGCAATGATACCGATGCCTAAACCGGCGCTGGCCAGGGTCAGCGCCATGACAGCCAGAAATGGCCAACGGTACTGGTGATAAACCACCCGTAGCAGTTCCATGAAAAAACCTCTGAAGTCGCGATCTGGCAGGCATTGTAAGCGGCGCGAGAATGAGATCAAGACGAATTCTCATCACAATTTATCAAGCACCGATCAGAGAGAGGGTATCTCATGGCTGTCTGACGGATGAAAACTCTCCATGGGGCTCTTACAGAGATGCTAAATATTCGCTAATTAAATAGCCTCATGAAACAAATAAAATAACCATATAAAATACAAAATATATTCACTTGAAAAATGAAAAAATAGAAAAGATAAAAAAACCTTCTATTAAAAAATGAAATTATTTATTTCCTTTGCCGCCCATTATGCTCCAATGCTTTAATAAAACTTCATGATAGAAATCGCCAACATCAAAGACGCAGGAAAGAAAAATGAAAAAAAGGAAATTTCTCAGTCAGGTTGAAATTGAGCAGCTGATTGCTGCCGTGCATGAGGGGAAAAATAGCATTCGAGATCGTTGTCTACTATTAATGTGCTTTATTCACGGTTTGCGGGTTAGCGAACTGCGTGCTTTACGCCTGGAGGATATTGATCTTACCTCCAATCGGATCCATATATCCCGGCTGAAAAACGGGTTTTCCGTTCAGCATCCGATCCAACCGCGAGAACGGCAGGCGCTGTTACATTGGTTGGCCCAGCGGACGAGCTATCCTGACGCAGAAGCTCCATGGTTATTCCTGTCGCGCCACGGCGGACAAATATCACGTCAGCAGCTGTATCGATTAATGAGAATGTATGGCGAAATGGCCGGTATTAGCGTTCAGGTCCATCCTCACATGTTGCGACACTCCTGCGGCTACGCCCTTGCGGATAAGGGGATCGATACGCGTTTGATTCAAGATTATTTAGGACACAAAAATATCCAGAATACGGTGATCTACACCGCGACCAACGTAGAACGATTCCGCGCAATCAGCATTTAATCTCACAATGAGAATAACTACGCGGGACCTCGTCCTTTGCTAAACAGCGCATCGAGTTTGGTACAAACATCAGATGGGAAGATGCAGCCCGGCACGTCATCAACGGCCTACTCCAGCACGACTTTAACGCCGAGCTGCTTTTCATGCCTCAGCGCCCAGGGGCACGCCGCACTGGTTATGCTAGCGGTAAACCTGCCGATAAATCATAACGCCATACCCTTTCATTAAAGGCTAGGTCCCCTTTGACCATTTCCCCCCCAATTGCCGCGTAATATTGCCGTGCAAAGAAAACAGTTCGCTGTCATTCTTTACCTGCAGTTTACGCATGGCGCTGCATTTATGCGCGCTGATCGTCTTGATGCTGCGGCGTTGCAACTCGGCGATTTGCCGCAGGCTCATACCGTTAAACAAAAAGGCCAAAACGTCGCTCTCACAGCGGGTCAACTTTCGCGTGCTAACCTCCTCTCCACTCACGGAAGGCGCCAGAAAAGCCCCAATCTGCGGACTCAACACACGTTCCCCCAGCAACACGCGATTAAAAAACTCCGCCACCAGCGGCAAAGCGTCATCTCTGGCAACGATGCTGACATTAGGCTGGTTCAACAGGCGCCCTAACTCTTCTGCATTCTGGCAGCAGGTATAGACGATTACCCGCAAGTCGGGCAGCTGCGTGCTCAGAGCCAGCAATGTTTCTCTGCCCTGAGCCACGGTCTCATCTTCGCCGTCCATTTCGGTAATCAGCACGTCGGCCTGCTGATAGACCACGCTGTCCGCCACCGCGCGGACGCTGGTTTCCTTTACGACGACTTTTGCCTGGGTTGGCAGCGTTTTTAAAAAACTCGCCAACCCTTCCAACGTTAATGGACATCTGTCCATTATCGCTATGTTCAGCGGTTGCTGACGCCATAAATGCATAATCTGCTCCTGTGCTTGCTTAGCCGAAAGGCATTTCGCGCATGCCTAGCGAACAAAGGATGAACCTTGCGCAGCCATCCATTTCCCCTGAAGGTACAATTCCCCATCGCTGTGAAATCCCAACTTCAACATCGCATTGCGTTTATGGGTGCTGACGGTGCGTATATCACGGCACATCGTTAACGCCACGTTGGTTACGCTTTTACCGGAAAACAGCTGGGTCAGCACATCCAACTCCTTCGCCGTCAGGGGCTTGTCAGCCGTCGCTTCATGCAACTGACGTTGACGCACCCGATGGCTGAAACTGCTGCAGCCCGTCAAAACCTGTTGGACGCAGTGAGTCAACGCAATGGCCGGCTCCTGCTTCAACATCAGGCCGCTGATGCCGGAGGCGATCAGTTGCCGCAGCAGTCTGGGTTCATCCAGCGCCGTGCAAATGACTATCGCGGTGTCCGGCGAGTTTTCGCGGACTTCAGCGATCAACCGGAAACCGTCCAATACCGACTCTGATTTACCGCACAAATCCATCACCAATAAGCGGTGCACATGCTGAGTGAATAAGGTTCTCAATGCCACCAGGTTAGTCACCTGCCGAACGTTGTCGGGCTGCAGGCCGCAGGACTCAATCAAGCGATTTCTCATCCCCAACGCCGTGATGAGGCAGGGCTCCATGATGGCCACGGCCCCCGTCGTTGCCTTACCGGCCGCCAAAGTCGCTCTTGATGGATAATTACTATTCATATCATCACCTTAAATCTGTCGTTAGCATTCCACTTAGGACGGTCTTTTTGTCTACTGATAGACAAAAGTGACCTGCAGGACACCCTCTATCGAGCCAGGCGTAGAACCGCCATTGGTGCTGTATGCCCGCGCCCGCAAATTGAATTTGGCTTCATGCGTCGCCTGATTAACTGACTGGGTCATGCTCTTGCCATTGCCCAGGTTCGCTCCCTGGTTGTTTTGCAATTCAATTTGGACCCGACGAGAACCGCCGGTGCTTTTATATAAGCTGGTGCTTTCCTCAGCGGCCGTCCCGCTGAAGGTCGCGACAACTGACGTGGTGGTACTCGGACAGTTTTTTAGCGTCAAAGGGAACTCCACCCAAGGGCTGGAGGCCCCGGAGGTCGCCAGGACGGCGGCGGAAATGTCATCCCCCAGATTGACCGAAATCGAGCCGTTTGCGCCGTCGATTTCGCAGGGCGCCGCTTTGATGTTGCCGGTAATGACGAGTTTTGATGTGGCTTGCGCTGTCGGCATGGCCAAGAGCAACAGGCCAGCCAGCGCCAATTTGCAGCTGATACCGCTAATAACCTTCCCCATACTTTATTCCTTCTCGTTAAACGCCGGGCACGGCCCGCTACCGTTGAAATATCCGTTTATTGAATTTCTGCCTGAATGGTCGCCGTTGCATTGAACTGCCCGACGGCAGGGAGCTGGCCGGTGGTGTTGATCGGATAGATGCTGATCCGTGAACTGCCACTCTGATTGGGATATTGGAAGTTATCGATTGGCAAGCGCCCGCTCTGAGGCCGAATCACATTGCCCTGCATATCCTTAATCATCACGCCAATGTCGCGATTGCTGGTTTTCAGCGCCTCAGGCATGCTGCCGTCAGCCTCGCCGCGGAATGACAGGCTGACCTTGACGCCGGCGGAAATATTGCGACAGGCCAGCGTCAGCGTTCTCTCTTCTGGAGTAAAACGGGGCGGCATCGCGCCCTTGGTTTGGATATTCGAGGTCAAGATGTCGCCAAAATTGACCGTAACCACTTGCGGATCGATAACACAACTCTGCGGCACGGTGACGGTGCCACTCATTGATATCGTGGAGACCGGCACATCGCTTTTCACGCCACTCGCCACCGAGACATAGGTGTCCACCAGGCGGGTGCTGGGGATTGTGGTCACGCCAACGAAAGGGCGGCGGAAATACAGATGAATTCGCCCGCGAGCGCCGCTGTTGTAGGGCGTGCTGGCACAGGATTCGTCATCGCCATCCATATCGGTCTTAAAGTTAGACTCATTGGTGAACGGTGCGGCAATAAACTCATTGCGATATCCCGCCACGAAAACTTCGCTCGCGACCCCCAGGTATTCATTCAACGCGTAATACGTTAACCCCCCGCTGCTGAATACCGGCTCGCTCAGCAGCATTTTGGCGGTGACATAAGACGCCGTACGCGTCTGGCATTCGCACTTCACCCGATAAGAACCGGGCAAATTCCAGTTGCCGCCGTCAGCATTCTTAATAATCCGCCCCACCACGTTTTGCGACGGGTCGGTTAAAACCGGGGAAAAGAGGAATGAAAACCCATGAGTCCCCGAAATAGGAGCACACTGCCCGAAAGCCGCCTGTACTTGTGGTGCGCTGAACGTTGCGCACGCCAATAGCCCGCCGACGATGATCCCTCGTTGAATCGATATTCCTGTCGCCATCATATGTACCTTATAAACACTGCCCGTTAACGAGACGAATCCCACCGCTCTCGAGCTGATTAGCCAATTGATAGTTGACCTGACATTGCTGAGCCGCGTCATTGCCCCACTTCACCCGCAGCTGCCCACTCTCCGCCAGGCCGGCCAGATAAACCTGGCCACCGTCGCCGACGATGCCGGCATTGTCAGAGGGGCTGTTGAGATTGCTGACGGTGGCGCCGAACGGCACCGGGTCACCGCTGCGCGTCAGCAAGGTCAGCAACACGCGGGCACCGACGTCCGGATTGAAGCGGGCACGCACCACGGCGCCGCGGGTTGGGATCACCGTTTGGCTGCTCAGCGTCATGTCGACATCTTCAGCAAAAGATTCACCGTCCAATCCGACGATATTGCGCCGGTAAGGCGTCAGGTAAGGCACGACCGCATAGCCGCGCCAATCGGTGCTCACCCCGGTTTGGTTCAGGACATCCACCCCTGACGCGCCGGGCGCCTGCACCAACGCCACCGTATCGCCCAGCGGCTGCGACAGCGTGACGCCGTTTTGGTGCACCAGAACGCCACCCTGTACGCCGTAGTTCACCTGCCGGCGATGGCGATCGTAGCCATACCCCAGGTTCCACTCGGCGAGGGCGCCTTTGTAGTCTGCCTGAATATTGCCGTTCGCCCCCACGCCCCTGCCGGTATAGCCCTGGTTGATGCTGTAGTTGAGGTTATTGCCCGGCAAGGCGGTACCGCTCAACCCAAGGTTATTGCTGGTAGCGCCATTGCGGCTGGCGTTCATGCTGTAGGTGGCATAGCTGCCCGGCAGCCATTTGCTGAGCGGTACGCTGACGTTGAACGCTACGATATGGTCACGAATACTGCTGCGATTGCCGTTACTGTCGTAGCCGTTCTGGTTGAAGGTGTAATTCAGCCCGTAACTGACGGCCTCCCAGCTGTTGTTGTAGCTGAGGCTGACAGACTGCGAACGGCGGTTATCGTCCCAGTAGTCTTCGTTAAACAAGCTGAGCGACAACGTTCCCCCCTGCTCCCACAGGCTTTGGCTCATCGTCAGCTCGGCGCGACTCTTCTTGTGATCGTTATAGATAGCGCTGTTGCCGCCGTAGCTCTCCAGCGCCTCTTGCAGGTTATAAAAACCGCGCGTGGAATAGCGGTAGCTGGCCAGACTAAAGTTGGTGCCGGTTTCAATGAAGTTCTTGCCGTAACGCAAACGCCATGACTGCCCCTGCTCCTTCGGCCGGGTTTCCTGCTTGGTCCAGGCCTGGGTGACATCGGCAGACAGCGCGCCCACCGCCCCCAGGTTCTGCCCCCAACCCAGCGCCAGGGACTGATACTTACTGGCCGCCTGCACGCCGCCATACAGCGTGGCCCCCCACGGAAGACCGTAGATCCCGGTCGCCTGGCTGAACGGGCGTTCATCAACGCCACCGCCGTATGAACGGTATTTCCCGCTGGTCAGGCTGTATTTAAAACGCCCTTCGCGCTGCAATACCGGCACCACGGCGTACGGCACCACAAAATGCTGCTCCTGGCCGTCAGCCTCACGCACGTTCACATTCAAGTCGCCGCTGCCGCCCGTGGGATACAGATCGGTAATTTCAAATGCCCCCGGCGGCACATAGCTTTGATAAATCACATAGCCGTTTTGCCGGATTACGATTTGCGCATTAGTACGCGCGATCCCGCGCACCACCGGCGAGTACCCTTTCATGCTGTCCGGCAGGATGTCGTCCTCAGAGGCCAATTGCCCCCCACGGAACTGCACGCTATCGAACACATCGCTGGGCGTTGTGCTGTCCCCCAGGGTCAGGCGGCTTTGCAACGCAACGATATCGCGCTGCAGGTAGGTGTTGATTGAGCGCCAGGAAGAAGAACCGCCGGTGTAATGGTTCCAGATCGAATAGTTACGCAGGCGCCAGGCGCCCCAGTTGATGCCCGAGCGCAGATTGAGGTAATAGTTATTGTTGTTTTGCCGTTCGCTGTCGCGCATCTGGTTATTGGCGCCGCTGAAGTTGTAATTGACCAACAGCGCCGGTATGCCGGAGTCCCATTTATCCGGGGAAACGTAGTCGCGCGCATTCAAGCGCAGTGCCGCTTGCGGGATGCTCAAATTCAGCCTCAGCTGATTGAACAGGAATACCGCAGAGGCCTGTGGAATGGTCTGTGCCAGGTTGACGCAGCTATCCCCGGGCACCATCGCCGGAAACATGGCCACCCTCACGCCCAGTTCCGCCAATTTTTCCGTGCTGAAACAAGGCTGCAGCGCTTGCTTCCCGTCGGCTCCCGGCATAAGCCGAAACTCGACGTCAAGGCTGTCGATCTGTTCGCCGTTAAGGTAAAGATCGACCCGGTAGTTCCCGGGCGCCTGGCTGCTGTTCTCCTCAAACACCGAGAGATCGGCGCCGCGCAGCGCCGGATTATCAATTTCCAGCAGCGCCGGGTTGAAATAATCGCGCGCATGAGCCGTGCCGATCGAGCTCAGCAGCGCCATTTGGCAAGATATCAGGCCGGCCAGAACCGATCGCGCCCCTGGTAAACCAATGCAATTCGGGTTATTCATCCTTTTAACTCCCTGTCCCGATTGGCTCGGCCCGACGAAGAATCAGGTAAGCCGAACGCCTGCTCCAGCGTTATCCCAGAGCAAAAAAACACGCACCGCGGCCCGGTTATAACGTGCTGGTGAAGGTCTGGCCGGTGCCGCCATAGTCGTTGATGATTTGCCAGCTCAGGCTGCCACCTGCGCCACTTGCCGTCGGCAACGGGAAACTGGCGCTCGCCTGCGGCGCCACCATGGTGTTGCCGGTAATGGCGCGGCCATTCAGCTTCAAATTGAAAAAGGTGAGGTAGTAGGGAGAAGGGTTGGTCACCTGCAAACGATCGCCGCTGCGCCGCCACGTCACTTTACCGGCCGCCTCTTCCAGATTGCCGACGAGCCCCTGCGGGCGATAAATCAGCTTGATGCGGGTCTTGATCGCAATTTGCAGCGTGTTCTCTTTCTTTTCCACCGAAGGAATAGCCTTCACATTCAGCCAATACAGCGACTCTCTGTCCGTCGGTAAATTGCCGCCCGCACGTACCACGCGCAGCAGGTTATTTTGGCCCCCGTCTAAGCGAAATAGCGGCGGCGTGATAATAAAAGGTGCTTTCGCGCTATCGCCCTCTTGCGCATCGACCCAGGATTGGATCAGATAAGGCACCGCATCCGGATTGTTGATATTCAGAGCAGACTCTTTTTTACCGCCGTCATAGATGAGGCGCGTCCCACCCACTACCACGCCGGCCTGTACCGGAGCCCAAAGCGTCATCAACAACGCCGCCGTCAGCGCAAAGTATCCAGCTTTCATCTCTTTCTTCCCGTTCCCATCACCGATGAACAAGAGCCAGAGAACACGCCCTCTGGCTCATTTTTCTAACTGTTTCGCCGCCGTGACGGCATAGCCTTACTGATAAACGATGGTGAAGTTGGCCGTAGCGTTGGCGCTACCGACGGAAACGTCGTCATAAGCGAAATAGCGCGCGACAAAGCCCAGAACGTTGTCTTTGTTCTCTGCCAGCGTATAGACGCGGGAATCGTTGCCGATATTGAGCACGTTGCTGCCGTCGTCCAGCAGCTGTACGCCAATACCGCCCGCGACCCCGGCACTGCCGGCACCGGTCAGTTGCAACAGCCCGGACTGCCCCTGCACCTGAGTGCCGTCAAAACGCACGGTGGCGCCGGTGACGGTGGCCGGGCAGTTTTTCAGCACCAGGTTGAAGGCTTTGGCGCCGGCGGTTTTAGACAGGGTGAATGCGTCTTTAGCGATCTTACCCAGAGCGACCTGCTTGTTCTGGGAGTCCGGATCGACGGTGCAAGACTGATCGGTAATGGTGCCAGTGATATTCAGCGCGCCGTCAGCAGCAAATGCAGAGGGGATAAATGCGGACGCGGTCAATACAGCTACAGCCAACAGATTCTTTTTCATCCTACTTTCCTTAAAATTATGCAAAATATGCATGGGTTTATTTCCGACATATCCTTAATGTCATTCCTTTTATTTAGTTCCATGAATGTGAAGGGCCGTAGCCAGACTGATTAATGGCTTCGGGCTTATTCACCCAAACGATTCATTTTGAACTAAAGTGACTCCTTTGGTTTTTAAAACCAATAAAAACCCATTTAACAGGATTTAAAACCAGCTGAGTAACAAAGTGATATTAAATCAGACTAAAAAACCAAGACGTAAACTCAATGATTTAAATCCGCGGATTTTTGATTAGGATTTTGCTTAGATTAAGAGGAGGTAGGGGATACGAGAAAAAATCACAACACACTGTTTTCAAAAAGAATTAAGCTTTAAGCAGGAAAGAGGGCATGGGAATATTGACATTGTTTTTACGCGTCCTTACAGTATGTTTCAGTTTAGTTCAAAGTGACTCCTTATCGTTATTAACTTAAATCACACTTACCAAATTTCCTTAAAGCGCTGTGCATTGCTGGCGGTATAAATCACCGTATTCTGGATATTTCGGTGCCCGAGGTAATCCTGAATTAAACGGGTGTCGATACCGCGGTCCGCCAATGCAAATCCGCAGCCATGCCGCAGCATATGTGGATGAGCGTTGACCTCCAATTTGGCCACCTTGCTGTAATGGCGAATCAACCCGTAAATACGTTGGCGCGACAGACGGCCACCGCGGTTGGACAGGAACAGCCACTCTTGATCGGCCCAGCGGTGCCGTTGACGCTTATCCAACCAGCGCCGCAGACATTGTCTTTCGCGCAGATAGAGCGGATGGACGGTGGAAAAGCCATTTTTCAACCGATGTACATAGATATTACCGCCTTCCAGATCGATATCCGATAAGCGCCACCCCCCTATTTCGCTGGCGCGACACCCATGAATAAAACACATATAAATCAAACAATAATCGCGTTCTGGATTCTTTCCCTGCAGCGTGACCTCAAGCAGTCTCTCCACTTCGGAAGGCGTCAGATGTTTACGATTAGACATACAACCTCATTACTTTGCTCGGAAAAATGTGGCTGTCATTTTCCTTTTACGTCACCACAATGGACACTCAGGGTAGCCCCTGGCTTATGGATAGGTTCCTGCATCCAGCGCGGAGTATAGCGGATTTGCCGAATGCGAACAGCGCGACAGGCGTTATTATCACGGGCATCAACCACCCTTGTGAGTCGCTCTTGCGAATGGGTTCCGCAGATTCCCGGCATTATCACCACACGGCTTCCTGTTTGCTTTAGCTTGCGTTATCACTGCCTGGCACGATGTGGCGTAAGATTGATAAATTAACCGGCAAAACAAAGAATATTCCTAAAAAATATTGCCATGTCATTAACACTCGCCATTAATAACACCGCCAAAATGAGAATGAAAAACCGCCATCACGGGTTCATATTAACCTGACGGATAAGCATTAATAATTATGGATATCGATAACAGAGTGAAACTGGAAGGGTAAGAGATGAAATGGCAGTCACAACAGACGAAAAAAACCCAGGCCTGACCTCAACAAGCGATCGCCTGGGGGGATGAAATTATTGACGGATTATCACGTGGCACAATTCACCGAGCGTCAACTCAGGGTGTTCGATAAGCATTTCCGCAGTGAGCGTAATGCCGAATTCTCGCCGAACCACCAGCATCAGCTCCATATAATCCAGGCTGTCCAGCCCAAGCTGTTGTAGCGGCATATCTGCCGACAGCTGCGTTCTCTCCAGCCCTCTGGCTTCGTACAACATGCCGCAAATCGTCTCATATAACCGATGATACTTTTCCATAGGCCCTATCGCTATTCATTGTGATAACCAAATACCAGCGCCGCATTGGCGCCGCCGAAACCGAAGCTGAGGCTCATGACATTACGCAGACGGCCATGCCGATGCCCCTCGCGAATATAATCAAGATCGCATTCGGGATCGGTCTCGTGCAAATGGCAGGTTGCCGGCATCATTTGTTGCTGTAACGCTTGCAGGCAGACGATGGCCTCAAAACTGCCGGATGCGCCAAGCAGGTGCCCAGTATAGGATTTCGTGCTGGAAATCGGCGTGCGGTAAGCATCGCGCCCCAGAGCCGCCTTGATCGCCTCGGTTTCGCTCACATCGTTTTGCAGCGTAGAGGTGCCATGCGCATTGATATAGTCGATTTTATGACTGTCGAGCTTCGCCTGCTCTAAAGCCCGTCGTATGGTTTTCACTTTCGCCTGCTGATCCTCCGCCGGGGCGGTAAGATCGAAAGCGTCTGAAAAATTGCCGTACCCTTTGATCTCCCCCAGGATCGTCGCACCACGCGCTAAAGCCGCTTCCCGTTCCTCAAGGCATAACACGGCGGCCCCCTCCGCCAGGACGAAACCGTTGCGATCCCGGCTGAACGGGCAGCTGGCTTTGGTGATATCTTTCTGCTCCCGGCTCAACAAACGCAACGCATCCATATTCCAGATCGCACCGTTGCCGCTCAGCGATTCCGACGCGCCAGCCAGCATCATTGCGGCGCGGCCGCTGCGAATCACTTCAAACGCATCGCCAATCGCGATGCCGCCAGTCGCACAGGCCGCCGCCGGCGAGCCTTGATAACCCCGTAGCAGCCAATGCTGGCCGCATATGGCGGTCGCGATATTGGGCATCGCGTGAAAACAGCCAAACAACTGCCCCAATCCGGATTGCAGATAGTCCGCATTGTTTTGCATGATCTCATCCTGCCCTCCCCAGCCGCTGCCGATAATCGCCCCGCACTCCAACGACGAATAAAAGTGCGCAGGCCCCCTGTAAGAGGATGAAAACGCCATTTCGATCGCCTCTGCGGCGGCGGCAAGCGCCAACCTGGCGAATCTGGGTAGCCGGCGACTTACCCGCGCAGCAACGCCCTCCAGCGGCGGTTCAGACTCCAGCAAAGCAAAAAAGCGCGCGTGGATCCCTGCCGCCGATTTATCGTGATAGCGATAGGCCAGGCGGCTGGCCATGATAGCCTGCCAGTTTTGCTGCGCGTTGCCGCCCAGCGCGGTGACGGCACCGTAACCGGTGACCACCACTCGTCTTATTTTCTCCATGCTTATTCTCCTTGCCCCGATGCGAAAGCCTCGTTGCCGCCCAGCGCCAGCCAGAGCTGCATCGTGGCGTTCAGGTAGCGGTATTGCAGCGCCGACAGCGAATTTTCGCTGGTCAACACCGCCTCTTGCGCATCCAGCAGCGTTTGCAGCGCGACGGAACCGGCCTGATATTGATGCCGCGCCAACGCCACGGCTTGCCGGCTCATCGCCAGATGCCGCCGCTGGTTGCCGATTTGCCGCTGTGCTTCCAGGCGTTGTCGCATGGCGTTGTCCACATCGGCCAGCGCGCGGTAGACCGCATCGCGAAATTGAATCTCCGCCCGCTGCGCCTGCAACGCCGCTTTGTCACTGGACAAGCGCATCTTGCGCCATTCGATAAACGGCAGCGTCAACGTGGCCCCCAGCGAACGCGAAGGTTCACTGAACCACCGGCGGAAAAGCCCACTGCCGGCATCCAACCCGGCTTCCAGGCTCAGCGTCGGATAAAAACTCAACCTGGCCGCCTCGGCACCGGCCAGCGCCGCTCTCAGGCGGCGCTCTGCCGCCTGAACATCCGGCCTGCGTGCAATCACCGCCGCCGGCAGGCGCTGCGCGATAGCCACCTCTTCAAGCGGCAACGAACGCCGTTCGCTATAGCGCAGCAGCGGCGATCGCCCAAACAATAACGCCAGCGAGTTACGCGCGTCTTCCCGCTGCCGCTCCAGCTCATGCAGCTGATTCTCTCTCGCCAACAGGTTCTGTTCCGCCTGCAACAGCTCGAATCGGCCAACATCGCCCGCGGTGTGACGTGCCGCCACCAGCCGCAAAGTTTCACGCGCGATCGTCACCATCCGTTGCTGATGGATAACTTGCTGATTCAAATCGGCAATCTGCCAATACCCGCGCGCGGTAGCCCCTATCAAGGTCAACGCGGTATTGCGCCGGTCCAACGCCGAGGCGACGGCCTGCCATTCTGCCTGTTCGCGAATGCGCGCCAGCTTGCCCCATAAATCCAGTTCATAGCTCAGAGAAAGCCCTGCACGGTAGCTTTCCTGCGGCGTAGTCGTGCCCCGCAGCGCTCGGGTATTGCGGCCACTCAGGCTGGCGGCCAGATCCGGCGTCAAATTGCCCTGCGCTAATCCGGCCTCCAACATGGCCTCACGCCACTGCAATCCGGCCAGCGCCAGATCCTGATTCGCAATCAGCACGCCGTCGATCAGCGCCGACAGTTGCGGATCGTTGAAGTTTTCCCACCAGGCGATGCCCGCGCGCAGTGAACCGGAGCGCTCATCGACCACGCGCCACTGCGGCGGCAACGACGGTGGCGCCGTGGCGTCGATCGGCTGCCATCCGCAGGCGCTCAGCGACAGCATCACCAGCCCACAAACCCAAAGTCGGCTCATTCTCGCGCCAGCGCCTCCACCGGCTGCAGGCGCGCGGCGGTGCGGGCGGGAAAGAACCCGAACCCGACACCGATCAACGCCGAGAATCCGCAGGCCAGCAACAGCGGCGGCCAGGTAAAGATCATCGTCACCTGCGGCGCCAATCCGCTCAGAGCCCCTTTAACCAACGCGGCGCAGGCGATCCCCAACACGCCCCCCAGGCTGCAGATCACCACCGCCTCGATCAGAAACTGCCGCATAATGTCTCTCTCAGCAGCGCCCACCGCCAATCGAATGCCGATCTCATGGGTCCGTTCCGTCACCGAAACCAGCATGATGTTCATTACCCCCACACCGCCCACCAGCAGCGAGATGGCGGCAATCGCGGTAATCAGCAGCTGCATGGAGTCTGAGGCGCGCTGAATGGATTGCATCAGCTGATCGTCGGTCAGGGTGAAGAAATCCCGCCGCCCGTGTTCTACGATCAAACGCCGGGTCGCATCCCGCCCCGCCTCTTCCAGCGTCAGTTTTTCATTCACTCGCATCACAATGGATTCCAGCGGCATATCGCCGGCGATGCGGCCGGTGAGGGAGGTATAGGGCAGCCAGGCAAGCGGTTGAGAGCCGGCGTATTGAGCGCCGCGACGCTGCGCGACGCCAATCACCCGATAAGGCACGCCCGCTATCAGCAATACCGCGCCTACCGGGTCTAGCCGGGAAGAAAACAGCGCCTGCTTTAACAAGGGATCAATCACCGCTACCGGTGCACGCTCACTCAGATCCTGCGCGGTTAACAGGCCGCCGGAAAGCAGGCGAATGCCCTGCGTGCGGAAATACCCTTCGCCGACGCCCATCACGGCGAGTGGCACCTGTTTGCCTTCGCGAACGGCCAGCAGTTGGGTGCCGATCACCGGCGAGACGCTGTCGACGTAAGGCAGCGCCGCCAACAATGCAGCATCGCGCGCGCTCAGCGAACGCGCGAAATCAGGGCGCGATTTTTCCCACCCGAGGCCAGGGCGAATCTCCAACGTGCTGGTGCCAAGCTGGCTGATTTCCTTGAGAATATTACGCCGTGTGCCCTCCCCGATGGCGATGGCGGAGACCACCGCCGCAATGCCGATAATGATGCCGAGCATCGACAACACGGCCCGGACCCGATGCCCCAGCAATGCTCGCCAGGCCATACCGACAGCCTCTTTCAGCGCCACACCCGGTGCCATGCGCTTCAGGGGGGCTACCGGCGATAGCGGCCGTTCGAACGTAGCAGGCTGTCGGGAGGCCTCATGGCGACGATCCGCCACGATCTCGCCGTCGCCGATCTCAATGATCCGCCGTGCCTGCTCGGCGATCCGCCGATCGTGCGTCACGATAACGACGGTGTGCCCGACCGCGTTCAGCTCGTGCAAAATGGCCATCAACGCCTGACCGCTGGCGCTATCCAGCGCGCCGGTCGGTTCATCGGCCAAAATGATTTCCGCACCGTTCATCAGGGCACGGGCAATACTGACCCGCTGCTGTTGCCCACCGGAAAGCTGCGCCGGGCGATGACCGCCGCGCTGCGCCAACCCGAGCCGAGCCAACAAATACGCTGCCCGCTGGCGGCGCTCTGCGGCCGGCATGGCGGTATACAACGCCGGGATCGCCACATTCTCGCCGGCGGTCAGATAGGGCATCAGATGATAGCGCTGGAAGATAAAGCCGATATGCCGGCTGCGAAGCTGCGCCAGGCGATCGCCGTCGGCTTGCCCAATAGCCACCCCGTTGATGTACACATTGCCCTGAGAAGGCTTGTCCAGACAGCCGATGATGTTCATCAGCGTCGATTTTCCAGAACCGGAGGCGCCGACGATAGCGACCAATTCCCCCCGCTGAATGCTCAGGGATACGCGCTTGAGGACCGCAATTTTCTGCTCCCCGGCCTGAAACTCGCGCGAGACGTTTTCCAACGCAATAATGGGCTCGGCGTTAGCTGACATGGCCTTCCTCCGCATCAGGCTGCTGATCCAGCAGCACCCGTTCCCCTGCGCTCAGTCCTTCCAGCACTTCGGCATAGCGACGATCGCGGGTACCGATACGCACTCGGCGTACCACGGTCTGCTCGCCTTCCAACACCTTGACCTGGTAATCCCCTTCATCCAATGCCTCGCCCAGCGCAGCGATCGGCACCCGCACCACGCCCTGCGCGCGTTCGGTAATGATAAATACCTGCGCCGTCATCGAGGTGCGCAGTCGGCGTTCATCGTTGGCGACGGCAAACACGCCGTTGTAATACACCGCCGCCGTTTGCTGGCTTGAGTTCCTGCCCAGCGGGTCGGTTTCCAGCGCCTCCGCCGGCGCCTGCTGTATCGCACCCATGGCCCCCTCATATCGGCGGCTGGAATCGGCGGCGACGTAAAACCACAGCGGCTGCCCCGTCTTCACCTGCAAGATGTCATTTTCCGATATGCGGGTGTGCACCATCATGGTATCCACGTCTGCCATCACCAAAATGGTCGGCGCGCTTTGCGACGAGACGATGGTCTGCCCTTCCTGGGTGACAATGCCCAGCACCTCGCCGTCGATAGGGGCGGTAATACGGGTAAAAGCCAGATTGGCCCTGGCGGTTTCCTGCGCCACTTCGGCCTGGACGATCTGCGACTCGTTCACTTTCAACTGCGCCAGTTGCGCGTCGCGCTGCGCCTGCGCTTTTTCCAAATCGCTGGCCACGCCGGCGCGGTCGCGCGCCAGCGCCCTTTGCCGCGTCAGTTCCAGCTGGTACTGCTTCAGCTGCGCCTGGCTCGCCAGTTTCTGTGCCTGTGCGCTGCGTAATTCGGCCTGTGACTTGCGCAGCTCGTTAAGCTGCAGCGTCGGATCTATCTCGGCCAACAGCTGCCCCTGGGTCACCCTGTCCCCCTGTTTGACATACAGTTTTTTCAACTGCCCGTTGACCTGTGCGCCAACGTTCACCTGCCGGATCGGTTTTAGAATACCGGTCGCCAACACGCTTTTTTCGATGTCCCCGCGCTCGACGCGCGCCGTTTGCGGTGGTTGCATGTCAGGAGACCGATTCAGCAACGACAGCCCGCCAACCACCGCCACCAAAACGCCCAGCGCCAGCGCCACTCGCCGCCAGCGTCTCTTCCCGGACTCGTCACTCCACCGCAGCACAATCATTCATCCTGACGTCATGGGGGAATTCAGGCACCAACCGCCCCTGGGACATGCGCAAGACCCGATCGAACAACGGCAACAGCCGCGGATTATGGGTGACCGTCACCAGGGTTTTACGATTTTCACGGCAATGCGCTACCAGAGCCGACATCACCGTCGCCGCGGTCTTTTCATCCAGATTTGCCGTCGGCTCGTCCAGCACCAACACCGGGCAACGGCTGTACATGGCGCGCGCCAACAACAGACGCTGGCGTTGCCCCAGCGACAGCCCGGCATGGCTCTCCCGCACCAGGGCATTCACGCCCCCCGGCAGCTGCGCCACCGCGTCCGCCAACCCCAGGCTGCGCAGCGCCTGCTCCACCTGCCGTTGCTGGCCCGGCGCCGACGGCGCGAACAGCGTGATGTTCTGCAACACCGAGGCATTGAACAGAATGTCCTCCTGGCTTTGCAGGAAAAACAACCGCTGCGCGGCGGCGCTTGCCAGCACGCGCCCATCCAGCGCCAGCGCCCCCTGCTGCGGCGTCAGCAGACAGGCGAGCACCTTCAGCAACGTGCTTTTACCCGCGCCGGAACCGCCGCAAATGGCAATACACTCTCCCCGTTCCAGCGTCAGAGACAAATCGCGCAACACCGGTTGGCCGGCGTCGTAAGCGAAGGTCACCCCCCGATACGCCAGCTGCGCGTCAAAATGGCTCACGCTTTCGTCCTCAGACGGTGCCCGAACGGATACCGCAGGAAACAGGTCCCGCGCGCGTTCATCGATGACGTGCATCTGGTTTTTCTGCAAAACGGCGAAAAAGATCTTGCTGCTGTACGAGGTAAAGATTTCGCGCAGAAAGCTGTAGGCGAAGAATGCCCCCAGGCTGAGCTCGCCCTCCTTGAGCAGCGGCAACGCCAGCAGCATGAACAACACCATCTCCAGACTGCCGATCAGCTGGTAAATGCTGCCCTTTATCTGCTCATAGATCTTTTGCTGCTGCAGGCAGTTGAACAGCGAGCGGGCATGTTCGGCGAACCCTTCCTGCCGCTGGCCGGCCAGGCCGGCGGACTTGATGGTCGAAAACCCCTGGATGGTTTCCAGGATGAAGTCATTTTGCACCGCGCCTCGCACCTGCAGCTGCTGGGTGTAATGCCGATCGCGGTAGATGGCCCACACGCTGACCGCCCCCATCAGCAGCACGCCGACAACCGGCACCAGTGCCAGCATCGGGCTCAGATACCCCATCACCGCCAGCGCGATGGCCCCAATGATCCAGTCGGTGCGCAGGCCGTTATCCAGTTCGATTTTCTGGCCGGCGGCCATCTGCCAACTGGTGAAACGGCTGAAGATCTCGCCGGGGGCGCGTTTGCTGAAGAAATTGAGCGAGTTTTCCAGCAGGCGAGAAAAACCGGCGGCGCCGTGCAACAACACGAAATTTTTGATGAAGCGTTCGGTAAAGATGCGAGCAACCAGCGCCAACGCCGTGGACGCCACGAACGCCAATAGATAGTAGGCATAGGGGAACGCGACCTCGCCGGCCATGGCGAACACCTGATTGATCGCGCTGGCGACCATCATCGGCATGATGAACAGCGTCAGCGAGATAAAAAACGTCATCGCCGCCAGGCGATAAATGCCGGTGATGCCGGCGGTATCCTTCAGGCTTAAGCTGGCGAAAGCGCGCCGGCGGCCGCTGCGCGGGGCCGGTGCACCAGCCGGTATCTCATCGCGATCCAGCACCAACGCATAACCGCTGATTTCCGCTTTCAGGGCAGCGTACGGCAGCAGTTGCTGCCCCAATGCCGGATTCATTACGCATACGTACCCCCCCTGGCGATACGCCAGCAACACATAGTGGCCTGCGCCGTAATGCAAAATGGCCGGTAAAGGCAGCGCCGCCAGATCCTGATGCTCAAACGCCACCGGATAAGCCGGTAGCGCCAGCTCTCCCAAAATGGCGCACAGCGTCGCCAGCGAAGTGCCGTGCTGCGAAGCGGGATAACGCTCCCGCAGTTCCGTCAACGGTGCGCGAATGCCCTGAGTTTCCGCCAGCATGGCGATACAGGCCAGCCCGCACTCATTGATTTCGCTCTGCAAGACCGGCGTAGGAAGGATGTTTTCCATACGTAGTGATATTCCTGACTTATTCGTTGATGAAAAATAAAGAGTGCGAATGCCATAACAGCCAATCATCCGCATGCCGCCGGAGGGTTCGCTCGACGATCGCCGGCATGGCGCGGCCGACCCGGTCTGCAGCGACCGGCTCTTCGATGTGAATGCGGATGCCGCGATCGAAATAAAGCGAATAGAACACCACCTGAGCCCGTAGCGCCCGGGACAGCCGAACGAGGCCGCTGTGCAAATGCGCCGGCCGGCCGAACAGATGACAGGCCAGTTTGGCCGCAGCATCCTGATTGCTGTGCAGGGTGTAATCTGGCGTGATGTCCGGGAAGAGGATGATGTTGCGCCGATGTTCCGCCGCTTCCAGCATCGCCTGCGATAAGGTGCCGGCGATGTGCCGCGGATCGTCGTGAATCGAGCAATAGTCGAGCTGCTGCCGCCATTCGTCTTCCGATGCTCGCCGCGCAAACGCCTGCACATCGCCGGAAACGATCACCGTGGCTCGTCTGGGATAAACATTCGCACCGACCAGCGTCGCCAACACGTCGGAGACCGTATGCATCGGTGCCAGCAGCACCGGCACGCCCGCGCGATGCAGAGGTTCCACGACCCGATCGAGCTGCGCGGAACAGTGCGCCAAATGCTTCATCAGCGCCGCATTGCGAGCATAGACCGCCGCGAGATCCAGCCACTGCCGCCGCTGCATCAGCCAGGCGAAGTCCAGCTTGCCCTCCCCCAACAGGCTCTGGCGGTTCGCCAGCGCTACCGCATGCCGGTGGCGAAAGCGACGCTGCGGTCTGCTTCCCCTCAACCGCCGGCGCACTTCCAGCCACAGGCGATAATCCACGCGCCGCAGCACAGCACACGTCAGGCGGTTGCCCATCCCGGCCCCCGTTGCCGATAAGCGGGCCATCGCGTCCAGGCCGTTGCGCCAGGCCAAATACCCCCGAACCGCGAGCAGGCGCATCACGGGGCCAGCGGCTTATCGTGCTGCAGCAGCGACAGCAGCTGCCGGCTGAAAGCGGCAAACTCACGATCTTGCAGCGCCAGCCATTTGCGATTGACGATAAAACTGGGGGTCGCGTTGATCTGGTAATAACGGCTCACTGCCGTCATATACGCCAACAGCTCTTTGACCCGCTCTGACTCTCTGGCCTGCTGATAGGCGGCCTCATCGATACCGTTGGCCGTCAGCCAGGCGCTGAGCTGTTTGTCGTCCGCCAGGTTGAGGTTTTCTTTGATAATGGCGCGGTAAGCGGCGGGGCGATGCTGCGCTTCGATCCCCATGATCGTCAGCGTGGCGAACAGGGGCGCAAAGGCCGCCATGCCGGCTTGACTGTCGTCGCTGAGGTGCAAGCGCACCAATTTGGCCCCCGCCGGTAAACTTTTTTCCAGCTCGGCCACGCCGCTTTCGTTGACTTCACAATAGTGGCAGGCATAAGAGAAGACTTCGACAATAGTATTATCGTCTTGCAACGGGCTTTGCTCGATTTTTTCCGGGGCGATAAAGCTCAGGCTTTCTGCCTCCGGCGGTTGCATGACGTAATATTTAAAATAAAAGGCGGTCAGAAAAGAAGAGGAAAAAATAATGACAAGCGTGTAGCTAATGAAAAGCAAGGGACGTTTATACATAACGGACGCATCCTGCGCATATATTAATACTCACCCGGCAGGGTGAATACATGAAAAAGAGTTAATACCGTAAATAATGAGAACGTAAAGATGACTTTTCGCCCGGTATCAGGCGGGCCAGCGCGAACGCTGCCCGCCGACCCACCGCTAATCTAAATGCAGGGGATTAACCCGCCTCAGCTTGGCGTGGTTGGGTTAGACGGGCAGCTTGCTACCGGCGCCGGGTGATAAGTCTTTCTCACACCGCCAAACTTATCGGCACAGGTGGTGACCAGCTGGCAGGTGCGGTTATTGCCGCTGCCCACCCAGGCAAACTCCCTGGTACAAACAAAAGTACCGCCGACGATGTTTCCCGCTTCTGACAGATTGATTTTCTTCATTACAATATCCTTATATATATTAAAATATAAACACACTACCCATTACTCTGTCGGCAGACAGAGCAATTCTTCAATACATTTTAAAACCATCTAACTAATAACAATGAGAGCGCTTCGGGAAAAAGCATAGCCATCCCAAACGAGCAGATCAATACAATTATTTACACTGCAAGAGAAAGTTAATCGAATAAGTAAGCCGTGAACACAGGACTATTCCAATTTAAATTGGTCTAAAAACAAGAAAAGTAGATCAAAGCCTATTAAAGCAAGAAAAACATAAAAGGATATTTCTCAATAAAATGAAAAAACAAATAAGAAAAATTCAGATCTGACCAGTTGGCGACGACGTGCAACACGCTGAAAAGATTGCTTCCTGCCGCGCCGGATTTACACTGGGCAGCAGGACTCTCACTCTACAGGATGCCCATGCTCGCCACTCACGAATACGCCAACGACCTGATTCTGTTCGCCCTGATTGTCGACTGCGGCTCGTTCAGCAAGGCCGCAGAGAGCGCCGGCATCACCAGCTCGGTGATCAGTAAACGCATCGGGCGGCTGGAAAAATCGCTGGGTGCCCGGCTGTTATACCGCACCACCCGCAGCCTGACGCTGACCGAAAGCGGCCAGGCGCTCTACCAGCAGGCCAAAGAGATCGGCGCCAAAGTGCAGGAGGCGCTGTACGCCGTCAGCGAAAAGAGCGAAGAGTTGACCGGCACCATTCGCATGTCGGTGCCGACCATTTCCGGCGAGCTGCTGCTGAGCGAGAGCGTGGCGGAATTTTGCGCTCTGCACCCCAGCCTGAAGGTCGAGATGCGGCTGGAAAACCGCTTTGTCGATCTGGTGGAAGAAGGTATCGATCTGGCGATCCGCACCGGCACCATGCCGGATTCGAGCCTGATTGCCCGGCCGATCTTCGATTCCCGCTGGGTGATCGTCTGCTCGCCGGGGTACCTGGAAAGCCACCCGGAACCGCGTAGCGCCGAAGACCTGCTTGGCCACAACTGCCTGACCTACACCTACCAGGAGAGCGGCACCGCCAACTGGCTGATGAAACGACCGGGACGCAACGAAATCTACGAGCTGCAGGTTAACGGCAACCTGTCGGCCAACAATGCGCGAGCGATCCGCAAAGCGGTGATCGGCGGCCACGGTATCGCCATGGTGCCGCGCTGCATGGTGTATGAAGATTTGCAGGACGGCAAGCTGACCGAGATCTTGGCCGGCCACTGCGGCAAAGTATTGGGCATTTACGCCGTCTATCCTTACACCCGCAATCTGCCGTTAAAAACCCGTCTGCTGATCGAACATATCATCGGTTCCTACCAAAATATCAGCCATTATTTTTGAGTTCCCTGCTCTGATTATTTCCCCGCGGCCGCAAAAAGCCGCGGGGATTACCGCATTTTTGGACATAATCTATTGAACATTACCGCTTAATTAATGTGAACCCACGCATTTATCACACAAAATCGCTTCCTATCAAACTGATTTTAAAGCAGTTAATTTAACCCCTTCTGCCGGCCAGTTTCCCACCGCCGCCGCCGTTCGCCGATGTTAAAAAAATACCGCATGGCATCGTCACCAACGTTGTGATTAGAATGAAAATGTTGCGGTAATTAACCTTTCAGCTACATATCTCTGCCCATAAAAATAATAACCCTGAGGATCTTATGCCCCTGCTTTTCAGTATTGCGCCCATCGTCCTGCTGATTTGGATGATGACCAAAAGGAATGGCGTGCCCTCTTACCTCGCCCTGCCGCTGACGGCCGCCGTGGTGTATGCCGTACAGCTCCTGTGGTTCGATGCCTCGCTGCGGCTGCTGCATGCCAATATCATCACCGCGCTGGTGTCGACGCTGACGCCGATCACCATCATCGCCGGCGCCATCCTGCTCAACAAACTGATGCAGATAAGCGGCGCGGAAAACGTGGTGCGGCGCTGGCTGGAAACCATCAGCCCCAATCCCGTGGCCCAGCTGATGATTATCGGCTGGGCCTTCGCCTTTATGATTGAGGGCGCCAGCGGCTTTGGCACACCGGCCGCCATCGCCGCGCCGATTCTGGTCGGGCTGGGCTTCAACCCGCTGCGCGTCGCCCTGCTGACGCTGGTGATGAACTCGGTACCGGTCTCCTTCGGCGCCGTGGGCACCCCCACCTGGTTCGGCTTTGCCAACCTCGGTCTGTCGGACGCCAGCCTGCTGGAGATCGGCCGGCAGACCGCGCTGATCCACTTTGTCGCCGGCTTCGTCATTCCTCTGCTGGCGCTGCGCTTTATCGTTTCCTGGCAGGATATCCGCCGCAACCTGCCGTTTATCCTGCTCAGCGTGCTGAGTTGCACCGTGCCCTATCTGCTGCTGGCTCAGGTGAACTATGAATTCCCGGCGCTGGTCGGCGGCGCGATCGGCCTGGCGCTCTCGGTACTGTTGGCACGCTGCGGCATCGGCCTCACCCGCAGCGACAAATCGCAGAGCGCCGGGCAGGCGGTGCCGTTCTTACAGGTGGTCAAGGCCATGACCCCGACCCTGCTGCTGATTGCTATTCTGATAGTGACACGCGTCCACCAGCTGGGCCTTAAAGCGCTGCTCAACAACACCGCGCTGCTGTGGCAGGAAAACCTCGGCTGGCTCGGGGAACTGCGCATCAGCCGGGCGCTGATCGTCGAACTGCAGCAGGTGCTGGGTACCTCCGCCGCTGCCGGCTACAAAACGCTGTATGTCCCGGCGCTGATCCCGTTCCTGCTGGTGGTGCTGCTGTGTATTCCTCTGTTCCGCCTGAATGGCGACCAGGTGCGGCAAATGTTCAGCGAAACCGGCGGGCGCGTCGCACGGCCCTTTATCGCCCTGTTCGGCGCGCTGGTGATGGTCAACCTGATGATGCAGGGCGGCGACAACGCGCCGGTGATCCTGATCGGCAAAGCGTTGGCGGCGCTGACCGGCGAGAGCTGGCTGCTGTTCTCGTCGTTCCTCGGCGCGCTGGGCTCGTTCTTCTCCGGTTCCAATACCGTCTCGAACCTGACCTTCGGCGGCATTCAGCAGTCGATCGCCCGGAGCAGCGGCCTTGACGTCAATCTGACGCTGGCCTTGCAGTCCGTCGGCGGCGCCATGGGCAACATGGTGTGCCTGAACAACATTATCGCCGTCTGTTCGATCCTCGGGATCGGCAACGCCGAAGGCAAAATCATCAGAAAGACCGTGCTGCCGATGCTGGCGTACGGCGGGATTGCGGCCGGTATGGCAGCGATCCTCACGCTCTGACTGAACACTCGTTATCGCAAGCAAGACAAGAAGGTAAACACTATGATCATCTCCGCGTCAACCGACTACCGGGCCGCCGCCCAGGCCAAACTGCCACCGTTTCTCTTTCACTACATCGACGGCGGGGCCTACGCGGAGCATACGCTGAAGCGCAATACCGCAGATCTGGCCGATATTGCCTTGCGCCAGCGCGTGCTGCGCAATATGTCCGAACTCAGCCTGGAGACCACGCTGTTCGGCGAGCAGCTGGCGATGCCGGTGGCGCTGGGGCCGGTGGGGTTGACCGGCATGTACGCCCGTCGCGGCGAAGTGCAGGCCGCGCGCGCCGCGGCTAAAAAAGGCATTCCGTTCACGCTGTCCACCGTGTCGGTCTGCCCGATCGAAGAGGTGGCGCCGGCGATCGATCGGCCGATGTGGTTCCAGCTTTACGTGCTGAAAGATCGCGGCTTTATGCGCAATGCGCTGGAGCGCGCCAAGGCCGCCGGCGTGAAAACGCTGGTGTTTACCGTCGACATGCCGGTGCCGGGCGCCCGTTACCGCGACGCCCACTCAGGGATGAGCGGCCCTAACGCCGCGCTGCGCCGCGTGCTGCAGGCGTTTGCCCATCCGCAGTGGGCCTGGGATGTCGGCCTGCTCGGCAAGCCGCACGATCTGGGCAACGTCTCGGCCTACCGCGGCAAACCCACCAGCCTGGAAGACTACATCGGCTGGCTGGGCGCCAACTTCGATCCGTCGATTTCCTGGAAAGATCTGGAGTGGATCCGCGAATTCTGGGACGGCCCGATGATCATCAAAGGCATTCTGGATCCGGAGGACGCCAAAGACGCGGTGCGCTTCGGCGCCGACGGCATCATCGTCTCCAACCACGGCGGCCGCCAGCTGGACGGCGTGCTGTCGACCGCGCGCGCCATGCCGGCGATCGCCGACGCGGTGAAAGGCGACATCACCCTGCTGGCCGACTCCGGCATCCGCAGCGGTCTGGACGTGGTGCGCATGATCGCCCTGGGGGCCGACAGCGTGCTGCTGGGGCGCGCCTTCGTCTATGCGCTGGCGGCGGCCGGCGAAGCCGGGGTGGCTAACTTGCTGGATCTGATCGACAAGGAAATGCGCGTCGCCATGACGCTCACCGGCGCGAAAACCATCGCGGAGATCAACGCCGGATCGCTGGTCAGAAACGCCTGAATCAAAGCGGCTGCACGCCTTCTGGGTAGGCATTGTAGCTCATCTTGCTGATGAAGGCCCCGGCCGGTGACACCAACACCCGGCCGGCGGCGTCCAGCCCGAGGAAGGTACCGGTGCAGCGCCCGGAAATAAAGTCGAAGAAGAACACCGAGCACACCGGGATAATCTTTTCCCGGAAGGTGAACAGGAACATCTCGTCCTCAAACTTGTAGTAGGTGGCGTAGTCCATATCGCCGTGGCCGAATTGCTCGCCGCGCAGGTTTTGCCAGGCATAGCGCTCGGTATTGACGTAGAAGTGTTCGTAATAGTGGTTGGGGCTGTAGACATTCAGCGTACGATAGCCGATCAGCTCGCGGGTCAGATGCGGCGCGACGCCACTCGGCGTGACGCCGACAATCCGGCCGACGTGGAAGCTTTGCTTGAGGCGCGAGCCCTTTTCCACCGTCTGTTCCGGCAACAGCGTGCTGCGCACCAGCAGCGCCCGGCCGCTGTCACGATTGAGTACCAGCGTCAGGCACTCGTTGCCCGGTGACTGCAGCGGAATATTGAAGAAATAGCGTGCGGCGGAGGTTTGCACCTCTTCGTAAGCGTCCTCACCGCTCTCCCCTCCCCAGGCCCACAGCACCCGTTGCCGATCGGCACTGAAGCGCAGCGTGATTTCCCCGTCGTTGTCAAAGGCGATCTGCAGCGTTTTGCCCCGCCAGTCCTGGGTGCCCGGCAGGCGGTTAGTGTCGATACCGCGCGCGAAATCGTCGTAATTCTTCCAGTCCGGCTCGGCATTTTGATTCAGTACGGATTGTTCAGCTGACATCTTCGCTCTCCTTGATTTAATGGGATGAAAACCGCCTCAAACGTCGGCGACGCCCGCCGGTTTCACCGCTCTGCGGCTCACCACCGCGGGGGCGGTTTCATCGAGAAAACAACTCAGTACGCCGGCACACACGGCGCCGGCTGCCGCCAGCCACATCACGCTGACCAGCCCGTAGCGATCGGCGATCAGCCCGGCGATAAACGGCGCCAGACAGCCGCCAATCACCTCACCAATCCCCATCACCAGCCCCAACGCGGTCGCGATGCGGGCCGGCGACACCGTTTCCGACGGGATGGTGGCCATAAACAGCGTGAAGCAGCCAAGGCCGGTATAAGACAGGAACACCAGCACGCCCAGCAGCCACGGGTTATCGACGTAGCTCAGGAACAGCGGGCAGCACACCGCCAGCAGCGAAAAGAAGATCAGCGTCGGCTTGCGGCCGAGGCGATCGGAAATCGCCGGCACCGCCACGCCCCAGAACACCCAGGCGGCGCCGATGGCGCTCATGATGCCGCCCATCGTGCCTTCGCCGAAGCCGCGGTCGGTCACCAAAAAGTTGGGGGTGAAGGTAATGATGATCATGAACCAGGTGACGAACACGCAGGAGATCAGAATGCACAGCGCTACATTCTTGATTTTAAACAGCTCGCCGTAAGCGGCTTTGTTCGCCGCCTTGCCGGCCGCCGGCGCGGCGCTGAAAGCGGGATCCTTCTTGCCGTTCACATAGCGATAGATCAGCCACGCCAGAATGATGCCCGGCACGGCGGTCAGATGAAACGCCATGCTCCAGCCCCATTTCTGTGCCAGATAGATGATCAGCGGCGGCGCGATAATGCCGCCCAGCAGCCCCGGCGCCGCCCCCTGGATCAGCCCCATGTTGAAGCCACGGCGCTGCGGCTGCGATTTTTCCACCATCAGCGATTGCGCGATCGGCAGCACCGGCCCTTCGGCGATCCCCATCAGCGCGCGGAAGATCAATAACATGGCAAAGCCGCTGACCAGCCCCGACAGCGCGGAGAACAGCGAAAACACCAGGATCGACAGGATCAGCATCGGTTTACGGATATTGAAGCGATCGGCAATCGCCCCCAGCCCCGCCCCGGACAGCGCCCAGGTCAATGCCAGCACCGCCGACAGCGTGCCAAGATGCACGTTGCTCAGCTTCAAATCGGCGGCGATCATCGGAAACAGGAAAGAGATAGTCAGGCGATCGACGAACACGCAGCCGAACACGAAGAATAAAATAATCAGCAATCGGTTCTCTTCGCTCAATCGCGAGCGCTGCCCTGGCGAGTTATTCATAGCGTCATTGGTCCATAAGTTAACTTATGAATGGCGAGCGGCCATGGCATAAGTCGATTAAGCGCGCAGCCAAGAGAAACATTGGCCATCGGTCACGATAACAACTCATTAATATGTTAACGATATAAACTTATCTCAAGTAACGGGCATGTCAAACGGCCGTTGAAAACGACGACGGGGTGGCAAATCAGGTATTTTTCACAGAGCGCGAATGACATGAAAATAAACCAACATTATGTTTTTAATGATTTAAATAAAATTACCCGGCACTTTTTACTTTTATCGAAAAAGCCAAAACACCGTGATTTATAAACAGGTTAATAAATAAAACTTAACCTTACCTTATAAATTGACGCTATTTCCCTTTTCATCGGCCGCATTGCCCCACCCGCTTTATTATTTGAATCCGTTTGCTTTATCGCGGTTATGGCGCGAACGATTAACTCCATTGTGTTAATCAATAATCACGTCATGACATTATCAATGCTGAATAATAATAAAAGCGTAGGCCGTGACAGGAATCACAAACAGAACGCCCTTTAACGCCCTGTGAATGGGTTATTACCGGCGCGGCTAGCTTATGCCAACTCGATCCAACCCCGGATGAAAAAACGGCGGCATGATAAGCGGCAGGTAACCAGCAAGGAGATGAACATGACGACAGCACTGACAAAAGCCGGTTTCTGGCGCAAAACGGCCGACTCTTCATCGCTGCGTGAGCCACGCGTGCTGATTCGGGTCTACGTTGGCGAAGGCGAAATCGATCGCACCATCGCGTTTTACGAGCAGCTGCACGGCGTAACGGCGGACATGCGCTTCGATTTTCCCGAGCATCGGCTGGTACTGGCGGCGGTGGGGCCGTTTCTGATCCTGGAGGGGGCGGAAGAGCAGTTGCGCCCTTTCCGCAGCACCGTCGGCACGCTGCTGGTCGATGACATTTATCCCTATCACCAGCGGCTGCTGGCCGCCGGAGCAGAGATTTTCTTCGGCCCGGTGGAGGTGCCCACCGGCGCCTGTTTCAATGCGCGCCTGCCGGACGGCACGACTGTCGAGTACGTGCATCACCGGCCGCGCGCAGACGAATAAACCGCCTCAGGGCAGCACCGGCTTCATAGCGTAACGGCACAGATCCTTGCGCAGGCTGACCATGTACAGCACGATCACCGCCGAGAACGGCAGGCCGCACAGTACCACCGCGGTCTGCATCGCGCTGAAACTGCCGGCGTACAGCAACCCGGCGCACACCAGCGTGGTGACCGCCGCCCAGAACACCCGCAGCCAGGCCGGCGCGTCATCATGGGCGGAACCGCCCTGGCAGGAGAGGTTCGCTATCATCAGCGTGCCAGAATCGACCGGCGTCAGGAACAGCACGAAGCTTATCACCACCACAAAGCCGGCGGTCAGCTGGGTATAGGGCAAGTATTCGAACAGCTTGAACACCGCCATCGGCGGATCGCTTTGCGCCACCTGCCCCAGGATCGCCTGCCCGCCTTCCAGCACCAGGCTGATGGCGGTATTGCCGAAGATGGACAGCCACGCCAGCGTGAAGCCCAGCGGGATCAGCAGCACGCCGAAAATCAATTCGCGAATGGTGCGCCCTTTGGAAATGCGCGCGATGAACAGCCCGACGAACGGCGCCCACGCCACCCACCAGGCCCAGTAGAACAGCGTCCAGGCGCCCTGCCACTGGCGCGCCTTGCCGTACAGATACATATCGAAGCTGCGGCTGACCAGCGAGGTCAGATAATCGCCGAGGTTCTGCAACATGCCGTTCAGCAGATTCAGCGTCGGCCCGGCCAGAAACACGAACAGCAGCAGCAGGCACAGGAAGCCGACGTTGATGTTCGACAACATGGCGATGCCCTTCTCGACGCCGGTGACCGCCGCCAGCGTGGCCACCACCATCATCACCACGATCAGGGCCAGCAGCACGCCGGTGCTTTGCGGAATATCGAATAGATAAAACAGCCCCGAGTTCACCAGCAGCGCACCGATCCCCAGGTTGGTTACCATCGAGATCACCGTCACCAGAATGCCGAAACTGTCCACCAGATGACCGACGCCGCCGTGGATGCGTTCACCGAAGATCGGGTATAACGCAGAGCGCAGCGCCAGCGGCAGGCCGCGACAATAGGCGAAATAGGCCAGCGCGGTGGCGATCAGCGCATACAGCGCCCAGCCGTGCAGCCCCCAGTGCAAAAAGGTCAGCGCCATCGCCTGTCGCGCCGCCTGCACGGTGCCGCCGCTGCCTTCCGGTGGCGACAGGAAGTGATCCAGCGGTTCATAAGCTCCGTAGTACACCAGCGCAATGCCGATGCCCGACGAGAACAGCATCGCCACCCACGAGGGATAGCTGAACTGCGGCGGCTCGTCATCCTGGCTGAGGCGAATATGGCCGAAGCGCGACAGCGCCAGCCAGAAGACGAATGCCATACAGGCGACCATCAACAGCATGTAGTACCAACCGAACACGTCGGCGACCCAGCTTTGCGCGGCGTTCAGCCACAGTTTGCTGGCGGAGGGAAACAGCACGACCAGCGATCCCAGCAGCAGGATCACCGCCGCCGAGCCGAAAAATACCGGAGCATTCAATCTGACAGGTTCTTCGTCAAGCGATGGAGGAGTTTTTGTTGTCATTGGCAGGCTTCCATGTTGCGAAAGACAGACGATTTCAATGCAACCTTCAGTTAACATTTTATCGTCATTTATTTGACATTTTTGCAGCATATAGAGTATTGATTGACCGTTCAATCAATCAAATCCAAAGTGTGATTGGCCTATCAGTTGGGGAAAATATGTACCGCAGAGATATTCCGGAGCAGCGTAAGGAGCAGCTGATTAACGCCGCCTTCGAGACCATTAACGTCGTCGGGCTGGCCGGCGTCACCCTGTCTCAGGTGGCGAAAGAAGCCGGGCTGTCGACCGGCATCGTCAGCCACTATTTTGGCGATAAAGAGGGGTTGCTGAGCGCCACCATGCGCAAAATCCTGCGCGATCTGCGCGACGCAGTGGCCGAATGCCGCGCGCAGGCGGCGAGCGACAGCCAGTCACAGCTGTTCGCCATTATCCAGGGCAACTTCCATCCCAGCCAAACCAACGCCGTGTCCATGCGCGCCTGGCTCGACTTCTGGGCCGCCAGCATGCACCAGCCGGTGCTGCGCCGCCTGCAGCGCGCCAACGATCGGCGACTCTATTCCAACATTTGCTGCCAGTTCCGCCGCGAGCTGCCGCTGCGGCAGGCGCGTGATGCCGCGCGCGGGCTGGCGGCAATGATCGATGGGCTCTGGCTGCGCGGCAGCCTGGCCGGCGACGAGACAGACCTGAAGCAGGACTGCCGCATCGCCTGCGACTACGTGGCACAGCGGCTCAATGCCGCGCAGCCGCTGGGGTGAACGCCCTCGTCAGCGCGATTCCTGCTCTTCGCTGTACTGGGTTTGCCACATCGCGGCGTAGCGGCCGTTCGCGGCCAGCAGCGCCTCGTGCCCCCCGCGCTCGACGATCGCCCCCGCCTCCAGCACGATGATCTCATCGGCGTCCACCACGGTGGAGAGCCGGTGGGCGATCACCAGCGTGGTGTGGTTGCGGCTCACCTCGCGCAGGTGCCCCTGGATTTCGCGTTCGGTCTGGGTATCCAGCGCGCTGGTCGCCTCGTCGAACACCAGGATGGCCGGATTTTTCAGAATGGTGCGCGCGATCGCCACCCGCTGCTTTTCACCACCTGACAGCTTCAGCCCGCGCTCGCCCACCCGGGTGTCGTAACCGTCGGGCAGACCGACGATAAAATCATGGATATGCGCCAGCCGCGCCGCCCGCTCGATTTCTTCATCGCTGGAGCCGGTTTTGCCGTAGCCGATATTGTAGCGCAGCGTATCGTTGAACAGCACCGTATCCTGCGGCACGATGCCGATCGCCTGCCGCAGGCTGGCCTGGGTCAGTTGGCGAATGTCCTGGCCGTCGAGGGTAATGGCGCCGCTCTGCACGTCGTAGAAGCGAAACAGCAGGCGCGACAGCGTGGACTTGCCCGCGCCGGAGGCGCCGACCACCGCCACCGTGTGGCCCGCCGGAATGGTAAAACTCACCTGCTTGAGGATCGGCCGGCGCGTGTCGTAACCGAAGCTGACCGCATCGAACCGCACTTCGCCGCGATCGAGGCGCAGCGGCTGCGCATCCGGGCTATCGACGATTTCACGCTTTTCCTGCAGCAGATCGAACATGTTCTCCATGTCGATCAGCGCCTGGCGCACCTCGGAATAAATAAAGCCGAAGAAGTTCAGCGGCTGATACAGCTGCAGCAGGTAGGCGTTGACCAGCACGAAGTCGCCGACCGTCATCGTCCCCTGCGTAATGCCCTGCGCCGCCATGGCCATCATCACGATCAGTCCGATCGAAATAATGGAGGTTTGCCCCAGGTTGATCGCCGTAAAACTGAATTGGTTCTTGATGGCCGCGTATTCGTACAGCCGGCGCGACAGGTCGAAACGCTCGGCTTCGAATTCTTCATTGCCGAAGTACTTTACGGTCTCATAGTTCAGCAGGCTGTCGATGGATTTGCTGTTGGCGTCGGCGTTGGCCTTGTTGAGCTCGCGGCGAAAGCGGGTGCGCCAGCTGACCGCCAGTACGGTAAACAGGATGTAGCAGCCGACCGTCGTCAGGATCGCCAGCGCGAACCAGCCGTTCAGCATATGCCACATGATCGCCGTGACCAGCGAGAGCTCGAACAGGATCGGCACGATGGAGAACAACAAGCGCGACAGCACCGTGGACACCGCCTGGGTGCCGCGCTCGATGGACAACGACAGCCCGCCGGTCTGGCGCTCCAGATGGAAGCGCAGACTCAGCGCATGCAGCTGGCGAAACACCCGCACGCCCAGCAGGCGCGTGGCGTTCTGGCTGACGTGGATGAACATCACGTTGCGCAGTTCCTCAAACAGCGCGCCGCCCACCCGCGCCACGCCGTAGGCGACGATCAGCCCCAGCGGCACCGCCAGCATTTTCGCCGTCTCGCCGCTCAGCGCATCGACCATCGCTTTGTAGGCCAGCGGCACCAGCGTGGTGCTGACCTTGGCCGCCACCATGAACACGAAGGCCACCACCAGATACCCCCGCAGGCGCGGGTTGTCTTTCGGCCACAGGTAGGGCAGCAGGAATTTCAGCAAACGGGAACGATCCATCATGTAATATTCATCTTCTCGGTCGGGATCGCGGCACACGGCCGCGCGGGGGTTATGAGTTTGGCCTGGCCGGCGGCAAACGCCGCAGCCATCCCGTTGTCCTGCGGCGGCAACTCAGCATCATCCGTCAGGAGAAGCGGCGGCGGCTCGGGCAAAGTTCAGGCATGGAGGAGACAATCACATGACCCAGACGTATGCAAAGCGCTTTGCGCAGGTCTTTGACTATATCGATCGCCACCTGGACGAGGCGCTCACCGTCGAAAAACTGAGCGAAGTGGCCCACTTTTCGCGCTTTCACTTTCAACGCCAGTTTAGCGCGTATTGCGGCATCTCGGTGTGGCGTTATATCCAGTGGATGAGGCTCAAACGCGCCTCGTACCGCCTGGCGTATAACCCGCTGGAGCCGGTGATTGACATCGCGCTGGACGCCGGTTTTCAAAACCCGGAGTCCTTCAGCCGCGCCTTCAAACAGGCGTTCAGCCAAACGCCAAGCCAGTTTCGCAAACGGCCGGCCTGGATCGATTGGCAGCAGCGCTTTCCCGAGCCGAAACACAAAAGGAAACAACCCATGAAGGTAGACATTGTCGACTTCCCGGCCACGCCGGTGGCGATGATCGAACATCGCGGCCCGTCCGCGCTGGTCAACGAAACCGCCGCGCGCTTTATCGAATGGCGCAAAACCAGCGGCCTGTCGCCGGTCAGAAGCAGCCGTACTTTCGGCATCGCACCGCACGATCCGGCCACCACCGAAGCGCAGGACTTCCGCTTCTTCATTTGCGGCGAGGTTACTGCACCGATCCCCGAGGACAACGCCTTCGGCGTGGTGAACAGCACGCTGCCGGCCGGGCGCTGCGCGCTGCTGCGCCATCACGGCTCGCTGGATGGGCTCTCGGAAAGTGCCCATTATCTGTACCGCGAGTGGTTGCCGGCCAGCGGCGAGGAACTGCGCGATTTTCCGCTCTATTTCCACTACCACAACTTCGTGCACGAAGTGGCGGAATATGAACTGGTGACCGATCTTTACCTGCCGCTGAAGTAACTGACATCTGGCTCCGCAAGGAGCCAGATTGACGTTAACAGGACGGCGACGAACCTTGCGGCGGCAGATAGCGCTGCGGATCGAGCGCGGTCGCGCGGTAGCGGATCTGGAAGTGCAGGAACACCGAATCGGTGCCGGTGCTGCCCATGGTGCCGATCTTCTGCCCCGCCTTCACATCCTGGCCGTTGCGCACCAGCGTGGTGTCGTTGTGCGCATAGGCGGTAATAAAGTCTTCGCCGTGCTTAATCATGATCAGGTTGCCGTAGCCGCGCAGCTGGTTGCCGACGTACACCACTTTGCCCTTGGCGGAAGCGTAGATCGGCTGGCCGCGTTTGCCGGCGATGTCGATGCCCTTGTTGCCGCCATCTGAATTGGAGTAGGCCTGCACGATCCGGCCGCTGGTCGGCCAACGCCAACAGCGGGCAGCGCCCGGCGGCGGCGTTTGCTTGGCGATCGCGGCGGAAGAAGAAGAGGTTTTACGGCGCGTGGCGGCGGTTTTGGTCGGTGCGCTGCCGCTCAGCCGCAGTTTCTGCCCCACTTCCAGGCTATAGGGCGGGCGTATCTTGTTGATTCTGGCGAGATCGCTGACTTCGCTGTCGGTGATCCAGGCAATGTAGTACAGCGTATCGCCCCGTTTGACGGTGTAGGACTTGCCGGTGTAGCTGCCCTTCGGCAGTTTGTCGTAATCGCGGTTGTAGGTGTTTTTACCCGAACACCCGGCCAACAACAGCCCCAATGTCAGACACACCGCGATGCGGCGCCACCCAGCCCATTTGCTTCCTGTGCTCAAATCCAGTCCTCAGTCGTCGTTTCGGTTCTGATACGCGTCAGCCGCACAGTGTAACATTTGCGCCGGGTCAGTCAAAAACCCCCAGACGGTCTATGCTAAACAGGTAAGGATGACTGATTAATTACCCAACGACGAAATGGAGTACTGTCATGTTGAACCTCGACCGCAATAATCTGCCCCTCCTGAGCGAAGAACTGCTCAAAAAGCAACGCACCACCCTGCTGATCATCGCCTTCCTGCTGCTGGCGGGCGGGATACTGTGCCTGGTCAATCCTTTCGCCTCCGGCGCAGCGCTGAGCATCGTGGTCGGCATCCTGCTGCTGTTGAGCGGCGCCGGGCTGATTATCGCCATGATCGCTAACCGGGCACAGAATACCTGGCCGATGATCGGCGGCATTTTGCTGGGCGTGGCCTACCTGATTATCGGCTATGTGTTCATCACCAGTCCGCTGGCGGGCATTCTGGCACTGGCGGTGTACCTCGCCGTGCTGTTCGCGCTTGGCGGCATCGCTCGCCTGGCAGCGGGCTACATGCGCCGCGGGCTGCCGGGCAACTGGCTGCAGTTCGTTATCGGCGTGCTCGATTTGATCATCGCCTGGATGCTGATCGGCTCAGGCCCGGCGGCATCGGTCACGCTGGTGACGGCCATCGTCGGCATCGAGATGCTGGTCAGCTCCTTTGCGCTGTTCCAGGCGGCGAATCTGTTTAAACGCGCCTGACGCTACCGGCCCGCCGCCGCGGGCCTCATCGCTTTCGTTGTTTCCAGACAAAACAAGGCGATACCCCCTCTGCTTGTCCGTGGTTATCTTCATCGGTAAGTGCCAATATAGGCGCAGACAAGGGAGCTGAAACCGATGACAACCCATTCCAACCCGTTGAACTCGCGGGAAGTCTGCCTGCAATTACGCCACTTCAATCAGGTAATCGGGCAACAATGCCGCAATATGGCGCGCCAAAAAACCACCTGCCCATGCTGCCTGACGGACATTGCCACCGGCTGCGACGCCGGTATCAAACTATGCGGGCAACAGTTAGCCAAACCCAGCCCGCAAACCCCGTTATTCCAGCAGATTCGTAACTTGCTGCTCGATCTGCGCGCCGAAGCGAAAGGGGTTCGCCGAATCGAGACGCTTAATCGCACCAACAACGAAATATCCTGGCTGTTGCGCGAGCTGTATTTCGAGACGTTCTGACCCCGCCTTTGTCGGGGCAGCTAAAGCGCCAGACTGTAGTAATGTTCTTCCTTTTCAATCTTGCCGGTAAAGCGAAAGCCGAAGGTGAGATACAGGCTTTTGGCGACGAGATTATGTTCATCAATCATTAGCGTCACCTGCTCTATGCCGTGCAACCTAAAATCCGCGAGTATCGCGGCGAAGCTCTCACGCCCCAATCCCTGCCCCATAAACTTATGGTCAAGCATATAGCGACACAGCTCGGCCTCATGTGGGTTATGCGGCCAGCACTTGTACATGAAAAAACCGATGAGCTCGCCGTCGCGGTAAAGCGCGCGGGGCTGGCATTCCGGAAAAAACGCCGCCTCGGAAATAGAGATGGCGTTACAGCAAATAAACGCCTCGAACACGGTGCCAACGCCGTCTTGATTCGACGTCAGTTCGCACACGTCAAACAGGTTATCGCGGTTAATCTCGCGTATTTCAATCATAACGGTATCCCAGTAGAAGTAAGCGGCGAACTCCAGCATTCACCCTGGCGCTAACCATTGCTCTGCAGTCAGCTCGCTACTTTAACGCATCGCCGCCGGCATACAACGCTCCCACTGTTCACCCCACTTTACGACCGCCGTCACACCTCACCACCGCCAAATTGCGTTGGTTATAGAGTCGTCTACAATTCAATCGAATTACCCCCTACAACATCAGAAATTATTATTATTAGAGGTGATTATGTTACAGAAACACGAAAACGTAATAAGTATGACTGTACTAAGCCCGCAAGCCACCCAACAACTGATGCCTTCGTTTTCCTCCTTGCCCCACACGCAACACGCCGACGGCAAATATCGCCTGCGCCGTTATTCGGTCGTCAAATACCTCAACCCCAACGTCGCCGAAGTGGGGCCGCGTACCTTCATGCAGTCCGATCAGATCAACCACTTCCAGGGCAACGTGGTGCGCCGCTTCGAGCCTATCGACAGCGCCGTGCTGCAGAGCGCCGGCATGGCGGAGATGTGCAACCTGTTTGCCGAAAATAACGAACTGCCGGAGGGTGCCGAGATAGAGATCCACCAAATGCGCGTGGTCGCCATCCAGAAAGATACGCTGGTGGCGCCGGAAGGCATTCACCAGGACGGTTTCGACCATATCGCCATGATCGCCATTCACCGGCACAACATCGTCGGCGGTGAAATCATGCTGTACGACGACAGCCACCACGATCCCTTCTTTAAAAAAGCGCTGGCGGACGGTGAGGCCGTGCTGCTGGCAGACAGCAAACTGTGGCACAACGCCACGCCGATCAACGCCGTAAGCCCGAAAGAAGAAGGCTATCTGGATCTCTTCGTCCTCACCGCGCGGGGAGAGAAAGCATGACCTTTACGCCCGAGCTCGCCCGCGCCCAGTTCAGCGCCCTGTCCCAGCACATCGACGGCAAGCCGGCGATCTTTTTCGACGGCCCCGGCGGCGCACAGGTTTCACGGGGCGTGCTGGAAAAGATGACGGACTACCTGGGGAAATACAACGCCAACCTGGGCGGCCACTACTTCTCCAGCCGAGTCACCGGCGAAGTGATGGGCCAGGCGCGAGAATCGGTGCGCGCCTTGTTAAATGCGCCTTCGCCCGACAACATCGTTTTCGGCATGAATATGACCACGCTGACTTTCCATCTCAGTCGCATCATCAGCCGCGACTGGCAAGCCGGCGATGAGGTCATCGTCACCGCGCTCGATCACTACGCCAACGTCTCCAGCTGGCAGCAGGCCGCCGCAGACCAAGGGGCCGTGGTGCATCAGATACCGCTGGAGAGCGCCGACTGCGCATTGGACGCCGCAAAGGTGTGTGAGCGCATCAACGCCAATACCCGCCTGGTGGCGGTCAGCTACGCCTCCAACGTCACCGGCAGCATCGTCGATATCAAAACCATCGTCGAAGCTGCACATCGGGTCGGCGCGCAGGTGTATGTCGACGCCGTGCACTATGCGCCGCATAACCTGATTGACGTGCAGGCGCTGGGCTGTGATTTCCTGGTGTGCTCCGCCTACAAGTTCTTTGGCCCGCACGTCGGCATGGCCTATATCGCGCCGCAGTGGCTGCAACGCCTGCGGCCGTACAAAGTCGAGCCGGCCACCGATGTCGGCCCCGGCCGTTTCGAGACCGGCACGCAAAGCTTCGAGGCGCTGGCCGGCGTCGCAGCGGCGATCGACTATCTGGCGCAGTGGGGGACGCCGGGCGCGCCGTTAAGGCAGCGTTTGCAGGAGAGTTTCGCCGCCTACCACCGGCATGAAGAGGCGCTGTGCCGCCACTTTTTGCAACGGCTGCAGCAACTCGACGGCGTGCGGCTCTACGGCCATTCACAGACGGACAACACGCGCCGCACGCCAACCTTCGCCCTGACCTTCAGCGGCCAGACGCCTGACGCGATCGCCCGCCGCCTGGGGCAGCACAACATCTGCGCCGGCAGCGGGCATTTCTATGCGCTGGGCCTGATCCAGCAGTTGGGGTTGCAAGACGGCGGCGTGCTGCGCATCGGCATGATGCACTACAACACCCAAGGCGAAATAGACACGCTGTTTAAGGTGATCGCCGAAGATATCCTCAGTTAACTCGCCACATCGGCCCGCTTACCTTATTGAGCGGGCCATCGCGGCACGCTGGGGGTAGAATCAAGGGGATTTTATTTTAGAAATGGATTTTTATTTTGCGAAAATATGCAGTTATCGCCGCCGCATTGATGATGTCTTCCTGTGCCACGCCGGAGAAATGGGAAGCGCAAACGGCAACCCCAACGCCCCTTGACGCGGCCAGAACCCACTGCCGGCAAGAAGCCGAACAGCGCTATCCCGTGAACCTGTCTTTGCACGCCAGCTCGCCGACCTTCTCCTCCATGACGATCAACGGCACGGAGATCCCCAACGCCGGTGGCGGCGCTTTCCCCTCGGACAGCAATGAAATGCGCAGAACAGAATTCGTTAATGCCTGCATGAAATTGGAAGGATGGGAAAATAAAAATAAGGTGACGGGATTATTGGCATTTTTATTTAACTAGCGGCAACACGGAATAACTCGGAATTACCGCGTTCAGGCAGCGGTAATTCCGCCCTATTGACCGGCACCGACAGCCTGACTATTTTGCTACGATATAACAGGTTACACCTCTCCTCCATTCAGGGCGATAATCAAACAAATGGAATAAATCAATTTATGAGTGAGAAAGACACCCCCCTAAAAAAGCCGCAGAGCCATATCAACAAAGCGGTATTCTTCACCTCTGCAGTCCTCATTTTTCTTCTGGTCGCGTTCGCCGCCTTTTTCCCCGACGTCGCCGACAAGAACTTCAAGCTTCTGCAGCAACAAATTTTCACCAACGCCAGCTGGTTTTATATTTTGGCCGTGGCGCTGATTTTGCTCAGCGTGACGTTTCTGGGGCTTTCCCGCTACGGCGACATCAAACTTGGCCCCGATCATGCGCAACCCGATTTTCGCTACCACTCATGGTTTGCCATGCTGTTTTCAGCGGGGATGGGCATCGGCCTGATGTTCTTCGGCGTGGCAGAACCGGTTATGCACTATCTCTCGCCACCGGTCGGCACGCCCGAGAGCGTCGAGGCGGCCAAACAGGCCATGCGCCTGACCTTTTTCCACTGGGGGCTGCACGCCTGGGCGATCTACGCCATCGTGGCGTTGATTCTGGCCTTCTTCAGCTATCGGCATGGCCTGCCGTTGACTCTGCGCTCTGCGCTTTATCCGATCATCGGCGAACGTATTTATGGCCCTATCGGCCATGCCGTCGATATCTTCGCCGTCATCGGCACCGTATTCGGGGTCGCAACCTCGCTGGGCTATGGCGTGTTGCAGGTCAACGCCGGGCTTAACCACCTGTTTGGCGTGCCGATCAACGAAACCGTTCAGGTGATCTTGATCGTGGTGATTACCGGGCTGGCCACCATTTCCGTGGTTTCAGGGCTGGAGAAAGGCATACGCTTTCTGTCAGAGCTGAACCTTGGCCTGGCGCTGTTGCTCCTGGCCCTGGTCTTGCTGTTGGGGCCAACCGTCCTGCTGTTGAAATCCTTTGTGGAAAATACCGGCGGCTATCTGTCCGAGCTGGTCAGCAAGACGTTCAATCTGTATGCCTACGAGCCAAAATCCAGCAACTGGTTAGGCGGATGGACGCTGCTCTACTGGGGGTGGTGGCTCTCCTGGTCGCCTTTCGTCGGTATGTTCATCGCTCGGGTTTCCCGTGGCCGAACCATCCGCGAATTTGTCACGGGCGTGCTGTTCGTCCCGGCAGGCTTCACCCTCATGTGGATGACGGTGTTCGGCAACAGCGCCATTTACCTCATCATGGAACAGGGCGCGACAGACCTCGCCACTACGGTACAGCAAGATGTGGCGTTGGCGTTGTTTAACTTCCTGGAGCATTTCCCGTTCTCCAGCGTGCTTTCGTTTATCGCCATGGCGATGGTGATCGTCTTTTTTGTCACGTCCGCCGATTCCGGCGCCATGGTCGTAGATACGCTGGCTTCGGGCGGCTCCAGCAACACGCCGGTTTGGCAACGCATTTTCTGGGCGTCGCTGATGGGCATCGTCGCCATCGCCTTGCTGATCGCCGGGGGGCTCAGCGCGCTGCAAACCGTCACCATCGCCAGCGCATTGCCGTTCTCGGCCATCTTGCTGATATCCATTTACGGTTTGCTTAAAGCGCTGCGCCGCGACCTGACCAAGCGCGACAGCCAAAATATGGCCACCATCGCCCCCACCGCCGCCCGCAACCCCATTCCCTGGCAGCGCAGGCTGCGCAATATCGCCTATCTGCCAAAACGCTCGCTGGTTAAGCGCTTTATGGATGAGGTTATCCAACCGGCCATGACGCTGGTGCAGGAAGAGCTGAGTAAACAAAACACGCTCAGCAGCATCAACGCCACTGCGGAAGACCGCATTCGTTTCGAGGTCGATTTGGGCGATGAGCTTAACTTTATCTATGAAGTCAGACTGCGCGGCTACAGTTCGCCGACGTTCGCTCTGGCCGGGCTGGATAACGATGAACAGCAAGCCGAGCAGCACAAGTATTATCGCGCGGAGATCTACCTGAAAGAAGGCGGCCAAAACTACGATGTCATGGGCTGGAATCAGGAGCAGTTGATCAACGATATTCTCGACCAGTACGAGAAACACCTGCATTTCTTGCATCTGGTACGCTGAAGGCCAACATGCCGTCCCCCGGGGCGGCATTTTTTTGCCCTGCTTTCTTCACCACGGCGCTGATGATGCTGGTGGGATGGCGGACAACCAGTGATAACGCTTACAGGGGCAAAGGATTGGGTTGGGGTAATCTTTCGGAGAATCAGGATATTTTCAGGAGGGAGTGCTGGAGCGGGTGAAGGGAATCGAACCCTCGTATGCAGCTTGGGAAGCTGCCGTTCTACCATTGAACTACACCCGCATCGGTGTGCGACAGGCATTATAACCGGTTATCGGCGGCGGGCAAGCGGAGATGGCGCGTAACTGTCGATGTTTTAAGCGGTTAAGTCCGGTGGGCGAAAAAAAACCGGCGCAGTTGCCTGCACCGGTGGTTTCACGCTAAACGGAATTATTTCTGTGGGCGCATCGCCGGGAACAGAATCACGTCGCGGATGGTATGGCTGTTGGTGAACAGCATCACCATACGGTCGATACCGATGCCCAGACCGGCGGTCGGCGGCAGGCCGTGCTCCAGCGCGGTGACGTAATCTTCGTCGTAGAACATCGCTTCGTCGTCGCCGGCGTCTTTGGCGTTCACCTGATCGGCAAAGCGCTGAGCCTGGTCTTCGGCGTCGTTCAGCTCGGAGAAGCCGTTGCCGATTTCACGGCCGCCGATGAAGAACTCGAAGCGGTCGGTGATTTCCGGGTTAACGTCGTTGCGGCGCGCCAGCGGCGACACTTCAGCCGGGTATTCGGTGATGAAGGTCGGCTGAATCAGATGGCTTTCCGCCACTTCTTCGAAGATCTCGGTCACGACGCGGCCCAGGCCCCAGCTCTTCTCAACCTTGATGCCGATGGATTCGGCGATGGCCACCGCTTTGCCCATGTCGGCCAGGTCAGCCAGATCGGTTTCCGGGCGGTATTTCTTGATCGCCTCGGTCATGGTCAGCTTCTCGAACGGCTTGCCGAAGTCGAACACTTCGTCGCCGTACTGTACCTGAGAGGTACCCAGCACTTTCTCGGTCAGGGTGCGGAACAGCGTCTCGGTCAGCTCGATCAGGTCTTTGTAATCCGCGTAAGCCATGTAGAGTTCCATCATGGTGAACTCTGGGTTGTGACGCGGAGAAACGCCTTCGTTACGGAAGTTGCGGTTGATTTCGAACACGCGCTCAAAGCCGCCGACCACCAGACGCTTCAGATACAGTTCCGGCGCGATGCGCAGGTACATGTCGATATCCAGCGCATTGTGGTGCGTGATGAACGGACGCGCGGACGCGCCGCCCGGGATCACCTGCATCATCGGGGTTTCGACTTCCATGAAGCCGCGCTCCACCATGAAGTTGCGGATAGCAGACATCACCTGAGAACGCACCTTGAAGGTGTTGCGCGATTCTTCGTTGGCGATCAGGTCCAGGTAACGCTGGCGGTAACGGGTTTCCTGATCCGCCAGGCCGTGGAATTTGTCCGGCAGCGGGCGCAGCGCTTTGGTCAGCAGACGCAGCTCGGTGCAGTGGATCGACAGTTCGCCGGTCTTGGTTTTGAACAGCTTGCCGCGTGCGCCGAGGATATCGCCCAGGTCCCACTTCTTGAACTGGTCGTTGTATACGCCTTCAGCCAGATCGTCGCGCGCGACGTACAGCTGAATGCGGCCGCCCACGTCCTGCAGCGTGACGAAGGATGCCTTGCCCATAATACGGCGGGTCATCATGCGGCCGGCGACGGTCACTTCTACGCCCAGCGCTTCCAGCTCTTCGTTGTCTTTATCGCCGTACGCGGCGTGCAGTTTGTCGGAGGTGGAGTCACGACGGAAGTCGTTCGGGAACGCAATGCCGTTCTCGCGCAGGCCGGCCAGTTTCTCGCGGCGGGACTGCAGTTCGTTATTGAGATCCAGCGCCTGATCGGCGCCCTGTACTTGTTGTTCAGACATTTCTATTCCTCATAACCCGGCTTTCAAACTTGCCTCAATGAATTTATCCAGGTCGCCATCCAGTACGGCCTGCGTGTTACGCGTTTCAACGTTGGTGCGCAAATCCTTGATGCGGGAGTCATCCAGCACGTAAGAACGGATTTGGCTGCCCCAGCCGATGTCGGACTTGTTGTCTTCCATCGTCTGCTTATCAGCATTTTTCTTTTGCATCTCAAACTCGTACAGCTTGGCTCGCAGCTGTTTAAACGCTTGATCCTTGTTCTTATGCTGAGAACGATCGTTCTGGCACTGCACCACGATGTTGGTTGGCAGGTGAGTAATACGTACGGCGGATTCGGTTTTGTTGACGTGCTGACCGCCCGCACCGGAGGCGCGGTACACGTCGATACGCAGATCCGCCGGGTTGATTTCGATATCGATATCGTCGTCGACTTCCGGGTAGATGAACACCGAGCTGAACGAGGTGTGGCGACGGCCGCCGGAGTCGAACGGGCTCTTGCGCACCAGGCGGTGAACGCCGGTTTCAGTGCGCAACCAGCCGAACGCGTAGTCGCCGATGATCTTGATGGTGGCAGACTTCAGGCCCGCGACGTCGCCGTCGGACTCTTCGATCACTTCGGTCTTGAAGCCCTTGGCTTCAGCCCAGCGCAGGTACATGCGCAGCAGCATGCTGGCCCAGTCCTGCGCTTCGGTGCCGCCGGAGCCGGCCTGGATATCCAGGTAGCAGTCGGCGCTGTCGTATTCGCCGGAGAACATGCGGCGGAATTCCAACTGATCCAGCTTGCTCATCAGTTGATCCAGCTCGGCGACCGCTTCGTTGAAGGTCTCTTCATCGTCGGCTTCCACCGCCAGTTCCAGCAGCCCGCCGACGTCTTCGCCGCCCTGCTCCAGCTGATCGATGGTTTCAACGATGGCTTCCAGCGCGGCGCGCTCTTTGCCGAGCGCCTGTGCGCGCTCCGGCTCGTTCCAAACGTCCGGCTGCTCCAGCTCGGCGTTGACCTCTTCTAGGCGTTCCTTCTTGGCATCATAGTCAAAGATACCCCCTAAGAACCGCAGTCCGCTCGGACAGGTCCTGAATTCGGTTTTTTACCGGGTTAATTTCAAACATGGTTTCGTTCTTTTACGTTGATGTCGTCGATGGCGGAATGCCATTGGAACCGCTAATTCTAACGGATCCGGGCGGCAGTTTATAGCGAGTTGGTCAGTTTTTGTGGCGATCGGGAAGGATGCAGGGGATTGGAGAGCCCAATCCCCGAATTGTGTTCAATTTCGCCTCAGCGCGGCCAAAGATGCTGAATCAGCAGCTGCACGTTGCGGTTGCCGCGAAACTCGTTGACGTCGAGCTTGTAGGCCAGTTCGACCTCGCGCACGCTGCTGTCTGGCCACAGCGTGGTGTCCACGTTGAACGCGATGCCGTCGAGCAGCGGGCCGCCGCCGAGCGGTTCCACCATCAGCTTCAGGTGTTTCTCGCCCACCAGCCGCTGCTGCAGGATGCGGAATTTGCCGTCAAAGGTCGGTTCCGGGAACGCCTGGCCCCACGGGCCGCCCTCGCGCAGCAGCTCCGCCGTCGTCAGCGACAGCTCCTGCATCGCCAGTTCGCCGTCGGACCAGATCACCCCTTCCAGCATCGCCGGATCGAGCCATTCTCCCACCAGCTCGCCGAAGCGCTGGCGGAACTCGTCGAACCTGGCCTCTTCCAGCGACAGCCCGGCCGCCATCGCGTGGCCGCCAAACTTCATCATCAGGCCGGGGTTCAGCATATCCAGCCGCTCCAGCGCGTCGCGCATGTGCAGGCCGGGCACCGACCGGCCGGAGCCTTTCAGGATGCCGTCACCCGCCGGCGCGAACGCGATCACCGGGCGGTGGAAACGCTCTTTGATACGCGAGGCGAGGATACCCACCACGCCCTGGTGCCATTCCGGGTGATACATCGCCAGCCCGTAAGGCAGCTCGGTGCTGGTGCGCTCCAACTGGTCGCACAGCTGCAGGGCTTCCACCTGCATGCCCTGCTCTATCTCGCGTCGCGTCTGGTTCAACGCGTCGAGATCGTTGGCCAGCATACGCGCCTGCGCGATGTCGTCGCTCAGCAGCAGCGCCACGCCAATAGACATGTCGTCCAGCCTGCCGGCGGCATTGAGACGCGGGCCGAGGGCGAAACCGAGATCGTTGGCCGCCAGCTGGCGGGCGTCGCGGTTGGCCACCTCAAGCAGCGCGCGGATGCCCGGTCGGCATTTGCCGGCGCGGATGCGGTTTAACCCCTGATACACCAGAATGCGGTTGTTGGCGTCCAGCGGCACCACGTCGGCCACGGTGCCGAGCGCCACCAGATCCAGCAGTTCCGCCAGATTGGGCATCGCCAGCGCGCGCTGCTCGAACCAGCCGCTGTCCCGCAGCCGGGCGCGCAGCGCCAGCATCAGGTAGAACGCGACGCCCACTCCGGCCAGCGATTTGGACGGGAAGGCGCAGCCGCGTAGGTTGGGATTGACGATCGCGTCGGCCGCCGGCAGGGTCTCGCCCGGCAGGTGGTGATCGGTCACCAGCACCTGCATGCCCTTGGCGTGCGCCACGTCGACGCCGGCGTGCGAGGAGATGCCGTTATCGACGGTGACGATCAGCTCCGCGCCGCGCGCCGCCGCCTGCTCCACCACTTCGGGGCTCAGGCCGTAGCCGTCTTCAAAGCGGTTTGGCACCAGGTAGTCGACGGCTGCGCCGCCCATGCTGCGCAGCGCCAGCACCGTCAGCGCGGTGCTGGTGGCGCCGTCGGCGTCGAAATCGCCCACCACCATGATGCGGCGACCGTCGGCCAGCGCCTGTTGCAGCAGGCTGACGGCGTCGTCGATGCCGTCCAGCTGTTGCCAGGGCAGCATGCCCTTGACGCCGCGCTCCAGCTCCTGCTCACCCTGCACGCCGCGCAGGGCGTAAAGCCGGCGCAGCAGCGGCGGCAAACTGGCGGGCAGATGCGTGTCGTCCGCCGCCGGACGGCGGCGTAGTTGCGTTTTAATACTCACCGGCGATTAACCACCGGCTTTGGTGGCGGCCTGGTGCGCATCCAGCATGGCGGCCATTTCTTTTGGCCCCTGATAGCCCGGGATCATCATGCCGTTTTCCAGAATGATCGCCGGCGTGCCCTGAATGCCGAACTGCACGCCCAGCTCGTAATGCTTGCTGATGTCAGTTTTGCAGGTGGCCGGAGAGATGGCGTCGCCCTTCATGGCGGCGTCGAACGCCTTGGCCTTGTCGGCGGTACACCAGATAGACTGCATGTCTTTCTCAGCCTGGGAAGCCAGCCCCTGACGCGGGAACGCCAGATAACGCACGGTGATGCCCAGATCGTTGTACTCTTTCATCTGCTGGTGCAGCTTATGGCAGTAACCGCAGGTGATATCGGTGAACACGGTGATCACGTGTTTCTCTTTCGGCGCTTTGTAGACGATCATTTGATCTTTCAGCGCGTCCATCTTGCTGCTCAGCAGTTGGTTGGTCACGTTGACCGGCTCTTTGCCGCTGACGTCGAACAGCGGGCCCTGCAGGATGTGCTTGCCGTCTTCGGAGGCGTACAGCACGCCGCTGTCGGTCAGCACGGTTTTCAGGCCGTTGACCGGTGAAGGCTGCACGTCCGCCTGCTGGATGCCCAGGCTGGCGAGCGCTTTTTTGATCGCCGCGTCATCGGCATGGGCGGCACCGGTCACCGAAGCCACCAGCAGAGAGAGCAGCATTAAACCTTTTTTCATTGTTCCAATCCTTTCGAACCCGCCGCTCAGGCGCGCGGGTGATGCTGTTGATGTAGCTGTTTCAGTCGTTCGGTCGCTACATGAGTATAAATTTGCGTGGTCGAGAGATCGCTGTGCCCTAACAACATCTGTACGACACGGAGATCGGCCCCATGGTTCAGCAAATGGGTGGCGAACGCGTGCCGCAACACGTGCGGCGACAGACGTTCGCTGTCGATGCCCGCAAGGATGGCATAGTGTTTGATGCGATGCCAGAACGTCTGTCGGGTCATTTGCTGGCAACGGGTGCTGGGGAACAACACATCCAGCGTCTGACCGTTGACCAGCCACGGGCGGCCATGTTCCAGATAATTTTCGATCCAGTAGACCGCCTCTTCGCCCAGCGGCACCAGCCGCTCCTTGTTGCCCTTGCCGATCACCCGCACCACGCCCTGGCGCAGGCTGACGTCGCTGATGCTCAGCCCCACCAGTTCGGAAACCCGCAGCCCGGTGGCGTACAACACTTCGAGCATCGCCTTGTCGCGCAGCTCCAGCGGTTGATCGACGCAGGGCGCCTGCAGCAGCGCATCGACCTGCGCCTCGCTCAGATCCTTCGGCAAACGCTGCGGCAGTTTGGGAGACGCCAGCTGCGAGGTGGGATCGTCGGCGCGCAGTTTTTCGCGATACAGGTACTGAAACAGGCGGCGCATGGCGCTCAGCAAACGCGCGGAGCTGGTGGCCTTGTAGCCGCCGTCCACCCGCTCGGCGAGAAAGGCCTGCAGATCCAACGCCTGCGCCTGCAGCAAGGCGGTGTTTTGATGGCCAAGCCAGGTGCCCAGGGCCTGCAAATCCAGCCGGTAGGAGGCCAGCGTATTTTCCGCCAGATTGCGCTCAAGCCACAGCGCATCCAGGAATTGTTCAATCAGCGCATTGTCTTGCTGTTGCACGCGGTCCTCTCTTTGTTGCATTTCCACCCGCGCCATTATGCCTTAAGCCGACGCAAATCAGGTATACTCGCTGCAATTCTCTAAACAGCAACGTAACGGTTTACACATGAAGATTGGTCTGTTTTACGGCTCCAGCACCTGCTACACCGAGATGGCGGCAGAAAAAATCCGTGAGATTCTGGGTGAAGACCTGGTCGACCTGCACAACCTGAAAGACGTCTCTCCCAAGCTGATGGAGGACTATTCCATTCTGATCCTCGGTATCCCGACCTGGGATTTCGGCGAACTGCAGGAAGACTGGGAAGCGATCTGGCCGCAGCTGCCGGCGCTGGATCTGAAAGGCAAGATCGTCGCCATGTACGGCATGGGCGATCAGCTCGGTTACGGTGAGTGGTTCCTCGACGCGCTGGGCATGCTGCACGATCAGATCGCGCCGCTGGGCGTACAGTTCATCGGCTTCTGGCCGACCGACGGCTTCGAGTTCACCAGCCCCAAACCGCTGAGCGCCGACGGCAAACACTTCGTTGGCCTGGCGCTCGATGAGGTCAACCAATACGATCTGAGCGAAGAGCGCCTGCAGCAATGGTGCGAGCAGATCCTGTTGGAGATGGAACCGCTGCTGTAGCCGCTGTCGGGCGCTGAACGCGCCCGATTTCCCCGCTTATTTCCACAGGCGGAAGCGTGGCTCCTCTTCCCCGGCCGGCGTTTCCTTGGTCAACCGCGCCGGATCGGCTACCTGATACCAGTCCAGTTTGCGCGTCAACAGCATAATGCCCGCCAGAATGGCGAACAGCAGCCCTGCCCCCAGCACCAACGCATTGTCCTCCGACTGCAACAGCAAATAGAGCACGCCGTACAACAGCAATAGGCTCGCGGCGAACAGCGCACCGCGCAGCTTGCCGCGCAGTACGGCGCTCAGATAGAAGCCGATCAGACCGCTGCAGGCGATGCTGGCCGCCAGGTAAGCGAGAGCGAATCCCAGGTGTTCGGAGAAGGCCAGCAGAATCAGGTAGAACAACACCAGCGCCGCGCCCACCAACAGGTACTGAATTGGGTGCACCCGCAGACCGGTCAGGGTTTCGAACAGGAAAAACGCCATAAACGTCAGCCCGATAAACAGCAGCGCGTATTTGACCGCGCGCTCGGCCAGCTGATAGTGATCGACCGGTTCGACCAGGCTGGCGCTGAAGGCCGGCAGCTTGTCCTCATCGATAATGCTATCGTCGTAATGGAACGCACTGTTGATATTGTTGGCGAACCAGGTGCTGCGCCAGCGAGCGCTAAACCCTTGCTCCGTCACCTTGCGTTCATCCGGCAGGAAGTTGCCGAGGAAATTCGGGTGCGGCCAGTTGCTTTGCAGCTGCAATTCGCTGCTGCGCCCCAGCGGCACCAGCGACAGGCTGCTGGTGCCCGCCAGCGTCAGGGTGAAGTCGGCGTTCAGCCCCTCTTTTTGTTGCAGCGCCGCCAGCGTCAACGGTGCGTGGATCCCCTGACGCAACGATCCCACGCCGGTGCCCGGTTCAAACGCCACCGGCTGCGGTATTTCCAGAGGAGAAATGCTCTTGATGCCGCGAGAGTCGCTCAGCGCCACCAGCAGGAACGGCTGGCCGAGGGTCACGTTGGCACGTTGCAAATCCGCCAGTTCCGGCTGGCCGAAACGCACCTTGAAGTTCAGCGGCCCCTGGTAAACCTGCGTCTGATAAATGCCCAGTTTACGCACCTCTACTTTCGGCGCCCCCAGCACCTGAAGCGACTCCGGCAGCAAATAGCGGTAATGCTGCACCCGCTGCACTACCGTTTGTCCTTTCTCGTCTTTCTTCTCTTCTCGTTCGACGTAGGGAATGACAATCAACGGGCCGAGCACGCGCTGTGCCCCGCTGGTGCTTTCGCTTACCTGCCCGACCACGCTTTGCCGATAGCCGCTGCGTTCGTCGATCACGCTCATCAGTTGGGCGATGGGGATCAACATCACCACCATCAATCCCAGCAGCGTGGTTATTTTCCAGAAAAGTACCGATTTCATCATGCTCGCTCCTCATAGGTAATGAGGCCACGATAAAACCCGCAGGTGAAATCAGAATGTGGTTATGTGAAGGGAAGGTGAAGTCACAGCGATAACCTGAAAGTCGCTTCCACCCCGTGCGGCCGGCGGTTGCGCAGGTGAATGCCGCCATGATGCAGGCGGGCGACCTCCTGCACGAAGTTCAGCCCCAGCCCGCTGCTTTTTGGCCGTTCGGCGCGCGGCAGCGAATAAAAACGTTCGAACACCTTATCGAGCGCATAGTCCGGAATGCCGCTGCCGTCATCGCAAACGCTGATGCAGTAGTGCTGTTCCCGCCGTTCGCCTCGTACGCTGACGCAACCGCCCGGCGGGGTAAAGTCGATCGCGTTGTCCAGCAGGTTGGTCAGCGCCTGGCTGATCAGCAACGCATCGCCGTTCAGCGTCACCTCTGCCAGCGCCTCCCATTGTAACCTGACGCCGCGCTGCGTCGCCTGCGCCTCTTTGCCCGCCACCGTCTGGCTGACCAGCGTCGCGATCGCGATGGGCGCGGTCTCCATGTCTGGCCGACTCTCCAGCCGCGCCTGCACCAGCAGTTTGTCCACCAGCTGCTGGATGCGTGCGCTTTGCTGCTCGATATTGGTGAGAAAACGCCGGGCGGTCTCCGGCGGCGGCAACTCTTGCAACAGCTCTGCCGCGCCCCTGATCGCCGCCAGCGGGCTTTTCAGCTCATGCGTCAGGGTATGTGCATACTGTTCGATATATGCTTTGCCTTCCAGCTTCAGTCGCATGCTCTCCAGCGCCTGCGCCAGCTGCGTCAGTTCCCGGCCGCCCACTTTGGGCAGCGGCGCGTTTTCTCCCTGCGCCACCCCGTCGGCATAGCGCACCAGCCGGCCTATCGAACGGGTGATCCACCAGACGAATACCGCCCCGATCAGCAACGCGATCCCCAGCAGCAATGCGCCGGCCCACAGAATGCGCCGTTCGCTGCGTTTGATCACCGGCGCCATGGTGCTGTTGGGTTTGCCCACGGTGAGTACGCCGATAATACGCCCTTGTTCTATCACCGGCGCGGCCACATACATCACCGAACTGTTTTCATCCTGCGGGTCGCTGCGGGTACTGCGGGCGCCGTACTGGCCGCGCAGCGTCCGATAAACGTCATTCCAGCGCGAATAGTCCTGCCCCTGCGCGCGGCCGGCAGAATCGAAGATAACTCGCCCCTGGGCATCGGTAAGATAGACGTGGTATTCGCTGCGATCCTTGCGGATGCCGGAGATATTGGCGCCGATCGGGCGCTGGTTCAGCTGCGTAAACGCCTGCGCCAGTTGACCATGCGCCGCATCGCCGCGCTGCATGTCCTGACGGGCGATCTGCGCCAGCAGGTTAGCGGTGTCCACCAGCGTGCCTTCGGTAGCGCGCCGCACGCCGGGCTTCACTTCCTGGACGAAAATGCTCAACACGAAGTACCCGGCCACCGCCACGATCAGAAAATATCCCAGCAGCAGGCGCAGCCCAATTTTCATGGCTGGCGGCTCACGCTGTAGCCCAATCCGCGGTGGGTGTGGATGGGCGGCTCACCGGGTTCCACCGCACGCAGCTTGGCGCGCAGCGTTTTGATGTGGGTGTCGACGGTGCGATCCAGGCTTTCTTCCGCCTGCGCCCAAACGCTTTCCATCAGTTGCTGCCGCGAGAACACCCGTCCGGGCGCCAACAGCAGAGTCTTCAGCAGCAGGTATTCGTAACGGGTCAGCGGCAGCGGCCGCTGATGGTAGGAGATGGTGGCCGCGTCTTCGTCGAGCGTGAAAGCGCCGAAACGGTAGAGCGCGCTCTGTTGCAAGCGCTGCTGCTTATACAGGCGGCGCAAAATGGTGCGCACCCGTGCGCTAACCTCGCGAGGGGAGAACGGCTTGGCGACATAGTCGTCGGCGCCGATCTCCAGCCCGATCAGGCGATCTACTTCATCACTGCGGGCGGTAAGAAACAGAATCGGCAGATCGGCCGCCTGAGCCAGCAGGCGGCGACACAATTCAAAGCCGTTGATATCCGGCAAACCGACATCGAGGATAGCGAGCGCGGGCGCGCCTTGCGCCAGCGCCTGCAACGCCGGTTCCGCGCGTTCGAACCAGCGCACCTCGAAGCCTTCGCTCTCCAGCGTGTAAACCAGCGTATCGGCAATGCTGGGTTCATCCTCCACCAACCAGAGTACGGGTTTCATCAGGCCTCCTCGCCGTCACCCGCCGGCGGATACAGCAACAGCTGCCGCAGGTGGCGCCACTCCTCTTTGCTCATGCAGTCGGAAGCCAGCCACAGCCGGCGGCGCTTTTTGCCCTCCGTCGGCTGCAGCGTCAGCAGCATGCCGTAACCCGGCATCCACGGTTTTTTCGCCAGCCGCCACTCGCGGCCGTGCCAGCTGAAGCGCCGGTCCGCCAGCAGCCGCAGCTCGCCCTGCACCGCGGCGATGCGCTTCTGGCTGCGAATGCACTGAAACACCACCAGCGTCAGCAACACCAGCCAGAGCGGGCCCAAGCCTTCCGGCCAGGGCGAAATCAGGATCAGCAGGATCAGAACGCCGTGGGTCAACAGGGAAAACAGCTGAGTGCGCCAGGAAATGCGGATATCACATCGCCACTGGGCCACGGTCTTTATTTCGCGTTTGGATCAGGGTCACCATTCTCTGCAGCTCGCTGTCCTGCGGCGCGCCATGATTCATCAGCCAGTTGAACAAATCGGGATCGTCGCACTCCAGCAGGCGGATGAACAACGCCTTGTCCGCGTCATTCAGGCTGTCGTATTCGTATTCGAAGAACGGCATGATGGAGATGTCCAGCTCGCGCATGCCACGGCGGCAAGCCCAGTGAATACGTGCTTTGTTGTTAATATCCATGTTGTTATGACTCACCTCTTTTCAGCGCGGCAGCACCAGCGCAGGGTTCAAATGACACACTGTATGGCAACGCCGTCGCAATATAATTCCATCAGCCGGGGATCTGTCTGCAAGGGTGCCCAGGCCGCAAGCCTATAGAGTAACAATTTGACATACACGCCGGGAAGGCGCTTTGCTGCGGAAAACGTAATAAAGCGCAAAATGCCAAAAAAAGCGCACCCCGGCCCCACGGCGCGAATAACAGTTTGCAAAGCCCGCCGCCTCTTTTACCATGGGTTCAATACCCTTCAGGTAAGCTAAACGTTGAGCAGGAACTTACTATGGCGCATAACATTCCATTCCCACCCCGTCAGCCCTCCGCTTCCACCCATCTGCCCCTGACGCTGATCTCGCTGGAAGATTGGGCGCTGGTGACGCTGAACGGGCCGGACACGGTGAAGTATCTCCAGGGCCAGGTGACGGCGGACATCGACGCGCTGGCGGCCGATCGGCACGTGCTGTGCGCCCACTGCGACGCCAAAGGCAAAATGTGGAGCAACCTGCGTCTGTTCCACCGTGGCGAAGGCTTCGCCTATCTGGAACGCCGCAGCGTGCTGGACAGCCAGCTGGCTGAAATCAAAAAATACGCGGTGTTCTCCAAAGTCACCATCGCCGCCGATAACGATGCGGTGTTGCTGGGCGTCGCCGGTTTCCAGGCGCGCGCCGCGCTGGCGGGCCTGTTCGCCACGCTGCCGGACGCCGAACACCCGGTGGTGCAGGACGGCGAGACCACGATTCTGCACTTCAGTGCACCGGCGGAACGTTTTCTGCTGGTGACCCGCCCCGCCGTGGCCGAACAGCTGATTGGCAAACTGCATGATCAGGCGGAGCTGAATGACAGCGGCCAATGGCTGGCTCTGGAGATCGAAGCCGGCTATCCGGTTATCGACGCCGCCAACAGTGCGCAGCTGATCCCGCAGGCCACCAACCTGCAGGCGCTGGAAGGCATCAGCTTCAGCAAGGGCTGCTATACCGGTCAGGAGATGGTGGCGCGCGCCAAATTCCGCGGTGCCAACAAGCGTGCGCTCTACTGGCTGGAAGGTAAGGCGGCCCGCGCCCCGCAGGCGGCGGAAGATCTGGAGCTGCAGCTGGGTGAAAACTGGCGCCGCACCGGCACCGTACTGGCGTCGAGCCAACTGGCCGACGGCACGCTGTGGGTACAGGTGGTGATGAACAACGATTTGGACGCCGACAGCAAGCTGCGGGTGCGCGACGATGCCGCCAGCCAGCTGGCGATCAAACCCTTGCCGTACTCGCTGGCCGAAGAGAAATAATCCATCGGCCGCAGGCGCCCCGCCTGCGGCCGTCTTCGTTACTCGTCCAACTCCCCGTCGCGCTGCACCAGATAGATCAGCACCAGGATGATGGTGACGAAGAAGCGAAACGCATCGGGCACGCCGTTCCATTGTTTCGACATCCACATGCCAAACCACTCTCCCCCAATCGACATAAAGCCGACCTGCCAGGTGAGGAAGCCCAGCGTCAGCCCCACTACCGCCAGTTTTTTCCGGCCGTTGAAGGTTTTAGCGGGCAGTTTCAGGCCGCACAGCAGGCGCAGGCCGCCGATCCAGCACAGCAGCGCGGTCAGGCTCTCCAGCGCGATGATGAAGATATAGCCGGCGTGATGCAGCCACGGCGTCTGTATCGAACGGTAGCCAATGGTGGCGTCGGGAAAAATGGTGTCCATCATAAAGACGTGGCGCACAAAGGCGAAGTTGGAGCCGTAATCGGTGATATTGCCGAAGGCCACCAGCGAAGCGAACAAAGCGATAGCGCAGACCAGCAGCGCTTTGGATAAGCGAACGATCATCGTGATGAGTCCTGAACAAAGTTAAGAGAAAGAGTATGCGGGCTCAGAAATGAAAGAACGGGCTTGCTGGATACCCGAAAGAAGCAAGCGCCTCTTTTTTAAAACAAAAGAGGCGCCTGTTCAATACGCATTCAGACGTAGCGATAACGTTTAGACGTACAGGTAGATCGCCATGAAATGGCAGGCGCTGCCGCCGAGCACGAAGGCGTGCCAGATGGCGTGGCCAAAGCGGATGCGCTTGGAGGCGTAGAAAATCACGCCGAGGGTATAGACCACCCCGCCTATCGCCAGCAGCGTGACGCCGCCGGCCTCCAGCCGCGTAACCAGCTGATAAATCACGATCAGCGACAGCCAGCCCATCGTCAGGTAGGTCACCAGCGACAGGGCTTCAAAACGGTGGGCGAAGGCCAGCTTGAACAGCACGCCGAGCAGCGCCAACCCCCAGATTACCGCCATCAGGCCCTTCGCCAGCGGCGAATCCAGCCCCACCAGCAAAAACGGGGTGTAAGTCCCGGCAATCAGGAGATAAATGGCGCAGTGGTCAAATTTTTTCAGCCAATGCTTGGCCTTCTGATGCGGGATCGCATGGTACAGCGTGGAAGCGAGAAACAGCAGGATCATGCTGCCGCCGTACAGGCTGTAACTAGTGATGGCCGTCGCATCCGCGCCGGTATTCACCGCCTGCACCAACAGCAACACCAGGCCGACGATACCGAACACCAGCCCGATGCCGTGGCTGATGCTGTTGGCGATCTCTTCCGCCCACGGATAAGCCGCGGCGACAATCTTATTGTTCCCGGCTTTCACTACGTCCGTTTTCCCCATAACGCGCAACCCCTCAAAATGCCCTGCTTTGTGCGAAATTAACGCAAAGCAGCTTAACTGAGAATAATTCCAGTGTACACGTGTACGCTAAAATAAAAATGTGAACGCGTGTAACCATCGAAATCGCTCGCCCGGTGGTCTACAATCGTCAGGCTTCAACCCACCCACCTTGAGGTTTACACCATGTCATCCGCTGTACCCGCGTTAGATTTCGGCTCAATGACCCAGGTCATCCAGTTCCTGATGGAAATCGATAAGTTGAAAGGCGTGCAACGCCGCACCAAAGTGCTGGGCACCCAGCGCCAGGAAAACTCCGCCGAACACAGTTGGCATTTCGCCATCGCCGCCATGAGCCTGGCGCCCTACGCCGGTGATGACGTAAACATTCAGCGCGTGATCCAGATGGCGCTGCTGCATGACATCGTGGAAATCGACGCCGGCGACGTGCTGGTCTACGATCTGGCGGCCCGCGCGGCGATCCACGATCAGGAAGTGGCGGCGGCGCGCCGTCTGTTCGGCATGTTGCCGGAGGCTCAGCGCGAGTATTTCACCGCTTTATGGCAGGAATATGAAGATGGCGAAAGCGCCGATGCACGCTTCGCTTTGCTGCTGGATCGCACCATGCCGATGCTGATGAACCTGCACAATGAAGGCCAGAGCTGGGTAGAGAACGGCATCAGCCTGGAGCAGGTGCTGGCGCGCAATGCATCGATCGCCGACGTGCACCCCGAGCTGTGGCACCACATGGAACAGCACCTGCGCGATGCGCAGCGCAAAGGCTGGTTGAAGTAAGTGAACCGGGCTGCCGCGGCAGCCCTTCAACGTCAAGCGAACGCCCGCTGGCGTTCCAACGCCTCCTCATAGCTCGGCATCGACCCCGCCGCCCCGGCGCGCTCCACGCAGACCGCCGCGTAGGCGGCGGCAAAGCGCACCGCATCGGCTAACGGCACCTGATTCGCCAGCTGCGCCGCCAGGGCGCCGTTAAACGCATCGCCCGCGCCAGTGGTGTCTTTCGGCTGCGCTGGAAACGCCGGGATCAGCTCGCTGTTTTCCCCGTCCGAGAACAACGCCCCTTGCGTGCCCAAGGTCACGATCAGTAAGCGAATGCCTTTGGCATGCAGCACCTGCGCCGCCTGGCGCGCCGAAGCCACATCCCGCACCGGCACGCCGGTCAGCAACGTACACTCGGTGGCGTTGGGCGTCAGCATATCGACCTGTGCCAGCAGGCTGTCCGGCACCGGCTGAAACGGCGCCGGGTTGAGAATGATGAACGTCTGCGCCTCACGGGCGATAGCGATCACCTGCTCAATCGCCGGCAGATTGTTCTCCAGCTGGGTCAACAGAATGTCCGCCGCGGCGATCGCCGGCCGACACTGGCGCACCTCGTCTTCGCTGACCGTCAGGTTGGCGCCGGGATCGACGGCGATCATATTCTCCGCCTCCTCGCCGGCAACGTAGATAAGCGCATTGCCGGTCGGGCAATCGCCGGTCGAGAACAGCGTCACCGCATCGAAACCGGCGGCGGCGAGGTGGCGCCGGGCGAAGGTGCCGAAGTCGTCGCGCCCCACCTTGCCGATATAATGCACCCGCGCCCCAGCGCGCAGCGCAGCGGTGGCCTGGTTGGCCCCCTTACCGCCCGCGCCCATCATGCTGTTGCGGGCGATCAGCGATTCGCCGGGCTGCGGAAAGCGCGCCATGCCGGCGACGATATCCAGGTTGAACGAACCGAACACGCAGACTTTGCCTTTCATTGCGGGTACTCCCTGCTCAATTGGAGGTGGCGCCGGGCGGCCAGGCAGGCGCCTTTGCTGCCGGTTTCATCGGTCAGGCGGCTGATGGAGATCGCCAGCCCCTGCGCCGGCTGCGGCCCGCGCAAATGGCGGCGGATCTCTTGTTCCAGAAGTGCCAACGGGAAACCGCTCATGGCGATCACGCCGCCGCCCAGGATCAGCTGCTGGGGATCGAGCACGTTCATTTCGATGGCGATGGTCTGCGCCAATCGTTCGACGAAGCGCCGCAGATCCGGATGTTCGCCGTGGCGTTCGAACAGCCGTTCGAACGGCGTTTGCGCCGCGTTGGCGCGCGCCCAGCCGGTCAGCCAGTGGCCCGAGGTCAGGCTCTCGACGCAGCCCCGTTTACCGCACGGGCACTCACCCTGATGGCCCGGCCAGGGAATGTGCCCCAGCTCACCGGCGGCGCCGTGCGCCCCGTGATAAAAGTCGCCGTTCAGCCACAGGCTGTTGCCCATGCCGGTGCCCAGATACAGCCCCACCGCCACCTGCGGCAGCGCCGGCAGCTGCTGCAAGTCCCACCACAGCAGGTGATTGACGTCTTTATCCATCCGCACCGGCAGCGCCAGCGCATCGGCCAACAGCGCCGCCACCGGCTGGGCGTCCAGCGCCGGAATGAACGGCAGCGACAGCACCCGCGAGCGATCGCGGCTGAGGATCCCCGGCAGCCCAAGCATCACCTGCGCTACCTGACGATCCTTGCAATGCCCGGCGATCAGGCGGCCCAACGCCACCAGCGGATCGGCCTGCCGTGCCCAATCGGCGGTCGCTATCTTGCGGTACCCGCTGAACTCGCCGTCATCATCCATCAACAGCAGGCGGGTATTGGTGCCGCCGACGTCTACGCCAAGAAAATGCCGCATCATGTCCCCCGCCTCAGGCCGCCTGTCGCATCTGATCCAGCATTTTTTCCCATGCCGTCTCCAGATCCGGATCGAGGTTGAACAGCCCGGAGCTGCCGACGATCAAGACTTCCGCGCCGGCGCCCATCAGATCGCGGTAGGTGCGCTGATTACAAGATCCGTCGACCTCGATCAGATAGCTCAGGTTTTGTTGGCGTTTCAGATCGCGCAACTGGCGGATCTTTTCCAGCATTTCGGGAATGAACGGCTGCCCGGCATAGCCCGGATCGACGGTCATCACGGTGATCTTGTCCAGCAGATGAAGGTAGTGGCGGATAAACTCCACCGGCGTAGCTGGGTTCAGCACTACCCCCACTTTTTTACCCAGCGCGCGGATCTGGTTGATCACCCGGAACGCATCGCGGTTGATGGTTTCGGCGTGCGGGCAGATAAAGTCCGCGCCGGCACGGGCGATCGGGTCGATAAAATCGGTCGGGTTCTCCACCATCAGATGCACGTCCAGCAGCAACGAGGTGTGCGGGCGGATCTGTTCGATAAAGAACGGCGACAGCGTGATGTTTTTAACGTAGTGCCCGTCCATGATGTCGATATGTAGCATATCGGCGCGGCGGTTCAGCACCGCCAATTGCTGCCGGATATCCATCAGGTTCATGCACATCAGTGAAGGTGAAATCTGGTATTTCATTAGCGTTATCCTGCGCAAAAGGGAAAAGGATCAGTGGCCCGCTGCGGCTCTGGCCTGGGCCGCGCTGCGGCGCATCGCCCGCCGCTGCCGATAGCGATGGCGGAAAAACTTCAGCGCCAGCACTGCGATCAGCACCGCGCCCCACATCGCCAGGCTGAAATGCGGGCTGACGTTCATCAGGTTCAAACCGGTGGCGATCACTTGCAGCACCACCAGCGCCAGGACCACGCCGCTGACCCGACCAAAACCGCCGAACGGATCGGTGCCGCCCAAAATGATCGCCAGTACCGTCAGCAGCAGATAAGAGTCGCCGTAGCCCATGCGCGCCGAGTTGAAGCGCGCCATCATCACCAGCCCGGCGATCACGCACAGCAGGCTGGAGAGGGTGTAAATGGCGATCAACACCCGATGGGTATTCACGCCGCTGAAGTGGGTGGCGTTGATGTTGCTGCCACTCATGTAGATGCATTTGCCGAGCCGGGTTTTCTGCAAGAACAGCGCCAGCAGCACGGCAACCGCCAGGAAGATCCACAGCGGTACCGGTACGCCCAGCACGCGCTCGGCGCCGATAAACCGCACGATCTCCGGCATGCCGCTCAGGGCCGCACCGCGCGTCAGATAGATACCGATGCCGTTAACCGTGGTCATGGTGGCCAGCGTCACCAGAATCGGATGCGCGCCGACGTAGGCCACCAACGCGCCGGTCGCCGCGCCGATCATCACGGCCAGCAGCATCGCCGCCGCCAGCGCCAACACCAGCCACAGCGCCTGCAGCCCCAGCCCGGCGTCCGGCGGCAGATAGCTGATGAACAGCCAGGCCATCAGCAGGCTGGTCAGGTTGGCGCTGGCGATAATGCACAGGTTCAGGCCGCCGCTGAGGATCGGGATGAACATCGCCAGGGTCAGCAGGCCCAGCTCCGGCAGCTGAAACGCCACGCTGGTGAAGGTGGCGCCGCTGAAGAAGCGCCCCGGCATCAGCAGGCTGAAGGCCAGCACCACCGCCACCAGCAGCGCCAACAGGCCGACGGCAGTGCCGTCCGGACGAAATTTCAGGTAGTTGCCCATCAGGCGCTCCTCAGGCGAAACCGACGTCGGTTTCTTTGCGTTTCTTGTAGTGGGTGACGGTAGTCGCCGCGACGATCACCAGGCCGATCACCACGTTCATGAAGTAGCTGGACACGCCGATCAGGTTGAGACCGTTTTTCAGCACACCGATCAGGAATACGCCCATCAGCGTGCCGATCACGCTGCCCTTGCCGCCGTTCAGGCTGGCGCCGCCCAGCACCGCCGCCGCCAGTACATCGAGCTCACCGCCCACCAGCGCATTGGGCACCACCTCCCCCATGCGGTACACCTGCACCAGGCCGCCGATCGCCGCCATCACGCCCAGATAGCCATAGGCGAACAGGTGCAGCAGGCCGACGCGGATGCCGATGCGCCGCGCCGACTCCGCATCGCCGCCGACGGCAAACAGCTGGCGCCCGAGGTGCGTCTTGTTCAGCAGCAGCCAGGTCAGCAGCGCCACCGCCAGCATCACCAGCGTCGGCAAACCGAGCTGATAGCTCTGTTCACCCAGCTGAAACGGCAGCACGCTGCGCGGCAGCGTCCACCAGTCCGGCAGCGCGTACAGACTGCGGCCGTTGGTCAGCCACATCAGCATGCCGAACAACAACGCCTGCATACTGATGGTGACGATGATCGAGACGATGCGCAGGCAGTAGATCAACAGCGCGTTGACCATGCCCAGCGCGGCGCCGATCGCCAACGCCAGCAGAATGCTGCCCACCGGGCTGGCCAGCCCGTAGTGGGTCGCCAGCGTGGCGATCAGGTACTGCACCACCGAGGCCACCGCCGCGAAGGAGATATCGATACCGCCGGTCACCAGCACCACGAACAGGCCGAGGGCGAAAATGCCGCTCACCGCATAGCTTTCGCTGAGATCGAGCAGGTTTTGCACCGTCAAAAACCGATCGCTGAGCAGCGAAAAAACGATGACCGTCAGCAGCAGTACCCAGGCCAGGTAGCCTTCGTTGCCTCGCGGTTTCAGGCTGAATCTACGCATTGACCGCCTCCGCCAGCTGTTGCTGGCTCACCTGCCCCGGCAGGTATTCGCCGATCACGCTGCCGCCGCTGAAGTGCAGCACCCGATCGCAGTTGTAATACACCTCCGGCACCTCGTCGGAGATCAGTAAAATGGCGATCCCCTCCTGCGCCAGCAGATGGATCAGTTGATAGATGCTGGCCTTGGCGCCAACGTCGACGCCGACGGTCGGCGAGTCGAGGATCAAGATCCGCGGCTGGGTCAGCACCCACTTGGCCAACACGATCTTTTGCTGATTGCCGCCGGACAGCGTCGAAACCGCCTGCTCCGGATCCGCCACCCGCACGCCAAGCTTGGCGATCCACTCCGCGACGATGCGATTCTTGCGGTAGTCGTCAATCAGGCGAAAACGCCCGCGCAGCTTATCGAGAATGGTCAGCACCGCGTTGTCCGCCACCGACTGTTGCTGCACCAGGCCGAGCGTCAGGCGATCCTCCGAGACGTAGCCGATACCGGCCTTGATCGCGTCCTCATGGCCGCGAAAGCGCACCGGTTTGCTGTCGAGGTAGAGCTTGCCGCTGTCCGGCCGGGTCATGCCGAACAGGCTCAGCGCCAGCTCGGTGCGCCCGGAGCCGAGCAGGCCGCATAGACCGAGCACCTCGCCCTGATGCAGCCGGAAGCTCACGTCCTGATACTGCCCGGTGCGGCTGAGGCGATCCGCCTCCAACATCACCCGATCCTTATTCATGCTCGGTGACTTCAGGCGATAGTCCAGCTTCAGACCGGTCATCAACTCGGTCAGACGATCGCCGGTGATCTCCGCCGCCGGCCAGGTGCCGATCTTGTTGCCGTCGCGGATCACCGTGACGCGATCCGAAATTTCCAGCACCTCGTCCAGCCGGTGGCTGACGAACACCACGCAGATGCCTTTCGCTTTCAGGTAATCCACCGTGCGCAGCAGCTGATTGACCTCGGTGCGGGTCAGCGAGGCGGTTGGTTCATCCATGATCACCAGCCGCGCCTCCGCCACCAGCGCGCGGCAGATCGCCACCTGCTGGCGCTGGGCGATCGGCAGCTCCGCCACCCGTTTGTCGAGATCCAGATGGAAACTCAGCTCCTGCAACAGCCGCTCGGCGGTGCGCCGCAGCCGTGCCGGGCGGTACCATCCCAGCAGCCCATGCAGGTTGTGCTCGAAGGCGATGTTTTCCGCCACCGTCAGGTTGGGAAACAGCGACAGATCCTGGTAGATCACCTGAATGCCGAAGGCGCGCGCCTGATCCGGCGACAGCCGACCGAAGGTTTGCCCGTCGATGGTGATGCGGCTGCCGTCGTCCGGTTGATACACGCCGGCGATCGCCTTGATCAACGTACTCTTGCCGCAGCCGTTGGTACCCGCCAGGCAGTGCACTTCCCCCGGCATCAGCGCCAGCGAGATAGCGTTCAGCGCACGCTGGCCGCCAAAGGTCATCGACAGCTGCTGCAGCGCGATCAGCGGCGCGCCCTGCGTTGCCGTATTACCGGAAATCGCCATGATTACAGCCCCATCTTCACCAGCTTCGGCAGGTTTTGCTTATCCAGGCTTTCGGTGGCGTTGCCGAGAATGGTGTGCTGCTGCGCATCCACCTGCACCTTGCCCATGCCTTCGATGGTCATGCCGTCGGTGATTTTTTCTCCCTTATGCATCATGTCGGCGATGCGCACGAACACTTCGCCCGCCACCAGCGGATTCCAGATATAGCCACCCTTGATGGCGCCACGGTTGACCAGCGAAGCGCCCTGGCCCGGGCTGAACGGCCCGATGACGCAGATATCGTTGCTTTTGCCGCGGTTGAGCACCGCGCGCCCGGCGCCGATCGGCCCCTGTGAACCAAAGGCCAGCACGCCTTTCAGATCGGGATATTTGGCCATCAGATCGTTGGTGGTGCGCACGCTGTCATCCAGCGATTCGCCCACGCCGAACTTGTCGCCCACCAGCTGCATGTTCGGGTAGTGCTGCTTCTGGTAGTTGATCGCCGAGTCTGACCAGGTGATGTGCAGCGGCACCGTCAGGCTGCCGACATACACCGCGTACTTGCCCTGCTCTTTCATGCAGGCGGCCAGCGCTTTCATGTGGTTGACGCCGTGCTGCGAGGCGTCCACCAGCTCAAAGTCCCAGTCGGCGTACTTTTGGCCGGGGGATTCGTGCACGATCACCTTGATGCCCGCTTCCTGCGCGCGCTTGAGCACCGGCTCCAGCACCCGGGCGTCGTTCGGCACCACGCCGATGATGTCCACCTTCTGCGCGATCAGATCTTCGATGGCGCGCACCTGCAGCGCCGGGTCCGCCGCCGTCGGCCCGACCATCCAGGCGTCGATGCCGCGTTTGGCGCCCTCGCTTTTGATGCCGGCCTCCATGGCGTTGAACCAGGGAATGCCGCCGATCTTCACTACCACGCCCATTTTCAGCTTGTCCGCCGCCTGCGCGGAGACCGAAAGCAGCAGCGAGGCAAACAGACCGACCAGTACGGATTTTTTCATTGTTCTCTCTCCACAAGTGTTGGCTGTAATAAGGGTTTTCGTTGTTGTTATCGCGCCGCCTTTTTCGCGGCGGGTGAAACTTCAATCACGTCTACGTTGTTCCAGGCCAGTTCCTGACGAAATTCGTCGTCGCTGAGCCGATCGGTGATTAAGGTATCTATCTCCCGGTAGTGGCAGATGCGCGCGAACGAGCGGCGGCCGAACTTGTTGCTATCCACCAGCAGGAACTTGCGCTCCGACGCCAGCAGCATCTGCTGCTTCAACCGCGCATGGTGCTCGTTGCTCTCGCGGATGCCGCCGTCCTGACAGATGCCGTGGCAGGAGAAGAACAGCTTGTTGATCACAAACTCCTTCAACATCTGTTCCGCCAGCACGCCGATAAAATCCTCGTACTTGGCGGAATACTCGCCCCCCAGTCCGATGGTGCGCACGTTGGCCTTGCAGGCCAGCGTCTGGATGATGTGCAGCGAGTTGGTCAATACCACCAGAGAGATATCCGGCAGTTGGCGCGCCAAAAACCAGCTGGTGGAGCTGCTGTCCAGCAGCAGACAATCCCCCGGCGCGATAAATTCCAGCGCGCGTTTGGCGATGCGCGTTTTCTGCTCCGGCGCCTCGTTGCTGCGCTGGCGGAAAGATTCCCCCTGGTCTATCTCGGCGGGCACATAGGTTTTCTCCACCGCCGGCGGCTCGACGAACACCGCACCGCCGTGGCTGCGCAGCAGCAGGCCGCGCCGTTCCAGCAAGGCCAAATCACGCCGCGCCGTCTCGATAGAGATATGGCACAGCTGCGCCACCTCCTGCACCATCACGCGGCCGCGCTGGCTCAAGACTTCGGTGATAAAGCGATGACGTTCTACAGGCAGCATGTTTCTTTTCTCCTCCAGGACGATGATTACGATATCGATTTGCCGCGCCGCGTTTTGCGCGCAGACGCAAAGCGCATCGCCCCGCGATCGGTCAACGATGGCGGTGTGATAGTTGTCAAAAAAATCGGGAAGGAAATGAAATGAATAATTACGAAAGTGTGGAGTAACAGGCAGTTATGATGCGTGTGCGTCTTAGACAGACAGGAGAGAAACGGTAAACGGTCACAATTCCACGTTCCGCAACATGACCGTTAATGACCGTTTTTGTGGTTTTGACCGAACGCTGCCGAGCGGCAGCTAATGCTGGTAGGCAATACACTCCGCACGACGGGATGTCAAAACCCCCTCATGCGTTCAACGCCCGCCTGCGGCCTCGATAAAAGTGCCGGTCACGTAAGACGCAGCGTCAGACAGCAGCCAGCCGATCGCCTCCGCCACTTCCTGCGGCTGCCCGCCGCGCTGCATCGGTAAACTGTCCTTCACGCGATCCACCCGGCCGGGCTCGCCGCCGCTGGCGTGCATCTCGGTATAGATGAATCCGGGCCGCACGCCGTTGACGCGGATGCCCTGCGCCGCCACCTCGCGTGATAACCCGATGGTCAGGGTATCGACGGCGCCTTTCGAGGCGGCGTAATCGACGTATTCTCCGGCAGCCCCCAACCGGGACGCCGCGGAGGAAACGTTGACGATAGCGCCTCCCTGCCCGCCATGGCGCAGCGCCATGCGCTTCACCGCCTCGCGGCAACACAGGAAGTAACCGGTCACGTTGGTGCCGAGCACCTGATTGATGCGCTCGGCGGTTAATTGTTCAATGTTCGCCTGCTGGAACAGAATCCCGGCATTGTTGACCAGCGCGCTGAGCGTGCCCAGCCCGGCGTCCAGCGCAGCGAACATCGCCATCACCTGTGCTTCATCGGCCACGTCGGCCTGCAGCGCCAGCGCCTTGCCGCCCTGCGCCTCAATCTCCGCCACCACCTGCCGCGCCGCGCTTTCGTCGCGCAGGTAATTCACCCCCACCGCATAGCCCTGCCGGGCCAGCAGCAAAGCGGTCGCACGACCAATTCCCCGGCTCGCGCCTGTGACCAATGCCACTTTCGTCATATTGTTTTTCTCTGCTTGGCGATATCAACACAGCGGCCTGTGCACAGGCGCCCCGTTTGCCCGTCAGAGTATAGAGCCGCGCGCTAAAAAACGCTTTAAAGCTGAGCCAGGCGGCGCAGCTGCTTTTTAATGCGCGCTTTGACGCAGCCGTAGGCGTCCGGCGTCGTCACCTGATGCCCCCGTTGTAAGCCGGCAGCATGCAGGCCGCTATGGCCATGGCTCTGGGCGTCGCCGCGAAAAGACAGCATCAACAGAACGAGCACGGCCGCCACGCCTGCATATATCAGCCGCCGCGAGGTGCCCGCGAGCGGGGAACCGTCAGTCTGCATGTTTCGCTCCTTCTGTTGTGGTATCGAATGGCAGCAAAATAACTGAAATTCCACCGCGTTCCCTTAACGCGAGATTAAAGCCAGATTAAGGTTTGCTTAAGAACGCGCAGGCAAAGCGAGTTTCCCCGTTGTCTTCCCGGCAGGGTTATAGTTAGATAATCGCGACTTGAAGATCTCAGCGGAACAAACGTGAACATACTGTTGGTGGAAGACGACCTGCAATTAGGCAAGGCGCTGTGCCGCGCATTGGAGCTCACCGGCTTTAATTTGTGCTGGGTGCGCCTGCTCGCGGACGCGGAAAATAAACTTTCACCCGGCGGGTTCGATCTGATGCTGTTGGATCTTACGCTGCCGGACGGCGACGGTTTGCAAAAGCTAATCGCCTGGCGCGCCGCCGGGCAAAATATCCCCATCATCATCCTGACCGCCCGCGACCGCATCGAAAGCCTGGTGAACAGCCTGGATTCCGGCGCGGACGACTTTCTGGCCAAACCCTTTGCGCTGCCCGAGCTCATCTCACGCGTCAAGGCGGTCAACCGACGCATGGCGGGCTTCGCTTCGCAAACCTGGAGCCTCGGCACGCTGTATCTCGACCCGGTAAACCATCAGGTGACGCTGGATAACGAACTGCTGATGCTGTCGAAAAAAGAGTATCACCTGCTGCACGAGCTGATGCGCTGTGCCGGCACCGTGGTGCGCAAAGCGGTGTTGGAACAGCGGCTGTTCGGCCACGGCGACAGCGTGGAAAGCAACTCGCTGGAAGTGCACATGCATAATTTACGGCGCAAGATCGGTAAAGAAAGAATTATTACCGTACGCGGCATTGGTTATTTGCTGAAGAAAGAGTAGCAGGATGATCGGTTTCAAATCCTTCTTTATGCGCACCATTATTTTCCAGGTCCTGGCCATTTTATTATTGTGGGGGATCCTCGTCGCCTGGGTGAAATATTGGTATTACCCCGACATGGAAAAATATTTCGATAACCAGCAACGCATTGTCGCCGTGGGTATCGCCAATATTCTCGATGAAACCGGCACCGACAATATCGATTACCGCGGCATCATCAAGACCATTGAAGGCATGTACATTGATTCCATCAATAACGGCATGCAGGATCAAATCGATTACCACCCGCTGTTCGTGGTTTACGATCGGGACAACCGGGTGCTTTACAGTTCGCAAACGCAGGGAGAACCGCTGCGCCTGCCGCCTTCGGTGCTGTCCGGCTCCGTTAAGTACGCCGGCGCCAACTGGCATCTTGCCGGCAGCTGGAGCGAAAAGCGCCAATATCGGGTGATCGTCGGCGAGTCGTTCAACGATCGCACCACGCTGTTCGGTAACCCGGCGGAAAGCACCGCCATGCCGCTGCTGGGCATTCTGGCGGCGATCATCATCACTCTGCTGTTTACCGCCTACTTCAGCCTGCGACCGCTGCGCCAGATCGCCCGCACCATCTCCGATCGCCAGCCGGGTAACCTGTCGCCGATCAACGTCAGCGAGCAGTATCAGGAAATCCGGCCGGTGGTGGTGGAGGTCAACAAGCTGATGGCGCGCATCGACGCCGCCAACCAGCGCGAAAAACGCTTTATGGCCGATGCGGCGCACGAACTGCGCACGCCGATCGCCGCCGTGCTGGCGCAGCTGCATCTGCTGACCCAGGTCTCGGAGCAACAGGAGCGCCGGGAGATCATCGGCGACATGCAGCAGGGGCTGGATCGCGCGGCGTCGCTGTCGCGCCAGCTGATCAACCTGGCCAAGCTGGAGGCGGAGGATTTTCCGCTGAAAATCGAGGCGGTGGACATCTACGCCGACATTGGCAAATGCATCGCGCAGCACGTCCCCTATGCGCTGGAAAAGGATGTGGAACTTTCACTCGACGGCAGCGAGGACGTGGTGATAAACACCGATCGCCATGCGCTGATCGCCATCTTCACCAATCTGCTGGACAACGCGCTCAAGTACGCGCCGCCCGGTAGCCGCATCGAAGCCAATATCCGTTCGCTGGCACCGCTCGGCTGCTATATTACGTTGCGCGACAACGGCCCCGGAGTGAGCGAAGAGCACCTTCCGCGCCTGTTTGAACGCTTTTACCGCGTGCCCGGCACGCAGCAAACCGGCAGCGGGCTGGGATTGGCCATCGCCCGGAACCTGGCCGACAAAATCGGCGCGCAGCTGCGCGTCACCGAAGGCCTCGACGATCGCGGCATCGGTTTTATTATCGATTTGCCGGAAAGTTACCGGCCACAGACTGAGAGTGAATAACGATCATGAGCGCCCCTGTTCTGCTGCAACGGCAGCAACTCGACCGCCTATGGGATATCGACCGCAGTGAAGTCATCGACACCCTGTATCGCCTGCAGGACGGCAAGCTGCAAGCCTACCCGGACTACTACGACGTGCGCGGTTGGGATCCGCACGACCAGGAAACCTATACGCCAATCCACGAAGCCTGCTTCGATCGCGGCGGCGCGTTCTTCGCGCGGTTCGAAGGCGAGGAGATCGTCGCGGCGGCGGCGCTGGACACCGAGCCGCGCGGCCCGCAGCGGGATCTGCGCCAGCTGCTGTTCTTTTACGTCAGCGCGCACCAACGCGGCCTGGGGCTGGGCAAGCAGCTGTTTCAACTCTGCCTGCGTCAGGCGGCGCAGGAAGGCGCCGCCGGGCTATACGTCTCCTCCATCCCTAACAAAAGCACCGTAGACTTCTATCTGGCGCAAGGCTGCCGGCTCATCGAGCGCCCGGATGCCGAGCTGTTCGCCCGCGAGCCGGAGGATATTCACCTGGTCTGCCCTTGCCGTTAACGGCAAGGGCCTAACGGGCGATGCGTATCACCGAACGCACGTCGCTTTTCTTGTTCAGATCCCACACCTCGGCGATCTCCGCCAACGCGTGCTCCTGCGTCTCGATAGTGAGCGCGCCCGTCGCCGCCAGCGCCAGAATTTCGGTCGCGTAGCGCTGCATCTCCGGGATCGGCGGGAAGTTGCCGGTGCCGCTGCCAAGGATCTGCAGCTGATTGCTGCGCAATACCGCCGCCGGCAGCCGGATGTCCGGCGCGGCCATCGAGCCGACGTTGACCAGGCGAATGCCGCGCCCGCCGGCGTAAGACGAGAGATCGTGATTATTGAGCGTCGCGAGCAGCGCTTCGGTCGCCGGGCCCCAGATATAATCGACGATCACCTGATAACCGCCCGGCCCCGCCGCCGCCGCGAAGGCCTGCGTCAGCGCCTCGCCCTGCAGGCTCAGATCCACCGTGGCATCCACGCCCAACGCCTCCAACACGCTCAGCCGACGGCCGGCGGCAACGATGCGCCCGGCTCCCGCCTGACGCGCCGCCGCAACCGCCAGTTTGCCCGAGGTGCCGGTAGCGCCGATGATCAGCACCGTTTCACCGGGCTGCAGATCCGCTCGCCAGCGCAGCGGTAGCCAGGCGGCGAAGGCCGGATTGATCAGCGCCGCCGCCGTGGCGTCGTCTACCGCCTCCGGCACCGGCACCGTCCATGACGCGACGCTGCGCTCAGCCATCGCGCCGTAAGGGCGGCGGAAGGAGGCGAAATAGACCCGTTGCCCGTCGGCCGTCCGGCCCACGCCGTCGGTGCCGGGCACGATCGGCAACTGCTTGGGGCTGGAGTAATGGGTGCCGGCGACGGTAGCGCGATCCAGCTGTTTGATGCCGGCCGCCAGAACCTCGATCGGCACTTCATTCGCCTGCGCCAGGGGCTCCTCAAAGGTGCCGAAAACCGGGGCTTGCCCCAGCGCTGTTACGATTGCCGCTTGCATGGTGACTCCTCAAATCGTGGGAACGTACAGGAAAGAATAGGCCGCAATAAAATAAAAAGGGACACCGCATGATGCGGTGTCCCCCGAACACAAACTTTGCCGAACGTGTTATTCGTAATCGCTCATCGGCACGCAAGAACAGAACAGGTTACGGTCGCCGTACACGTCGTCCAGGCGCTTAACGCTCGGCCAGTACTTGTTCTCGCGCACGCCGGCCACCGGGAACACCGCCAGCTCGCGGCTGTACGGGTGCTGCCAGTCGCTGACCAGCTCCGCCTGCACGTGCGGCGCATTCACCAGCGGGTTATCTTCCAGCGGCCATTCGCCTTTGGCGACGCGATCGATCTCGCTGCGGATCGCCAGCATCGCATCGATAAAGCGATCCAGTTCCACCTTGCTTTCCGACTCGGTCGGCTCAACCATCAGCGTGCCCGCGACCGGGAACGACATGGTCGGTGCGTGGAAGCCGAAGTCGATCAGGCGCTTGGCGATGTCCATTTCGCTGATGCCGGTCTCTTCCTTCAGCGGACGAATATCGAGGATACATTCGTGCGCCACGCGGTGATCGCGGCCGGTATACAGAATCGGGTATGCGCCTTTCAGGCGGGTAGCGATGTAGTTGGCGTTCAGGATCGCCATCTGGCTGGCCTGCTTCAGGCCTTCCGCGCCCATCATGCGGATGTACATCCAGCTGATAGGCAGGATGGAGGCGCTGCCGAACGGCGCTGCGGAAACTGCGCCCTGCTGGGTGGTTACGCCGTCGATCTGCACGACGCTGTGGCCCGGCACGAACGGCGCCAGGTGCGCTTTCACGCCGATCGGGCCCATGCCCGGGCCGCCGCCGCCGTGCGGGATGCAGAAGGTTTTATGCAGGTTGAGGTGCGAAACGTCCGCGCCGATGTAGCCTGGCGTGGTGATGCCCACCTGGGCGTTCATGTTAGCGCCGTCCAGATACACCTGACCGCCGAACTGATGCACGATCTGGCACACTTCGCGGATGGTTTCTTCATACACGCCGTGGGTCGACGGGTAGGTCACCATGATGCAAGAGAGTTCTTCGCCCGCCTGCTCTGCCTTGACGCGCAGATCGTGCAGATCGATGTTACCGTTCTTGTCGCAGGCGACCACCACCACGCTCATGCCCGCCATTTGGGCAGAGGCCGGGTTGGTGCCGTGTGCCGAGCTCGGGATCAGGCAGACGTGGCGGCCCGCTTCGTTACGGCTTTCGTGGTAGCGACGGATCGCCAGCAGGCCGGCGTATTCGCCCTGCGCGCCGGAGTTCGGCTGCATGCACACCGCGTCATAACCGGTCAGCTGTACCAGCCACTGAGACAGTTGGCCGATCATCTGCTGGTAGCCGGCAGCCTGCTCCGGCGGGCAGAACGGATGCAGCTCGGAGAATTCAGGCCAGGTGATCGGGATCATCTCCGCCGCGGCGTTCAATTTCATGGTGCAAGAACCCAGCGGGATCATCGCCTGGTTCAGCGCCAGATCCTTACGTTCCAAACGGTGCATGTAACGCATCATCTCGGTTTCGCTGTGATAGCGATTGAATACCGGATGGGTCAGGATCGGATCCTGACGCAGCATGGCGGCCGGGATCGATTGGCTGCTCTTGCTCACCGCCGCGTCCAGCGCGTCGATGTCCAGGCCGTGGTTGTCGCCGGCCAGCAGTGCGAACAGCGTCTGCACGTCTTCACGCGAGGTGGCTTCGTCCAGCGTGATGCCTACGGCGCCGTGGATATCGGTACGCAGGTTGATGCCGAAGCTCAGCGCGCGTTCCAGCACCGCCGCTTTGTCTTTCACTTCAACGGTCAGGGTGTCGAACCAGGTGTTGTGACGCAGCGTCAGGCCGGCCTTCTGCAGCCCGGCGGCCAGAATGTCGGTCAGGCGATGGATACGCCCGGCGATGCGCTGCAACCCCTGTGGGCCGTGGTACACCGCGTACAGGCTGGCGATGTTGGCCAGCAGCACCTGCGAGGTACAGATATTCGAGTTGGCCTTCTCGCGGCGGATATGCTGCTCGCGGGTCTGCATCGCCATGCGCAGCGCGGTGTTGCCGGCGGCATCACGGGAAACGCCGATGATGCGGCCCGGCATCGAGCGCTTGAACTCGTCGCGGCAGGCGAAGAAGGCGGCGTGCGGGCCGCCGTAGCCCATCGGCACGCCGAAGCGCTGCGCGGAGCCGAACACCACGTCGGCGCCCTGCTTGCCCGGCGCGGTCAGCAGCACCAGGGCCATGATGTCGGCGGCCACGCTGGTGATGATTTTGCGCGATTTCAATTCAGCCAGCAGCGCGCTGTAGTCGTGCAGCTCGCCGGTGGTGCCCACCTGTTGCAGCAGCACGCCGAACACGCCGTCCAGCTCCAGCACTTTTTCCGCTTTATCGACGATGACGTCGAAGCCGAAGGTTTCCGCGCGGGTGCGCACCACGTCCAGCGTCTGTGGATGCACGTCGTCAGCCACGAAGAAGCGGTTGGCGTCTTTCAGCTTGCTGGCGCGTTTGGCCAAGGCCATCGCTTCGGCGGCGGCGGTGGCTTCATCCAGCAGCGAAGCGGAAGCCAGATCCAGGCCGGTCAGATCGAGGGTCACGGTCTGGAAGTTCAGCAGCGCTTCCAGGCGGCCCTGCGACACTTCCGGCTGATAAGGGGTATAAGCGGTGTACCAACCCGGATTTTCCAGCATGTTGCGCAGGATCACCGGCGGCGTCAGCACGGCGCTGTAGCCCATGCCGATATAGGATTTGTAGCGCTGATTTTGCGAGGCGATCGCCTTCAGCTCAGCCAGCGCCTGGTGTTCGGTCGCCGCGTCGCCGACCGGCGGCGGCCCCGGCAGCTGAATGTCCGCCGGCACGATCTGTTGGATCAGCGCGCTGAGCGAGCGAGCGCCCACCGCTGCCAGCAACTCCTGGCGTTGTTCCGCAGAAGAGCCGATGTGGCGTTCAATGAACGCTTCGCTGTGTTCGAGTTGGCTGAGTGTCTGAGTCATTGCTACAAATTCCTGAATGCTTGCGTGATACGGGATATAGCTTGAACGGTAACTAAAACGCCCCGGCCAAAAGGCCTGGGGCGTGGTCACGATTACTCGTCGATCGAGGCCTGATAAGCCGCGGCGTCCAGCAGGTTCGCCAGCTCGCCTTCGTCGGCGGCTTTAATCTGGAACAGGAAGCCGTCACCGTAAGGCTCGCTGTTCACCAGCTCCGGGGAGCTTTCCAGCTCGCCGTTCACCGCCACGATTTCGCCGCTGATCGGCGCGTAAATGTCCGACGCCGCCTTGACGGACTCCGCCACGGCGCAATCTTCACCGGCGGCGACGTTGCGGCCCACTTCCGGCAGATCGACAAACACCATATCGCCCAGCAGTTCCTGCGCGTGTTCGGTGATGCCTACGGTGTAAACGCCGTTACCTTCTGAACGAACCCACTCGTGGGAGGATGCGTATTTCAATTCTGTTGGCACATTGCTCATCGCCGGTTACTCCTTCGAAGAAATAAAAGAATCAATCAATAAAAAATCAATTTGTCAGCGGCTTGCCGGCGCGAACGAAACCGGGCTTGGTCACTTTGACCGGCATTTCACGGTTGCGGATCTGCACGATGGCCTGCTCGCCGATACCTGCCGGCACGCGCGCCAGCGCGATGCTGAAGCCCAGCGTCGGAGAGAACGAACCGCTGGTGATCACGCCTTCGTGGGTTTGCCCCGCCGCGTCGGTGAAACGCACCGGCAGCTCATTACGTAATACGCCTTTTTCCGTCATGATCAAGCCGACCAGTTGCTCGGTGCCCTGCTCGCGCTGTTGTTCCAGCGCTTCGCGGCCGATGAAACGACGATCTTCCGGCTGCCAGGCGATGGTCCAGCCCATGTTGGCGGCCAGCGGTGAAACGCCTTCGTCCATCTCTTGCCCGTAGAGGTTCATGCCCGCTTCCAGACGCAGCGTGTCGCGCGCGCCCAGACCGGCCGGCTTGACGCCCGCGGCCAGCAATTTTTGCCAGAAATCCGCCGCCTGCTCTTTCGGCAGCGCGATCTCATAGCCGGCCTCGCCGGTGTAACCGGTGGTGGCGATGAACAGCTCGCCGGCCTGCACGCCGAAGAACGGCTTCATGCCTTCGACCGCACTTTTTTGTTCCGGGGTGAACAGCGTGCCGGCACGCTCTTTGGCCTGCGGGCCCTGTACCGCGATCAGCGCCAGATCGTCGCGCACCGTCAGCGCAACGCCATACGGCGCGGCGTGCTCTTCAATCCAGGCCAGGTCTTTGTCGCGCGTGGCGGAGTTCACCACCAGGCGGAAATAGTCTTCAGTGAGGAAATAAACGATCAGGTCGTCGATCACGCCGCCGGAGGCATTCAGCATGCCGGTGTACAGCGCCTTGCCGGGTTGGGTCAGTTTGGCGACGTCGTTCGCCAGCAGGTAGCGCAGGAACTCTCGGGTGCGGGCGCCGTGTAGATCCACGATGGTCATGTGAGACACGTCGAACATGCCGGCATCCTGACGCACCGCGTGGTGCTCATCGAGCTGCGAGCCGTAGTGCAGCGGCATCATCCAGCCGTGAAAGTCTACCATGCGCGCACCGCACGCCACGTGCTGGTCGTACAGTGGGGTTTGCTTTGCCATCTTTTCCCTCTTTCCACTCGTCGCTAGAAGTTAGGGTGCTACCACGCAATGCGGCGGAGCCTGGCTCGCGGCCCGATCGCCATGGCGCACTGACTGCTCAACACAAATGCTGCGCCGGGACGGGCGGAAACTGCGTGCAACCGCCGTGACGCAAACGATACCTTTCCCTCGAACTTATCACCGAACGACCACATTAACCATAAGTTAAAATAGGCTCATCGCCGTTCCAGGGCGGTAAAATGCCGGGCTAGTGTGCAGAGTTTTTCACTGGAAAAATGCGCTTTAAGGCACAAAATTAACAATTAAAGCGGCAAAACTCCGAAGTTATATAACAAACCGACGGCCGCGCATGAGATTCCGACTTTTGATAACCGAACATGGAATTAGAAAAAGTAATGATAAAAAGCAGCTGAAATTAGATTATTTCAAATGAAGGGTTATATAAGGAAAGACGATGGCATAAGGCGAGAAGCGCGAGCCCGCTGGGGGCTCGCAGAAGGCAGGTATCAGGCAAGCCACTCGGGCAGATCGTTCAGGCCCATTGCCTGACGCACCAGCTTTGGCTTGACGCCCGGCAGGCTGTCCGCCAGCCGCAGTCCCACGTCGCGCAGCAGCTTTTTGGCCGGGTGGTTGCCGTCGAACAGTTCGCGGAAACCCTGCATGCTGGCCAGCATCACCGCCGCGCCATGTTTGCGGCGGCGCTCATAGCGGCGCAGATAGAGGTGCTGGCCGATATCCTTGCCCTGCCGCTGCAGGCGGCGCAGTTCGGCAATCAGCTCGGCGGCGTCCATAAAGCCCAGGTTCACGCCCTGTCCGGCCAGCGGATGCACGGTATGCGCCGCATCGCCCACCAGCGCCAGGCGGTGCGCGGCGAAGCTGCGCGCATAGCGGCCGGTCAGCGGGAACGCCAACCGCTCGCTTTCCAGGCTGCAGGCGCCCAGACGCATATCGAAGGCCATCGCCAGTTCGCGGTTGAACTGCTCCGGCTCAAGCTGTTTGAGCCGCTCGGCGTCTTCCGGCGTCACCGACCAGACGATGGAACTCAAATGCGGATCGCTGAACGGCAGGAACGCCAGAATGCCGTCGCCGTGGAAAATTTGCCGCGCCGTCGCCTGATGCGGCTCTTCGGTGCGAATGGTGGCCACCAGCGCATGGTGGCGGTAATCCCAGAAGGTGAGCGGGATGTCGGCGTGCTGGCGCAGCCACGACTGGGCGCCGTCGGCGCCGATCACCAGACGGGCGGTCAGCATGCGCCCGTCCTCCAGCGTAACGAAGGCATCGTTCTCGCCCCACGCCACCTGCTTGAGCGCGGCCGGGGTAATCAGCGTGATGTCCGACAGGCTTTCGGCGCGTTTCCACAGCGCCTGCTGGATCACCGAGTTTTCGATAATGTGGCCGAGATGGCTGAAGCCGCACTCGTCGCCGCGGAAGGCGATTTTGCCGAAGCTGTCGCGCTCCCACACTTCCATCGCGTTGTAAGCGCTGGCGCGCTGCTGGAGAATGTCGTCCCACACGCCGATGTGCTGCAGCAAACGCTCGCTGGCGGCATTGATGGCGGAGACGCGCAGCGCAGGCTGCTCCGACGGCGGCGCCATGTCCGGCTGGCGTTGTTCCAGCACCGCCACGCGCAGCCCGCTGCCCTGCAGGCCGCAGGCCAACGCCAGCCCCACCATACCGCCACCGGCGATAATCACGTCAAATGATTGCATGCTGCTCGATTTCCTTAAATAACGCGCGCCACAGGGCGCCCGATTCTGTGTCTAACGTTCCACCCAGCCCAGCGTGCGCTTGGCGAAGGCGTCGCGCACCGCCGGCAAACGCGCCATCGCCATCAGCCCCAGATTACGGCCGACCACCAGCGGGGCATAACGGTTGGCGAACAGGCGGATCAATCCGTCGGTCACGCCGATCGTCGCCTGCTGATCGTTTTGCCGCCGCTGCTGATAGCGGCTCAGCAGCGCATAACCGCCGGCGTCTTCGCCGCTGTCTACTGCTTCCGCCAGCGTTTCCGCCAGCGACATCACGTCGCGCAGGCCGAGGTTGAACCCCTGCCCGGCGATCGGGTGCAGCGTCTGCGCCGCGTTGCCCACCAGCGCCAGACGATGGCTGACATGACGATCGGCGGTCAGCAGGCTGAGCGGATAACTGTGCCGTTTACCGGCCTTGAGGATACGCCCCAGCCGCCAGCCGAAGGCCTGTTGCAGCTCGGCGATAAAACGCTCGTCGTCCCAGGCATCCACCCGGGCGCGATCTTCGCGCGCGTGGCACCACACCAGCGAACTGCGCCCCTGCGACATCGGCAGCAGCGCCAGCGGCCCGTAGCGGGTAAAACGCTCGAAGGCGCGCCCCTGCGGATCTTCCGCCGTGGTGACGTTGGCGATGGTGGCGAACTGCGGATACTCCTCCTGCCGCCACTGCACGTTGCAGGCCTGCGCCAGCGCCGAACGTGAACCGTCGGCCGCCACCAGCAGCTGCCCGCACAGGCGCAGACCGGTATCCAGTTGCACTTCCGCCCGCTCTGCGGTGCGAATCACGTCCACCACCCGCGCGGGGCAATGCAGCGTAACGCCCGGCGCCTTCGCCAGCAGCGCGAACAGCCGCTGCCCGGCGTCGTGCAGTTCGATCACCTGGCCAAGCGCATCGACCTGATAATCCTGCGCCTGCAGATTCACGAAACCGGCATGGCCGCGATCGCTGACGTGCACCTGAGTGATCGGCGTGGCGCAGTCGCGCAGCGCCGGCCAAACGCCGATGCGTGCCAGCTGTTGGCAGGTGCCCTGCGCCAATGCGATGGCGCGGGCGTCAAAGCCCGGATGGCTGCGGTCATCCGGCCGAGTCGCCTCGACCAGATCCACGGCCATTCTTCCCTGAGTAAGCGACGAGATAGCCAGCGCCAGCGTCGCGCCCGCCATACCGCCACCAACGATAATTACGCTCATTCCGTTACCTTGCCGCCGCCATCAAAGCCTCGATGGCATCGGCGTCTTTCACCACGGTGGCGGTCAGGTTTTCGTTGCCGTCGGCGGTGATCACGATGTCGTCCTCGATGCGGATGCCGATGCCGCGGTATTCCGCCGGCACGTCCGCATCCGGCGCAATGTACAGCCCCGGTTCCACGGTCAGCACCATGCCTGGCTCCAGCAGCCGATCGCGGCTCGGCGTGCCGTAGTGGCCGACGTCGTGCACGTCGAGGCCCAGCCAGTGGCTCAGCCCGTGCATGAAGAACTGCCGGTGCGCTTGTTCGGCGAGCAGCTGGTCGACTTCACCTTTCAAGACGCCCAGTTCCACCAGCCCGACCACCATGATGCGCACCACTTCGTCGTTGACTTCGCGGATGCTGGTGCCGGGTTTGAACAATGCCAAAGCGCGCAGCAGCGACGCCAGCACAATGTCGTACACCGCGCGCTGCGGCTTGCTGAACTTGCCGTTGACCGGGAAGGTGCGGGTAATGTCGCCGGCGTACCCCTGATACTCGCAGCCGGCGTCGATCAGCACCAAATCGCCGTCGCGCATCTGGCTCTCGTTCTCGGTGTAGTGCAAGATGCAGCCGTTTTCGCCGCTGCCGACGATGGTGTTGTAAGACGGGTAGCGGGCGCCGAGGCGGGTGAATTCATGATGAATCTCCGCTTCCAGCTGGTATTCGAACATGCCAGGACGGCATTTTTCCATCGCGCGGGTATGCGCCAGCGCGCTGATCTCACCGGCGCGGCGCATCACCGCCAGCTCTTCCGGCGATTTGAACAGGCGCATGTCGTGCAGCCACGGCCGCCAGTCGGTCACAGTGGCCGGCGCCTGCAGATTCTGGCGGAACCCCTTGCGCAGCTTGTCCAGCGCATCGAACAGGATCTGATCGGCGTAGGCGTATTCGCCCTGCGCGTGGTAGACCACGTCCAGGCCGTTGAGCAGCAGGTGCAGCTGATCATTGATTTCATCGAACGGCAGCGCGCGATCCACGCCCAGCTTCGCCGGCGCAGCGTCTTGCCCCAGGCGGCGGCCAAACCAGATTTCCGCCGTCAGATCGCGCACCCGATTGAACAGCACGCTGTGGTTGTGCGTTTCGTCGCTTTTGATCAGCACCAGCACCGCTTCCGGCTCATTGAAGCCGGTCAGGTACCAAAAGTCGCTGTTCTGCCGATAGGGATAGTCTGAATCTGCACTGCGCGTCGTTTCCGGCGCAGAGAAAATAACCGCCGCGCTGGCCGGCGCCATTTTCGCCAACAGCGCCTGACGGCGGTTGTTGAATTCCCGCTGAGTCATTACCTTCTCCTGAAATCATGCCATCCGCACCGCCGGCGGAGGGGCGATAAGACGCTTAGTGCAACGTCGGTTTGATGTTTTCCGGCGCCGTTGGTTTGTGACGGGTGAATTCTCCGTGGCACATGATGGCGGCAACCCGCACATACTCCGCCACTTCTTCCAGCGACTGTTCCAATTCTTCCTGATCTTCGTCTTCGTCGTAGCCCAGCTGCGCGATGTTGCGCAGATCGTCGATCGCTTCCCCAACTTCGTCTTTCACCTGGGCCAGCTTCGGCTGCATCATCCCCAGGCCGAGCAGGAAGTGGTTGACCCAACCGGCCAGCGCGTCGGCGCGATCGAACACGCTGACGATCTCCCCTTCCGGCAGCATCAGTTGGAACAGGAATTCGTCGTCTTCGAGCGTTTCGCGCGTCACTTCATACAGCTGTTGCAGCGGTTGGCTGAGCGCCTGCGGGAAGGCGACGCCTTCGTTGGTCAGATCGTGCACCAGCGCCTGCCAGCCGGCATCACGGCTGCCGCCGCACAACAGGCCGCTGATCAGGCCATGCATTTCTGCCGCGGTCAGCGCCACCGACTGCTGGTTGAGGGCCACGGTCAAAGATTGGTAACTTGGAAATGTATTCTGTATAGACATGCGCATTCGTCATCGTTGGCAGGATAAGTTCGTGTTATGCTACCACCAAGGTCCGTCGCTATACCAGATAAGCGCGACACCTCAGTGGCTAGTTATAATCGCGATGTGGCAGGTTTCACACTGCGCCGTCGGGTGGCGAAAGTGCGGTAAATACGCATTTTGAAACCCTTTTTTGACTGGCAATGTGCGCCACAGTAGATTACAACCAGGTACTGAAAAAGGGGTTGTATCTTGGTACCGAGGTATATATAGTGGCGCCCGCTTTGACGGCCCGGCCAGGGCGGACAAGGCTGGCGCGAAATTTAGGCAGGAAGGTGGCATGTCTGCACAACCGGTAGATATTCAAATTTTTGGCCGCTCGTTAAGAGTCAATTGCCCGCCAGAACAACAAGATGCGTTGAATATGGCGGCGGACGATCTTAACCAACGGTTGCAAGATCTTAAAGTTCGCACTAGAGTCTCCAATACTGAGCAACTGGTTTTCATCGCGGCATTGAACGTCTGTCACGAACTTGCTCAAGAACGGTTGAAAACCCGTGACTATGCGTCCAATATGGAACAACGCATACGGATGCTGCAGCAGACCATTGAACAAGCGCTGCTTGAACAAGGTCGCATCTCTGAACGTCAGGATGCACAATTCGAATAACTTAAGTTGTTGAAATCACAGTTTCGGCAACGAGTACAAAATTTCTCTGAGATGTTCGCCAGCGGGCCAGTCCCCTGAGCCGATATTTAGTACAAACAGAATGTGTTGCTCCGCGATCGGTGAGCACGCTCGGTGCGCCGAGAAGCCTTAAGATTGCGACGGCACGTTCACCTTGAACCATGGGTTCAAGGGTTACAGCCTGCGACGGCATCTCGGAGATTCCCCTTTTCAGCGGTTTATGTGTGCCGAACGCCACACTGAGCAAGCCTGATACGATGCCTTTTCAACCCCAATTCGCGCAGCAGCGCCAAGCCATTCGTCAACTGATTCGCCAACGTCGGCGCGAGCTTACGCCGGGCCAGCAACGCTTTGCCGCAGAGAGAATAGCCGAGCGCCTCGTCGCGCATGCGCACATTAAGGCGGCGCACAGCATCGCGGTATTCCTGTCGTTTGACGGTGAACTCGATACCGGGCCGCTGATCGAGCAGCTGTGGACGCTCGGCAAACGGGTTTACCTGCCGGTGCTGCACCCGTTCAGCCCGGGCCACCTGCTGTTCCTGCGCTATGCGCCGGAAACGCCGCTGGTGCGCAATCGCTTCAATATTCTCGAACCGCGCCTCGATGTGCGCCAGGTGTTGCCGCTGGGCGAGCTGGACGTCGTGCTGACGCCGCTGGTGGCATTCGATCATACCGGGCAGCGTCTGGGTATGGGGGGCGGCTTTTACGATCGCACCCTGCAAAACTGGCAGAGCGACGGCCCCTATCCCATCGGGCTGGCCCATGATTGCCAGCAGGTGGAACACCTGCCGACCGAGCACTGGGATATACCGCTGCCGGAAATCCTCACCCCGCTCTGCAGCTGGGCGTGGCACGAACCTAAATAGCAAAAGGCCGGATCGCTCCGGCCTTTTTCGTTGCGGCATGCCGCCTAATCAGAACAGCAGACGGGCGCGAATAGTGCCGTCGATGGCCTTCATGCGCTGCAGCGCGGCGTCGGCGCGCGCGGTTTCCGCTTCGATGTCGATCACCACGTAGCCGATTTCCGGGCCGGTTTGCAGATACTGCGCGGCGATGTTAACCCCCTCTTCGGCGAAGATCTGGTTAATCTGCGTCAGCACGCCCGGACGGTTTTCGTGGATGTGCAGCAGGCGGCTGGCGTTCGGGCCATGCGCCGGGAGCGACACTTCCGGGAAGTTGACGGCGGACAGGGTCGATCCGTTGTCGGAGTATTTCGCCAGCTTGCCGGCCACTTCGTCGCCGATGTTCTCCTGCGCTTCCTGAGTGGAGCCGCCGATGTGCGGCGTCAACAACACGTTGTCGAACTCACACAGCGGCGAGTTGAACGGATCGCTGTTGGTTGCCGGCTCTTCCGGGAAGACGTCGATCGCCGCGCCCGCCAGGTGATTGCTGGCCAGCGCATCGCACAGCGCGGGAATATCCACCACGGTGCCGCGCGAGGCGTTGATCAGAATGGCGCCTGGTTTCATCAGCGCCAGCTCTTCCGCTCCCATCATGTTCTTGGTGGCCAGCGTTTCCGGCACGTGCAGCGTCACCACGTCGCTCATATTGAGCAGATCGGACAGATGGCGCACCTGCTGCGCATTACCTAACGGCAGCTTGTTCTCGATATCGTAGAAGAACACCTTCATGCCCAGCCCTTCGGCCAGAATGCCAAGCTGGGTGCCGATATGGCCGTAGCCGATGATACCCAGCTTTTTACCGCGCGCCTCATAGGAGCCCACGGCCAGTTTGTGCCACACGCCGCGGTGCGCCTTGGCGTTGGCGGCCGGAATGCCGCGCAGCATCAACAGCAGCTCGCCCAGCACCATTTCGGCCACGGATCGGGTATTGGAGAAGGGGGCGTTGAAGACCGGAATACCGCGCTTGGTCGCCGCTTTCAGATCAACCTGGTTGGTGCCGATGCAGAAGCAGCCCACCGCCACCAGTTTTTCTGCGGCGGCAAACACCTCTTCGGTCAGATGCGTACGCGATCGGATGCCGACGAAGTGTGCATCGCGGATGGATGCCTTCAGCGATTCGGTGTCTAACGCACCCTTGTGGTATTCGATGTTGGTATAACCGGCGGCACGTAAATTATCGACCGTGCTCTGATGAACCCCTTCCACCAACAGGAATTTAATCCTGTCTTTCTCCAATGATACTTTTGCCATTTACCCGACCCTATGTTCAGACTTCAGAAGCGGCTGTGACGACACAGCTCCCATCCAACATAACAAAAATAACGCGGGCGGCAATACAAACGATTGCCTGCCCGGCAGGACAAGGCGCAGCGTTGATGGCGGTTTACGGCAGAAAATGCCATAGGGAAAGTTTTCGGCAGAAGCTTTGGGGAGTCAGGTTTCACAATGTGACATAAGTCACCAAATTTGCCGTTTTTCAGAAAAGATATTTTAACCGAAGAATTATGCGGCCCGGCGCTACCGGGCCACAGGCGGCGGAGGCTTATTTGACCACTTTCACGCCTTCCGGGGTGCCGACCAGCGCCACGTCCGCGCCGCGGTTGGCGAACAGCCCCACGGTCACCACGCCGGCGATGCCGTTGATCTTGTTCTCCAGCGCGATGGCGTCGGTGATGCTCAGGTTATGCACATCGAGGATCACGTTGCCGTTGTCGGTCACCACGTTCTGGCGATACTCCGGCAGGCCGCCGAGTTTCACCAGCTCGCGCGCCACGTAAGAGCGGGCCATCGGGATCACTTCCACCGGCAGCGGAAACTTGCCCAGCACGTCCACCTGCTTGCTGGCGTCGACGATGCAGATGAATTTCTTGGCGATGGCGGCGATGATCTTCTCGCGCGTCAGCGCAGCGCCGCCGCCCTTGATCATCTGCATATGGCCGTTGATTTCGTCCGCGCCGTCCACGTAGATATCGAGCGAGTCCACTTCGTTGCTGTCAAACACGTGGATGCCGAGGCTTTTCAGCTTGGCGGTGGAGGCGTCGGAGCTGGACACCGCGCCTTCGATCTGGTGCTTGATGGAGCCCAGCGCGTCAATAAAGTGGGCGGCGGTAGAGCCGGTGCCGACCCCGACGATGGTGCCCGGTGTCACGTATTCCAGCGCCGCCCAGCCCACCGCTTTTTTCAGTTCATCCTGCGTCATAATATGTCCCTTGCCTCTGTACGAAAACGTGTGCGTATTATAGGGTAAAACGCTGTTTTTCACGCCGGCAGGATCACACTTATTTACCGCAGCCCGCATTTTTACCCGCTTGGCGGCGAGGTGGGGGCGTGATTTTCCACCTGCGCCGTGCGCAAAATGTGGCATAGTGCCGGTATCATTCTAATTTAAGGGATATCTTTCCGATGAAACGCCCAGACTATCGTACGCTGCAAGCGCTGGACGCGGTGATCCGTGAGCGCGGCTTCGAGCGCGCCGCTCAAAAACTCTGTATCACGCAATCGGCGGTATCCCAACGCATCAAACAGCTGGAAAACCTGTTCGGCCAACCGCTGCTGGTTCGTACCGTGCCGCCGCGCCCGACCGAACAAGGGCAAAAGCTGCTGGCGCTGCTGCATCAGGTGGAGTTGCTGGAAGAAGAGTGGCTGGGCAACGACACCGGCGTCGACACGCCGCTGCTGCTGTCGCTGGCGGTCAACGCCGACAGTCTGGCAACCTGGCTGCTGCCGGCGCTGAAGCCGGTGCTGGCGGACTCCCCCATTCGCCTGAATCTGCAGGTGGAAGATGAAACCCGCACCCAGGAGCGGCTGCGCCGCGGTGAGGTGGTGGGCGCAGTGAGTATTCAGCCGCAGCCGCTGCCGAGCTGCCTGGTGGATCGGCTGGGGGCGCTGGATTACCTGTTCGTCGCCTCCAGCGGCTTCGCCGAGCGCTACTTCCCGAACGGCGTCACCCGCTCCGCGCTGCTGAAAGCGCCGGCGGTGGCCTTCGATCATCTCGACGACATGCACCAGGCGTTCCTGCAGCAGAACTTCGATCTGTCGCCGGGCAGCGTGCCCTGCCACATCGTGAACTCGTCGGAAGCCTTCGTGCAGCTGGCACGCCAGGGCACCACCTGCTGTATGATCCCTCACCTGCAGATCGAAAAGGAGCTGGCATCCGGTGAACTGATCGATCTGACGCCGGGGCTGTACCAGCGCCGCATGCTGTACTGGCACCGCTTCGCGCCGGAAAGCCGCATGATGCGCAAAGTGACCGACGCGCTGCTGGAACACGGCCACCAGGTGCTGCGTCAGGATTAAAACGAAAAAAGGTTCGCCGCAGCGAACCTTTTCTTCAATACGAACACCTTACTGCGCGGCGTTGCGCTGCAGCTCAAACACCACATCCACCTGATCGTCGAAGTGAATGCTTTGCTGCTCATAGGTTTGCGCCGCGTCGCTTTCCGCCGCCGCACCGGCCGCCTTATACATCCGCGCCACCGGCATCGGCTGGTAGTTGGCAACCCGGTAGCGAATGCTGTACACCGGCCCCAGCTTGGCGTGGAAGCCTTTGGCCAGGGATTCGGCCTGCTGAGTCGCGTTCTCGATCGCTTTTTGCCGCGCCTGCTCGCGATACACGTCCGGTTTGGCGACGCCCAGCTCCACCGCGCGGATCTCGTTCAGGCCGGATTTCAGCGCGCCGTCCAGCAGCTCGTTCAGCTTGTCCAACTGACGCAGGGTCACCTGCACCTGGCGCACCGCCCGGTAGCCTTTCAGCACCGACTCGCCGGTTTTCAGGTAGTCATATTCCGGCTGGGTGCGCAGATTGGCGGCGCTGATGTCTTTCTTCTCGATGTTATTTTTCTGCAGGAAATCAAAGTACTGCGCCACGCGCTCGTCCACCTGCTTCTTCGCCTGGGCGGCGTCTTTGGAGGAAACGCTCACTTCGATCGCCAGGGTGGCGATATCCGGCGTGGCGTCCACGCTGGCGGTGCCGGAGGTGACGACATGCGGCCCTTCAGGCACTTCAGCCGCCTGCAGCGCCATCGGTAACGTCCCTAATCCGACCATTGCGGCCATAGCCAATGCTTTTAGCTTCACAGTGTCTCCTTAATGACAGGCTGTCTCTGATCGCCGGCTTTTCCCTGTGAGAACCGCCGGATTCCTGGCATCAAACGTAGCATATCGCGTGGCGTTTTGAATTCGGATTAGTGACAAATTCTTATAAATTTGCCCCCTGCCAGGCCAGCTGCAGCGCGATGCCCCACATCACCAGCCCGACCAGCGCGTTGATGATGCGCTGCGCCCGCTGCGTGTTCAGCCACGGCGCCAGCCAGGAGGCCAGCAGCGCCAGCCCGAAGAACCACACCGCCGACGCGCTGACCGCCCCGAGCGCGAACCAGGAGCGCACGTCCGCCGTCAGCTGTCCGCCCAAACTGCCGAGCACCACAAAGGTATCCAGATAAACGTGCGGGTTCAGCCAGGTGACCGCCAGCATGGTGACCACGATGCGCCAGCGGCTCTGCGCCAGCTCCTGCGCCGCGGCCTGCGCCGGTTGCGGGCTGAAGGCGGAACGGAACGCGCCCCACCCGTACCACAGCAGAAACGCCACCCCGCCCCAGGTGACCAGCGCCAGCAGCAGCGGCGAGCGGGTCAGCAAGGCGCTGCCGCCGAAAATACCGGCGCAGATCAGCACGATATCGCTCAATGCGCACAGCGAAGCAATCATCAAATGATACTGGCGGCGAATGCCCTGATTCATCACGAATACGTTCTGCGGGCCCAGCGGCAGGATCATGGCGGCGCTCAGGGCAAAGCCCTGCAGGAAGACGGCTAGCATGGGGATTCCTCGAATGATAAAAGGCGCCGGACGAGGGCGCGTGTCGGTCAACACGCGCATCATACGAGGAAGCGATCATTAGGTGAAATTGATATTTCTAATCCAGTATCAGCGACGCTAATACTCAAATCGGCGTGACGAAACCCAGCTCCTGCGAGATGCGTTGCGCGGTGGCCAGCACCGGTTTAATCAGGCTTTTGACGCCGATTTGCTGCAGCTTGGCGGTCGGCAGAGAAACCGACACCGCATAAGGCACGCGCTGTTGAATATCGAACACCGGCGCCGCCACGCAGGAGACCCCCAGCTCGTTTTCCTCGCGATCCATCGCCATGCCGCGCTGGCGAATATCGGCCAACTCCTCATGCATCTTCGGCAGCTCGGTAATGGTATTGCGCGTCAGCGTCTGAATCTCTTGCTGGTGAGTCTGCCAGTAGTGGGCCGGGTAATCGTCGTTGCCGTAGGCCATGAAGATTTTCCCCATCGCCGAACAGTACAGCGGCATATGCTGGCCGATATAGGCGCGGGTGCGCATCATGCCGGTGGTCGGCTCCAGCTTGTAGATCAGGATGACGTGGTCGTCTTCGCGGCTGGAGAAGTTGACCGTCTCCCCCACTTCCAGGTTCAGCTGTTCCAAATGCGGCGCGGCCACGTGAATGATATTGAGTGACGACAGCGCCTTCTGGCCGATGGAAATGAACTTGGTGGTCAGGCGGTAGCTGCCTGGCGACGGCGCCTGGGTCACATAGCCGCTGGTGTGTAACCCCTGAAGCAAGCGGTGCACCGTGCTCTTGTTCATACCGGCCAGCTCGGACAGATGCGCCAGCGGACATCCGTTGGGGAAATTGCTCAGGATCTCAATCAACTGCAAACCGCGGAACAGGCTTTGGCTGCCCAGCGGTTTGTCTTTCTTGTCATCTTTCTCGTCGACGGCTTTCAGGCTCATAGCGAAAATCTCTCCAGTGTCGAACCGCCAACCGGCGCTGCGGCGAAGTCAGCAGGCTCTTTGCCGGGCATGTTACCCCAAGGCCTGCATCAGGTGAAGACGGAACGCCGTTTCATTGTCCGCAGCGGGCCAAAAATCCGCAATATTTCCCCCTCATTGAAGTGAGCCATCGGTCACACTTCCGTAAAGTAAAAAATAACTCATTGTTTAATATAAAAAATTAAAACCTCATCGCCTTTGATTTAGCGCAACGAACGTCATATTATTTTTGAAATTGTATTTCGCATGTTGAAATTTAAAGGCCAGATACTCACCAGCGGTTTAGCTGATTTGCCCGGCATCTTCGCACGGGCGCAACACCAGGGGCGCATCACATGACTATCGATAATGCGGCACAACCCATCCTTACCCTCAGCCACATCGTCAAACGATTTGGCGGCAACGTGGCGGTCAACGACGTCAGCCTGCAGGTGATGCCGGGCGAGGTTCTGGCGCTGCTGGGCGAAAACGGCGCCGGCAAATCGACGCTGATCAAAGTGCTGGCGGGCGTCTACCCGCGCGACGGCGGCGATATTCGTTTTCAGGGCGCAAGCATCGCCTCCGCCGCCGCGATAAAAAGCGCCAGCCGCCAGCCGATCGCCTTTATTCATCAGGATCTCGGCCTGATTGAATGGATGACGGTGGCGGAGAACATGGCGCTGGTGATGGGGTTTCCCCGCCGCTTTGGGTTGATCGACTGGCGCGCCATTCGCCGCCGGGCGGCGCAGGCGCTGCACGACGTCGGCATCGCGCTCGATCCCGATGCGCGCGTCTTCGAACTGTCGCGCACCGAAAAATCGCTGCTGGCGATCGCCCGCGCGGTGGCGGTCAACGCCGAGCTGCTGGTGCTGGATGAACCGACCGCCTCCCTGCCCGCCAACGACGTGCGCCATCTGTTCGCCGTGATCAACCGGCTGCGCGCCAAAAAGGTCGGCATGATTTACGTCACCCACCGTCTGGACGAAGTGATCGAAATCGCCGATCGGGTCTGCGTAATGCGCGACGGGCGCTATGTCGCCGGCGGCCGCACCGCCGACTACTCGCTGCGCGATCTGGTGCAAACCATCGTCGGCGAAGCGATGGCGGACGATCAGCGCGAACCGCTGCCGGAACATCGTCCGCCGGTGCTGCAGCTCGATAGCGTCACGGTAGGCGACATCGGCCCGGTGAGCTTCGATTTGCAGCCGGGCGAGATGCTGGCGCTGGCCGGCCTGCGCGGGGCCGGGCAAGAAGAGATTGGCAGGCTGCTGTTCGGGTTGCGCCAGGCCGACGGCGGCGCGATTCGGTTTCGCGATCGGCCCTATCAGGCGAGCTCCCCGCAGCAGGCGATGGCGTGCGGCGTTTCGCTGGTGGCGGGCGATCGCACCGGCGAAAGCCTGGTGATGTCGATGAGCGTGCGTGAAAACCTGTTTATCAACCCCTGCGCCAGCGGCCACCGGCTGCTCTCCCGCTACGGGCGGCGAGCGGAGATCGGCGCCAGTTGGTGGAAGGTGCAGCTGTTCGACGTACGCCCCAAGGACGTCAATATCGATATCAGCGCGCTGTCCGGCGGCAACCAGCAAAAGGTGGTGATGGCGCGCTGGATGCATCTGGGGGCGCCGCTGCTGATCCTCGAAGATCCCACCGCCGGCGTGGACGTCGGCGCGCGAGCGGAAATCTACCACCTGCTGAATAAATCCCTGGCGGAAGGCGTGGCGGTGCTGGTGATCTCCAACGATTTCGAGGAGATCGCCCATATTTGCAACCGCGCACTGGTATTCAACCGCGGGAAAGTGGTCGGCGAGCTGAAAAATCAGCAGGTGTCATTCGCCAATTTATTGGAGCTGGCCTCTGCCAGCACCGGGGAAAGCGTCGCAATCACGTCAGAATCCGAGGTAGGCCATGTCTAAAACATCCGTTAAATCAACCGCGTTGGAGCAGCGCGTCAGTCTGGCGCAGGACGGCGCCGGTCCGTGGCTGATGCAGGTCCTCACCCGCTATGGCCTGCTGCTGCTGTGCATCGCGCTGGTCGTGCTGTTCTCACTGCTCACCCCCTCCTTCGCATCGATGCTGACGCTGCAGGCTATCTTGTCGAGCAAGGCCAAAATCGCCCTGTTGGCGCTGGCGGCGACCATCCCGATGATCGTAGGCAAGATCGATCTTAACGTCGGTTTCGGCATTGTGCTGTGGCACATTCTGGCGATCACGCTGCAGGTGGAATACGGCTTCTCCTGGCAGATGGCGGTGCTGACGGTGCTGGCGATCTCGGCGCTGTACGGGCTGCTGAACGGCATTCTGGTGGCGCTGGCCGATATCGACAGCTTCGTCGCCACTCTCGGCTCCGGCACCGTACTGTACGCCATTGCCCTGTGGCACTCCGGTGGGCGGCAGATCGTCGGCGACTTGCCGGATGCCTTTATCGCACTGCACCACACCGAGATCGCCGGCATTCCAATCGTGGCGTTTTACGTGCTGATCGTCGCGGTGGTGCTGTGGCTCATCACCGAACACACCCCGCTCGGCCGCTGCATGTATGCGGTGGGCGGCAACCCGGCGGCGGCGCGCCTGAACGGCATCTCGGTCAACCGCTTTACCATCGGCGCCTTCATCACCTCCAGCGTGCTCACCGGTTTCAGCGGCGTGTTGATCGCCGCCGAACAGGGCGTCGGCCAGGCCAGCGTCGGCATGGACTATCTGCTGCCGGCGCTGGTCGGCGCCTTCCTCGGCAGCACCACCATTCGCCCAGGGCGCGTCAACGTCTGGGGTACCGTGGTCGGCATCGCCATTCTGGCTATCGGCATCGCCGGCATTCAGCAGTTCGGCGGCGAATTCTGGGTCGAGCCGCTGTTCAACGGCGCGACGCTGTTGCTGTCGATCACCCTGGCCGGCTATGCCCAACGCCGTCGGCTGCTCAATCAGAAAGCGGTACAACGCAGCCAGGCGACGCCGGCTGACAACAACAATCAGACAGCGACCCACCCTTAAACCAGGAGCACACCATGAAACGCATTTGGCTGTTACCGGGGTTCACCACATTCTTGCTCGCCGCATCGCCGGCCTGGGCCGACGCCTATCTCGATCAGGCCACCGCCGCCGTCGCGAAGGCTACCGCCAGCGCCACCCAGTGGGACGGCCCCACCAGCGGCCCGCAGCTGCAGGCCAACAAGAAGATCATTTTTATCGCCTCCGACATGAAGAACGGCGGCGTGCAAGGGGTGCAACAGGGGTTGAGCGAAGCGGCGAAAGCCGCCGGCTGGAAGCTGGAAACGCTCGACGGCGGCGGCTCGGTGAAAGATCAGCTGGCATCGCTCAATCAGGCCATCGCCCAAAAACCGGACGGCATCGTGATCGGCGGCTGGAACCCTAACGTCGCCAAGATCCCGCTGAAAAAGGCCGTGCAGCAGGGCATCGTGCTGACCGCCTGGCACGCGGTGCCGGAACCGGGCCCCATCGCCAAATACAACGTGTTCTATAACGTCACGTCGGATTCCAACGAAGTAGCGCGCATCGCCGCGCAATACGCGGTGGTGCAGTCCGGCGGCAAAGCGAGCGTGTTGATCTTCACCGACTCGCTGTACCAAATCGCCTTGGACAAGGCCAACGTCATGAAAGAAGAGATCGCCAAATGCAGCGGCTGTACGCTGCTGGAATTCATCGACACGCCGCTGGCCGATACCGCCAACCGCATGCCGGCGATGACCTTCAGCCTGCTGCAGAAGTACGGCGACAAATTCCAATATGCGCTGGCGATCAACGATCTGTACTTCGACTTTATGGCGCCGGCGCTGAAGACCGCCGGCAAAGGCGGCAAGAACGCACCTTACAACGTCTCGGCCGGCGACGGTTCGATCTCCGCTTATCAGCGTATCCGTTCGGGCGACAGCCAGTCGGCGACGGTGCCGGAACCCTTGAAGCTGCACGGTTGGCAACTGCTGGACGAATTCAACCGCGCCTTCGCCAAGCAGCCGCCTTCCGGCTACGTCACCCCAGCGCATCTGGTGACCCGCGACAATATCGCCGCCGACGGCGGCGCCAATAACCTGTATGACCCGCAAAACGATTACCAGGGCCACTACAAAGCGATCTGGGGCGTGAAGTGAACGGCGATTCATTGCACGCACACGCCCGGCTCGAGCGCCTGTGTTCGCCGGCGATCTGGGCCGAGGGGCCGGTCTGGCTGCCGCAGGAGGATGCGGTGGTGTTCAGCGACGTGAAAGGCAATCGCATGTTCCGCTGGTCGCGCCGGGGTGAGCTGACCCTATACCGCTCGCCGTCGCACTACGCCAACGGCAATGCGTGCGACGGCGAAGGGCGCGTGGTCAGCTGCGAACACGGGCGGCGCGGCATCAGCCGCACCGAAAGCGATGGCGAGGTGCGCCTGTTGATCGATCGCGTCGACGGCAAGCGCTTTAACTCGCCGAACGACGTGGCGGTGCGTTCCGACGGCACCCTGTGGTTCACCGATCCGCCTTACGGCATCATCGGCGACGAAGAGGGCTACAAATCAGAAAGCCAGGTAATCGGCTGCTATCTCTACAGCTTCGATCCACGCGACGGTTCGCTGACTATCGCCGCCTGCGACCTGCAGCGCCCAAACGGCCTGGCGTTTTCACCGGATGAAAAATGGCTGTACGTCGCGGACATGTCGATCGTGGATTTTCCGACGCTGGGCCGCCGCGAGCTGCGCGTCTATGCGGTCAACGGCCGCGAGCTGGAAGCCGGCCGCCGTTTTGCAACGGTGGGGCCCGGTTTTCCGGACGGCTTCTGCGTCGATCGAGCCGGCAATCTGTTTTGCAGCTGTGCCGACGGCGTGCTGGTCTTTGATCCACAGGGGCGACAGATCGACAAAATCAGCGTGCCGGAACGCGTCTCCAATTGTACCTTCGGCGGCCCGAACGGCGATGAACTCTATATCACCGCCACCACCTCGCTCTACCGCATGGTGCTGAACACCCGCGGTTAGCCGGGATCTCGCAAGACGCAGGGTGGGTTTCGATCCGCCCTGCTTTGTCACGTCTGAAGCACGCCATCTCCACCAAAATGTGGCGACGATCACAAAATCACCACTCAATTTTAACGTCATGTTTTTCATGAATAATTTTACTCCCCCTTGCTTTGACTTCCCTGAATCGCCGGGATAGCATTTATTTGAAATGCAATTTCGTATATTGAAATTTAGCGAACCGAAAACAGGCGATTCGCACAGGTGGAGATCCGGCATGAGAGTGAGTTACAGCGAGTTAAAACACCAATTCAAACGCGTGCTGCTGGCGCGCGGCGTGGCGGAGCACACCGCCGATGACTGCGCCGGCATGTTCGCCGACACCACCGCCAGCGGCGTTTATTCCCACGGCGTTAACCGCTTTCCGCGCTTTATTCAGCAGCTGGACGCCGGTGATATCGTGCCGGACGCCGAACCCAGCAAACTGTTGTCTCTGGGGGCGATCGAGCAATGGGATGCGCACCAGGGCATCGGCAACCTTACCGCCCGCCGCATGATGGATCGCGCCATGCAATTAGCCGACGATCATGGCATCGGCCTGGTGGCGCTGCGCAACGCCAACCACTGGATGCGCGGCGGCGGCTACGGCTGGCAGGCGGCGGAGAAAGGCTATATCGGCATTTGCTGGACTAACTCGATCGCCGTGATGCCGCCGTGGGGCGCCAAAACGTGCCGTATCGGCACCAACCCGCTGATCGTCGCCGTACCCGGCAACCCGATCACCATGGTGGACATGTCGATGTCGATGTTTTCCTACGGCGCGCTGGAGCTGAACCGGCTGGCGGGCAAAACCCTGCCGGTGGACGGCGGCTTCGACAACGACGGCCGCCTGACCCGCGATCCGGCGACCATCGAGGAGAACCGGCGCATTCTACCGATGGGGTACTGGAAAGGATCGGCGCTGTCGATCGTGCTGGACATGATCGCCACCCTGCTGTCCGGCGGTGCCTCGGTGGCGGAAGTGACGGAAGATCACCGCGATGAATACGGCGTCTCGCAGGTGTTCATCGCGATTGAGATAGACCGGTTGATCGACGGCGACAGCCGCGATCAAAAACTGCAGCGCATCATGGATTACGTCACCAGCGCCGAACGGGACAATCCCGACGTCGCCATTCGCCTGCCGGGCCACAAGTTCCCGCGCATTCTGGAAGAAAACCTGCGCGACGGCATTCCGGTCGACGAACGGGTTTGGGCGCGCATTCAGGCGCTGTAACGGGAGGATCATCATGATATTCGGCCACATCGCCAACACCGCGCCCGAGCAGTACCCGGCGCCGGTCGCCAACGCCGTCGCCTATTTGCAGCGCACCGATTTCAGCGTCTTGCCCGCAGGGCGCTATGAAGATCCCGCCACCGGCTACGTGGTGCAAGTGCTGGATCTGCATACCCAACCGCCGGATGCGCTGCGCCCGGAAGTACACCGGCAAAACGTCGACGTGCAGTTTCTGGTCAGCGGTACCGAGCTTATCGGCGTAGCGGCGGACAACGGCGACAACGTCATTCATCAGGAGCTGCTGGCACAGCGCGACATCCTGTTTTATCAGGACGTGACCGACGAATCCTGGCTCACGATGCGGCCCGGCAACTTCGCGGTATTTTTTCCGCAGGACGTGCATCGCCCGGCCTGCATTAACCAACGCCCCTGCGCGATACGCAAGGTGGTGGTGAAGATACCGCTGGCGTCGTTTAGCGCCTGATAGACGCAACACCCGTAACGATAACAACACCGGTCCATGAGGCCTGTGCGGGCGCCCTTGCGCCCAAATCAAGCAAAACAATAACGCCCGACCCTACAAAAAGCGAACATCGAAAGAGGTCCTTATGAATACAGCCTCCGTTTCCGTCAGCCAAAGCCAGGCGATACCCAAGCTCCGCTGGCTGAGGATCGTGCCGCCGATCCTCATTACCTGCATCATTTCTTACATGGACCGGGTCAACATCGCCTTCGCCATGCCCGGTGGCATGGATGACGAACTCGGCATCACCGCCTCGATGGCCGGGCTGGCCGGCGGCATCTTCTTCATCGGTTACCTGTTTCTGCAGGTGCCCGGCGGCAAGCTGGCGGTATACGGCAACGGCAAGAAATTCATCGGCTGGTCACTGTTGGCCTGGGCGGTGATCTCGGTACTGACCGGCCTGGTCACCAACCAGTACCAGCTGCTGTTCCTGCGCTTCGCCCTCGGCGTTTCCGAAGGCGGCATGCTGCCGGTGGTGCTGACCATGATCAGCAACTGGTTCCCGGATAAGGAGCGCGGCCGCGCCAACGCCATCGTCATCATGTTCGTACCGATCGCCGGCATTCTCACCGCCCCGCTGTCGGGTTGGATCATCACCGCCTGGGACTGGCGCATGCTGTTCCTGGTGGAGGGCGCTCTCTCGCTGGTGGTGATGGCGCTGTGGTATTTCACCATCAGCAACCGGCCCCAAGAGGCCAAATGGATCTCGCAGGCGGAAAAAGAGTATCTGGTGAAGACCCTGCACGACGAACAGCTGCTGATCAAAGGAAAAACGGTGCGCAACGCCTCGCTGCGCCGGGTGCTGGGCGACCGGATCATGTGGCAGCTGATCCTGGTGAATTTCTTCTACCAGACCGGTATCTACGGCTACACCCTGTGGCTGCCGACCATTTTGAAAGGGCTGACCCACGGCGATATGGAGCAAGTGGGCCTGCTGGCTATCTTGCCCTATATCGGCGCCATCTTCGGCATGCTGATCATCTCCACCCTCTCCGATCGCACCGGCAAGCGCAAAGTCTTCGTCGCCCTGCCGTTAGCCTGCTTTGCCGCCTGCATGGCGCTGTCGGTGCTGCTGAAGGATCACGTCTGGTGGTCTTACGCTGCGCTGGTCGGCTGCGGCGTGTTTATTCAGGCGGCGGCCGGGGTGTTCTGGACCATCCCGCCCAAATTATTCAACGCTGAAGTGGCCGGCGGCGCGCGCGGCGTGATCAATGCGCTGGGCAACCTCGGCGGCTTTTGCGGCCCGTATATGGTCGGCGTCCTGATCAGCCTGTTCAGCAAGGATGTCGGCGTCTACAGCCTGGCAGCCTCGTTGGCGATCGCCTCCGTGCTGGCGTTGATGTTGCCCAATAAATGCGACCACAGCGCGAGGAGCGAATGATGGAATATTGGCTGGGGCTCGACTGCGGCGGCACCTTCATCAAGGCGGGTTTATACGACCGCAGGGGCCATGAACACGGCGTTGCGCGGCGCAATCTGGCGATCGTCGCGCCGCAGCCCGGCTGGGCCGAGCGCGATATGGCGTCGCTGTGGCGCACCGCCGCCGACGTGATCCGTGAAGTGCTGTCCGCCAGCGGCGTCGCCGCCGGCGCCATCCAGGCCATCGGCATCTCGGCGCAGGGTAAGGGGGCGTTTTTGCTGGATAAGCAGGGGCAGCCGCTGGGCAACGCCATGCTCTCTTCCGATCAGCGCGCGCTGGCGCTGGTGCAGGAATGGCAACGGCAGGGCGTGCCGCAGGCGCTGTATCCGCAAACGCGCCAAACGCTGTGGACCGGGCACCCGGTCTCGCTGCTGCGCTGGCTGAAGCGGCATCAGCCGGAACGTTACGCCCGCATCGGCAGCGTGCTGATGGCGCACGACTACCTGCGCTATTGCCTGACCGGCGAGCTGGCCTGCGAAGAAACCAATATCTCCGAATCCAACCTGTATCAGATGCGCAGCGGACGCTATGACCCGGCGCTGGCGCAGCTGCTGGGTATCGGCGACATCATGCCCGCCCTGCCGACGATTGTCGGTTCGGCCGAGATCGCCGGGCGCATCGAGGCAAACGCCGCGGCCATCACCGGCCTGCAAACCGGCACCCCGGTGGTCGGCGGGTTGTTCGACGTGGTGTCCACCGCGCTGTGCGCCGGCCTGCAGGACGAAACCCGACTCAATGCGGTGATGGGGACCTGGTCGGTCACCAGCGGCATCACCGACGCCATCGTCGAGGGTTTCGATCATCCCTTTGTCTATGGCCGCCACGCCGAAAACGGCCAATACATCGTGCACGAAGCCAGCCCCACTTCCGCCGCCAACCTGGAATGGTTCTGTCACCAATGGGGGCTGCAGGACTACGACCAGCTTAACCGCTGGGTCGCCGCCCTGCCGAAAGCCGCCGGCGATCTGCTGTTCGCCCCTTTCCTGTATGGCTCCAACGCCGGCCTGGGGCTGAGCGCCAGCTTCTACGGTCTGCAGGCCTTCCACCAGCGCGAGCACCTGGTGCAGGCGATCTACGAAGGCGTGGTGTTCTGCCACATGACGCACCTTAACCGCATGCGCCGGCGTTTCCCTGAGGCGCAGGCGCTGCGCGTGACCGGCGGCCCCGCCAAATCCCTCCCCTGGATGCAAATGTTCGCCGACGTCAGCGGCCTGCCGGTTGAGCTGCCGCAGGTGGAAGAAACCGGCTGTCTGGGCGCGGCGATGGCGGCCATGGTCGGCAGCGGCGTCTTCAACGATTTCACCGCCGCCCAGCACCGGCTGGCGCCGCGTATCGAGCGGCTGCTGCCGGATGCGGCCGCTGCCGAAGCTTACGACAACAAACACCAACGTTATCAGGCGCTGATTGCTGCATTGCAACATCTGCAGCCCGCCAACAAGGAGGCCCCATGAGCACGAAACCGCGCCTGCAGCTGGCGCTCGATCAAACCCGTTTGGATACGGCGCTGCGCACCGCCGAGACCCTCAGCCCCCATGTGGACATCATCGAGGCCGGTACCATTTTGTGCATCAGCGCCGGCATTCAGGCGGTTAGCGCGCTGCGCGAGCGCTGTCCGCAGCACACGCTGGTGGCCGATCTCAAGGTAGCCGACGCCGGTGCGACGCTGGCCGAGCAGGCCTTCGGCCAGGGCGCGAACTGGATGACGGTGATCTGCGCCGCGCCGTTGGCCACCATGGCCAGCGCGCGGGAGGTCGCCGAGCGTCACGGCGGTGAAATCCAGATCGAACTGTTCGGCCGCTGGACATTGGAGGATGCGCGGCAATGGCGCGGACTCGGCATTCGCCAGGCGATCTATCACCGCGGCCGCGACGCGCAGGCCAGCGGGCAAACCTGGGGCCGGCAGGATTTGGATCGGATGAAGGCGCTGTCCGATCTGGGCATCGCGCTGTCGGTGACCGGCGGCATCACGCCCACCGACCTGCCGCTGTTTAAAGAGATCGCCGTCACCGCCTTTATCGCCGGCCGCGCGCTGGCCGAGGCCGGCGATCCGCCGGCGGCCGCCAGGCAGTTCCGCACCGCCATCGATGACATCTGGAGATCATGATATGCGTCAGCACCCGTTGGGAATTTACGAGAAAGCGCTGCCGAAACACCTGAGCTGGCCCGAACGCCTGGCGCTGGCCAAGGCCTGCGGCTTCGACTTCGTCGAAATGTCGGTGGACGAAAGCGATGAACGCCTGGCGCGCCTGAGCTGGAGCAAAGCGCAGCGCCTGGCGCTGGTGGATGCCATGCTGGAAACCGGCATCCGCATCCCGTCGATGTGCCTCTCCGGCCACCGGCGCTTTCCGTTTGGCAGCCACGATCCGGCGCTGCGACAGCGCGCCTTCGACGTGATGGAACAGGCCATTCAGCTGGCCCAAGAAGTCGGTATCCGCACCATCCAACTGGCCGGCTACGACGTGTATTACGAAGAGCAGGACGAGGGGACGCTGGCGCGCTTTAGCGAAGGCATGCAGTGGGCGGTAGACCGTGCCGCCGCCGCCCAGGTGATGCTGGCGGTGGAAATTATGGATACCGCCTTTATGAACTCGATCGGGAAATGGAAAGCCTGGGACACCCTGTTGGCCTCGCCGTGGTTCACGGTGTATCCGGACGTCGGCAACCTCAGCGCCTGGGGCAACGACGTGCCGCGTGAATTGGAGTTGGGCATCGATCGCATCGCCGCCATTCACCTGAAAGACACCTACCCGGTCACCGCCACTTCGCCGGGGCAATTCCGTGACGTGCCGTTTGGCGAAGGCTGCGTCGACTTCGTCGAGGTGTTTCGCACGCTGCAGCGCCTCAATTACCGCGGCGCATTCCTGATTGAGATGTGGACAGAAAAAGCCGAGGAGCCGGTGGCCGAGATCGTTCAGGCCCGCCGCTGGATCGAACAGAAAATGCAACAAGGGGGCATGACATGCTGACTCAGTTAAAACAACAGGTGCTGGAGGCCAATCTCGATCTGCCGCGCCATAATCTGGTGACCTTTACCTGGGGCAACGTCAGCGCGGTGGATCGCGAACGCGGTCTGGTGGTGATCAAGCCTTCCGGCGTTGAATACGAGCATATGACGGCGGAGGATATGGTGGTGGTCGATCTGGCCAGCGGCCGCACCGTCGAGGGGGCAAAAAAACCGTCGTCGGACACCGCCACCCATCTGGCGCTGTACCGCGAATTTGCCGATATCGGCGGCATCGTCCACACCCATTCGCGCCACGCCACCATCTGGGCGCAGGCCGGGCTGGACATCCCCGCCTGGGGAACCACCCACGCCGACTATTTTTATGGCGCGATCCCCTGCACTCGCCTGATGACCCAGGATGAAATTGAGCACGATTACGAACTGGAAACCGGCAACGTGATTATCGAAACCTTCCGCCGGCGCGATATCAATCCCAACGCTATCCCAGCGGTACTGGTCAATGCCCACGGCCCCTTCGCCTGGGGCAAAGACGCCCACAACGCGGTGCATAATGCGGTGGTGCTGGAAGAAATTGCCTACATGGGCATTTTCTCGCGCCAGCTGACGCCGGGCATTCACAGCATGCAGCGCGAGCTGTTGGACAAACACTATCTGCGCAAACACGGCCAAAACGCCTACTACGGGCAGTAGGTCCGCCGGGGCCCCAGCCGTTGCACCCGATGCTTTGCCGCATCGGGTGCAACGGGCATGAGGCGCAGTGTAGCGAAAACCGCATTCGCTCATCGACGCGAAATTCGCTATCATCCGCACCCACCCTCCAGCCGGCCGCCCGATGTCTACGATCACCGATACCTTTATCGCCCCGCCATGCCATGACCAAATAGAGATCCTCTATCAGGACGATCATCTGGCGCTGATCAATAAGCCGGCCGGGCTGCTCAGCCTGTCGGGCAAGAATCCGCAGAATCTCGATTCGGTACACCATCGGCTGGTACAGATCTTCCCCGGCTGCGCCCTGGTGCACCGCCTGGATTTCGGCACGTCCGGGTTGATGGTGGTGGCCCGCAACAAGGCCGCCAACGCCGCGCTCTGCCGGCAGTTCAGCGAGCGCACCGTCAGCAAAGTGTACAACGCGCTGCTCTGCGGCCATCTGGCGGATAACGAAGGGGTCATAGACGCGGCAATCGCCAAAGATCCGGCGCTGTTCCCGCTGATGTCAATTTGCGCCCTCCACGGCAAACCCGCCCGCTCCCGCTATCGGGTCGTCGAGCGTTTTTATCGTGAAGCGGAGGGCGGGATCTCGCTGCCGCTGACGCGGGTGCAGCTCACCCCAGAGACTGGGCGCACCCACCAGCTGCGTATTCACAGTCGGCAGTTGGGCCACCCTATTTTAGGTTGCGATCTGTATGGCGGGCGTCTGCTGCCGGGTACCGAACAGACGCCGCGGCTGATGCTGCACGCCAGCGAGCTGGACTTTGTGCACCCCGTCAGTGGAGAGCGGATCGCCGCTCGTCACGCCGCGCCGTTCTGAACGCGGTTTACCACATCAAATCGTCAGGCACTTTGAAGTCGGCGTACGGATCGTCTTCATCCTGCTCTTCCTGACTCAGCGCGCTGTGCAGCACAATGCTGGCCGCATCGCGCTGCGCGATTTTATCGGCGACGCTCGCAGGGATAATCGCATATTCACACTCTTCGCGGTTCTCGACCACCAAGCGGGCAATGGCGAGACGGCCATTGATCAGCTGGGTCTGCGTCGCCTTATCCACCAGGATTTTCTTGATCAGGTTACCGTCGGTGAAGTTGAAACCGATATCGCCTTTCGCCAGGACGATGCGGTTCATCTCGATCAGCTGCTTCACCTGCGCCTTGTATTCTTTGGACAGCGCGGCCTGCTTTTGCTGCTCGCTCAGCTGCTTATCGCGCTCAAGCTGCGCCTTTTTATTCTCTTCCACCGCCTCTCTGGCCTCACGGGCCTGAACGCGTGATTTTTTAGCCGTTCTTTGGACTTTGGCCATTTTCTTGCTGGTAACCAAGCCCGCTTTGAGCATCTGCTCTTGTAAGGTGAGTTTTGTCATGTTCGTGTCTGAAGCCGTGGGGTCATGGGGGGATTATACCTGTAATTTTTCAGGCTGCACCAGGTTGCCGACCCGGTACGTTGGCGGTTTGCGCCGCAGGGCAACGGCGGCAAACCGGCCCGAACGCCAGATCATGAATACCGCTCATGTAGTAATGAAATTAAGTCTCTTTCACTCCCATCGGGACTCTGGCAAAAATAGACCTCATTAACGACAGACAATATGAAATCGGCTGAATAAAAAAAGAGAAAAACAACCCATTGAAAGAAATGGATAAATCCAGCCTTCATATCATATAACAGGATGCTATAAGACGATGAATAGAGACTTTGCCTTTACGATTAAGAGCAGTTCTTTCGATGAAGATTATAACCCTTCTGAAAGTACGCGTATCACCACCAACTTCGCCAATTTGGCCAGAGGGGAAAACCGCCGGGAGAACCTGCGCAACACGCTGGTGATGATTAACAATCGCTTCAATTCGTTGGCGCATTGGGATAACCCCAAGGCCGACCGCTATTCGGTTGAGCTTGAAATCATTTCGGTTGAGATGCGCGTTGAAGTTAAGGGTGCCAGCTTCCCGGTGATTGAAATCCTGAAAACCAACATCATTGATAAAAAAACGCAAAAGCGTCTTGAGGGCATCGTCGGGAATAACTTCTCGTCTTACGTGCGCGATTACGACTTTAGCGTCTTGCTGCCGGCGCACAATAAAAACACGGCGGAATTCAACATTCCGGATGATTTCGGCGATTTGCACGGCAATATCTTTAAGCACTTCGTCAATTCAAACGCATACCATGAGAATTTCAGCAAACCGCCGGTGATCTGCCTCAGCGTGTCCAGCAAAGACACCTATCATCGGACGGGCAATCAACATCCGGTGTTGGGCGACGAATATCGGCAAGACGGCGCTTCGCTGACCGACCGGTATTTTAAAAAAATGGGCCTGCAGGTGCGCTACTTCATGCCGAAAAATAGCGTTGCGCCCCTGGCGTTTTATTTCCCCGGGGATTTGCTGAGCGATTACACCGATCTGGAACTGATCGGCACCATCAGCACGATGGAGACCTTCCAGAAAATCTATCGACCTGAAATTTACAATGCCAACTCGGCGGCGGGGCAATGCTATCAGCCAAGCCTGAATAACCAGGATCATTCATTAACCAAGATTGTTTACGATCGCGAAGAGCGTAGCCAGTTAGCGATTGAGCAGGGGAAATTTACGGAAGAGCAATTTATCAAGCCCTACAAGCCCATTCTTGAGCAATGGTCTGCTCACTACGCGCTTTGATTCACTCAAATACAGGTCATCTATTATGAAAATATTGCTCCCTACGTCGACCGCCGGCAGCTTGCCTAAACCTTCCTGGCTGGCCCAACCGGAAACCCTGTGGTCACCCTGGAAATTGCAGAATGAAGAATTAATCGAAGGGAAACAGGATGCTCTGCGTTTGTCGCTGGCTGAACAACAACAGGCCGGCATCGATATCGTCAGCGATGGCGAGCAAACGCGCCAGCACTTCGTCACGACGTTTATCGAGCACCTCAGCGGCGTCGATTTCGAGAAACGCGAAGTGGTTAAAATCCGCAATCGCTATGAGGCGAGCGTGCCGAGCGTCGTGGGGGCGGTCGCGCGCCAAAAGCCCGTGTTCGTTGAAGACGCCAAATTTTTACGCCAGCTGACCAAGCAGCCGATTAAATGGGCCCTGCCGGGGCCGATGACCATGATCGACACGCTCTATGACAACCACTATAAAAGCCGCGAAAAATTGGCCTGGGAATTCGCCAAGATCCTCAATCAGGAAGCCAAAGAGCTCGAGGCCGCCGGCGTCGACATTATTCAGTTTGATGAGCCCGCATTTAACGTGTTCTTTGACGAAGTGAATGACTGGGGCATCGCCGCCCTGGAAAGGGCCGTTGAGGGGCTTAAATGTGAAACGGCGGTGCATATCTGCTATGGATACGGCATTAAGGCCAACACCGACTGGAAAAAGACGCTGGGCTCTGAGTGGCGGCAATATGAAGAGGCGTTCCCCAAGCTGCAAACGTCTACTATCGATATTATCTCGCTGGAGTGCCATAACTCGCACGTCCCGATGGATCTGCTTGAACTGATTCGCGGTAAGAAAGTGATGGTTGGCGCCATTGATGTGGCGAATCATACCGTTGAGACGCCGGAAGAAGTGGCCGCTACGCTGCGCAAAGCGCTACAGTTTGTCGATGCCGACAAACTCTACCCGTCGACCAACTGCGGCATGGCTCCCCTGCCTCGTCAGGTCGCCAGCGGCAAGCTGAATGCCTTGAGTGCGGGCGCTGAGATCGTGCGCCGGGAACTGCTGGCCAAATAACCTCGCCAGCGCCTGCCGCAGGAGCCTCCTGCGGTGGGCGATGATCATCGACTCCCTCTCCCCGCAACGTCCCCCCTCTGGTGTATACTCGGGTTTCTACGCGATGCCAGCCACAGCGGCCTGAACGGCCCCTCAGCCAGCCCACAACAGCTTAATAACAGTGGAACCCTCATGAGCCCAGATACCGCTCGCATCAGCGAAATTATCGATCGCGCCAGGATCTCGCCCTATCAAATCCTCATCCTTACCCTGTGTTTCCTGATCGCCCTGCTGGACGGCTTCGATACCGCCATCATCGGCTATATCGCTCCGGCGCTGCGTGAAGAGTGGGGCCTGCAACCCTCGCAGCTTTCTCCCGCCTTCGGCGCGGGGCTGTTCGGCCTGCTGATCGGCAGCCTGCTGTTCGGGCCGATCGCCGACGCCATCGGCCGCAAACGCGTGCTGCTCGTCGCGGTGCTGGTGTTTGGCGGCTGCACCCTGGCTTCGGCCTATACGCAATCGATAGAATCCCTGACCTTGCTGCGCTTCATCACCGGCATTGGCCTCGGGGGGGCGATACCGACCTGCATTACCCTCAGCTCGGAGTACTCACCGGCGCGCCGCCGCATGCTGATGGTCACCCTGAGCTGGAGCGGCTTTACCGCCGGGCTGGCCCTGGGCGGCCTGCTGGCCGGGCAGATCATTCCGGCGTTCGGCTGGCGCGGCGTGCTGCTGGTCGGCGGCATTGCGCCATTGGCGCTGCTGCCGCTGCTGGCCTGGCAGATGCCCGAGTCGGTACGCTTTATGGCTGCCAACGCCAAACATGCCGATCGGCTGCGCCGGGTGGTCGAGCGTATCACCGGCCGGCGTTGGACGGGGGTCACCATCGTCGATGACGAACGCCCGGCACAGGCCAAGTCGCCGATCTCGCACCTGTTTATCGAAGGGCGCGCCGTGCGCACCCTGCTGCTGTGGGCGGCGTTCTTCTGCTCGCTGTTCGTGTTCTACCTGCTCACCAGCTGGCTGCCGACGATCCTCAAAGACGCCGGTTACGATATCGCCCACGCCTCGCGCATCGGGGCGATGGTGCCGCTCGGCGGCACCATGGGCGCCATCCTGATGGCGCTGCTGATGGATCGGATCGGGCCCTACCGCGTGCTGGCCGTCTCCTACCTGGGCGCTGCGCTGGTGATCGGCGCGACCGGGTATCTGATGGGCGACGTCTATACGCTGGCCGCCGTCGTGTTCCTGATTGGCTTCGGCGTGGCCGGTGCGCAAAACGGCCTGAACCTGGTCTCCGCCACCCTTTACCCGACCGCTGCCCGCGTGACCGGCGTCAGCTGGGCCATGGCCAATGGCCGCTTCGGTTCGATCGTCGGCTCGATGCTCGGCGCCTGGATGATGACCGCCGCCGGATCGGCGGAAGTGTTCTTCCTCTGGCTAGCGCTGCCGGCGCTGCTGGGCGCGGTCGCTATCTTCCTGCTCTATCGCCTCAGCCTGCATCGCCGCGCACCGCTCGCCAAGCCGGTCGCCGGCGCCTGAACTCGTGGAAAAGAAAAGGCCGAGACGCCTTCGATGGCGTCTCGGCCTCTCATGAAAAATCCTTAACCTATCGGTTATTTTTCAAAAGCGCTTGCCGCTATAGTGCACTGTTTTCCTTGTCATTGGCTTCCTTTATGCACTCATCGACATTTTTAAAATCATATTGCAGATAAACGCTCCCAATCCCACTATTGACGGCGGTCGCTTCAAGCATAATCCCCTGCAAATCGTTCTTGAACGGTTTATCTTTTTTCTCTTCCCAGTCAAAACCGAAATAGCGTTCTTTTTTAAGCAGCCCTATCATCCAATCACCAGGCTCTTTCCATAACGACCCCGGCAGCAGCACATCAGTGGCTTTTCCTTTGCCATAATTAGCGGTCAATGATTCAGCAATGTCCTTCACCTTGGACTTTAACGCCAACCCATAACTGTCCGTATTGATATCACCGCTAAGCGCGCGAATTCGGCATAAACCAACCTTGGGAGAGATGAGCAAAATGTAAGTTTCAAAGGCGTTATACGTTTTGGGGACGACCTCCGTAGTATAAATATTAAGACTATTCGGTATTGCCGTTAAGGTAACGCCTGTCATGTCCTCGACGTTCTGTTTCGTTAACCCCATTTGCAGGCCAAACGGCCCAATGCCAGGCGGAAGCAACGCGTCTTTCGCCACCGGATCTTCCTGCTGATTGGATTTTGAAGCGGTTGATGTTGCATGATGGGCTATCGTCGGGACGGCCAGGCCATATTTCGCCGACAGCAATTTTTGCTGCAACATCGCCAGACTTTGCTCTTGAGTGGCTATCGTTGCCTTTTTTATCGACCCCACCAGACCACCATCGTATTGTGCGGCCTCTTGTTTAGCGGTCGATATTTCCCGAGTCAGCGTTGCCAATTCAGCGGTGAGTTTTTCCGCCAGCTTCAGATCTGGCGACGTCTGGTTCGTGACAACCTCAACCTTTGCTCCAGACTCGATCGCATTGATTCGTTGCTGAATAAGCGCCTTGTTCGTTTTCAGAATTTCCAGTCGCGCCATCACCAGAGATTTAATCAAGCCGCCGCTTAACATGTCCTGCTGTTTAGCTGCGTTTTCAATCTCGGCATCCGTACTCACCAGCTCTGACTTTAAATCGGCTACCTGCTGTATTTGTTCAGGCGACAATGCTTTTGGCCCGCATCCAGAGATCAAGACGCTCAATAATGCGGCAATAACAGCCCTTTTCATTTCATCCTTTTCCTATCGACAATCCACAAGGAAACTATGGTATCAGAGGAGGAAACAGTAACAACGAAAAGTCGTTTTTACCGCGACTTATTGAGCTTCTCGCTATTACGCCCGCATCTGTTTGTCACAGGCTGCAATTTCCGAAAGCGCATATCGGCTTGGCGCTAATATCGATACAGCGGAGACAGAGTGAATGGCTGCCTGGCTAATACGGGGAAAATGACAATAAAAAAAGGGGCCAAGGCCCCCTTCTCTGTTATTCCGCCTTGGCGGAAGCGTCTTCGGTGCGATACAGGTGCACGTCCATCTGCGGGAACGGAATGCCGATGTTGTGGGCATCCAGCGCGCGCTTGAAGTTTTCCATCAAATCGAAGTACACGTTCCAGTATTCCGCGTTGGTGGTCCAGGAGCGGGTGACGAAGTTCAGGGAAGACGGTGCCATCTCGTTCAGACGCACAGTCACGCCTTTGGCATGCATGATTCGCTTGTCGGCGGCGATCACGTCGCCCAGCACCTTCTTCACCACGTCGATATCGGCATTGTAGGCCACGCCTACCACGATATCCACGCGGCGGTTCGGTTCACGGGAGTAGTTGATGATGTTGCCGGCGATGATTTTACCGTTCGGCACCACGATGGTTTTGTTGTCTGCGGTACGCAGGGTGGTGGAGAAAATCTGCACCTGATCGACGGTACCGGCCACGCCGCCCAGATCGACATATTCACCCACGCGCAGCGGGCGGAAGATCACCAGCAGCACGCCGGCGGCGAAGTTGGACAGCGACCCTTGCAGCGCCAGACCGACGGCCAAACCGGCGGCACCCAGCACGGCGATCACCGAGGTGGTCTGCACGCCAACGCGCCCCAGCACCGCGATGAAGGTGAACGCCAGCACGCCGTAGCGCACGATCGCCGACAGAAAGTCTGCCACCGTGGCGTCGATGCCGCGCAGCTTCATCACGCGGTTCAGCGCATTACCGACCACGCGGGCCACGATCGAACCGATGATCAGGATAACGATGGCGGCGACGATATTCACCGCGTACTGGATCAACAGATCCTGGTTCTTCACCAACCAGTCGCCGGCACCGTTGATGCCGTCTACTACATTCAAATCTTTCATTCGTGTCGTCCTAACTCAGTCCCTAATGGGAGAAACTCGCAAAAATACACTGGCCTCGGCGGCCAGTAGGAAACCACCGCCTAAGGGTAACCAACATTAAAGGCTCATGCCAACCGTCAGCGTTAAAAATAGCCGAAACCACCCGCCGCTTCTTCTATGCTGAGAACAGCGCGTTGGCCATTTCACGACAAGGGATCCGTTAATCATGCACATTCGCTCTTCGCTCAAACACTATTGGCAAGTGCGGCCCAGGCTGCTGTTTTCCGTCGGCGCCGGGCTGCTGTGCTTTCTGCTGCTGCCCGCCCAACTTTCGCTGCTGCAGCGCCTGATGATCGGCTGGAATACGCTGGCCTGGCTCTACCTGCTGTTTCTCTGGCGGTTAATGCTGATCAGCACGCCGCAGCACATTCGCCAGATCGCCCGGCGGCAGGATGAAAGCGCCAGTATGGTGCTGACGCTGGTCAGCCTCGGTTGCCTGGTCAGTTTACTCGCGATCCTGTTTGAACTGAGCAGCGCCAAACAGGTGGCCGGCTCTCTGAAGACGCTGCATTTGCTGCTGACCGGTGCCACGCTGGTGGTCTCCTGGCTGCTGCTGCCGACCGCCTTCACCATGCACTATGCCCACCAGTTTTATCGCCAGGGTGCACAGCAGGATCCTTTGCCGCTGCTGTTCCCCGGTAACCTCACCGAGCCGACCTATCTGGATTTCGCCTACTTCTCCTTCACCATTGCGGTGGCGTCACAAACCGCCGATGTGGCGGTCGGAGCAGCGGAGGTGCGTAAGGTCACCCTGCTGCAGTCGGTGATCTCCTTCGCGTTCAACATGCTGATCCTGGGCCTGTCTATCAACGTCGGCGCCGGCCTGCTGGGCTGAAAACGAAAAAGGCTCCCCGCAGGGAGCCTTTTGCATCGTGCAACAGGTGCCGAAGATTACAGAACGTCTACCGCGTTCAGATCTTTGAAGGCCTGCTCCAGACGCGTCACCATGCTGGTCTGCGCTGCGCGCAGCCATACGCGTGGATCGTAGTATTTCTTGTTCGGCTGATCGGCGCCTTTCGGGTTGCCCAGCTGGCCCTGCAGGTAAGCTTCGTTCGCTTTGTAGTACTGCAGGATGCCGTCCCAGGTCGCCCATTGGGTGTCGGTGTCGATGTTCATCTTGATCACGCCGTAACCCACAGACTCTTTGATCTCTGCGTCGGTAGAACCGGAACCGCCGTGGAACACGAAGTTCAGGCTGTTGTGCGGCAGGTTGAATTTCTTGGACACGTAGTCCTGAGAATCACGCAGGATGGTCGGGGTCAGCTTGACGTTGCCTGGCTTGTACACGCCGTGTACGTTACCGAAGGAGGCAGCGATGGTGAAGCGCGGGCTGATGGCGTTCAGTTTTTCGTACGCGTAAGCCACGTCTTCCGGCTGGGTGTACAGAGCGGATGCGTCCATATGACTGTTGTCCACGCCATCTTCTTCACCGCCGGTGCAGCCCAGTTCGATTTCCAGCGTCATGCCGATTTTGGCCATGCGCTTCAGGTAGGCGCTGCAGATCTCGATGTTTTCTTCCAGAGATTCTTCAGACAGATCGATCATGTGGGAAGAGAACAGCGGTTTGCCGGTAGCGGCGAAGTGCTTCTCGCCGGCGTCCAGCAGGCCGTCCAGCCATGGCAGCAGTTTCTTCGCGCAGTGGTCGGTGTGCAGGATCACCGGCACGCCGTAGTGTTCAGCCATCTGGTGAACGTGGTGTGCGCCAGAGATGGCGCCCAGAATCGCTGCGCCCTGAGGCACATCGGTCTTCACGCCTTTGCCGGCGATGAACGCGGCGCCGCCGTTGGAGAACTGAACGATGACCGGCGCGCGCACTTTAGCCGCGGCTTCCAGCACTGCGTTGATGGAGTCGGTACCCACGCAGTTTACCGCTGGCAGCGCAAAGTTGTTCTCTTTAGCAACTGCGAAGACTTTCTGAACGTCATCACCCGTGATGACACCCGGTTTTACGAAATCAAAAATTTTAGACATGTTACTTTGTCCTGTTTCGTCGGCCGTAGATGGATGTAAATCGATGTTTTCACGCCGCGCAGCATTAGCCGCGCGGTATAAAACAAACGGGCGGCTTTCGCCTCCCGTTGTCTGAATTACTGCTTAGCGCGCTCTTCCAGCATCACGACTGCAGGCAGCGGTTTCCCTTCAACGAATTCCAGGAATGCGCCACCGCCGGTGGAGATGTAGGAAATTTTGTCAGCGATACCGAACAGATCGATGGCTGCCAGAGTGTCGCCGCCGCCAGCGATAGAGAAAGCGTCGCTATCGGCGATCGCGCGGGCGACAATTTCGGTGCCCTTACGGAAGTTAGGGAACTCGAATACGCCAACCGGGCCATTCCACAGAATGGTCTTGGCGTTCTTCAGGATAACGGCCAGACGCTCGGCAGAGACGTCGCCCATATCCAGAATTTGCTCGTTGTCCTGGATCTCGTTGGCCTGCTTCACGGTTGCGGTCGCGGTTTCGGAGAACTCGGTCGCGACGCGCACGTCGGTCGGAACCGGGATGTCGCAGGTTTCCAGCAGTTTCTGCGCGTTCGGGATCAGGTCAGGTTCGTACAGGGACTGGCCCACGTTGTTGCCCTGCGCCGCCACGAAGGTGTTGGCGATGCCGCCGCCGACGATCAGCTGATCGGCGATTTTGGACAGGGAATCCAGCACGGTCAGTTTGGTGGACACTTTAGAACCGCCCACGATGGCGACCATCGGACGGGCCGGGTTGCCCAGGGCCTTGCCCAGCGCTTCCAGCTCGGCGGACAGCAGCGGGCCGGCACAGGCGACAGGCGCGAACTTGCCCACGCCGTGGGTGGAAGCCTGCGCGCGGTGCGCGGTGCCGAACGCGTCCATCACGTACACGTCGCACAGCGCCGCGTATTTCTTGGACAGGGTTTCGTCGTCTTTCTTCTCGCCCTTGTTGAAACGGACGTTTTCCAGCACCACCAGTTCGCCTTCAGCGACGTCGACGCCATCCAGATAATCCTTCGCCAGACGCACTGGGGATTTCAGGTGATCTTTCAGGTAGTTGACCACAGGCAGCAGGGAGAATTCTTCGTTGTACTCGCCTTCGGTAGGACGACCCAGGTGGGAGGTCACCATCACGCGGGCGCCTTGCTTCAGCGCAGCTTCGATAGTCGGCAGGGAAGCGCGGATACGCGCGTCGGAAGTCACTTTACCGTCTTTTACCGGCACGTTCAGATCGGAGCGGATCAGTACGCGTTTACCCGCCAGATCCAGATCGGTCATCTTAATTACAGACATGGTGAACCCTCTTTATTGAATCTCTATAAAATTGCCTGAGCAGCGCGCCTGTCACGCCGGCGCCGCCGTACTAGAAACCGCTGGCGGCCATTGCCCGTGTGGTATCCAACATCCGATTGGCAAAGCCCCATTCATTGTCGCACCAGACCAAGGTCTTTATCAGGTGCTGCCCGCTGACCCGGGTCTGCGTACCGTCGACGATAGCGCTGTGCGGGTCATGGTTAAAATCGATCGAGACCAATGGTAATTCCGTGTAGTCAACTATACCACGAAATGATTCCCGTGCGGCCTTTTGCAACAGCTGGTTGACCTCTGCCACCTTCACCGCGGCGCTCACGCTGACGCTAAGATCGATAGCCGTCACGTTGATGGTCGGCACGCGCACCGAGATAGCCTCGAAGCGATCGCAAAACTGCGGGAAGATACGGGTGATGCCCGCGGCCAGCTTGGTGTCGACCGGAATGATCGACTGGCTCGCCGCGCGGGTGCGCCGCAAATCCGCGTGATACGCGTCGATCACCGGCTGATCGTTCATCGCCGAGTGAATGGTGGTCACGGTGCCGGATTCGATGCTGTAGGCGTCGTCCAGCAGCTTGATCACCGGAATAATGCAGTTGGTGGTGCACGAGGCGTTGGACACGATGCGATGTTCCGCCAGCAGCGTCTGATGGTTGACGCCGAACACGATGGTGGCGTCCAGATCGTTGCCGCCCGGATGGGCGAACAGCACTTTCTTCGCCCCCGCCGCCAGATGGGCTTCGCCATCCGCCCGGCTGCCGTACACGCCGCTGCAGTCCAGCACCACATCGACGCCCAGCTCGCCCCAGGGCAACTGCTCCACCGCCGGCTGATGCAACAGGCGAATCGCGTCGTCCCCGACGCTCAGCGTGTCGCACTCTTGCCGCACATCCCAGGCGAAGCGACCGTGGCTGGAATCGTACTTCAGCAGATGGGCCATGCCCTCGGCATTCGCCAGCTCGTTGATCGCCACCACGGAGATTTCCGCCCGTCGTCCCGATTCGTACAGTGCGCGCAATACGCTGCGGCCGATGCGGCCAAAGCCGTTTATCGCTATGCGGATGGTCATGCTGCTCCTGAAAAAGGGCCGTCCCCGCCGGGCTGACTCACCGGCGCCGGGCCGGCGCTGACTGGTTGTCTCACTAACCCGCATAGAGTAGTGGATCGCACCGCCCGCTGTGAATCGCCGCGTTTGCATTATTCCCGCGCTTCAGCGGCTTTTCGCCGCCGTCACATCGGCATTTCTGTCGAAGAGTGCTTCAACTGAAACGCTTCAGCTGAGCATAAACCAAAGTTTTGGCAAAAGGAACAGGTGCAACAGTTCCACAAGTAACGGAGGGGAGTTTTACGAGCATAAGATGATCTGGCGCACATTTTTGGCCTCAAGGCCGCGGCGGATTTTCACTCGCCGCCCCCGTTTCGCCATAGTGCTCACGGAAATAGTCGCGCAAAAATTCGACCGTCACCCGCACTTTCGCCGACGTTGCCAGCCGGGAAACGTACACCGCCCAGATGTTGGCCGGCTGAAAATACTCCGGCAGAATGTGCACCAACCTGCCGCTGTCGATGTTCTCTTTCACGTCCCAGGCGGAACGCAGCGCAACGCCCTGCCCGTCCAGGCACCACTGGTGCACGATTTCGCCGTGGTTCGACGCCAGCGCCCCCGTCACCTTCACCGTCTCTTCGCCGCCCGGCCCCTGCAGCCGCCACAGCCCGAACGGGTGATCGCGCTCCTTGATCACCAGGCAAGCGCGGCCCGCCAGCTCCGCCACGCTTTTCGGCACGCCGTGGCGCTGCAGATACGCCGGCGAAGCGCACAGGATGCGCTGGTTGTCCGCCAGCTTGCGCGCGATCAGATTAGGGGCGATATCGTCGCCGATGCGGATATCCAGATCGAACCCTTCGCTGACCAGATCCACCAACCGATCGGACACGTCAAGCCGCAGCTCCAGCTGCGGATACTCCCGCGCCAGCGCCGACAGCGCCGGGGCCACGAAGCGCCGGCCGAAGCCGAAGCTGCTGACCACGCGCAGCATGCCCTGCGGCGCCTGACGCACCTCGGACAGCTCGTCCATCATCTGATCCACATCGTTGAGAATGCGCTGCGCCCATTCGTAGATGCGCTCGCCGTCCTCGGTGATCGCCACCCGCCGCGTGGTGCGGTGCAGCAGCGACACGTCCAGCGCCTTTTCCAGCAACGCGATGCGTTTGCTGATAAAGGCCGGCGACACGCCCAGCTCTTCGGCGGCGGCGGCAAACCCGGCGCGGCGCGCCACCAGCACGAACACCCGCAGGTCACTCAGGATCGGCATATTGTTCATGATTCGTGTTTTATGTTTCACCGTTTTCGAGATTGATTAACAGTTAGTCAATTATAGGATAACAGTGTTGTCAATCTCCCCTACCTACAAATGAGACCTCTGTATGAGCAAAAATTACAAGATTGCCGCTATCCCCGGGGACGGTATCGGGCGGGAAGTGTTGCCGGAAGGCATACGGGTATTGCAGGCGGCGGCGGCGCGCTGGGATCTGTCGCTGGAATTCAACACCTTCGAGTGGGCCAGCTGCGACTACTACCAGCACCACGGCCAGATGATGCCTGACGATTGGTTTGAGCAGCTCAAGGGCTTCGACGCCATCTATTTCGGCGCCGTCGGCTGGCCGGATACGGTGCCCGATCACATTTCGCTGTGGGGTTCGCTGCTGAAATTCCGCCGCGACTTCGAGCAGTACGTCAACCTGCGCCCGGTGCGGCTGTTTCCCGGCGTGCCCTGCCCGCTGGCGAACAAACAGCCGGGCGACATCGATTTCTACGTGGTGCGCGAAAATACCGAAGGGGAATACTCCTCGCTCGGCGGGCGGATGTTCGAAGGCACCGAACGCGAGATGGTGATCCAGGAATCGGTCTTCACCCGTCAGGGCGTGGACCGCATTCTGAAATACGCCTTCGAGCTGGCGCAGCAGCGCCCGCGCAAACGCCTGACCGCCGCCACCAAGTCCAACGGCATGGCCATCAGCATGCCGTACTGGGATGAGCGCGTGGCGGAGATGGCGCGCCAGTACCCCGATATCGCCTGGGACAAACAGCACATCGATATTCTGTGCGCGCGCTTCGTGCTGAACCCCGAACGCTTCGACGTGGTGGTGGCCTCCAACCTGTTCGGCGATATTTTGTCGGATCTCGGCCCGGCCTGCACCGGCACCATCGGCATTGCGCCGTCGGCCAACCTGAACCCGGAGCGCAACTTCCCGTCGCTGTTCGAACCGGTACACGGCTCGGCGCCGGACATTTTCGGCAAGAACATCGCCAACCCGATCGCCATGATCTGGAGCGGCGCGATGATGCTGGATTTCCTCGGCGACGGCGATGCCCGTTACCGCCAGGCGCACGACGGCATCCTGCAGGCGATCGAGCACATCATCGCCGACGGGCCGCGCACGCCGGACATGCGCGGCGATGCCTCCACCCAGCAAGTTGGCCAGGCGATCGCCGCCCTGCTGCAACGCTAAGCATCACCGGTTTTCCTGCGCAGGGCGCCCTTTCGCGCCCTGCTTTGCCACGTCCGTTTTTCCGCTTCGATCGCCGCCGCAAATCCGCTGAAAACCACCGCAGAAAGCACGCCAATACCCCGGCCAAGATCACAACAAATTGTTTACATACTGTGTTTTATCCTTTTACAGATGCCCCAATTGTGGCCCTCCTGTAATTTGTGCACACTCGAAAATGTTAATGAAGAGTAAATATTCTCGGCGGCGTTTTGCCGGGGCGTTTGCTCCTCGCGGTGTAACAAAACAAAGGGTTCAAACCAATAAGGCCCGGGCGCACCCTACGCTTCGCGCACCGGCCCACCACCGATAACAGGAGTTCACTCCCATGCAGAGCACCCCTAAAAAGGATGTCACGCTCATCGCCATCAGCCTGTGCAGTATTGCGCTGATCGCCATTTGCCTGATGCTCTTTCCGGCTCAATCCGCGCTTATCGCCAACACCATTTTCAACGGCGTCACCCGGCTGTTCGGTTCAACCATTCAAATCCTGGTGCTGATCGCCCTGCTGGTGGTGCTGTATCTGGCGTTGAGCAAATACGGCAACATCCGCCTCGGCGAAGGCAAACCGCAATACTCCACGCTGGCCTGGCTGTTCATGTTCATCTGCGCCGGCCTCGGCTCGTCCACCCTGTATTGGGGGGTAATGGAGTGGGCGTATTACTACCAGACGCCGGGGCTGAACATCGCGCCGCGCACCCCGAAGGCGCTGGAATACAGCATCAGCTACTCCTTCTTCCACTGGGGCCTGAGCGCCTGGGCAACCTATGCCCTCGCCTCGCTGATCATGGCCTACCACTTCCACGTGCGTAAGAACAAAGGGCTCAGCCTGTCGGGGATCATTTCCGCCATCACCGGCGTGCGCGCCAACGGCCCGATCGGGCGGATGGTGGATCTGATTTTCCTGGTCGCCACCGTCGGCGCCCTCACCATTTCGCTGGTGCTGACGGCTTCCACCTTTACTCGCGGGCTGACGGCGCTGACCGGCATCCCCGACAATTTCGTGGTGCAGGCGACGGTGATCCTGCTGGCGGCGGTGATTTTCTGCCTCAGCTCCTACATCGGCATCGACGGTGGCATGCAGCGCCTGAGCAAAATGGTCGGCTGGGGCGCTTTCGTCTTCGCCGGGTTGGTGCTGCTGGTCGGCCCCACCGAGTTCACCATCAACAACACCATCAACGCCATCGGCCTGACGGCGCAAAACTTCCTGCAGATGAGTCTGTTCACCGATCCGATGGGCGACGGCAGCTTCAGCCGCAGCTGGACGGTGTTCTACTGGCTGTGGTGGATCTCTTACACCCCGGGCGTGGCGATGTTCGTCACCCGCGTCTCGCGCGGCCGCAAGATTAAAGAGGTGATCTGGGCACTGTTGCTCGGCAGCACCCTCGGCTGCTGGTTCTTCTTCGGCTCGCTGGAAAGCTACGCCATGCACCAGTTCATCAGCGGGCAGCTCAACGTGCCGGAGATCCTCAGCACCCAGGGCGGCGAAACCGCCGTGCAGATGCTGCTGACGGCGCTGCCGCTCGGCAAGCTGTTCCTGGCTGCCTATCTGTTCATCATGATCATTTTCCTGGCCTCGCACATGGACGCGGTGGCCTACACCATGGCCGCCACCAGCACCCGCAACCTGCAGGAGGGGCAAGATCCCAGCCCGATGCTGCGCCTGTTCTGGTGCGTGGTGATCACCCTGATCCCGCTGTCGATCCTGTTCACCGGCGCCTCGCTGGACACCATGAAAACCACGGTGATCCTGACCGCGCTGCCGTTCCTGCTGGTGCTGCTGGTGAAAACCTACGGCTTTGCCCGCTGGCTGAAGCAGGACTACGCGGCCATTCCGGCTCACCTGATCGAAAGCAGCGCGCCGGCGCTGCCCGAGGTACTGCCCGAGGCGCCGCCGGCCGCCGAACTCTCCGCTCCATCGTCGTATCAACCGCGCCCTATGGCGAAATGACAATAAGAAAAGAGGAAGGTTAACTTATGAGCACTCTGATCCCTGAATTTACCTTACCGAAAGATTTCTGCGCCGACGCCCGCGAGGCTTACACCATTCCGGCCCGGTTCTATACCCACCAGGCGGCCTTCGAGCACGAAAAAGAGCAGGTGTTCGCCACCAGCTGGATTTGCGTGGCGCACCGCAGCGAGCTCGCCGAACCGAACGACTACATCACCCGCGAGATCATCGGTGAAAACATTCTGGTGGTGCGTGGCCGCGACAAAGTGCTGCGCGCCTTTTACAACGTCTGCCCACACCGCGGCCACCAGCTGCTGGCGGGCGACGGCCGGGCGAAAAACGTCATCACCTGCCCTTATCACGCCTGGGCGTTCAAGCTGGACGGCGAACTGGCACACGCGCGCAACTGCGAAAACGTGCAGAACTTCGATAAGGAAAACTCGCATCTGATGCCGGTGCGGGTCGAAGAGTATGCCGGGTTTATTTACGTCAATCTGGACTCGCAGGCCGGCACGGTGGAAGACCAGCTGCCGGGCCTCGGCGCCAAAGTGCGCGAAGCCTGCCCACAGGTCGACGATCTCAAGCTGGCGGCGCGCTTCGTCACCCGTACCCCGGCCAACTGGAAGAACATCGTCGACAACTATCTCGAGTGCTACCACTGCGGCCCGGCGCACCCCGGCTTCGCCGACTCGGTGCAGGTCGACCGCTACTGGCACACCCTGCACGGCAACTGGACGCTGCAGTTCGGCTACGCCCGCCCTTCCGAGCAGTCGTTCAAGTTTGAAGAGGGAAAAGAAGCCAGCTTCCACGGCATTTGGCTGTGGCCGTGCACCATGTTCAACATGCCGCCGCTGGAAGGCATGATGACGGTGATCTATGAATTCCCGGTCGATGCAGAAACCACCCTGCAGCACTACGACATCTACTTCACCAACGCCGATTTGAGCGACGAGCAGCTCAAACTGATCGACTGGTACCGCGACGTGTTCCGCCCGGAAGATTTGCGGCTGGTGGAGAGCGTGCAAAAAGGCCTCAAATCGCGCGGCTATCGCGGCCAGGGGCGCATCATGGCCGACGGCGCCGGCAGCGGCGTCAGCGAACACGGCATCGCCCACTTCCACAACCTGCTGGCGCAGGTTTATCAACCCTGATGCGACGGGGCCCACGGGCCCCCTCCCCCTGACTTGTGAGGTTCTTTGTGAATATTTCCGATCGGGCGCTATTCCGCCAACAGACCTACATCAACGGGCAATGGCGCGATGCCGACAACCAGGAAACCCTGCCGGTGAGCGATCCCGCCACCGGCCAACTCATCGGCAGCGTGCCCAACATGGCGACGGCCGAAACCCAGCGGGCGATCGACGCCGCCCAGCAGGCGCTGGAAGGCTGGCGCGCGCTGCCGGCACAGCAACGCGCCCAGCTGCTGCGCCGCTGGTTCGAACTGATGCTGGAACACCAGCAGGATCTGGCCAGCCTGATGACGCTGGAGCAAGGCAAGCCGCTGGCGGAGTCGTTGGGCGAGATCCGCTACGCCGCCTCCTTTATCGAATGGTTCGCCGAACAGGCCAAGCGCACCAATGGCGACATCATTCCCTCGCCGAGCGGTGATAAACGCCTGATGGTGCTGAAGCAGGGCATCGGCGTGTGCGCTGCGATCACGCCCTGGAACTTCCCGACGGCGATGATCACCCGCAAGGCCGCGCCGGCGCTGGCGGCCGGCTGCACGCTGGTGGTCAAACCCGCCAACGAAACCCCTTACTCGGCGCTGGCGATGGCCGAGCTGGCCGAGCGCGCCGGCATTCCCGCCGGGGTGTTCAACGTGGTGACCGGCAACTCGCAGGCGATCGGCGCCGAGCTGACCCGCCACCCGCAGGTGCGCAAGCTGAGCTTTACCGGCTCCACGCCGGTGGGCAGGCTGCTGATGCGCCAGAGCTCGGACACCATCAAGAAAGTGTCGCTGGAGCTGGGCGGCAACGCGCCGTTCATCGTGTTTGACGATGCGGACATCGATGCCGCAGTGGAAGGCGCGCTGATCGCCAAATACCGCAACGCCGGGCAGACCTGCGTTTGCGTCAATCGGTTCTATGTGCAGCGCGGCGTTTACCCACAGTTCGCCGAGAAGTTTGTCGCCCGCGTGGCGGCGCTACAGGTCGGCAACGGCTTCGAACCCGGCGTGCAGATCGGCCCGCTGATCAACCGCAAGGCGCGCGACAAGGTGCTGGAGCTGCTCGATGACGCGCTGAGCAAAGGCGCTCAGGTGCTGACCGGCGCCACGCCGCACGCGCTGGGCGGCAATTTCTTCACGCCGACGGTGCTGGGCGACGTGCAGCCCGGCTCGCTGCTGCTGGAAGAAGAGATCTTCGGCCCGGTCGCGCCGCTGGTGGTGTTCGATGACGAAGCCGAGGCGATCCGCCAGGCCAACGACACCATTTACGGCTTGGCCGCCTACTTCTACACCCGCGATGCGGCGCGCATCTGGCGCGTTTCGGAGCGGCTGGAGTACGGCATGGTCGGCATCAATACCGGCCTTATCTCCAACGAGGTAGCCCCGTTCGGCGGGGTGAAGCAGTCGGGTCTGGGGCGTGAAGGTTCCGAATACGGCATCGAAGACTATCTGGAGCTCAAATACCTGTGCCAGGCGGTATAACTTTTTCATGCGCGGGGACGCCCGCGCTTTGGAGCCAATGAATGACCAGCTATCAGATGCTTGATGTTCGCGTCGTCGACATCGAACCCGTCACCGCACAGGTCAAGCGCTTTACCCTGGCGGATCCGCAAGGCCGGCCGCTGCCCGCCTTCAGCGGCGGCAGCCACATCATCGTGCAAATGCAGGACGGCGAGCAGCGTTACAGCAATGCCTATTCGCTGCTGAGCTCACCGTTCGAGCTCGACCGTTACCAGATCGCCGTGCGCCGTGAGTCCCCTTCCAAAGGCGGTTCCGACTTCATGCACGATCGGCTGGCGATCGGCGATACGCTGACCATCAGCACCCCCAATAACCTGTTCGCGCTGGCGCCAGAGGCGCAGCATCACGTGCTGATCGCCGGCGGCATCGGCATCACGCCGTTTATGGCCCATCTGCACGAGCTGCAGCGCAGCGGGCAACGCTATCATCTGCACTACTGCTTCCACAGCGAGGAACACAACGCCTTCCAGCAGCAGCTGACGCAAGCGCCGTTCACCGACAACGTCAGTTGCCATGTCTCCAGCCTTAACGGCCGGTTGGATCTGGCGCGCACGCTGGCCGACGTGGAACCCGGTGCCCATATCTACGTCTGCGGCCCGGCGGCGCTGAACGAAGCGGTTTACCGGATCGCCGCCGAACTGGGCATCGCCCCCGGTCGCTTGCACAGCGAAGCCTTCGCCGCCGAAGACACGGCGGGCGGTGCCTTTACGCTGGTGCTGGCCCGCTCAGGTATTGAGCTTGAAGTGGCGGAAGACATGACCATCCTGCAGGCGCTGGAAAACAGCAAGGCGGCCAAGGTCGAGTGCCTGTGCCGCGAAGGCATTTGCGGCACCTGCGAAACCCGCATCGTCGAAGGGGAAGCCGATCACCGCGATCAGTATCTCAGTGACGAAGAGCGCGCGGCGCAGCAAACCCTGTTGATCTGCTGCTCGCGCGCCAAGGGCAACCGGCTGGTGCTGGATCTGTAAACGGAGCGCCCGCGCCTGCGGGCGTCCTGATTAGGCTTTCGGGAATATCCACAGATGCTCAGCCGGCAGGGAGAGCCGGCACAGCGCCTGATCGCGCGCCTCGTGGCCATAGGCGCGCACCACGAAATCCTCGGCCACGGTGCGGAACAGGTATTCCCAGCGATCGCCGAGGTACATGCTGGTCAACAGCGGCAGCTCAAGCTGGTTGCCCTGCGGATCTTCGCCCAACCGCACGCGCTCCACGCGGATCACCGCCGAGCCCTCCTGGCCAACCTGCACGCCTTCGCCCGCTTTGCCCCACAGCGCCCAGTCCTTGCCTTCGATGCGCGCCCGGTCGCCTTCCAGCGCCGCGATCTTGCCCGGCAAGCGGTTGTTGCTGCCCATGAACTCGGCGGTGAACAGCGTGGTGGGTGAACCGTACATCTCCTGCGGCGTACCCTGCTGTTCGATTTTGCCGTTATTGAGCAGCAGGATGCGATCGGAGATGGCCATCGCCTCGTTCTGATCGTGGGTCACCATCAGCGCCGACAGGCCGAGCTTGATGATCAACTCGCGCAGGAATACCCGCGCCTCTTCGCGCAGCTTGGCGTCAAGGTTGGACAGCGGCTCGTCCAGCAGGATCACCGGCGGGTTGTAGACCAGCGCACGCCCAATCGCCACGCGCTGCTGCTGGCCGCCGGAAAGCTGGTGCGGATGGCGCTTGGCCAGATGCCCCAACCCGAGCTGATCCAGCACCGCCTGCACCCGCTGGGTGATTTCCGCCGAGGCGATCTTACGCAGCTTCAGCGGGTAAGCGACGTTCTCAAACACCGTTTTATGCGGCCACAGCGCATAGGACTGAAACACCAGCCCCAGATTGCGCTCTTCGGCGGGAATTTCGCTGCGCGCGCTGCCGTTGTACACCGCATTATTGCCGATGACGATTCGGCCCTGGCTCGGTTTCTCCAGCCCGGCCACCGCCCGCAGCAGCGTGGTTTTGCCGCTGCCCGACGGGCCCAGCAGCGAGACCACTTCGCCCCGTTTCAGCTCCATCGACACCCCTTTCAGCACCGGGTTGTCGCCATAGGTCAAATGCAGATTCTCTACCGAAAGTTCAATCATGTAGTTTCACTCCAAAGCGCAAGGCGATCCCCAACCCCAGCACCACCAGCAGGATATTGATGAACGACAGCGCGGCGACGATATCGATAGCGCCCGCGGCCCACAGGGAAACCAGCATCGAGCCGATGGTTTCCGTGCCCGGAGACAGCAGATACACCCCGGTAGAATATTCGCGCTCAAAGATCAGGAACATCAGCAGCCAAGAGCCGATCAGGCCGTAGCGCGACAGCGGAATGGTGACGTGACGGGTGACCTGGCCGCGGCTGGCGCCGGCGCTGCGCGCCGCCTCCTCCAGCTCCGGCCCCACCTGCAGCAGCGTGGAAGAGATCAGCCGCAGGCCGTAAGCCATCCACACCACGGTGTACGCCAGCCAGACGCTGAAGATGGTGCTGCGCAGCGAACGCAGCCAGACAATCCAGTTAGCACGCAGCCACTCGGCCATCGGCAGCGCCGACAGCCAGCCCTCCTTGAGCGATTTGTCCAGCCACATCGGCAGGAACAGAAACACCCACAGGAATGCCAGGCCGGCCAGCAGCCCCGGCACCGCACGCGGCACCAGCACGCTGTAGTCGAGGAAGCGCGTGGCACCATCCGGCTTGCGGTGCATGGCGATGCCGATAAACAGGTAGCACGCCACCGCCAACGCCCCGCCGATCACCCCAATCGCCATTGAGTTGACGATGGCGCGCAGCAGGTTGGGCTGCGCCCAGATGGTGCGGAAGGTGTTGATCGACAGCTCGTCCCAAACAGACACGCCCACGCCCCAGTTGGAGATAAAGGCGCGCAGCACCACGCCGATCAGCGGCACGCCGATGGTGACGGTCAGCCAAAACACCACCACCGCGCCGGCCACCCAGCGCCATTTGCCCAGCGGCAGCGCACGGGCCTGCGAGGCTTTGCCCTTGACGGTGACGAAACGGTTGGCGGTGCGCATCAGCCGGCGCTGCAGCATCACCAGCGGAATGGTAATGCAGATCAGCACCACCGCCACCGCCGCCATCAGGTGGTAAGACGGCGTGCCCAGCTTGTTGGTCAACTGGTACAGGTAGGTCGCCAGCACCAGGTTGCCCTCTGGGTCCCCCAACACCAGCATCAGGCCGAACACTTCCAGCCCGAGGAAGAACAGCAGCACTCCGGCATACAGGATAGACGGCCGCACCATCGGCAGACTGACGGCGGTCATGACCTGCAGCGGCGTGGCGCCGGCGGTGCGCGCCGCTTCTTCAACGTCGGAGCCCACGCTGCGCAGCGCCGAGGAGATATACAGATACGCGTGGGGCACGTGCGTCAATCCGGCAATCACCACGATGCTGGCCATCGAATAGATATTCCACGGCACGAAGCCCAGCAGCGCCTCCGCCCACAGCGAGAAGAAGCCCACCGGCCCCGCCGCCACCACGTAGCCGAAGCCCAGCACCATCGGCGACACGAAGATCGGCACCAGAATCAGCGGCTCGATGATCCGCCGCCCCGGCAGATCGGTGCGCACCATCAGGAAGGCCAAAATCCCGCCGAGCGGGATGGCGATGATCACCAGCCCGAATGCCAGAATAAAGCCGCTCTTCAGCGCTTTGTAGAAATCCGGATCGGTAAAGATGAACTCGAAGGCCTCCAGGCTGAAGACCTTGGAGGGAGAGAAGAACGGTGCCGAGAGGAAGCTTTGAATGATGATAAACGACAGGGGGACATAGATAACCAGTGCGGTTATCAACACCACCAGGCCGCGCGGCAGGCTCTGCCACTTTCTGCGCCATGCTTGCATAAATGCTCCCTATGGTTGTAAACGCCGACCAAAGGGCGCGCGCCTCTAAGGCAGGCGCGCGTCCGAATGCAGTCCCTGTTATTTCGCCGCAGCGGCGCGCCATTGTTTGATGTAGTCGAGGCGTTTGGCCGGCTGCAGGTATTCCAGCAGGCTATCGTCGACCGGGATCGGCTTGAGCGCGTTGCCCAGCAGCTTGGTCATGCCGTCAATGTCGTTCTTGCCTTCGATGTCGTTGCGGATCGAGGGGATATCCGCCTGATTGGCGAGAATATTTTGCCCTTTTTCCGACAGCACGTAGTCGAACCACAGCTTGGCGGCGTTAGGGTTGCCGGCCTCTTTGCTGATGAAGCTCACGCGCGACAGCACCAGGGTATAGTCTTTCGGATAGACGATGCCGAGCGACGGATCGCTCTTGGCGCGGGCCTCGGCGTACGAACCGAGGATATTGAAGCCGATCAGGTTTTCACCGGAGGAGACGCGTTCCATCATGGTGCCGGTGGAGGATTGTACCGCCAGCCCGCCCTTGGCCACGTCGGCCAGCGTTTTGAAGTAGTTAGGATCGGCCTTGAAGTCCTGCACCGACAGCATGAAGCCGACGCCGGATTTTTCGATGTCGTACGTGGTGACTTTCTTCTTGAATTTGTCCGTCTGGCCGGCGATCAGTTTAGCCAGCGCCGCGTGCGAATCCGGCACATCGCCTTGCGGGATCAGGCGTTTGTTATAGATAAACACCACCGGCTCATAGGTGGTGCCATACACCTTATCTTGCCATACCGCCCATTTCGGCAGCTGAGCCTGCTCGGGGGAGGCGTATTCCTGTGCGTAATCGCCCGCCAGTTTCAAAATGGTGTCCATCGACGAGCTCCACACCACGTCGCCGCTGGTGCCGCCGGCCGCCTGCTCGCTGATGAAGCGGTTATACAGTTCGGTACTGTTCATGTCGTTGTATTCCACCTTAATGCCCGGATACAACGCCTCGAACCCCTGGATCAGCGGCGCCGCCGCCTTGGTGTCGGTGGTCGAGTAAATCACCACCTTGCCTTCTTTCTTCGCGCCGTCGACCCGTTTCTGATAGTCGGCGGGGTAGCCCGCCGGGAAGGCCGCATAGGCGGAAACGGAGCCCAGTAAGGTGATTGCAGCTACGGTAGCGCTGATTTTTTTCATCATCATCCATCCCCTGATCACATTTAATAAACCAAAAATTAACATATAGTTAATAAGTGTGACGAGGCAACGCCGTTGCTTTGTTATCTTTCCGTTTTGTGAGGTTGGCCATTTTTCAGCCAATAAAAAAGCCCGGCAGCGCGGGCTTTACGGCACTTCTTATTGCAGACTATTCGGCCAAGCGAGAGCGCCGCAGCAGGCGAATTCGCTGTACGATGGCGACTCCCAGCAGCGTCAGCACAAATCCTGCCAGCTGCAGCAGCGACAGCGCCTCGTCAAACAGCACGTACGCCTGCAGTGCCGCCGCCGGCGGCACCAGCAGCATCAGCGCGGTAATGCGAGTCAAATCGCCGTGGCGCACCATCCAGATAAACAGCGCGGTGCCGCCCAGCGACAACACGCCGGCCGACCACAGCAGCGAGAACCACAGCGTCGGCGAATTGTCCCAGGCGCCAGAGCCCATCACGGCCGCCAGCACGCCGGTTACGATCGCGGCGCCGAGGTGCTGAATGGCGCCTGCCGCCCGCAGATCGGCCGCCGCCAGCGAAGACTTCTGCACCATGATGCCGATCGTCAGCGCGACGATGCTGCCAAACCCCATCAGAATCGGCAACAGCGCCATATTGCCGACGTCGATACCGGTCAGCCGAGGGGAGAGCACCAGCGCAACACCGATAAAACCAACCGCCAGCCCAGCCCAGGAACGCAATCCTATCGATTTGCGCAGCACCAGCGCGAAAATCAGCGCGGTGAACAGCGGCTGCAATCCGCCAATGAGCGACATCACCCCGGCCGCCAGGCCGTTCGCCACCGCCCACCAGCTTGCGGCGAGATAAACGCCGTTCATCAGCATGCCGGTCAGAAGGTGCATCACGAACTGTCGCCCCTTGGGCCAGGCGCAATGCAGCGCCAGCAGGGCGAATACCGCAGCGGCGATCAAAAAGCGCAAAGTCAGGAAAAGGTTGGGATCGGCATGATCCGCCACCGCCCGCGCGGCAATAAAACCGGTCGACCAAATTAATATCAGGAAAAACGGCGCGATAAATGCCTTTCGCCGATCGCGTTTTTCGCGCTGGGTTATTTCCATATCACTACCTGAAAAATGCGGCTGATGAGTTAATGCGGAACATACTAACCAATTTAACACCGGCTTAACAGCACCGACACCGCCCCCCCAAGCCTGCGTAATGAACACACTTGCGGGAAATCATGACGTTTCAATTTTATATAATTCACCAAGCTTATAATTAATCCCACCCCGTTACGACAATGTAAATTAATTGCTACATCCGGTATAACTATTCCCCTCCTGGCGGCGTTGTCGGAATAATTCCCCTTTGCTAGCCTTCCTGAAGCCACTTAATTAACTGGACTGACTTATGGCCGAAATCACTGATTTTATGAAACTGGATATGCGTATTGGCGAAATTATTTCCGTGGAATATAACGACAAGGCGTTAAAGCCCGCCTATAAGCTGCGCATTGATTTCGGAGAAGAAATTGGCATTAAAAACAGCTCGGCGCAATTATGCGAAAACTATCAGGAAGATGATCTGCTCGGCAAAAAAGTCATCTCCGTCGTTAATTTCCCCGCCAGGCGGGTTGCTGGATTTAAATCCGAAGTGCTGGTACTTGCCGCGGTCACCCGGGATCAAGGCACCGTCTTGCTGAAAACCGACTTCGCCGTGGAGATCGGCAGCAAGATTTTATAATCGCCACATCATTCGTGAGGCCCCCGAGAAATGCGACAGTTATCCCTGCTTGATGAAGTTAAGAAGGCGTATCAGGAACACCGTTCAGCCTTTATCCCCGGCGCCACCATGCAAGCGATCCTGCTGGCGCTGGGCGCGCGGCCGGAAGATTTCGCCAAGCTGCAGCAGGTCAGCGGCAATCTGGCGGACGATCCCACGCTGCCTTTCCGCAAGTCCAGAAACGGCCGCTTCTGTTTCGACTTCGATCGCGCCCAGATTGAGCGGCTGGAATTCCAGCCTTTCGTGCTCTCGGTCGAGGAAGACTTCATCCGTTACGATTCGGGCAAGGTGCGCCACTTCCGCGGCATCAACGACGATCTGCAGTTGAATACGGCATTCCAGGCGCTGATGAAATTCAAAGCCTACGTGATCGATGGCGTGAGCGTGACGCCGCGCGCCCGGCTTAATCAGGAGATCAACAAATTCGTCTGCACGGTGTTCAACCTGCGCACCGTCACCACGCCGCAGATGCTGGGCGAACCGGCGCTGGAAGGCGTGCACAGCGACGGCGTCGACCACACCATGACGACCTTCCTCGGCTGCGACAACATGACCGACGACAGCGCCAAGACCTTTATTCACGATATGCGCGAAACCAGCGGGATCAAATTTGATCGGGCCCGGCCGGAATGGATTTTGGGCGAAATACAGCATCGGCATTTCCTCGATACCCTGCTGATTGTCGATCATGAACGCAAACACAGCCTCTCACCGGTGGAAGCGCAGGACAAACGCCGGCATTCGACCCGCGATATGCTGATCTTTTTCACCCGCAAACCGGTCGAAGACGGCCACGTCTCTTTCGCGTATGACTCTTTCAAACCGCATATCGAAATCCCGCTGTCGATAGACATGGTGGCGCGCGCGAGCTAACGCGCAGCCGGGCCGGCCGCCATGATCCCTCTGTGCGGCCGGTTCACGCCAGGATAAACAGCGCTGGATTAATCAGGTTTTTCTCGCCGAATTATTATATCCTGCCGGACGAAAATTTTGCGGGCGCTCGCTGCCCTCTGCGCCTGCCCTCTGCAGTTATCCATTCCGCAGCAGGCCGTTTATTTCATGAATACAGGCAGTGCCATACCGTTATGACCAAGAATTTATCCCCGAAAGACATTATCGCCCTGGGCTTTATGACCTTCGCCCTGTTTGTCGGCGCCGGCAACATCATTTTCCCCCCGCTGGTGGGGCTGCAGTCCGGCGAACATCTGTGGCCGGCCGCCCTCGGGTTTATGGTGACCGCCGTCGCCTTGCCGGTGATCGCCGTGATCGCACTGGCGCGCGTCGGCGGCAGCATCAGCCTGCTGACCGGCCCCATCGGCCGCACCGCCGGCCTGCTGTTGGCGACCGTCTGCTATCTGGCGCTCGGCCCGCTGTTCGCCACGCCGCGAACCGCCAATGTCTCTTTCGCCCTCGGCATCGCGCCCTTCACCGGCGACGGCACCCTGCCGCAGTTCATCTACAGCCTGCTGTTCTTTACCCTGGCGATGATCGTCTCGCTGTATCCCGGCCGGTTGCTCGATAACGTCGGCCATATTCTGGCGCCGCTGAAAATCCTGGCGCTGGCCGCGCTCGGCATCGCCGCCCTGGTTTGGCCCGCCGGTGAACCGGTCTCCGCCGTCGGCAGCTATCAGGCATCGGCGTTTTCCACCGGCTTCGTGCAGGGTTATCAAACCATGGACACGCTGTCGGCGCTGATGTTTGGCTCGATTATCGTCACCGCCGCCCGCTCGCGCGGCGTCAGCGACAGCGGCCTGCTGCTGCGCTACACCCTGTGGGCCAGCCTGATCGCCGGCGTCGGCCTGACGCTGGTCTATATCTGCATGTTCAAACTCGGCGCCGGCAGCGGCAGCCTGGTCGAGAGTGGCGCTCAGGATGGCGCGGCAATCCTGCACGCTTATGTGCAACACACCTTCGGCGATCTGGGCAGCGTCTTTATGGCAGTGCTGATGTTCATCGCCTGCCTGGTGACGGCGGTCGGCATGACCTGCGCCTGCGCGGACTTCTTCTCTCGCTACCTGCCGCTCTCTTACCGCACGCTGGTGGTTATCCTCGCCCTCTTCGCCATGCTGGTCTCCAACATGGGGCTGGCCAACCTGATCCGCGTCTCGCTACCGGTGCTGACGGCGATCTATCCGCCCTGCATCGCGCTGGTGTTGCTCAGCTTCAGCCAGAACCGCTGGCGCAGCGCCAAGCGCGTCTTCGCGCCGGTGATCGCCACCAGCCTGGTGTTTGGCCTCGCCGACGGCCTGAAAGCCTCCAGCTTCAGCGGCCTGCTGCCCGCCTGGTTCGATAAGCTGCCGCTGGCCGAACAGGGGCTGGTCTGGCTGCAGCCTACGCTGCTGGTGCTGTTGCTGGCGGCGGCTTATGACCGGTTGCGCAGCGTCGAAAGCGCCAACGTCGCGTCGTAAGCACGGGTCACGCCCATAAAAAAAGCCGGTCACGATGACCGGCTTTTTTATCGGCTTGCGCCAGGCCGCTTACTTCAGCAGCGCCTGCGCCTTGGCCACCACGTTGTCCACGGTGAAGCCGAACTCGGCGAACAGCTGCTCCGCCGGCGCCGACTCACCGAAGGTGGTCATGCCCACGATGGCGCCGTTCAGGCCCACGTACTTGTACCAGTAGTCCGC
>NZ_FXUD01000007.1:0-256758 GCF_900182895.1 Serratia sp. CC22-02 | reverse complement strand
AAGGCCCCTGAAGGAACGTTTAAGACTAAGACGTTGATAGGCTGGGTGTGTAAGTGCAGCGATGCATTGAGCTAACCAGTACTAATGATCCGTGAGGCTTAACCTTACAACACCGAAGGTGTTTTTAGAGAGATTTTCAGCGAAGTTCCGAGATTGGTTCTGATGGCGACACGAGAGTGGCGCGGTTGGAATGAAACAGAATTTGCCTGGCGGCAATAGCGCGGTGGTCCCACCTGATCCCATGCCGAACTCAGAAGTGAAACGCCGTAGCGCCGATGGTAGTGTGGGGTCTCCCCATGCGAGAGTAGGACACTGCCAGGCATCAAACAAAGCCGAAAGCCCTGAACTGACGTTCAGGGCTTTTTGCTATGCGTAAAATGGAAAATCCCCGTTGTAACCCGCTTCATCTTTCATCTCACGATTCTATATTCATCACAAAACCAATTCATTTTTTGAATGAAACCCAGATATTCTTCGTCCGCTATTAAGTTTGACTGTTAACTTATAAATAACAATAAAGTAACAACCAGGGCGGCAGGAAGCCAAATTTCATCATTGCTATGGCTCGGAGAAAACATCATGACAGAAACAACCTCGGCTCTTGAGGGTGAGCGCGGCGTCGAACAGGGGGCGCTGGATAACAAAAAACGCATTTTCGCTATCGTTGGGGCTTCGTCAGGCAATCTGGTGGAGTGGTTTGATTTTTACGTTTACTCCTTCTGCTCAATCTACTTTGCCGCCTCATTTTTTCCGGCGGGCAACAGCACCACGCAGCTGCTGCAAACCGCCGGGGTATTCGCCGCTGGCTTCTTTATGCGACCTATCGGCGGCTGGCTGTTCGGCTATATTGCCGACAAACATGGCCGAAAAAACTCAATGCTGATTTCGGTCTGCATGATGTGCGCCGGATCGCTGGTGATCGCCTGCCTGCCGACATATGAATCGATCGGCAGCTGGGCACCGGCGCTGCTGCTGCTTGCGCGCCTGTTCCAGGGGCTGTCGGTGGGCGGCGAGTACGGCACCAGCGCTACCTACATGAGCGAGGTGGCGATCAAGGGCCGCCGTGGCTTTTATGCCTCGTTCCAGTATGTCACGCTGATCGGCGGGCAACTGCTGGCGCTGCTGGTATTGGTGATCCTGCAGCAAATATTGTCCGGCGAAGAGCTGAAGGCCTGGGGATGGCGTATTCCGTTTGCCCTGGGGGCCGTGTTGGCGGTAGTGGCGCTGTACCTGCGCCGTTCGCTGAATGAAACCTCTGATGCGAAGACGCGTAACCACAAAGATGCCGGTTCGCTGACGGGGCTGTGGAAAAACCGCAAAGCGTTTCTGATGGTGCTGGGCTTTACCGCCGCCGGTTCGCTGACCTTCTACACCTTCACCACCTACATGCAGAAATATCTGGTGAACACTGCCGGTATGGACGCCAAGCTGGCCAGCGCCATCATGACCGTCGCGCTGTTCGTCTTTATGCTGCTGCAGCCGGCGGTAGGCGCGTTCTCGGATAAAATCGGCCGTCGCAGCTCGATGCTGATCTTCTCGGCATTGGCCACTGTGCTGACGGTGCCAATTCTGTTTGCCCTGAAAGAGGTGACCAATCCCTTTATGGCGTTCGGCCTGATCGTGCTGGCGTTGTTCGTCGTCAGCTTCTACACCGCGATCAGCGGGCTGCTTAAAGCCGAGATGTTCCCGCCGGAGGTGCGGGCGTTAGGGGTAGGCTTGTCTTATGCGGTAGCGAATGCCCTGTTCGGCGGTTCGGCGGAATATGTCGCGCTGTCGCTGAAATCGTTCGGCGTGGAGAACGCTTTCTTCTGGTACGTTTCCGGCATGTGCCTGCTGGCGTTGCTGGTCTCGCTCCGGCTGCATCGCAAAGGCAAGGAGATACAGCTGTAATAAAAACCCCGGCCTTGGCCGGGGTCAGAGTAGATCTTACAGGATACGGCTAATCAGCCGATCGATGCGGATGCGCCGCAGACGGCGAATCAGCTTGCGTACCTTGATCGGGTACTGCTGAATGCTTTGCAGCTCCTGATAATGGCCGACCACGGTGGTGTGGGTGCGGATGCATTCCAGCTCTTTTTGCCGCTGCTCGCGCATTTCCTGCTTGGGATCGTGGATCAGAATGGCGTTTTCCAGATCCAGCCGCCAGGCGCGTGGGTTGAGGTTATTGCCGGTGACCAGCTGCCACTCTTCGTCTACCCACATGCCTTTCAGGTGATAACTGTTATCGCCATCTTTCCACAGGCGCACGATCAGCTGACCGGTGTCGACGTAACGCTGCAAGCGGCTCAGGAAGCGGCGCAGGTTGATCTCGTACAGGTAGGGCAGCGCGCCGATGATTTTGAACGGCTGGTCTTCCGGAATATAGAAGTCGTTGGCGGTTTTGTCGCCGACGATGATCTCCACCTGTTTGCCCTGGCGCAGCAGATAAATGATGTTGCGCACCAGCAGCGCCGGCAGGTTGAAATAGGGGGTACACAGCGTCAGTTTCTGGTCGGCGCACGACATCAGGTGATGAATGGTTTTATTCAGCACGCTTTGCTTGCCAAGCCCAACCAGCGGCGTCACCGCCAGCTCATCGTTACCGGCTTTACCGCGGAAGTGGTAACCGGCGCGGCGCAGGGCGAAACGGAACAGACGGGTCTCGTTTTTGATCTCCGGGCTTTTCGGCCGATCGCTGCGATCGAGGCGCTGTACGGCGCCGGCGGTGAGCAGATGCTGCTTGATGTAATCGATCAGGGTATCGGCCAACGCCTCGTTGCTGATCAGCTGGTAGCGATCGTAACGGTATTTCTCATGCTGATGCAGATAGACGTCATTGATGCTGGCGCCGCTGTAGATCACGGTATCGTCGACCACGAAGCCCTTCAGGTGCAGTACGCCCAGCGCTTCGCGGGTATTGACCGGCACGCCGTAGATAGGCACCGATTGCTCTGGATGTTGGCTGGCCATGGCGCAGTACCAGTCGGCGTTGGTATTGGCGGCGGCGGCGCCGATGCGCCCGCGCTGTGCGCGGTGCCAGTCGACCAGCACGCAGATTTCCAGCTCGGGCCGCTGCTGCTTGGCTTGATACAGCGCGTTGAGGATCTCGCGCCCGGCGTCGTCATGCTCCAGATACAGGGCCACCAGATAGATACGTTGGGTGGCGTTGGCGATGGCGTCCAGCAGCGTGGTGCGAAAGTCGGACGGCGCGTACAGCGTACGAACATCAGCAACCGTCTGGGGGAGTTTGGGCAGTTGTGCAAGGTGTTGTTGATGTTTGCTACGTTTAAATTTTGACAACATCACAGTGCGTTTCTTCTCTCATGATTGATGGCCGGAACGCCACAGGCTTAAAAACAATAAACCGAATAATCGGGCGATAATACCATTAGTTGCCTCGATTGTGCGTATGTTTTGGCGTTAAGTGGTGGATTCGTAGCGCATTGCGACGCAGGTCACTGCGCGTCGGCGGCCTGCAGCGGCAGCGTCAGATTGACGATGCCGTCCTCAAGCTGCACCTCGATGCCAAAGCCCAGCCGCTGCGCCAGTGCGATCATGCCGCGGTTATTCGGCATGGTGATGCCGCTCAGGCGAGTCAGGCCATGAGCGCGCGCATAGGCGATCATTTTCTCCAGCAGCTGACGGCCCAGGCCCACGCCTTTCAGATCGGAACGCACCAGCACGGCGAATTCGGCGTCGGTGTTGTCCGGATCGGACAGCGCGCGGGTCACGCCGATGATCTCGTCTGCGCGCACCGCTACAAAGGCCATTTCTCGATCGTAGTCGATCTGCGTCATGTTGGCCAAATCGTCATGGGTAAACTCGTTGATCTCGCTGAAGTAGCGATAATAGAGATCTTCCTTGGTCACTCTATCGATGAAATGCTTCAGCGCCGGTTCGTCTTCCGGCAGGATTGGGCGGAACAGGCATTGGCTGCCGTCTTTCAGCGCGATGGTCTCTTCCAGCTCCTGCGGATAAGGGCGGATCGCCAGCCGCGCCTGCGGATCGCCGCTGAACGGCGCGAGCTGCATCGAAACGTCCAGCAGGGTGAACTCGCTGCCGGAGGCCAGCACCGGGTGAATATCCAACCGGGCGATCTCCGGGCAGTCGAGGATAAGGTTGGAGACCTGCACCAGCAGGCGGCTCAGCCCAGGGATATCCAAAGGCCGCAGCGCGCTGCGGCCGCGGATCTTGCCGCCTTTCACCGCCTGCAGCACCAGATAACGCGCCAGCGCCATGTTCAGCGGCGGCAGCGCGACCGCCACCTGATTTTCCTGGCGCCACTCTACGCCGCCTTCGCCCAGCATGATCAGCGGGCCGAAAATCGCATCCTGCTCTACCGCGATGCGCAGCTCCTGGGCACCGGCGCGGTTGGCCATGCTCTGCACCAGCAGGCCATGGATACGCGCCTGGGGGTAGGTGCGCTTCACGCGGTCGAGGATCGCCTCCGCCGCGCGCTGCACTTCGGTCGCGGTGCGCAGGTAGAGCATGACGCCCTGAACTTCCGATTTATGCGGGATATCCGGCGAACGCAGCTTCAGCGCCACCGGGTAGCCGATCTGTTCGGCAATGTGCACCGCTTCGGCGCTGTCCTCGGCAATCCAGGTCGGCAGGGTGCTCAGATCGTAGGCCTGCAGGATGGATTGCACCTCGTGGGTATCCAACTGGGTGGCGCCTTCGGCCAGCGCCTGATGGATAAGGCGGTGGGCGTCGGCGGTGTTGGCGGTGAGGCCGACCGGCAGCGCCGGCGTCTCTTTCAACTGCTTCTGGTTGCGGCGATATTCCACCATATGCATAAAGGCGGTCACTGCGCCTTCCGGCGTGCGGTAGGTGGGAATGGCGGCCTCGGTAAATAACCGGCGCGCCTCTTGCGAAGAGTATTCGCCGCACCAGTTGGTCAGCAGCGTGATGCGTTTGCCGCGCGGATGGCGGTGCAGCGCCTCGATCAGCCTTTCCGCCGTGGCGGTGCCCGGCGCCGCCGCGCTCGGCGCATGGATTAACAGCAGCGCGTCATAGTCGTGGCTGTCGAGCAGCGCTTCGATTGCCGCCAGGAAGCGCTGCGGCGTGGCATCGTCGCGCAGGTCGAGCGGGTTGCCGGCGCGGATGAAATCCGGCAGCGCGTCGCTCAATGTCGCCAGGCTCTCATCGCTCAGCGTGGCCAGCTTGCCGTTGCGTCCGAGCAGTTCGTCCAGCGCCATCGCCGCCGGCGCCGCCCCGTTGCTGACGATCATCAGCCGCTCGCCGCGCAGCGGATGCATATGGCTGAGGGTTTCCACCGCCGAGAACAGCTCATGGGTATCCTGCACGCGCAGCAGGCCGGCGCGCTGGATGGCGGCGTCATAGGCGGCGTCCAGCCCCAGCTGGCTGTTGAGCAACAGCTGCGCCTGTTGGCTGCGGCCGCTTTTGATCACCAGAATGGGCTTGTTGCGCGAGGCGCTGCGCGAGGCGGAGAGAAAGCGCCGCGCATCGCTGATGTTTTCCAGATACAGCAGAATGGCGCTGGTCTTGCTGTCGCGCGCCAAAAAGTCGAGCAGGTCGTCGACGTCGATGTCCAGGCTGTCGCCCAGCGCGATAAAGTAAGAGAAGCCGACTTCGCGCTGCTGCGCCCAGTCGAGAATGGTGTTGGCTACGGCGGCGGACTGCGAAATAAACGCCAGCTTGCCCTTTTGGATCGGCACCGGCGAGAAGCTGGCGTTGATGCCCTGCCACGGCGCCAGCAGCCCCAGGCTGTTGGGGCCCAACAGCCGCATGGCGTAGCGCTGCGCGCAGGCCTTCAGCTCGGCAAACTGTTCCGGCGGCGAAGAGAGTACGATGGCGGTTTTACAGCCGCGTTGGCCCAGCGCTTCAATCAGCGCCAGATTGCGTTTGGCGTGGGTGCAGATGATCGCCAGATCCGGCGTCAGCGGCAGGCTGGCGACGTCGGGGTAGGCCATGACGCCGCAGACCGCTTTGTAGCGCGGCGTGACCGGCAAGATGGGCCCGCCGAAACCGCCGGCCAGCAGGTTGCTCATCATCAGGTTGCCGGCGCGGCCGGGCTGCTGCGAAGCGCCCAGCACGGCGATCGATTTGGGACGTAATAGCGCTTCTAACCCTCGCTGGCTCATGCACGGCTCCTTTTGGCAACGTTACGCCTGATTTTAGGCGCTTTCTGGCTACATTGCTGTGACCGGTGCCTCCGGCCGGGTCGGTTTTCCCGCCAGATATTGTTGACGGAAATAGCGGAAATGCTGATTTAATCCGTCGGCGGCCGGCAGATCGCCCGCCTGTTGCAGCAGGGCGGCGGCCACTTCCGCCGTGCAGTGTTGCTCGGCGCGGCTGGCTTCGCGCAGCTGGTAGTCCGATGCCGCGTCGACGTTGAGGGAAAACACCGGGAATTGATTGAGGTATGGGCTTTTACGGAACATTTTGCGCGCTTCCGCCCAGGTGCCGTCCAGCATGATGAACAGCGGCGGTTTGCCGCCGGCGGGCAGCTCGCTGAACACCGGCCGTTCGGCGTCGGCGTAGGAAGCGGGGAACACCACATAAGGCTGCCGCGCCGGATCGTTGATGGCCGCCAGCAGGGCCGGATCGACTTCGGTGCGCGACCAGAGGAACGCCTGGGTGTCCGGCAGGATATCGGCGATCAGGCGGCCGGTGTTGCTGGGCTTGAGCGGCTCGGCGCCGAACATGATCAGGCAGAAACGGCTGCCGGCCTGCTGCGGGCGAATGGTGTCGCACAGGCAGTTTTTATGCGGCAGCAGGCAACCCTGACAACGCGCCACCCGGCAACCGCGCGCCAGAAAAGGGCGGGTGGCGCGGTCTAAACGGAATTGGCGCAGGCGAAGTACGGCGTTGTCGGTCATAACGATCCTGGGAAAAACCGCCATTGTAACGCAGAAAAAAGCCCGCCGGGAGGGGCGGGCTCGATCGAGGCGCGTTCGCGCGCGATGGCGGGATACGGCCTATACTTGCCGAATCACACTAACTCGTTGAGCCAGTTGTCAAACGGCGCTTTCGGCATCGCGCCGTTGAGCATGTCGACCATCTTGCCCTGACGGAACACCATGATGGTCGGGATGCTGCGTATGCGGAAACGGGCGCTCAGCTCCGGCTCGGCTTCAGTGTTCACTTTCACGAAGCGCACTTTGCCGGCGCGCTCTTCGGCCACGTCTTCAAAGATCGGCGCAAAGCTGCGGCACGGGCCGCACCATGGCGCCCAGAAATCGACCACGACCGGCAGATCGTCCTGCAGCAGCTGGTCCAGCGTGGCGGCGGTGGCGTTGATCACTTCACCGTCGAAGAGCTCATGGCCGCAGCGGCCGCATTTCGCGTTGTCCGCCAGACGTTCTTCCGGCACGCGGTTGGTGGCATTGCAAGCTGCACAAACTGTATTCATGTTGACCTCGGGTACAGAGAAAGCATGGTCCCCGCAACGCAGTTGCAGAGATGTTTCTTTAATGCTGACAATTATCGGCAAAACCCGGCGCATGAACAATGAGGTTTGTTCAATGGATGTGATAGTTGGGAGCTTTTAGCGCAAGTTGGTGGCTTCATGCACCAACATCAGGTAATCTTCGCGCCCTGCGCGTTGGTGGAGAAGACAATGAACGATTCATTTAGTGGCAAGAACGGTAAAGTCAAAGTGATGTACGTCCGCAATGACGACGACAACGGCGACGACCGCAACAAGAATAAACGTCCGGCCGGCAAAGGCCGTCCGGCTGACGGTGCGCGCTCGGGCCGCACCGGTCAAGACAAGGCGCGCGGCGGCAACGATCGCCGCGGCGCCGACTCCCGCCGCAGTGAAAGCGATCGTCCTCGCCGTCCGGCGCGCTCTGAAGATCGCGGTGGCAACGAGTCGCCGTGGAGAACCGTTTCGCGCGCGCCGAATGAAGAGCCGGCGTTCGATCACGGCGGTATCAGCGGCAAAAGCTTTATCGATCCGGAACAGCTGCGCCGTCAGCGTGCGGAAGAAACCCGCGTTTACGGTGAAAACGCCTGTCAGGCGCTGTTCGCCAGCCGCCCGGAAGCGATCGTGCGCGCCTGGTTCGTGCAGTCGGTCACCCCGCGTTTCCGCGAGGCGCTGCGCTGGATGGCGGCTAACCGCAAGGCTTACCACGTGGTGGATGAGGAAGAGCTGGCCAAGGCGTCCGGCACCGAGCACCACGGCGGCGTCTGCTTCCTGATCAAAAAGCGTCAGGGCCTGGATGCGCAGACCTACCTGAAAAGCGCACCGGCGACCGACTGCGTGCTGGCGCTGGAAGAAGTGGGTAACCCGCATAACCTGGGCGCTATCGTCCGTTCTTGCGCTCACTTCGGCGTCAACGGCGTGCTGCTGCAGGATCCGGCGCTGCTGGAATCCGGCGCGGCGGTGCGTACCGCAGAGGGCGGCGCAGAGCACATCAAGGCGATCAACGCCGACGATTTCCTGTCGGTGCTGGACACCTTCCGCAAGGCGGGTTACACCATCGTTACCACCTCCAGCCACAAAGGCACCGCGCTGGCGCAGGCCAAGCTGCCGGCCAAGATGGTGCTGGTGCTGGGCCAGGAACGTGACGGTCTGAGCGACAGCGCCTGGCAGCAGGGCGACATGAACGTGTCTATCGGCGGCACCGGCAAGGTGGAAAGCCTGAACGTTTCCGTAGCGACCGGCATTCTGCTGGCGGACTGGTGGCGTCAGAATCAGGCGTAATCTGTTCTACGTCGGATAAAAAAACGGGCGCCCCAGGGCGCCCGTTTCGTTTATTGAAGCTTAGTGAGCGCCACCGCCCCCACCGCCGCCGGAGCTGAACGGCGGTTTCGCCACCCACACCAGCACCAGCAGCACCAGGAATACCCCGGCCGACAGCCAGAAGATCTCGTTGGCGGAGATGATCAGACCCTGCGCGGTGATCTCGTTGGCGATATACGCCGACGCCTGTTGTTTGCTCATGCCGAGCTGCTCCAGCTGCCGGTACATCTCCTGCGACTGCGGGTTGTACGGGTTGACGAACTCCGTCAGCTGCGAATGGTGCTGCGATTCGCGCTGCGTCCACAGGGTGGTGGTGATCGAGGTACCGATCGACCCCGCCAGCGTTCGCGTGAAGTTCGACAGGCTCGACGCCGCCGCCATGCGTTCCGGCGGCAGGCCGGACAGCGTGATGGTGGTCAACGGCATGAAGAAGCAAGCGATGGCGAAGCCCTGGACAAACTGCGGCCAGGCGGAAGCGCCGAAGTCCATACCCGGTTCAAACGTATAGGCACGCCAGTAGAAGCACACGGCATACATGATGAAGCTGAAGGTGACCAGCCGGCGCATGTCGAGCCGATTGCCGAACTTGCCGATGATCGGCGACAGCAGCACCGGGATCAGCCCAACCGGCGCCGACGCCAGCCCCGCCCAAGTGGCGGTATAGCCGTACACCTCTTGCAGCAGCTGCGGCAAGAGCACGATGGCGCCGAAGTACAGCATGTAGGCCAGGCTGATACACAGGCAGCCGATGGTGAAGTTGCGCGACTTGAACAGCGACAGATCCACCACCGGATGGTCGTCCGTCAGCTCCCACACCACCAGGAACAGCAGCGCCACCACCGCGACGACGGTGAGCGTGATGATCTCGGTCGAGTTGAACCAGTCCAGCTCCTTGCCCTGATCGAGCATGATCTGCAGCGAACCGATGCCGACGATCAGCAATACCAGGCCGACGGTGTCGATCGGTTTGATCTCGGTTTTGGTTTCCCGCCCCTTCAACGTCGCCATCGCCGCCACGATCACGAAGACGCCGATCGGGATGTTGATGAAGAAGATCCAGCCCCAATGGTAGTTGTCGCTGATATAGCCGCCGAGGATCGGCCCAAAGATCGGCGCGACGATAACGGTCATCGACCAAAGCGCCAGGGCCATCGCTCGCTTGGCGGGCGGATAGTTGTTCAGCAACAGGCTCTGCGACAGCGGGATCAGCGGCCCGGCCACCACGCCCTGGATCACGCGGAAGAAGATCAGCATGCCGAGGCTGTTGGAGATGCCGCACAGCCAGGAGGCGAGGGCGAACAGCGCGGTGGACCAGAGGAACAGCCGCACTTCGCCGAAGCGCTTCGCCAGCCAGCCGGTGATCGGAATCGAGATGGCGTTCGCCACGCCAAACGAGGTGATCACCCAGGTGCCCTGCGAGTTGGAAGACCCGAGGTTACCGGAAATGGTGGGGATCGCCACGTTGGCGATGGTGGAGTCCAGCACCTGCATGAAGGTCGCCATGGCGAGCGCGACCGTCATCCAGGCAAGCTGGGCGCCTTCAAGCGGTTTCTGTGGCAAGATGGCCTCCCGCGCGCTTAGCCGGCGTTCGCATGGATCACGTCGGCGATCAGCTGGTTAACCGGCGCCAGATTCAACGCCAGCGCGTCGCTCTGATACAGCGGTTTGTCGCGCACCACGTCGGCCAGCACGCGGCCGTCCAGGTTGGCGGTGTCGACGGTCACCAGCGTAGAAAGACCGATGCGCAGCGGATGATCGGCCACCTGCTTGGCGTCGAGCTCAATACGCACCGGCAGACGTTGCACCACTTTGATCCAGTTGCCGGTGGCGTTTTGCGCCGGCAGCAGGGAGAAGGCGCTACCGGTGCCCATGTCGATACCGGCCACTTTGCCCTGATACACCACGTCGTCGCCGTAGACGTCGCTGACCACCGTCGCCGGCTGGCCGATGCGCATGTTGGCGATCTGGGTTTCCTTGAAGTTGGCGTCAACCCAAATGTGATCGGCCGGCACCACCGCCATCAGCGGCGAACCGGCGGCGATCTGCGCGCCGACCTGCACGCTGCGGCGCGAGACATAGCCGGTAATCGGGCTGATCACTTTGGTACGCTGCAGCGCCAGCCAGGCATCGCGCATCTGCGCGGCGGCCTGTTGGATCGCCGGCTGCTGTTCCAGCGGGGTGTTCAGCACCATCGCCTGATTGGCGTTGTATTGCTGCACCGCCACTTCCAGCGCGGCCTTGGCACTGTCGACCGCATCGCGAGCGTGTTGCAGCTCTTCGCGGCCGATGGCGTCAACGCTGCCCAGCACCACGCGGCGCTTCAGATCGTTCTCGGCCTTGCTCAGATCGGTCTTGCGCAGGGCGATGTTGGCCTGATATTGCTTGCTGTTGATGATCAGCTGGTGGGTCTGACGCACGCTGTTGGCCAGGCCGGTCTTGGCGCGTTCAAACGCCTGCTCGGCATCGGTCGGATCGAGCGTCAGCAGCACGTCGCCCTGCTTGACGTAGTCGGTGTTGTCGAAATTGACGCTGTTCACGCTGCCGGACACCTGGGCCATGATCTGCACCTGGTTGCCGGAGACGTAGGCGTCGTCGGTTTCCTGGTGATGACGCAGCACCAGGAACCAATACACTAAGTAAGCCACCCCTATAACAATGAAAATAACCGTCAGCAACAGCAGCCAAAATTTACGCTGCTTCTTTTTGCCGTTCGGCTGCTGCGGGTTTTGGATTTCCGCGCTTGCGCTCATGGTGTTCTCCAAGCCTTATATTATTATGCTTTCGAATCCGCTGCGGCCGGGGCCTGATAGCCACCGCCCAGCGCGCGGATCAGTCCTATCTTCGCCTGCAGTAAATTGCTGCTGGCATTCAACTCCGCCTGTTGCTGCTGTAATAGCTGCGTCTGGCTGGTCAACAGATCGTCGCGTCCGATAATCCCTGCCTGGTAACGGGCGTTGGCGACCTGATACACCTGTTGCATCGACTGGGCCGCGGACGCCGCCTGCAGCTGCTGTTGCGCAGAGCTCTGCTGGATGGTGATGGCGTCGGCGGTTTCCTGTACCGCATTCAGGATGGTTTGGTTGTAGGATTCCACCGCTTCGTCATACAGCGCGGATTCCTCGCCCAGCTTGCTGCGCAGCGCCCCGGCGTGGAAGATCGGCAGCGAAATCGCCGGCATCACGTTCCAGGCCTGGCTGGCCGCTTCAAACAGATTCGGGCTGGTGCCACTGGTATTGGTGGTCATCAGGCCGGCGAAGGCTGAAATGGTCAGGCTGGGGTAAAACTCTTTACGCGCGGCGCTGACGCGCTGGCTGTAAGACTCCACCAGCTGGCGTTGCGCGGCGATGTCCGGGCGTTTGCCCAGCAGATCCGCCGTCAGCTCGCCCTGCGGCGCCATCAGGTTGTCTGCGGGCAACGGCACCTGACGCAGGTGCTGCATGGCGTTCGGCCCCTGGCCGGCCAGCGCGGCGAGCTGGTGTCTGAGCTGCTCGATCTGCGATTGCAGCTGCAGGATCTGCTGCTTGGCGACGTCGGACTGCGCCTGGGTTTGTTGCGGCACGTCGACGCCGGTCAGGCCGGCCTGATAGCGCTGTTGGCGCAGCGCGGTCAGGCGCTCATTGTTGTTCACTTCCTGCTGCAGCAGCTTCTCGAGCGCCAGGTTGCTCTGCAGCTGATAGTAGGCGGACGCCACCGAACTGGTCAGCGTCAGCGCCGCCTGTTCCTGCTCGGCGCGCGCGGCGTTGACCTGCGCCTTGGCGGCGTTCACCTGGTTGCGGTATTTGCCCCACCAGTCGAACTCGTACGCCAGGTTCAGCCCCAGTGAGTTGGAGCTTTCGTAGATCGGCTTATGCGGATACCCCAGCCCCATATTGACGTTTTGCGGCACGCGCTGGCGTTGGGTGCTGGCGTTCAGATCCAGGTTCGGCCCGTTGGCGGCGCTGGCTTCACCCACCACGCTCTGCGCTTCGCGCACGCGGGCGGCGGCCTGCCGCAGGGTCGGCGAGCTTTGCAGCGTCTGCGTCATCAAGGCGTCCAGCTGCGGATCCTTGAGGGCGCGCCACCACTGCGGGCTGACGGCCAGCGAACTGACTTTCGGCTGAGCCAACTGCAGGCTCTGCGGATCCATCAGCGTGGATTGCGGGGCAATATTATCGGTCGAAGCACACCCGGCCAGCAGCAACACGGCGAACAGCGGGGTGAATCTCCAGTTAAATGGGGATCGCATAAGTAGGTACCTGAACAGAAATTGTGAATTAGGATAACTGTTCTGTGATTTCCATTTGATCCAGACGTGCCAGCAATTTGCGCGTCAGCTGTTCCAGCTGTTTTTGCTCATCGTCGGTCAGCGTGGACCACAGGAAATGCAGACATTGGTGCTGCGGCGGCAGCAGTTGACTGAGAAATTCTTCCCCCTGCGGCGTCAGATGCAGATGCAGGCAGCGGCGATCGTTGTCGCTTTCCCGGCGCTCGATCCAGCCGCGTTTCTCCAGCTCGTCGGCGATGCGGGTCGCATTGGTGCGCGAGGAGCCTAAAGCAGAGCTTAGCTCAGAAGGTTGGATGCTGTGGCTTTCCTGCGCATCCAGGGTGATCAGCGCCATAAACAGTGTTTCGTTAATCCCCTGCGCCTTCAGCATCTTATTGCGGTTTTCCAGCAGCTTGCCTTGCATGTGCATGCACAGGCGGGTCAGCAGGATTTCCTGATAAGGGAAATCTTTCTGCCGGGTGGCGCGGAAATTCAGCATTTGTTCTATGGGGGCAAACGAGCTTTCCATAATTTAGGGCCTCATTAATTTCGTTCGAGATAGTAACGACGGTGACTAATAATGTAAATGTTCAGCCGTGCGGATAATTTAGCAATTCGTGTCATTTGTCAGTGTTTGTAAAGATGTGACGCATGAAAACGCCAAAGTGAAGCCAAACGATCGGGAGCGGCGTCAGCCCGGACCGAAAAGCATTAACAGCTTTAATGTGACGCCAAAGGCCGTCGCGCCGAGCAGCGTCGACAGAATGATGCTTTTGCTGCGGTAGAAGCACAGCGCCAGTGCGGCGAACCCCGCCAACGTCGGCAGCAGCTTGTCCGGTTCGCGCATGACGACCGGCGTGCTGGAGACCACCAGCAGGGCGCAGATCGAGGCGATGCCGATGCTGTCGAGCAGCAGGGCGGCTTTACCGCGTTTGAGGCCGGGCTGGGCGCGCGCCGGTGCCAGCCGCAGCGGCAGATAACGGAACAGGTAATTGGCGCAGCCCACCACCAGGCCGATCACCAGCACATCAGTGTTCATGGTTGGCCTCCGCAGGGGCGGGCTGGAACAGGGCGGCGACGCAGCCGGCGCCGATGCCGGCCAAAATGGCGACCGGAATGGAGAACAGCACCACGCCGAGCAGCGCGCCGGCCAATGCGGCAGCAATGGTCAGGCTCTGCGGGCGCCGGAAGGCGGCCAGCAGGAAACTGAGAAACAGCGCCGGCAGCATGAAGGCCAGCGAGGCTTCGATCACCGGGAACTGCTCCAGCGGGCCGTTGCCGAACAGCGCGCCGAGCGCGGTGCCGGCCACCCAGGAAAGCCAGGAACAGAGCGCGATGCCCAGCATCCAGTTTTCGCTCCAGCTGCGGTTATTGCGCATCAGCCTGGCGGTAGCGGCGGCGAAGACCTCATCGGTCAGGCCAAAGGCCCACATCGCCGTTTTACCGGGCGACATGCGCGAGACGATGCGGTGGCGCAGCGCCGGGCCGTAGAGCAGGTGGCGCACATCCATCGCCATCACCGTTAACGCGGAGACCCACAGCGACATCCCGGCGCTCAACAGGGCGGTGATCACGAACTGGCTGGCACCGGCGTAGATAATGCAGGAGAAGAAAATGCTTTCCAGCGGGGAAAAGCCCAGTTTGACGGCACTGAGGCCAAAGGCGAACGCCACCGGGACATACCCGATGACGATCGGCAAACTGTCGACGACGCCGTTGGCGAAGGTGGCGCTGACGGCGGGCGGATTGAGGCTGTCTGCAGCTTGGCTTTGCATGGTTGTGGGTCGCAGGGTAGATAGGACTTCAATAGTTTATGCCCAGAACATTACCAGAGAGTAAGTAATGTTTATACCCTGCACCGCTAATAAATTTCTTAAGTGACTATTTGCACGATAATCAGATTGTCGCCGGCCCCTGCGGATCGTGGTGCTTGCCGAGCCACCAGGTCAGCAGGTTGAGCAGGCATAACACCCCGCCGGCGGCGGCCACGCCGTACCAGCCGGCATGCTGATAGGCCGAGGCGGAGAGCAGTGAACCGAGGGCGCCACCGATAAAGTAGCTGGTCATGTAGCCGGCGGTCAGGCGGTTGCGCGCGTCCGGCATGATGCGGTACATCACGCTCTGGTTGGTGACGTGTACCGCCTGCACCGCCAGATCGAGGATCAGGATGCCGGCGATCAGCGCCCACAGCGATTGTTTGGCGAACGCGATAGGTATCCAGGACAGCAGCAGCAGCACCAGGCCGACGGTGGTGGTCAATCCGGCTTTGCCCTTGTCCGCCAGATGCCCGGCGCGTGAAGCGGCCAGCGCCCCGGCGGCGCCCACCAGGCCGAACAGCCCGATCACCCCCTCGGAATAGTTGAACGGCGGCGCGGCGAGCAGAAAGGCCATGGAGGTCCAGAGCACGCTGAAGTTGGCGAACGACAGGGCGCCGAGGATGGCGCGGGTGCGCAGCAGCGGCGTGCGGCAGAACAGGCTGAAGATCGAGGCCAGCAGCTGCGGGTAGTTCAGCCCGGAGTGTTGCTTATAGCGCGGCAGCGCGCGCCACAGGATCAGCGCCATCAGGATCATCAGCACGCTGGCGACCCAGTAGATGGTGCGCCAGCCGCCAAACGACGCCAGTGCCCCCGCGACGGTACGCGCCAGCAGGATGCCGAGCAGCAGGCCGCTCATGATGATGCCGACGGTCTTGCCGCGCTTTTCCGGGTGGGCCAGCGTGGCGGCCAGCGGCACCAGGATCTGCGCCACCACCGAGAACAGCCCGGTAAGCGCGGTGCCGAGGATCATCATCGGCAGGGTGGCGGAGGTGGCGGTGATCAGCATGCCCCCGGCGGCCAGCAGCGTCATGAACACGATCAGCCCGCGGCGCTCGAACATATCGCCGAGCGGCACCAGCAGCAGCAGCCCGGTGGCGTAACCGAGCTGCGCGGCGGTCACGATAAAGCCGGCCTGATTGACCGACAGGTTGAAGCCGGTGGCGATGGTTTCCAGCAGCGGCTGCGCGTAATAGTTGCTGGCGACCGCCAGGCCGGTAGCGATGGCGATCAGCACGGTCAGCGCCGGGCTGAGGCCCGGGTGGGCGTTTTGTTGGCTCATGGTTTTTTCATCACGGGAAGAAGATGGCGCGCAGTATCCGGCAACGCACGCCGGGAAACCAATGTATAATTTTCATTTTATTTATCTCATTTCAAGATAGATGCCATGAACCTGAAACAGATCCGCTATGCGCTGGCGGTGGCGGAAGAGCTGAACTTTACCCGGGCGGCGCAGCGCTGCCATACGGTGCAGTCGGCGCTGAGCCACCAGATCGCCAAACTGGAAGAAGAGCTGGGCTGCACGCTGTTTGAACGCACTTCGCGTCGGGTGCGGTTGACCCCGGCCGGCCAGGCTTTCGTGGCCCCTGCGCAGCGCCTGCTGGCGGCGCAGCAGGCGCTGGTGGAGGAGGTGACGGCGGCCGACGGCGCGGTGTCCGGCACCCTGACCATCGGCACCATTTCAACGATAAACGTGATGGCTCTGACCGAAAGGCTCGACAAGTTTCATCGCCACTATCCGGCGGTGAATATCCGCCTGTACGTCGGCATGAGCGAAGCGCTGCTGGAGGACGTACGCCAGCAAAAATGCGATATGGCGTTCGTCGGCATCTGGCCGGGCGATGCCGATCTGCTGCCGATGTCGCACCGGCAGTTGGCCGATGAGCCGCTGGTGGCGCTGGTGGCGCCGCAGCATCCGCTGGCCGGCCGCGAGCGGGTGAACCTGCAGGCGCTGGCGGAAGTGCCGCTGGTGGATTTCTACAGCGGCACCGGCGCGCGGCGCCAAACCGATCGCGCCTTTCAGGCGGCGGGCATTCGTCGGCACGTCAGTTTTGAAATCGATCATATCGAATGGCTGGAGAATTTGGTGCGGCGCGGGCTGGCGGCGGGCATCGTACCGATTTCGACCGCGCAACGCTTGAGCGCGCTGGTGTCGATTCCGATTGAAGACGGGCCGCGGCGCCAGGTGTATTGCATTTGGCCGCAGCCCATGTCGATTATCGCCGAGCGCTTTTTGCATTTCAGCGGCATCGATATGGCGGGGTAGGGGCGCGGCACTGGCGGCGCCCCTGAACGGTTACGGCTTCGCCGCTTCGGCGGCGGTTTTCACCCAGCCGTCGAAGGTGGCCTGGTGCGCCTTGATCCAACCGTTGACGTGGTTCTGGATGTCGGCTTCCGAAGCCTGGCCTTCATGCATGCGCAGGTTTTGCGCGTTGATGTCGGCGATCGGCAGCTTCATGATGGCGAACAGCTTGGCGGCCGCCGGATTGGCTTCGGCCCACTGCTTGTTGGCGGCGATGCGCATGGTGTTGACCGGGAAGCCGTAGTTGGCGCCGTTAGGCAGCTTGGTGTCGACGTTCTTCTGCTCGCCCGGCAGGGAGGAGAACGGCACCTGCAGCCAGACCACGTCGCGCCCCGGCACCATCACATCGCTGACCCAGTACGGCGTCCAGGTGTAATACAGCACCGGTTTGCCCTCTTTGTAGCGGGTGATGGTGTCGGCGATCATCGCCGCGTAGTTGCCCTGGTTGTGTTCGACGGTATTGCTCAGGCCATAGGCCTTGATGTGGTGGTTAATCACCGCTTCGCAGCCCCAGCCCGGGGTGCAGCCGGTCAGATCGGCCTTGCCGTCGCCGTTGGTGTCGAACAGCTTGGCGATCTTGGGATCCTTGAGCTGCTCGACGTTGGTGATGTGGTACTGCTCGGCGGTTTTCTTGTCGATCAGGTAGCCCTGCGCGGCGCCGTTGACGTAGACGCCTTCGCGGTAGAACTTGGCGTCGCCGCCGGCGGCCTTGTACTGATCGGCGTGCAGCGGATCCCAGTTGACCGCGATAAAGGTCGCGTCGCCGGAGGCGATCGAGGTGTAGGCGACGTTGTAATCCACTTCACGCGGTTCCTTCACGTCGTAACCCAATTTTTCCAGCGCCTTGCTGACCAGCAGCGTCTGGAACGTCTCTTCGGAAATGGTGCTTTGCACCGGCTGAACCGCGATCCCCTTACCGGGTAAATCTGCCGCGCTCACGCTCTGTGAGCCGATCAGCGTCGTCAGGGCGAGAGCCCAGATGCCCGTAGTGCGCATAGTGTTTCCCCTTTTTTCGATGTGGTGGTGTCATAGCCCGCCGGGGCCGCAGCCGCCGGCGGGAAAAGCGTCAGGCTTGTTTGATGAACAGGCGAGTCAGCAGCCCGATGGGGCCGCGGCGATACCAGCGGCCGATGCCTTTGCTGCGGCGATCGCGCCCCAGCGATTGGGTGAGGCGATCGAGAATGATCGCCAGGATTACGATGCCGACGCCGCCGACGGCGGCCAGGCCCATGTCCAGCCGGCCGATGCCGCGCAGCACCATCTGGCCCAAGCCGCCGACGGCGATCATCGAGGCAATGACGACCATCGACAGCGCCAACATCAGCGTCTGGTTAACGCCGGCCATGATGGTCGGCATCGCCAGCGGCAGCTGCACCTTGAACAGCAGCTGACGCGGGCTGGCGCCGAAGGATTCGGCGGCCTCGATCAGATCCTCCGGCACCTGCTTGATGCCCAGAATGGTCAGGCGCACGATCGGCGGCAGCGCGAAGATGATGGTCACCACCACGCCCGGCACGTTGCCGATGCCGAACAGCATGACGATCGGCACCAGGTAGACGAAGGCCGGGGTGGTCTGCATGGCGTCGAGCAGCGGTCTAATCACCTTGGCGGCATGCTTGCTGCGCGCCAGCCAGATGCCGAGCGGCAGGCCGATAAGAATGCAGAAGAACAGCGCGGTCAGTACCAGCGCCAGCGTGACCATCGCCTGCGACCAGGCGCCGATGGCGCCGATGGCGACCAGGGAGAGCAGCGTGGCGGCGCCCATGCCGAGGCCTGAGACCTGCCAAGCGAGCAGCGAAAACACCAGAATGGCGATCGGCGCCGGCATGCCCAGCAGAAGCTGCTGGAAGCCGCTCAGGATCATGTCGACCGGCACGCGGATGCCCTGGAACAGCGGGCGGAAGTGCAGCACCAGCCAGTCGATGCCTTGCGTGACCCAGGCGTCGAACGGCACCCAGGCTTTGTGGAACGGATCGAGCAGGCTGAAGTGCTCCGGCTGCGCCGGGGCGCCGCTGAGCCAATCGGTGCCTGACGCGGCGGCGTCATGGGCGGCCGGCGCTGGCGTGCTGGACCAGGCGTCGCCGGCGTTGGCGGCGGCATCGTTTGTGGGTGCGGCACCGGCATCGACCGGTGCGGTAGCCCAGGGATCTTGGGTTTGCGTGGTATCACTCATTGGCGGAGCCCTCCTTGTCCAACGCCTGCAGCAGCATGGCCTTGGAGATGATGCCGAGATAGTTATGTTCTTCGCACACCACCGGCACCGCGCACGGCGCCTGGGCGACCAGGGAGATCAGATCGCTGAGCGGCGTGTCGGCCGGCACGGCGGCGGGGGCCTCGAGCAGGGCATCGTCCAGCGTTTGATTGGCGGACAGCGCCTTTTTCAGCGACTCTATCGACACTACGCCGATAAATTTCTTCCCGCGTTCAACAACATAACCATAATCTCGGTCCTCATCGCGCAGCAGCTGCAGCGCCGAACGGGGGCCAAAACCGGGGGTTTTGCGGATCAGCGTCACCGGGCGCCGTTGGGCGATATCCTTGGCGCTGAACACATGACTGATGTCCACGCCGCGGAAGAAGGTGCGCACATAGTCGTTGGCCGGGTTATTCAGGATCTCGTCCGGGGTACCGACCTGGATCACCTCACCGCCCTGCATGATGGCGATGCGATCGCCGATGCGCATCGCTTCGTCCAGATCGTGGGAAATAAACACGATGGTGCGTTGATGCTGGGCCTGTAATTTCACCAGCTCATCCTGCATTTCGGTACGAATTAACGGATCGAGCGCCGAGAAGGCTTCGTCCATCAATAATATATCCGGGTTATTGGCCAGGGCGCGGGCTAATCCCACGCGCTGGCGCATACCGCCGGATAATTCATCCGGATAAGACAGCGCATAATTCTCCAGCCCGACCTGGCGCAGGGCATCCAGCGCTTTTTCCTGGCGCTCCTGCAGCGGTATGCCGGCTAATTCCATACCGAAGGCGGTATTATTCAGGACATTCATGTGCGGCATTAGCGCGAATGACTGAAATACCATGCTGATCTTATTTCGCCGCACGGTACGCAGCGCGGTGTCGGATATTTTGGCGATGTCCTCACCGTCGATCAGTACCTGACCGCGGGTGGGTTCTATCAGACGATTGAGAAGGCGTACCAGGGTGGACTTGCCGGAACCGGAGAGCCCCATGATGACAAATATCTCGCCTTCTTCAATGGCCAGAGTGGCGTCTTTTACGCCGAGCGATAAGCCGGTTTTTTCAAACAGCCGATCTTTTGTCAGACCTTTATCCAGCAGTTTGAATGCGCGTTCCGGGTGTTCGCCAAATATCTTATACAGGTTCTTTACTTCAAGTTTAATTGCCATGCAATTTGCTGTTTCCTCTGGTTTAATTAAAGCGATATGAGCTGTCCTTAGCAAAATAAAAGAGCTTTTTACCCTAACACAGTGAATATCTGAGACAACCCCGAATGTCGTTTAAATGGGATATTAGTGGTTTACATCAAGGTTTTAATTAGTTATGGTAATTTGGCCCGTGACTCAAAATTGACGGCCGTTATTCGCCATAATGGATTGGTTTTGGGGGAAATAACGTGGCGTGAAGCAATGAGATATTTCGCTTCTGCGTCTGCCGTTCGGATAATAAAAAACCCGACCAGAGGCCGGGCAAAAGTCATCAGTATTTCATCAGTTTTAACGACAGGTGCCGATATCGAGGGGGATATCGTCGGGCGCTATGTTATCGCCGTAATATGACAGCCAGATGGCAGCCTCAGGCCTTGCGATATAGCCGCCGCGGATGGCCGATATTGCCGTACAGCATCTCCACCCGCACGAACTGGGTGGCGACGCAATATTCCAGATAACGGCGGGCGGTGGTCTTGCTGATGCCGACCTGCTCCACCACGTCTTCCACCGCATGCGCCACCGCCGGCTGGGCGATAAACAGCGCCTGCACCAGCTCGAGGGTATTGGTTTCGATGCCTTTGGCGCTCGGCTCGCTGGAGAACTGCTTCGACTGCAGGTTGTACAGCGCATCGACGTTGTCCTGATCGATAATCTTGAAGGTGCGCTGGGTCTGCACAAACTGCATGAAGCGTTCGAGCGAATTGCGCAGCCGCTTGTAAGACACCGGCTTGATGATGTAGTCGAAGGCGCCGTTGCGGATCGCCTGGCTGCAGGTATGCATGTCGCTGGCGGCGGTGATGAAGATCACCGAGCAGGCGGGGTTCTTCACCGCCGGTTCTTCCATCAGCTCGATGCCCTGGCCGTCCGGCAGGAAGTTATCCAGCAGGATCAGCCGCGGCTGATGCGTATTGGCTTTGGCCCGCGCTTCGGCCAGCGTGGCGGCGTAAGCCACCACCCGCAGGTTGAAATTTTTCTCGATGAACTCCGCGTGCAGCGTCGCCAGTTGCGGCTCGTCTTCCACGATCAGAACGTCCAGTGCTTGGTGTGACATAATCGGGTGCTCAAAAAATCGGGTTATGGGTTTTATTTAGGGATAAATATAGAGAATATCGCGCCGTGCGGCTCGTTGTCCGACACTTCTATGCTGCCGTGCGCCTGCGCCACGTGGCTGGCGACCAGATGCAGGCCGATGCCGTGGTCGCTTTTATCCGCTTTGGTGGTGACGCCCTGTTCAAACAGCGTATCACGAATCTCCTCGGCGATGCCGGTGCCGCGATCCGCCACCTCGATCACCAGCTCGTCGCTGCCGTCGCTGATATAAAGCTCGATCGCTTCGTGCGGGGCCGGGCAGTGCAGCGTCGCCTCCACGGCATTATCCAACAGGTTGCCGACGATCGACATCAGTTCGGTCTCATTCAGCGCCGCCGGGATCTGCCGCAGCTGGCAGGCCGGATCGAAGCGCAGCTCAATGCCTTTTTCTCTGGCGCTGGAGTATTTGCCCAGCAGCAGCCCGCACAGCGCCGCCGAGCTGAAGCGCTGCGAGATGAAATCGAGGATCTCCTGCGCGCCCTCCGACTGGGCCTCCACGTAGCGGATGGCCTCGTCGTAGCGCTGCATATGGAGCAGCCCGGCCAGCGTCGCGGTCCAGTTCAGCTGCTCGTGGCGCATGATGCGCAGGTTGTCGGCATAGCGTTTCACCTGGCTGAGCTGGCTGCTCAGGGTATTGATATCGTTCTTGTCGCGGAAGCTGATCACCCAGCCTTGCAGCTCCTGTTCCTGCATGATGCGCACCCGGCTGGCGATCACCCGCACGTGGTTGAAGCGGCACACCTCGTCATGCGTATCCTGGCCCAGCTGCGCGGCGGCGAAGAAGTTCGGCTGCGCCTGGATCACGTCGCCGATCGGCCGGCCCAGCAAGCCGGCGGCGGGCTGGTGCAGATCCAGCAGCTCGCGCGCCGCATGGTTGATGGTGATGATCCGCAGCTGCGGATCGATGGCGATCACCCCTTCATAGATGGCTTCCAGCAGCGCTTTTTGTTGGCGCACCAATAGCGCGATCTCTTTCGGCTCCAGCCAGAACATCTGGCGCTTGAGGTTTTTCGACAGCAGCCAGGAAAAGACGAACAGGGCGATCAGTAGCAGGACGATGGAGCCGATAATTTGCGTCAACGTCCTGGCATTTAAATTATCGATATGCGATTTCAAATAGCCGACCGAAACGATGCCGATCACGCGATTATTTTCATCCACGATCGGCGCCTTGCTGCGCAATGAAACGCCAATGCCGCCCTTGCGAATGGAAATAATGCTTTTTCCTTCCAGCACCTCTTTATTATCGCCGCCGATCATCGGCGTGCCCAGGCGGCCTTCATATTCGGAATGATAAAGGTGGCGGGCATGATTATCGCCGATGACGATATAACTGGCGTCGCTGCTGGCGCGGATTTTTTTCATCAGCGCGGCGATCCGGGCGGCGTCGTTGTTCTCCACTGCGTCCACCAGCGAAGGAATGAGGGCGATTTCCCGCGCCTGTACCTGGGCGCGGGCGCCGAGATCGCGGTGCAGCTGCGCATCCAGCTGGTAATAGGTATAGGCGCCGATACAGGTCAGCAGCAGGCAGGAGAAGGCCACCAGGCACAGAAACAGCTTGATTTGAAATGAGAGTTTGAGGCGCATGGCGGTGCTTCACCGTAAAGAGATCCTGAAGCCTTACCCTATCACGAGAAGCGGGGTCTGTAATATTGCGCCCGATCAACTTGTGATCCCTCACACGGGATTAGAGTGAACCGGACGAGAATTGTTCGTCTGCGATAAAGTTGATAAGCTTTAAAATAAAAACGGTATTAACACCATTAAAACCACGCCGGTTTTTACATAATCTTAATTAACCCCATAGAAACCATAACCACCATTAAAAACCCTTTTTAACTTTGAACATAATCACAGCAGATAATCCGTGCGCTTCTCTATGATGGCTGAACAAACTAATAAGAGGCCAGATTATGAGCACAACAGATGATTCTTACCTCGTAGCCAAAGACAAGGCCGCCGATATTTCTCTGCGTGAGAAATGGTGGCGGATACTGGACAATTATAAAGTAGGGATTATTCCGTTACCGTTCTTTATTCTGGCCGGCGTATTGATTCTGCTCGACTGCCTGGAAGGCAAATTGCCGAGCGATATCGTGGTGATGGTGGCCACCCTGGCGTTCTTCGGTTTCGCCTGCGGCGAATTCGGCAAGCGCCTGCCGCTGATCGGCAAAATGGGCGCGGCGGCGATCTGCGCCACCTTCATTCCTTCCGCGCTGGTGCACTACGGTCTGCTGCCGGACGTGGTGGTGGAGTCGACCACCAAGTTCTACAAATCGACCAACATTCTTTATCTCTACATCTGCTGCATCATTGTCGGCAGCATCATGAGCATGAACCGCCAGGTGCTGATCCAGGGCTTCCTGCGCATCTTCATTCCGATGCTGTGCGGCGAGATCGTCGGCATGCTGGTGGGGATGGGCGTCGGCATGGCGCTGGGCCTGGAGCCGTTCCAGATCTTCTTCTTCCTGATCCTGCCGATCATGGCCGGCGGCGTGGGTGAAGGGGCGATCCCGCTGTCGATGGGCTACGCGGCGATCCTGCACATGGAGCAGGGCGTGGCGTTGGGGCGCATTCTGCCGATCGTGATGCTCGGCAGCCTGACCGCCATCGTCATCGCCGGCCTGCTCAACCAACTGGGCAAGCGTTATCCGCACCTGACCGGCGAAGGCAGCCTGATGCCGAGCAAGCAGGGCGACAGCGACATGAACGCGGTGGAAAAAATCAGCGGCAAGGTGGACGTCAGCACCATCGCCTGCGGCGCGCTGCTGGCCATCCTGCTGTATATGGTAGGCATGCTGCTGCACCGCCTGATCGGTCTGCCGGCGCCGGTGGGCATGCTGTTCGCCGCCGTGGCGGTGAAGCTGGCGCACGGGGTGTCGCCGCGCATTCAGGAAGGCTCGCAGGTGGTGTACAAATTCTTCCGCACCGCCGTGACTTATCCGATCCTGTTCGCGGTCGGCGTGGCCATCACGCCGTGGCAGGAGCTGGTGGACGCGTTCACCGTACAGAATCTGATCGTGATCGTCACAACCGTCAGCGCGCTGGTGGCGACCGGTTTCTTCGTCGGCAAGAAAATCGGCATGCACCCTATCGACGTGGCGATTGTCTCCTGCTGCCAAAGCGGGCAGGGCGGTACCGGCGACGTCGCGATCCTCACCGCCGGCAACCGCATGTCGCTGATGCCGTTTGCCCAGATCGCGACGCGTATCGGCGGCGCTATCAACGTCTCGCTGTCGCTGCTGGTGTTGGCCAAGTTCTTCGTATAACTCCTATAAATCCTTAGCGTTACTTTGCCTTTCCCCGCCCCCGCGGGGATTTTTTTTGCCCGCGCGCCGGCCGTACGCGCGGGCAGGGGTAATACCGGTTACGCTGCCTGTTTCATGGCGGCGTCGTACCAGGCGAAGTAGCGCTCTACGCCGCGGCGGCCGGATTCGATCAGCGCGCGTTTCTTCTCCTCGCTGATGCCGAACTCCAGCGTGCCGACGTCGAGCGTGTCGACATACACGGTGCGCTTCCAGTCGTCGCTGTCCAGGTGCACCTTGGTTTGGATGTCCAGCATCACGTTGGCCACCGCCAGGGTGAAATCAAACAGGTTGTTGACCGGCGTGCGCGGGCCGGCCTGCCCGGCGGCCTGGGCGATTTCGCCGGCGGAGTCCAGGCGAAGGCCCAGGGTGCGGGTGTTGATGCGCTGGCTGGAACTGTCGATATAAGGCGGCGTGGCGGAAAAGTCATAGTCGAACAGCCGCACCGGGTAGTTGTCGATCATGCCGCCGTCGATGCACAGATCGCCCAGGGTATTGTTCTTCGCCACGAAGGCGAACGGGAACGACATCGAAATGCGCAGGCCGTCCGCCACTTTCATGCGCGGCGTGGTGCGATGCGAATAGACCTCGCGCTGGCCGCTGTTGAGGTTGGCGCCGATAAAGTAAATCGACTTGAACCCTTTCGCCGCTTTCATCGCTTCGAACTGCTCGAAGGTAATATCCGGCTTGCCGGTATATTGCTTGATAATATCGCGCGACCATTGATAGAAATAATCGCCGGGCGCGATGCCGTATTGATTGAACAGGCGGTAGGCGTCCTGGAGCGTACCGAAAAAGCCGCCGTTATAATCGAGGAATTTTTTAAAATCCATCGCCGACAGAATTTTAGTGACGTCCGCCGAGCTGCAGCCCAGGCCGACCAGCAGCGCGGCGATGGCGCCCGCCGAGGCGCCGGAGGTTTGCTTGATCTGCGGCATGATGCCTTTGGCTTCCAGCAATTCCAGCGCGCCGCCATAGGCGATGCCTTTTACGCCGCCGCCTTCAAAGACCAGATTTTCGAATTGATAGTTCATGATATTTCCTCACTATTGGTTTAGGGAGTAAGAAAAATAACCAAGTGGCGAGCGAGAAAATATGGATTGGGGTTGTGTGGCTCGGCAAACAAAATTATTCATAATAAATATATTATTTATATATTTATCAAAGGCATTTATTAAACAGGCGCATCGGACCTTTTGCGTCAATACTTAGCGCTGTCCAATTATCGCAAGGAGTCATCATGTTCTGGAAACGTTGTCTGCTGGGCGCGGCGCTGGCCGTTATGTCATTACAGGCCGGGGCCGCCGCGCCGCAGGCCAAAACCCCGACGCCGGGATTTTACCGCATCATGCTGGGCGGCTTTGAAGTGACCGCGTTGTCCGACGGCGTCATTCGCCTGCCGGCGGACAAGCTGTTGCTCAACACCACGCCGCAGCAGATCGCCGCCGGGTTGGCCGAGCGGCATCAAAGCCTGCCGGTGGTCACCTCGGTCAATGCCTATCTGATCAATACCGGCGACAAGCTGGTGATGATCGACAGCGGCGCCGGCCAACTGCTGGGCGACGGCCTGGGCAAGCTGGTGGATAACCTGCGCGCGGCGGGCTACCAACCGGAGCAGGTGGATGAGATCTACCTGACCCACATGCACCCGGATCACCTCGGCGGCCTGACGCACGACGGCAAGGCGGTATTCCCCAATGCGGTGGTGCGCGCCGCCAGCCAGGACGCGGACTTCTGGCTGAGCGCCGACCAGCTGAAACGGGCCAACGCGGAAAATAAAAGCAACTTCGAAAGAGCCCAGGCGGCGATCAAGCCTTATCAGGCGGCCGGGCACTTTAAGCCATTCAACGGCGACGGCGAGCTTTCGCCGGGCATCGCCGCCTTTGCCGCCCACGGGCATACGCCGGGGCACAGCGTCTATCAGGTGACGAGCCAGGGCAAAAAGCTGTTGTTGCTGGGGGATCTGATCCACGTAGCGGCGGTGCAGTTGCCGCATCCGAAGGTGGCTATCAGCTTTGACAGCGACGCCAAGGCGGCGGTCGCTCAGCGGCTGCGGATATTTGGCGACAGCGCGCGGCAGAGCGAACTGGTCGGCGGCGCACACCTGTCGTTCCCGGGGTTGGGGTATCTGAACCGCCAGGGCGACGGTTACACCTGGGTGCCGTTGAACTACGGCGCGCTGTAACGCACGCTCTTGTTATCGGTTCCGCTCGGCGAACACCCGGCTGAACCAGTCGAGAAACACGCGCACCCGCGGCGAGAGCTGGCGGTTGCGCGGATAAAGCAGCGAGACCGGCATCGGCGGAGAAGGCCAATCCGGCAGCAGCGGCAACAGGCTGCCGTCGGCCAGATCGCCGCGCAGATGATAACGCGGCACCTGAATGATGCCCAACCCGGCGCGGGCGGCGGCGACCAGGCTCTCCGCCGCGCTGACCGACACCGTCGCCGGCAGCGTGATGGGCTGCGCTTGCCCCGCCACCGTGAACGCCAGCGGCATCAGCGCACCGGTCGCCGAAGAGCGAAAGCCCACCATGCGGTGATGGCGCAGATCGTCCAGGCTTTGCGGCGTGCCGAAGCGCTGCAGGTAGGCCGGGGCGGCACAGGTCACCTCTTCCAGCTCGCCCAGGCGGCGCGCCACCATGTCGCTGTCCCGCAGTTTGCCGACGCGCACCACGCAGTCGATGCCCTCCCGTAGCGCGTCCACCAGCCGATCGCCTTCGCTCATATAGAGCTCGATATCCGGGTATTGCGCCAAAAAATCAGGCAAGTCGGGCAACAGAAAATGGCGCGCCAGCGTGCCGTGCACCTCGATGCGCAGCAGCCCGCGCGGTTTGGCGCCGGCGAACGCCATCTCCGCCTCTTCGATGTCCGCCAGAATGCTCAGGCAGCGCTGATAGTAGGCTTCGCCGTCCAGCGTCGGGCTGACGTGGCGGGTGGTGCGCTGCAGCAGCCTGACCTGCAGCCGGGCTTCGAGCTGTTTGATGGCGTCGGTCACGGTGGAGCGCGGCAGGTTCAGATCCTGCGCCGCCTGGGTAAAGCTGCGTTGTTCTACCACGCGGGTGAACAGGCGCATGGCGTCGATTCTGTCCATAATTGTTCGTTTATTTCGGATAGTGATAACGAAGAATAGGGGATTATTCGCCGTGCCGAAAGGTGCATGATGACAACTCACTGACCCAGGAGGAGAGACTTATGCAGCACGCCACTCAACGCGTCGCCATCGTCACCGGCGCATCGCGCGGCATCGGCGCCGCCATCGCCGAGCGTCTGGCCGCCGACGGTTTTACCGTCATCATCAACTATTCAGGCAACCCGGCGCCGGCCGATGAACTGGTGCGCAAGATAGAACAGGCGGGCGGCCGCGCGCTCGGCGCCAAAGCCGACGTCAGCGATGCGGCAGCGGTTTCCCGATTGTTCGACAGCGCCGAACAGGCGTTTGGCGGCGTCGACGTGCTGGTCAACAACGCCGGGGTGATGGCGCTGGCACCGGTGGCGGACATGCGCGATGAAGACGCGGATCGCCTGATCGACATCAACCTGAAAGGCAGTTTCAACACGATGCGCGAGGCGGCGAAGCGCCTGCGCGACAACGGCCGCATCATCAACTTCTCCTCCAGCGTGGTGGGGCTGCTGCAGCCGGGGTACGGCATGTATGCCGCCAGCAAGGCGGCGATCGAGGCGCTGACCAGCGTGCTGGCAAAAGAGCTGCGCGGCCGCAATATCACGGTGAACGCCGTTGCGCCGGGGCCGACCGCGACCGGGCTGTTCCTCGACGGTAAAACCCCGGAGCTTATCGAGCGGCTGGCGAAGATGGCGCCGCTGGAGCGCCTGGGCACGCCGGAAGATATCGCCGCGGCGGTGGCCTTCCTCGCCGGGAACGACGGCGGCTGGATCAACGGCCAAACCCTGCGCGCCAACGGCGGCATCATCTGATTGACGACGCGCCGCCGCAGGATCGGGTATCCTGTGGCGGCACACATCACATCAAGGGCGGTTTATGGCGGGCGACAATCAGCAATTCCAGCACGGCGTGAGATCGCCCTGCGTCAGCCTGTGCCGCATCGACGACGAAACCCAGCGGTGCCGGGGATGTCGGCGCACGCGGGCGGAGATCGCCGCCTGGCCGACCGCCAGCGACGCGGAGAAACGCGCTATTTGGCGGCGGCTTGAGCTGCGTGCGGCCTTCAAGCAAAACACATAGTCGCGGGAGCACGACACGTCGCACTCCCGCGAAAGCCTTTTCCTGATACGGCCAGCCAGCCCTCAGAAATCCCAGTCCTCATCCTCGGTGTTGACCGCCTTGCCGATGACGTAAGACGAACCGGAGCCGGAGAAGAAGTCGTGGTTTTCATCGGCGTTCGGCGACAATGCCGACAGGATAGCCGGGTTGACCTCCGCCATCGCCGGTGGGAACAGCGCTTCATATCCCAGATTCATCAGCGCCTTGTTGGCGTTGTAGTGCAGGAAGGTTTTCACGTCTTCCGTCCAGCCGACGCCGTCGTACAGCTCCTCGGTGTAGCGCACCTCGTTGTCGTACAAATCCTGCATCAGGTCGAAGGCGAAGTTTTTCACCTGCCGGCGCCGCGCGGCGTCCACTTTCTCCAGCCCTTTCTGGAACTTATAGCCGATGTAGTAGCCGTGCACCGCCTCGTCGCGGATGATCAGGCGGATCAGATCGGCGGTGTTGGTCAGCTTGGCGCGGCTCGACCAGTACATCGGCAGATAAAAGCCCGAATAGAACAGGAACGACTCGAGGAACACGCTGGCAACCTTCTTCAACAGCGGATCGTCGCTGCGGTAGTGGGCCAGAATGATGCCGGCCTTTTTCTGCAGCGCGCGGTTTTCCTCGCTCCAGCGGTAGGCATCGTCCACGTCCGGCGTTTGGCACAGGGTGGAGAAGATTGAGCTGTACGAGCGGGCGTGTACCGCCTCCATAAAGCTGATGTTGGAGTACACCGCCTCTTCGTGCGGCGTCAGCGCATCGGCGATCAGGGCCGGCGCGCCGACGGTGTTCTGGATGGTGTCCAGCAGCGTCAGCCCGGTAAACACCCGAATGGTCAGCTGCTGCTCCTTCGGTGTCAGCGTGGCCCAGGAGGGGATATCGTTGGACAGCGGCACCTTCTCCGGCAGCCAGAAGTTGGAGGTCAGGCGGTTCCATACCTCCAGATCCTTGTCGTCTTCGATGATGTTCCAGTTGATGGCGCGCACCAGCGGCGCCGATGTTAGGGTCGTCATAAGTTGCCTCACAGCGAGCAGGACACGCAGCCCTGCACCTCGGTGCCTTCCAGCGCCATCTGGCGCAGGCGGATGTAGTAAATGGTCTTGATGCCTTTGCGCCAGGCGTAGATCTGCGCGCGGTTGATATCGCGGGTGGTGGCGGTATCGCGGAAGAACAGCGTCAGCGACAGCCCCTGATCGACGTGCTGCGTGGCGGCGGCGTAGGTATCGATGATCTTTTCCGGGCCAATCTCGTAGGCATCCTGGTAATACGCCAGGTTGTCGTTGGTCATGTAGGGCGCCGGGTAGTAAACGCGGCCGATCTTGCCTTCCTTGCGGATCTCGATGCGCGAGACGATCGGGTGGATGCTGGAGGTGGCGTTGTTGATGTACGAGATGGAACCGGTCGGCGGCACCGCCTGCAGGTTCTGATTGTACAGCCCGTGCAGCATCACCGACTGGCGCAGCGCGCGCCAGTCGTCGCGGCCCGGAATGGCGATGCCGGCGGCGGCGAACAGCTCGCGTACCCGCTCGGTTTGCGGCAGCCAGTCGCGTTCGGTGTACTTGTCGAAGTACTCGCCGCTGGCATAGCGGGAGTGTTCAAAACCGTCGAAGGCGCCGCCGCGCTCGATCGCCAGCCGGTTCGAGGCGCGAATGGCGTGATAGGCCACGGTATAGAAATAGAGGTTGGTGAAGTCGATGCCTTCTTCCGAGCCGTAGAAAATGCGCTCGCGCGCCAGGTAACCGTGCAGGTTCATCTGGCCCAGGCCGATGGCGCGGGCGCTGCGGTTGCCCTCGGCGATCGACGGCACCGAGCGGATATCGCTCATGTCGGCCACCGCAGTCAGCGCGCGGATCGCGGTCTCGATCGCCTTGCCGAAGTCCGGCGCGTCCATGGTTTTGGCGATGTTCAGCGAGCCGAGGTTGCAGGAGATGTCCTTGCCGATGCGATCGTAGCTCAGATCCTCGTGATACGTGCTGGCGCGGTTGACCTGCAGGATCTCCGAACACAGGTTGCTCATGTTGATGCGCCCGGCGATCGGATTTTCCCGGTTGACGGTGTCCTCGAACATCACGTACGGGTAGCCGGATTCGAACTGGATCTCCGCCAGCACCTGGAAGAACTCGCGCGCGTTGATGCGCGACTTGCGGATGCGCTTGTCGTCCACCATCTCGCGATATTTCTCGCTGACGGCAATCTCCGAAAACGGCACGCCGTACACCCGTTCGACGTCGTAGGGTGAGAACAGGTACATCTCTTCGTTGTTCTTCGCCAGCTCGAAGGTAATATCCGGGATCACCACCCCCAGCGACAGCGTTTTGATGCGGATCTTCTCGTCGGCGTTTTCCCGTTTGGTGTCGAGGAAACGCAGAATGTCCGGGTGGTGGGCATTGAGATACACCGCGCCGGCCCCCTGGCGCGCGCCGAGCTGGTTGGCGTAGGAGAAGGCGTCTTCGAGCATTTTCATGATCGGAATGACGCCGGAGGACTGGTTCTCGATGCGCTTGATTGGCGCGCCCACCTCGCGAATATTGCTCAGCAGGAAGGCCACGCCGCCGCCGCGTTTCGACAGCTGCAGCGCGGAGTTCACCGCTCGCCCGATCGATTCCATATTGTCTTCGATACGCAGCAGGAAGCAGGAGACCAGCTCGCCGCGCTGGCGTTTGCCGCAGTTGAGGAAGGTTGGGGTGGCCGGTTGGAAGCGGCCGGAAATCATCTCTTCCACCAGATCCTGCGCCAGCCCGGTGTCGCCCGCCGCCAGCGTCAGCGCCACCATGCATACCCGATCTTCGTAGCGCTCCAGATAGCGTTTGCCGTCGAAGGTTTTGAGCGTATAGCTGGTGTAATACTTAAAGGCACCGAGGAAGGTCTCGAAGCGGAATTTTTTGGCGTAGGCCTGCTGGAATAGCTGCTTGATAAACGGGAATTCGTACTGCGCCAGCACCTGCGGCTCGTAGTAGCCTTCCTCCACCAGATAGCGCAGCTTTTCCTCCAGGTTATGGAAGAACACGGTGTTTTGGTTGACGTGCTGCAGGAAGTAGTGCCGCGCCGCCAGCCGATCTTTATCGAACTGGATCCGGCCTTCCGCATCGTAGAGATTGAGCATCGCGTTGAGCGAATGGTAATCCAGCGCGCCCGTCTCGGGCCTGGTCAGTTCTGTCGTTGCCAAAATGCGGTTACTCCCTGTCGAACGTTTTCAACGTCTTGCGCGGTGCCGAGCAGCTCGAAGCGGTACAAAAAAGGCACCTGGCATTTTTTGGCGATGATGTCGCCGGCGATGCCGTATGCTGCGCCGAAGTTGGTGTTCCCGGCGGCGATGACGCCGCGCAGGTGTGAACGGTTTTGCGGAACGTTGAGAAAGCGGATGACCTGGATCGGCACCGCGCCGACGGCGCTGCCGCCGCCATAGCTGGGCACGATCAAGATATAGGGTTGTTCCATCAGCAATTTGCTGCGGGCACCGGCGATCGGAATGCGGATCGCCGGCAGGCCCAGTTTCTCAACGAACCGATGGGTGTTCTCCGAGCTGCTGGAGAAATAGACCAGCGGATTCATCGGCGGGCCTCAGCAGGTGAGCGCCAGCGCGCCGATCTTGTCCGGCCGGAACCCGGACCAGTGATCGTCACCGGCGATAATCACCGGAACTTGCTGATAACCTAAGGATTTAACGTGATTCAGCGCCTGCTGATCCTGGGTGAGATCGATCACCTGATAATCAATCCCCTGTTTATCAAATGCGCGATAGGTGGCGTTGCACTGGACACAGTCCGGCTTACTGTAAATAATAATGCTCATGATTCGCATTTACCTTTAGACTGAAGGAAAGGCGGACAAGTCAGATAACGGAGCATCGTTCCTGGCGTTTCTGACGGCGTTATCAACCGAACGACACTCCCTGCGGCTGACCCATAAAATACTATATGTTGATATTTGTTTTATCAACCACGCTATATATGGTGTTTTGTCGGGTTGGAGGCGCAGGCCGCGCCGGGGCTGGAAAAGGCGAGGGAAAAAATTTTTGCGGGTGAGAAATTCCCCCTCTCAGTGAAGAGGGGGAATCGAGCGCATTACTGACGCATGCTGACGGCCAGCCGGTTGAAGGCGTTCATGATGCTGATGGCGAAGGTCAGATCGGCGATCTCGGTATCGCTGAAGTGCACTTTCAGCGCCTCGAAAGCGCTGTCCGGTGCGCCGGTGGCGGCGATCAGCGTCACCGACTCGGCCCATTCCAGCGCGGCGCGTTCGCGCTCGCTGAACTCATGGCTGACGCGCCAGCCCGCCAGCGTATCCAGCTTGGCATGGCTGAAGCCGCTTTCGCGCAGCGCTTTGCCGTGCATATCCAGGCAGTAGGCGCAGCCGTTGATCTGCGAAACGCGCATAAACATCAACTCGATGGTCGCCTTGTCCAGGGCACCTTTCTCCAGCGCCATCAGCGCGCTTACCATATTTTTGTACGGGGCGGGCGCCAGCTCGGCATAGTTCAAACGTTGCTTAATCATGGTCAACCTCAATCGGTAGTAACGAAATCATGACGCTACTTTAGCGGCCTTATGGTCTATGCTATAGGGCCATAAAATGATTATTTAACCGGGCCATGATGCCATCTTTCCTGACCTCGCTGCGGCTGGACAACCGGCTGGCGGAACCGCTGTACCGGCAGATCTACCTGCGGATTAAAGACGCCATCGCCCAGGGCAGCCTGGCGGCGGGCAGCCGATTACCCTCAGTGCGCGGGTTGGCGAGCGATCTGGGCGTGGCGCGCGCCACGGTGGAAAGCGCCTACGCGCAACTTATTGCCGAAGGTTTCTTGCAGAGCCGTGGGCAGGCGGGCACCTATGTCTCGCCGCAGCTGCCGCACGTGCCGCCGGGTGCGGTATCCGCTGCGCCGCCGCTGGCGGCGATGGCGCCCGATCCGCTGCAGCCGCAGGGCATGCTGCAGCCTTTCCAACTGGGCGTGCCGGCGTTGGACGCGTTTCCCCGGGCGTTATGGCAGCGCATTGTCGCCCGCCAGCTGCGCGGTTCCACGGTGTCTTCCCTGGCGCTGCCGCCGGCCGGCGGCCTGCCTGAGCTGCGTGAGGCGATCGCCCATTATCTGCATTTGTCGCGCGGCATCAGCTGCAGGCCGGAGCAGGTTTTCCTCTGCGCCGGTTATCCGGCGCTGTTGGACTGGGTGGTGGAGACGCTGTTGCACGCCGGCGACGCGGTATGGATCGAAGATCCCGGCTATCCGGTCACGCGCCCGCTGCTGCGGGCCGCCGGCGTCAGGCCGATCGCCGTGCCGGTGGATGAACAAGGCATGGACGTGGCCGCCGGTAGGCTGACGGCGCCTGAGGCGCGGCTGGCGGTGGTGACGCCGACCCATCAAAGCCCGCTCGGCGTCACGCTCAGCCTGGCGCGGCGCATGGCGCTGCTCGACTGGGCGCAGCAGCGCAGGGCCTGGATCCTGGAAGATGACTACGACAGCGAGTTTCGCTATCACGGGCGGCCATTGCCGCCGCTGAAAAGCCTCGATGTTCAGGGGCGGGTGCTGTACGCCGGCACCTTCAGCAAAACGCTGTTCCCGGCGCTGCGCATGGCCTACCTGGTGGTGCCCGCCGGCCTGACGGAGGCCTTTGCGCGCAGCAGCCGGCTACGTGGCTGCGGCTGCCCGCCGCTGCTGCAGGCCGGCGTGGCGGATTTTATCCGGCAAGGGCATTTCTACCGCCACCTGAAACGCATGCGGCCGCTGTACCGCCAGCGGCGTGAGTGGCTGACGCAGGCGCTGGAACGGCAGCTGGGAGCGTGGCTGACGGCGGTGCCGCAACAGGGCGGTATTCAGCTGCTGGCACGGCTGCGTGACGGGGTGGCGGATACGCCGTTGGCGGCGCAAGCCTGGCAGCAGGGGCTGGCGGCGCAGGCGTTGTCGGACTGGCGAATCGACCATCCCGCGGGGCAAGGATTGCTGCTGGGCTTCGCCAATTTTACTCGGCAAGAGGAGACGGAGCGGGCGGTGCAGGGGCTGGCGCAGCTGTTCAAACGCCTAAATTAAACGGCCCGCGATTTCCGCGGGCCAGACGCACATCTGTTTTATCTTTATGACTGCAGGGGTGTTAACGCCGGGCCAGCAGCACGCCGAGCACGATGCCGACGGCGGCACCGATCCCTACGCCCTGCCAAGGTTTGTCACGCACATAGCTGTCTGCTTGATCGACCGCGTCGCGCGCATGCTGTGTCAGACTGGTGGAGCCATTGAACCGCGCCCGGGCGTCGCGCAGCACGCCTTTCGCCTTGCTGTGCAGCTCTTTCAGTTCCTCTTTGGTCTTGTCACCGGACTCGCGCAACACTTCATCCAGCGTATCGGCCAACAGAGTGACGTCCTGATCGATATCGCGTTCTGTTCTTTCCGCTTTCTTAAACATTCAGCTCTCCATTTCGACACATGTCTTTTAAGTGTAGACCATGCCGAGATTTGTGTGGCCGATCACGCAAAAAAACGACGATTTACCGGCGTTAGCAGCCGGCGGCGATAAAATCGCCGTTGGCGCTGACCGGGATCACCGAATTGAACAACACCAGCGCGAACAGGATCAGGATCACGCCGCCGAGCATCACGGCGATGCGCGACGCCTGTGCCAGATAGTAGCCCGTCAGGCCGGGTTGATGGGCCAGAAAACGCTCGCGCGCGTGGTGCACCAGCGTGGCGAGGATCATGATCGACAGCCCGGTGCCCAGCGCCATGCTCATGGCGGAGATCACCCCCCAGGTGAACATGCCGATGGCGTTGGCGAACACCAGAATCAGGATGGCGCCGCTGCATGGACGAATACCGATGGAGACGATCAGCCACAGCGCGTTGCGCCAGCCGCCGGTCAGTTCGGCTGCGCCGGGCTGATGCCGGTGGCCGCACTCGCACGCCGCGCTATGCGCGTGGTCCGCTGGGTGCAGCGCCTGAATGACCGGCGCGCGGCGCCGACGCCAGCGCCAGCCGCTGGCGCGCAGGATCACCATCAGGCCGAAGGCGGCGATGAAGACCGCGCTGCCTTTTTCCACCCAATAACGGCTGAGGCTGAGATCGCCCATCGACAGGTTGAGCGCCACCGCCAGCACCACCACGAACACAATGGCGACCACGCCTTGCATCAGGCTGCCCAGCAGGGTGATCGCCCGGCTGGCGTTCAGCCGTTCGCGGTGGGTGGCCAGATAAGTGGTGATGACGAACTTGCCGTGGCCGGGGCCGATGGAGTGCAGGAAGCCGTAAGCGAAACTGGCCAGCGTCAGCATTAGCCCGCCGCTGTATTGCTGGTTACGCTGCTGCAGCAGATAGAGCACCAGATAGCGGTGCATGTAAATCTGGAAGTTGATGCAATACTGCACAAACTCGGCCCAGTGCCGCACGAACAGGTAGAGCAGCGTCAGCAGCAGCAGACCGGCGAGGGCCAGACCGGCATAGCGGCCCGGCGCGTGTTTCAGCGAGACGGTTTTCATAGCGTGAGCGAGCCTGTACGAGGGGCATCTTCCTTCAGCATATACCCGCCGATGCGGTTCACAAGCGCCGTTCACAAACGTTGTACATTTGGTTACTCGGCGAAACCAATCACTCACGGAAACGGCAGTTTGATTCCACTAGTATCTGTTTCAACGGCTCCACCGGAGCTTACCGAAACAACACTCTGAGGATTTAAAGATGAAAAAAGTATTAGCGCTGATCGTTGCTGCCACTATGGGTCTGTCTTCTGTTGCTTTCGCTGCTGATACTGCAGCTACTGCTCCGGCTACCACCACCGCGCCAGCTGCGACCACCACTACCGCTGCGCCAGCGGCTGCTGCTGAAAAAGCACCAGCTAAAGCAACGCACCACAAGAAAGCTAAGCACCACAAAAAAGCGCCAGCCCAGAAAGCTCAGGCCGCTAAAAAGCACCACAAAAAAGCGCCAGCTCAGAAAGCCCAGGCTGCTAAAAAACACCACAAAAAAGCGCCAGTGCAGAAAGCTCAGGCCGCTAAAAAACACCACAAAAAAGCCGGTAAAAAAGCTTAATTAAGTGATGTTTGCGGAACCGAAAGGTTCCGCACTCTCCAGCCCGTACTCCAGACACCCGGTTCTTCCGGGTGTCTTCTTTTGAGGCGACGAACGATGATCAATCGCTATCTGTTTGAAGTCATTTTCAGTGCGGTAACCCTGTGCGGGGTGATCGTCGGTTGGGAACTGTTTTTGGCCGGCAGCTTTTTGTAATTATTGCGCCGCGGCGGTTTCGTGCAAATGCCGCCAGCCGAGTACGTTGGGCTGACGTTCAAAGACCACCGTGGAATAGCGCAGCGTGGCGCTTTGCCCCGGCAGGCTCTGTTTTTCCCGGTAGCTGACTACTGCGCCCGTCGGCCATTCGGCCACCAGCTTCATCTCTTCTATCTCGATTTCCAATCCCGGTTTGGCGGCGCGATGCGCGCGGAAAAAGGCGCACAGCGCGGCAAAATCCAGCGGAGCGCCGCTCAGCGCGATCATGCTGAAATCCGGCGTAAAGCGCGCCAGCAGCGCCTGTTCTTCTCCAGCCCCTTTGCCCAGCCAGCGTTCAATGGCGATGTGGGCGTCGATCACTTCGGTAAAGTACGGGTTCATAAAGCATCCTGTTGAGCGTTGAGTTGGCGCACGATGGCGCGGTTGGCGAGGCGCAGGCACAGCAGCAGCGGGATAAATACGCTGGCGCCCGCCAGAATGAAGCAGGTGCGGTAGGCCGCCGCGGGCGGCAGCCCGGTCAGCAGCAAATTCAGCAGCAGGCTGAGCAGCGCCACGCCGAGGCAAAAACTGAGCTGGCGATTGATGTTCCACAGCGCGCTGGCGTCCGCCAGCTGAGCGTCGGGGATCTGCAGGAACGCGCTGCTCTGCGCGGTGCTGCTGCACAGGCTGCCGCCAAACCCCATCAGGGCGAAGGCGGCGATCTGCAATGCGTGCTGGCCGGCCAGATCGATCTGCGCCAGCGTCAGCATGCCGGCGCCTTGTAACAGGCAGCCGGCGATCAGCAGCGGCCGCGGGCCGAGGCGATTAAAGGTTTTGCCGGTCAGCGTGATGGCCAGGAACGACGCCAGCGCCCAGGGCAGCATCAGGCCGCCGACCTGGGCGGCGGGCATCCCCAGCTGGTTTTGCAGATACAGCATCGCCACCAGGCTGACGCCGATGAACAGGCCGGGAATGCACAAATAAACCGCCATGGCGTTGCGCAGCAGCGGATCGGCGACCAGCCGCAGGTTCAGCAGCGGCTGCGGGGTGCGCAGGCTATGGCGCAGATAATAGGCCAGCACCAGCAGGCCGGCGGCCAGCAGCGCCGCGCCGGAAGCCTGATGACCGGCCTCGCTCAGCCGGGTCAGGCCGAGCAGCAGCAGCGTCAACGCCGCGCAGGCGCTCAGCAGCCCTTTGCCGTCGAGCGGTTTACGCACCGCCGCCGACGTTTCCGCGCGCAGCCACAGCGCCGCCAGCGCCAGGGCCAGGGCCGCCAGCGGCAGGTTGGCGAAAAACACCCAGCGCCAGTCCAGCCGATCGACGAGCCAGCCGCCCAGCGCCGGTGACAGCGCCGGCGCCAGCAGCCCCACCAACATGATGGCCGCCGACAGCCCGGCGCGTTCATGGCTGCGGTACAGCTGGTAGGTCAGCGTTTGGCCGATGGGGATCAGTAAGCCGCCGCCCATGCCTTGCAGGGTGCGCCAGCCGATCAGCGCGCCGATGCTGTCGGCGTTGCCCGCACCGAGGGTGGCCAGCATGAACAGCGCCAGCGACAGCAGGAACACCCGCCGCCCGCCGATGCGCTGCGCCAGCCAGGCGCTGAGGGGGATCACCAGCGTCAGGCCGAGAATATAGCCGTTGCTGACCCACGCCAGTTGGCTGACCGACGCCCGCATCACCTGGCCGATGGCGGGGTAGGCGACGTTGGCGATAAACATATTGATCAGATCGACGAAAAAGCCGAGCAGATAGACGATTGCCACTTTGCTGCGATAAGACATGGTGCCTCCGGTTGAAGGCGAGCAGTGTATCGGGGGGAAAAGTGCGGATAAATCGGCGGCGGGCGATTACACTGTCAAAATGATTTTGACAATAAGGGCGGCGAAATGCTGAATCTGCAGCGCCTGGCGATCTTTGCGGCGGTGGTGGAAGCGGGCAGCTTTACCGCGGCGGCGGCGGCGCTGGGGCAAACCAAGGCGGTGGTGAGCTTTAACGTCAAACAGCTGGAGAACGAGCTGGGGGTGTCACTGCTGGCGCGCAGCACCCGGCGGCTGTCGCTGACCGACGCCGGCGAACGCTTTTACCAGCGCAGCCTGCAGCTGCTGCAGGAGGCGGAAAACGTGCTGGACGACGTGCGTCGCGATCATCACGGCCTGAGCGGCGTGCTGCGCATCACCAGCACGCCGGAGTACGGCGCGCAGGTGGTGGTGCCGGCGCTGGCGGCTTTTTCGCGGCAGCATCCGCGGCTGCGCATCCAGCATGTCTCTTCTTCTTATCATGCCGATCTGATCTCGGAGCGCTTTGACGTGGCGATCCGCCTGGGCCAGCTGGCGGACTCCAGCCACCGCGCGGCGCTGATCGACAGCTTCGCCATTTTTCCGGTGGCGTCGCCGGGTTATCTGGCCGACCGACCGATTCATTCGCTGACGGATCTGGCGCAGGCGCAGTGGATCGCCCACAGCCGGCTCAGTTCACCGCTCAGCTGGCAGGTGGCCACGCCGCAGCGCGAAGCGGTGCTGTTCAAGGTCGCGGACGCTGCCACGCTCACTGGCGATAGCGCCGCGGCATTGCTGGCGTTCGCCCTGCATGGCGCCGGGGTGGCGCTGCTGCCGGCGTGGCTGGCACAGCCCGAAATCGACGCCGGCCGGCTGCAGCGGTTGCTGCCGGATCACCGTTTCCCCGAGCAGAGCATCTATGCGCTCTACCCGAACACCCGCCATGTGCCGGAAAAGGTACGGGCGTTTATCGATTTTCTGCGCGCGCGGGTGGCGGCAAAATCGTTAGCGAAATAATAATTCGTTATAACTCTCTCATTTATCATCAGATCCCATCGGGGTATGCTGGCAATCTCTGTCTACCCCGTCCGATGCGAGCCACCTTCGATGACCGCAGAAAATAACCTCCAGCTGAACCGACGCATTCTGTCCGTGGTGATGTTCACCTTCGTCTGCTACCTGACCATCGGCCTGCCGCTGGCGGTGCTGCCGGGATTTGTGCATGAGCATCTGGGCTACAACTCGGTGCTGGCGGGCCTTATCATCAGCGCGCAGTACTTCGCCACGCTGTTCAGCCGCCCGCACGCCGGGCGCTATGCCGATCAGCTGGGGCCGAAGAAGGTGGTGCTGTTTGGCCTGGCGTGCTGCGGCGCCAGCGGCCTGTTTTACGCGCTGGCATTCGGCGTTGACGGTTACCCGTGGCTCAGCCTGCTGTTGCTGTGCGTGGGGCGGGTGTTTCTCGGCGTCGGCGAAAGCTTCGCCAGCACCGGTTCCACGCTGTGGGGTATCGGCCGGGTTGGAGCGATGCACACCGCGCGGGTGATTTCCTGGAACGGCGTTGCCACCTACGGGGCGATGGCGGCCGGGGCGCCGCTCGGCGTGTACCTGAATCAGCAGTGGGGATTGGCCGGGGTGGCGGCGCTGATCGTGCTGGCGGTCGCGGTGGCGCTGCTGTTGGCGAGCGGCAAGCCGGACGTCTCGATCGCCGCCGGGCAGCGCATCGCCTTTCGCGCGGTGTTCGGTCGTATTTGGGCCTATGGCCTCGGGCTGGCGATGGGCACCGTCGGCTTCGGCGTGATCGCCACGTTCATCACGCTTTACTATGCCGACAAAGGTTGGAGCGGCGCGGCGTTTTCGCTGACGCTGTTCAGCTGCGCCTTCGTCGGCATCCGCCTGATCTTCAGCAACGTCATCAACCGCCACGGCGGTCTGAAGGTGACGCTGGCGTCGTTTCTGGTCGAGATCGTCGGGCTGCTGTTGATCTGGCTGGCCGGTGAGCCCTGGATGGTGCAAACCGGCGCGTTGCTGGCCGGCGCCGGTTTCTCGCTGGTGTTCCCGGCGCTGGGCGTCGAGGCGGTGAAACAGGTGCCGCCGCAGAATCAGGGCACGGCGCTCGGCACCTATTCGGCGTTCCTCGACCTGGCGCTGGGCATCACCGGCCCGCTGGCCGGGCTGCTGATTGGGCAAGCGGGCGTGCCGTCGATCTATCTGGCGGCGGCGCTGCTGGTGGCGCTCGGGGTGTTGCTCACTCTGCGCCTGCTGCAGCGCAGCCGGAGCTGATTCAGGAATAGTCCGAAACCCGGATTCCTCCCCAGAAAATCATTGTTTCGGTGAATGATTACGGTAAGGTCGCTCAGCGGTCCAGAATGAGAGGAGGAATCGATGTATTTACGGCCGGATGAAGTGGCTAAAGTGTTGGAGAATACCGGCTTTGAGCGTGATTATGTCACCGATCAGGCCTATGGCTACCGCAAGGGTGCACACTACGTGTATGTGAATCGCGAAGCGCGGATGGGCAGAACCGCGTTGGTGATCCACCCGGCGTTGAAAGAGAGAAGCGTGCATTTCGCCACGCCAACCTCCCCGGTGCGCACCAGCGAGCAGTATCTGGAGTTTCCCCTGGATTTAAGCGGCGACGCCCCGAACCTGCGTTACGGCATCGCACACGGCTTCAGCTCGCGCGAAGCGCTGTCGCGCTACCTCTTCAGCATGTTCCTGTAATCGGTCCCCCGCTTCGGGGGACGCGATCAGCCGTGGGCCAACGCTTCGCGGTTGAAACGCTCGTTGTAGGCGCGACGGAACTGCGCCAGTTCAAACGCATCGATATCCAGTTCGGCGAAGTAAAACAGCGCCGCTTCGGTGTGCTCGGCGTGCAGCTCCGGCGATAGCCCGGCGCGCAGCAGCACGTCGCGCCACAGGGCAATCTGTTCGTCGTCCGCCTGTTTGATGAACGTCAGGTAGATGAACAGCAGATAAGCCGCCTGGTGCATCTCTTCGGTGTAGCCGTTGTTCAGCATGCGAATAAAGGTCTGGCTTTGGCGGCCGCCCATTTCCTGGATCATCGATTCGATCAGCATTGGTTTGACCCTCAGCAGATGGGCCAGCGAATCGATGGCTTTGCGGGTGTCGGACGTCAGGATGCGGTAACCGATAATGAATACGACGATCAGGGCGGCGAGGATGATCCAGGTCATTTAGGCTTTATTACACTCTCAATACGCCAGAAGAGGGGCGGGAGGCGCTGTGCGACAGCGCCCGCTATCAATGCTGTTCGCCGCTGAAATTACCGACCGCGCTCTGTTGGCGCAGGTGGTGATTGAAGGTGGCCGCGTCTTTGGCCAGCGCGTCCAGATGGGCGCCGAGCATTTTGATCTGCTTCACCAGCGCATGCTGTTCCGGCACCGAACTGGCGGTGCTCAGCTTGCGCGCCAGTTGTTCATTCTGCGCCCGCAGCGCGGCTTCGCGCTGTTTGGCCTCTTCCAGCAGTTGCTGCAGCGCCTGGTAGCTCTGCTGCCATTCGCGGTGTTGCCGTTCGAAGCTGCTCTGCAACTCATTCATCGCATTTTGAAACTGGATTTCCAGCTCGCGCATTGTCATGGGCTCGATCCTTTGCGGCACTCAATGATGGCTTAGCAGTATAGCGAAAACTGTTCGCAAGCTCACCCGTTGACGACAAATGAGACAAATGCTGCTGACAATTCCCGGCTTGCAACCGTGGCAAGGCGTCTTACAATCGACCCCATTCCCGGCCGTAAAGGCTGCCGTTCAAGAGAGGTGGAAGATGAGCGAGCAGGAAAAAGACTTTTTTGAACAGGCGATGGCGGACGTGGTGCCGCTGGCGAGCGGACGGCAGACGCTGTACCTCAAGCCGCAGGAGGCGATGGACAAAAGCGCGCGGCGCGAAGCGCAGCGGCTGATGCAGGAAAACTTCCTCAGCACCGATTTTCTCGAGGTGATCCCCTGCGAACAGCCGCTGGAGTTCAAAGGGGAAGGCATTCAACAGGGCGTGCTGGACAAGCTGCGCAACGGGCGTTATCCGCCGCAGGCGTCGCTGAACCTGCTGCGTCAGTCGGTCGAAGCCAGCCGGCAGGCGCTGTTTCGCTTTATCGTGCAGGCGGAGGCGCAAAACCTGCGTTCGCTGCTGATCGTGCACGGCCGCGGGCGGCAGAACGAAAGCCATCCGAATATCGTGCGCAGTTACGTCGCCAAATGGCTGGCGCAGTTTGAACAGGTTCAGGCGTTTTGCCGTGCCTTACCGCGCGACGGCGGCGAGGGCGCCTGCTATGTCACGCTGCGTAAATCGGCGCAGGCCAAGGCGGAAAACTTTGAGCGCCACGCCAAGCGCAGCCGTTGAAGGGATAGCCGAAATAAAATGGCCGGCGATATTCGCCGGCCATCGATGAATTATTTATTAAATATTTTATAGTCCAGCGAATAACGGCCGGCGCCGGTTACCGCCAGCAACAGCAAGCCGCCAATGATGCTGATGTTTTTAAAGAAGTTGATTTCATTGCCCATCATTTCCATGCCGGTCATTTTCCAGAACGGATGGCCGATAAACGCGGTGCCCAACACATACAGGGCGAAAATGACCGCGATAGGGCGAGTAAACAGACCGAGAATAAGCGCGATGCCGAAAATAAACTCCACCACTACGGCAACGATCGCCGCTAAATAAGGCATCGGCGTGCCGTAGCCTTCCATCGCCGTGACGGTCGCACCGAAGTTGACCAGTTTCATCCAGCCGAAAATGATAAACAGAACCATCAGTAATATGCGGGACAGCAGAATTACGCCGTCTTTTGAGCTATCACCCATTTCGAACTCCTTAGCCACTGTCGGAATGATGTTGTCTTACTGAATAAAGATTAGAACAATTTACGTTTTTTTCTAGCGGCGGCGGGCGGTTGCGCCACTTTTTTCGGTGAGCGAGACGCGTGGTGAAGCCGGCGGCATTGCCTATACTTGAGCCTGGAGCAAAAACAATAAAACAGGCAATGTGAGGCCAAAATGGACGAGGAATTGACCGCCGCCGGTTACCGCCGTTATTCCGGCGACAAGATTGACGTTTATTTTAACAGCGCGATATGCCGCCATTCTGCCAACTGCGTGCGTGGCAACGCGGCTATTTTTACCCTGAACCGCCGCCCGTGGATTATGCCGGACAATGCCGACGCGGCGGAGGTGAAACGCGTTATCGACACCTGCCCCAGCGGCGCACTTAAATATAGGGAGAAATAATATGGAACATAAAATACTGGCAGACGACAAGCGTTTTTATATCAATGACGAGCAGGGCAAGCTGATCGCCGAGATCTCTTTCGTGCCGAGCGGCGACAAGCTGACCATTATCGATCACACCTGGGTGGATGAGTCATTGAAGGGGCAGGGCGTCGGCAAAAAGCTGGTGGCGCTGGTGGTGGAGAAGATGCGCGCGGAGCGGCGTAAAATCATTCCGCTCTGCCCGTTCGCCAAGCATGAGTTTGATACCACGCCGGCCTATCAGGACATTCGCGCCTGAGGCGATAACGGGGCGCGGTGCGCCCCGGTCATTCAGCAGACGCCGAAATCGCCGTCTTCGTGGTACAGCGCCACGTCGCTGGCCTGCACCTCCGTGCGCTGCTCTTTGCCCAGTTCATTCCAGCTGCAAACCAGGGTTTCACCGTCGATCGCCACCACGGTCATCTTTGGGCCGCCGGTGGTGCGTTGAACAAAATCACCGATATTGAATGCCATGCGTTCCTCCACAACAGATTAAACCTCACCTATTGATAACACAGAATGGTGCTGCCGTTGGCACGAGTTTCGTTATGTATTATTTTATATAGCGATTATCACCAAGGAGAGCAGAATAACATGCCGGGATTATTGATGTTTTATGTGGGCGGTACGGCGCCGGGCGCCAATATTGAGCTGCACGACGTGCAGTTCGCGGCGGCGGATCGGCCGGAAGAGGCGTATCCGCTGCTGCGTGAAAAGTGGTTCGGCGATAAGCGCAAGGTGCATGTCGACGGCTATGCGCGCATCGACTGGGCGGACGGTTACGACGTGAGCCTGGAGCCTGCGCCGTTCGCCGGTGAAGAGAAGCTGTTTTTCGTCAACGTGGGCGGCTACCGCAGCGATGAGCTGGCGGAATTGCACCAGTTCGGCCTGTTTGTGGCGCGTTCCGCCGACGAGGCGAAGGACAAAGCCAAACGGGTGCTGCTGACGGACAGCGCGCAGCAGCACAAGGATGACCTGGCCGAGGTGGACGACTGCCTGCTGCTGCAGGCGCTGCAGGGCTACCACGTGCATCTGCGGGCCAACCCGCACGGCAAACCGGCCCGGCCGCTGTGGCAGGGGTATCTGCCGATCGGCGAACCCGCGCTATAACGCCGCCAACGCCTGCAGCTGTTGCCGCAACCAGCGGCAGGCCTCTGGCCGGCCGTTCTTGCGGTGCAGGTAGATTTTGATCTGATACGGCGGCACCGGAAACGGTAGGGGGTGGATATCCAGCGCCGCCGCCTGCCGCAATTTTTGCGCGGCGTAGCGCGGCATGCTCATCACCAGTTCGCTGTCGGCGACGATGAACGGCGCTCCCAGCAGCGAAGGCGTGCGGATGGCGATATCGCGCTGCAGCCCCAGCTTATCGAGCTGGTAGTCAATGACGCCGCGCTGTTCGTTCCACGGCGTCACCACCAGATGGCGCGCCCGCAGGTAGTTTTCCAGCGTCAGTTCGCCGTATTTTACGCTGAAGGCGGGTGAACAAATCGCCACATACTCATCCTCCAGCCAGTTCACCTCGTCGATCTCCGGGTAGCTTTCGCCGTCGGTTTCGGTAAAGCCCAGCGCGAAGTCGATGCGCCCCGCCAACAGATCGTTCAATGCTACCTTACGCTCGGAATAGCGCAGCTGGAACGACAGCCCGGGCGCCAGGCGTTGCATCTGCGCCATCAGCGCGGGAAACACCGCGAAGGCGGTGTAATCGGTAATGGCGAAGGTGAAGCTCTCCCGGCTTTCGGCGGGGACGAAGCGCGGGCGCGGATGCAGCCCTTTGGCCAGCAGCGCCAGACTTTCGCTGACGGTCGGGGCCAGGCTGTCGGCATACACCGTCGGGTGCATGTCGTTGCCGACCCGGTAGAACAGCTCGTCCGCCAGCGCCTTGCGCAGCCGAATCAACGCGTGGCTCAGCGCCGACGCGCTGAGGGCCAGCTCTGCCGCGGCGCGCGTCACCGACCGCAGCCGATAGACCGCTTCGAACACCAGCAGCAGGTTGAGATCGAGACGCTTCAAATCCAGATGCATGATATTCATTACCTGTTGATGAAAATGCAGTTCATACAGTATTTGAGGCGCGATATGCTGGCAAGCACAGTCATCAACACACTCAGGATTTGCCATGACCATTGAGATTTACCCGGCGCAAAAAAGTGACGCCAAACTGATTCTGGACATGATTATCGAGCTGGCGGTGTACGAAAAGGCGCGCGAGCAGGTGCTGGCCAGCGTGGAAGATATCGAACGCAGCCTGTTTGGGCCGGGCGCCTGTTCCGAAGCGCTGATTTGTACGGTAAACGGCGAGCCGGCGGGTTATGCGGTGTTCTTTATGAGTTACTCCACCTGGCTGGGTAAAAACGGCATCTATCTGGAAGACCTGTACGTGGCGCCGAAGCATCGCGGCGCGGGCGCCGGTAAAAAGCTGCTGCGGCACATCGCCCAACTGGCGTGCGAACGGCAGTGCGGCCGCCTGGAGTGGAGCGTGCTGGACTGGAACCAACCGGCCATCGATTTCTACCTCAGCATCGGCGCGCAGCCGCAGAGCGAGTGGGTGCGCTATCGTATGGAGGGCGAGGCGTTGACGCACTTCGCGGCGCATGGGGTGGCGTTGCCGGCATAATAGCCGTTGGGGGGAGGCGGACTCCCCAACTGTGGTGGTGTGAACGGTTTACTGCGGATCAATCAGGCGGGTTTGCGGGCGGCGAGAATGAAGATCATCGGGCGCTCCTGCTCTTCGTCCAGCGCCGGATTAGCGGCAATTTGCTGCGCGCTGGGGCCCCATTCGTTCAAATGCTGGATGATAAACCCTTGCTGCGCCAGCGGGTTGATATAGCCGCCGAGCGTGCGGTGCTGCTTGATGACGCCTTCCGCCAGCCAGTTGGAAACGCGCTGGCCTTCTCGCTGGTAGCCGTTCACCGGCCAGGATTTCTGCCCGTTGCCGTCGGTCAGCCAGCCCTGCTGCGCCGGGGCGGTGTAGATCGGGTGCTCGGCGGTGAAGATGAACTGCCCGCCGGGTTTCAACGCGGCGTAAACCGTGGCGAACAGGGCGGCCAGATCCTCGAGGTAGTGCAGCGTCAGCGAGCTGTAGACAAGATCGTAACTTTCCGGCGGCAGCTGCAGCTGCGCCAAATCCTGCCGACGGTACTCGATGCCCGCGTCGGCGGTCATCTCCCGCGCCTTGGCCAGCATTTTTTCCGAGACGTCCAGCCCCAGCACGCTGGCTGCGCCCTGTTCGCGCGCGCTGCGGCAAAACCAGCCGTAGCCGCAGCCGAGATCGACCACGCTTTTGCCCTGCAAATCCGGCAGGATGCGGCGGATGGCGGCCCATTCCGGCGCGCCGTCCAGGCCGTGCTGCGAGCGGCTGAGCTGCGCATAGCCGTCGAAAAAGGCCTGATTGTCATAGATATTTTGCGTCATGATGACTCCTTGGGGTGAATGACGGCGGCGGAATGCCGCTGCCATACCGTGCATATTGCTGCATAATTCTACGCTGACAACATGAATAACGGGAATGACGATGGACATGATTTCGGTGCGGCAAGCGCCCGAGCTGGCGCCGCGCGCCATTGCGTATTTTCAGCGGCACTGGGCCACGGCAGAGACGCTGATAATGTATGAAGACGCCATCAACCGCAGCCTCGGCGCCGCTAACCCGCTGCCGCAGTGGTACCTGCTGATGGAAAATGATCAGATCCTCGGCTGCGCGGGGCTCATCACCAACGACTTTATCAGCCGTGGGGAGTTGTATCCCTGGCTGTGCGCGCTCTATGTAGAGGAAGCGCAGCGCGGCCGGGGCTACGGCGCCAAACTGATTGAGCATGTGGCGGCGGAAACCCGCCGGCTGGGCTTCCCGCAGCTGCACCTGTGCACCGATCTGGAAGGCTACTACGAGCGCAGCGGCTTCGTTTATAACGGGCTCGGGTATCACCCGTGGGGCGAATCCTCGCGGGTCTATTCGCGAGTGCTGTGATCGCCGCCGCCGAGGACGATTAAGACAAATCTGACTTTTCTTTCACCTCATCGCGCATCGCGGGTTACACTGGCCGCTTGTTCGCCACCGACCGGGTTAATTCGCCGCCGCGATGAGAGTACCACGCCAGCTACAGCAACGCTTTACCGCCTGCATCGCCATTATGGCGGTGCTGTTGCTGTTTGTGGCGCCGGTGGTGTCGAAATCGCTGATGCACCACCCGATGATGGGCGGCATGGCGCAGACGGACGCCGCTATGCCGCACGACATGCACGCGATGGCGATGCCCGCCGCCGAGCATGCCGGCCACCACGGCATGGATCCTGCGGAGATGATTTTCTGCGGCTATTGCGAGCTGCTGATCCACGTGCCGCTGCTGCTGTGGACATTCGTCCCGCTGCTGTGGCTGATGGCGCGCATCGCGCGCCTGCCTTGCGCGCCGCGCATCGTTTCTCCGCCCATTCGGCGCCTGACTCTGCGGCCGAGCCCGCGCGGGCCGCCCGGCCAACCGTTTTTCCCTATTGCTTGATCATGGGTAACGCCGTTCGTATCGCTGCGGACGGTTTGCCTGCGCGCACAGTTTGAAAAACGAGAAAGGCCATGTCTTCAATAACCAAAACTCCACCTGCCGCATCGCCGCGTGGCGCGATGCTGAACCTGATCAGACGGCTGCATTTTTATATCGGCCTGCTGGTCGCTCCTTTTATTCTGGTCGCTGCATTGACCGGCACGCTGTATGTGTTGACGCCGCAGCTTGAAGAGGCGCTGTATCGCGATGCGCTTTTCACCGAACCGCACGGGCAGGCGAGATCGCTGGCTGACCAGATCGCCGCCGCCCGCCGCGCGGTGGGTGACGAGGCGCGCATTTACGCCGTGCGCCCGGCACCCGGCGCAATGGACACCACGCGCGTACAGTTCGCGGGTGCCGATCTGGGTGCTTCCGAGTCGCGCGCGCTGTTTGTCGATCCTTATACCCTGGCGATCAAGGGCGATATGACGGTGTACGGCACCTCCGGCGTGCTGCCGCTGCGCACTTGGCTGGACAAGCTTCACAGCAGCCTGCTGCTCGGCGATCTGGGGCGTAACTACAGCGAGCTGGCGGCCTCCTGGCTGTGGGTGGCCGCGCTGGGCGGCGTGGCGCTGTGGTTGGCGACGCGGCCGAAGCGCAAGCTGAAAAGGGCGAAAGGGGGCTTTGCCGCCAGCCGCCATTGGCATATCACGCTGGGCGTGGTGTTGCTGGCCGGGCTGCTGTTCTTCTCGGCTACCGGGCTGACCTGGTCGCAGTGGGCCGGCGGCAACATCGACGCGCTGCGGGCCAACCTGGGCTGGCTGACGCCGCAGGTCAACACCAGCCTGCAGGCCGATGCACCGCAGACGCCGGCCGATCCGCACGCCGAGCACCGCGGGATGATGCCGGGCATGAAGATGGGGCCTGCCGCGCAGAGCAATGCGCTGAACGGCGACTGGGATCGGGCGCTGCACGCTGCGCGCGCCGCTGGAATAGGCGCCGCCAAGGTCGAGCTGCGCCAGCCGAAAGGCGAGGGCAAAGCCTGGACGGTAACCGAAGTGGATCGCAGCTGGCCAACGCAGGTGGACGCGGTTGCCATCGCACCGCAAAGCTTCGCCGTCATCGATCAGGTGCGGTTCGACACCTTCCCGCTCATCGCCAAGCTGACCCGCTGGGGCATCGACGCCCACATGGGCATTCTGTTCGGCTTGCCGAATCAGCTGCTGCTGGCGGCGTTCGGCCTTGGGCTGTGCTTGATGATTGCGTTGGGTTACCGCATGTGGTGGATCCGCCGCCCGGCGGCAGGGGCGCAGCATCCGGTGCATACGCTGGTCGCCGCCTGGCTGGCGCTTTCCCTACCGGCGCGTGCCGTCACGCTGCTGGTGGCTTCCGTACTGGGGTATTGCCTGCCGGTGATGGGCGTGAGCCTCGCGGCGTTGCTGCTGGTGGACGTGTGGCGCTGGCGCGGCCAGCGGCAAGGCCTTCAGAACGAAACGCCGGAAGCGGCCGCCCGCCGCGCCGAGGTGCGCAAGTTCCGCGCGGCGGTGGCGACGGTGGCGCTGGCGGTCGGCTGCGTGATGGGCCGAGCGATCCTTGGCGGCACTGTCGAGCAGTTTCAGCTGCCGATCGGCGACTGGAGCGCCCAGATGGTGATCATGCAGAGCCTGATGGTGCTGCTGTATACGCTGGTGTTCACCCTGCTGCTTTCCATTCCGCTGTGGTATTTCTTCCTGGGGGAGAACGAGGGGCGGTGAGGTATTTTGCGCCGACATGAAGCGTTCAACCCCGCTGCGGCGGGGTTTTTCTTGGTTACATCAGCCGGTGGGCGTGCAGCTTAACGCTCTCCATGATGCTGTCCATCGTCACCTGCACGCGGTGCGGCAACACGCCGCGCCGGCGGTAGATCAGGTAGGCCTGCATATCGATGCCGCGCTCGCGCGCCAGGCAGGGCTGTAGGGTGCCGGCATCCAGCTCGGCGGCGACGGAATAGTACGGGGCGTAGACGATGCCCAGGCCCTGTTTGGCCAGCTCGATCGCCGGCAGAATGTTATCGCAGACGCTGGCGCCGCCGATCTCGACCTGTACCAATTCCCCCTGCGCATTGTAGCCGCTCCAGGTATTGCGGATGCCGCCCAGCATGCGCAAGGTGATGCAGCGATGCTGCGGCAGTTCATCCAGCGCTGTCAGCGGCGAGCGGGCAATGTAATCCGGCGCGGCGAACAGCCCGACGCGAAAGCGGGTGAAGGGCCTGGCGATCAGGCTTTCGTTTTGCGGCTGGAAAAAGCTGATCAGCAAATCGCAGTCGCTGTCGAATACTGCGCCGTACTTTTTCTCGCGTTCGTCGGGGTTGCGGGTCACCAGATCGACAGTCAACGCCGGCGCAGCGTGCAGCAGCGGCGGCAGTAAATAACGGGCCAGGAAAGCGTGGATGCCGATCGGCGCGCCGAGCGTGACCATGCCACTCAGGCTGCGTTTATAGGTGCCGGACATATCGAGCAGCTCGCTGTGTTCGTCCAGCAACTGCGAGGCGCGCCGTAAGAATTGCTCGCCGAATTCGGTCAACGCCAGGGTACGCGGGCCGCGCAGGAACAGTTCCAGCCCGAGCCGCCGTTCCAGCGCGGTGAGGGCGCGCGACACGTTAGACTGCGGCATATCCAACCGCTGCGCCGCTTTGCTGACGCTTGCCGTTTCGGCAATGATGCGGACAATCCTGAGTTCTTCAATGCGGAAGTCTTTCTCTTTCATTGGCCGGCTCTTGTGAGTTTGTATATCAAAAATGATATACACCTTTGGCGGCATTGTCATATGACTTATCGTGGACGGGTGGGTATCATTCGATTTGATTATTTGCTATCCACCAAAATAAAGAGAAACCCGTCAATGAAAGTGACAAGAGCGGTTATTTTGCCTGCGCTGTTATTACTGGCCGCGTGTTCTTCCGCCGTGACCGAAAAAGAAAAGTACTCGACCTTTTTGACCAATTATAACGATATCAATAAAGGTCAATCCGCGTCCGGCAAAGACGTTTTATATTGGAAGGATAAGAACGTCGATTTTTCCCGTTATCAATATCTGGTTTATCAACCGATGATCTATTTCCCGCGGCCGAAACCGAGCGAGATGGTGAGCCAGCGCGCACTCGACAATATCCTGAATTACACCAACCAGCAGTTTAAGCAGGCGATGGGTACCCACTTTACGCTGGTGGATATGCCGCGCGAGCATACCCTGATTTTCCGCGGCGCCATCACGGCGATCGACACGCAGAAGAAAGGGCTGCAGATCTATGAAGTCTTGCCGATCACCCTGCTGATCGCCGCGACGCAAAGCGTAACCGGGCACCGCACCATGGAGAGTGCGGTCTATATGGAAGGCGAGTTTATCGATGCGGCGACTAATCAGCCGGTCATTAAAGTGGTGCGCAAGGCTTCAGGGGAAAATCTCAATAACGAGAAAGCGCAGCTTAAAGTCACCGACGTGAAGAATGCCATCGATACCATCGCCAACGATATTAGACAATATAACACGCTATAAACCTCGTTTATTTCCGCTATGACCAATCAGGGCTTTACATGTTTCTTAATTATTTTGCTTTAGGCGTACTGATTGCGGTATTCCTGATTTTATTCTACGGCGTCATTATTATTCATGACATTCCCTATTTGCTGGCCAAAAAGCGCCAGCACCCGCATCAAGATGCGATTCACGTCGCCGGCTGGGTCAGCCTGTTTACGCTGCACGCTATTTGGCCACTGCTGTGGATCTGGGCCACACTCTATCGGCCGGAACGCGGTTGGGGCATGAGTGAGAAGGCAGAACCTTCAACGGACCTGCAGGCGCAAATTGCGCTGCTCGAAGCCGAATTGCAACGCCTGCAGGAAAAGCCGACGGCGGTTTCCGGCCCTACGGTAAGTTGAGCGTAGCCTATGGATTTGCTCATTATTCTCAGCTACGTGGCGCTGAGCTACGGCGTATTTAAACTGTTCCGCATTCCGGTTAATAAATGGACCGTGCCGACTGCGGTGCTTGGCGGAATATTTATCGTCGGCGCCTTGATTTTGACGATGAACTACAACCATCCGTACAGCGATCGGGCGCAGAAAATTGCCGTTTCTGTGCCGATGGTGCCGCAGGTCTCGGGCATGATCGTTGAGGTGACGGAGAAAACCAACGTGCTGCTGCGCAAAGGCGAGGTGCTGTTCCGTCTCGACGACAGCCGCTACCGCGCGCGGCTCACCAGGCTGGAGGCGGATCTGGCCGGGGCAGAGGCGGAGATCAGAACGCGCCGGGCGGCGCTCAGCGAGTCCGCCGCCAACGTGCAGCGGGCTAATGCGGAGTACGAGCGTGCCCGCAAGGACTACCAGCGCTATGCGAAAGGGGCGGCGATGCCAGTCAACCCGTTCTCGGAGCAGGACGTCAGCCATGCGCAGCAGCAGTACCAGGCGCAATCCGCCGCGCTGCAGGCGGCGAAAGCCCAGTTCCAGCAGGAACAGGCGCGGTTGTCCGGGCGCTATGACGGCGAAGACGCCACGATAGCCAGCCTGAAATCGCAGATTGCCGAAGCGCGCTACAACCTGGAACAAACGGTGGTGCGCGCGCCGAGCGACGGTTATGTCACGCAGGTGCTGGCGCGGCCGGGCACGGCGGCGGTTCGCCTGCCGTTCAAGCCGGTGATGATTTTTATCCCGCAGCAAAAGCGCCAGGTGGTGGCGGTGTTCCGTCAGAACGCCATCCTGCGCTTGGCGCAGGGGGACCAGGCCGAGGTGGTGTTCAACGGCTTGCCGGGGCAGGTTTATGGCGGCACCGTAAGCCGGGTGTTGCCGGCGATACCGGACGGCAGCTACCAGGCCAGCGGCGCATTGCAGGGCCTGAGCGCCACGCCGGGCCGGGAAGGGGTGTACGTGATGATTGACCTGGCGGCCAACCCGGATCTGGATCATCTGCCCGACGGCGTGAGCGCCCAGGCGGCGGTGTATACCGGGCACTTCGAGCACGTCTCCGTGATGCGCAAAGTGCTGCTGCGCATGACCAGCTGGCTGCATTACCTTTATTTGGATCACTAGCCTGCATCGGCTCGGGGGAGCCCGGGCCGTGGGGCGAGCCTTCGGAATACGACAAAAACAAAAAAGCCCGCAACCGAAGTTGTGGGCTTTTTCGCTATTATCGCCGGGTCTATCTGGTTCACTGGCGACGTATTTGGTGGAGCTGGGGGGATTTGAACCCCCGTCCGAAATTACTACACCGTCGGCACTACATGCTTAGTCCAATCTTTACATTCGCCGGCCAGCTGCGGATGGACACGCTACTGACAGACTAGCCTGATTGAGTTTAACGCTTCAGCCCCAGGCAGGACGTCCACGCGATCTCTTTTGGGTTTGACCTCTCTTGATCCCCGTCCTAAGAGCGGAGGCTAGGGAGAGAGGGCTCTAAGCAGGGTATTAAGCTGCTAAAGCGTAGTTTTCGTCGTTTGCGACTATTTTTTTGCGGCTTTTTACGAGGCCAACCGCCCCTCGGCATGCTCCTAGGGCTTCGCAAATCCCGTCGAATCCAGAATCAGCCCCAAGTAACTTTGTGCAGTATACCAGAAGTTTACCTCGATAAGCCAGCGGCTTAACGATTGGCGTGCTTCATGATACGGGCTTTCGCCGTCTGCCATTCGCGATCTTTGATGTCATCGCGTTTGTCGTGCTCTTTCTTGCCTTTGGCTACGCCGATCTTGATCTTGCTCCAGGCATTTTTCCAATACAGGGACAAGGCCACCACGGTGTAACCTTCGCGGTTGACGCGGCCGAGCAGGGTATCCAACTCGCGTCGTTTCAGCAGCAGTTTACGGGTACGCGTCGGATCGCACACCACATGCGACGAAGCCACGTTGAGCGGGGTGATGGTGGCGCCAAACAGATAGGCTTCACCGTCACGAAACGTCACGTAGCTGTCGCTGAGGTTGGCTTTGCCTGCACGCAGCGATTTAACTTCCCACCCTTGCAGCGACAGGCCCGCCTCGAACTCTTCTTCAATGAAGTATTCGAAACGCGCGCGCTTGTTTTGAGCAATGGTGGCGGAACCGGGTTTGTGTGCTTTTTTCTTTGTCATAGTGCGTTCATTATACTGGATGCTTCAGCGAAAGAAATCCTTTCCCGTTCAGCACCTGCGCAATTTTTCGCATTTTTGGCGCCCCCATCCCTTAGCAGATTTTTTGTTTGCCGCCAGATAAATGGTATTATCTGTACGTTTTATGTCTCACAGGAAATGATATGCCCCAGATCAGTCGGTCTGCATTAGTGCCGTTCAGCGCCGAGCAGATGTATCAGTTGGTTAACGATGTTCATTCTTATCCCGATTTTCTGCCAGGCTGCACAGGCAGCCGGGTGCTTAACGCTACCTCCAACGAAATGACCGCCGCGGTGGACGTCGCCAAGGCCGGTATCAGCAAGACCTTCACCACGCGCAATACGCTGCTGGATAACCAGAGCATCAATATGCAGCTGGTCGATGGTCCGTTCCGCAAGCTGATGGGTGGCTGGCAGTTCACGCCGCTGAGCGAAGAGGCCTGCAAGGTGGAGCTGCACCTGGACTTCGAGTTCACCAACAAACTGATAGAGCTGGCGTTCGGCAAGGTGTTCAAAGAGCTGGCGGGCAGCATGGTGCAGGCATTCACCCAGCGGGCGAAAGAGGTCTACAGTGTCTGACATCCAGGTCGAGGTGGTGTACGCCTTGCCGGAGCGTCAGTACCTGCGCAAGGTGAAACTGGCCGAGGGCAGCAGCGTCGAGCAGGCGATCCAGGCTTCGGGCCTGCTGGAGCTGCGCCAGGATATCGATCTCAAGAGCAACAAAATCGGCATCTACAGCCGCCCGGCCAAACTGGGCGATACGCTGAACGACGGCGACCGGGTGGAGATCTACCGGCCGCTGATAGCCGATCCGAAAGAGCTGCGCCGGCAACGGGCAGAAAAGGCAAAAAAATAAGGCGCTTATAGCGCCTTATTTTTTTATCTGAAACTGATTTTCTCTTCCGCGTTGCAGCCTGCGACTGTCATGAGGAACATCATGCCCCCTCATGGGCCGGAAGAGCGGGCGGCGCCGATTACTTGGTCAGCGCCGGTTTGTTTTGGATATCGGTCAACACGCCTGCGCTGTCGAAGGTCAGCGTCAGCGTCTGCTGGGTGATGTCTTCATGGCCAGGCTGCTGACGGAACACATAGAACCACGTCTGAGTCCCGAACGGGTCTTGCAGCATTGGGGTGCCCAATGTGTAAGCGACCTGTTGCTGGGTCATCCCTTTCTGAATTTTCGCCACGTCGGTCGACGTCAGGTAGTTCCCCTGGTTGATGTCAGGACGATAAACCACCTTTTCAAAAGTAGAACAGCCTGCAGTCAGCATCACAAGAACTACAGCGGCGGCAGTCAGCGTTTTACAGCGCATAGTAATCACATTCCTTTAGGGCATAGGATGCCGATGATAATAGACCTTGCGGCAGTTGGAAACCTTTATACCCTTCATCTTTCAAGTTGCGACGCGTTGGCTTTCTTTTAGCACCTCAAGCGCTTGGCCTGTTTCAGGCCGTTGAGGAGGCTTCGAATCGCCGCCGCGCCGCACTTTAGATATCTTTCGGGTCAACAGCGTCACTGTCAGACCGCAGGAAAGTGAAAAAGTTGAGCTTTTTTATGCCGCCAGCAGTTCTTTGGCGTTCGCCAGCGTATTGCGGGTGACTTCGCTGCCGCCGAGCAGGCGCGCCAGCTCCTGCAGTCGGGCGCGCTTATCCAGCGGCGCCATCTGGGTTTCGGTGACCGTGCCGTCGGTCTGCTTGCTGACGAACAGGTGTTGATGCCCGCACCCGGCCACCTGTGGCAGGTGGGTCACGCACATCACCTGGGTGGATTCGCCGAGCTGGCGCAGCAGGCGGCCGACAATGGCGGCAGTCGGGCCGCTGATGCCCACGTCCACCTCATCGAATATCAGCGCCGGGGTTTCCATCTTGCGGGCGGTGATCACCTGAATGGCCAGCGCGATGCGCGACAGCTCACCGCCGGAGGCGACCTTCGCCAGCGGCTGCAGCGGCTGCCCCGGGTTGGTGGAGACGCAGAACTCGGTGCGGCTGGCCCCTTCGGCGCTCAGATGCTGCGGCTCAAAACGCACATCGATGTTGAACTTGCCGTGCGGCATGGAGAGCGCCTGCATGCTGTCGGTAATGAGCGTGGTCAGCTCGGCGGCGTAGTGCAGGCGTTTCTGATGCAGCTGCTCTGCCAGCGCCAGCGCCTGCTGGTGATGCAGGGTGACCGCCTCGTTCAGGTGTTCATGGTCGCTTTCCTGCTGTGAAAGCAGCTGCTGTTCATCCAGCAACTGCTGATGCAGCTGCGGCAGCTCCTCCGGCGCAACCTGATGTTTGCGCGCCAGGCTGATTTGGCGCGACAGGCGCTGTTCCAGTTCGTGCAGGCGATTGGGATCGAGATCCATGCGATCGGCGTAGTGGCGCAGCTCGTCGCTGGCTTCGCTGATCTGGATAGAGGCCTCTTCCAGCATGTCCAGCAGGCCGCTGAGCTTGTCGTCCAGCCCGGCCAGCTCGAGCAGCAGGTGCTTGGCGCTGTAGAGTTGGCTGAGCATGTTGTTCTCGTCGCTGTCGGCCAGCAGCTGCAGCGTCTGCTGGCTGAGGGTCAGCAGCTGGCCGCTGTTGGCCAGGCGCTTGTACTCGGCGTCGGTCTGTTCGAACTCGCCGGCCTGCGGCGCGAATTCGTTCAGCTCTTTCAATTGGTATTGCAGCAGCTGCTTGCGCGCTTCGCGCTCGATGGACTGCTGCTGATGGTGCGCCAGCTCGCGGCAGCTCTGGTGCCAGCGTTGGTAGGCCTGGCTCATCGCCGCCAGCAGGGCGGGTTCGTCGGCGTAGGCGTCGAGCAGCGCTTTTTGGTGCTCCGGTTTGAGCAGCAGCTGATGGGCGTGTTGGCCGTGGATTTGGATCAGGCGTTGCCCCAGCTCGCGCAGCTGCGACAGCGGCACGGCGGTGCCGTTGATAAAGCCGCGCGAACGGCCGTCGGCGTTGATCACCCGGCGCAGCAGGCATTCGTTGCTGTCGTCCAGCTGGTTCTGTTCCAGCCACTCGCGCGCAGACGGGGTGTCCGCCAGCGAGAAGCGGGCGCAGATGTCGGCGCGGGCGGCTCCCAGGCGCACCACGTTGCCGTCGGCGCGGTTGCCGAGGCACAGCCCCAGCGCATCGATGGCGATGGATTTGCCGGCGCCGGTTTCACCGGTGATCGCCGTCATACCCGGTTGAAAATCGATTTCCAACTCACGAACGATAGCAAAGTTGCTGATGGTTAATTGCGCCAGCATGGGAACCTTCCTGTGTATAAACACATAACTGTAATTTCATACAGTATAAACTGGTTTTATATACAGTAAAGTGGCCGGCGCAGATTTTAGAACAATTTTTTCGACCAGCCCAGCTTGGTGCTTAACGTGTTGAAATAGCTGTAGTCCTTCGGGTGAATCAGATTCAGGTGGAAATCGCTGCGGCGGATCAGCACTTCTTCGCCTTCCTGGATAGGCAGCGCGATCTGGCTGTCGCAGCTGATCTCCAGATCGCTGCCGATCTGCGAAAACTTCAGGCGGATGGTGCTGTCGCCGTTGATCACCAGCGGCCGGGCGGAGAGAGTGTGCGGGAACATCGGCACCAGCGCGATCGCCTCCAGCGACGGGGTGAGGATCGGCCCGCCGGCGGAGAGCGAGTAGGCGGTGGAGCCGGTCGGCGTGGCGATGATCAGGCCGTCGGAGCGCTGCGAGAAGGCGAAGCGATCGTCGATGTACACTTCGAATTCGATCATGTGCGCCACTTTGCCGGGGTGCAGCACCACTTCGTTGATGGCGGTGCTGATGCGGCACTGCTGGTGCTCTTTATGCACGATGGTTTCCAGCAGGAAACGCTGTTCGTCGATGTACTCACCTTCCAGCACGTCCGCCAGCTGCTGTAGGGCGTTGTCGGGATCGAGATCGGTGAGGAAGCCGAGGTTGCCGCGGTTGACCCCGATCACCTTGATGTCGTAACGCGCCAGCACGCGCGCGGCGCCGAGCATATTGCCGTCGCCGCCGACCACCACCGCCAGATCGGCGCGCTGGCCGATATCCGCCAGGCTGCCGGTCACGGCGTCTTTCAGCCCCAAATCATGGGCGATCTGGCGTTCGACCATCACCGAATAGCCGCGGGCGACCAGCCAGTGGAACAGCATCTCGTGGGTTGCCAGCGCTGAAGGGTGACGCGGGTGGCCAACAATGCCAATACAGGCGAATTTTTTATTCATTTGTTGTGATTTTCCTCACCGGGACCCGTTTATGCCCCACATTGTGACCGGTTGACTTGAAACCCCGGTTTTGATCCCCATAATAAGCCAAGTTGCGAGATTAATGCTAAAACGCGGAGACATTCATGAGTAGTAAAGAACAGAAGACGCCAAACGAGCAAGTCTCGGAAGAAATGGAACAACACGCTCATCACGATGATACGCTGCCGGAAGCGGCGGAAGGCGTCGATCTGCGCGATGCGCGTATCGCCGAACTGGAAGCCCAACTGGCGGAAGCTCAGCAGCACGAGCGCGACAGCCTGCTGCGCGCCAAAGCGGAAGCGGAAAACATCCGCCGCCGCGCCGAACTGGACGTCGAGAAAGCGCACAAGTTCGCCCTGGAGAAATTCTCCGGCGATCTGCTGCCGGTGATCGACAACCTGGAGCGCGCGCTGGATCTGGCGGATAAAAACAACCCGGAACTGGCCGCGATGATCGAAGGCATCGAGCTGACGCTGAAATCGCTGCTGGACGTGGTGCGCAAGTACGGCATCGAAATCGTCGGCGACGTCAACGTGCCGTTTAACCCGGAAGTGCATCAGGCGATGAGCATGATGGAATCCGCCGATCATCAACCGAACCACGTGATGATGGTGATGCAGAAAGGCTATACGCTGAACGGCCGCCTGCTGCGTCCGGCGATGGTTGCAGTCTCCAAAGCCAAGGCGTAATCGCCCCGGCAACGCATAAAGAAAGGCACCCGAGGGTGCCTTTTTTGTCTCTGTGCTACGCCTGCGGCAGGCGCGGCATCCAGTCGATCGGCGTGAGCCCTTGCTGCTCCAGCAGCTGATTGGCCTGCGAGAAATGACGGCAGCCGAGGAAACCGCGGTGCGCGGAGAGCGGCGACGGGTGCGGCGCCTTCAGCACATGGTGGCGGTTGCGGTCGATAAAGTTGCCTTTCTTCTGCGCGTGCGAGCCCCACAGCAGGAACACCACGCCTTCACGGTTCTCGTTCAGGGCGGCGATCACTTTATCGGTAAAGGTTTCCCAGCCCAGGTTGGCGTGCGAGTGCGCGCGGCCGCCTTCCACCGTCAGCACGGTGTTGAGCAGCAGCACCCCCTGTTCGGCCCAGCTTTGCAGGTAGCCGTGATCCGGGCGTTCGAAGCCGGGAATGTCGGTCGCCAGCTCTTTATACATGTTCACCAGCGACGGTGGCGCCGGCACGCCGGGGCGCACCGAGAAAGAGAGGCCGTGCGCCTGATTGGGGCCGTGATACGGATCCTGGCCGAGGATGACGACCTTGACGTCCGCCAGCTCGGTATAGCGGAAAGCGTTGAACACGTCCTTCTGCGGTGGATAAATGGTCTTACCGGCCTGGCGTTCAGCGGCAACAAAGGCGAGCGTTTCAACAAAATAGGGCTGCTCTTTCTCTTTGCCGATCACGTCATGCCAGGTGAGGGAGGTGGCCATAAACGCTCTCCTTTGTTTTCTTTAGCAATTCATGGGCTATAGCTTACCGTTTCGGCACGCACAGCGAAACCCGCTTTTCATTTCTCGCCGCCGTGTCTTATGCAATTATTTTTGAAAATTTACAAAAATAATTGGTTTTTGCCGCGGTGGGAAAATTGATATAAAACATAAATTTGCCCCTTCACGCCCTGTGCCTACCCGGTAAAAATTGACTTTAATCAAGGAACTGCCCCGGTCAGGCTGGTATACAGAACAACAAGACAACAATGGTTTTACCAAATGGCCGAAACCAGAATTGGGTTTTCTCACGACGTGAATTTTTACGCCCTTGTACGGAGGCAACATAATGATTACCGGTATTCAAATTACCAAAGCGAATGACCAGGCGCTGGTGAATTCTTTCTGGCTGCTGGACGATGAAAAAGCGGAAGCTCGCTGCGTGTGCGCCAAGGCCAACTACGCGGAAGATCAGGTTGTCGCGGTGAGCGACCTGGGCCAGATCGAATACCGTGAAGTGCCGCTGGAAATGCAGCCGACCGTGCGCGTGGAAGGCGGTCAGCACCTGAACGTCAACGTGCTGCGTCGCGAAACCCTGGAAGACGCGGTCAAGCACCCGGAAAAATACCCGCAGCTGACCATCCGCGTGTCCGGCTATGCGGTGCGCTTCAACTCCCTGACGCCGGAACAGCAGCGCGACGTTATCGCCCGCACCTTTACCGAAAGCCTGTAATTTGCGGCGCAGTCAATCAGGGAGCTTCGGCTCCCTTTCTGGCGTTTGGCGGCCGAAAACCGAACGCGGATCACATTCTGTACAAAGATAAGCATTTCTAATACAGAACTCATCCGACCTGCCGATAGCTAAATCAGCACCTATTCAGGTGCTCAATAAAAAGTCTATCGACAAGGAGTCGGCATGAGTATGCCTTTAAGTTTTACCTCTGCAGTATCCCCGGTGGCCGCGATCCCTACGCCTCGCGCCGCTGCCGAGACGGCGACGGCGGCGCAGCCCGCGGCAGCGCCGGCAAATCCGGCGCCGGTGGCCTCTCCCTCTCAGAACACGCTGAACGCGCAGAATCTGTTGAATACGCTGGTCGGCGATATCTCAGCGGCGGCACCGACGGCGGCGGCAGCGCCGGGCGTGACGCGGGGGCAGCAATCGCAGGAGGGGGATTATGCGTTGGCGCTGTTGGCCAAGGACGTTTACTCACTCACTGGCCAGGGTGCCGCCGGGTTCAACCGCCTGAGCGACAGCGCGCTGCTCGGTTTCGGCATCGATCCCGCCAGCCTGCACGACGTGGGCAGCGGTTTCCAGGCTGGGATTTACAGCAACGACAAGCAGTATGTGTTGGCGTTCGCCGGCACCAACGACTGGCGCGATTGGCTGAGCAACGTGCGGCAGGCGACGGGCTATGACGATGTGCAGTACAATCAGGCTGTTGCCGCTGCCAAAAGCGCCAAGGCGGCCTTCGGCGATGCGCTGGTGATCGCCGGCCATTCGCTTGGCGGCGGCCTGGCGGCCACGGCGGCGCTGGCGACCGGCACGGTCGCGGTCACCTTCAACGCGGCCGGGGTCTCGGATTACACCCTGAATCGCCTGGGCATCGATCCGGCGGCGGCGAAGAAAGATGCCGAAGCCGGCGGTATTCGCCGCTACAGCGAGCAATATGACATGCTGACCAGCACCCAGGAGTCGACCTCGCTGATCCCGGACGCCATCGGCCACAACATCACCCTGGCCAACAACGATACCCTGACCGGCATCGATGACTGGCGGCCGAGCAAGCATCTGGATCGCAGCCTGACGGCGCACGGCATCGACAAGGTGATAAGCTCGATGGCGGAACAAAAGCCGTGGGAGGCGAAGGCCAATGCCTGAAGGGCGTCGCTTGCGGCGGGCGCTGGCGATAGCCTTACTGGCGCTGGTCGCGGTGACCGGTTTACTGATGATGGCTAAGGAGCAACAGATGGGGCAGGAGATTTCGCCGTTTGACGGCCGCAGCAATCTGGCGCTGGCTCAGGCGGTGGCGCGCGGTGATACGCAGGGTATCCATGCGCAGGCCACGCAGGATCGTTTGCGCGAGCGGGGCGATCGGCAGGTCACGCTGTTGCAGTGGGCGGTGCTTTCGCAGCAGCCGGATAGCGTGCAGGCGTTGCTGGATCTCGGTGCCGACCCGGCGGCGGCGGGGCTGGACGGCAACAGCGCGCTGCACACCGCGGCGATGCTGCAAGACGCGCAGTACCTGCGGCTTTTGCTGGCCGAAGGGGCGCAGGTGAACGTGCGTAATGCCGTTACCGGCGCCACGCCGCTTGCGGCGGCGGTGCTGGCCGGGCGTGAAGAGCAACTGCGGCTGTTGCTGGCGGCCGGGGCGGACACCACCTTGAGCGATCGGCTGGGGGATACCCCGCTGCATCTGGCGGCGAAGATTAACGCGCCGCACCTGGCGCTGTTGCTGTTGCAGGCCGGGGCCGATGCCCGGGCGCGCAACCAGCAGGGCGTCGCGTTCCAGTTTTACTTCTCGCAAACGCCGGCGCATTTGCAGAATGACGAACTGAAGGCACAGTTCCGCGAACTGGATAAATGGCTGCAGGGGCACCGTCTGGCCACGCACTACGCGCAGCCGTAAACGCCCATAAAAAAACCGCCTGTACAGGCGGTTTTTTCTTAGGCAGCGGGGGTTATTCCGCGTCGCCGGCCGGTTTGGCCTTCGCCTGACGGCGTTTGCCGACGTTTTTGGCGTCACGGTGGCGCACTTTCACCTTGGCCTTTTCTTTGTTCTTCGCTTTATCTTCCGCGCGTTTGGCCAGCACTTTCTTCGATGGCTTGCCGTTGCTCTTCTCGTTCGGCACCTTGGTTTTCGGCCGCAGCTCATCGATCACGCGCGCTTTCAGCGGCTCATTCAGGTAACGGCCCACTTTGCCCAGCAGCAGATGGTCGTGCGCTTCCACCAGCGAAATGGCGGTGCCTTTGCGCCCGGCGCGGCCGGTACGGCCGATGCGGTGCAGGTAGGTGTCCGCCGTGCGCGGCATGTCGAAGTTGAACACGTGGGTGATATCGAGGATATCCAGACCGCGTGCGGCAACGTCGGTGGCGACCAGCACGTTAACCCGGCCATCCATCATGCGTTTGACCGCTTCGTTGCGTTTGGCCTGCACCATTTCGCCTTCGAGATAGCAGGTGTTGATGCCTGCTTCGCGCAGCCAGGTGGCCAGCTCGTGCACGCGCTCGCGTTTGCGCACGAAGATCACCGATTTCTGCACGTCCGGCTGCTTCAGCAGGTGGATCAGCAGCGCGGTTTTGTGCTGCACGTCATCGGCACGGTAGTACCACTGCAGGATCTTTTTGCGTTCGCGGCGCGACGGATCGGCTTCCACTTCCACCGGCTCTTTCAGGATGCGCTCGGCGAATTCGCGGATCGCTTCGCCTTCCAGCGTGGCGGAGAACAGCAGCGTCTGGTTGCGCCAGCGGGTTTCGGCGGAGATGGTTTCGATGTCCTGCGCGAAGCCCATATCGAGCATGCGGTCGGCTTCGTCGAGGATCAGGGTTTCCACCGCGCGGCAGTCGAAGTTCTCTTCTTTAATGTATTGCAGCAAACGGCCGGTGGTGGCAACCACCACGTCCTGGTTTTCACTGAACACTTCCGCGTGGTTCATGTAAGCGACGCCGCCGGTGATGGTGGCGATATCCAGCGAGGTATGAGCAGCCAATTCACGCGCCTGATCGGCGACCTGCATCGCCAGTTCACGCGTTGGCGTCAGGATCAGTACGCGCGGCGGGCCGGATTTTTTGCGTGGAAAGTCCAGCAGGTGCTGCAACACGGGCAGCAGGAAGGCGGCGGTTTTGCCGGTGCCGGTCGGAGCCGAACCTAAGACGTCGCGCCCGTCCATCGCCGGCGGGATCGCAGCGGCCTGAATGGCGGTGGGGCGATCGTAGCCTTTGTCGCGCAGCGCGTCGATCAGGCGATCATCGAGTTCGAGTTCGGAAAAAGTGGTTGCTGTCATGGTCTACCTCTACTTGGGGCGCCGATTATAGACGGGTTGGCCGCGATCTTCACCTATTTAAGCGGAAAGCCGCTCTTTTCCCGTCGATCAGATTGCCTTATGCTACGCCAGTTTTATAGCCAGGTGGTGAGTGTGAGCAAGCGATCGAAAGCCGATTTTACCCCGCGCCGCGGGGGTTTTACCTTTAAACAATTCTTTGTCGCCCACGATCGTTGCGCCATGAAAGTGGGCACCGACGGGGTGCTGCTCGGCGCCTGGGCGCCGCTGGGGCAGGCGCGCCGGGTGCTGGACATCGGCAGCGGCAGCGGGCTGATCGCGCTGATGCTGGCGCAGCGCAGCGGCGACGAAGTGACCATTGACGCGGTGGAGCTGGATGAAGCCGCCGCCGGCCAGGCGCGCGAAAATGCGGCGGAGTCGCCGTGGCCGCAGCGCATCCGCGTGCATGCGCAGGATATTCACCATTATGCGCAGCAGCATGCCGCTGAGTATGATCTGATCGTCAGTAATCCGCCTTATTTCGAGCCGGCGGTGGCCTGCCGCGACCAGGCGCGCCACAACGCGCGCTACACCGAAACCCTGACGCACGATGCGCTGTTGGCCTGTGCGGCACAGCTGTTGGCGGAACAGGGAACGTTCTGCGTGGTGCTGCCGCACGACATCGGCGCCGAATTCGAACGTCTGGCGCAGCAAAGCGGCTGGCAGACGGCGGCGAAAGTGAACGTCAGCGATCGGGCCGATACGCCGCTGCACCGGGTGCTGCTGGCGCTGACGCGGCGGGAAACGCCGCTGCGGGAGCAGGCGCTGGCGATCAAGCAGGCCGATGGCAGCTATACCGACGATTTCCGCCGGTTGATCGCCGACTTCTACCTGTTCTACTGAAAAGAAAAGGGCGCCGATTAGGCGCCCTGTCGCAGAGGTTAAGGCTGCAAAATGGTCGGCAGCGCTTTCGGCAGCAGATCCGGATAGTCCAGCGTGTAGTGCAGGCCGCGGCTCTCTTTGCGCGCCATGGCGCTGCGCACGATAAGCTCGGCCACCTGCACCAGATTGCGCAGCTCCAGCAGGTTGTTGGAGATGCGGAAGTGAGCGTAGTACTCGTCGATTTCCGCCTGCAGCGTGTTGATGCGGCGCAGGGCGCGTTCCAACCGCTTGGTGGTGCGCACGATGCCGACGTAATCCCACATGAACAGCCGCAGCTCGTGCCAGTTGTGCTGAATCACCACCCGTTCGTCCGCATCGTCCACCCGGCTTTCATCCCAGTGCGGCACCTGTTTGGCCTGCTGAATGAACGGCAGGCGCTGCAGAATGTCTTCCGCCGCCGACCAACCGTACACCAGGCACTCCAGCAGCGAATTCGACGCCATGCGGTTGGCGCCGTGCAGGCCGGTATAGCTGACCTCGCCGATGGCGTACAGCCCGTCGAGATCGGTGCGGCCGTGCTGATCGACCATCACGCCGCCGCAGGTGTAGTGCGCCGCCGGGACGATCGGGATCGGTTGCCGAGTCAGATCGAAGCCCAGCGTCAGCAGCTTCTCGTGGATCATCGGGAAGTGCTGGGTGATGAACTCCGCCGGCTTGTGGCTGATGTCCAGGTACATGCAGTCGGCGCCCAGGCGCTTCATTTCATGGTCGATGGCGCGGGCGACGATATCGCGCGGGGCCAGTTCGCCGCGCGGGTCAAAATCCGGCATAAAGCGGCTGCCGTCCGGGCGTTTCAGATAAGCCCCTTCGCCGCGCAGCGCTTCGGTCAGCAGGAAGTTGCGCGCCTGAGGATGGAACAGGCAGGTCGGGTGGAACTGGTTGAACTCCAGGTTGGCGACCCGGCAGCCGGCGCGCCAGGCCATGGCGATGCCGTCGCCGGAGGAGATGTCCGGGTTGGTGGTGTATTGGTATACCTTGGCTGCGCCGCCGGTGGCCAACACCACCGTTTTGGCGCGGTAGGTTTCCACCCGCTCCAGCTCGCGGTTCCAGACGTAAGCGCCCACCACTCGGCGGGTGCCCGGCAGGCCGATTTTGTTCGAGGTAATCAGGTCAACCGCGTTGCAGCGCTCCATCACGCAAATATTGGGGTGAGCGCTTGCTTTCCCCACCAGCGTGGTCTCTACTTCCTTACCGGTAGCGTCCGCGGCGTGCAGAATGCGGCGATGGCTGTGGCCGCCTTCGCGCGTGAGGTGATAATGCTCCTCGCCCTGCGCGTTGACCTCGGTGTCGAACAGCACGCCCTGATCGATCAGCCACTGCACGCAGTGGCGCGCGTTGCCTGCGATGAATTCGACGGCCTCTTTGTCGCATAGGCCGGCGCCGGCAATCAAAGTGTCATCAACGTGTGAGGCAATGCTGTCCGTCTCATCGAACACCGCGGCGATCCCGCCCTGGGCGTAAAAGGTGGCGCCCTCGCTGAGCGGCCCCTTGCTGAGAACGGTAACCTTGCAATGCTGCGCCAGGCGCAGCGCCAGTGACAGGCCCGCAGCGCCGCTGCCGACGATCAGTACATCGCTAACATGTTCAGATGATGGTTGCATAACGTATGATGTGTGCAGAAGAAGAGTGAATTTCATGTTAGCCTAACTGTCCGGGCAAAAGCCACGGATAGGGCGACATCAACAGAAAAAACAATGGCGATATGGAACTTCGTGTTCTATATGAACTCCAAGCGAGTGCTTGCTCAGGAAAATAATGTATGGCTGGCAGTACAATTTTACGCGTGGAGACGGATTTGGGGAGAGTTTACCTCGGATGAGCGAGCAGTTAACGGATCAAGTTCTGGTCGAGCGGGTCCAAAAGGGCGATCAGAAATCGTTTAACCTACTGGTAGTGCGCTATCAGCATAAGGTGGCGAGTCTCGTTTCCCGCTATGTACCGCAGGGCGATGTGCCCGATGTGGTGCAGGAGTCGTTTATCAAGGCCTATCGCGCACTGGAATCGTTCCGTGGCGACAGCGCTTTTTATACCTGGTTGTATCGAATCGCCGTGAACACGGCAAAGAATTATCTGGTTGCTCAGGGGCGCCGTCCGCCATCCAGTGATGTGGACGCCAACGATGCGGAAAATTACGAAAGTGCGGGCGCACTGAAAGAAATTTCGAACCCTGAGAACTTAATGTTGTCAGAAGAGCTGAGACAGATAGTTTTCCGTACCATTGAGTCGCTCCCTGAGGATCTTCGCATGGCGATTACCCTGCGGGAGTTGGATGGTCTAAGCTACGAAGAGATAGCTGCCATCATGGATTGCCCGGTCGGAACCGTACGTTCGCGTATTTTCCGCGCCCGGGAAGCTATCGATAATAAAGTTCAACCGCTGATCCAGCGTTAGCAATGGCGGGCACAGGAAGGGTACTTAGGCATGCAGAAAGAAAAGCTTTCCGCTCTGATGGATGGTGAATCGTTCGACAGCGAGCTGTTGAGTTCTCTGTCGCAAGATCGAACGCTTCAACAAAGCTGGCAGAGCTATCACCTGATACGTGACACACTGCGAGGTGATGTCGGGCAAGTGATGCATCTCGACATCGCCGATCGCGTAGCCGCTGCACTTGAGAAAGAACCCGCCCGGCTGGTGCCTTCCGCCGTTCAGGAATCTCAGCCGCAGCCTCACACCTGGCAGAAAATGCCGTTCTGGGACAAAGTGCGTCCTTGGGCGAGCCAGATTACGCAAATCGGTATGGCGGCCTGCGTGTCGCTGGCGGTGATCGTCGGCGTACAGCACTATAACCAACCTGCTGCGTCATCGAACGCGTCCGAATCGCCGGCCTTCACCACGCTGCCGATCATGGGCCAGGCCTCACCGGTCAGCCTGGGCGTCCCGGCCGACAGCTTCTCCACCGGCAGCGGCCAACAGCAGCAGGTGCAGGAACAGCGCAAGCGTATCAACGCCATGCTGCAGGACTATGAACTGCAACGTCGCCTGCATTCGGATCAGCTGCAGCTTGAACAAAGCAACCCACAACAGGCTGCCATTCAGGTTCCCGGAACTCAGTCTTTAGGAATGCAACAGCAGTAATGAAGCAAATCTGGTTCTCCGTTTGTTTATTGACGGGCAGCCTGCTCTATTCCAGCATCGCCCCGGCGCAGCCAACTGCGTCCGGGGCGTTATTGCAACAGATGAGCAGCGCCAGCCGTTCTCTCAATTACGAGCTCGCCTACATCAGCATCAGCAAGCAGGGAATCGAGTCGTTGCGCTATCGCCATGCGGTGATCGGCAACGTGCCGCTCGGCCAGCTGTTGCATATGGACGGCCCGCGCCGCGAAGTATTGCAGCGCGGCGGCGGGATCAGCTACTTCGAGCCTGGCCTGGAGCCGTTCACGCTCACCGGCGATCACATCGTCGATGCGCTGCCGGCGATCGTCTATGCCGATTTCACCCGTCTGGCCAAGTACTACGACTTCATCTCCGTGGGCAGCACCCGCATCGCCGATCGGCCGTGTGAAGTGCTGCGCGTGGTGGCGCGCGACGGTTCCCGCTACAGCTACATCGTCTGGATGGACGAGGACACCAAGCTGCCGCTGCGGGTGGATCTGCTCGATCGCGACGGCGAAACGCTGGAGCAATATCGGGTGATCTCCTTCGCGGTCGGCGCCGACGTGCAGGGCGCGATGCAGGGGCTGCTCAAAGCCAACCTGCCGCCGCTACTGTCGCTACCGGCGGTGGAAAACGTCCAGCTCAGCTGGAGCACCGGCTGGCTGCCGGCCGGGGTGGACGAGGTGGCGCGCAATCGCCGCAAATTACCGAATGTCGCCGTGCCGGTCGAATCCCGGCTTTACAGCGACGGTCTGTTCAGCTTCTCGGTCAACGTCAGCCCGGCGGGCAGCGGAGCCGGGCAGCAATACTACCGTCAGGGGCGCCGTACCATTCAGACCGAAGTGCGCGCGGGCAACGAAATCACTATCGTGGGCGAATTGCCGCCGTCTACGGCCAAGCGCATCGCCGACAGCATTTCTTTCAAGGTATCGCCGTAATGATGAAAGAGTGGGCCACGGTGGTTTCGTGGCAACAGGGCGTAGCGCTGCTGCGCTGTGAACCCAAGGCCGGTTGCGGCAGCTGTACCGCGCGCTCCGGCTGCGGCGCGCGCGCGTTGAACGAGCTGGTGCCGGAAACCGCGCATCAGCTGCAGGTGCATATCGATCAGCCGCTCGAACCGGGGCAGCGTGTCGAGGTTGGCATTGCGGAGGGCAGCCTGCTGCGCTCCGCCATGCTGGTTTACCTGACGCCGCTGCTGGGCATGATGTTGGGCGGCACCTTGCTGCAATATTGTTTCGACAGCGACGCCTCGGCGGCAGTCGGCGCCGTGCTGGGCGGCGGGGCGGCCTTTATGCTGGCGCGCCGGTTGGCCCGGCGTCTGGGCGAGCAGGCCGATTACCAGCCGGTGGTGCTGCAGATTGGGCTGCCGCCTACCGCGATGCGCATGCAGGCGGAAAACTCCCCGCTGATTTAAACCGACGGCCGCGTCATCGCCGGGTTGTGATAGGCGGGGATGCGGTTGTGGATCATATGCTCCAACAGCGCGATAAACAGATCGGCGCTGAGCAGCGAATCGTAGTTAATCGCGAACAGCACATTTCCCTGGCCGTCGAGCAAACGGATGCCGAGCTGCGGATGGTTTTCCACCGCGCGGATCTGCTCGAGCGGCACGTTTCCCCGTTCCGTGGCCAGCAAGGTGGCGCTTAGCCGCAGCGTTTCAGTCGGCGTACCTTGCCGTTTGCCCAGCAGCAGCTGCCACAGCCAGCGTGCGTCGCCCTCAACGGTGTGAAACGGCACCACTTCCCCCTGATAGAGCGCATTCAATGCCAGCGGCCCGCGCTGCTGCAGCTGTTGGTCAACGATCACGTCCGCCAGCCGCCACGAATGGGCGACGTTGCTGAAAACCGTACACCAGGGCTGATCCGCGCCGGCGCGGAACGCCGTGACGTCAAACAGCCCGCCAAAAGCTTTGCCGCCGCGAAAGCGATAGATGTCGCCGATCTTCTCAAACGGGATGAAGCGCTCTTTGTGATGGTGGCCGTCAAAGACCCGCACGCCGTGCTCGTACAGGCGATAGGTCAGCGTCGGGCGCAGATAGTGCCGCAGCGCCAGCAGCGTACAGCCGAGTAAAACCGTGCCCGCGCCGGCCTGCAACAGCGTGATGACTTCACTCTCATCAATGCTGCTCAGCAGCGGCAGCACCAACAGCGCGGCCCCCACGCTAAACAGCAGCGCCGCCGCCGCCAGAATGCCCCAGTTGACCTTCGAAAAATCGTGCCGGCTCAGCATTTGCCCTTTATCGATCATATGCACCTTCCAATCAACGTACGCAGATATGCTGCTGAACCCCGGTGGGCTGCCGATGTAGTGCCCGGAATAATGTTTTGTCGCGGAGTTCACGCCCTTTCTATCCGAGGGGCGGTGGTGGCGTATATGGGGTTTTTCCTAAAGGCAGAGGGGCGAAATGGAATTCTAAGAGGTTGATCCAAATATTCTTTTCTTATAATTTCGGAGAGGGTTTATTGCGCTGCGGCCGGTTATGTATTAGTGCCGGAGTTTGACGGCCACGAAGCACCTGCAAGCCTTGGGTTCAGGCCGTATCGTCCGCGTTAACATCTGTTTTCACCCGCCGGGGTGCCCTGTAACATTTAGCTGCGCATAATAGAATGCCTTCACTGCACCGATCGCTAGGTTTTCAGTGGTGTGGCATGTAGAATGCAGCGATTCAGGTGCAAGACGGCCTAACCCATTCACTGTCGCTTTAGGTCCATGCGGGTTTCTATAGGCGAGTAATTCAGAAATACCAAGGCAGAAAAACTTTTATAATGAAGCATATACGAAATTTCTCCATTATTGCCCATATTGACCACGGTAAGTCGACGCTGTCTGACCGCATTATCCAAATCTGCGGTGGCTTGTCCGACCGTGAAATGGCCGCGCAGGTGCTCGATTCCATGGATCTGGAGCGCGAGCGCGGCATCACCATCAAAGCGCAGAGCGTGACGCTGGATTATAAGGCGCTGGATGGGCAGACCTATCAACTCAACTTTATCGACACCCCCGGCCACGTTGACTTCTCCTATGAAGTTTCCCGCTCGCTGGCGGCCTGCGAAGGCGCGCTGTTGGTGGTGGATGCCGGTCAGGGCGTAGAAGCCCAGACGCTGGCCAACTGCTACACCGCGATCGAAATGGATCTGGAAGTGGTGCCGGTACTGAACAAGATTGACCTGCCGGCCGCCGATCCGGATCGCGCCGCACAGGAAATCGAAGACATCGTCGGTATCGACGCTACCGATGCGGTGCGCTGCTCGGCCAAAACCGGCGTCGGCGTGCCCGAAGTGCTGGAGCGCCTGGTGCGCGACATCCCGCCGCCGCAGGGCGATCCGGATGCGCCGCTGCAGGCGCTGATCATCGACTCCTGGTTCGATAACTACCTGGGCGTCGTCTCTCTGGTGCGCGTCAAGAACGGCACGCTGCGCAAGGGCGACAAGATCAAGGTCATGAGCACCGGCCAGGTGTACAACGCCGATCGCCTGGGCATCTTCACGCCGAAGCAGGTCGATCGCGACGTGCTGAACTGCGGCGAAGTAGGCTGGCTGGTCTGTGCGATTAAAGACATCCTCGGCGCGCCGGTGGGCGATACCTTGACGCAGGCGCGTCAGCCGGCGGATAAAGCGCTGCCGGGCTTCAAGAAAGTGAAGCCGCAGGTGTACGCCGGTCTGTTCCCGATCAGCTCCGACGACTATGAATCCTTCCGCGATGCGCTGGGCAAACTGAGCCTCAACGACGCCTCCCTGTTCTACGAGCCGGAAAGCTCCACTGCGCTGGGCTTCGGCTTCCGCTGCGGCTTCCTCGGCCTGCTGCACATGGAGATCATTCAGGAGCGTCTGGAGCGTGAATACGATCTGGATCTGATCACCACCGCGCCGACGGTCGTCTACGAAGTGGAAACCACCGGCAAAGAAGTGATCTACGTCGACAGCCCGTCCAAGCTGCCGCCGTTGAACAATATCCAGGAACTGCGCGAGCCGATCGCCGAATGCCACATGCTGATGCCGCAGGAATACCTGGGCAACGTCATCACCCTGTGCGTTGAGAAGCGCGGCGTGCAGACCAACATGGTCTACCACGGCAACCAGGTGGCGTTGACCTATGAAATCCCGATGGCGGAAGTGGTGCTCGACTTCTTCGACCGCCTGAAGTCCACGTCGCGCGGTTATGCGTCGCTGGATTACAACTTCAAGCGCTTCCAGGCTTCCGACATGGTGCGCGTGGACGTGCTGATCAACAACGAGCGCGTGGATGCGCTGGCGCTGATCACCCACCGCGACAACTCGCAGTATCGCGGCCGTGAACTGGTGGAGAAGATGAAAGATCTGATCCCGCGTCAGCAGTTCGACATCGCGATTCAGGCGGCGATCGGCACGCACATCATCGCGCGTTCCACCGTGAAGCAGTTGCGTAAAAACGTGCTGGCGAAATGCTACGGCGGTGACGTCAGCCGTAAGAAAAAGCTGCTGCAGAAACAGAAAGACGGTAAGAAACGCATGAAGCAGGTCGGCAACGTCGAGCTGCCGCAGGAAGCGTTCCTGGCCATTCTGCACGTTGGTAAAGACGGCAAGTAACCGCGACGAGTTCGCGAAACGAGGGAGTTTGCATGGCGAATATGTTTGCCCTGATCCTGGCGTTGGCCACCCTGGTCACCGGGATCATCTGGTGCTTCGAGCGCTTTAAATGGGCGCCGGCCCGCCGCGCGAAGATCGCGGCGGTCAACGAGCAGACCGCGGGCGCCGTAGACGATAAAACGCTGGCGAAAGTGGCGAAGCAGCCTGGTTGGGTAGAGACTGGCGCATCGGTGTTCCCGGTGCTGTTGCTGGTCTTTGTGGTGCGTTCGTTTATTTACGAACCGTTCCAGATCCCGTCAGGCTCAATGATGCCGACGCTGTTGATTGGCGATTTCATTCTGGTGGAGAAATATGCCTACGGCATTAAAGATCCGATTACCCAGACCACGCTCATTGAAACCGGCCATCCGAAGCGCGGCGATATTGCGGTATTTAAATATCCGCTGGATCCGAAGCTGGATTATATCAAGCGTGTAATTGGCCTGCCGGGCGACCGTATTACTTACGATCCGGTGAATAAGCGCGTCACGGTGCAGCCGTCCTGCAACAGCGGGCAGTCCTGCGATACCGCGCTGGCGGTGACCTATGCGGACGCCCAGCCGAGCGACTTCGTGCAGCTGTTCAGCCGCAGCGGCATGGGCGAGGCCAGCAACGGCTTCTACCAAATCCCGCTGAACGACAACGTGCCGCAGGGCGGCATTCGTCTGCGCGAGCGTCAGGAGAGCCTGGGCAACGTGACCCACCGCATCCTGACCGTGCCGGGCACGCAGGATCAGGTGGGCGCTTACTACCAACAGCCGGGCAAACCGCTGGCGGAGTGGGTGGTGCCGGCCGGGCATTACTTCATGATGGGCGACAACCGCGACAACAGCGCGGACAGCCGCTACTGGGGCTTTGTGCCGGAGAAAAATCTGGTGGGTAAAGCCACGGCCATCTGGATGAGCTTTGAAAAGCAGGAAGGTGAGTGGCCTACCGGCGTGCGTTTCAGCCGGATCGGCGGCATTCATTAATCGCTGACTTATTCTCTGTCTATTTCACGCCGCAGCCTACTGCGGCGTGAAAGATTAAGGGGATATAAACACAGCATTATGTTTCCACTCGTTGTAGAATACTTTCTCGAGCGATAAAAAGTTGGCTCCTGCTGGGAGCCACTGCAAACGAAACAGCTTTGGATCGGCTTTCGGCGAAGCAGGCCTGTTCCGTATGCTGCAAGTTTTTGACGCATTCTTGATCTATTGGTAACTCATGAACCCCATCGTAATAAACAGGCTGCAGCGGAAGCTGGGCTACACTTTTCAACAGCAGGAGCTTTTACTGCAGGCTTTGACTCACCGCAGCGCCAGCAGTAAACACAATGAACGTCTTGAGTTTCTGGGTGACTCGATTCTGAGCTTTGTCATCGCCAATGCGCTCTATCACCGCTTTCCTCGCGTAGACGAGGGCGATATGAGCCGCATGCGTGCCACGCTGGTGCGCGGCAACACGCTGGCGGAGATGGCGCGCGAGTTTGACCTGGGCGAATGTCTGCGGCTGGGGCCGGGCGAATTGAAAAGTGGTGGGTTCCGCCGCGAGTCAATCCTGGCGGATACGGTGGAGGCATTGATCGGCGGCGTGTTCCTGGACAGCGACATCCAGACCGTCGAGCGTCTGATTTTGGACTGGTATCGCAGCCGGTTGGACGAAATCAGCCCCGGTGATAAGCAGAAAGACCCGAAAACCCGTTTGCAGGAGTTTTTGCAGGGGCGTCATCTGCCGTTGCCTTCTTATTTGGTGGTGCAGGTTCGCGGTGAAGCGCACGACCAAGAGTTTACCATCCACTGCCAGGTGAGTGGTTTGAGCGAGCCCGTGGTGGGCACCGGCTCGAGCCGCCGTAAAGCCGAGCAGGCGGCAGCGGAACAAGCGCTGAAAAAGCTGGAGCTTGAATGAGCGAAGTAAAACAACACTGCGGGTTTATCGCCATCGTCGGCCGCCCGAACGTGGGCAAATCGACGTTGCTGAACCAACTGCTGGGGCAGAAGGTTTCCATTACGTCGCGTAAGCCGCAGACGACCCGTCACCGCATCATGGGCATCGACACCGATGGCGCCTATCAGGCGATCTACGTCGATACCCCAGGGCTGCACATCGAAGAAAAACGCGCCATCAACCGCTTGATGAACCGCGCGGCCAGCAGCTCGATCGGCGACGTCGAACTGGTGATCTTCGTGGTCGAAGGCACCAACTGGACCGCCGACGACGAAATGGTGGTCAACAAGCTGCGCAGCCTGCGTTGCCCGGTATTGCTGGCGATCAACAAGGTCGATAACGTCACCGACAAATCCAAGCTGTTGCCGCACATCGCGTTCCTCAGCCAGCAGATGAACTTCCTCGACGTGGTGCCTATCTCCGCCGAGAAAGGGATGAACGTCGACATCATCGCCGGCATCGTGCGCAAGCTGCTGCCGGAAGCGGAACACCACTTCCCGGAAGACTACATCACCGATCGCTCCCAGCGCTTTATGGCGTCCGAGATCATCCGCGAGAAGCTGATGCGTTTCCTGGGCGAAGAGCTGCCGTATTCGGTGACGGTGGAAATCGAACAGTTCGTGGCTAACGATCGCGGCGGCTACGATGTGCACGGCCTGATCCTGGTCGAGCGCGAAGGCCAGAAGAAAATGGTCATCGGCAACAAAGGCGCCAAGATCAAAACCATCGGCATCGAAGCGCGCCAGGACATGGAACAGATGTTCGACGCCAAAGTGCATCTCGAGCTGTGGGTGAAAGTGAAATCCGGTTGGGCGGACGACGAACGTGCGCTGCGCAGCCTGGGCTATGTTGACGATCTGAAGTAACGATCCGTGGACGGCTGGGAGCGCGCTTTCGTCCTGCATGGGCGGCCGTACAGTGAAACCAGTCTGATGCTGGATCTGTTTACCGAAGGTCATGGGCGGGTGCGCTTGCTGGCGAAAGGCGCGCGCAGCCGCCGTTCCAATCTGAAGGGTTGCCTGCAGCCCTTTACCCCCCTGTTAGTGCGCTGGGGCGGCCGCGGCGAAGTGAAAACGCTGCGCAACGCCGAAGCGGTCTCCCTCGGTTTACCCCTCAGCGGCATGATGCTTTACAGCGGCCTGTACGTGAACGAACTGCTGGCGCGCGTGCTGGAGCAGGAAACCAACTACTCGGTGCTGTTCTTCGACTATCTGCAATGCCTGCAGGCGCTGGCGGCGGAAGACAGCTCGCCGGAGCAGGCGCTGCGTCAGTTCGAACTGGCCTTGCTGCACCACCTGGGCTACGGCCTCGATTTCCTGCACTGCGCCGGCAGCGGCCTGCCGGTGGATGATGCCATGACCTATCGTTACCGCGAAGAGAAAGGCTTTATCGCCAGCCTGGTGGTGGATCATTACAGCTTCACCGGGCGCGAACTGCGCGCGCTGGCGGAGCGGCAGTTTCCCGATGCCGAGACGCTGCGCGCCGCCAAGCGTTTCACCCGTATGGCGCTGAAACCCTACCTCGGCGGCAAGCCGTTGAAGAGCCGCGAACTGTTCCGCCAGTTCGTGCGCAAACAGCCGAATACGCCGGTCGACGACGCCTGACCTTTTCCCCTTTTGCCGCCCTGCGCCCGCGTGTAAACTGCTGGCACTGAAAATCGTATTTAGAGGTTGTCATGGCTGATTTGCTGCTGGGCGTCAATATCGATCACATCGCCACGTTACGTAACGCGCGCGGAACCCAATACCCGGATCCGGTTCAGGCGGCATTCATTGCCGAACAGGCGGGGGCCGACGGCATTACCGTGCATCTGCGCGAAGACCGTCGCCATATCACTGACCGCGACGTGCGCCTGCTGCGCCAGACCATCCAGACGCGCATGAATCTGGAGATGGCGGTGACCGACGAGATGCTGGACATCGCCATTGAGCTGAAGCCGCACTTCTGCTGCCTGGTGCCGGAAAAACGTGAAGAAGTGACCACCGAAGGCGGCCTGGACGTCGCCGGCCAGCTGGACAAAATGAGCGTGGCGGTTGAGCGCCTGGCGCAGGCGGGCATTTTGGTCTCGCTGTTCATCGATCCCGATCATCGCCAGATCGACGCGGCGGTGGCGGTGGGCGCTCCTTATATCGAGATTCACACCGGTGCCTACGCCGAAGCCCAGGGCGAGCTGGCGGTACAGGCCGAGCTGCGCCGCATCGCGGTAGCCGCCGCCTACGCGGCCGAGAAGGGGCTGAAGGTCAATGCCGGCCACGGCCTGACCTACCACAACGTGCAGCCGATTGCCGCGCTGCCGGAAATGCACGAGCTGAACATCGGCCATGCAATTATCGGCCAGGCGGTGATGTGCGGGCTGCCGGCCGCAGTTGCCGACATGAAAGTGCTGATGCGGGAAGCGCGCCGGTAATGGCGGTGCTCGGGCTGGGTACCGACATCGTCGAGATGGCGCGTATCGAAGCGGTGGTGGAGCGCAGCGGCGATCGTCTGGCACGCCGCGTGCTGAGCGACGCCGAGTGGGCGCTGTATCAGCAGCACCAGCAGCCGATTCGCTTTCTGGCCAAACGTTTCGCCGTGAAAGAGGCCGCTGCCAAGGCGTTCGGCACCGGCATTCGCAACGGCCTGGCGTTCAACCAGTTCGAAGTGTTCAACGATGCGTTGGGCAAGCCGAATATTCGTTTGCACGGCCGCGCCGCCGAGCTGGCCGGGGAGATGGGGGTCGCCGCGATCCACGTTTCGCTGGCCGACGAACGGCGCTACGCCTGCGCGACGGTGATCGTCGAAAGCTGAAAATAGAAAGGGCGCCTGTGGCGCCCTTGTCAGTCCTGCGGCGGATTAAATGCGATCGGCGTGGTGCAGCACCACGAACTTGTCCCACAGCTGTTCGTTGCTCTCGCGATGCTGCGGATCGGTGATGATGGTGTTGTCGATCGGGCAAACCTGCTGGCAGGTCGGCGTATCATAATGGCCGACGCACTCGGTGCAGCGATCGGTATCGATCTGATAAATCTCATCGCCCATCGAAATCGCCTGGTTCGGGCATTCCGGCTCGCACATGTCGCAGTTGATGCATTTCTTGGTAATCAGCAGTGCCATTGTCAGTTATCTTTCCATCGGTGTGCTCGGGCTGGCGCGCAATCTATCATAGAATCGCCGCGCGGCGGGCGTTTTTTCGTCATCTTACCGCTTAGGGTAACTCAGGTGGGTCGTCAGCCAACTGATCGAAATCAACCCTTCTCTGCCCGTCAAACACCCAGCGCTTATCGGTATCCGCCATACGCATCGTCGGCATCACCTCCGGATGAGCAACCCGTATTCCCGCCTCTTGAGCAAACAACCCGATAAAATCGAACGCGCTCAAGGGATCATCAATGATCTGGTGTTGTTGGTCGCGATCGCTCAGCACCAGCAACGGCACCTGGTAATTCTGCCGGGTATCGCCGCTGTGACGCAGAGAACGTATGCCGCCGATATCCTTATGGGAAAGACCGTGATCGGAGAAATAGAACAGTTTAAACGGCGCACCGGTCCGTTTCAGACTTTGATAAACCTGCTCGATAAAACGATCAGTCTTGCGATAGGTAGAGAGGTAGCAGGCCAGCTCCTTATTCGGCGACTCGACGCTCGGCGGTTCGCCGTTAAGCCGCGCGCAAAAGTCGGCGTGCGAGCCCATCAGATGCAGCACATACAGGTTGCCTTGCCCCTGGCGGCTCAATAGTTGGTCAAATATTGGCAGCAGCGCATCATCATCGGTGTTGCGCGATTGATAGTCGCCTTTCTTCAGGAAGTAATGGTTATCGCTGAACATGGCGATTTTTGATACCGGCGTATCGAATTGCCCGAACATGCCCTGATTGGACAGCCAGTGGGTATTGAGGCCGGCGGCTTTTGCCAGGGTGATGATATTATCTCCGAGGGCAATGTTGTGGCCGTTGCTTAAAGCCAGCGTGCGGGGGAGCGATTCGAACGTATTCGGCGCGGTGGAAATATAGTTACTGTAAAACCGTCCCTTGGCATTATCCAGAAACGGTGTAGTGGACACCGGATAACCAAATAAGGACATATGATCCCTGCGCATACTTTCGCCGACGATAATGACATAGTTCTCATTCGTTGGTACGCCGGCGGTAAGCGACCAGCGGTTTGGTGCTGAAGCGTCGGTGTTTAATTCATCAATCTGCTGTTGGTATTGATGGTAAGCCGAATAAGTGGATAAAAAGAAGTCAGGCAATCTGAGATTGCTCAACCCACCGCTGAATGCTCTGGCGATAATAATCGCCGTAAGCAGGCCCAATGCGATCAATATTGTTTTCTTTGACAGGGGGTGTCGCCAAATAAATCGACCGAGAATGGCCGGCGTAACCAGAATGGCGATAGGCAACAGATAACAGCTGACCGGGAGGGTTTGCAAAAACTCCCTTGCCTCTATCGGGTTGGATTGCAGCAGGGCTGACACCACGACGGCTGATGGGGAACCGTATATGGCCCCGACCGGCGCATACAGTGCGCACAGCAGAATAAACGGAATAATCAGGCCGTAACGGGTAAGCGAATGGATAGATAATAATAACAAGATAAGTGCAATAAAAAGAATATCAATGCCTTTTCCACCGCTGTATCCCATCGCTTTGATTAATATCAAAGCAATAATGGCGTAAAATAAAAAAGTGCGCAGGGTCGGGTGAGCCACGGAGTGCCGCAACTTATCTAAAATAACAGTGTGTGTATTCATAATGGTATCGTTAAATAATGCTGTCCATGCATGCTCAATTATTGATTGATAATTGAGCGAGTCACCGCCCGCACATTATTTTTCGAATGCAGAGAAGGGAAATAATTGAGCTGGCGGCGTTTTATCGGCCGCCATTATACGCCTCAAACCAACTTTTTCATTAACTGTTCGCTGTGCTTGATGCGGTCGCGGGCATGATCGAGATCGTGTTGAATCAGCGCCATAAACAGCAGATCGGTGAGAGCGTACTGGGCCGTGCTGGAAGAGATGGCCGCGCTGCGGGTGTGGGGCTCTTCGGCGATGGTGTAGAGGCAGTGATCCGCGCGCTGCTGCAGGCCGTTGGGAGAAAAGCTGGTCAGCGCCAACACCCTGGCGCCGGCCTGGCGCGCCTCTTCCGCCGCCAGATTGATTTCACGCCGTTCGCCGCTGAAGGAGATAGCCAGCAGCAGATCGCGTTTGTCCAGCGCCTGCACCGCCGCCAGCTGAACGTGCATGTCCGCTTCGGCCACCGCCATCACGCCGATTTTCAGCAGCTTGAAGGAAAAATCCTTGGCCACCAGCCCGGAAGCGCCGATGCCAATTAGCATTACCCGGCGCGCCTGGCGCAGCATGTCCAGCGCCTGATGCAGCCGCTCTTCGCTGTTGATGTCCAGCGTCGCGCGCAGCGCCGCCTGCTTTTCCGCCAATAGCTTTTCACCGACGGTTTTCAGCGTGTCGCTGCTGAGGATGTGGTTGTGAACGGTCACGACCGGCTCGGCCTGCGGCTGGGCCAGCGTCTCGCTCAGCGCCAGCTTCAACGCCGGGAAACCTTTATAGCCCAGTTTTTGGGCGAACTTCACCACGCTCGACTGGCTGATGCCGGCCAGCTGGGCCAGCTTTTGCGAGCTGAGATGGCGCGCCTGCTCGGCGTTGTTCAGCAAAAAATCCGCCAGCTTGCGGTCGTTTTGCGCCAGTGTCGGATACATCTGGCGAATGCGCAGAAGGGTACTCATTGATCTTTCCCTGGAAACCAGCGGCCATTTTGCCACGCAGGCGGCGAAAACGCGCGGTGAAAATTTTTGTGAGCTCGTCGTTAAAATAGCAAATAGCGCTCGCTTTGTTGAATAAAATATTCAAATATTGATTTAATTTTGTGAATTAAAAATTCAAAGGTGAACAGATGAACTTAGGCGCACTGGTATCGGAAACCCGCAACCCGGCCACCATGAGGCTGGATGAGATGTCGACGCTGGAGATGGTCCGCTGCTTTAACCAGGAAGACCGCAAGGTGCCGGAGGCGATCGAAAAGGTGCTGCCGGCGATCGCGCAGGCGGTCGATTTGGCGGCGGCGGCGTTGAAGGTTGGTGGGCGGCTGATTTATTTGGGCGCCGGCACCAGCGGCCGCCTGGGCGTGCTGGATGCCTCCGAGTGCCCGCCGACCTTCGGTGTGCCGCACGGCGTGGTGGTGGGGCTGATCGCCGGCGGGCCGGGCGCGCTGCTTAAAGCGGTGGAGGGGGCGGAAGACGACGAAGCTTTGGGCGAAGCCGATCTCCGGGCGCTTAACCTCACCGCCGTCGATATGGTGGTGGGGTTGGCGGCCTCCGGGCGCACGCCTTATGTGATTGGCGCACTGCGCTATGCGCGCGGGCTGGGCTGCCCGACGGCGGCCATCTCCTGCAACCCGGATTCGCCGATCGCGCACGAAGCGCAGGTGGCGATCTCGCCGGTGGTAGGGCCGGAGGCTCTGACCGGCTCGACGCGTCTGAAATCCGGCACTGCGCAGAAGCTGGTGCTCAACATGCTGTCGACCGGCGCGATGGTCAAGCTGGGCAAGGTCTACCAGAACCTGATGGTGGACGTGAAGGCCACCAACGTCAAACTGGTGGATCGCGCCTGCCGCATCGTGGTGGAGGCCACCGGCGCCGAACGCGCTCAGGCGGAGGCGGCGCTGGCGCAGACCGGCTTCGAAGTCAAACCGGCGATCCTGATGCTTTTGGCCGGCGTCAGCGCTGAAGAGGCGCAGCAGCGGCTGCAGCGGCACGACGGCTACCTGCGCGCGGCGCTGGCGCGTTAATTCACGGTGGGGGCGGCGATGGACAAGACAACGGCATTGGCGACACAGATCCTGGCGGGCGTGGGGGGCGAGGGCAATATCCTCAAACTGGAGAACTGCATGACGCGGGTGCGCGTTGAGGTCAGCGACGAGCAGCGCCTGGATCTGGCCGCCCTCAGGCAGCTGCCCGGCGTGAAGGGCTATATCAAACAGGGTGAGCAGCATCAGTTTATCGTTGGCCCAGGCGCCGCCGCCAAGGTGGTGGATGCCATGCGCGAATTGCTGAGCGGTAGCGCGCAGCCCGTCGTCGCCGTCGGTGACGCGGCCCGCACCAAGGCGCAGGCCAAGCAAAAATACGCTGCGCCGATGAGCGGCGCGCTGAAAAAACTGGCCGATGTCTTTATTCCGCTGATCCCGGCGTTTATCGCCTCGGGCCTGATCACCGGCATCATCAACCTGCTGAAACGGCCTGACATCGCCGGCCAGCTGGCGGTGGACTACCCGAACGTGCTGGGGCTGTTGGCGATCTTCGGCAGCGCGGTGTTCGCCATCATGAACATTTTGGTCGGGGTCAACGCCGCGCGGGTATTCGGCGGCTCTCAGGCAATGGGCGGCGTGATGGCCGGCATTCTCTCCAGCCCGGCGCTGGCGCAGATTACCTTGTTCGGCGAGGCGCTGCAGCCGGGGCGCGGCGGGGTGATCGCCGTGCTGCTGGTGGTGGCGTTGATGTGCTGGGTGGAGAAACGCCTGCGCACGCTGCTGCCGGAATCGGTCGAACTGATCCTTAACCCACTGCTGACCACGCTGGTCACCGCCTCGCTTGCGATCCTGATTCTGCAGCCGATCGGCGGCATTATCTCCGACGCCATCGCCCACGGCGCCAATCTGGCGATCGACAAGGGCGGGCTGCTGGTGGGAGCGCTGCTCTCGGGGCTGTTCCTGCCGCTGGTGCTCTCCGGCCTGCATCAGGGGCTGGTACCGATCCACGTCGAGCTGGTGCAGGCGCACGGTTCCAACCCGCTGCTGCCGATCCTGGCGATGGCCGGCGTTGGGCAGGTGGGGGCAGCGCTGGCGGTGCTGTTGAAAACCCGCAATGCGCGGCTGAAAAAGGTGATCAAAGGGGCGTTGCCGGTCGGCATTCTCGGCATCGGCGAGCCGCTGATCTTCGGGGTGACGCTGCCGCTGGGCCGGCCGTTTATCGGCGCCTGCCTCGGCGGTGCGGTTGGCGGAGCGCTGATCAGCTACTGGAAGGTGGCGACGGTGATCACCTTCGGCATTTCGGGGCTGCCTTTGGCGTTGACCATCGTCTCAGGTAAGGTGATGTTGTATCTGGCGGGGATGCTGATTACGATTATCGCCGGTTTTCTCTTCACCTGGATGATGGGGTTCAACGATCCCGAGGAGTAGCGTTTGAGCGACAAGCAGCAACAACCGGCCGCAGAGGGGCGCCGCGTGGTCTTTTTCGATCTGGACGGCACCCTGCATCAGGAGGATATGTTCGGCAGTTTCTTGCGTTTTCTGCTGCGCCGCTTACCGCTGAACCTGTTGCTGGTGATACCGCTGCTGCTGCCGATCGGTCTGGCGCTGATGCTGCTGGGGCGCGCCGCGCGTTGGCCGATGAGCCTGCTGCTGTGGGCGATCACCTTTGGGCGTTCCGAAGCGAAGCTCAAGGCGCTGGAGCGGCAGTTTATCGAGGCCTTTCGCCAGAAGGTGACCGCATTTCCGGTGGTGCAAATGCGGCTGCGGCAGTACCTGGAGGAGCACGATGCCGAAGTGTGGCTGATTACCGGCTCGCCGGAGCGGCTGGTGGAGCAGGTGTATCGCGATTCGGCGTTTCTGCCGCGGGTGCGGTTGATCGGCAGCCGCATCACGCGCCGCTGCGGCGGCTGGGTCTTGACCCTGCGCTGCCTGGGAGCCCAGAAAGTGGTGCAGCTCGAGCAGCGGCTCGGTGCGCCGCTGAAGCTGTACAGCGGCTACAGCGACAGCAAGCAGGATAATCCGCTGCTGTTCTTTTGCGAGCACCGCTGGCGGGTAAGCAAGCAGGGCGAGCTGCAGCAGCTGGAATAAACCAAGGGCGGAAGATTCCGCCCTTTCTGCTTTTATCGGCACCACGATCAGTCGTCGGTCACGTCGTGCGGCTTGCGCCCCAGCTGCCAAATCTTCTCCGCATAATGCCCCAGCGCCCACAGGCTCAGGCCGAGCAGCACGAAGAAAACCGCCTTCGGCATGCTGTCCCAGAAAAACTCGAACAGACGGGTATACAGGTTAATGCCGAGGAAGGTCAGCCCGAAGCCGCGCAGCATGGCGTCGTCATGCTTCAACCCCAGCCAGATGGCGGCGAGGGCGGCCAGCCCGAACAGCAGGCTCCAGTGGAACAGCTCGATCTGGCGCGCGCTGTACCAGCTGTCGAGATCGCCGTAGTTGCCGAAGATAGACAGCAGCCACAGAGCGATAAACAGGTACAGCAGGCCCATCGCCAGCGACACCCGCTGCAGGCCGCGTTGCGCCAACAGCGGCCGCAACAGCAGCGCGGCGGCGATCAGCACCGCACCAAAGGCGATAAAGCGAATCGGGTAGCTCATGCCGAGCCAGTAGGCGCCCCAGCCGGACAGGTAGCCGGTCTCGGCGCCGAAGGCATTGCCGAGCGACAGCAGGGCGAACCACCACACCAGCCCGGAGCGGCTGAACCAGCCGATCGCGCCGTACAGCAGCGCGGCGAACAGCAGCAGCACGGAAACCCGGCCGCTGCCGTTATCCAGCCAGACTCCCAGCTGCCATAAGGCGCAGGCGGTAAGCAACACGGCGACAAACAGCGCGGCCTCATTGCCGTAGCGTTTTTCCGGGTGGCGCCGGCGGCGACGCAGCGCCCAGACGTAGGCCAGCGCCGCCAGTACGCCGGCGATCGCCATGCGCACCGGCGCGTCGAAGCGGAACAGTCCGCTGAGCCATGCAAGCAGTTCGCTGTCGGCGAACAGGCTGGTGACGGCGATCAGCAGCGAGGCCAGCGCGGCGAGAAACGCATAGCGCGCCAGCCGCCGCCAGTCGAAAGGCTGCACGGCCACATGCTGCAGCAGTTGCTGCCGTTGTTCGGGCGTCAAGGCGCCTTCTCCCACCCAACCGTCCAGCGCCTTGCGCACCACGACCGCGTTCTTTTTACTGAGTTTCATGCTTCTGGTCCCTGAATCACACGCTGATTCGGCCAGTATAGCCATTGGCGGGCGGCTACGACAAAGGGAGGCTAGTGTGTATAATGCCCGCCGCAAAAGCGCACGAGGAATTATGCGATGACTGAATATAACGATGAGTACTGGATGCGTCAGGCATTGCAGCTGGCCCTGCGCGCGCAGGAAGAGGGCGAGGTGCCGGTGGGTGCGCTGCTGGTGCTGGACAATCAGGTCATCGGCGAGGGGTGGAACCGCCCGATCGGCCGACACGATCCTACCGCACACGCCGAGATCATGGCGCTGCGCCAGGGCGGCGCGGTGCTGCAAAACTACCGTTTGCTGAACGCCACGCTGTACGTCACGCTGGAGCCCTGCGTGATGTGCGCCGGTGCGATGGTGCACAGCCGTATCCGCCGGCTGGTGTATGGCGCCGCCGACGAGAAAACCGGCGCGGCCGGTTCGCTGGTGGACATTCTGCGCCATCCGGGCATGAACCATCAGGTGGAGATCGTCTCGGGCGTGCTGGCGGACGAATGCGCCGCCACCCTGAGCAATTTCTTCCGTCTACGCCGTGAACAGAAAAAAGCGCTCAGGCTGGCGCAGCGGGCGGCGGATAAGCCGGAATAATCAGTAGTTGAGCGCCAGTTCCGGCATCACCGTCGGGTAGCCTTTCCCCAACGCCTCTTGCTCGGCGGCCGCTTGCGCCGCCTTTCTCTCTTTTTCCTGCAGATAGCCCACCAGACTGACCTGGTAGCGGCGGATGTTTTCTACATAGTTGTAGGCTTCACGCCCGCGCGCATAGCCGTAGGTCAGCTGCGGGTAGTAGCGCTTCTGGCTGAGCATTGGCAGGCGCTGTTTGACGTCGACCCAGCTGTCGGGGTTGCCCTTTTGCGTCTTGGTCAGCTTGCGCGCGTCCAGCATGTGGCCCCAGCCCATGTTGTAGGCCGCCAGCGAGAACCAGATGCGCTCGTCTTCCGGCACGCTGTCCGGCACCTTGGCCATCAGCCGTTGCAGGTAAAGGGCGCCTCCCTGAATGCTCTCTTCCGGATCGAGGCGGTCGTTGACCCCCAGGCCGTCGGCGGTGGCGCGGGTCAGCATCATCAGGCCGCGCACGCCGGTGGGTGAGGTGGCCTGCGGATTCCAGTGCGATTCCTGATAGGCGATGGCCGCCAGCAGCTTCCAGTCGATCTCGTTGGCGTGCTTCTCGAACAGCGGGCGGAAGTTGGGCAGCACCGAATCGATGGCCGACAGGAAGGTTTTGGTGTCCACATAGTCGAAGCTGCCGACGTGGCCGAGGTACTTCTCTTCAAGCCGCGCCAGGGTGCCGTCGTCCACCATCTGGCTGTAGAAATCCAGCATCGCCGCGTACAGGCTGTCGTCGCCGTCGCGTTTCAGATACCAGGTGACCGGTTCTTCGTCGGTGACGTCGAACGCCACCGCCAGCTGCGGATGGATGCGCTGCAGCAGCGCGATGGTCACCGAATCGCCGAGGGTGTAGTCCAGCTTGCCGTCGGCCACTCGCTCCAGCAGCTCTTTGGAGGTGAGATCGCTGGAGGACTCCCAGGCGAGATCCGGGTATTTATCCTGCTTGAGCTGCTTTAGCGTGCTGACGTGCGCGGAACCGGAGGCGACCGCCAGCTTGCCTTTAATGTCGGCGAAGCCTTTTGGCCGCGGGGTGCCCAGCCGGTACACCAGCTGTTGGGAAACGGAGTAGTAGGCCGGGCCGGTGCGCGCGCGGCTGAGGCGCTCCTGGTTGTAGATCAGGCCGGCCGCCAGCAGGTCAGCGTCGTCATCGTCCAGATCGTCGAACAGGTCATTGATGTTCTGATGGGGGATCACCACCAGCTTCACCCCGAGGTAGTTGGCGAAGCGCTTCGCCAGTTCGTAGTCGAGCCCACCCGGCCCTTGCTTGGTGTTGAAATAGGTCAGCGGGGAGTTCAGCGTGCTGATACGCAACTCGCCGCGGGAAATGATCTCCTGGAGTTGCCCGCCCTGGCCGCTGCGCCAGGTGATATTGGGCCACAGCGCGAGAGCCAGAAGCAGGGTGACAACGCCGATGAGGATGTAGTTTATTTTAAGACGTTTCAAATAGTTATCCAGTGGTGGCACAGGTACACCGGCGACGACAACCGCGACTTTTCTCATGGTTAAATCACCAGTGCGGGGGGCATTTTGCGCAACAAAACGCCAGTGTGCAACTTTATTGACACGTTATGACAATTCGACGGTGCGGCACGCTTTTATCAATAATCCCTACGCAAACGGTTTCGTCGGCGGCGAGGATTCTCTATAATGGCGCGCGTTTTCCCCTGTTGCGCCCAATGAAGCGTCTTATCCGCCGCTTCGAAGACGAGAGAACTTTGATTATGGAAATTCTGCGTGGTTCGCCCGCTTTATCGGCTTTTCGCATTACCAAACTGCTGTCCCGCTGCCAGGACGCCCACCTGCCCGTCAGTGATATCTACGCCGAGTACGTCCACTTTGCCGATGTTAGCGCACCGCTCAGTGCCGAAGAACACGCCAAACTTCAGCGGCTGCTCAAGTACGGTCCTTCTCTCGCCGAACACGCTCCCGAAGGCCGGCTGTTGCTGGTCACGCCGCGTCCGGGCACCATTTCTCCCTGGTCTTCCAAAGCTACCGACATCGCCCACAACTGCGGTCTGCAGCAGGTGCTGCGGTTGGAGCGCGGCCTGGCGTTCTACGTCAAGGCGCCCGAGCTGACGGAAACCCAGTGGCGCCAGCTCGCCGCGCTGCTGCACGATCGCATGATGGAAACCGTCTTCAGCGAGCTGCAACAGGCCGAACAGCTGTTCGCGCACCATCAGCCAGCGCCGTATCAGTCTGTCGACGTGCTGGGCGCAGGGCGCACCGCGCTGGAGCAGGCCAACGTCCGGCTCGGCCTGGCGCTGGCGCAGGACGAGATCGACTACCTGCTGAATGCCTTTACCGGTTTGGGGCGCAACCCGACGGATATCGAACTTTATATGTTCGCGCAGGCCAACTCCGAGCACTGCCGCCACAAGATTTTCAACGCCGATTGGATCATCGACGGCGAACAGCAGCCTAAATCGCTGTTCAAGATGATCAAGAATACCTATGAGCAGACGCCGGACTACGTGCTGTCGGCGTATAAAGACAACGCCGCGGTGATGGAAGGCTCGCAGGTCGGCCGCTTCTTCGCCGCGCCGGACAACGGCAAGTACGATTACCATCAGGAAGAAGCGCACATCCTGATGAAGGTGGAAACCCACAACCACCCGACGGCGATCTCGCCGTGGCCGGGCGCCGCGACCGGCTCCGGCGGCGAGATCCGCGACGAGGGGGCTACCGGCCGCGGCGCCAAGCCGAAAGCCGGCCTGGTGGGCTTCTCGGTGTCCAACCTGCGTATTCCCGGCTTTGAACAGCCGTGGGAGCAGGATTTCGGCAAGCCGGAACGCATCGTCACCGCGCTGGATATCATGACCGAAGGCCCGCTGGGCGGCGCGGCGTTCAACAACGAATTCGGTCGTCCGGCGCTGCTGGGCTACTTCCGTACCTATGAAGAGCGCGTCAACAGCCACAACGGCGTTGAGCTGCGCGGCTACCACAAACCGATCATGCTGGCGGGCGGCATCGGCAACATCCGTGCCGATCACGTGCAGAAAGGGGAAATCACCGTCGGCGCCAAGCTGGTGGTGCTGGGCGGCCCGGCGATGAATATCGGCCTGGGCGGTGGCGCGGCCTCGTCGATGGCGTCCGGCCAGTCCGATGCCGATCTGGACTTCGCTTCGGTGCAGCGCGACAACCCGGAAATGGAGCGCCGCTGTCAGGAAGTGATCGACCGCTGCTGGCAACTGGGCGACCAGAACCCGATCCTGTTTATCCATGACGTCGGCGCCGGCGGCCTGTCCAACGCCATGCCGGAGCTGGTGAGCGACGGCGGCCGCGGCGGCCGCTTCGAGCTGCGCGATATCCTCAACGACGAGCCGGGCATGAGCCCGCTGGAAGTGTGGTGCAACGAATCGCAGGAGCGTTACGTGATGGCGATTGCCCCGGCGCAGATGGCGCAGTTCGACGAGATCTGCCGCCGTGAGCGCGCACCTTATGCGGTGATCGGCGAAGCGACCGAAGAACAGCACCTGACGTTGAACGACCGTCACTTCGACAACCAGCCGATCGACATGCCGCTGGACGTGCTGCTCGGCAAGACGCCGAAAATGACCCGCGACGTTACCCGCCTGCAGGCGAGTGGCCAGCCGGTGCAGCGTGAGAACATCACGCTGGCCGACGCGGTGAAACGCGTGCTGCATCTGCCGGCCGTTGCGGAGAAAACCTTCCTGATCACCATCGGCGATCGCACCGTTACCGGCATGGTGGCGCGTGACCAGATGGTCGGCCCGTGGCAGATACCGGTTGCCGACTGCGCGGTCACCACCGCCAGCCTGGACAGCTACTACGGCGAGGCGATGTCGCTCGGCGAACGTGCGCCGGTGGCGCTGCTGGACTTCGCCGCCTCCGGCCGCCTGGCGGTCGGGGAAGCGCTGACCAACCTGGCTGCCACCGAAATCGGCAGCCTGAAGCGCGTGAAGCTGTCCGCCAACTGGATGGCCGCCGCCGGCCACCCGGGCGAAGACGCCGGCCTGTACGAAGCGGTGAAAGCGGTGGGCGAAGAGCTGTGCCCGGCGCTGGGCATCACCATCCCGGTGGGCAAAGACTCCATGTCGATGAAAACCCGCTGGCAGGAAGGCAACGAACAGCGCGAAATGACCTCGCCGCTGTCGCTGGTCATCACCGCCTTCGCCCGCGTGGAGGACGTGCGCCACACCGTGACGCCGCAGCTGCGCACCGATAAGGGCGACAGCGCGCTGCTGTTGATCGACCTGGGCAACGGCCATAACGCGCTGGGTGCCACCGCGCTGGCGCAGGTTTACCGCCAGCTGGGCGACAAACCGGCCGACGTGCGCAACGTTGCGCAGCTGGCGGGCTTCTTCAACGCCATGCAGCAGCTGGTGGCCGATCAAGCGCTGCTGGCTTACCACGACCGCGCCGACGGCGGCCTGCTGGTGACGCTGGCGGAGATGGCCTTCGCCGGTCACTGCGGTGTGGACGTCAATCTCGACGGCCTCGGCGACGATGCGCTGGCGGTGCTGTTCAACGAAGAGCTGGGCGCGGTGATCCAGGTGAGCGCCGAACGTCTCGACGACGTGAAGCAGGCGTTCGCTCAGCACGGACTGACCGACAACGTGCATCACATCGGCAGCGTGCAGGCCGGCGATCGTTTCGTCATCACCCAACACGGCAAGGCGCTGTACAGCGAAAGCCGCAATACGCTGCGCACCTGGTGGGCGGAAACCACCTGGCAGATGCAGCGCCTGCGCGACAACCCGGCGTGTGCCGATCAGGAGCATCAGGCCAAGCAGGATGAACAAGATCCCGGCCTGAACGTGAAGTTGACCTTCGCACCGGAGGAAGACATCGCCGCGCCGTACATCGCCAAGGGCGCTCGCCCGAAAGTGGCGGTGCTGCGCGAGCAGGGGGTGAACTCCCACGTTGAAATGGCGGCGGCGTTCCACCGCGCCGGCTTTGACGCGGTGGACGTGCACATGAGCGATCTGCTGGCAGGGCGCCGCGATCTGCAGGACTTCCATACGCTGGTGGCCTGCGGCGGCTTCTCTTACGGCGACGTCCTGGGCGCCGGCGAAGGTTGGGCGAAGTCTATCTTGTTCAACGAGCGGGTACGCGACGAGTTCGAAGCGTTCTTCCACCGTCCGCAGACGCTGGCGCTGGGCGTGTGCAACGGTTGTCAGATGATGTCCAACCTGCGCGAGCTGATCCCGGGCGCAGAACACTGGCCGCGTTTTGTGCGCAACCTGTCGGATCGTTTCGAGGCGCGCTTCAGCCTGGTGGAAGTGGCGGCCAGCCCGTCGCTGTTCCTGCAGGGCATGACCGGTTCGCGTATGCCGATCGCCGTTTCCCACGGTGAAGGGCATGTCGAAGTGCGCGATGCGGCGCATCTGGCGGCGCTGGAAAGCCACGGTTTGGTGGCGCTGCGTTTCGTCAACAACGCCGGTCAGGTGACGGAAGCTTACCCGGCTAACCCGAACGGTTCGCCGAACGGCATTACCGCCGTGACCAGCGCCAGCGGGCGTGCCACGGTGATGATGCCGCACCCGGAACGCGTGTTCCGCACGGTCAGCAACTCCTGGCACCCGGAAGAGTGGGGCGAGGACAGCCCGTGGATGCGCATGTTCCGCAACGCCCGTAAGCAACTGGGCTAAGACGGCCACCACCGTACAGAGGGCGCAAGCAATTGCGCCCTTTTTTATGGCCGGCGTTCGGCGATTGGCGGCAGTGTCTGCATTTTGCGACAGGCGCTATTTTCTCTGTCGCTAAATGGAGACATTTAACTAATTGATTTTATTGGTGGTAATCGGGTTTGGCTTTAGTTGTCTGCATTTGGCGACAGCGCGGCGTTTTTTTCATCGCTCATCGGGGCGTGATGCGCAAAGAAACTTACTGGTATAATTTTATTTTTTAATAAAATCATGTTGTTATTATTTTTATTGAAAAGTTGGCACGTAACGTGCATTATTCTCGTCGGTTGCTCATTCAACTTTTTATGACGGCGCCGTAATTAGACGGCAAATCGCCTCATAAGCCTCTGAATGATGCCAAAGAAATGGTGCCTATCGTCCAACCAAACCGATAACAGACCGTGCAAACGGCTTTATCAAGCATCGGGCGACACGTGGAGTGAGGCACCGCCTGTATCCAACTGTGATGAAGGGTTCATCAATCCTGGATACTTACGGATGCTATTCGTCCTGTTCGATGCCAGCCGCTGCGCTACATCACCCTGGGGACGAGACTTAAGGGCATCCACACTTTCCTTGCGTTGGGGCAAGTTTCTTGCCCCGATGTCATTTCTCAACGCTGCGCTTATCCCCATTTCGTTGCCTATGCCCTCGAACGCAGACGCTATCCTCACACTCTTGCTTTCACACCGGTTGATGTTATCGAGGCCGCATGCCGTCGGCAGGCCAGGCCTATGGGCGCGTTTCACCGCACTTGCGGCTTTTTCCTTGTGCGTTCAGGATTCTCCCTTGCCGGGCTTTTCTCTTTCCGGCGAGTCAGTTAGCATCGTGACAGAGCTGAGAGAATGAGATGATTTCGTTGAAAAAATGGCGTTTATTCCCCCGTTCGCTGCGGCAATTGGTGCTGCTGGCGTTCCTGTTGGTGCTGTTGCCGCTGCTGGTGCTGGCCTATCAGGCCTACCAGAGTCTGGATCACCTCAGCGCGCAGGCGGCGGACATCAACCGCACCACGCTGGTGGACGCGCGGCGCAGCGAGGCGATGACCAGCGTGGCGCTGGAGATGGAGCGCAGCTATCGTCAGTACTGCGTGCTGGTCGATCCTACGCTGCAGAAGCTGTACCAGAACCAGCGCAAGCAGTATTCGCAGATGCTGGACGCCCACGCGCCGATCCTGCCGGACGAGCGCTACTACCAAACGCTGCGCCAGTTGCTGACCCAACTGGCGGCGATCAAATGCCATAACAGCGGGCCGGACCAAGAGGCTTCCGCCTTGCTCGAGTCGTTCTCCCGTTCCAACGCCGAAATGGTGCAGGCCACGCGCGCGGTGGTGTTTTCGCGCGGCCAGCAGCTGCAGCAGGCCATTGCCGAGCGCGGCCAGTTCTTCGGCTGGCAGGCGCTGCTGCTGTTCCTGGTCAGCGTGCTGCTGGTGGTGCTGTTCACCCGCATGATCATCGGGCCGGTCAAGGCCGTGGAGCGGATGATCAACCGCCTGGGGGAAGGGCGTGCGCTGGGCAGCACCGCGTCGTTCAAAGGGCCGCGCGAGCTGCGTTCGCTGGCGCAGCGCATCATCTGGCTGAGCGAGCGGCTGGCGTGGCTGGAGTCGCAGCGCCACGAGTTCCTGCGCCATATTTCGCACGAGCTGAAAACGCCGTTGGCCAGCATGCGTGAAGGCACCGAACTGCTGGCCGACGAGGTGGCGGGGCCGCTGACTTCCGATCAGAAAGAGGTGGTGGCGATCCTCGACAACAGCAGCCGCCATCTGCAGCAGCTGATCGAACAGCTGTTGGATTACAACCGCAAATTGGCCGATGGCCCGGCGGAACACGAGAACGTCGAGCTGCGCGAAATGGTCGATTTGGTGGTCGCCGCGCACAGTTTGCCGGCGCGGGCGAAGATGATTTCCACCGAAATTACGCTGGAGGCGGAAATCTGCTGGGCAGAGCCTACGCTATTAATGCGCGTGCTGGATAATCTCTACTCCAATGCGGTGCACTACGGCAAGGAATCCGGTAACATTTGGATCCGCAGCCGTCAGGTTGGACAACGGGTGCAAATCGACGTCGCCAATACCGGCACGCCGATCCCCGAGGCTGAAAGAGCCATGATTTTCGAGCCTTTTTTCCAGGGTAGTCACCAGCGAAAAGGGGCGGTAAAAGGAAGCGGACTGGGGTTGAGCATCGCTCAGGACTGTATCCGTCGCATGCGCGGTGAGCTGCAACTGGCGACGGTCGCCGGTGCAGACGTCTGCTTCCGCATTGAACTGCCGTTAACCGCCGAGAATGAATAAATAATGTACACATGGTCTAAACGCCTTCGTCTTGCACAGACCGAACGTTCACCGCGTGCCACGCACAGAGCGCCGCTCGGCAAACGCCCGATCAGCTGGTTGGGCGCCGTCTTCTTTATGCCGCTGTTGCTGGCGGGCTGCGTCGATCGCGCCGTCAGCGGTGGCCTGAACCCTCAGCAGCAAGAGGCGATCCCGGATACCAAGGTGATCGATTACCGCACCGCGGCTTGCGATACCCTGTGGCAGTTGGACGATAAGGACGCGCTGGATAACTCGCTCTACTGGCTGCGCGCGATGGACTGCGCCGATCGCATCGGCTCGACCCAGGCGCGTGCGCTGGCGAAAACGGTGCCTGGCGACAGCTGGTCCGGCGTTTTCAAACAGAGCATCCTGCTGGGCAGCGCACAGCCGACCTCCGGCGAACGCCGCCAGATCATCGACAGGATCAACAGCTACCGGATGGAATTCCCCGGTTCACTGCGTCCGCTGACGCAGCTGTGGCGCCAGCAGCAATTGCTGCAGATCACGCTGTTCGATGAGAAAGCACGCTATCAGCATCTGCAGGAGAGCAGCGACAGTCAGATCGATTCGCTGCGCCAGAGCCAGGCGCGTCTGCAATCTCAGCTGCAGGACACCTCGCGCAAGCTGGAGAACCTGACCGATATCGAGCGCCAGCTCTCTTCGCGCAAGCAGCTGCAAGGGGAAATCCCGGACAACAGCGCAGGTTCGCAAAAGGGCGAAGCCGCCGGTAAAAACGGCGCGGCCGCCAAAGGGGCTGAATCGCAGGACGAACCGGAAAAAGGCACCGCGCTGCCGGTTGAACCGGAAGACACCTATACGCCGCACCCTGCCAATAAGGAGTCCCACGCGCAATGACCGCACGCAAACCGGCCAATTTGCTCTTGGTTGACGACGATCCCAGCCTGCTGAAGCTGCTGGGCATGCGTCTGACCAGCGAAGGTTTTCACGTCACCACCGCCGAAAGCGGCCAGGAAGCGCTGCGCCTGCTGGCGCGCGAACAGATCGATCTGGTGATCAGCGATCTGCGTATGGACGAGATGGACGGCATGGCGCTGTTCGCCGAGATCCAAAAGCATCAGCCGGGCATGCCGGTGATCATCCTCACCGCGCACGGTTCGATTCCCGATGCGGTGGCCGCCACCCAGCAGGGGGTGTTCAGCTTCCTCACCAAACCGGTGGATCGCGATGCGCTGTATAAGGCCATCGACGAAGCGCTCGCGCTGTCGGCCACCCCGGCCGGCGACGAGGCCTGGCGCGAAGACATCGTCACCCGCAGCCCGCTGATGCTGCGCCTGCTGGAGCAGGTGAAAATGGTGGCGCAGTCCGACGTCAGCGTCTTGATCAACGGCCAGAGCGGCACCGGTAAAGAGGTGGTGGCGCAGGCGATCCACGCCGCCAGCCCGCGCGCCGGCAAGGCGTTTATCGCCATCAACTGCGGTGCGCTGCCGGAGCAGCTGCTGGAGTCCGAACTGTTCGGCCACGCCAAGGGCGCCTTTACCGGCGCGGTCAGCAGCCGCGAAGGGCTGTTCCAGGCGGCGGCGGGCGGCACGCTGTTCCTCGACGAGATCGGCGATATGCCGCTGTCGCTGCAGGTGAAGTTGCTGCGCGTGCTGCAAGAGCGCAAGGTGCGGCCGCTGGGCAGCAACCGCGATCTGGACATTGACGTGCGCATCATCTCCGCCACCCACCGCGATCTGCAAAAGGCGATGGCGAAGAACGAGTTCCGCGAGGATCTCTACTACCGCCTCAACGTGGTGAACCTGAAGATCCCGGCGCTCAACGAACGCGCCGAAGATATCCCGCTGCTGGCCAACCACCTGTTGCGCGAGGCGGCTCAGCGGCACAAGCCGTTCGTGCGCAGCTTCTCGACCGACGCCATGAAGCGGCTGATGACCGCCAGCTGGCCGGGCAACGTGCGTCAGCTAGTCAACGTCATCGAGCAGTGCGTGGCGCTGACCTCGGCGCCGGTGATCAGCGAAGCGCTGGTGGAGCAGGCGCTGGAAGGGGAAAACACCGCGCTGCCGACCTTCGCCGAAGCGCGCAACCAGTTCGAGTTGCACTACCTGCGCAAGCTGCTGCAGATCACCAAGGGCAACGTGACCCAGGCCGCGCGCATGGCGGGCCGCAACCGCACCGAGTTTTACAAATTGCTGTCGCGCCACGAGCTGGACGCCAACGATTTTAAAGAATGACAGTTTGCCGCCGGCGCCTGCCACGCAGGTTCTCAACAAATCCGGCGGAATGATTTACACTCCGTTCTCTTTGCCGCGGCGCGCCCCGGCGTAGAGCACCATGGAACGTATTAAGCGGGATCGTACACAAATGAGCAGATCACTTTCCATCGCCCTGGCCCAGCTGAACCTGCTGGTCGGCGACATTGAAGGCAACACCGAACGCATGTTGCAAATCGTGCAGGAGCAGCAGAAGGCGGGAGCCGATCTAGTCATGTTCAGCGAACTGGCGCTGTCCGGCTACCCGCCGGAAGATCTGCTGTATCGCAATGACTTCTATCAGCGCTGCGACGCGCAGCTGCTGCGCCTGCAGCAAGCCTCCGCCGAGACGGCGATCCTGGTCGGCCACCCGTGGCGCGAAGGCGACAAGCTGTATAACGCGCTGTCGCTGTTTGCCGAAGGCCGCCTGCTGACCCGCTACTTCAAGCAGCAGCTGCCGAACTACGGCGTGTTCGATGAGAAGCGCTATTTCCACGCCGGCAACGACACCTGCGTGGTGGAGCTGAAAGGCTACCGTCTGGGTCTGCTGATTTGCGAAGATCTGTGGTTCCCTGAGCCGATCGACGCCGCCAAGGCGGCCGGCGCGGAAATTATCCTGTCGATCAACGCCTCACCGTATAACCGCGAAAAGCCGTATATCCGCAAAACGCTGATGGCCGGCCACTGCCAGCGCACCCAGCTGCCGCTGGTGTACCTCAATCAGGTCGGCGGCCAGGATGAGCTGATCTTCGACGGCTGCTCCAAGGTATTCGACGCCGCCGGCACCATGACCCACCGTCTGGCGGCCTTCGACGAGCAGGTGACTCGTCTGGAATTCAATGAGCTGGCCGTGGTGCCGATGACCGATCCGGCCGCTGAGCTGCCGCAGCTGGCGCAGGTGTACCAGGCGCTGGTGTTGGCGGTGCGCGACTACGTGACCAAAAACGGCTTTAAAGGCGCGGTGCTGGGCCTGTCCGGTGGCATCGACTCGGCGCTGACGCTGGCGATCGCCGTGGATGCGTTGGGTAAAGACAAGGTGCAGGCGCTGATGATGCCGTTCCGCTATACCGCGGATATCAGCATCGCCGACGCCAAGGAAGAGGCGGAAATCCTCGGCGTGGAGTTCGATATCGTCTCCATCGAGCCGATGTTCGACGCCTTTATGGGCCAGCTGTCGCCGATGTTCGCCGGCACCGAGCGCGACACCACCGAAGAAAACCTGCAGGCGCGTTGCCGCGGGGTGGTGCTGATGGCGCTGTCCAACAAACGCCGCAGCATCGTGCTGACCACCGGCAACAAGAGCGAAATGGCGGTGGGTTACGCCACGCTGTACGGCGATATGGCCGGCGGTTTCGACGTGCTGAAGGACGTGCCGAAAACGCTGGTGTTCAAGCTGTCCGAATACCGTAACACCGTCTCCTACGTGATCCCGCAGCGGGTGATCGATCGTCCGCCGTCCGCCGAGCTGGCGCCGGATCAGGTCGATCAGGACAGCCTGCCGCCGTACGATATCCTGGACGCGATCCTGGAAGGCTACGTTGAACGCGACAAGTCGGTTGCCGATCTGGTGGCTGAAGGGTTCGACGAAGCGATCGTGCGCAAGGTGATCCGCCTGGTGGACATCAACGAATACAAGCGGCGTCAGGCCGCCGTCGGGCCGCGCATCACCGCCCGTAACTTCGGCAAAGACCGCCGCTACCCCATCACATCCGGTTTTGGCCGCAAAAATTGGTAAAAGGAAAGAAGATGAAAAAGATCGACGCGATTATCAAGCCGTTCAAACTGGATGACGTCCGCGAAGCGCTGGCCGAAGTGGGCATCACCGGCATGACGGTCACCGAAGTGAAAGGCTTCGGCCGCCAGAAGGGCCACACCGAGTTGTACCGCGGTGCCGAGTACATGGTCGACTTTTTGCCTAAGGTGAAGATCGAGATCGTGGTTGCCGACGACATCGTCGACACCTGCGTGGAAACCATCATGCAGACCGCGCAGACCGGCAAGATCGGCGACGGCAAAATCTTCGTCTTCGACGTGGCGCGCGTGGTGCGTATCCGTACCGGCGAGCAGGACGAAGAAGCGATCTGATCCTCCGCAGGGTCATCGGCCATCCAGGGCGCAGCGTGCTGCGCCCTTGTCATTTCTGCTCCCCGCGCATCATGCTTCTTCGCCTCGCCGTTTCCCCCCTTTTTGCCCGTCGGCATTCTAAAAAAGCGAACGCTATCGCGTTTTTGATACTTTTCCCGATCGCTTTTCTCGCGGGATCTACAATCAATCTAACTATCTTGATTGAGGTGATCCCCAATGAATTTCAAGTTGCGGCTAGGCGGCAAGGGCGTGCATCCCCAGGAGCTTACTCAAGTAAGTGACTGGGGGGACAAATCTGCCGGGAGCAGATTTGAACGCTGCTTGCAGCGGCCCGTTAGGGCGTGGCCTACGGATGGGCCACGTAATAGCACGCAGACAACAACGCAGCGGCTTGAAAGGCGATGGGGATGATGACGTTACGCCAAATCCGCCACTTTATCGCGGTGGCGGAAACCGGGTCGATCTCCGCCGGCGCCCAGGCGGTGTTTGTCTCCCAGTCTTCGCTGACGCTGGCGATCCAGCAGTTGGAAACCGAGATTGGCGTGCGGCTGTTCGATCGCCACGCCAAGGGCATGACGCTGACCCATCAGGGGCATCAGTTCCTGCGCCAGTCGTATCTGATCCTGGCGACGGTGGACAACGCCAAGCGCAGCCTGCAGATCGGCACCGAAAGCCTGACCGGCAAGCTGACCGTCGGCGTTACCAGCCTGGTGGCCGGCTACTTCCTGGTGGAGCTGCTCACGCGCTTCAAATCGGCCTATCCCAACGTCACCGTGCAGGTGGTTGAAGACGAGCGCCCGTATATCGAGCATCTGCTGGTCAGCGGCGAGATCGACATCGGCGTGCTGATCCTGTCGAACATCGAAGACCGCGACGCGCTGCAGACCGAGGTGCTGATGCACTCGCCGTATCGCCTGTGGCTGCCGCCGCTGCACCCGCTGCTGGAGCACGAGAGCATCAGCCTGGCGGACGTGGCCAAACAGCCGCTGATCCAGCTCAACGCCGATGAAATGGACGTGCACGCGCGGCGCATCTGGTCGCGCGCCGGGCTGAAGCCGGAGATCGCCATGAAGACCGCCTCGACCGAGGCGGTGCGCAGCCTGGTGGCGGCGGGGATGGGGGTCTCCATCCAGCCGGATATGGCGTACCGCGCCTGGTCGCTCGAGGGCAACATGATCGAAGCGCGCAAGTTGGACGATCTGCTGGAGCCGCTGGATATCGGGCTGGCGTGGCGGCGCGGCAGCGCGCGGCCGGAGCTGGTGACGCCGTTCCTTACCATCGCGCGCGAGAACGGCAGCAAACATGCCGCCGGGCTTAAGCATTCGATTTAATCGAACGCAGCGTTCAGTATTTAGAATTTGTTGCCCGCCAGAGGCTCGCTTAGGCTGATTAAAACTAACTTATTCACATTTGGTTAACGTTTTTGTCACTTAGGGGCGTCAGGCGATGGCAGATGTGCAGGTTCTCTCAGGTTTGTCCTGTCAGCAGTTCATTAACGGTCAGTTGGTCGACGGCGAAGGCCAGCAGGAGTGCATCGTCAATCCGGCCAACGGCGAGACGCTGATCGCCCTGACCGAAGCCTCTTCGGCGCAGGTCGGCGGCGCGGTGAAAGCCGCGCAGCAGGCGTTTGGCCACTGGTCGCGCACCACGCCGGCCCAGCGCGCCGCTCTGTTGCTGCGCATCGCCGACGCCATCGAGCGGCAGGCGCCGCAGCTGGCGCAGCTGGAAGCCCTCAACTGCGGTAAACCGCTGCATCAGGCGCTCAATGACGATCTGCCGGCGGCGGTCGACGTGTTCCGCTTCTTCGCCGGCGCGGTGCGCACGCAGCAAGGGCAGCTGGCCGGCGAGTATGTGCCGGGCCACACCTCGATGATCCGCCGCGATCCGATCGGCGTGGTGGCCTCGATCGCCCCCTGGAACTATCCGCTGATGATGGCGGCGTGGAAGATTGCGCCGGCGTTGGCGGCGGGCAATACCGTGGTGTTTAAACCCTCCGAGCATACGCCGCTGACCATTCTGGCGCTGGTGCCGGCGCTGCAGGAGATCCTGCCGCCGGGCGTGCTGAATATCGTCTACGGCGGCGGGGAAGGGGTCGGCAGCCAGCTGGTGGGGCACCCGCAGGTGCGGCTGGTGTCGGTCACCGGCGATATCGTCACCGGGCAAAAAATTCTTCAGGCGGCAGCCAAAAGCGTCAAGCGTACCCACCTGGAACTGGGGGGCAAGGCGCCGGTGATCGTCTGCGACGACGCCGATCTCGACGAGGTGGTCAACGGCATCCGCACCTACGGCTATTACAACGCCGGCCAGGACTGCACCGCCGCCTGCCGCATCTACGCGCAGGCGGGCATCTATCCCAAGCTGGTGGACGCGCTGGGCGAGGCGGTTGCCAGCCTGCGCTTTGCCCGCAAGCGCGATCAGGACAACGAGATCGGCCCGTTGATAAGTAGCCGCCAGCGCGATCGCGTCGCCAGCTTCGTCGAGCGAGCGCTCAGCCAACCGCATATCGAATTGATCACCGGCGCCGCGGCCCACTCCGGGCCGGGGTTCTACTACCAGCCGACCCTGCTGGCGGGCTGCCTGCAAAGCGACGAAATCGTGCAGCGCGAGGTATTTGGCCCGGTGGTCAGCATCACGCGCTTCGAACACCTGGAGCAGGCGGTCGAGTGGGCCAACGACTCGGAATACGGGCTGGCTTCGTCGGTGTGGACGCAAAATATCGATCGGGCGCTGCACATCGCCGCCCATCTGCAGTACGGCAGCACCTGGATCAACACCCATTTCACCTTGGCGAGCGAGATGCCGCACGGCGGCCTGAAACGCTCCGGGTACGGCAAGGATCTGTCCAGCGATTCACTGCAGGATTACAGCGTTGTCAGGCACGTAATGGCGAAGTTCAAAGCCAGCTTCTAGCGGTTCTATAAAGCAAAATCAGGCGGCAGCCGTTCCCTGCCGCACACAGATACGCAACACAGGGGTAATTACGATGAGAAAAACTACCGCAGTCACCACCACCGTCTCCGCGCTCTGTCTCACCGTGCTGTGCGGCCTGGCTCAGGCGGCCGATCTGCCGCAGTCGCTGGGCAAAGGCGAAGGCCGGCTGGATATCATCGCCTGGCCCGGCTACATCGAACGCGGCCAGTCCGACAAAAACTACGACTGGGTCACCCAGTTTGAAAAGCAAACCGGCTGCGCGGTGAACGTGAAGACCGCCGCCACCTCCGATGAAATGGTCAGCCTGATGGCCAAGGGCGGCTACGATCTGGTGACCGCCTCCGGCGACGCCTCGCTGCGCCTGATCTTCGGCAAGCGGGTGCAGCCGATCAACACCGCGCTGATCCCGAACTGGAAGAACATCGATCCGCGCCTGCTGAACGGCGCCTGGTACACCGTGGACGGCAAAACCTACGGCACGCCGTACCAGTGGGGGCCGAACCTGCTGATGTACAACACCAAAACCTTCCCGACGCCGCCGGACAGCTGGGCGGTGATCTTCCAGCAGCAGAACCTGCCGGACGGCAAAAGCAACCAGGGCCGGGTGCAGGCTTACGACGGCCCGATCTACATCGCCGACGCGGCGCTGTTCCTGAAGGCCACCCAGCCGCAGCTCGGCATCAGCGATCCTTATCAGCTCAACGAAGAGCAGTATCAGGCGGCGCTGAAGCTGCTGCGCAGCCAGCACGCGCTGATCCACCGCTACTGGCACGACACCTCGGTGCAGATGAGCGACTTTAAAAACGAAGGCGTGGTGGCCTCCAGCGCCTGGCCGTATCAGGCCAACGCCCTGAAGGGCGAGGGGCAGCCGATCGCCACCGTGTTCCCGAAAGAGGGCGTGACCGGCTGGGCGGACACCACCATGCTGCATGCCGACGCCAAGCACCCGAGCTGCGCCTACCAGTGGATGAACTGGTCGCTGGAGCCGAAGGTGCAGGGCGACGTGGCGGCCTGGTTCGGATCGGTGCCGGCTTCACCGGCGGGCTGCAAGGCCAGCGCGCTGCTGGGTGAGAAGGGCTGCGAAACCAACGGATTCAACCAGTTCGACAAAATCGCCTTCTGGAAAACGCCGCAGGCGCAGGGCGGCAAGTTCGTGCCGTACAGCCGCTGGACCCAGGATTACATCGCCATCATGGGCGGCCGCTAAGCCGCGGGGCGCAGCCCGCTGCGCCCGAATTACATCAGTATGGAGCACAGAAAATGACCATTGCCGTGCAATTCATCGATGTTTCGCGGACTTTCGGCGATGTTCGCGCCGTGGATCGGGTATCCATCGACATTCAGGACGGGGAATTCTTCTCCATGCTCGGGCCGTCCGGCTCGGGCAAAACCACCTGCCTGCGCCTGATCGCCGGCTTTGAACAGCTCACTTCCGGCTCGATTCGCATTCACGGCCAGGAAGCCGCCAACCTGCCGCCGTATCAGCGCGACGTGAACACCGTGTTTCAGGATTACGCGCTGTTCCCGCATATGTCGGTGCTGGAAAATGTCGCCTACGGCCTGATGGTGAAGGGCGTCGCCAAACGCGAGCGGCTGGCGCGGGCGCAAGAGGCGCTGGAGAGCGTGGCGCTCGGTTTCGTTGCCGAACGCAAGCCTGCGCACCTGTCGGGCGGCCAGCGGCAGCGCGTGGCGTTGGCGCGCGCGCTGGTCAATCGGCCGCGGGTGCTGCTGCTGGACGAACCGCTCGGCGCGCTGGATCTCAAGCTGCGCGAGCAGATGCAGGGCGAGCTGAAGAAGCTGCAGCGCCAGCTGGGCATCACCTTTATCTTCGTCACCCACGATCAAAGCGAAGCGCTGTCGATGTCCGATCGGGTGGCGGTGTTCAATAACGGCCGCATCGAACAGGTGGATACGCCGCGCGAGCTTTACATGCGGCCGAAGACGCCGTTCGTCGCAGAGTTCGTCGGCACCTCCAATGTGGTGCGCAGCGAGCTGGCGCAGCGCCTGCTCGGCGAAAGCCGGACCTTCTCGATCCGGCCGGAACATATCCGCCTGCTGGAGCACGGCGGCGCGGCGCAGGACGAGATCCAAGTGCAGGGCACGCTGCAGGAAATCCATTACCAGGGTGCGGCCACGCGGTATGAAATCGCGCTGAACGGCGGCGAAAAGCTGCTGGTCAGCCAGGCCAATCCGCAGTGGATCGCCGAAGGGCAACAGCGGCAGATCGGCCAGCCGATCGTCGCCTGCTGGCCGCGCGCGGCGATGGTACCGCTGCTGGAGGAGAGGTGAGATGGACATGAGCATCGATTCCCCCTCGGCGCGCGGCGGTACCGTGCGCGCGCTGTCGACCTGGCTTTATCGCCGGCCGACGCTGTATCTGCTTTTGCTGCTGGTGCCGCCGCTGCTGTGGTTCGGCGCGGTGTACCTCGGTTCACTGCTGACGCTGCTGTGGCAAGGGTTTTACACCTTCGACGATTTCACCATGGCGGTGACGCCGGATCTGACCTTCGCCAACCTGGCGGCGCTGTTCAACCCGGCCAACTACGACATCATCCTGCGCACGCTGACCATGGCGGTGCTGGTGTCGCTGGCCAGCGCGGCGCTGGCGTTCCCAATCGCCTATTACATGGCGCGTTACACCAGCGGCCGCGTCAAGGCGTTCTTTTACATCGCGGTGATGATGCCGATGTGGGCCAGCTATATCGTTAAAGCCTATGCCTGGACCCTGCTGCTGGCGAAAGACGGCGTGGCGCAGTGGTTCCTGCAGCACCTGGGGCTGGAGCCGCTGTTGGCTTCGCTGCTGACGGTGCCCGGCGTCGGCGGCAACACGCTGTCGACCTCGGGGCTGGGGCGTTTTCTGGTGTTCGTCTATATCTGGCTGCCGTTCATGATCCTGCCGATCCAGGCAGCGCTGGAGCGCCTGCCGCCCTCGCTGCTGCACGCCTCGGCGGATCTGGGCGCGCGGCCGGCGCAGACCTTCCGCCACGTCATTTTGCCGCTGGCGGTACCGGGCATCGCCGCCGGATCGATCTTCACCTTCTCGCTGACGCTGGGCGACTTTATTGTGCCGCAGCTGGTGGGGCCGCCGGGCTATTTCATCGGCAGCATGGTGTACGCCCAGCAGGGTGCGATCGGCAATATGCCGATGGCCGCGGCCTTTACGCTGGTGCCGATCGTCCTGATCGCCATTTACCTTTCCATCGTCAAACGTCTGGGGGCTTTCGATGCACTCTGAACGCGCGCCCTTAGGGCTGAAGCTGGCCGCCTGGGGCGGACTGATCTTCCTGCATTTCCCGTTGGCGATCATCGCCATCTACGCCTTCAACACCGAGGATGCCGCTTTCAGCTTCCCGCCGAAGGGCTTCACGCTGCACTGGTTCAACGTTGCCGCCGGGCGGCAGGACATCATCGATGCGGTGCTGCTGTCGGCGCAGATCGCCTGCCTGGCGACCGCCATCGCGCTGGTGCTCGGTACGCTGGCGGCGGCGGCGCTGTATCGGCGCGATTTCTTCGGCAAGGACAGCATTTCGCTGCTGTTGCTGCTGCCGATCGCGCTGCCGGGGATCGTCACCGGTCTGGCGCTGCTGGCGGCGTTCAAGGCGCTGAACATCGAGCCGGGTATCCTGACTATCGTCGTCGGCCATGCGACGTTTTGCGTGGTGATCGTGTTCAACAACGTCATCGCCCGGTTCCGCCGCACCTCGTACAGCCTGATCGAAGCGTCGATGGATCTCGGCGCCGACGGCTGGCAAACCTTCCGTTACGTGATCTTGCCAAACCTCGGCTCGGCGCTGCTGGCCGGGGGCATGCTGGCGTTCGCGCTGTCGTTCGATGAAATCATCGTGACCACCTTTACCGCCGGCCACGAGCGCACGCTGCCGCTGTGGCTGCTGAACCAGCTCGGTCGCCCGCGCGACGTGCCGATCACCAACGTGGTGGCGCTGTCGGTAATGCTGTTGACCATGCTGCCGATCCTCGGCGCTTACTACCTGACCAAAGGTGGGGAAAGCGTCGCCGGCAGCGGCAAATAATTTCCTTACCCGACCTCTGATAAAAGGATAACCCTATGCAAAGCCAACTGTTGATTGACGGCCACCTGGTGAATGGCCAGGGCGCGACCCAGCCGGTGTATAACCCGGCGACCGGCGAAGTGATTGCGCAGGTGGCGGAGGCCAGCCCGGAGCAGGTCGATCGCGCGGTGCTGGCGGCGGACGCCGCGTTCGCCGCCTGGGGGCAAACCACGCCGAAGGCGCGCGCCGAGCATCTGCTCAAGCTGGCGGATCTGATCGACGAGCATGCCGAGACTTTCGCCAGGCTGGAGTCGCTCAACTGTGGCAAACCTTATCACTGCGTGTTGAACGACGAGCTGCCGGCGGTGGCCGACGTGTTTCGCTTCTTCGCCGGGGCCAGCCGCTGCCTGACCGGCATGGCGGCCGGCGAGTATCTGGCCGGGCATACCTCGATGATCCGCCGCGATCCGCTCGGCGTGGTGGCCTCGATCGCGCCGTGGAACTACCCGCTGATGATGGCGGCCTGGAAACTGGCGCCGGCGTTGGCGGCGGGCAACTGCGTGGTGATCAAGCCGTCGGAGCAGACGCCGCTGACCACTTTCAAACTGGCCGAACTGGCCGCCGGGCTGTTCCCGCCGGGCGTGCTCAACGTGCTGTTCGGCCGCGGCGCAAGCGTCGGCGATCGGCTAACCGGGCATGACAAGGTGCGCATGGTGTCGCTGACCGGCTCGATCGCCACCGGCGAGCACATCATCGCCCACACCGCCGCCGGCATTAAGCGCACCCATATGGAGCTGGGCGGTAAGGCGCCGGTGCTGGTGTTTGACGACGCCGATCTGCAGCAGGTGGTGGACGGCATTCGCGGCTTCGGTTTCTACAACGCCGGGCAGGATTGCACCGCCGCTTGCCGCATCTACGCGCAGAAAAGCATTTATCCCGAGCTGGTGAAGCGGCTGGGCGAGGCGGTGGCCAGCCTGAAGATCGGTGCGCCGGACGACGAGAGCACCGAGCTGGGGCCATTGATTACCGCCCAGCATCTGGAGCGGGTCGCCGGTTTTGTCGAGCGCGCCAAAGCGTTGCCGCACGTGCAGGTGGTGACCGGCGGCGAGAAGGTGAAAGGACCGGGTTACTACTTCCAGCCGACGCTGCTGGCCGGCGCGCGCCAGGAGGATGAGATCGTGCAGCGCGAGGTGTTCGGCCCGGTGGTGACGGTGACGCCGTTCGACGACGAAGAGCAGGTGCTGGCCTGGGCGAACGAATCCAACTACGGGCTGGCGTCGTCCGTGTGGACCCGCGACGTGGGCCGCGCGCATCGCTTAAGCGCCCGCCTGCAATACGGCTGCACCTGGGTGAACACCCACTTCATGTTGGTGAGTGAAATGCCGCACGGTGGCCAGAAACTGTCCGGCTACGGCAAGGACATGTCGATGTACGGGTTGGAGGATTACACCGCCATTCGTCATGTGATGTTCAAACATTGATTTTACAATAATTATCCGCACAATAGCGCGGCCTTCGGGCCGGCCCCGGCCGGCCGATGATAATAAAAATTGAAAGGAAGCCTATATGGGTATCACCAGACGCGATTTTCTCAACGGGGTGGCGATCACCATCGCCGCCGGGTTGACGCCGCTGCAAATCTTGCGCGCGTCGCCGCAAACCGCCAATCAAACCCTGTACTACCCGCCGGCGCTGACCGGGCTGCGGGGTAACCATCCGGGCTCGTTCGAGCATGCGCACCAGCTGGGGCGCGACGGTAAAACCTTTGATTTCGGCAGCGTACCCGCCGTTGAAGAGTTCGATCTGGTGGTGGTGGGCGCCGGCATCAGCGGGCTGGCGGCCGCCTGCTTCTGGCAGCAGTTGAAAGGCGAGCAGCAGCGCATTTTGCTGATCGACAACCATGACGACTTCGGCGGCCACGCCAAGCGCAACGAATTCAACACCGACGACGGCATGCTGCTCGGCTACGGCGGCAGCGAATCGCTGCAGTCGCCGCGCTCCAACTTCAGCCCGGTGGCGATGGGGCTGCTGCGCAAGCTCGGCGTCGATATCGACCAACTGGAGCAGGCGTTTGACACCACTTTCTACCCGGATCTGAACCTGAGCCGCGGGGTTTACTTCGATCGCAAGAACTTCGGCGTCGACAAGGTGGTGAGCGGCGATCCGGGCCGCACGGTGGCGGACGACATTCCACGCGATCGCCTCAACGGCCGCTCTTATGAAGCGTTCATCGGTGATTTCCCGCTGCCGGAAAGCGATCGCCAGGCGCTGATCGCACTGCATACGGTGGAGAAAGATTATCTGCCGGAGATGACGCTGGAGCAGAAGGTCGAGTGGCTCGATACCCACAGCTACACCCAGTTCCTGCGTGAAAAAGTGGGCCTGAGCGAGCTGGCGATCCGTTATTTCCAGCAGACCACCAACGACTTCCAGGCGGTGGGCATCGACGGCACGTCGTGCAGCGATGCGCGCATCTGCGATCTGCCGGGCCTCGGCGGCATGAATTTGCCGCCGCTGGACGAAGAGTCGCAGGCGGATCTCGACGATCCTTACGTGTTCCACTTCCCGGACGGCAACGCCACGCTGACGCGCCTGATGGTGCGCAAGCTGATCCCGGCGGTGGCGCCGGCCGGCAAAGACATGAACGACGTGGTGCTGGCCAAATTTGACTACAGCCAGCTCGATCGGCCGGAGTCGCCGGTGAAGCTGCGTTTGAACAGCACCGGGCTGCACGCGGCCAACGTCGGCGACAAGGTGGAAGTCACCTACATGACCGGCGAGAAGATGACCAAGGTGCGCGCCGGGCAGGTGGTGATGGCCGGCTATAACATGATGATCCCGTACCTGGTGCCGGAGATGTCACACGAGCAGCAGGAGGCGCTCAAGCAGAACGTCAAGGCGCCGTTGGTGTACAGCAAAGTGGTGATCCGCAACTGGCAACCGTTCATCAAGCTGGGCGTGCACGAAATTTATTCGCCGGCCGCGCCGTACAGCCGCGTGAAGCTGGACTACCCGGTGAGCATGGGCGGGTATCAGCACCCGCGCGATCCGGATCGGCCAATCGGCCTGCATATGGTGTACGTGCCGACGCTGCCGGGCAGCGGCCTCAGCCCGCGCGAGCAGTCGCGCAAAGGGCGCGCGCTGCTGCTGGGCACGCCGTTCGAGGTGCACGAGCAGATGATCCGCGAACAGCTGCAGGGCATGCTGGGTGAGGCCGGTTTCGACCATCAGCGCGATATTCAGGCGATCACCGTCAACCGCTGGTCGCACGGTTATTCCTACTTCCTCAACGGGCTGTTTGACGATGAAGAAGAAGCCAAGAAAATCATCGAAACGGCGCGGCAGCCGATCGGCAAGATCGTTATCGCCAACTCCGATTCTGACTGGAGCCCGTACGCCAACTCGGCGATCGATCAGGCGTGGCGCGCGGTGAACGAACTGGCCTACGGCAAGGTTGCCGCCAAGGAGGGAGCATGAGTCTGCGTTCGCTGTACCTGTTGAGCCTGCTGGCGGCCGGCGGCTCGGCCCAGGCGATGTCGGCCGGGGAATATGTCGCCAAGGCCGGCGACTGCACCGCCTGCCACACCGCGCCGGGCGGCGCTGAACTGGCGGGCGGCATGAAGTTCCCGACGCCGCTCGGGGCTATCTACGCCACCAACATCACGCCGGACAAGCTGCACGGCATCGGTGCCTATTCGTTCGAAGAGTTCGATCGCGCCATGCGCCAGGGGGTAGCCAAAGACGGTCACCGGCTCTACCCGGCGATGCCGTACACCTCGTACGCCAAAATGAGCGCGGAAGACATGCGCGCGCTGTATGACTACCTGATGAATGAGGTGCCGGCGCAGAACGTCGCCAACCGGGACAGCGGCATCAGCTGGCCGCTGTCGATGCGTTGGCCGCTGGCGGTGTGGAACCAGTTGTTCCACGACGACCAGCCGTATCAGGCAGATCCGCAGCAAAGCGCCGAGTGGAACCGCGGCGCCTACCTGGTACAGGGCGCGGGCCATTGCGGCAGCTGCCACACGCCGCGCGGCTGGGCGATGCAAGAGAAGGGGCTGGACGGTAAGGAACCGGTGTTCCTGAGCGGCGCCGAGCTGGACGGCTGGTACGCCTCCAATCTGCGCGGTCTGCCGCCGGAAGAGGTGACGGCGCTGCTGAAAACCGGCCGCAGCCGCCATGCGGCGGTCGCCGGGCCGATGAGCGAGGTGGTGACCCACAGCACGCAGTATCTCAGCGACGGCGATCTGAACGCCATCGCGGTGTACCTGCGCAGCCTGGCGCCGGAAACCGCCGCCAAAGCCGCTGCGCCTGCCGTGCAGGCGAATAATCCGGGCGGCAAGGCGACCTACGCGATGTACTGCTCGACCTGCCACGGCAACAAGGGCGAGGGCACCGATTTTGTCATTCCGGCGCTGGCGGGCAATGCCACGGTAACGGCGGACAATCCGCTGACCGCGCTGCGGGTAGTGCTGGAAGGGGCGCATACCCCGGCCACGCAGCAGGCGATGGCGTTCGATATGCCGGCTTACGGCTGGGCGTTGAACGATCGGCAGGCGGCGGATCTGATGAGCTATCTGCGGGGAAGCTGGGGCAACCAGGCGGCGCCGGTGACGGTGCAGCAGGTGCAGGACGCGCGCCAGCTGCAGGCGAAATGAGGGGGGAGCGCGGTCTGACGGCCGCGCTCCGCAAGCATTACAGCACCTTATGCGGGCCGAAACATTCGTAGTGGATGCGTTCGGCCTCTACGCCCATCTCCAGCAGTTGTTTGCCCACGAACTGCATGAAGGCCACCGGGCCGCAGAAGTAATAGTGCATCTGCGGATCGGCCAGGCTGCCTTGCAGCGCGCTCAAATCCATCAATCCGCGGCTGTGGTAGTCGCGGCCTTCCACGTCATCGGCAGCCGGCTCGCGGTACCACACATGGCGGCTCAGATTCGGCATACGCCCGGCAATATCCGCTACCTCATCGGCAAAGGCGTGCACGCTGCCGTTTTCCGCCGCGTGCAGCCAGTGGACCTGCGCCTGATGCTGGTTGTCGTGCAGGGTGTTGAGCATGCCGAGCATCGGGGTTTGGCCGACGCCGGCGGAGATCAGCGCCACCGGCGTGGTCGGCGCCACGTCGAGGAAGAAGTCGCCGTGCGGCGGGGCGATGTAGATCACGTCGCCTTCCTGCGCCTGCTGGTGCAGGTAGTTGGACACTTTCCCCTGATCTTCGCGCTTCACCGCGATGCGGTAGAACTCGCCGTTCGGCGAGGTGGTCAGCGAGTACTGGCGAATTTCCTGATGCTCCAGGCTGTCGTGCTTGATGTAGACCGCCAGGTATTGCCCCGGTTTGAAGTCCGCCACCCGGCCGCCGTCCACCGGCGCCAGCACGAAGCTGCAGATCACGTCGCTCTGCGGCTGTTTCTTCAGGATGCGGAACGCGCGCAGATCGCGCCAGCCGCCGTTGTCGGTTTCGCTCTGCTGATAAATCTGCTCTTCACGCTGGATAAATACGTTGGCCAGCACGCCGTAGGCTTTGCCCCAGGCGTCCAGGACTTCCTGACCCGGGCTGAACATTTCGTCCAGCGTCGCCAGCAGGTGACCGCCGACGATGTTGTACTGCTCCGGCTGGATATTGAAGCTGGTGTGCTTCTGCGCAATGCGCTCCACCGCCGGCAGCAGCGCCGCCAGGTTCTCGATGTTGGCGGCATAGGCGCAGATGGCGTCGAACAGCGCCTGACGCTGATCGCCGTTGCGCTGGTTGCTCATGTTGAAAATGTCTTTCAATTCCGGGTTGTGCGCGAACATGCGATCGTAAAAGTGGGCGGTCAGCTTCGGCCCGGTCGCAGCCAGCAGGGGAAGGGTAGATTTCACGGTGGCGATGGTTTGGCTATCCAGCATGGAAGCGCTCCTTGGGTTGGGATCTTGACGAGAATTCTAATGATGTATTTTAAATGCATCTTATTGGGTTCCGCGTCGCTTGTAAATACCCTTGTTTTCGTTGCGGTGTTCTTCGGGCGTCGATCGCGCTCACAGAACATGAAAAAAGCGCATTGTTCGCATGAGGAAATGTCCGTTGATAAACGGCGGCGTTTCGCGGATCAAAGCCTTGCGCCACCTTATGCCAATCGTTTGCGTAAAAACCTCTGTCAAGACCTATCTTCGGTGGGGTGAAACGGTTTACACTGTGGCCCAGAACCCAAACGGGTAGTTATTTGGTGATTTTTTAGTTAGCTGATTTAAGTCAGGAGATGCCGGATGTTAAAGCGTGAAATGAACATTGCCGATTACGATGCGGAACTGTGGCGTGCCATGGAGCAGGAAGTGGTGCGTCAGGAAGAGCACATCGAGCTGATCGCGTCTGAGAACTACACCAGCCCGCGCGTGATGCAGGCTCAGGGTTCCCAGCTGACCAACAAATACGCTGAAGGCTATCCGGGCAAGCGTTACTACGGCGGCTGCGAATACGTGGATATCGTTGAGCAGCTGGCTATCGATCGCGCCAAAGAATTGTTCGGCGCCGATTACGCCAACGTGCAGCCGCACTCCGGCTCCCAGGCTAACTTCGCCGTGTACACCGCGCTGCTGCAGCCGGGCGACACCATTCTGGGCATGAACCTGGCGCACGGCGGCCACCTGACCCACGGTTCCCCGGTCAACCTGTCCGGCAAACTGTATAACGTGGTGCCTTACGGCATCGACGACAAAGGCCAAATCGACTATGACGATCTGGCCAAGCAGGCGCAAACCCACAAGCCGAAAATGATCATCGGCGGCTTCTCCGCTTACTCCGGCGTGGTTGACTGGGCCAAAATGCGCGAAATCGCCGACAGCATCGGCGCTTACCTGTTCGTCGACATGGCGCACGTAGCGGGCCTGATCGCCGCCGGCGTGTACCCGAACCCGGTACCGCACGCGCACATCGTCACCACCACCACCCACAAAACCCTGGCGGGCCCGCGCGGCGGCCTGATCCTGGCGAAGGGCGGCGACGAAGAGCTGTACAAGAAGCTGAACTCCGCCGTGTTCCCTGGCGGCCAGGGCGGCCCGCTGATGCACGTGATCGCCGGCAAGGCGGTGGCGCTGAAAGAAGCGATGGAGCCTGAGTTCAAGGTTTACCAGCAGCAAGTGGCGGTCAACGCCAAGGCGATGGTGGACGTGTTCCTGCAGCGCGGCTACAAAGTGGTCTCCGGCGGCACCCATAACCACCTGTTCCTGCTGGATCTGGTCGACAAAAACCTGACCGGTAAAGAAGCGGACGCTGCCCTGGGCCGCGCCAACATCACCGTCAACAAAAACAGCGTGCCGAACGATCCGAAGAGCCCGTTCGTTACCTCCGGCGTGCGTATCGGCACCCCGGCCGTGACCCGTCGCGGCTTCAAAGAGGCCGACGTGCGCGAACTGGCCGGTTGGATCTGCGATGTGCTGGACAACATCAACGATGAAGCCACCATCGAACGCACCAAGAAGAAAGTGCTGGATATCTGCGCCCGCCTGCCGGTTTACGCATAATCCCGCTTTCGCCCAAAAAAACCCGCTGCGGCGGGTTTTTTTTATGCCCGCCAGCAGCAAACTGTGAACTGTCTGGCACTCTAACGCATTGAAGTGGAATGACGATTGCGGGGCAGTGTGAGCTCTGTCAAAGTATTGCCCTCACTCCGGAGGGATCATGGTTCTGCAATCAACGCGTTGGCTCGCTCTCAGTTATTTCACCTACTTCTTTTCCTATGGCATCTTCTTACCGTTCTGGGGCGTGTGGCTGAAAGGCGAGGGCATCGCGCCGGAAACCATCGGCATGTTGCTCGGTGCCGGCTTGGTGGCCCGCTTCCTCGGCAGTTTACTGATTGCACCCCGCGTTAAAGATCCCTCTCATTTAGTCTCCGCCCTGCGCCTGCTGGCTCTGCTGACCCTGGCCTTCGCGGTCGGCTTTTGCTTCGGCAACGGCTGGGGCTGGCTGATGCTGGTGATAGCGGGGTTCAACCTGTTCTTCTCGCCGCTGGTGCCGCTGACCGACGCGCTGGCCGGCACCTGGCAAAAGCAGATCCGTATGGACTACGGCCGGGTAAGGCTGTGGGGCTCGCTGGCGTTCGTCATCGGCTCGGCGCTGACCGGGCAGCTGGTGGCGGTGTGGGGCCATAACGCCATTCTTTACAGCCTGATCTTCAGCGTGTTGGCGATGCTGCTGGGCATGTTGCTGAAGCCGAGCGTCATGCCGCAGGGCGAAGCGCGCACGCACAGCGGAGCCGAGCGCTCGCTGTGGGCACTGCTGAAAGAAGGGCCGGTCTGGCGATTCCTGTTGTGCGTCACGCTGCTACAGGGGGCGCATGCCGGCTACTACAGCTTCGGCTCCATTTACTGGCAGGAGGCGGGCTATTCGGCCTCGACCATCGGCTATCTGTGGTCGCTCGGCGTAGTGGCGGAGGTGATTATTTTCGCCAGCAGCAACGTGCTGTTCCGCCGCTGGAATGCGCGCAACCTGCTGTTGCTCTCCGCCTGCTGCGGCGTGCTGCGCTGGAGCCTGATGGCCTACAGCACCGAGCTGGGCTGGCTGCTGCTGATCCAGATCCTGCACTGCGGCACCTTCACCGTCTGCCATCTGGCGGCGATGCGCTTTATCGCCGCACGCCAGGGACAAGAGGTGATCCGGCTGCAGGCGGTGTATTCGGCGCTGGCGATGGGCGGCGGCATCGCCGTCATGACGGTCATTGCCGGGTTCCTGTTCGAACATTGGCAGGGCGGGGTATTCTGGGTGATGGCGGCGGTCGCGGTGCCGGCCTTGTTCATCCGGCCGCCGGCGGTCAGCGTCAGCCGCTGATTAAGGGGCTTCCAGCAGCGCGCGGATCGCCTGGCGCTGCCGGGTTTCCAGCGGCAGTTCGGTATAGATCAGCGGCGGGTGCGGATCGCTGTGCACCGCCGCATAAGGGGTGATCACCAGCATGACGCCCTGCGGCGCGCCGCCGCGCAGATAGTCGTTCAGCGGCAGATACTTGATGTTCAGCGGCAGCAGCGTGAGCTCGCGAATCTGGTATTCCACTTCTTCTTCCAACTGCGGGTTGTCCAGCGTCAGCAGCAGCACCTGTTTTTCCTGCAGCGCGTTGTCCTGCATCAGCCAGGCGCCGAAGCTGATGGCCACCAGGCCGGCCTCCTCGTTGGAAAAATGCACGCCGTACTCCTGCTCCAGCGGTTTCAGCGCTTCCTGCGTGGTGCGCATCAGCCGCGGGTATTTGCGCACCACTTCTTCCAGCAGCATATTGTCGATGCCGATGGCGAAACGGCAGCGCTCCAGCGCCGGCGCCAGGTGGGCGAACAGCTGGCTAACCAACTCCGCCTTGCTGCTGAAGGCCATACCGGAAAGTTGCTGGAAGCGCTCGACCATGCTGTCGATGGCCGTCATCAGCCGCTGTTCCTGCGCGGAGTCGTTGCTGTGGTAGCTGTGATTTTTCAACATGGTAAACGTCAGTGCCAAAAAATCGCGCTCGTCTGCCTGCGGCGGCTGGTTAAACAGCCGGTTGCAGGCCTGATGCAGCCAGGCGGCGGCCTGCTGCTCCGGCTTTTGCCGCAGCCAGTCGCGCTGAACGGCGTCGAAACGCGGATGCTGCCGCAGGCGATTTTGCCAGGCGCAGTAGAGCAGATAATGCTGCAGAAATTGGCGGTCGCGCGCGTCAAAGTGGCGGTTGAGCAGCGGCTCGCAGGTATCGATCGCCTCTGCCAGCGCAGACGCCGGGGCGGCATCGGCCGCCAGCGCGTGCCGCAGGCGCGGGGCGAAATCGCCTTCAACGAATTGCGGGCTGCAGCGCAGGGCCCGTCGCAGCCAATGGATCAGGCACAGACGCTGGTCGAGCGCGCTGCCCCGCAGTTGGTATCCACGATCGTGATCGACGGCGATCTCCAGGTGGTGGAAACGCTGGATTTCACTGGCCACCTCGGCTATATCTTGCCGGGTTATCGGGGGGGCGACGCCGTTGATTCGGCTTAGGGTCTCCAGCTGTAACTCGGGCTCCGGCGTGTACAGCATCAGCAGCAGATGGCAGCGCCGTTGTTGTCCGGAGAGCTCGGGCACGGGAGAGGTGTCCAGGCTCATTATCACCTTCCGGCATAAAAGGTTGCGATTATGCCTAAGCATAGCAAAAGGCTTTGTAATGGCAGGGTTACCGCGCGGCTTTTACTTCGGCTTACAACTTTCGTCACAAATATCGCCGGGAGAGGCGGGCCGTTCGGTATTTATTTGTGTTACGTTATAACAAATGCAGGTAAGACAGGATAATGATGAAGTTACGTCGTCTTTTGGCTGCCTTCGGCGCCGTGTTCAGCGCCGGTGCGATCGCGCATCCGCACAGCTTTATCGACATGAATACCACCTTCGTCGCCAAAGACCAGCGGCTGGTCGGCCTGAAAATGGTGTGGGTGATGGATGAAATCACCTCGGCGGATCTGCTCTACGATGCGAAAAACGCCAAGAGCGATTCTGAAGTGTGGAAAAAGCTGGCGGCGGAAGTGATGGCCAACGTGCTGGGGCAGCACTATTTCACCGATCTTTACCGCGACGGCAAGCCGGTGAAATACCTGAACTTGCCCAGCGAATATCACCTGTCGCGCCAGGGCAATCAGGCGGTGCTGGAGTTCGTGCTGCCGTTGGCCGAGCCACAGCCGCTGGCGGGCAAGCCGTTCGAACTTTCTACTTACGATCCGACTTATTTCGTGGATATGACCTATAAAGACCAAAATGCAGTGCATCTGCCGCCGGAGATGGCGCAGCTATGTAGCTATAAGCTGATGACGCCGAAGCCGAATGCGTCGCTGCAGGCCTATGCGCTGTCGCTCGACAAGAACGACTCGCCCGGCGAAGACCTGGCGCTGGGGCAGCAGTTCGCCCAGCGGGTGACGCTGCAATGTCGTTAAATTTCTCACCACCGACGACGAGCCGACGCCACTGGGCCTTCGGTCTGTGGCCGCTGCTGCCGTTCACGCTGGCGTTGGCGGCCGCCGCGCTGCTGGCGTGGCACTATTGGCCGCAGCTGCTGATGCAGAGCGTGGTATGGCAAAAAGCGCTGCACCAGCAGATGGCGGGGCTGTTGCAGCAGGTGAAGGCCGCGCCGCAGCAGGCCGGGCTGGCGCTGATGCTGTTCAGCCTCGGCTATGGCGTCTTGCATGCGCTCGGCCCCGGCCACGGCAAAGTGGTGATCGCCACCTACCTGGCTACCCATCCGGCGCGGCTGAAAAGCAGCCTGAAGCTGACCTTCGCCGCCTCGCTGGTGCAGGGTGGGGTTGCGATCGCGCTGGTCACGCTGATGCTGGTGGTATTGCAGCTCTCTTCGCGCCAGCTGCACCAAAGCAGCTTCTGGCTGGAAAAGGGCAGTTTTATTCTGGTGATGCTGCTTGGCGTGCTGCTGAGTTGGCGCGCGCTGAAACGCCTGTTTGCGGCGATCAAGGCGATGCGCCCGGCGCCGGCGCTGCGCATCAACAGCCTGACGCCGCTGGCGGCGGATCATGTGCACAGTGCCCACTGCGGCTGCGGCCACCGGCATCTGCCGAGCGACAGCGAGCTGCAGGCGGGAAGCGACTGGCGCACTCAGGCCGCCATCGTGCTGGCGATGGGCATGCGTCCCTGTTCGGGGGCGATTTTGGTGCTGCTGTTCTCCAAGGTGATCGGCGTGTTCGGCTGGGGAGTGATCTCCGCGCTGGCGATGGCGTTCGGCACCTCGTTGACCATCTCGATGCTGGCGCTGCTGGTGCATTACAGTCGCCGGCTGGCGGTGCGCCTCAGCCGTTCGCGTGCCCCCGCCGCCTGGAGCGCGGTGGCCTGGGGGGCGCTGGCGTTAGCCGGCGGCCTGATCCTGTTGGCTGCAGGGCTGTTGCTGTACGTCAGCGCGCAGCCGGAATTCGGCGGCGGCATCCGGCCCTTCTCCCGCTAACGGGCATAAAAAAAGCGCTGCATCGGCAGCGCTTTTTTTCGATTCGCTTCTGGCGATTAACGCTTCAGCGCTTCGCTCAGTTCTTCACGCATGGTGGCCAGCATGGCTTTCACTACGCGCGGGTTGCCTGCAACCACGTTGCCGGAGCTGAAGTGGTTGTGGCCACCGACGAAGTCGGTCACCAGGCCGCCGGCTTCACGCACCAGCAGTTCGCCCGCGGCGAAATCCCACGGCTTCAGGCCGATTTCGAAGAACCCGTCTACGCGGCCGGCGGCCACATAGGCCAGATCCAGCGCGGCGGAACCGGTGCGACGGAAGTCTGCGCACTGGGTGAACAGCTTGCCGACGATGTTGATGTAAGGCGTTGCGTGCTGCTTGACCTTGAACGGGAAGCCGGTCGCCAGGATGGTGCCATCCAGATCTTTGGCGTTGGTGCCGCGCAGGCGGTAACCGTTGAGCTGTGCGCCCTGGCCGCGAGTGGCGGTGAACAGTTCGTTGCGCATCGGATCGTAAACCACGGCCACTTCAGTACGGCCTTTGATGCGTACGGCGATGGAAACGGAGAAATGAGGGAAACGTTTGATGAAGTTTGCAGTGCCATCCAGTGGATCGATCACCCATTGCACATCGCGATCTTCGCCGATCAGCTCACCGCGTTCTTCGCTCACGATACTGTGTTGCGGATAAGACTTGCGGATGACGTCGATGATCAGATGCTCTGCATCGCGATCGACGTTGGTGACGAAGTCATTGGTCCCTTTCTGGCTCGCTTCTACAGCGTCCGGGGTTTCGTAGTTTTTGGCAATCAGGTTACCGGCCTTGCGCGCAGCGCGCACGGCGATAGTCAGCATCGGATGCATGGGTATCTTCCAACTAGGATGTTAAAGAACAGGAAACGGCGCGAAGTATAGCAGCTGTTCGGCAAATTGCCTACGGCTGTGTTAAGATGCTGCGATTTTCCGCCACGCTCAGAGTTTGTATGCTGCACAATATCCGCATTGTTCTGGTAGAGACTTCACATACCGGCAACATGGGCTCGACCGCCAGAGCCATGAAAACCATGGGTTTAACCAACCTTTATCTGGTTAATCCGCTGATCAAACCCGATTCTCAGGCCATCGCCCTGGCCGCCGGTGCCAGCGACGTGATCGGCAACGCCACTATCGTCGATACCCTCGATGACGCCATCGCCGGCTGTAGCCTGGTGGTGGGCACCAGCGCACGTTCTCGCACCTTGCCGTGGCCGATGCTGGAGCCGCGTGAATGCGGCGTGCGCGCGGTGCACGAGGGCGAACACGCGCCGGTGGCGCTGGTGTTCGGCCGCGAACGCGTCGGGTTGACCAACGATGAACTGCAGAAGTGCCACTACCACGTCGCCATTCCGGCCAACCCGGACTACAGCTCGCTGAACCTGGCGATGGCGGTGCAGATCCTGGCGTACGAAGTGCGCGTGGCTTACCTCGATCGCCAACAGGCGGGCGCGCCGCAGCTGGAAGAGACGCCGTATCCGCTGGTGGACGACCTCGAGCGTTTCTATCAGCACCTGGAGCAGACGCTGCAGCGCACCGGCTTTATTCGCCCGTCCCATCCGGGGCAGGTGATGAGCCGCCTGCGTCGGCTGTTCACCCGTGCGCGCCCGGAAGGGCAGGAACTGAATATCCTGCGCGGCATGCTGACGTCGATCGAGAAACAGGATAAACATCAAGGTAATTAATTGATGTGGCATAACGGTGGGCGACAATAGTATTAGTTATCCAAAGGTTATAACATGTATTTTATATACCTTTGTTCTTGCTAAGTTCAAAACGTGCTAATACTTGAGTCAATTACTAGGTTAAATAGTTGACTGTTTTACTCAGGAATGTCAGACTTTCGGCCATATTTGACCAACAGGTAACCATTGAGCTATGAGACTGACATCCAAAGGCCGTTATGCCGTAACCGCTATGCTTGACGTAGCGCTGCATTCCCAGGAAGGGCCGGTACCACTGGCGGACATTTCCGAACGCCAGGGTATTTCGCTCTCTTATCTGGAACAATTATTCTCCCGTCTGCGCAAGAACGGCCTGGTGGCCAGCGTGCGTGGTCCGGGCGGTGGTTATCTGCTGGGTAAAGACGCGGGTGAGATCGCCGTTGGCGCTGTCATCACTGCCGTCGATGAATCGGTAGATGCAACCCGTTGCCAGGGCAAAGAAGGCTGTCAGGGCGGCGATCGCTGCTTGACCCACGCCCTGTGGCGCGATCTGAGCGAGCGCATCAGCGGGTTCCTGAACAACATTACGCTGGCAGAACTGGTCAATAACCAGGAAGTGCTGGTGGTGGCGGATCGTCAAAACAACGATACGCGCCGCACGGCCAACGGTCGTCCGCAAGAAACTATCAACGTTAATCTGCGCGCATAAGCAGCTGGCGAAATTTTTTTAGTTTTTGGAAGTGATGTACGGAGCACAAGAGCAATGAAATTACCGATTTATCTGGATTACTCAGCAACGACGCCGGTTGACCCGCGCGTTGCTGAGAAGATGATGCAGTTTTTGACCCTGGACGGCACTTTCGGCAACCCGGCTTCCCGTTCCCACCGTTTTGGTTGGCAGGCGGAAGAGGCGGTAGACATCGCCCGTAACCAAATCGCCGAACTGGTGGGCGCCGACCCACGCGAAATCGTCTTCACCTCCGGGGCGACCGAATCCGACAACCTGGCGATCAAAGGCGCTGCCAATTTCTACCAGAAAAAAGGCAAGCACATCATCACCAGCAAAACCGAACACAAAGCCGTGCTGGACACCTGCCGTCAGCTGGAGCGCGAAGGGTTTGAAGTGACCTACCTGGCGCCGCAGAGCAACGGCATCATCAGCCTGCAGGATCTCGAAGCGGCGATGCGCGATGACACCATTCTGGTCTCCATCATGCACGTCAATAACGAAATCGGCGTGGTGCAGGATATCGAAGCGATCGGCGAAATGTGCCGCGCGCGCGGTATCATCTACCACGTTGACGCCACCCAGAGCGTGGGCAAACTGCCTATCGATCTGAGCAAGCTGAAAGTCGACCTGATGTCGTTCTCCGGCCACAAAATCTATGGCCCGAAAGGCATCGGCGCGCTGTACGTGCGCCGCAAGCCGCGCATCCGCATCGAAGCGCAGGTACACGGCGGCGGTCACGAGCGCGGCATGCGTTCCGGCACCCTGCCTGTTCACCAGATCGTCGGCATGGGCGAAGCTTACCGCATCGCCAAAGAAGAGATGACCGAAGAGATGGCGCGTCTGCGCACCCTGCGCGATCGTCTGTGGAACGGCGTGAAAGATATGGAAGAAGTGTATCTGAACGGCGATCTGGAGCACGGCGCACCGAACATCCTGAACGTCAGCTTCAACTACGTTGAAGGCGAGTCGCTGATCATGGCGCTGAAAGACCTGGCCGTTTCTTCCGGTTCAGCCTGTACCTCCGCCAGCCTCGAGCCGTCCTACGTGCTGCGCGCGCTGGGCATGAGCGATGAATTGGCGCACAGCTCGATCCGTTTCTCTCTGGGGCGTTTCACCACGGAAGAAGAGATCGACTACACCATTCAACTGGTGCGTAAATCCATCGGCCGTCTGCGCGATCTGTCCCCGCTGTGGGAGATGTTCAAGCAGGGCGTGGACATCAACAGCATCGAATGGGCGCATCATTAATTCTCAGGTTTCAGGAGCAAGGTCATGGCTTACAGCGAAAAAGTAATCGATCATTATGAAAACCCGCGCAACGTGGGTTCTTTCGACAACGAAGATCCTACCGTCGGCAGCGGCATGGTAGGGGCGCCGGCCTGCGGCGACGTCATGAAGCTGCAGATCAAGGTTAACGATGAAGGCATCATCGAAGACGCGCGCTTTAAAACTTACGGCTGCGGTTCCGCCATCGCCTCCAGCTCGCTGGTGACCGAATGGATGAAAGGCAAGTCGCTGGATCAGGCTGAAGCGATCAAAAACACCCAGATCGCCGAAGAGCTGGAATTGCCGCCGGTCAAAATTCACTGCTCGATCCTGGCTGAAGACGCCATCAAAGCAGCGATTGCCGACTATAAGAGCAAGCACAGCGCCAAGTAATTTGTCTGAGTCGGCCCGGCCGCGCCGGGCTTTGATGTGAAGTGTGAGGTTGTGATGTCTATTACCATGAGCGACAGCGCTGCGCAGCGTGTTCAGGCGTTTTTGACGAACCGCGGCAAAGGTCTCGGCCTGCGTCTGGGAGTGCGAACTTCCGGCTGCTCCGGGATGGCGTACGTGCTGGAATTTGTTGACGAAGCCAACGATGACGACATCGTGTTTGAAGACAAAGGCATCAAGGTGATCATCGACGGCAAGAGCCTGGTCTACCTTGACGGCACCGAGCTTGATTTCGTTAAGGAAGGCCTGAACGAAGGCTTCAAGTTCAACAACCCGAACGTCTCAAGCGAATGCGGCTGCGGCGAGAGTTTCAACGTCTGACAGTCCATCGTGCTCCCCCGTTTCGGCGGGGGAACTTCATCCGCTAACGCCCAGAGCACGCTATGGATTACTTTACTTTATTCGGGCTGCCAGTTCGCTACACCGTGGACGGCAGCCTGCTTGCGTCCCGCTTCCAGGATCTGCAGCGCCAATTCCACCCCGATCGTTTCGCCAACCAGCCGGAGCGCGAACGCCTGATGGCGTTGCAGCGGGCGGCGACCATCAACGAAGCCTACCAGGCGCTGAAGCACCCGTTAAAACGCGCGGAGTATATGCTATCTTTGCACGGCTTCGATCTGGGCAACGAACAGCATACGATGCGCGACACCGCGTTCCTGATGGAACAGCTGGAACTGCGCGAAGAGCTCGACGCCATTGAGCGCAAGCCGGAGGCGGAAAGCCTGCTGGCCGATTTCGGCGCGCGGCTGGCCGTCTCCATCAAGCAGCGCAGCGCGCTGATGCTGCAGCAGTTGGACAGTGAACAGTGGGCGGATGCCGCCGACACCGTGCGCAAGCTGCGCTTTTTGGACAAACTCCAGCAACAGGTTGAACAACTCGAAGAAAAACTGCTGGGTTTTGAGTAACACCTTCTGATTCTGATTGTGGAAGCTTCAACATGGCCTTATTACAAATTAGTGAGCCTGGCCTCAGCGCCGCGCCGCACCAGCGACGTCTGGCCGCCGGCATCGACTTAGGCACCACCAACTCGCTGGTCGCCACGGTGCGCAGTGGGCAAGCGGAAACGCTGGCCGACGAACAGGGCCGCCATTTGCTGCCTTCGGTGGTGCATTATCAGGCGGACGCGCAGCGCGTCGGCTGGGAGGCGCGCCAACAGGCGGCGCAGGATCCGGCCAATACCGTCAGCTCCATCAAACGCATGATGGGCCGCTCGTTGGCGGACGTGCAGCAACGTTACCCGAACTTGCCTTATCAATTCCAGGCCAGCGACAACGGCCTGCCGCTGATCGTCACCGCCGCCGGCCCGGTTAACCCGGTCGGCGTCTCCGCCGATATCCTGCGGGCCCTGTCCGCGCGCGCGCAAGCGGCGCTGGAAGGCGAGCTGGATGGCGTGGTGATCACCGTTCCCGCCTACTTCGACGACGCGCAGCGCCAGGGCACCAAAGACGCGGCGCGTCTGGCCGGCCTGCACGTCCTGCGCCTGCTGAATGAACCGACCGCGGCGGCGATCGCCTACGGGCTGGATTCCGGCCAGGAAGGGGTGATCGCGGTTTACGATCTGGGCGGCGGCACCTTTGATATCTCCATTCTGCGCCTCAGCCGCGGCGTGTTCGAAGTGCTGGCCACCGGCGGCGATTCCGCGCTGGGCGGCGACGACTTCGATCACCTGCTGGCCGACTGGCTGCGCGAGCAGGCCGGCGTGGCCGATCGCAGCGACCACGGCGTGCAGCGCCAGCTGCTGGATGCCGCTATCGCCGCCAAAATCGCGTTGAGCGATGCCGACAGCGTGCGCGTTGAGGTAGCCGGCTGGCAGGGCGAGGTGACCCGCGCCCAGTTCGAAGCATTGATCGCTCCGCTGGTGAAACGTACGTTGATGGCTTGCCGCCGCGCGCTGAAAGACGCCGGCGTCGCCGCCGACGAGGTGCTGGAAGCGGTGATGGTCGGCGGTTCCACCCGCGTGCCGCTGGTGCGTGAGCAGGTGGGGGCCTTCTTCGGCCGCACGCCGCTGACGTCGATCGATCCGGATAAAGTGGTCGCCATCGGCGCCGCGATCCAGGCCGACATTCTGGTGGGCAACAAGCCGGACAGCGACATGCTGCTGCTGGACGTGATCCCGCTGTCGCTGGGCCTCGAAACCATGGGCGGCCTGGTGGAGAAAGTGATCCCGCGCAACACCACCATTCCGGTGGCGCGCGCGCAGGAGTTCACCACCTTCAAAGACGGCCAGAGCGCGATGATGATCCACGTGCTGCAGGGCGAGCGTGAGCTGGTGCAGGATTGCCGTTCGCTGGCGCGCTTCACGCTGCGCGGCCTGCCGCCGCTGCCTGCCGGGGGGGCGCACATTCGCGTTACCTTCCAGGTGGATGCCGACGGTCTGCTGAGCGTCACCGCAATGGAGAAATCCACCGGCGTTGAAGCGTCGATCCAGGTCAAGCCGTCGTACGGCCTGTCGGACAGCGAAATCGCCGGCATGATCAAGGATTCGATGGCCAACGCGCAAAGCGACGTGGGCGCGCGCAAGCTGGCGGAGCAACGCGTGGAAGCCGCGCGGGTGCTGGAAAGCCTGCAGGGCGCGCTGGCCACCGACGCCGCGCTGCTGAGCGAGACGGAAAGCCAGGCGATCGCCGCCGCGACCCAGGCGTTGCAGCAGGCGGTGCAGGGGGAAGATCCCGCCGCTATCGAAGACGCCATCAAAACATTAGATGCACAAACGCAAGATTTTGCCGCGCGCCGCATGGACGCTTCCATTCGCCGCGCGCTGGCTGGCCATTCTGTGGATGAGGTTTAACCATGCCTAAAATTGTTTTCCTGCCCCATCAAGATCTTTGCCCGGAAGGGGCGGTTCTGGAAGCCGAAAAAGGGGAGTCGATCCTCAACGTTGCGCTGCGCAACGGCATTGAAATTGAGCACGCCTGCGAGAAATCCTGCGCCTGCACCACCTGCCACTGCATCGTACGTGAAGGCTTCGATTCGCTGGAAGAGAGCAGTGAGCTGGAAGACGACATGCTGGACAAAGCGTGGGGGCTGGAGCCGGAAAGCCGTCTGAGCTGCCAGGCGCTGGTCGCCGACGAAGATCTGGTGGTCGAAATGCCGCGCTACACCGTCAACCACGCGCGTGAGCATTAATTGTTAGCCGCAGCGCCAACCCGGAGATCATAATGGGACTGAAGTGGACCGATAGCCGAGAAATCGGCGAAGCCCTGTACGACCAATACCCGGACACCGATCCGAAAACCGTGCGTTTTACCGACATGCATCAGTGGATCTGCGATCTCGAAGAGTTCGACGACGATCCGCAGGCTTCCAACGAAAAAATACTGGAAGCGATCCTGCTGGTCTGGTTAGATGAAGCGGAGTAAATAGCGTAACGGGCTGCCATGGGCGGCCCGTTTATTTTGTATCCGACAAGATTAATAAAAGAATAATCCGGAGTAAGAAGGCTATGACAACAGAATTCATGCAGGTCACGCTGTCGCAACAACCTGCCGACGCCCGTTGGGGCGAAAAAGCGCTGCTCAGCACCAACGGCGAAGGGATGACCATCCACCTGACCGGCGCCGACAAGCTGGGCGCGATCCAGCGTGCGGGCCGCAAAATTGACGGTCAGGGCATCAAAAACGTCAAGCTGGCCGGCGACGGTTGGGACTTGGAAAACAGCTGGGCGTTTTGGCAGGGTTACCGCGGGCCGAAAGGGCAGCGCAACGTCGAATGGGCCGAGCTGCCGGAAGCCGCGCGTCAGGAGCTGGATAAGCGCCTGAAGATCGTTGACTGGGTGCGCGACACCATCAACATGCCGGCGGAAGAGCTGGGGCCAGAGCAACTGGCGACCCGCGCCGTCGATCTGATGTGCGACGTCGGCTGTGATGCCGTCAGCTACCGCATCACCAAGGGCGAAGATCTGCGCGAGCAGAACTATGCCGGCATCCACACCGTCGGCCGCGGCTCCGAGCGCCCACCGGTGCTGCTGGCGCTCGACTTCAACCCGACCGGTAACCCGGACGCGCCGGTGTTCGCCTGCCTGGTCGGCAAGGGCATCACCTTCGATACCGGCGGTTATAGCCTGAAACAGAGCGCCTTTATGGATTCGATGAAGGCTGACATGGGCGGCGCGGCCACCATCACCGGCGCCCTGGCGCTGGCGGCGGCGCGCGGCCTGAAGCAGCGCGTGAAGCTGTACCTGTGCTGCGCCGACAACATGGTCAGCGGCAACGCTTTCAAACTGGGCGACATCATTCGCTACCGCAACGGCAAAACCGTTGAGGTGATGAACACCGATGCGGAAGGGCGTCTGGTGCTGGCCGACGGCCTGATCGACGCTTCTGAGCAGAACCCGCAGCTGATTATCGACTGCGCGACCCTCACCGGCGCGGCCAAAACAGCGGTCGGCAACGACTACCATGCGCTGTTCAGCTTCGACGACGCGCTGGCGCAGGAGCTGCTGAGCAGCGCCGCCGCCGAGCAAGAGCCGTTCTGGCGTCTGCCGCTGGCCGAGTTCCACCGCAGCCAGCTGCCGTCCAACTTCGCCGAGCTGAACAACGTGGCCGGCCCGGCCTACACCGCCGGCGCCAGCACCGCGGCGGCCTTCCTGTCGCACTTCGTCAAGAATTACCAGCAAGGCTGGCTGCACATCGACTGTTCCGCCACCTACCGCAAAGGCGCGGTGGAGCAGTGGTCGGCCGGCGCGACCGGTTTGGGCGTGCGTACCCTGGCCAATCTACTGCTGAGCAAAGCCAAATAATTGAACGCCCGCCACGTCGGGCGCTAGAATGCGCATTATCTTCGGGGCCCAGCATGCTGGGCCTCGCTATTTGATCCCTGGAGTTTGCCATGAGTGCCCATCATCACGATGCCGCCCCGAGCGAGAACGAACTTGAACGCCTGCTGAAGCTGGCGGTGACGGAGCCGGCCCACCGCCCGGCGTTCTTCCGTGAATTGCTCGACGCCACGGTGCTGATCCTCGGCGACAGCGAGCAGGTGCAGCAGGACGGCGACATCGCGCTGAACGCGGATACGCCGGTCAATATCCAGCATTGGGAGAAGCAGGACGGCGGCAGCATCATTCCGTTCTTCACCTCGCTGGAGGCATTGCAGAAGGCCGTTGAGGACGAACAGCCGTTTATCGCTATGCCGGCGCGGGTGTTGTTCGAAATCACCCAGGGCGCTGATCTGTTCCTCAACCCGAAGGCGGAATACGGCAAGGAGTTCTATCCGGAAGAGGTGGCGATGCTGCTGGCGACCGGCGGTATTGTCAAACCGGTGGAGCATTACGTCGACAAAGAGACCCAAATCCTGCTGGGGCAGCCCGAAGAGTATCCGTCGGCGATGGTGGACGCGTTGACCACGCTGTTCAGCCAGCGCAAGCCGGTGCGCCGCGCGTTTCTGGCGCTGATGCACGACCAGGCGGCGGACGAGAAGCCGAATTTGCTGATCGGGCTGGAAGTGGACGCCGAGCCGGCGGAGATCGAGGCGTTGATCAACGAGGCCGGCAGCGTCGCCAGCGAAACGGCGCCGAACGACGAACCAGTGGATTTCTGTCTGGTGTCGGAGAAAGAGCGCGGCATCAGCCACTATCTGATCTCCCATACGCAGCCGTTTTATCAGCGCCGCTGGGGCAGCTGGCTGCGCAATTTGATCCCGTCTACCGACAAGACCCAGTAGCGCCGTCACGTTGTCGAAAATGGCCCATGAAGATCATATTTTTTTAATGAAATGTTGATTTTCCCGTAGGCAAGCGTTAACGGCGCACATATAATCTGCGCCACTTGAGAAGGCCGGCAACATTGCAGACCGGCCTGTTTTGGAAGTCATACAGAGGCCATCATGACCGTAGAACGTACCTTTTCCATCGTTAAACCAAACGCTGTAGCCAACAACGACATCGGCGCTATCTATGCGCGTTTCGAGCGCGCCGGTTTCAAAATCATCGCCGCTAAAATGCTGCGTCTGACTCGCGAACAAGCTGAAGGCTTCTACGCTGAGCACAAAGGCCGCCCATTCTTCGACGGTCTGGTTGAGTTCATGACCTCCGGCCCAATCATGGTGCAGGTTCTGGAATCTGAAAACGCCGTACAGCGCAACCGCGACATCATGGGCGCAACCAACCCGGACAACGCGCTGGCCGGTACCCTGCGTGCCGACTACGCGGACAGCTTCACCGCTAACGCCGTGCACGGTTCCGACTCCGTTGAATCTGCACAGCGCGAAATCGCTTACTTCTTCAACGAAAGCGAAATCTGCGCACGTTAATCGTGCCGTTTCTTGGCTGATAACCAGGCATTCACCGGCTGAAACAATAAAAATGCCCTGAATGCCTTTCAGCCGTAGCCACCCGCTACTAAAATTTGTACAATGCCGCGCCCCTGATAAGACGACTTGTCAGGGGCGTGTTTTTAGTGCCGCCACCCGAATCATGCGGGCTGAAATGCACAACTTACTGTCCATTCTTTAGCGCCATAACGTGTAATAACGAGGCCAGAGATCATTATGTTAGAACCCATCACGTCCGAGCACACCGTGTCTGAAAATAATTCGCTGACTACCCCCTCCGTTAACGTGGAGCAACCGGCTGCGGCCAAAATCAACCTGCTGGACCTGAACCGCCAGCAAATGCGCGAGTTCTTCGCCGAAATGGGCGAGAAACCGTTCCGCGCCGATCAGGTGATGAAGTGGATTTACCACTACTGCTGCGACGATTTCGAGCAGATGACCGACATCAACAAAGTCCTGCGCGGCAAGCTGCAGCGCGTGGCGGAGATCCGCGCGCCGGAAGTGGCGGAAGAACAGCGTTCGGCCGACGGCACCATCAAGTGGGCGATTAAAGTCGGCGATCAGCAGGTCGAAACCGTGTACATCCCGGAAGCCGACCGCGCGACGCTGTGCGTCTCCTCGCAGGTAGGCTGCGCGCTGGAGTGTAAATTCTGTTCGACGGCGCAGCAGGGCTTCAACCGCAACCTGCGCGTGTCGGAAATCATCGGCCAGGTGTGGCGCGCGGCGAAAATCATCGGCGCGCTGAAGGTGACCGGCCAACGCCCGATCACCAACGTGGTGATGATGGGCATGGGCGAGCCGCTGCTCAACCTGAACAACGTGGTGCCGGCGATGGAAATCATGCTGGACGACTTCGGCTTTGGCCTGTCCAAACGCCGCGTGACCCTGTCTACCTCCGGCGTGGTGCCGGCGCTGGACAAGCTGGGCGACATGATCGACGTGGCGCTGGCGATCTCGCTGCATGCGCCGAACGACACCATCCGCGATGAGATCGTGCCGATCAACCGCAAGTACAACATCGAGACCTTCCTGTCCGCGGTGCGTCGCTATCTGGAAAAATCCAACGCCAATCAGGGCCGCGTGACCGTCGAGTACGTGATGCTGGATCATATCAACGACAGCACCGACGATGCGCATCAGCTGGCTGAAGTGCTGAAAGACACGCCGTGCAAGATCAACCTGATCCCGTGGAACCCGTTCCCGGGCGCCCCCTACGGCCGCAGCTCCAACAGCCGGGTGGATCGTTTCTCCAAGGTGTTGATGGAATACGGCTTTACGACTATTGTTCGTAAAACCCGTGGTGACGATATCGACGCCGCCTGCGGGCAACTGGCGGGTGAAGTGATCGACCGTACCAAGCGTACCCTGAAGAAGAAAATGGCCGGGGAACCTATCAACGTACGGGCGGTCTGAATCCTATAGCACCATTTTTTGTTATCTAACAGCCTGTTATGCGCAAGCGTGTCGCTGGCGGGCGTTAGCTGACGGCCGATAAGGAAATGAATGCGGGCATGAAGCTGAAACTGTGGGGTGTGTGGCTGGCGGCCGGGTTGTTGGCCGGGTGTTCCGGTTCAGCGCCGGAAAAGGAAGCACAAGTCTCTGAGGCGGGCCAGACGCGGTTGCAGCTGGGCCTGGAGTACCTGCAGCAAGGCGACATGGACGCCGCGCGCCAGAACCTGGAAAAGGCGCTGGACGCGGCCCCACAGGATTACCGCACGCAGTTGGGCATGGCGCTCTATGAGCAGCGGATCGGTGAAAATGCCGCGGCCGAACAGCGTTATCGGCAAGCGCTCAAACTTGCGCCAGGCAATGGCACCGTATTGAATAATTACGGTGCGTTTCTTTGCGGTTTAGGGCAGTATGTACCGGCGCAACAGCAGTTTAGCGCTGCGGCGCTGGCGCCCGATTATGGCCAGGTCGCCGACAGCCTGGAAAACGCAGGTTACTGTTTTCTCAAGGCCGGACAAAACGATGAGGCGCGCACGCTGTTGAGCCGCGCGCTGAAGGTCGATCCGGACAAAGGCACTCCGCTGTTGGCGGAGGCCGAAAAGCAATTTGGAGAAGGGAAGCGCGCCCAGTCGCAACTTTTATTGGATGTTTATCAGCATGTTCTGCCGGCCAGCGCCAGCAGCTTATGGTTACAGATTCGTTTCGCCGCGTTAGCCGGCCGTCAGGATAGCGTTCAACGCTATGGCAAGCAGCTAGCGCGAAGTTTTCCACAATCCAAACAGTACCAGCAGTTCTTAGCTAATGAATACTGAAGCCTCCCAAGATAAAACCGTATCCATGACGACGGGCCAGCGCCTGCGTCAGGCCCGTGAGCAACTCGGGCTGAGCCAACAGACCGTTGCAGAACGCCTGTGTCTCAAAATGTCCACCGTGCGCGATATCGAGGAAGACAGCGTGTCTGCTGACCTCGCGTCCACCTTCGTGCGCGGCTACATCCGTTCCTACGCCAAGCTGGTGCATTTGCCGGAAGACGAACTGCTGCCGATGCTGGCCAAGCAGGCGCCGTTGAAGATGGCGAAAGTGGCGCCGATGCAAAGCTTCTCGCTGGGCAAGCGCCGCAAGAAACGCGACGGCTGGCTGATGAGCTTCACCTGGCTTATCGTGTTCGTGGTGATCGGCCTGACCGGCGCCTGGTGGTGGCAAAACCACAAGGCCCAGCAGGAAGAGATCGCCACCATGGCCGATCAGTCCTCCGCGCAGCTTTCACAGAATAACGAAGGGCAGTCCGTGCCGCTGACCGACGGCAACGCCGACGCTGGCACCAACGTGCCGTTGACCGACAACAGCGCTGCGCCGGCCGATGCCGGCGCAGCGGCTCAGGCACCGGCGGCTACCGCTCAGGTGCCGGGCACGGCTCAGCAGCAGCCTGCCGTGGTGTCGCCAAGCCAGACTACCCTGCCGGAAACCACCCCGGCGGCACAAGCGCCGCTGCCGACCGCCGATGCGGGCGTGGCTGCGCCGGCAGCCGATCCGAACGCGCTGGTAATGGACTTCTCCGCTGACTGCTGGCTGCAGGTGAGCGACGCGAGCGGTAAAACGCTGTTCAGCGGCACCCAGAAGAAGGGCGGCAAGCTGAACCTGGCCGGCACCGCGCCGTATAAGCTGACCATCGGCGCGCCGGCGGCAGTACAGATCCAGTATCAGGGTAAACCGGTTGATTTAAGCCGGTTCGTTAAGTCAAACCGTGTTGCTCGCCTGACCGTCGCCGCGCAGTAATCGCGCGGCCCCGGTCGTGATGTCAGAGCAGCAATGGAGAGTAAGTAATGCATAACCAAGCGCCCATCAACCGTCGAAAATCTACACGCATTTACGTCGGCAAGGTGCCTATTGGTGATGGCGCGCCGATTGCCGTGCAGTCGATGACCAACACCCGTACCACCGATGTTGAAGCAACGGTTAATCAGATCAAAGCGCTGGAGCGCGTGGGCGTCGACATCGTCCGCGTTTCGGTTCCTACCATGGACGCCGCCGAGGCGTTCAAGCTGATCAAGCAGCAGGTCAACGTGCCGCTGGTCGCCGATATCCATTTCGATTATCGCATCGCGCTGCAGGTTGCCGAATACGGCGTAGACTGCCTGCGTATCAACCCGGGCAACATCGGTAACGAATCGCGCATTCGCTCGGTGGTGGACTGCGCCCGCGACAAGAACATCCCGATTCGCATCGGCGTCAACGGCGGCTCGCTGGAGAAAGACCTGCAGGAAAAGTACGGCGAACCGACGCCGGAAGCGCTGCTGGAATCTGCCATGCGCCACGTGGACATCCTCGATCGCCTCAACTTCGACCAGTTTAAAGTCAGCGTCAAAGCGTCGGACGTGTTCCTGGCGGTGCAGTCTTACCGTCTGCTGGCGTCGCGCATCGATCAGCCGCTGCATTTGGGCATCACCGAAGCCGGCGGCGCACGCAGCGGGTCGGTCAAATCGGCCATCGGCCTGGGCATGCTGCTGTCTGAAGGCATCGGCGACACCCTGCGCATCTCGCTGGCGGCGGACCCGGTTGAAGAGGTGAAGGTCGGTTTCGATATCCTGAAGTCGCTGCGCATCCGCGCGCGCGGCATCAACTTCATCGCCTGCCCGACCTGTTCGCGTCAGGAGTTCGACGTGATCGGCACGGTGAACGCGCTGGAGCAGCGCCTGGAAGACATCATCACGCCGATGGACGTTTCGATCATCGGCTGCGTGGTGAACGGCCCGGGGGAAGCACTGGTGTCCACCATGGGCGTGACCGGCGGCCATAAGAAGAGCGGCTTCTATGAAGACGGCGTGCGCCAGAAAGAGCGTTTCGACAACGAACAGATGATCGACCAGCTGGAAGCGAAAATTCGCGCCAAGGCCGCGATGATGGACGAAAGCAACCGCATCACGGTCAACCTGCTGGAAAAATAAGCGTTATCGCTACACGGCGGGCCTGTTGGCCCGCTTGTTTATGAACCTGAAGGGCAGAAAACCGCATCCGCGTTGAATACCGGGCGGCAAAGTCCCTATAATCGGGTTCATTTTTACAGACAACGGACAGAGAACTCACGTGGCAAAGAACATTCAAGCCATTCGCGGCATGAACGACTACCTGCCGGAAGAAACGGCATTATGGCAGCGTATTGAAGGCACCCTCAAGCAGGTGCTGGGCAGCTACGGTTACAGCGAAATCCGGTTGCCGATTGTAGAGCAGACCCCGTTATTCAAACGCGCGATCGGCGAAGTGACCGACGTCGTGGAAAAAGAGATGTATACCTTCGAAGACCGCAACGGCGAAAGCCTGACGCTGCGTCCGGAAGGGACGGCTGGCTGCGTGCGCGCCGGCATCGAACATGGTCTGCTGTACAATCAGGAACAGCGTCTGTGGTACATCGGCCCGATGTTCCGCTACGAGCGCCCGCAGAAGGGCCGCTACCGTCAGTTCCATCAGCTGGGCGCGGAAGTGTTCGGCCTGCAAGGCCCGGACATCGACGCCGAGCTGATCCTGCTGACGGCCCGCTGGTGGAAAGCGCTGGGCATCGCCGAGCACGTCAAGCTGGAGCTGAACTCCATCGGTTCTCTGGAGGCGCGCGCCAACTACCGCGACGCGCTGGTGGCGTTCCTGGAGCAGCACGTCGAGGTGCTGGACGAAGACTGCAAACGCCGCATGTACAGCAACCCGCTGCGCGTGCTGGACTCCAAGAATCCTGAGGTGCAGGCGCTGTTGAACGACGCGCCGCGCCTGTCCGAGTACCTGGACGAAGAATCCCGTGCTCACTTCGCCGGTCTGTGTGAACTTTTGGCGCAGGCAGGTATCCCATATACCGTTAACGAGCGCCTGGTGCGCGGTCTGGATTACTACAACCGCACCGTGTTTGAGTGGGTGACCACCAGCCTGGGCGCGCAGGGCACCGTCTGTGCGGGCGGCCGTTACGACGGCCTGGTCGAGCAATTGGGCGGCCGTGCCACCCCGGCGGTCGGTTTCGCCATGGGCCTCGAGCGCCTGGTGTTGCTGGTGCAGGCGGTTAACCCGGAATTCAAGGCGCCGTCGGCTATCGACGTGTACGTCATCTCTTCCGGCGCGGGCACCCAGAGCGCGGCGATGCAGCTGGCTGAACAGGTGCGCGACGCGGCGCCGCAGCTGAAGCTGATGACTAATTACGGCGGCGGCAACTTCAAGAAGCAGATTACCCGTGCGGACAAATGGGGCGCGCGCATCGCGCTGATCCTGGGTGAGAGCGAAGTGGCGGCGCAGCAGGTGGTGGTGAAAGACCTGCGCAGTGGTGAACAAGAAACGCTGGCGCAAAGCGAAGTCGCTGCGCGTCTGGCTTTGATGTTAGGTTAAGGAGAAGGACACCGTGGAAGTCTATACCACTGAAAACGAACAAGTCGACGCACTGCGTCGGTTCTTTGCCGAGAACGGCAAAGCGCTGGCGGTGGGCGTGGTGCTCGGAATTGGTGCCCTGGTTGGCTGGCGTTACTGGCAGAGCCATGAAAACTCCAACATGATGGCTGCGTCGCAATCCTATCAGGAAGCCAGCGATCGTCTGGCGGCCGGCAAGCCGGATGACGTGGCTGCCGCGGAGAAATTTGTCCAGGCTAACGGCAACAGCTACGGCGTATTGGCCGCGCTGCAGTTGGCCAAGCACTTTGTCGAACAGAATGATTTCGCCAAGGCGGAACAGCAACTGGCGCTGGCGCAGGGCCAGACCAAAGACGACAACCTGTTGGCAATGATCGATCTGCGTCTGGCGCGCGTCCAGCTGCAGGAGAAAAAGCTGGATGAAGCGCTGAAAACGCTGGATGGCGTGAAAGGCGAAGGCTGGGCGGCGATGATGCAGGATGTGCGCGGCGATGTGCTGCTGGCCAAGGGCGACGCCAAGGGCGCGCGCGAAGCTTACAGCAAAGGCATTGAATCCAACGCTTCTCAGGCGCTGCAGGTTCTGCTGCGCATGAAATTGAATAACTTGTCCAGCTAAGGGGAATTCCCATGCAATTGCGTAAAACACTCTTGGTCGGACTGGTTTCCGCTGCCTTGCTGAGTGGTTGCTCGCTGTTTAACAGCGAAGAAGACGTGGTTACCATGTCGCCGTTGCCGAAAGTTGAAAATCAGTTTACGCCGAACAAGGCGTGGAGCACCACGGTGGGCGACGGTATCGGTGAGTATTACTCCCACCTGCGTCCGGCCTATCAGGACAGCACCATTTACGCCGCCGATCGCTTCGGCATCGTGAAAGCGATGGACGCCGACAGCGGCAACGAGAAGTGGAAGGTCAATCTCTCGGAGAAGACCGGTTTCTTCTCCAGCAACCTGTCTGCGCTGCTGTCGGGCGGCCTGACGGTCGCGGGTGACAAGGTTTACGTCGGCAGCGAAAAAGCGGTGGTTTACGCATTGAACACCGCCGACGGCGCCATCGCCTGGCAGACCAAAGTGGCCGGCGAAGCGATCTCCCGTCCGGTTGTCAGCGACGGCATGGTGTTGGTGCACACCTCCAACGGCATGCTGCAGGCGTTGAACGAAGCCGACGGCGCGGTAAAATGGACGGTTAACCTGGACATGCCTTCGCTGTCGCTGCGCGGTGAATCCGCGCCGGCCGTCGCCTTTGGCGCTGCCATCGTCGGTGGTGACAACGGCCGCGTCAGCGCCGTGCTGATGCAGCAGGGTCAACTGATCTGGCAACAGCGCATTTCTCAGCCGAGCGGCGCGACCGAAATCGATCGCCTGAACGACGTGGACACCACGCCGGTGATCGTTGACGGCGTGGTCTACGCGCTGGGCTACAACGGCAACCTGACGGCGCTGGATCTGCGTTCCGGCCAGATTATCTGGAAACGCGAGCTGGGGTCGGTGAACGATTTCATCGTCGACGCGGGCCGCATCTACCTGATCGACCAAAACGATCGCGTCGTCGCGCTCAGCACCGAAGGCGGCGTGACCGTGTGGACGCAGAGCGATCTGCTGCACCGCAACCTGACGCCGCCGGTGATGTATAATGGTTATCTGGTGACCGGTGACGCCGAAGGCTATCTGCACTGGATCAACACCACCGATGGCCGTTTTGTCGCCCAGCAGGAAGTGGACAGCTCCGGCTTCCTGTCTGCGCCGATGGTGGCCGGCGACAAGCTGGTCATCCAGGCTCGCGGCGGGAAAGTTTACGCTTTCACCCGCTAACGCCGCTCGTCGCAAGGCTTGAAAACGGCTCCTGAATGTTCAGGGGCCGTTTCGTATTTTTATAAGCTGTACCGCTGGTGTCTATCCACAGTGCAGTAACGCATTGATTATTAAGTAATGAGGCTTCAACAATGATACCTGTCGTCGCGCTGGTCGGGCGCCCGAATGTGGGTAAATCCACCTTGTTCAACCGTTTAACCCATACGCGCGATGCGCTGGTGGCGGATTTCCCGGGGCTGACGCGTGACCGCAAGTATGGTCGTGCTGAAATCGAAGGCAATGAATTCATCATCGTCGATACCGGCGGTATCGACGGCACCGAAGACGGCGTCGAAACGCGCATGGCCGGTCAGTCGCTGCTGGCGATCGAAGAAGCGGACATCGTGCTGTTCATGGTCGACGCCCGCGCCGGCCTGATGCCGGCGGATCAGGGCATCGCCCAGCACCTGCGCAGCCGTCAGAAGGCAACCTTCCTGGTGGCCAACAAGACCGACGGCCTGGATCCGGACACCGCTACCGCCGATTTCTACTCGCTCGGCCTGGGTGAAGTGTTCGCTATCGCCGCTTCCCACGGCCGTGGCGTGACCCAACTGATCGAACACGTGCTGGTGCCGTTCGTGCCGGAAAAACCGGAAGACGTCGAGCTGACCGAGGAAGAGGCCAACGCCGCTTACTGGGCCGAGCAAAACGGCGAAACGCTGGAAGGCGAAGAAGACGAAGAGCCGGAAGAAGAGTTCAACCCGCAGGATCTGCCGATCAAGCTGGCGATCGTCGGTCGTCCGAACGTTGGTAAGTCTACGCTCACTAACCGCATCCTCGGCGAGGAGCGCGTGGTGGTGTATGACATGCCGGGCACCACCCGCGACAGCATCTACATTCCGATGGTGCGCGACGAACGCGAATATGTGCTGATCGACACCGCCGGGGTGCGTAAACGCGGCAAGGTGACCGAAACCGTCGAGAAGTTCTCGGTGATCAAAACCCTGCAGGCGATTGAAGACGCCAACGTCGTGCTGCTGGTGATCGACGCGCGTGAAGGCATCTCCGATCAGGATCTCTCGCTGCTCGGCTTTATCCTCAATAGTGGGCGCTCACTGGTGATTGCGGTCAACAAGTGGGACGGTATGAGCGAAGAAGATCGCGAGCACGTGAAAGAGATGCTCGACCTGCGTCTGGGCTTCGTCGACTTCGCGCGCGTGCACTTTATTTCCGCGCTGCACGGCAGCGGCGTCGGCAACCTGTTCGAATCGGTGCAGGAAGCCTACGAGTGCGCAACCCGCCGCGTAAATACCTCGATGCTGACCAAAATCATGCAGATGGCGGTTGACGATCACCAGCCGCCGTTGGTGCGCGGCCGCCGCGTGAAGCTGAAATATGCCCACGCCGGCGGTTACAACCCGCCGATCGTGGTGATCCACGGCAACCAGGTCAGCGATCTGGCCGATTCGTACAAACGCTATCTGATGAACTACTTCCGCCGCTCGCTGAACGTGATGGGGACGCCGATCCGTATCCAGTTCAAAGAGGGGGACAACCCGTTCGCCGGCAAACGCAACCTGCTGACGCCGACCCAGATGCGTAAGCGCAAGCGCCTGATGAGCCACCTGAAAAAGAGCAAGTAATCGCTCATGTGGGGCGCGGCAGTGATGCCGCGCCCCTTTTTTATTGGCCCGAAATCGTTTTATTATCTGAAGATTACCTCGCCTGCCTGAAGGAACACCATGTCCTGGGAAACCTGGAGTTTTGCGTTTAACGTCACCGTGCCGAATCTGTTGATGATGCTGCTGGGGATCCTGCTGCGCCATTGGCGCCTGATGGATGACCGCTTTGTCGACGGCGCGACCCGCCTGGTGTTCAATCTGGCGCTGCCGTGCCTGCTGTTTTTCAGCATCGCCACCAACCACCCGCAGCTGCTCGGCAACCTGCCGCTGGTGCTGTTTGGCGCGGTCGGCACGCTGGCGACCTTCCTGCTCTTGGAGCTGGCCGCCAAGTGGCTGGTGAAAGAGCCGCGTGAGCGCGGGGTGTTCGTACAGGGCGGTTTCCGCGCCAATACCGCCATCGTCGGCCTGGCCTACGCCATGACCGCCTATGGCAGCGAAGGGATTGCGCTCGCCTCGCTGTACCTGACGGTGACGGTGATCCTGTTCAACATACTGTCGGTCATCACCCTCACGCGCAGCCTGCAGGGCGGGCAGGGCAAGAAAATCAGCCACCTGTCTTTGCTGCGCAGCATCGTTACCAATCCGCTGATCATTGGCCTGGTGTGCGGGCTGCTGTATGCGCAAACCGGGCTGGGCATCCCGGCCGTGATCCGCCAGACCGGCAGCTATATTTCCGCGCTGTCGCTGCCGCTGGCGCTGCTGTGCACCGGCGCCAGCCTGGATTTTCGCGCCATGTTCCGCTCGTCCAACGTGGCGGCGCTGTCGTCGGCGGCCAAGCTGTTTCTGGTGCCGTGCCTGATGACGCTGGCCGGCTGGCTGTGCGGGTTTCAGGGGGCGGCGCTGGGCATTATCTTCCTGTTTTCCGCCACGCCGACCGCTTCGGGCAGCTATGTGATGACGCGCGCCATGGGCGGCAACGCCACGCTGGCGGCCAACATTATCGCCATCACCACCGTCGGTTCGTTCTTCACCACCGCGTTGGGGATCTATTTCTTGCGCTCATGGGGCGCGATTTAACCTGGAGTCGTTATGGAAGCGCACTGTCCGCACTGCCGTCAGACCATGAAGTGGGTAGCGGGTCACTACCATTGTGAAACCTGCCAGAGCGATTATCGGCAGCTGGCGAGCTGCCCGGAGTGCGGGCAGCCGCTGCAAGAATTGAAAGCCTGCGGGGCGGTGGATTACCTGTGCCAGAACGGGCACGGGCTGATCTCCAAAAAACGGGTGAATTTCAGCTATCAGCCGCTGTAAGCCCTCACTCATCCACCTGGCCGGTTTTCCACAGATCCACCAGCGCCTGCGGCGCGCTGCTTTCCGGGATTAACAGCACGATCTCAGTGCTCAGGGTGGGGCTGGTGTAGTTGATTTGCACGCGGTAGTAGCGCTGGTCGCCGCAGCCGGGGGAGGTGGGCTGGCCTTCTTCCTGCGCATAGGGCAGCGTCTGGTTCAGCAACTGATTCAGGCGCTGCCGCTGCTCCGGCGTGATATCGGCCAGCGCGATGCGGCGCTGGCCCGCCAGTTTGGGAATGTAGGCGAAGCCCCCCTCGCGCGCCAGCTCAATGACCGTATCCTGATTGAGCGTCGGCAGCGGTTTCATTATTCCACCCCCACCTGATGCCAGGCTTGCTGCACCTTGTCCGCCACGCTCTGGTCGAAACGCGCTAGCGCATGTTTCACCGTGGCGCGGGCGAAGGTGGCGAAGTCGGCGTTTTGCGGCAGCGCTTTGTCGCACACCGTGTCATACCAGACGTAGCCGGCTTTCTCCCAGGCGAAGCCGCCCAGCGCCGTCGCCGCCAGGTAGAAGGCGCGGTTGGGGATACCGGAGTTGAGGTGCACACCGCCGTTGTCTTCCTTGGTCTGGATATAATCTTTCATGCTGGCGGGCTGCGGGTCTTTGCCCAGCAGCGGATCGTCGTAGGCGGTGCCGGGTGCCGACATCGAGCGCAGCCCTTTGCCTTTGATGCCCTTGGCGAGCAGCCCGGCGCCTATCAGCCAGTCGGCTTTATCGGCGGTTTGCTGCAGGTGGAACTGCTTGACCAACGAGCCGAATACGTCGGACAACGACTCGTTGAGCGCCCCGGACTGCTGGTAGTAGATCAGCCCGGCTTCGCTCTCGGTCACGCCGTGCGCCAGTTCGTGGCCGACCACGTCGATGGCGATGGTGAAGCGGTTGAAGATCTCGCCGTCGCCGTCGCCGAACACCATCTGCTGGCCGTTCCAGAAGGCGTTCTGGTACTCCTTGCCGTAGTGCACGCTGCCAACCAGCGGTAGCCCCTGGTTATCCAGTGAATTGCGGCGGTAGGCCTGCCAGAAGAAATCGTAGGTGACGCCGAGATAGTCGTAGGCCTCGTCCACCGCCACGTCGTGGTTGCTGGGCTGGCCCTCTTTGCGCACCTGTTTTCCGGGCAGCTGGGTGCCGTTTTGGGCGTCGTAGATATCGCGGAGCGCTTCGCCGGCTCGGGCGTTTTTCTCGGCCGGCGAACGCAGCGGCTTATTGCCGAGCAGGCTTTGCACGTGGTTCAGCGTGTGCAGCGCGCAGTCGCGCTGCGGGGCGTTGCCGTGTTCAATGATGCGGCGCAGCATGTAGGGAGGAATGACGGAACGCATGCGCTGGGCTGGCATAGTGGCTCTCCTTAGGCAAAAATTTTACCTCATCGAATGAATGCACTGTGCCTAAGTGTAGCCTACTCGTCATAAAGCCTGTGGTCATGCGTGCTCACCGCCGGCGCGGTCTTGTGCGGGCTGATGCGCCGCACCGAGGCGCGCACCGCCAGCCGGCCGTGCAGCAGCAGATTGCACGGCGGCGCGTCGGCGCGCAGCATGCGCCGTTGCAGCAGTTGGATCGCCTCGTAGCCCAGCTCATCGCGCGGAACCTGCACCGAGGTCAGCGGCACATCGTGGATTTCCGCCAGGTTGAAGCCGTCGGTGCTCATCACCGAGACGTCGCCCGGCACGCTCAGGCCCCGCTTGTTGAGCGCCTTGACCGCCCCGACCGCCATGTAGTCGCCGCCGGCCAGGATCGCCGTCGGCAGCGGGGAGTGGCCGAGGAGGCCGTCGAGATAGGTGGCCAGCGCCTGCTCGGCCTCTTCACTGCCGAAGCCGGAGGTGGTGACCAGATGGCGGCCGTCGTCGAACGGCAAATGATGCCGGGCGTAGGCCTGCCGGATGCCCGCCAGCCGCAGCTCCATGGTGTGGCGGCGCAGACACTGCAGATTGAGGATATGGCTGTGCCCCTGCTGAAACAGGTAGCTGGCGGAATAGTCGCCGATCAGCTGATGATCCGGTGAGACGCTGTCCAGCCGCATCTGCCGATCGCTGCAGTTGATCAGTACGCAGGGCTTGTGCAGATCGGCGGCCAGGGTGTGGATATGCTCGTCGTCGATGCCGATGATCAGCGCCGCTTCGGTGTGCGGGTCGCTCATCTTTTCCAGAAACAGCGCGCCGTCGCTGTGTTGCTCTTCCAGCCCGCAGTAGCGGATGCGCACCTCGTGCTCCATCAGCGCGGCGGCGATACCCTGAATGACCTTGTAGTAGAAGATGTCGGTGCGCACGTCGAACGCGCGCTGCGGCGCGAACACCATCACGTTGTTCAGCATCAGCCGGCCGCTGGAAATACCCTGCAGAATGCCGTTTTGCTGCGCACAGTCCAGCACCTTGCGGCGCGCCTCGGCGCTGGTGTTGGCCTTGCCCGCCAGCACGCGGGAAACGGTGCTGATCGACAACCCGGTTTGGCGAGCGATCTCCTGAATTTTCAGCTTTCCGTTCATTCTGTGATCTCCTTCAAATTCGTCCATGAGAATATTTTCACCGCGGATTTTCAGCGTCTTGACCGGCTTTCATGCCCATTATGACTATTTTTTCACCCGCCTGTGAAAATCTTTGCAAAAAACCCCGTTTCGCTACGCGCTCTCGCTGAGTAGTCTGCATTGGTACACCAATTTTAGCGACCTGTCAGTCCAATTTTAACGGTGTGCGAAAAAGAAAACAAAAAATAAATCATGGGGTTGTGATTGTCTGTCGGCCAATGATACGGCGCCGACCCGTTTTCACCGTCCCGTGTTTGATAGCACAACGTACCCTACTAAAACACGCGTTGCCGTCGCCGGCGGCCGCGGGGAGAGAACCGATGAGTGTGGAGATCAATCAGGCGGTCGCGCAGAGCGGCCGGCGCAAGTTCAAATCGCTGCGCTGGTGGATGCTGGCGCTGTTCTTGCTGGGCGTCACGGTCAACTACATCACCCGTAACTCGCTGGGCATTTTGGCGCCGGAGCTGAAAACCAGCCTGAACATGAGCACCGAGCAATATGCCTGGGTGGTGGCGTCGTTCCAGCTGGCTTACACGGTGTTTCAGCCGATCTGCGGCTGGCTGATCGACGTTATCGGCCTGAAGATGGGCTTTCTGATCTGCGCCGGCATTTGGGCGGTGGTATGCATGCTGCACGCCGGCGCCGGCAGCTGGCTGCAACTGGCCATTCTGCGCTTCTTCATGGGGGGAGCGGAGGCGGCGGCCACCCCGGCCAACGCCAAGGCGATCTCCGACTGGTTCCCGAAGAAGGAGCGGCCGATCGCCGCCGGCTGGGCGGGCGTCGGTTTCTCCATCGGTGCCATGCTGGCGCCGCCGATCATCGTCATCGCTCACGTCTCCTTCGGCTGGCAGGGCGCCTTCCTGTTCTCCGGCGGGCTGGCGCTGATTTGGGTGGTGCTGTGGTGGCTGTTCTACCACTCGCCGCAGCAGCACCCGAACCTCAGCCAGCAAGAGCTGGATCTGATCCGCGAAGACAACGAGCCGGTGCTGCCGAAGCTGCCGTTCCTCACCTCGCTGGCCAGCCTGTGCAAGAACAAGAAGTTCTACGGCATCGCCATCCCGGCCTTTCTCGCTGAACCGGCCTGGGCGGTCTTCAGCTTCTGGGTGCCGCTGTACCTGGCCACCGAACGCGGCATGGATCTGAAACAGATCGCGATGTTCGCCTGGCTGCCGTTCCTGGCGGCGGATATCGGCAGCGTCGCCAGCGGCTATCTCACCACCCTGTACCGCAAATGGTTCGGCTGCAGCCGCGTCAACTCGGTGGTCGCCAGCTCGGTGACCGGCGCTTTCCTGATGGTGTCGCTGGCGTTCGTGGCGATCACCCAAGATCCCTATGTGGCGATCGCGCTGATCTCGATCGGCGGCTTCGGCCACCAGGTGATCTCCTGCATGCTCAGTGCGCTGGTGGTGGAGTCGTTCGATAAAAACCAGATGGCGACGGTCAATGGTATGCGCGGCTCCAGTGCCTGGATCGCCAGCTTCCTGTTCACGCTGCTGATCGGCGCGGTATCCGACACCCTCGGCTTCAACCCGCTGTTCATCGCCATGGGTTTCTTCGACCTGATCGGCGCCCTGTTCCTGATTGCCCTGATCGCCGAACGTGGCGGTAAGAAAACACCTTCACACAGCTAAGTGGAATGCTTATGAAAACCTTGAAAAACTGGACGTTGGCGGCGCAGCATGCCGACCACGTTGAGCTGCTGGTCGATGAACGCCACCGTTTCTGCCTGTACGTGCTGGAAAACGATCTGTTCCGCGTGTTGATCAAACGTGAGGGCGAGCTGGCGCTGGATCGCACCTGGAGCATCGCGCCGCAGGAGGATGTGCCCTGGGAGGGGCGCGATCGGCTCAGCGTCGCCGGCTTCAGCCTGCCGGGCTATCAGCTGCGCCAGGAGGGCGATCGGCTGGTGGTCAGCACGCCGCGTCTGCGCGTGACGGTACATCAGCCGCTGTGGCTGGAATGGGAGTACTGCAACGCCGCCGGCGAATGGCGGCCGCTGGCGGCGGACCGGCCGACCAGCGCCTATCTGCTCAATGCGCACGGCGACGGCGTGGCGCATTACCAGCGCCGTTTCGCCGATGAGCGCTATTACGGCCTGGGGGAGAAAGCCGGCGATCTGGAACGCACCGGCCGCCGCTTCGAGATGCGCAATCTGGACGCGATGGGCTACAACGCCGCCAGCACCGACCCGCTGTACAAACACATTCCGTTTACCATCACCCGCGGGCCGGAGGCGAGCTTCGGCCTGTTCTACGACAACCTGAGCAGCTGCTGGCTGGATCTGGGCAACGAGATCGACAACTACCACGCGGCCTATCGCCGCTATCAGGCCGAAGCGGGCGATCTGGATTACTACCTGTTCCTCGGGCCGAAGGTAGTGGACGTCACCAAGGCCTTCGTGCGCCTGACCGGCCGCACCCACTTCGGGCCGAAGTGGAGCCTGGGCTACAGCGGCTCGACCATGCACTACACCGACGCGCCGGATGCCCAGCAGCAGCTGCAGCAGTTCATCGCGCTGTGCCGTCAACACGCCATTCCCTGCGACTCCTTCCAGCTGTCGTCGGGCTACACCTCGATCAACAACAAGCGCTACGTGTTCAACTGGAATTACGACAAGGTGCCGCAGCCCAAGCAATTGAGCCAGGCGTTTCACGACGCCGGTCTCAGGCTGGCGGCTAACATCAAGCCGTGCCTGCTGCAGGATCACCCGCAGTATCAGGCGGTGGCGGCGCAGGGGCTGTTTATCCGCGATTCGCAAAGCGACGCGCCCGAGCGCTCCAGCTTCTGGGACGACGAGGGATCGCACCTCGACTTCACCAACCCGGCGGCGGTGCGCTGGTGGCAGCAGGGTGTCACGCAGCAGCTGCTGGAGATGGGCATAGACTCGACCTGGAACGACAACAACGAATACGAAGTGTGGGACGGCGAAGCGCGCTGCCACGGCTTCGGGCGGCCGATCGCCATCAAGCACATCCGCCCGGTGATGCCGCTGCTGATGATGCGCGCCTCGATGGAGGCCCAGCAGCGCTTCGCGCCGCAGAAGCGGCCGTACCTGATCTCGCGCTCCGGCTGCGCCGGCATGCAGCGCTACGTGCAGACCTGGAGCGGCGACAACCGCACCAGCTGGCAGACGCTGCGCTACAACATCCGCATGGGGCTGGGCATGAGCCTGTCCGGACTGTATAACCTCGGCCACGATGTCGGCGGCTTCTCCGGCGACAAGCCGGATGCGGAGCTGCTGGTGCGCTGGGTGCAAAACGGCGTGATGCATCCGCGTTTCACCATTCATTCCTGGAACGACGACGCCACGGTCAACGAGCCCTGGATGTACCCGGCCGCCACCCCGGCGGTGCGCGAGGCGATCAACCTGCGTTACCGGCTGCTGCCGTATTTCTACACCCTGTTATGGCAGGCCTGCGCCGACGACGAGCCGATGCTGCGCCCGACCTTTCTCGATCATGAACAGGATGCGCGCACCTTCGACGAGAACGACGATTTTCTGATCGGCCGCGATCTGCTGGTGGCCAGCGTAGTGGAACCGGGGCAGCGCCGGCGTTCGGTGTATCTGCCGGACAACGGCGAAGGCTGGTACTGCTTCTACAGCGGCCAGTGGTTCGGCGGCGGCCAAACGGTAACGCTGGCGGCGCCGCTGGAGCGTCTGCCGCTGCTGGTGCGCGCCGGGGCGGCGTTGCCGCTGTCGCAGCGGTTGGCGCATGTGGACGTGGCCGCCGACGATCGGCGCGAGCTGCGGCTGTTTCCGCTCAAGGGCTGCGGTGCAAGTAGTGGGTTGTTGTTTGAGGACGACGGTGAAAGCGAAGGCTGGCGGCAGGGCGATGCGCTGTGGCTGCGCTGGGAAATGCGCTGCGACAATCAGCGCATCATGCTGGATATCACGACGGAAGGGCGTTTCCGCCCGGCCTGGCGCACGTTGGCGCTCAGCCTGCCGGAAGGCGAGACGCGCGCGCTGTGGGTAAACGGCGAACCGGGCGAGCGTTTTACGCTGGAGTAGGGGTTACTCGGCCGCGCGTTTCTTGCGCGGCTTCTTGGCGACGGTGATGGTTTTCACCTCGCTTTCCACCCAGCCGTCCTGCAGGCGGGTTTTCAGCAGTTCGCCGACCTGCGCCTGTTTGGTGGTTTTCAGCAGCTCACCGCGCGGGGTTTGCGTCACGCTGTAGCCGCGCGCCAGCGTCGCCAGCGGGCTGACAGTTTCCAGTTGGCTGCAGGCCACGCCGAAGCGCTGGCGGTAGGCGTTGAGCTGCCGCTCCATCGCCTGCTGCAGGCGGTATTCCTGCTGCTGTACGCGCTGTTGGTAGCGGTGAATGCGGCCCTGCGGCTGCACCTGCGCCAGCCGCTGCTGGGCGCGTTCGCTGCGGCGGGCGGCCAGGCGCAGCTGTTGCTGCATGCCGTCTTCCATCCGGCGCTGCAGCTTGAACAGCAGCGTCTGCTGGCGCGCCAGGCGCAGATGCGGATGCTGCTGCTGTAAACGGTGGTGAATGCGGGTGAACTGCTGCTGGCGCTGCGCCAGGTAGTAATCCATCGCCATCTCCAGCCGCTGCTGCTGCGACTGCAGCTGGCGCAACAGCTCAAGCTGATTGCGGCTGACCAGTTCGGCGGCGGCGGAAGGGGTCGGCGCGCGCAGATCGGCGACGAAATCGGCGATGGTGACGTCGGTTTCATGGCCGACGGCGCTGACGATCGGAATGCGGCTGGCGAAGATCGCCCGTGCCACGCGTTCGTCGTTGAAGCTCCACAGATCTTCCAGCGAACCGCCACCGCGGCCGACGATCAGCACGTCGCATTCGTCGCGGCGGTTGGCGGTCTCGATGGCGCGCACGATCTGCATCGGCGCTTCTGCGCCCTGCACCGAGGTGGGGTAGATGACGATCGGCAGCGACGGATCGCGCCGCTGCAAGACCTGCAGAATATCGTGCAGCGCCGCGCCGCTGGCGGAGGTGATCACCCCGACGCGTTTGGCCGGGGCGGGCAGCGGCTGCTTGAACTGCTGATCGAACAGCCCTTCGGCGCTCAGGCGCTGTTTCAGTTGCTCGAACTGTTGCTGCAGCAGGCCGTCGCCGGCGGGCTGCATGCTCTCGGCGATCAGCTGGTAGTCGCCGCGCGGTTCATACAGCGTGATGCTGGCGCGCACCAGGACCTGCTGGCCGTTTTGCGGCCGGAAGGTGACGCGGCGGTTGCTGTTTCGGAACATCGCGCAGCGCACCTGGGCGCGGTCGTCTTTCAGCGTGAAATACCAGTGGCCGGAGGCGGGCTGGGAGAGGTTGGAGATCTCGGCGGAGAGCCAAATCTGCCCCATTTCCATTTCCAGCAGTTGGCGAACCGTCTGATTGAGGCGGCTTACGGTAAAAATGGAAGGCGAAACAGGTAGCGACATGTGACCCAGATCAAATTTCAAAACAATCACTTAATTGGTCGATACTACATGGCTGAAAAAGGTAATCAAGACTTTTTGTAAGAAAGTGCTGGAGGCAACCGATTCCGCTCTGTATAATGCCGCGGCAATATTTTATCTTTTTCACAGCCCACCCTGGTGAGATATTGCCCATGCTACGTATCGCTAAAGAAGCTCTGACGTTTGACGACGTCCTCCTGGTTCCAGCCCACTCCACGGTTCTGCCTAACACCGCAGAGCTCGGCACTCAACTGACCAAAACCATCCGCCTGAACATCCCTATGCTGTCCGCAGCCATGGATACCGTTACCGAATCCGGCCTGGCCATCGCGCTGGCGCAGGAAGGCGGCCTGGGCTTCATCCACAAAAACATGTCTATCGAGCGCCAGGCTGAAGAAGTCAGCCGCGTGAAGAAGCATGAAAGCGGCGTAGTCACCGACCCGCAGACCGTTACCCCGGCCACCACGCTGCAGGAAGTGAAAGAGCTGACCGCGCGCAACGGCTTCGCCGGTTACCCGGTCGTCACCGAAGACAACGAGCTGGTCGGCATCATCACCGGCCGCGACGTGCGCTTCGTGACCGATCTGACCCAGCCGGTCACCGCGGTCATGACGCCAAAAGATCGCCTGGTCACCGTGAAAGAAGGTGAAGCGCGCGACGTGGTGCTGCAGAAGATGCACGAAAAGCGCGTAGAAAAAGCGCTGGTGGTGGACGACAGCTTCCACCTGCTGGGCATGATCACCGTTAAAGACTTCCAGAAAGCGGAACGCAAACCGAACGCCTGTAAAGACGAGCACGGCCGTCTGCGCGTGGGCGCGGCGGTCGGCGCCGGCGCCGGCAACGAAGAGCGCGTTGACGCGCTGGTGGCGGCAGGCGTTGACGTCCTGCTGATCGACTCCTCGCACGGCCACTCCGAAGGCGTGCTGCAGCGCATCCGCGAAACCCGCGCCAAATACCCGGATCTGCAGATCGTCGGCGGCAACGTCGCGACCGCAGCGGGCGCCAAAGCGCTGGCTGAAGCCGGCGTGAGCGCGGTGAAAGTCGGTATCGGCCCTGGCTCTATCTGTACCACCCGCATCGTGACCGGCGTGGGCGTACCGCAGATCACCGCCATCGCCGACGCGGTGGAAGCGCTGGAAGGCACCGGCATCCCGGTTATCGCCGACGGCGGCATCCGCTTCTCCGGCGACATCGCCAAAGCGATCGCCGCGGGCGCATCCTGCGTGATGGTCGGCTCCATGCTGGCGGGCACCGAAGAATCCCCGGGCGAAATCGAGCTGTATCAGGGCCGTTCGTTCAAATCTTACCGCGGCATGGGCTCGCTGGGCGCAATGTCCAAAGGTTCTTCCGACCGTTACTTCCAGACCGATAACGCCGCCGACAAACTGGTGCCGGAAGGTATCGAAGGCCGCGTGGCCTATAAAGGCATGCTGAAAGCCATCGTGCACCAGCAGATGGGCGGCCTGCGCTCCTGCATGGGCCTGACCGGCTGCGCCACCATCGACGATCTGCGCACCAAGGCGGAGTTCGTGCGCATCAGCGGCGCCGGCATTCAGGAAAGCCACGTGCACGACGTGACCATCACCAAAGAGTCGCCGAACTACCGCATGGGCTAATGCCTTAACCTCTCCTGAGTGAGAGGCCGGGGTGGGGCGTTAAGCCCCATCCCGAAACACACATTTTCGCTCTTTTTCTCTTGTTGCTGGAATTCGCCTCACATGACACAAAATATCCATAAGCATCGCATCCTGATACTGGACTTCGGTTCGCAATACACCCAACTGGTCGCCCGCCGCGTGCGCGAAATCGGCGTTTACTGCGAACTGTGGGCCTGGGACGTTAGCGAAGAGCAGATCCGCGAATTCAACCCAAGCGGCATTATCCTCTCCGGCGGCCCGGAAAGCACCACCGAAGCCGGCAGCCCGCGCGCGCCGGACTACGTGTTCAACGCCGGCGTGCCGGTGCTGGGCGTGTGCTACGGCATGCAGACCATGGCGATGCAGCTGGGTGGCCATGTGCAGGGTTCCAACGAACGCGAGTTCGGCTATGCGCAGGTGGAAATCGTCAAAGAGAGCGCGCTGCTGCGCGACATCGAAGATGCCATCAGCCCGGCCGGCAAACCGCTGCTGGACGTGTGGATGAGCCACGGCGACAAAGTGACCGCGATCCCGTCCGACTTCGTGACCATCGCCAGCACCGACACCTGCCCGTTCGCCATTATGGCCAACGAAGAAAAACGCTTCTACGGCGTGCAGTTCCACCCGGAAGTGACCCACACCCGCCAGGGCCAACGCATGCTGGAGCGCTTCGTACTGGACATCTGCCAGTGTGAAGCCCTGTGGACCCCGGCCACCATCATCGAAGATGCGGTTGAGCGCATCCGCGAGCAGGTGGGTGAAGACCACGTGATCCTCGGCCTGTCCGGCGGCGTCGACTCCTCCGTGACCGCGATGCTGCTGCACCGCGCCATCGGCAAACGCCTGACCTGCGTATTCGTCGACAACGGTCTGCTGCGCCTGAACGAAGCCAAGCAGGTGATGGAAATGTTCGGCGACCACTTCGGCCTGAACATCGTGCATGTCGAGGCGGAAAACCGCTTCCTGACCGCGCTGGCGGGCGTGGACGAGCCGGAAGCTAAGCGTAAAATCATCGGCCGCGTGTTCGTTGAAGTGTTCGACGAAGAAGCCTGCAAGCAAGAGCAGGTGAAATGGCTGGCACAGGGCACCATCTACCCGGACGTGATCGAATCCGCCGCTTCCGCCACCGGCAAAGCGCACGTGATCAAGTCGCACCACAACGTGGGCGGCCTGCCGAAAGAGATGAAGCTGGGCCTGGTCGAGCCGCTGAAAGAGCTGTTCAAAGACGAAGTGCGCAAGATCGGCCTGGAGCTGGGCCTGCCGTACGACATGCTGTTCCGTCACCCGTTCCCGGGCCCGGGTCTGGGCGTGCGCGTGCTGGGCGAAGTGAAGAAAGAGTACTGCGATCTGCTGCGCCGCGCCGACGCCATCTTCATCGAAGAGCTGCACAAGGCCGACCTGTACAACAAAGTCAGCCAGGCGTTCACCGTGTTCCTGCCGGTGCGTTCGGTCGGCGTGATGGGCGACGGCCGCAAATACGACTGGGTGGTCTCCCTGCGTGCGGTAGAAACCATCGACTTCATGACCGCGCACTGGGCGCACCTGCCGTATGACTTCCTCGGCCGCGTCTCCAACCGCATCATCAACGAAGTGGACGGCATCTCCCGCGTGGTGTACGACATCAGCGGCAAGCCGCCGGCGACGATCGAGTGGGAGTGATTTAACACTTCCTGCAGCCTGTTCGTAACTAGGCCGTAGTGACTAAGACCCTCTGTTTTTACAGGGGGTTTTTCTTTATTTGGCCATATCTTTTCCGCCATGCTTCCAGCCTTGGGTAAAGCCGAACATTGTTTGTGGTCGAAATATGGCCTATGTTCAGACCTTGGTATGATTGATAGCGACTGGGATACGATGAAAGTAGAGACCATCAACTACGTTATAGAATCCTATGAGCAGCAGAAGCGAGAGAACGCCATTGCTCTGCTGAAATTACTGATGCTGTCAGCGAAGGATAAAGCGGAAGGGCGTGTGTTCTCGAAGGAACAGCTGTTGGATGGGCTTTAAGCATTACAGTGCTCAACATTAAGGGATTGTATTGGAACAGCAGGTGGCCTTTGAGCACACGCGTACCGTAAGGCACTGTATTGACTCCATTGTCACACCATCAGGATATCCAGCAGTTGTTGTTTAAGCGTCTCATCATGCCCTGATAGCCCGAGGGCTGCCTAACCCTCGTTTACCTGCAAGTGAAAGACTTTGGGGATCGCATCACCCGTCCTGCTCATCATACTTGCGCTGGCACTCCTGAATCGCCTCAATATTCCCTAACGTCCAGTCGAACAGTATCGAGAACGGCCCCTGCAGGGATTTGCCGAGCGGCGTCAGCGAATACTCGACGCCAAGCACTCGCCCATCCAACACTTTGCGATGCACCATGCCGTTGCGTTCTAGCTTGCGCAGCGTCTGGGTCAGCACGCGTTGCGTGACGCCATCCAGACGGCGCTTGATGGCGTTGAAGCGCTGCGGCTCGCGCAGCACTTCCAGCACCATCATGGACCATTTATCGGCAATCTGATCGAGCACGATGCGGCTAGGGCAGTCGGCGCGGTAAACAACATCGGTCTTATCCATCGGTATCCTCCTGCATCCCTGGGATGCTTAAGGTGCGTAATTGACGCCAGGTATGCAAAGTATACCATTTGAAACAGGGCACGAATAACCCGCACTTGTACCCCAGGTAAAAGGACATTGAGATGACAGATACAGATTTCAGCAAACTCAGGCTGTCTCATGCGCACGGCGTGATGACGATCGCTATCGATAACCCACCGGTAAACGTGCTTGATGTGGCGCTGATGTCGGAAATCAGCCGTTTATTGCTCGCGGTGCGTGACGATCCGGATACGCGGGTGTTGGTGTTCCAGAGCGCGAACCCAGCGTTCTTTATTGCTCATGTCGATATGACCTTGATCGATGAGCCGCACGCTTTCGATGAACTGGCTAGCAACGCGCCGGAGGGGCTTAATCCGTTCCAGGCGTTTGGCGAACTGCTGCGCAGCCAGCCGCAGGTCACTCTCGTTAAGCTGGCTGGGCTGGCGCGCGGCGGCGGCGCCGAGTTTGTGGCGGCGGCCGATATGGCTTTCGCGGCACGGGAAACGGCGGGACTGGCCCAGTGCGAGGCCTTGATGGGCATTACGCCCGGCGGCGGTGCGACGCAGTATCTGACGAGCCGAATGACGCGCGGCCGCGCTCTGGAAGTGATCCTGGGCGCCGATCTCATCGATGCCGCTACCGCAGAACGCTACGGCTGGATTAACCGCGCCTTGCCTGCCGCCGAGCTGGATGATTTCGTCGATCGGTTAGCGCGCAACATCGCGGCATTGCCAGAGGGCGTGATTGCGGCGGCCAAACAGGCGATGCCTGCGCCGGATCTGCAGGCCGGTTTTTATCGCGAGCACGACGCCTGGGCGGGATTGTTCGCACGCCCGGCCGCGGAGCGGTTGATTCGCGGCGGGCTGAAGGCCGGTGCGCAAACCCCGGAGGGGGAGCGCAACCTTGAAGGCCTGCTGCGTCATCTGGCCCGCTAAGATGCCGCCCCCCACTGCGTCAGCAGCGCATGCAGCCTGGCCGGCTCCAGCGGCTTGCGCAGCACCAGATAGCCTTCCTGCTCGGCCTCTTGCAATATCTGCGAGTTGAACTCGCCGCTGACCATCGCGCCGCTCACGTCCGGCAGGCGTTCGAACAGCGCTTTCAGGATGTCGAAACCGCTCTCGCCGGAGCGCAGGCGCTGGTCGCACAGCACGGCGAACGGCGTAAAACCGTCGTCGACAATGGTGAAGGCTTCCTCGGCGGAGGCCGCGCAGCGCACGGTGATGCCCCAGGTGCTCATCAGGCTCTCCCAGGCGGAGGTCACCAAGGGATCGTCGTCCACCACCAGGCAGGCGCCGCGCAGCGGCGCATAGCGGATAGGCGTGGCGGTGTTGTCGTAGGCAGCCGCGGTTTCCGGCGCTTTATCTTCGCCGATGTATTGCGTGAAGCGCATCCAGAAGCGCGAACCTTTGCCTTCGACGGAGTGCATGCCGTACTTCACCTTCATCAGCTTGGCGCAGCGCGCCACCACCGCCAGCCCCAGCCCGTGGCCGGCGCTGTCGATTTTCCACGCCAGTTCGGGGCGGTAGTAAGGGGAGAAGATTTTGCTTTTCTCTTCGTCGGCGATGCCCACGCCGGTGTCCCACACTTCCACCAGGCACTCGGCGCCGCGCGGGCGGATAGCGATCAACACGCCGCCCTGTTGCGTGTAGCGCAGGGCGTTTTGGATCAGGTTAATCAGCGATTGCCGCACCAGCAGCGGATCGCCCATCACGCTGATGCGCCGTTTGGGCCGCCAGGTGCGCAGCGCCAGGGCGCGGCTGTTGGCCTCTTCGCGGAACAGGGTGATCACCGAGTCGAGCAGGGCGCCGATATCCACATGGGTGGCGGCGGTGCGCACGTTGCCGGATTCGATCTTGCTGAGATCGAGCAATGAATTGAACATCAAATGCACCGAACGCACGCTCTGCTGCAGATCCAGCAGCTGCGGCGTCAGGCTGTCGTCGCGGTTTTTGTGGATGATGGCTTCGATCAGAAAGCCCATGGCGTGCACCGGCTGGCGCAGATCGTGGCTGGCGGTGGTCAGGAACTGGTTCTTGTCCAGCAGCGCCTGTTCCGCCTCCTCTTTAGCCTGGCGGAACTGCTCCGCCAGGCGCGAGCTTTGTTCCTCGAGCAACGCCTGCTGGATAAAGAACGCATGTGAGGTTAACGCGTGGCGGTAAATGGCGAAGCCGTACAGCAAGTTCAGCATCAGCACGATGAACATCACGTCTTCCAGCCGGCAGATGATGCCGAGGTTCAGCAGCCCCCAGGAAGCGAAGAAAAAGCGGGTAAAGGTGCTGATAACCGGCGTCAGATGCGTTGCGTTGGCGGCGACGATCGCGGCGATGCTGATATTGAGCAGCAGAAAAAAGTCAAAGTTATGGGTCTGCGGCGTAATTAAATAGAGTGATGAGATCCCCAGTCCGTGAATAAACGCCACCTTATTAATGCGCGGCAGCCAGCGGCGCAGCACGGCGTCTTCATCATTTTCTTTGGCCTCATGCAGGTAGCGGCGGCGCCATATTCGGATCGCCACGGCGCATAGCAGGTAAACGATGATCCAGGTAATGGTTGGGCCGAGTTCATCACCCAGCAAATAAATCCAGATGGCGAACGGGATGCCGACGAAAGGCACGGCGGTGAAACTGAATACCAGCCGCATGAAGGTGTTGTCCAGCAGGCGGATCTGCGCGCGTGGGGAGATACCATCATTTTGTAAATTCTGGAAAAACCTCATGACGACGGATCCCGTTTGCCGTGCAACAGCGTGATGGCTTCTACCCGGCTGTTGACGCCGATCTTTTTCAATATATTGCTGATATGTTCTTTGACGGTAGGTTCGGAAATAGAGAGCTGCGTCGCGATTCTTTTATTTGGCAGGCCGCGCAACATCATGGTTAATACGTCGATTTGCCTCGGCGTTAAATTGAATTTATTTAAATGGTCATGGCTGCTTTTAATAGCGTATTCATTTCCCTCCGGGAACCACTCCTGATTATTATTTAGCGCAAAAACCGCCCTGGCGAATAATTCAGGTGGCTCGTTTTTTAATACGAATCCGTGCCCGCCGGCATTGTGCACTTTCTGCCAGATATCGTTATTCTCGTCGCCGCTGACCACTAAAATCCGTACCTGCGGATAACGTTGTTTTACTTCTTTGAGTAATTTCAACGCTGTACCGGAAGAGAGCCAAAAATCAATCACCAGTAAACGCGGCGGGCCATTTTCCCTAATATGACGGTAGCAATTCTCTTCATTGGTCACCACATGCGCCTGTTTGAATCGGCAATGCGTGCTGAGAAAATTAGCGATGCCGCTTGCTACCAATGGATGGTCATCAACGACCAACGCATAATCCTGCCCCAAAGGATTCTCCTTTCGCCTTCACAGTTCAGATAAGTCTGATGAATTATTATCAACCCTCCCTACTTTAGGAGGGTTTTTTCGTTTAGGAAAGGGAAATATATTATTCGAGGATTTGGATAAGAGAAAACATAAAGCCAATCGATAATTTTAACTGATTGGTTATAAAGGATAATTTATGAAGAAACCACTTATCGCTTTAACCGTGACGATGATGATAGCCGGTTGTTCCACCCTGAAAACCGATCAGGCCATTCCACTGCTGCAGGCGGAAACCGCCAAAATGCTGGGCCTGGGCTCATCGGACGAAATTACCGTGACCAACGTCAATGGCGCGCAGCCGGATGCGCTGGGCGGCCAAAAACTTTCATATCGCGCCACCACGGAAAAGGGCCGTATTTTCGATTGCTCGTCGCTGATGATGCCGGGAATTTTAGGTTCGTCGCCGTCGCTGAGCGCGCCGACCTGTACGCCGGTGGTCACGCATAAATAATTCGCTTTGGGGGCGGTATTTCCGCTTCCTGGTTTTCCATCGTCGGAGCGTCAGCGCCGGGGGGCAATAAGCTTTTGCTTCGACGATCACTAAACCGGCGTGCGCGAAATAACGCCTCACACTTCCTCTAGCTCAGTGAGTTTACCCATAACAATAAATTTCGCGCCATCACGCCAACGAGTACGGAGATAGCCCGTGAATGACAAGACATCGCACCCTTTAGCGGTTAAAACACCGCTTTCCAAACTTTACCTCGCTCTATTTTCCGCGCCGCTGTTGATGCTGGCGCCCGCCGATATCGCTCGCGCAGACGATGCTATTTTTGACGGCGACTCAAAAATTACCGAATCATTGGCCTACACCGGGGACGTTTACGTCGGCCGCAATCAAAGCGGCAACCTGCTGATCGAGAATGGCAAGATCAGCGCCTATAACATCAATATCGGCCGGATGTTCAACGGCCAAATTCATGACAGCCTGGTCACGGTTCGCGGGCCGAACGCTGAGCTGAACGCGGTGAACGATCAGTTCGTGCTGCGCGGCGGCCTGAATCTGGGGCGGGGCACCCTGCGGGTTGAAGACGGCGCGCTGGCCAGCGCGAAAGAGATCGTGGTCGGCACCACGCGTGGCTACGACAGCCACCTGATCGCCACCGGCGCCGGTTCCCGCGTCACCAGCAATTTTCTCAGCGTCGGCACCGACTTAGGGGCGCGATCCACGCTGGCGATTGAAGACGGCGCGGTGTTGAATACCGCCTTTGACGCGCGCATCGGTAATGGCAGCGGGCCGGGCGAGACCGATACGCTGAGCCCGAAGGCCACGGTCACGGGGGCCAATTCCCAGTGGAACGTCGGCCGTGCGCTCACGCTCAACGGCGATCTGGACGTGCTGAACGGCGCTGCGGTCAACGTCGGTAATATTCAGGTGGCGGGCGTCTCGGGCGCGCGTAAAACCGCCGAGCTGGTGATCGCCGGGAACGGCTCACGGTTTACCAGCGGCAGCAGCGTCAACGTCGGCGATTATGGCAATGGCGTGTTGGCGGTCATGGACGGCGGGACATTCTCCGCCGGCGGCAACGAAGTGGTGCTGGGCAAGACCGGTTCCGGCTCGAACCGCGGCGCGCTGATTATCGGTAGCCGCGGCAATATGGATACCGGCACCGGGTTGACCGAGCCGACGCTCGGCGCGGCGGGCGCCGCTGGCGCTATCGATGCCCAGACGGCGATCGCCCTGCGGGGTGGATTGTTCCGCAGCTATGTGTACTTTAACCATACCGACGGCAATTACGTCTTCAGCAACAAGATGAGCGGCGAAGGCGAGGTGATCAACACCGCCGGGCACACGACGCTGAACGGCGATCTCACTGGGCTGCAGGCCAACGTCACCGCGCGCGGCGGCAAACTCATCATCGCCAGCGATATCAATACCCAGAAAGAAGACGACATTTTCGAGATCCAAACCCTCAGCGCCGAAAACGGCGGCACGCTGATCCTCAACGCGACGGCGGGTTCCGATGTCAATAACGGGCAGGGCTACAGCAGCGCCGCGTCGATCAAGGCCGGTGGCACATTGGGCGGCAACGGCACGCTGGGCCAGACCGAGATCCAGTCCGGCGGCCATATCTCGCCCGGCGACGGCAATATCGGCACGCTGACGCTGAAACGCTACCTGAATTTTATCGGCGAATCCTTCTATGACGTCGATATCGCCGGTGACGGCCGCAGCGACCAGTTGCTGGTGGCGGGCAAAACCACCATTAGCGATCGGGCCAAGGTGCAGGTCACGGCGCTGGATCCGCAAACCAGCTATAAAACCGGCCAAAGCTACCGCATTCTGACCTCGGACGGCGGCATTGACGGCCAGTTCGCGGCGGCGGTCTCCAAGTCTGCCTTCCTCGATGTGGCGTTGAACCACAGCGCCAACGCCGTGGATCTGACCATCGCGCAGAAAGACACGGGCGGTGAAAATCCAGGGGGCGAGAATCCGGGTGGGGAAAACCCAGGCGGTGAGAATCCAGGGGGCGAGAATCCGGGCGGTGAAAACCCAGGTGGTGAAAATCCGGGGGGCGAGAATCCGGGCGGGGAAAACCCAGGCGGTGAAAATCCGGGGGGCGAGAACCCAGGCAGCGGCAAGCCGGGCATTTTCCAAACGGTGGCCGAAAGCGGCAACCAGTGGAATACCGCCGGTGCGCTCTCGACGTTGGTGCAGAACGGCCCTTCGCTGGCGCTGTACAACTCGCTGCTGCTGCTGAGCGCGCCGGAAGCGCGCGAGGCGTTCAATCAGCTGTCCGGCGAAGTCTATCCGTCGATGCAGTCTAACCTGATCGCCGGCAGCACCCAGCTGTTCAACGTGCTGAACCAGCGCATGCTGCGCCTGTTCGACAACGATAGCCTGCCGATACCACCGCTGGCGATGTCGCTGGTGCAACCGGCGCAGGCGCAAAACAGCGGCGTCTGGGGGCAGACCTTCAGTTCCTGGGGCCGAAACAGCGGCAACGGCAACGTAGGCAAGCTGGATGGCAACACCACCGGCTTCCTGTTGGGGGCGGATCGCAAGCTGGCGGACCATAACGTGCGCATCGGCGGCTACTTCGGTTACAGCCGCGGCGACTACGACGTCGACAGCCGCCGTTCCAAGGCCGATACCGACAACTACCACCTCGGCCTGTATGCGGCGGGGCAGCAGGATGCGTTCTCGCTGCGCGGCGCGCTGGGTTACACCTGGCACAAGATCGAAGGCAAGCGCAACGTCGATTTCAGCGGCTTCTCGGATCGGCTGAAGTCGGACTACGATGCCAACTCATTGCTGGCGTTCACCGAAGCGGGTTACCGTTTCGGCCAGCCGGAGATGAACGTCGAACCGTTCATTAACCTGAGCTATATCCGCCTGCATACCGACAGCTTCCAGGAGTCGGGTGGCGCGGCGGCGCTGAGCGTGCGCAATGAAACGATGAACACCTTCTACTCCACGCTCGGGGTGCGCGGCGTGACCGAGCTGCCGAAGAACGTCAGCCTCTATGGCTCGCTCGGTTGGCAGCACGCCTACGGCGATAAGAACACTTCATCGCGCATGGCGTTTGCCGGCAGTGACGCGTTCGTCACTCAGGGCCAGGCTGTGGATGACAACGTGATGGTGGGTGATATCGGCGTGAGCGTGAAACTGTCGCGCGCCGCGACGTTGGATGTCGGCTATCAGGGGCAATTCGGCGCCGATACCCGCGTGAATTCGGTCAACGCCAACCTGCGCTGGTCGTTCTGATTTTTCCTCTAGACTTCTCTGGTACTTGCAGGCCCGCTTGATGCGGGCCTTTTTTATGGTGAGGGCTCAGTGGCGGCCTGTGGCTGACTTTTATGATGAAAAAGCCCGCGCAACGGCGGGCTTGGCGCGGGTAAAAGGGGGTTAACGCCCTTTTTTCTTGCGCCCTGGCTGGGTAAAGCGCTTACGGCCGGCCGGCGCAGCGGCTTTGTCGGCGCTTTTGGGGCCGCCGGCACTCGGTTTTTTCGCCGCGGCGGATTTGGCCGGGGCCTTCTTCGCCGGCTTGGCCTCGGACGAGGAGCCTTCAATCAGTTTGAACAGCTCGATCAGCTCGTCATCGGTCAGATCGCGCCATTCGCCCAGCGGCAAGCCTTTCAGGCTGACGTTCATGATGCGCGTGCGTTCCAGCTTGGTGACCTCGTAGCCGAAGTGTTCGCACATGCGGCGGATCTGGCGGTTCAGCCCCTGCACCAGCGTGATGCGGAACACGAACGGCGCCTCTTTTTTCACCTTGCACTTTTTGGTCACCGTGCCCAGCATCGGCACGCCGGCGCCCATGCCGCGAATAAACTCGTCGGTCACCGGCTTGTTGACCGTCACCAGATACTCTTTCTCGTGATTGTTGCCGGCGCGCAGGATCTTGTTGACCAGGTCACCGTGGTTGGTCAGAAAGATCAGCCCCTGCGAATCCTTGTCCAAACGGCCGATCGGGAAGATGCGTTTGCTGTGGTTGACGAAGTCGGCGATGTTGTCGCGCTCGCCGTCTTCGGTGGTGGTGACGATGCCGACCGGCTTGTTCAGCGCGATCAGCACCAGATCTTCTTCATTACGCGGTTCGATCAGCTGACCGTTAACCTTCACGACATCCCCGGCAAATACCTGAGCGCCAACGGTGGCGCGCTTACCGTTGATGAAAACGTTGCCCTGTTCGATGTATCGATCGGCATCGCGGCGTGAGCAGATACCGCTCTCGCTAATGTATTTGTTCAGACGAATGGATGAGTTGGTCAGCATGGGATCTCCGTAAAACGCGGACTATACATTACCCGGATGACACTGCGAAGCGAATCATGCAGGGGGGCTGGATAAGGGTATCCTGACCGCGGCTACTACAAAGGTATTTGCAATATGTTTTTTTCGTTTAATTAATTATAGAAATTCGATGAGGATTTTTCTGCAAATTATTCAAGTTATAAATGGATTGTGCCAAATTAAACTATTTAAGCGGTCATGTATAGATTCATTTTAGAAAAGCATTAGGATATTGATAAATTCAAGGAGGGATAAATGAACGCATTAGCCGAGGAAGGGACGTTACGACGTATGACCATGGGGGAAATTAAATTGGCTCGCCATATATATGGAAGCTCAATTATATATGGTCGTGTATGGATACACTGTGATAGCTATTTCCCGTTTGGCTTACAAAACAGAAGTTATGCCATGGCACCTAATGGCGAGTTATGGTTACGGAGGGAACTCTATAAAGACGATTTTTCTGATAACACGGTTCTGATAGAAGAAAAACATCTTTTCATCCATGAGTTGGGGCATGTATGGCAGCATCAGCATGGACAATGGGTAAGAATGCGTGGGTTGTTTAGTTGGGCGGCTGAGTACAACTATCGCCTTGATAAGAATAAAATTACTGATTACTCGCTGGAGCAACAAGCTTCGATTTTTGCTGATTACTGGCTGCTGTTGGTTTATGGTATTGAAACGTGGCGTTATTATCAACGTCCTGGACGAGTGGGCAAGTACAGGGGAACCGATAGTTTGCGTGACATTTATGCACTTTATCGAAAAATTATTAAGGGATGAGGGGAGCATGAAAAAATATTTGGTTCTATTCACGGCCTGCCTCCTGGTCGGCTGTCCGGGGCCTGGCGATAAGCTGACTCCACGCTTCCCCGCCGTCGTCACTGCCAAAGATAACCATGTCTGCATTCTTTCTTCTATGAAGGCGGGGGATAATATTCGCTTCGTTCAGATTTATAGCGAATCAGGCGATAAGCTCATTAAAGCTATCGATAATGACGTTTTCTTCGTTGAGCCGGGGAGGTGCATGCCGGTATTCGACTATGCTTTTCGGCCAGGGAAGCGTTATTCCGTCGCCTACGATATACAGACACCCGAAGGTTCGCATTTGATTACCGCCGCATTCATGGTTGTCTCCGACGAACGGGGCAACCTGAGGGTTAACCATTAACACATGTTCTTAGGTTTAGTTTGTTGGACTGCGTTAGGTTGTAGAATGAAAGGCTATGAAAAAACTTGCCCTGTTGCTCGCTAACACATTGGCTGTTGTTGGGCTGGCTGTGCTGACAATAAAGCTTTTTCCTGTACCCAGGCTCAAACCGCTTGGCTGATTGACGCCAGCGAGTTTTTCCATTTTAACGATACGGAATGGTTTGGTGCGCTCATTTTTGGCGCGGTTTATCTGCTGGCCGGGTGTCTGGAATGGCTCTTTATCCGCCAGGTTTTTCAGCGGGTGAGCTGCGGGCACCGCCACTAACTCTCATCACCGTTCCTCCACCTTCACCACCCGGGTATTCAGCGGGGTGAGCGTCTGCCCGGCGCTGCCGATCGGCGTCAGGCGCGGGACGGGGCGGCCGCTGTCGCTTTCCACCAGCGTTGAGTGCGCTTCTCCCTCGGCGAACAGATGATCTTCCCCCCACTGGCGCAGGCCGACGATCACCGGAAACAGCGCGCGGCCTTTCTCGGTCAGTACATATTCCTGATAGGCGCTGCCATCTGCGGCGGGCACGATCTCCAGCACGCCGTGCGTCACCAGCGCGCGCAGGCGGGTGGCAAGGATATTCTTCGCCATCCCCAGCCCTTTTTGAAATTCGCTGAAGCGGGTGACGCCGTCGAAGGCGTCGCGCACGATCAGCAGCGACCACCAGTCGCCAATCACATCCAGCGTGCGCGCCACCGGGCACGGCGCGTCTTCCAGGCTTTTACGTTTCACGACGGTTATCTCCAGCTGCATATTCTGGTTGCATTATAAAACCTCTACACCTAAAGTTCATTGGGTTTAATAATGAAACCAGATTGAGGTGTGCAATGAGCGACAAACTGCTGGATCCCTCCTGTGCGGTGCTGGGGCGCCTGCCGGCCCCCCTGGTGCTGCTGTTGGCCGCCGCCAGCGCCTTCAGCGTGGCCAACGTTTACTATGCGCAGCCGCTGCTGGACGCTATCGCCCATGATTTTTCCATCAGCCTGGCGGCGGTCGGCATGGTGATCAGCGTGACTCAGTTGGGCTGTGTGCTGGCGCTGCTGTTGGTGGTGCCGTTGGGGGATCGGCTGAACCGGCATCGGTTGCTGGCGGGGCAACAGCTGGGGCTGATCGGCGCGCTGCTATTGGTGGGCTGGGCGCACAGCGCGCCCTGGCTGCTGGCGGGAATGTTGCTGGTAGGCTTATTGGGCACCGCCATGACGCAGGGGCTGATCGCTTACGCCGCAGCCCTGGCGGCGCCGCAGGAGCGCGGGCGGGTGGTTGGTGCGGCGCAGGGCGGAGTGGTGCTGGGATTGCTGCTGGCGCGCACCCTGTCCGGCGCGCTGGCGGACGTCGGCGGCTGGCGCACGGTGTATTTCTTCTCTGCCGGAGTGACGCTGGTATTGCTGCCGATCTTGTCGCGCCTGCTGCCTGCGCCGCGCACCGCTCCCAGTACGCTGAGCTATCCCGAGCTGCTGCGTTCGATGCTGAGCCTGTTGCTGCATGACCGCACGCTGCAAATTCGCGGCATGTTGGCGCTGCTGATGTTCGGCGCTTTCAGCCTCTTTTGGAGTTCGCTGGTGTTGCCGCTGAGCCAGGCGCCGTTCAACTTCACCCATGCCGCGGTGGGGGCGTTCGGCCTGGTCGGCGCGGTGGGCGCACTGGCGGCGGTGCGCGCCGGGCATCTGGCGGATCGCGGGCTGGGGCAGGCGGCCAGCGGCGTGTGTCTGCTGCTGTTGACGCTGGCCTGGCTGCCACTCGGTTTGCTCGGCAGCGGCCTGGTTTGGCTGGTGGCGGGCATCGTATTGCTGGATCTGGCGGGCCAGGCGATCCACGTGCTGAACCAGAGCATGATCTTCAGCGCGCACCCGCAGTCGCACAGCCGGCTGGTGGGCTGCTACATGCTGTTTTACGCCGTCGGCAGCGGGCTGGGTGCCTTTGCCGGCACCCATATGTACGCCTGGGCGGGCTGGAGCGGCGTCTGCTGGCTGGGGGCAGGCGTGAGCCTGAGCGCGCTGCTGTTTTGGCGGCTGACGCTGCGCGGGATGCCGCCCTCATCGACGGCGGTGGAGCAGTGAAAGCTGGAAGCCCAGCGCACCGCACAATTGCTGAGGCGCGGTGAAGCCGCTTTCCGCCAGGAGGAGACGGCTGCGCGCCGCCGCCATCGGGTGCCAGTTGCGGCGGGTGCGTTCGATCACCTCCTGCGCCTGCGCCGCCGAGTGCCCGGCGCTTTGCAGCCAATGTTGGTAGTGGCTGACGGGCAGACCCTCCGGCTGATAGTCGAACAGCAGCAGCGGTGCTGCGGGGGAGAGGCGCTGCGCCAACTGCTGCAGGAAATCCAGTTTGGCGCCATCGTCGGCGATAAAGTGCAGCACCAATGAGCACACCGCCGCGTCGTGGCGGGTTTGCGGCGCTTGTTGCAGCAAGGTGGGCTGGAAGCTCACCCGTTGTGCGTAACCCGCGGCTTCGGCCTTGGCGCGCGCGGCCGCCAGCATGCCGGCGGAGGGTTCCACGGCGCTGAAACGCCAGCTGGCGTTGGCGGCGGCCAGCGCCTCCAGTTCACTGCCGGTGCCGCAGCCGGCCAGCAACAGCGTGGCGTCATTCGGCAGCGTCTGTGCGAGCGTCGCCGTCAGCAGCGCCTGGGCAAACTGATAGCCGGGCACCAGGGTCAGAATACGGCGATCGTAGTCCGCCGCTGCGGCATCGGGGAAGCGTGTATCCGTTTGGTGTTGCATAACCTTCCTTGCCAAGTTCATTGAGAGAGACAAGGAAGGGTATGCTTAAATGATAATGAAATCCATTATCATTAATGAGTTCTGTGACGGGAAAGGCGGCGTTAGCGGGCCGGCGAATGCATCAGGTAATAATCTTCTTCGCCGTCGTTGCCGGTAGAGATGATGCGCCAGCCGTGTTTGCGGTAGAACGCCAGCGCCTTTTCATTCTTCACCAGGCATTTCAGCGAGCCGGTGGCGGTGAAGGTAGCTTCCGCCGCCTGCAGCAGCGCACTGCCGACGCCGCGCGGCGGCTGATGGGGATCGACATACAGGTTATGAATGAAGTTGTCTTCGCGGTAGACGGAGACGAATCCCAGCAGCACGCCGCCGTCTTCCGCCACCCAAATCGCTTCGCCCAGCGTCGCGCCGTCGAAATCTTCCAACTGATAGTTTGAGGTATCGCGCCAGCCGAACGCCGCCTTGCGCGACGCCAGGTACAGCGTGCGCAGGAAGGGGCGATCGGTCTCTTGGTAGGGTCTTATCTGCATGGCATCTCCCGGTGGTTTGTGCTCACTATAGCGCATTGCGCGGCGTATGCCTGCCGAGCCAATTTATTCGCTTGTTTGTCCGCGCCGCCGCTGGCATGATCCCCTGCAGGGATTAACGCAACGTTGATCACAACCTATTGATTTTCATGACTCGGGGTGCCCTTCTACGTGAAGGCTGAGAAATACCCGTATTACCTGATCTGGATAATGCCAGCGTAGGGAAGTCACGGCCGCCCAGCCGGCGCCGCCTTCTTGAACGCCGGTTGGGAGGAATATGATCGCTCGACCTGATGCACTACCCGGCGCGCGCGCCGCGGCCTGTCTGACCCAATTCCAACAGCGGCCTCCGCTGATCCACTGCCTGACCAACGAAGTGGTGCAATCGCTGACCGCCAACGTGCTATTGGCGCTCGGCGCCTCCCCGGCGATGGTGGTGGAGCCGCAAGAGGCGGCGCAGTTCAGCGCGCTGGCCGATGGCCTGCTGATCAACGTCGGTACCCTCAATGCGCTGCGCGCCGAATCGATGCGGGCGGCGGTGGCCGCCGCCAATCGGGCCGGCAAGCCCTGGACGCTGGATCCGGTGGCGGTCGGCGCGCTCTCCTACCGCACCGCCTTTGCTAAACAGCTGCTGGACGAGAAACCGGCGGCGATACGCGGCAACGCCTCGGAAATCATGGCGCTCAGCGGGTTGCTGGCCAGCGGCCGCGGGGTTGACAGCGGCGACGATTCGCTGGCGGCCTTGCCCGCCGCGCGTGAGCTGGCGCAGCGCAGCGGCGCGGTGGTGGCGGTCACCGGCGCGGTGGATTACGTCACCGACGGCCAACGCGATTGGGCGATCGAAGGCGGTTCCCCGCTGATGACGCGGGTGGTGGGCACCGGCTGCGCGCTGTCGGCGGTCGTGGCGGCGTTTTGCGCCCTGCCGGGCGATCGCCTGGACAACGCGGCGACCGCCTGCCGGGTGATGTCCCACTGCGGCGGTCTCGCGGCCAGACAGGCCGGCGGGCCGGGCAGCTTTACGCCGGCGTTCCTCGATGCCCTGTATCAGCTGCGCGGGGAGGATCTGTGATGAAACGTATTAACGCCCTGACCATCGCCGGCACCGATCCCAGCGGCGGCGCCGGCATTCAGGCCGATTTGAAGGCTTTCTCGGCGCTTGGCGCCTACGGCACCTCGGTGATCACCGCGCTGGTGGCGCAGAATACCCGCGGCGTGCAGTCGGTGTATTACATCGATCCGGCGTTCGTCGCCGCGCAGCTGGACTCGGTGTTCAGCGACGTGCGCATCGACAGCGTCAAGATCGGCATGCTGGCCAACGCCGACATCGTGCAGGCGGTGGCCGAACGGCTGCGCCATTACCGGCCGGAGTTCGTGGTGCTGGACACCGTGATGCTGGCGAAAAGCGGCGATCCGTTGCTGGCGCCGGAGGCGGTGGCGTCTATTCGGCGCGAGCTGTTGCCGCTGGTGTCGATCATTACGCCGAACCTGCCGGAAGCGGCGGCGCTGCTGGCGTGCGCGCCGGCGGAAGATGAAGCGCAGATGCGCGAGCAGGGGCGGGCGCTGTTGGCGATGGGCTGCCGGGCAGTGCTGATGAAGGGCGGCCATCTGAGCGAAAGTGAGAGCCCGGACTGGCTGTTTACCGCAGAAGGCGAGCAGCGCTTTACCGCGCCGCGCGTCGCCACCCGCCACACCCACGGCACCGGTTGCACGCTCTCGGCCGCGCTGGCGGCGCTGCGCCCGCGCCATGCCGACTGGGCGGCGACGGTGGCCGCCGCCAAGGACTACCTGCAACAAGCGCTGCAACAGGCGGACACGCTGGAGGTGGGGCACGGCATCGGGCCGGTGCATCATTTCCATGCCTGGTGGTGAGTCAACTTTTTGCCGCAACCGTGGTCTGACTAGTTCAGGCCCGGTTTTATGGGCGAAACCTGATTTAACCTAGGGAGAAGGACTATGACGGGACACCAGGCGCTGCGTTGCGCCCTCTTCGGCGCACTGCTCAGCTTCAGCGCGGGCAGCTTTGCCCAGCAGATCGTCACCACGTCGGATTTGATTCAGCAGCCGGGGTATCAGGCCAGCTGGCAAAACATGGTGAAAGGCCAGGCGCGGATGCCGGGCTGGGCGCGCAAGGGCGTCGGCACCTCTACGCCGGCGCAGAATCTGAGCTGGAAGGGCAAAGAGTATCTGGTCGGCAACCTGTGCAAGCCGCACGACTGCGGCAACAACTTTTTGATCGTGGCGTTCAGCGCGGACAAATCCCAGGCCTGGGGCGTGCGGGTGGCAGTGGAAGATCGGCCGGAAGCCGTCGATCATCCGAAGAAGTATGCCAAGTACCAGTGGCTCGGCAAGCCGAATGACGACATGAAGGCGCTGCTGAAGCAGCAGTTCGAGAACAATCCTGATTGGAAATAATCAGACTGGGGGCGCCGGTGATGGCGCCCCCGGCGTTGATCAGCCGATGCCGGCCTGATGCAGATCGTGCAGGTTGAGCGCCCCCACCAGCACGCCGTCCATATCGACCACCGGGGCCGCGCTGATGTGCTGTTCGTGCAGCGCTTCCAGCGCCTCGCCGGCGCGCCACTGCTCCGGCAGCCGATAGCCGGGGCGGGTGATCGCCGGGCTGAGCGGATCCTGCAGGCTGTTGCCCTTCACCAGCCAGCGGCGCAGGTCGCCGTCGGTAAACACGCCCACCACCCGCTGCTGCGCGTCGCAGACCGCCACTAACCCGAGCCCGGTGCGGCTCAGCTCCAGCATCGCTTCCATCACGTTGGCGCTTTCGCTCACGCGCGGCAGGCGATCGCCGGTGCGCATCAGGTGATGCACGCGGTTCAACAGGCGCGCCCCCAGGCTGCCGCCCGGGTGCGAGCGGGCGAAATCTTCCGCGTTGAAACCGCGCTGGCGCATCAGCGCCATTGCCAGAGCATCGCCCATCATCAGCGTGTTGACCGCGCTGGAGGTCGGCGCCAGCCCCATCGGGCAGGCTTCGCGCTCGACGCCGATATCCAGCACGCAGGCCGCGGCCTGCGCCAGCGGCGACTCTTTGCCGCCGGTGATGGCGATCACCGGAATGCCGTTCTCCGCCAGCAGCGGCAGGATCAGATCCAGCTCTTTGGCGCGGCCGGAGTAGGAGATAAACACCACCACGTCGTCGGCGCCGATCATGCCGAGATCGCCGTGCAGCGCTTCCGCCGGATGCACGAAGAACGACGGCGTGCCGGTGCTGGCCAGCGAGGCGGCGATTTTCTTGCCGATGTGGCCGGATTTGCCGATGCCGGAAATCACCGCTTTGCCACGGCAGTTCAGCAGCAGTTCGCAGGCGCAGACGAAGTTGTCGTCCAGGCGCGCCAGCAGGCGTTGCGCTTCGGTCAGCTCGATCTCCAGCGTTTCGCGGGCGAAGGCGAGCAGGGCGTTGGCGTTACTCATCGGGGTCTCCTACCAGAAGGATATTGATGCCTTTCGCCTGCAGGGCGGCGAGGTAATCGGGGTTGATGTCTCGGTCGGTGATCAGCGTGTCGACGGCGCTGAGTTCGCACACCACGTTCGGGCTCTTGCGGCCGAATTTCGAGGAGTCTACCAACAGAATAATGCGGCCGGCGGCTTCGCACATCGCTTTGCTGACGTTGTGCACTTCGTTAAAGGTGGTGACGCCGGCGTTGAGATCGACGCCGTCCGCGCCGATAAACAGTTTGTCGAAGCTGAACTGCTGAAACGCCGATTCGGCCAGGCTGCCGTGGAACGAGGCCGATTTTTTGCGGTAGGTGCCGCCGGGCATCAGGATGGTCTGATCGTTGTCCAGCTCCACCAGCGCGTTGACGATGGTCAGGCTGTTGGTCATCACCGTGATGTTATTGAACTGCGCCAGGTGCGGCACCATCTGCAGCACCGTGCTGCCGGCATCGAAGATCAGCGAGTCGCCGTCGGCGATCAGCGCCACGGCGGCGCTGGCAATGTGGCGTTTTTTCTCGGTATTGATATGGGTTTTGCGGTCGATCGGCTGATCGCCGTCGTCGCGGCTGAGCACCACGCCGCCGTAGGTGCGGATCACCTCGCCTTCTTCTTCCAGCAGGGTGAGATCCTTGCGGATGGTGGTGCCGGTGGTGGAGAAATGCTCGGCCAGGGCGTCCACTGCCGTTTTGCCATGCCGCTGCAGATATTCAAGGATAGCGGCCTGCCGCTGCTTTGGTTTCATCGCGATTCCCGTTCACAAGAGTTGGGCATTTCCCCTCGCTGAATAATTCACTATGAAAGGTAATGTCTTTTAATGTGAAAATATCACGATTTGGGTTTAATCGCTAACGATAGTGCAGACTGGCATGCGCGATCCTCGGGGAAGATCACATCCGGGCGCAAATCCCGCTGATGCAAACCGTGCAATCGAGGCAGCGGGCGGGGCCGGGCGAAAACGGTCAGGCCGCGCAGCAACAGACTGCCGCACACCCGCCGATCGGCGTCGAAGGCCAGCGCCAGCACCACTCGCGGGCGGAAGCGGCCGCCGGAACGGCCGACGCCGACGGCGCCCAGCCGGCACAGGCCGTCGAAGGCGCGGTTGAAGCGCTGCAGTTGCCACCAGCCGAAGGCGATTTGCAGCAGCCAGGCCAGCAGCGCGAAGGCGATCAGAGCTTGAGTCATGGGGTTCTCCTTAGGCCCCCTTGCGCGGAAGGGGGCGTCGATGGCGTCAGAACATCACCTGGCCGCCGGTGATATTGATCGATTGGCCGGTGCAGTAAGAGGCCTTGTCGCTGGCGTAGAACAGCAGGGTGTTCAGCACGTCCTGGTAGTCGCAGCCGCGCTTCAGCGGCACTTTGTCGATGTAGTACTGCTCCACCTGGTCCGGCGCGATGCCCAGTTTTTGCGCGTACTGCGGCAGCAGCGACTGGAACATCGGCGACTTCAGCAGGTTGCCGAGCATCAGCGAATGCACGGTAATGCCGTATTCCGCCAGATCGAGCGCCAGCGACTGCGTCAGCCCCACGCCGCCGAACTTGGCGGCGCTGTAGCCGGAGTTGTGCTTGCTGCCGACCTTGCCGGACTTGGAGTTGATCTGAATGATGCGCCCGGCGATGCCGTCGCGGATCATCAGGCGCGAGAACTCGCGGGCGCAGAGGAAATAACCCACCAGGTTCACCTGCAGCGAGCGATCGAAGTCGCCCAGCGGGAAATCGGTGATCGGCGCCGCCTTGGCGATGCCGGCGCTGTACACCAGCAGGTTGGCCTGGCCGAACGCCCGGTCAACCGCCGCCGCCAGCGCGATTACGCTCTGCTCGTCGGTGGCGTCGGCCTGAAAACCGCAGGCGCTGCCTGCGCCAAACGCTTCGTTGATCTGCTGTGCCACCAGATTGGCGTTGTCGGCGTTCAGATCGGCCACCGCCACCCGATAACCGGCCTGCGCCAGCCCGTGGGACAAAAAGGCGCCTAACGTTTGGCCGCCGCCAATCACTACAGCTACTTCAGACATGGTCTACTCCTTATGCGATAAATGACAGCGTGCTGCCCAACGGGATATCGGTCGGCGTCGGGCCGGATACGTGGATCGAGCCGGGGAATTCGGCTTCGGCTTCGCCGTCGAAGCGCACGGTGATGTGGCCCAGTTCGCGCAGGTTCTGCGTGGCAACGCTGCCAACGGCGGTGATGGCGTAGCGCTGCTGCGCCAGCTCCATCACGCCGCCGACCTGCAGCTCACCGGCGGTCGCACCGTGGCGGTGGATGAAGCAGAACTCTTCGATATCCGCCGGCGCGCCTTCACGGAAGGTGATCAGCATGTTGTCCAGCAACGCGTCGCGGGCGCAGCCACCGATCTGCGTGATGGTGGTGTGAAAAATGGTGTGCATAAACGTCTCCCTGGAAATCAGCTTATTGATAAATGAAGGCCGAGGCGGCCCAGGCGATCAACACCGTCGGCGCGCCGGTCAGGAAGCGGCCGACCAGCACCGAGGGCACGCCGACCCGCACGGTATCCTGCTTGGCTTCCGCCAGCGACAGGCCGACCGGAATGAAGTCGCAGGCGGCCTGCGCGTTGATGGCGAACAGCGCGGGCAGCGCCAGCTGCGGCGGAATATGGCCGAGGCCGATCTGCACCCCGACCAGCACGCCGATCACCTGGGCGATGACCGCGCCGGGGCCGAGGAACGGCGACAGCAGCGGGAATGAGCAGATCAGCGCCAGCGTCACCAGGCCGATCGGGCTGTTGGCGAGCGGCGTCAGGCCGTGAGCGATAAAGTCCCCGAGGCCGGAGGCCATGATGATGCCGATCAAGGCCGAGACGAACGCCATAAACGGCAGGATGGTCTTCAGCACGGTGTCGATGGTGTCGCGCCCGGCCTGGAAGAACACCGCCACCACCGATCCCATGCCCATGCCGACCTTCGCCAGCAGCCCGTCGCTTTGCTCGGTGATCTTCTTGCTGGTGTCGTAGTTGCGTGCCTTGGGCGGCGCTGCAACGGCGGCGGCGGGTTGGCTATCTGCCGCTTCGATTCGGCTGATGTTGTGGTCGCGCACGCCGGAGACATAGATGTCTTCGAGGATAAACTGCGCCAGCGGGCCGGACTGGCCGGTGGCGTGGATGTTGACCGTCGGAATGCGGCGTTTCGGGTACAGGCCGCAGCGCAGGGTGCCACCGCAGTCGATCACCGCCACGCCGATCTCTTCCGCCGGCGGCTCGCCCTCTTTGAAACCGTCGACGGCCGGCCAGCCGGTCAATTCGCTGAGGCGATCGACGATCGAAGGCCGGGTGCCGGCGGTGATGTACACCACTTTCTTGCCGGGCTCTATCGGCAGCTCCAGGGGGCCACCCCAGCCGCTGGCGCCTTTTTCAATACGGATATAAGCACTCATGCTGCACTCCACGAATTAAAGTTGCACCTGGCGATCCAGACGGATGCCCATCTTGCGTTCGAACAGGCTGGTGGTCAGATCGGTGACCCAGCCGCGGAAGAAGTTGGTGAACAGCCCCACCAGGAAATAGCTCACCGCCAGCGGGCCGAGCGGCAGGCCGAGGGTGGTCAGGCCGCTGGCGATGCCGAGGTAAACGAACAGCTCGCCGGGGTTGATGTGTGGGAACAGGCCGTTCATCGAGTGGCAGCTGTAGGAGGCCGCCGCGTAGTAGCTCGGCTTGTATTTCTCCGGCATGAAGCGCCCCAGGCTGAGGGTCATCGGGTTGCAGAAGACAAAGGTGCCGATCAGCGGCAGCAGCAGATAACGCGAGACGGGGTTGCCCGCGCAGCGCTGCGCCAATCGTTCGATACGTTCCTGGCCAACAAATTTGATCAGCGCGTTCATGATAACCAACAGGCTGATCAACAAAGGTAAAATGCCGGTCACCATGCCGACAAACACTTCACCGCCTTTCTGAAACAGGCCGATAAACCACTCGGCGCCGTGGGTGATTAGCTCAATCATTATGTTCTCCTGTAATGGACTGATATGGCCTGGAGCGAACGGCGGCTCTGTGGCCATGGGCCTTACAGTAGTCACTTTGTTGGGCTATTTGTTTTAAATAGATCACAGTTTGAAAGATAAATATTTTATTTCGAAAGTTTAAAGTGAAAGAAAGAGAAGGTCTGTGGCATGAGGGGGAGAAAGCGGGCACAAAAAAGCCCGGCTAGCCGGGCTTGAGGACAGGTGGTCCGTCACATCAGGCGATGGTGACCTTCTTGTCCAGGTAGGCGTCTTGCACAGCGTTGATCAGCGCCACGCCGTCTTTCATCGATTTCTTGAACGCCTTGCGCCCCAGGATCAGGCCCATGCCGCCGGCGCGTTTGTTGATCACCGCGGTGCGCACCGACTCCTGCAGGTCGTTCTCACCGGCGGCGCCGCCGGAGTTGATCAGCCCGGCGCGGCCCATGTAGCAGTTGGCCAGCTGGTAGCGCACCAGATCGATCGGATGATCGGTGGTCAGCTTGGTGTAGACGCGATCGTCGGTATAGCCGAATTTCACCGCGCGGTAGCCGCCGTTGTTTTCCGCCATTTTCTGTTTGACGATGTCGGCGCCGATGGTGGCGGCGATGTGGTTGGCCTGGCCGGTCAGATCGGCGCTGGAGTGGTAGTCCACGCCATCCTTGTTGAACGCCGGGTTGCGCAGATAGGCCCACAACACGGTGACCATGCCCAGCTCATGCGCGCGCTCGAAGGCGATCGAGATCTCTTCGATCTGGCGGCGCGACTGCTCGGAGCCGAAGTAAATGGTGGCACCGACCGCCACCGCGCCCATGTTGAACGCCTGCTCGACGCTGGCGTACAGGGTCTGGTCGTACTGGGTCGGGTAGCTCAGCGTTTCGTTGTGGTTGAGTTTGACCAGGAACGGAATTTTATGCGCGTAGCGGCGCGATACCGACGCCAGCACGCCGTAAGTGGAGGCGACGCAGTTACAGCCGGCTTCAATCGCCAGCTCGACGATGTTCTTCGGATCGAAATACAGCGGGTTGGCGGCGAACGAGGCGGCGGCGGAGTGCTCGATGCCCTGATCGACCGGCAGGATCGACAGGTAGCCGGTGCCGGCCAGGCGGCCGTGGTTGAACAGGTTTTGCATCGAACGCAGCACGCTGTTGGGACGGTTGTTATCGATCATTACGCGGTCGACGAAGTCGGCGCCCGGCAGGTAGAGATTCTCGGCGGGGATAGTGGTACAGCGGTGTTGCAGCAGATCTTCCGCTTCCTTTCCTAGCAACTGCACAATATCAGTCATGATTCACTCCCGATTAAGCTTCTTCATACACCGGCAATGCAAGGGTTTTTGACCACCGGCGAAGTAAAAAAGCGGTGATTGAAGCTGTAAAGCGATACTACCGAACTTGATCCGGCAAGGACAAACAATAGATGCGATTGAGAGGAAATGCCATTGGCGAGGCCAAATACGCGGGGACGATCGCCCCCGGCGCGTTAAGCGATTGATTATTCGATCTCGAACCACTCGGTGTTCTGCAGGGCGATCGGGGTGATGGAGTAGATCATCTCCTGCAGGTGATCGTGGATGGCGCGCTCCGCCGCCTCGGCATCGCGCGCTTTCAGCGCCTCGTAGATGCGGTAGTGCTGCTTGATCAGGCTCTCCGGCGGCGAGACTTCGCTCAGGCTGAGGAAACGCACCCGATCCATGGTGGCCTTGATGGTTTCGATGGTCTCCCACGCCAGCGGGCAGTCGGCGAACTGGGTCAGCAGCTGGTGGAATTCATCGTCCAGCGCCAGAAACTCGCGCGTCTGCCCGTTCTGTGCCGCCAGCGCCTGACGGTGCAGGTTATGCTCCAGCGTCATCAGCTGCGCCGGGGTGGCGCGCTCCGCCGCACGGCGCACGATGGCGCATTCCACCGCCTGACGAATAAAGCGCCCGTCGGCCACGCGCTTGGCGGAGATTTTCATCACGAAAGTGCCGCGCTGCGGCAGGATCTGCACCAGGCCGGCCTCCGCCAGCTTGATGAAGGCTTCGCGCACCGGCTGGCGCGAAACGCAAAAGCGGGTGGAAATCTCTTTCTCGGACAACAGGGTGCCGGGGGGGATGGTGCAGTCGACGATATCCTTGCGCAGGAAGCGATAGATCTGCTGGTTGACCGGGACGTTGTTGGTGAGACTGTACGTTTCAGACATGGCGACAATCAGGCATCTGGCTGGAATTCGAATGCCACCATACTAGCAGATTATTGGTTGAGGGCGGGGGGATAAATCCACCCGCCGGGTAGGGTAACTCAGTGATGCCAATCCTGATATTCCTGCTTGCGCCGCCCCGGCGCGGTTTCCGGCATCAGGCTCAGGCCGATGGCCGACACCACGCCCAGCACCATCATGTACCCCGCCAGCCCGTAGTAGTGGCCGCCGGTCACCTGCAGGATCTTCACCGCCAGCAGCCCCAGAATGCCGCTGCCGATCAGCGATCCTATCTGCCAGATCAGCGCGATGCCGCTGCAGCGCACGCGGGTGGGGAACAGCTCCGGGAAGTAGGAGGCCTGTGGCGCGTAGCACATGCTGTGGCCGAAGGTCAGCACCACGATCATGGCGATCTGCGTCACCCAGAAACTATCGAGGTTGATCGCCATAAAGAACGGCACGATGCACACCACCTGCAGCAGCGCGCCGGCGATGTACACCGGTTTTCGCCCAACCCGATCGGAGAGGCGGCCCATCAGCGGAATGGCGAAAATCTCCAGCAGCACCGCCACGATCATCGCCTCCAGCAGAATGGTCTCGTTGAGGTGGTTGGCCTTGCCGTAGGCCAGCACGATCACCGTGAACATGGCGAAGGCGCAGGCTTCAATCAGCTTGGCGCACACCCCTTTGCCGATAAGGCCGGGGTAACGGCGGGCCACTTCCACCACCGGCCGGCTCTCCACCGCCTTGGTGGCGCGGATCTGGGTAAACACCGGCGACTCGTCGATCTTCAGGCGAATAAACAGCCCGACGATCACCAGCAGCAGGCTGAGCAGGAACGGAATGCGCCAGCCCCAGTCCAGCATCTGCGCCGGCGACAGCACGGCGGTCAGCAGCGCGAACAGCCCCGATGGCAGCAGGAAACCGGCGGGCGCGCCGATCTGTACCCAGCTGGCGTAGAAGCCGCGCCGCGGCGGCGGCGCGTATTCGGCGGTCATCAGCACCGCGCCGGCCTGTTCGCCGCCGACGCCGAAGCCCTGCAGCACGCGGATAAAGATCAGCGCGAGCGGCGCCCAGATGCCGATCTGTTCATAGGTGGGCAGTAGGCCGATGCAGAAGGTGCCGAGGCCGACGATCAGGATGGTGATCACCAGCGCCTTCTTGCGGCCGACCTTGTCGCCGATGTGGCCGAACACGATGCCGCCCAGCGGGCGCGCCAGAAAACCGACCGCGTAGGTGGCGAAGGCCGCCAGCGTGCTGATCAGCGGATCGGCGCTGGGGAAAAACAGCTGGCCGAAGAACAGCACCGCGGCGGTGCCGTAAGCGAAGAAATCATAATATTCGGCGGCGGTGCCGATGGCCGAAGCGCTGGCGACGCGCCGCAGCAGCGGTTGATTGCCGGTATTGACGGCGTTATGCGTGGTGACGGTCATCGGAAACCTCCCGGTCGGTAAGCGGCAGAGCGGCGACGGCGGCTTTGGCCCCCAGGCTCAGCAGTTGATGATAAGCGTGGCTGACGGCGCGGACGAAGTCAGGCGAGTCGGGCAGATCCTGGCCGAAGACGCTGTCGAGCTGCAGCAGCGCCAGGACGCGGGGCCGGCCTTCCTCGCTGCCGGCGACCAACGCGGCGATGGGGTCGCGCAGCGGATCGCTGATGTCGATCGGCGCGCCTTGCTCATCGCGGCCGCCGACGTAGCGCATCCAGCCGGCGACGCCCAGCGCCAGGCAGTCGAAGCGGCTGCCGCGCGCCAGATGCCAGCGGATCGCGTCCAGCAGCCGCTGCGGCAGCTTTTGCGTGCCGTCCATGGCGATCTGCACGGTGCGGTGCTTCAGCGCGCGGTTGCGGAAACGCCGCAGCAGCGAGTCGGCATACTGCGCCAAATCGACGTTCGGCACCTGCAGAGTTGGTGCCTGTTCCGCCAGCATCAGGTGACGGGCGGCGCGGACAAAATCCGCGTCCTGCATGCAGTCGCCGACGTGCTGATAACCGGCCAGATAGCCGAGATAGGCGAGGAACGAATGGCTACCGTTCAGCATGCGCAGCTTCATCTCCTCAAACGGCAGCACGTCGCTCACCAGTTCGGCGCCGACCTTTTCCCAGGCCGGTCGCCCCTGGGGAAAGCGGTCCTCAATGACCCACTGGCTGAATGGTTCGCAGGCCACGCCGACCTCATCCTCGACGCCGCCCAGCCAGGCAAGCAGCTGGCCGCGGGCTTCCTGCGTCATCGCCGGCACGATGCGATCCACCATGGTGGAAGGGAAGGCGACCTCTTGACGCACCCAGTCGGCCAGCGCCGGATCCTGCCGCTGCGCCAGGTCGAGCAGCACCTGGCGCGTGACCCGACCGTTGGCCGGCATATTGTCGCAGGACATCACGGCGAACGGCGGCAGCCCGCGTTCACGGCGCAGGCGCAGCGCCGCCAGCAGCAGCCCCGGCGCCGACTGTGGCTGTGCCGGATGGGCGATATCATGCGCGATCGCCGGATGTTCCGCCATCAGCCGACCGCTGGCGGGATGGTGGCAATAGCCCTTTTCGCTGATGGTCAGCGAGACGATGGCGATCTCAGGCTGCGTCAGGGCCGCCAGCACCGCCGCCAGCCCGTCGGTTTGCAGGTGCAGCGCCTGGCGCACCACGCCGATGACCCGGCCCCGCCAGCCGTCGTCGTCCATCTCCGCCACCGAGAACAGCAGATCCTGTTGCCGTAGGTCGGCGATCTTTTGCCGGCCGTGCTGCATGCTGATTTCGCAGTAGCCCCAGTCGCTGCCGTGCTCGCTGGCCAGCCTGTCGGCGTACATCGCCTGGTGCGCGCGGTGAAACGCGCCGAAGCCGATATGCACCATGCGCGGTTTCACGCGCTCACGTGCGTAGCCGGGCCGAATAATGGCGGCCGGCAGCGCGCTGTGGTCGGAAAGTCTCATGTTCAATGTCCCTGGAGAGGTAAGCAAAGGGGCGAAGCCGCCCCGCCTGGCGTTATGGTTTTAAGATTTGCACGCCCGCCGTTGCGCGCGGCGCCTTGATCACCAGCAGCACCAGCAGCGCGCCCAGCGCGGCGACGCCGCCCGCCAGCATAAAGGCGCTGTCGAATTTGCCGGTGTTCTGCACGATGTAGCCGGTGACGATCGGCCCGATGATGCCGGAGACGCTGCCGATCAAATGAATGAACCCGCTGGCGCCGCCGACCCGGGATTTATGCACCACGTCCTGGATGATCGCCCAGTAGAGGGCGCCGGTAATGTAGAGGAAGAAGATTGACACCGACATCAGCATCACCGCCGGCACCACGCTGCTGACGGTGCCTGCCAACGCCACGCACACCGCCGCCGCCAGCAGGCTGGTGACCAGCACGATCTTGCGCGACAGCAGCAATTTGCCGGTGATGTTGAAGATTTTGTCGGAAATATAGCCGCCGAGCGCCAGCCCGACGAAGCCGACGATCCACGGGATCATCGTGGTCAGACTCATCTCCTTGATGTTCAGGTTGTGCGCCTGCACCAGATACGAGGGGAACCAGCTCAGGAAGAAGAACAGAATGTAGTTGTAGCAGAAGAAGGCGAAGGCGGTGACCAGAATGATCGGCTGCTTCAGGTAGTAACCCAGCCCGTGCGCGGCGTCGCTCAGCGCGCTTTCCTCGCCGAGGTTTTCCTGTTTCAACCGCGCGATCAGCGCCCGTTCTTCGGCGCTGACGCGCTGGCTTTTCGCCGGGTTATCCGCCACCACGAAGAACCACACCAGCATCCAGACGATGCCGATGGCGCAGATGATCATAAACGCCGGCCGCCAGCCGAACGCCAGCGCCAGATAGCCGACGATCGGCCCGGCCACGGCGCCGCCTAACGGCGAACCGGCGCTGAGCAGGCCCATGGCGGTCGCCGCCTGCTTCTTCGGGAACCAGCCATTGATCATCTTGTTGGCCGAGGCGCAGATCGGCCCTTCGGCCATGCCGAACAGGACGCGCAGGATCAGCATCGAGTAAAAACCGGTGGCGATCGCCGTCATGCCGCAGAAGAGGGACCACAGACCGACCGCCACGCCCAGGACCAGCGTCGGGCCGAAACGGTCGACCGCCAGCCCGCCGACGAAGTTGAAGATGGCGTAGCCGAAGAAGAAGCTGCCGAAGATCAGGCCGAACTGTTCGGCGTTCAGCATCAGATCCTGTTCGATCATCGGCACGGTGATCGACAGCGCCACGCGATCGAGGTAGTTGATCATGTAGACCATGAACAGCAGGAACACGATGGTCCAACGCAGGTTTTTAAACATAAAGCACTCCACTGGGTGTCGTTTTAATCGTGATGCTTCGTTGTTTGCACGGGCGGCGGGGCCGCCCAATGCCCCGATGCGGCCTTGGCGTTACTCGAACTGCAGCAGCACCTTGCAGCAGGTGCGCTGATCCCGCTCGAACATCAGCATCGCCCGTTCGACGTCGCCGGCGGGCACGCAGTGGGTGAGCAGCCGCTGCGGGTCTAGCTTGCCGTCCGCCATCCAGGCGATCACCTGCGGGAAGCGTGCGCTGTTCAGGCGCGAGGAGAAGATCGACAGCTCCTTGCTGGTGATGCTCTGCTGGGTCAGGGTGCAGGCGTCGCCGGAAAAGCCCATGATGCCGATGCGCGCCGCCGGCGAGGCCAGCGCGATCGCCTCCGGCAAAATGGCGGGGTGGCAGGCGGCATCGACGATCAGCGTCGGCTGAATGCCGCGCTGCTGCAGCGCCTGCGGCAATGCGGCCTCGGCGTTGTTGAACGTCTCGTCGGCGCCGTTGGCGCGCGCCATGTCCAGCCGCTCGGCGATGCGATCGACGACCCACACCTGCTTGACGCCGTACACGCCTTTCAGCGTCTGGATCACCGTGAGCCCCATCGGCCCGGCGCCGTAGATCAGCGCGATGTCGTCAGGACGCGGTTGCAGGTGGGCGGTGATGTTGGCGGCGATGCTGAAGGGTTCGATCATCGCGGCGTGGCGATCGCTGATGGCGGGCGGAACCGGATAGGCGTTGCGCGCCGGTACGCAGGCGTAGTCGCTGAAGCCGCCGTCGCGGTGCACGCCGATCACCTGCAGCGAGGTGCAGACGTTGGGCCGGCCGACCGAACAGGGATAGCAGTGGCCGCAGCTCACCACCGGATCTACCGAGACGCGTTCGCCGAGGCGCGCCGGATCGACGCCTTCGCCCAGCGCATCGATCAGGCCGAAGAACTCGTGGCCGATCACCCGCGGATAGCGGGCGAACGGGTTATGGCCGTGATAGATATGGACGTCGGAGCCGCAGATGCCGGCGAATTTCACCTTGACCCGCACCTCGCCGGCCGCCGGCTGCGGCAGCGCGCGCGTCTGCAGCGCCAGGCGCCCGGGCTGTTCGATCACGACGCTGCGCATGGTGTTTACCAGTTCCATAAGGTGCCATCCTCCAGACGCGCGACCGGCAGGTAGGCCGGTTCATACGGGTAACGGGCCGCCAGCTTCTCATCGAACTCGATGCCGATGCCCGGCTTGTCGCCCGGATGCATATAGCCGTCGTCGAACGTCCAGCTGTGCGGGAACACCTCGAGCATCTGCTCGGAATAGCCCATGTATTCCTGCACGCCGAAATTCGGCACCCACAGATCGAAATGCAGCGCTGCCGCCATGCAGATCGGCGACAGATCGGAAGGGCCGTGGGAGCCGGTGCGCACCTGATACAGCGAGGCGAAGTCGGCGATGCGCCGCATGCCGGTAATGCCGCCCGCGTGCGTCAGGGTGGTGCGGATATAGTCGATAAGCTGCTCTTCAATCAGCTGTTTGCAGTCCCAGATGCTGTTGAACACCTCGCCGACGGCGATCGGCGTGACGGTATGCTGGCGAATCAGGCGGAAACAGGCCTGGTTTTCCGCCGGCGTCGGATCTTCCATCCAGAACAGGCGATACGGCTCGGCGCTTTTGCCGAAGCGCGCCGCTTCGATCGGCGTCAGGCGGTGGTGCATGTCGTGCAGCAGGTGCTCGTTGAAGCCGAACCTGTTGCGCACCGCGTCGAACAGTTTGGGGGTGAAATCGAGGTATTTTTCCGTCGACCACAGCTGCTCTTCCGGCCAGTCGCCCTTGGTGGCCGGCTCATAGGCCTGGCCTTTGCCCTTGGCCATGCCGTAGGTGGTTTTCATGCCCGGCACGCCGCATTGAACGCGGATGGCCTTGAAGCCTTGCTCTTTATGTTTGGCGTAGTCGTCGAGCACCTCGTCGATCGAGTGGCCGGTGGTGTGGCAATACACCATCACCCCCGAACGCGACGCGCCGCCCAACAGCTGGTACAGCGGCATGTTGGCGGCCTTGGCCTTGATGTCCCACAGCGCCATGTCGACGGCGGAAATGGCCGACATGGTCACCGGGCCGCGCCGCCAGTAAGCGCCTTTGTAGAAGAATTGCCAGAGGTCTTCGATCCGCTGCGCGTCGCGGCCGATCAGCTGCGGGCAGAGGTGATCTTTCAGGTAAGAGGCCACCGACAGTTCACGCCCGTTCAGCGTGGCGTCACCGAGGCCGACGATGCCGTCATCGGTGGTGATCTTCAGCGTGACAAAGTTGCGCCCCGGGCAGGTGACGAACACCTCGGCGTTGACGATTTTCATAACCTTCACATCCTGTAGCTGCGGAGAGATAGCGCGAAAATACGCCATGAACTAACTACCATACAAGTATGAATTAATGAATTTGCCGGAGAGGATCACATTTGATCGCGAGCGGAAGCGGGTAAGCGGAGGGGGAAGAAGCGGGGCGCAGCGGCTGCGCCCGACAAGGTCAGCCCAGCAGGGCGCAGTTAGGCGGCAGGCGGCATTCGATGGCCTGCGGCAACACTTCGATGCGGAAATGACGGCCTTTGAGCGGCTCGCCGTCGAGGTTGAAAGTCATCTCATGCGGCGCGTCGATCTCGAGCCACGGCAGCGCTGCGCTGAGGATGCTGTTGCTCTCTTCGTCGTTGAACAGGGCGGCGACCAGCGCCGGCAGCAGTTCATCGGCGATCAGCAGGCGCAGCTGCAGCAGGCCGTCGTTGATCAGCGCGCTGGGGCACAGCTCCTGGCCGCCGCCGGCCTGTTTGCCGTTGCCGATGCCGATCACCAGCGCCTCGCCGGCCCAGCGGAAGTCCGGCCCGCGAATTTCACAGCGGTCGGCCTGCAGCGTATCCATGCGCAGCAAGCCGTGCACGAAGTAGGACACGCCGCCCAATGCCGCCTTCAGCTTCTCCGGCGTTTCGGTGGTGATGCGGGTGCCGAAGCCGCCGGTGGCCATGTTGATGAAGTAGCGCTCGCCGTTGACCTTGGCCAGATCGATCGGCACCGAGCGGCCCTTGATCGCCAGCTGCAGCGCCTGTTCCGGCGACGGGGGAATATTGCAGGCCATGGCGAAATCGTTGGCGGTGCCGAGCGGCAGGATGCCCAGCACCGGCCGGTTGTGCGCCGGCAGTTGCACCAGCGCGGCCGCCACTTCGTTGATGGTGCCGTCACCGCCGCCGGCGACGACGGTGCCGACGCCGAGCTGTGCGGCTTCCGCGACGTAGCGCGCGGCGTCGCCGTGTTCCCAGGTGACGCGCACGTGCAGCGTGATGCGTTCTGCGCGCAGGCGTTTGACCGCCTGACGCAGCTCTTCGTTACCGGCGCCTTTGCCGTTGAGAATAAGCAGGGCGGGCGCATGTGAGTGTTGAGGCATTGCCGATCTCCTCCGGCGGAAAACCAAGAATGCCTCAAGATAAACCAGCTGCCGCCACCAGGCCATCAGAATATTCAGCTAATTCTGGTTATTCCCCGGCGTTCAGTGAATATGAAGCAAGGCGAATTTATCTGAATTTTACGCGGAAATAAGCCAGGTTTTAAAGACGAGAGGATTAATCGCTGTAGCGTTATTTATATATCGAAGCGGCGTGATTATTATTATTAAAACGGATAACGAGAATAAGTTATGGAAATAGGCGCAGCGAAAAAAATAGGCGAGCCCATAAAGAAAAAGCCAGCCCAAGGGAGATTGGGCCGGCTAAGGAGGTGGTTCCTAGTATTGCTATGCAAATATTTTCGTTGTTCGTTTTAAGCAGCGTGATAGTAACCAAGCTGCGCGCACATTGATGTGATCCAATTCTAATATTTGCTAAAAATCGCCGCCGAATGACGGCGATTCATTTTTATGCCCCGGCGCTATTTTCTTCCGCCAAATTGCGGATCAGCAACGCATAATTGAGATCGATATCCTGCGGGATCGGCAAATAAACGATATGGCCGTTGCCCGGCGCCACCTCAATCGGTTCGCCTTTCTTATTTTGCATGCTTTCGAGGGTGAAGACCACGTTGCCGCCCGGCGTCATCATCTCGACGCTGTCGCCGAGTGAGAACTTATTCTTCACGTCGACCTCCGCCCAGCCATCGCGGCGCACGCCGGTGAATTCGCCGACGAACTGCTGGCGCTCGGAGAGCGAGGAGCCGTAGTCGTAATTCTGCTGCGCTTCGTGCACGTGGCGGCGCAGGAAGCCTTCGGTGTAGCCGCGGTGCGCCAGGCCTTCCAGCGTGGTAAGCAGGGTCGGATCGAAGGGTTTGCCGGCGGCCGCGTCGTCGATGGCGCGGCGGTAGACCTGGGCGGTGCGGGCGCAGTAGTAGAAGGACTTGGTGCGGCCTTCGATCTTCAGCGAGTGCACGCCGAGCTGCGTCAGACGCTCCACGTGCTGGATGGCGCGCAGATCCTTGGAGTTCATGATATAGGTGCCGTGCTCGTCTTCGAAGGCGCTCATATATTCGCCTGGTTTTTGCGCTTCAGACAGCATGAACACCTTGTCGGTCGGCGCGCCGATGCCCAGCGTCGGCTCGACGGTTTGCACCGGGATCGGCTCGTGCAGGTGCACGATATTGCCGGTGTCGTCCTCTTTGCCTTCTTCAGCCTTATACTGCCAGCGGCAGGCGTTGGTGCAGGTGCCCTGGTTGGGATCGCGCTTGTTGATATAGCCCGACAGCAGGCAGCGGCCGGAGTAGGCCATGCACAGCGCGCCGTGGACGAAGATCTCCAGCTCCATGTCCGGCACTTCGGCGCGGATCTCGGCGATCTCTTCCAGCGACAGCTCGCGCGAGAGGATCACGCGGGTCAGGCCCATTTGCTTCCAGAACTTCACCGTCGCCCAGTTAACGGCGTTGGCCTGCACCGACAGGTGGATGTCCATCTGCGGGAAGGCTTCGCGCACCATCATGATAAGGCCGGGATCGGACATGATCAGCGCATCCGGGCCCATATCGATAACCGGCTTCAGATCGCGCAGGAAGGTTTTCAACTTGGCGTTGTGCGGGGCGATGTTCACCACCACGTAGAATTTTTTGCCCAGAGCATGGGCTTCGTTGATGCCCTGCGCCAGATTCTCGTGGTTGAACTCGTTGTTGCGCACCCGCAGGCTGTAGCGCGGCTGGCCGGCGTAAACCGCATCGGCGCCATAGGCGAAGGCGTAACGCATGTTTTTCAGCGTTCCGGCCGGGGAGAGAAGTTCCGGTGTAAACATAGTGTGTCTCGGTCTGATTTCAGGTCAGTATACCTCTGTCTTTCGAACTGCAGCGTTGTTGGCTGCATTCGCTCACTCCAGTCACTTGGTTGACCAAGCTCCTGGAGACTCACGAACTTGCCGCCTGGCTGCCGTATGAAAGCCAGTGGGTATATCGCGCCCCAGATGGCGCAGTAAAAGCGGGGGATTGTAGCCGCAGCGCAGCAAGAAATCAGCAGTTAACCGGATTTATTCAAGGGAGATTGATCCCGGTCAAACGGAAAACGCGCGATGGCGGCCACCGCGCGGGCGACACGGGGGATCAGGCGCTCAAATCGCGGATATCGGTGGTCGGGCCGTTTTTCATCACCGACTGGATACCGTTTTTGGCTGCGCTTTCGGAGCTGTACATTTCGCTGACGCCGATCACCTGATGGTTCTTGGCCTTCAGCACAAAATAGGGCTGATTGCTGGTGCTGTGCTTCAGTTCAAACTGCGCTTCGTGCGGCGCATTGGTCTGCACCGAGGCGATGCCGTTCTCCGCCGACGCTTTGCTGGCGTACATCTCGCTGGCCAGAATGATCTCGCCGTTACTGGCTTTCAGGTTGAAGTGGTACTGTCCGTTCTTTGCTTTTTTCAGCTCGTAATGACCGATTGCCATGGTTCTTCTCCTGTAGGTTCCGATTCGTGATGTAAGTGTAGCCAATCGCTTGAAAATCGGCGGCTAAACCTCACAGCAGCTTAGTCTAAAAAATGCGCAGTTTTCTTGCGCCGGCGCGGAGTTTTCATCCGATAAGCCCGGCGCCGCACGGGAAGCTAAGGGAAGGCGTGGTGATTGCGCAGTGCGCAGCATAATGACAATTACGTGGTTTCATCGAGCAGCATTGCGCGTTACCGTTTGCCCGCTACGTAAAGGTGAGTGAAAAGTGAGCGATACATCTTGGCATCGACACGCTACAGGCATATGCTTTGGCCTATGCCTGCTGTGGAGGTGTCGAGATGGAAAGAATCGCAAAGCTGTTTAAAAACGGCAGAAATCAGGCGGTGAGGTTACCGGTGGAATTTGAATTTGATACGGATCGTGTCTATATCCGTCGCGATCGGGAGGGCAACGTGATTTTATCCAAATATCCGGCAAAACCGGACAGCTGGGCTCCGCTGCTGAGCATTATCGCCCAAACGCCGGTGCCGCAAGAGTTTCTTGGCGCGGAAGATCGTCAGCAAGGGGTTGCAGACCGCGATCCATTCTCAGAGGAAGAGTAGGCGATGTACATGTTTGATACCAACACCGTCGGCCACCTGTTTCTGCAGCATCCGCAGGTGCTTAACGTCATGGAAAAGCTCCCGCCTTCTGCCGTGTGTATTTCCAGCGTCACGGAAGCGGAACTGCTTTACGGTGTGGCTAAACGGCGGAACAAGGCGTTGCAAAGCATGGTCGAGGCCTTTCTTGCCGCGGTGACGGTCTATGCATGGGATAGCGAGGCCGCCCGCTGCTACGGTGAAATGCGCGCGAACATGGAGAGAAAGGGCAAAATCATGGGCGCGCTGGATCAACTGATCGCCGCTCACGCGCAGAGCCGTGGCGCGACGCTGGTGACCAACGATCGCGCATTTGCCATGGTGCCCGGGTTGGCGGTTGAAGACTGGACGCGCTGATTTCCCCCTAAACCCCATTCACCAGCCGGCAGGGCTCGGCTTCCCAGCGGTAGCCCACGCCGTATACCGAGCGAATAAAGGATTTTTCCCCGTCGATCAGTTCCAGCTTGCGGCGCAGGTTTTTGATGTGGCTGTCGATGGTGCGATCGGTGACCACCCGATAGTCGTCATACAGGTTGTTCAGCAGCTGCTCGCGTGAAAACACGTTGCCCGGCTGGCTGGCCAGCGTTTTCAGCAGGCGGAATTCCGCCGGCGTCAGATCCAGCAACTGCCCCTGATAGCTGGCCTGGAAACGCGGCTCATCGATGTGCAGCAGGTCATCTTCCCGCGCGCTCTCCTGCGGCCGATAGCTGCGGCGCAGAATGGTTTTCACCCGCGCCACCACTTCGCGCGGGCTGTAGGGTTTGCAGATGTAATCGTCGGCGCCGATCTCCAGCCCCAGCAGGCGATCGATCTCTTCGATTTTCGCCGTCACCATCACGATAGGCACGTCGCTGAAGCGGCGCAGCTCGCGGCACACCGTCAGGCCGTCGGCACCCGGCAACATCAGGTCGAGCAAAATCAGCGCCGGCGGATGCTGGTGCACGGTCGGCACCACCTCGTTGCCGTTGGTCAGCCAGCGGGTGGCGTAACCCGCCGCCTGCAGATAGTCCACCAGCAGCTGGCCCAGCTTGGGCTCATCTTCAACAATCATGATCTGCACGGGGTGATTCTGAATGTCCATCAGGGCGCCTTATTTTTTATCGGGGTAGCAAATTCTACTGTAATGCGCACGCCGCCTAAAGGCGAATGCTCGGCGCGGATTTTCCCGTCGTGGGCTTCCACGATGTTGTGGCAGATCGCCAGCCCCAGCCCGGAACCGCCGCTGGCGCGGTTGCGTGAACCTTCCGCCCGGTAGAAACGTTCGAAAATGCGCGTCAGCTGCTGATCGCTGATGCCCGGCGCGCTGTCCTGCCAGTAGAGGAACAGCCGCCCTGGCTGCAGCTCGGCGCTGATTTCCAGCCGGCCGCCGGCGTCGGTGTAGCGCAGGCTGTTTTCCAGCAGGTTATTGAACAGCTGGTTCAAACGGTCGGGATCGCCGAACAGCGGCGCCTGGGCCGGCAGATGCGTAACGATCTCCAGCCCTTTGGCGCGGAAGCGTTCGCGAAAGGCGGCGACGGCGATCTGCAGCAGGTGCACGCAGTCCACCGACGATTTGCGATAGGCCAGCGCACCGAGATCGGAAAGCGACAGCTGGTGCAGATCGTCGACCAATTTAGTCAGGGTAGACACCTCGGCCTGCAGCGAACTGAGCGACGCCGGCGTCGGCTGGCGCACGCCGTCCTGCAGCGCCTCCAGCTCGCCCCGCAGCACCGCCAGCGGCGTGCGCAGCTCGTGCGAGACGTCGGCCATAAAAGCGCGGCGCATCTGTTCGTTTTTCTCCAGCGAGGTGGCCAACTGGTTGAAGTCGTGCGCTAGCCGGCCCAGTTCATCCTGGCTGCTGACCGCCACGCGGGTGGTGAAATCGCCCGCCGCCAGGCGATGGGTGCCCGCCACCAGGCGCTTGACCGGGGCCAGCATGCCGCGCGACAGCAGCCAGGTCACCGCCGCCGCCAGCAGGGTGGAGAGCGCGACGATAATCCAGCTGGTGCGCCGCTGCTGGCGATCGAAGTTGATGTCGGTGTTGCGCGTCAGGCGCTCGACCGGGGTGGTGATCACCCAGCCGACGATCTCGTTGTTGTAGCGGATCGGGTGGCGCGGGCCCTCTTTCGGGACCGGCCCGGAGTGGCCTACCAGGCGGTTGAACTGGCTGTCCACCACCCAAAACTGGGTGCGCCAGCCCTTGGGCGGCAGGTTGTGGCTGCTGTCGCTGTTCTGTTCGAACGAGCGCATGATCTGGTAGATCACTTGATCGTTGTTGCGCAGGAACACCCAGTTGCCGTGGTGGCTGTACTGTTCCTCCAGCGCTTCGCTCAGCATATTGATGCGCTGCTCGTTGCTGTGCTTGATGTAGTCGATAAAGCCGCGTTCAAAGCTGACGCGCACCCCCCAATGCATGGTGATCAGCACCAGCATGCAGGTGGCGAAAATGGCCAGGAACAGTTTCCCGGTAATGCCTATCTTCATTGCAACCTCGTTGAACCGGTACCCGGCTCTTTGGTCAGCGTGCGGTTGGGCGCGCTATCGGCCGGCACGCGCGCGAAGGCCAGTGCGGGCAGAGCGATAATCAACGCCATACAGCAGTAGCTGTAAATAAATGCGCTGTGGATGGCCGGGCTGTCGGCTACCACCTGGTGATGGGCGAAGCTGCCGATCAAGATGCCGGCAACGCTGACGCCAAGGCTCATCGACAGCTGCATGACCATCGACAACAGGCTATTGCCGCTGCTGGCCAGCCGATCCGGCAGGTCTTTCAGCGTCAGGGTGTTCATCGCCGAGAAGCGCAGCGAGTTGACCATCCCCTGGAAGAACAGCACCACCGGCAGCAGCCACAGCCAGCCGAGCATCGCCGCCAACAGGAAGCTCAGGCTGACCAGCGCCAGCAGCAGCGTGGCGGCCACCAGCACGTTGCGGTAGCCAAAGCGGTTGACCACCTGCACCACGATGCGTTTCATGCCCATGCTGCCGATGATCATCGGGATCATCATCAGCCCGGCGTGGAACGGCGTGAAACCCATGCCCACCTGCAGGAACAGCGGCGTCATGAACGGTAGCATGCCGCTGCCGATGCGTCCCAGCAGGCTGGCCAGCAGCCCGATCTTGTAAGTCGGGGTGCGCAGCAGCCGCAGCGAGAACAGGGCGCGGCTATTGCCGTAGGCATGCCAAACATACCCCAACAGCGCCGCAACGCCCAGCGCCACCAGGCCGGCGATGGCGCTGCCGGAGAGCCCCATGCCCTTGTGGCCGTCGAGCGCCAGCGTCAGCGACGCCATGCCGATCGCCAGCAGGATAAAGCCGCTGAGGTCGAAGCGTCGGGTCTGCATTTGGTAGTTGGGCATCAGCAGCAGCGTGGCGATGGCGCCTACGATGCCCACCGGAATATTGATCAGGAAAATCCAGTGCCAGCTGGCGTATTGCACCAGAAAGCCGCCCAGCGCCGGTCCCATCAGCGGGCCGATCTGGCCCGGCAGCGTCACGAAGGTCATCGCCGCCATGTACTGCTCGCGCGGCACGATCTTCATCACCGTCAGGCGGCCGACCGGCACCATCATCGCGCCGCCGATGCCCTGAATCACGCGCGAGGCGATCAGTTCGTTCAGGGTTTCCGAGCGGGCGCAGAGAATGGAGCCGAGGGTGAACAGCACGATGGCACTGAAAAACACCCGCTGTACGCCGACCTTGTCCGCCAGCCAGCCGCTGGCCGGCAGCGTTACCGCCACCGTCAGCACATAGGAGACGATCACCGACTGCATGCGCAGCGGGTTCTCCCCCAGGCTGGCGGCCATCGAGGGCAGGGCGGTGTTGACGATAGTGGTATCCAGCGTCTGCATAAAGAAGCCGAATGCCACTATCCAGAGTTGCCAGCGTACCGTGGCGGCGTGTTTCATCAGCATCGGTCGGCCATTAATGGGGCAGTGGGGCCAGTTGCTTACTGCGGCGGAACTTCGCCTGCAGCCGGTCGAAGTAAAGATAGACCACCGGCGTGGTGTACAGCGTCAGCAGCTGGCTCATCACCAGGCCGCCGGCGATGGTGATGCCGAGCGGCTGGCGCAGCTCCGCGCCGTCGCCGCTGGCCAGCACCAGCGGCAGCGCGCCGAACAGCGCCGCCAGCGTGGTCATCATGATCGGCCGGAAACGCAGCAGGCTGGCCTGGAAAATCGCCTCGCGGGCGCTGATGCCGCCGTTGCGCTGCGCCTCGAGCGCGAAGTCGACCATCATGATGGCGTTTTTCTTCACGATGCCGATCAGCAGCATGATGCCGATCAGCGCAATCAGGCTGAACGGCGCGCTGAACAGCTCGAGCGCCAGCAGCGCGCCCACGCCGGCGGAAGGCAGCGTGGAGAGGATGGTCAGCGGATGGATATAGCTCTCGTACAGCACACCGAGCACGATGTACACCGTGGCGATCGCCGCCAGGATCAGGATCACCTGCGATTTCAGGGTGTCCTGGAACACTTGGGCGGTGCCGGCGAAGGCGCCGCGCACCGTAGGCGGTACGCCGAGCTGGGTCATGGCGCGGGTGACGGCGTCGGTGGCGTCGCCCAGGCTGGCCCCGAGCGGCAGGTTGAACGAGATGGTGGAGGCGGCGGACAGCCCCTGGTGGTTGACCGCCAGCGGCGTATTGGCCGGCTGCCAATGCGCGAAATAGGAGAGCGGTATCGCCTTGCCTTCGCTGTTGATGATGAACATTTTGTCCAGCGAACTCACGTCCTGGGTGTAAGGAGGCGCCACTTCCATCACCACCTTGTATTGGTTGAGCGGCTGATAGATGGTCGAGATCTGCCGTTGGCCGAAGGCGTTGTTCAACAGGTTGTTGGCGTCGGACACCGAGATGCCGAGGCGCGACATGGTGTCGCGATCGTAAATCAGATCCATCTCCGAGCCTTTATCCTGCTGATCCGAGTTGACGTCCGCCAGCTCCGGCAGGGCGGCCAGCGCGGTGCGGATTTTCGGCTCCCAGGTGCGCAGGGCGCTCAAATCGTCCGACAGCAGCGTGTACTGATAGCTGGCGTTGGCCTGCCGGCCGCCGACACGGATATCCTGCACCGCCATCAGGAACAGGCTGGCGCCGGGCTCTTTCGCCAGCTTGGCGCGCAGTCGAGCGATCACCTGCTGCGCGCTCTCTTTGCGTTCGGACAGCGGTTTAAGCGCGATGAACATCGAACCGCTGTTGGTGCGCGAACCGCCGGTGAAGCCGGTGACGTTATCCACCGCCGGATCGTCGCGCACGATGGTCATGAAATCCTGCAGTTTCTGGCGCATGGCCTGGAACGAAATGCTCTGATCGGCCTGAATCGACCCCATCAGACGGCCGGTATCCTGTTCCGGGAAGAAGGTTTTCGGGATGCTGATATACAGCCAGACGTTCAGCGCCACCGTCGCCAGCAGGATCGCCAGCACCCATCGGGCATGGTCGAGCACCCAGTGCAGCGAGCGGCCGTAGCCCTGCTGCAGTTTCATCAACAGCTTGCCGAAGCCGCGCACGCGCTGCTGCGCGCGTTCCGTTTGCGGGCGCAGCAGGTAGGCGCACATCATCGGCGTGAGCGTCAGCGAGATGATCAGCGACAGCCCGATAGACACCGACAGGGTAACGGCGAACTCGCGGAACAGGCGCCCCGGCAGCCCCTCCATCAGCAGCAGCGGAATAAATACCGCCACCAGCGACATGCTCATCGAAAGCACGGTAAAGCCGACCTCGCGTATCCCTTGCAGCGCCGCCTGCAGCGGCTTGATGCCGGCTTCCACGTGGCGGGAAATGTTTTCCAGCACTACGATGGCGTCGTCCACCACGAAGCCGGTGGCGATGGTCAGCGCCATCAGCGACAGGTTGTTGAGGCTGAAACCGCACAGGTACATGGCGGCGAAGGTGCCGATCAACGACACCGGCACCGCGACGGCGGGGATCAGCGTGGCGCGGCCGGAGCGCAGGAAGGCGAACACCACCAGGATCACCAGCGCGATGGCGATGACCAGCGATTGCTCCACTTCCGCCAGCGAGGCGCGAATGGTCGGCGAGCGATCCTGCGCGATGTTCAGCTTGATCGAGGCCGGAATGCTGGCCTCCAGATCGGGCAGCTCGGCGCGGATGCGATCGACGGTGGCGATGATGTTGGCGTCCGGCGAGCGGCTGACCACCAGCAGGATCGCCGGTTGGGCGTTGGTCATCCCGGCGTTGCGCACGTCCTGCACCGAGTCGATGACGTTGGCGACGTCGCTCAGCCGGACGGCGGAGCCGTTGTTGTAATGCACGATCAGCGGCTTGTAGCCCTCGGCCTTCTTGATCTGGTCGTTGCTCTGGATCTGCCAGCGCTTGTCCTGGCTTTCGGCCGAGCCGAGCGGCGTGCGCAGGTTGGCGTTGCTGATGGCCTGGCGCACGCTGTCCAGCGATACGCCCTGGTTAAACAGCGCGGAAGGATTCAGCTCCACCCGCACCGCAGGCAGCGAGCTGCCGCCGACGGTGACGTCGCCGACGCCCTCGGTCTGGGCGATTTTCTGCGCCAGCTGGGTGGAGGCGAAGTCGTAAAGTTGCCCCTGGCTGTAGGTGTCGGAGGTGAGCGTCAGGATCATGATCGGTGCGTCCGACGGGTTCATCTGCCGATAGGTTGGGCGGCTCGGCATGCCGGAGGGCAGCAGGCTTTGCGCGGCGTTGATCGCCGCCTGCACGTCGCGCGCCGCGCCGTTGATGTCGCGGCTGAGATCGAACTGCAGGATCACGCGGGTGCTGCCGAGTGAGCTCATTGAGGTCATTTCGTTAACCCCGGCGATGCGGCTGAGCGCGCGCTCCAGAGGGGTGGCGACCGAGGTCGCCATGGTTTCCGGATCGGCGCCCGGCAAGGTTGCGGTGACGGAGATCACCGGGTAGTCCACCTGCGGGAGCGGCGCGACGGGCAGCAGGCTGAAGCCCAGCGCGCCCGCCAGCGCGATCGCCAGCGTCAGCAGGGTGGTGGCTACCGGCCGGAAGATAAACAGCGAGAAGAATTTCACGGTGTCTCCCGCGCTTCTTCTTTGGCGTGGGTGTTGCGCGCCAGTTTATCGAACAGCAGGTAAATCACCGGGGTGGTGAACAGCGTCAGGATCTGGCTCATGATCAGGCCGCCGACCATGCAGATGCCGAGCGGCCGGCGCAGCTCCGCGCCGACGCCGGTGCTGAGCATCAGCGGCAGCGCGCCAAGCAGGGCGGCCAGCGTGGTCATCAGGATCGGCCTAAAACGCAGCAGGCAGGCCTGATAGATGGCGTCATAGGGCTTCATGCCCTGCTCGCGTTCGGCGGCCAGGGCGAAGTCGATCATCATGATGGCGTTTTTCTTCACGATGCCGATCAGCAGGATAATACCGATGATGGCGATCACGTCCAGCTCGCTGCCCGCCAGCATCAGCGCCAGCAGCGCGCCGACCCCGGCGGTCGGCAGGGTGGAGAGGATGGTGACCGGATGGATGAAGCTTTCATACAGCACGCCCAGCACGATATACATCGCCACCACCGCCGCCAGGATCAGCCACAGCGTGCTGCCGAGCGCCGCCTGGAAGGCCAGGGTCGCGCCCTGGAACTTGGTGGTGATGTCTTTCGGCATCGCCAGGGTCTTCTCGACCTGGGTAATGGCGTTGACCGCTTCTTCCAGCGAGTAGCCCTCCGCCACGTTGAAGGAGACGGTGGTCGCCGGGAACTGATCGAGGTGGTTGATCGCCAGCGGCCCGTTGCGCTGTTCGATTTTGGCGAGGGTATTCAGCGGCACCACGGCGCCGGTACTGCTGGTGAGGCGGATATCGTTCAGCGCCGCCAGCCCCGGCGTCGCCTGCACGTCATGCTCCAGCACCACGCGGTACTGGTTGGCCTGGGTGTAGATGGTGGAGATCAGGCGCTGGCCGAAGGCGTTGTACAGCGCGCTGTCCACGTCGCTCATCTGGATGCCGAGGCGCGACGCCGAGTCGCGATCGACGTTGATATAGGCCTCCAGCCCCTGATCCTGCCAGTCGCTGCTGACGTCCTGCAGCTCGGGCGTCTGCCGCAGTTCGTCGACCAGCTGCGGCACCCATTGGCTGAGCTGCTCGAGGGACATCGCCTGCAGGGTGAACTGGTACTGCGTGCGGCTGACCTGGGTGTCGATGGTCAGATCCTGCACCGGTTGCAGATAGAGCTTCAGGCCGGGCAGCGCTGCCGCCTTCTCCTGCATCCGGTCGATGATGGTCTGCAGGCTGTCGCTGCGTTCGCTCAGCGGCTTCAGGTTGATCTGCAGCCGGCCGCTGTTGAGGGCGGCGTTGGTGCCGTCGACGCCGATAAACGAGGTCAGGCTCTCTACCGCCGGATCTTGCAGCACCTGCGCGGCGACCTGCTGTTGCAGCACCGCCATTTTGCTGAACGACACCGACTGCGGCGCTTCGAGCGTGCCCTGGATCAGGCCGTTATCCTGAATCGGGAAGAAGCCTTTGGGGATGAACAGGTAGAGCAGCACGGTGACGGCCAGGGTGCTCAACGCCACGCACAGCGTCAGCCACTGGTGGGCGAGCACGACTTTCAGCCAGCGGCCGTAGCCGGCGATCACGCGTTCGAAGAAACGTTCCGAGGCAGCGGAGAAACGGTTCTGCTTGCGCAGCGACTCATGGCTCAACAGACGGGCGCACATCATCGGCGTCAGCGTCAGCGACACCACGGCGGAGATCAGAATCGCCACCGCCAGCGTCACGGCGAACTCGCGGAACAGGCGGCCGACGATGTCGCCCATGAACAGCAGCGGGATCAGCACCGCCACCAGCGAGAAGGTCAGCGAGATGATGGTGAAGCCGATTTCGCCGGCCCCTTTCAGCGCGGCGTCGAGCGGTTTTTCGCCTTTCTCGATGTAGCGCGAGATGTTCTCGATCACCACGATGGCGTCGTCCACCACGAAGCCGGTGGCGATGGTCAGCGCCATCAGCGTCAGGTTGTTGATGGAGAAACCGAGGAAGTACATGGCGGCGAAGGTGCCGACCAGCGACAGCGGCACCGCCACGCTGGGGATAATGGTTGCCGGCACGTTGCGCAGGAACACGTAAATCACCATCACCACCAGCGCGATCGCCAGCAGCAGCTCGAACTGCACGTCGCTGACCGAGGCGCGAATGGTGGTGGTGCGGTCGGTCAGCACTTTGACGTCGACCGACTTGGGCAGGCTTTTAATCAGCGTCGGCAGCATTTCGCGAATGCTGTCGGCGGTGGTGATGACGTTGACGCCGGGCTGGCGCTGAATGTTCAGCACGATCGCCAGCTGCTTGTTGGCCCAGGCCGCCAGCCGGGTGTTTTCCGCACCCTGTTCGACGGTGGCGATGTCCTGCAGGCGGATCGGCGCGCCGTTTTTGTAGGCGACGATCAGCCGCCGGTACTCATCGGCGGACTTCATCTGATCGTTGGCGGACAGGGTGACCGAGCGGGTCGGGCCGTCCAGGCTGCCTTTGGCGGAGTTGACGTTGGCGGCCGTGATGGCGGTGCGTACGGTTTCGCTGTCGAGCCCGTTGGCCGCCATGGCCGGCGCGTTGAGCTTCACGCGTACTGCCGGGCGCTGGCCGCCGGAAAGGGTGACCAGACCGACGCCGGTCACTTGGGAAATTTTTTGCGCCACGCGAGTTTCCACCATGTCTTCCACCTGCGTCATCGGCATGGCGGTGGAGGTGACGGCCAGCGTCAGGATCGGCGGATCGGCGGGGTTAACCTTGCTGTAGATTGGCGGATAGGGCAGATCGGTCGGCAGCAGGTTGGTGGCGGAGTTGATCGCCGCCTGCACCTCCTGCTCGGCAATATCCAGCGACAGCGCCAGCTGGAACTGTAGGGTGATCACCGAGGCGCCGCCGGAGTTCTGTGACAGCATCTGTTTGAGGCCGGACATCTGGCCGAACTGGCGCTCCAGCGGCGCGGTGATGGCAGAGGTCACCACGTCCGGGCTGGCGCCGGGGTACAGCGTCACCACCTGAATGGTCGGGTAGTCCACTTCCGGCAGGGCGGAAACCGGCAGCGCGCGGTAGCCGATGATCCCCGCCAGCAGGATCGCCACCATCAGCAGCGTGGTGGCGACCGGGCGCAGAATAAACAGGCGGGACGGGCCGCCGCCGGGGTTCGGCGTCATCACCTGCATCAGGCTTTCTCCCGCTTGGCGTGCGGTGCGGCGTTGCCGCCGGCCGCTTTGGTTTGCGGCGTCACCACCTCAACCTTCATGCCCTCCGTCAGTTGGTCGATGCCGTCGGTCACCACGCGTTGCCCGGCGTTCAGGCCGCTGGCGATGACCACGTTTTGGCTGTCTTCAATGCCGACGGTGACCAGGCGTTTGCTGACTTTATTCTCATCGTCCATCGTCCAGACGAAGTTGCCTTCGTTGCCCATCTGCACGGCGGCGGTCGGCACCACGATGGCGTTTTGCAACGTGGCGACTTTCAGCCGCGCATTGACGAACTGATTGGGGAACAGCGCGTCGTCCTGGTTGGCGTACTGCGCCTTCAGCTTGATGGTGCCGGTGGTGGTGTCTATCTGGTTATCCAGGCTGAGCAGATTGCCCTGCGCCAACAGGGTCTTGTTGGTGCGCCCCCAGGCTTCGACGCTGACCGGGCCGGCCTTTTGCGCCTTCATGATGTCGCTGATGGTGCTTTCCGGCAGCGTGAACACCACGTCGATCGGATGCGTTTGCGTGATCACCACGATGGCGGTGGAGCCGCTGGTGATGTAGTTGCCCATATCGACCTGTTTGAGGCCCACGCGGCCGGAGATCGGGGCGATGATTTTGCTGTAGGTCAGCTGCAGCTGAGCGCTGTCCACCGCGCCCTGATCGGCCTTGATGGACCCTTCGGTCTGCTGCACCAGCGAGGCCTGCGTGTCCAGCTCCTGGCGAGAGACCAGATTGGTTTTCACCAGTTGCTGGTAGCGGGCCAGATCGCGCCGGGCGTTGGCCAGCGTCGCCTGATCCTTCGCCAGCTGCCCCTGAGCCTGGGTCAACTGGACCTGGAATGGCCGGGGATCGATTTCCGCCAGCAGATCGCCGGCTTTCACCTGCTGCCCTTCGGTGAAGTGCAACGTCATCAGTTGGCCGTCGACCCGGCTGGTGACGGTAACGGTATTGGCGGCGGTGACGGTGCCCAGCCCAATCAGATAGCTCGGCACGGATTGCTGCGTGGCCGTGGCCACCTGAACCGGCGACAGATTGCCGCGGCGTTTGCCACCGGTGGCCGCTCCTTTGGCACCGCCGGCAGGGCGGGCTGCCGCCGGTGTTTCAGCGGCCGGCGGCGCGGCGTTGAAATGACGCCAAATCAGCACGGCGACAATGGCCACGATGGCGGCAACCAGCAGGCGCAGCATCAGGGAACGACGTTGGGGTTTTGCATTCATGGCGGCGAAAATTCTCTCCAGAGGACAACCGTGCGGGCACGCATTGCCACAAAAGTGACACTCCTTACAGAATACTAGTTTAGCCAGCCAAAGCGGCATAAAAATGAAGGAAATAAGGAGGAACCGTCAGCATTTTCCGAATAAGTTAACGATTGTTGCCTACGCTGTTTATAAGCGTTGGGTTTTAACTTATAGCCAATGCGTTTTAACGACTTTCTGTACTTGGCGCTAATAATTAACGAGCGAATTATTTAACCCATGGAGCCTCTATCAATGAGCAAAAAACAACTGGGCCGTTCGGGCATTCAGGTGCCGGCGTTGACCTTCGGCGGCAACGTGTTCGGCTGGACGGCGGATCAAGCGACCTCTTTCAGCCTGTTGGATGCGCTGGTGGACAATCAGCTCAACTTTATCGACACCGCCGACGTTTATTCCAGCTGGGCACCGGGCAATCGGGGCGGCGAATCGGAAACCGTCATCGGCGAATGGCTCAAGAAGAGCGGCAAGCGCGACCAGGTGATCATTGCCACCAAAGTGGGCAAACCGATGGGCGAAGGCAAACAGGGGCTGTCGCCGCGCTATATTCGGCAGGCGGTGGAAGACTCGCTGCGCCGCCTGCAAACCGATTATATCGATCTTTACCAATCGCACGACGATGACCGCGATACGCCGTTAGAAGAGACGCTGGCGGCGTTCGATGCGCTGATCAAGGCCGGCAAGGTGCGGGCGATTGGCGCCTCCAACTATCAGGCGGATCGCCTGGAAGAAGCGCTGCGGGTGAGTGAAAGCAACGGGCTGGCGCGCTACGAAACCCTGCAGCCGGAATACAATCTGTATGCGCGCGAAGGGTATGAAGCCGAGCTGGAAGGCGTGGCGCAGCGCCATGGTCTCGGGGTGATCAACTTCTTCGCGCTGGCCAGCGGTTTCCTGACCGGCAAATACCGCAGCAAAGCGGATGAGGGCAAAAGCCAGCGCGGTGATCGCATCGTCGAACGCTACCTTAACCCGCGCGGCTTCCGCATTCTGGCGGCGCTGGATCAGGTGGCTGGTAAGCACGGCACCTCCCCGGCGCAGGTCTCGCTGGCCTGGCTGATTGCGCGCCCGAGCATCACCGCGCCGATCGTCAGCGCCACCTCGTTGCCGCAGCTGGATGAGTTGGTCAGCGCCACGCACCTGACGCTGGATGCGGACGACATCCAGGCGCTGAACCACGCCAGCGCCGGGTAAGGCGCGTTACCCGGCGGCGATTTTGCTCTATGCTGAAGGGGTCAACATGGCCCATTCAGGAAACCGCAATGTCTGGTGATACCATCAACGACCTCGCGACGCTGGAACAGCTGTACGGCAAACCCGGCGCCCCCTCGGTTTTTAAAGAAGTCAGCTATATCCACCCGGCGTACCGCCCGTTTATCGAGGCGGCGCCGTTTGCCGCCCTCTCGACGGTCGGGCCGGACGGCATGGATGTCTCGCCGCGCGGCGATCCGGCCGGTTTTCTCCACATCGAAGACGAGAAAACCCTGCTGCTGCCGGATCGGCGCGGCAATAACCGCATCGATAGCCTGCGCAATATTCTGCACGACAACCGGGTGGCGCTGCTGCTGCTGATCCCTGGCATCGGCGAAACGCTGCGGATTAACGGGCGGGCGGAGATCGTGGTGGCGCCGGCGGTGCTGCAGCGCTTCGCCCACCGCAATCAGCTGCCGCGTTCGGTGTTGCGCATTCGGGTGGAGGCGGTGTTCTTCCAGTGCAGCCGGGCGATCTTGCGTTCGGGACTTTGGGAAGAGGGCAGCCGCCTCGAACGTTCGGCGCTGCCCAGCCCCGGCCATATTTTGGCCGCGGTGAGCCAAACGCGCTTCGACGGTGAGGAGTACGACCAGGCGCTGCCGCAGCGGCTGAAGGATACGCTGTATTAATCGCCGCGGCGTTCGCGCCACGTTTGCCGGTTCAGCCGGTACAAGACATGTTTTTGCAGCGGGTGCCCCGCCGGCAGGCGCGGGTGCAGGAAGGTTTCGCCGTCAAAGTGCATGCCGATGCGCTCCATCACCCGGCGCGACGGCTGGTTGTTTTCGGCGGTGAAGGACACCACTTCCGGCAAGTGCAGCGTGTCGAAGGCACACGCCAGCGCAGTGCGTGCCGCTTCAGCGGCGTAGCCGTTGCCCCAGTGGGCCGCCGCCAGCCGCCAACCGATCTCCACGCAGGGGGAGCAAGGCAGATCGTCGCCCGGCCGCGCCAGCCCGACAAAACCGATAAAGGGCGCGCCGCCTTTCACTTCCACCGCCCATAGCCCCCAGCCATGTTGCTGCATGAAGGCGCGGATGCGTTCGGCCTGCGCGTGGCTTTCTTCGGCCGTCATCGTCGCCGGGAAATAGCGCATCACCTGCGGATCGGCGTTAAGCGCGGCGAAGGCCGGCAGATCGTCGTCGCGCCAGGGGCGCAGCCGCAGCCTGTCGCTGTCGAGGGTAAGGATGGTGGACATGATGCATAGCCTCCAATGAGCAAGGGCGCGGCGAGCCGCGCCCTTGGGCAGTCAACGGAACAGCGTTTGCGCCCAGCGCGCCAGCCCGGCGGTGACCGAGCCGAAGTCGTTGCCGCCGACGATCGGAATGCCCGGCAGCTGCTGTTGCAGCGCGGCGCGCAGCAGCGGCGAACGCGCGCTGCCGCCGGTCAGGTAGATCACCTGCGGCGCGGTCTGGCTGCTGGCCAACGCGGCGCTGACCTGCTCCTGGATGCGCATCAACGGCTGTGAGATGGCGTCGGCGAGCTGATCCTGGCTGATGCTTTCCGCCAGATCGGCCTGGACGAAGCTGAGCGGCGCGCTGATGGCGGTTTGGCCTGACAGGGCTATCTTACTCTCTTCGGCCGCGCGCACCAGCCGGTAGCTCAGGCGCTGCTGGTACACTTTCAGCAGGCGTTTGACCTTTTCCGGCTCCGCCGCGTCGAGGATCAGATCGCGCAGCACGCGGCCATTGGCGGCGCTGTAGAAGTCGTTTTGCGCCGGTACGTCGTTGGTCGCCACCGCGTTCCAGTAAGGCAGCGCCGGCAGGGCGATGCCTTTCCCGGTTTCGCCGCCCAGGCCGAACAGCGGCATCAGCTGTTTGAAGGCCAACATGATGTCCAGATCGTTACCGCCGACCCGGCAGCCGCTGTGGCCCAGCAGGCTCTGCTGACGATCGGCGCGGTCGCGCCACTGCGGGCCCATCAGCAGCACCGAGCAGTCGGTGGTGCCGCCGCCGATGTCCACCACCAGCACGGTTTGCTCTTCGCTCAGCGTCGCCTCGAAGTCCAGCCCTGCCGCCACCGGCTCGAACTGGAATTCAATCTCTTTGAAACCGGCGCGTTCGGCGGCGCGCTGCAAAATGCCCTGCGCCTGCCGGTTGGCCTCTTCGCCGCCGATGCCCTGGAAGTTGATCGGTCGGCCGATCACCGCTTGATCGATACCGGCCTGCAGCACGTTTTCCGCCTGGCGTTTGATGTGGAACATCATGGCGCAGACCAGGTCTTCGAACAGGGCGATCTGCTGCGGCTTCAGGCCGTTGGCGCCGAGGAAGGACTTCGGCGAGCGCACGAAGTACACCTCTTCCGGATCTTCCATGTAGTGCGCCAGCGCCTGCAGGCCGAACAGCACGCTGTCGCCGCCGACCGGAATGTCCTCTTCGCGGTTGTAACTGATGGCGCGGCGCAGCAGCTGCTGGTTTTCTTCGCTGCCGGTCGGCACCTGCCAATGGCGGTGCAGGCATTCGCTCACCGCTTCGCGGGTCGGCGCGCACAGCATCGAAGGCAGATACGGCTCGTTGTTTTCCAGCGTCAGCAGCTCGGGGCCGTGGTCGCGCATCACCGCGACGGAACAGTTGGCTGTCCCATAGTCGAATCCAATAAACATCTCTTTTTTGTCCCCATGCCAATGAAGGGGGGCGACTTTACCCGAGACGGGGCCGGTGGGCAATGCGCTGATGCGCGAGTGTCGAAAAATTTAGCGGGCGCGGCATCGGCATGCTTAACTTAATGTCCGAATTCCGCACGTCAGCGCGCCAGCCGAGCCCCATAATGCAGAAAAAACCGAACCCGAGCGTTGCCATGAATACCCAACAGCAAGCGTTGTACGACGCGCTGCGCGCGCGTGACCGCAAATTCGACGGCCGCTTTTTCGTCGGCGTCTCTTCCACCGGCATTTATTGCCGCCCGGTGTGCAGCGCCCGCACGCCGAAGCTGGAAAACTGCACCTTCTATCCGAGCGCAGCGGCGGCCGAGCTGGCGGGCTTTCGCCCCTGTCTTAAATGCCGGCCGGAACTGGCGCCCGGCCTGGCGCTGATCGATCTGGGCAACCGCTATGCACAGGTGGCGGTGCAGCTCATCGAGCAGGGCTATCTGTCCGAACACAGCTGCGAAGCGCTGGCGGCGCGGCTCGGCATTTCCGATCGCCACCTGCGGCGTATCTTCGCCGAGCAATTTGGCGCTTCGCCGATCGATTACGCGCAGTCGCACCGGCTGCTGCAAGCCAAACGCCTGTTGGCGGACACCGATCTGCCGCTCAGCGAGGTGGCGTTCGCCGCCGGTTTCGGCAGCCTGCGGCGTTTCAACGAGCTGTTCAAGGCGCGCTATCGCCTGATTCCGTCGGCGCTGCGCAGCGGCGGCGCGCGCGGTGAACGGGCCGCCGCCAGCGGCCTGGTGTTCCACCTGGGCTATCGGCCGCCCTATGACTGGGATCGCATGCTGAACTTCTTGCAGGCGCGCGCCGTGCAGGGCGTAGAGCGGGTCGAGGGCCGCCGCTATCTGCGTTCGATCTCAGTCAGCCAAGGCGGTACGGAGTATTGCGGCTGGCTCAGCGTGCAGCCGGAAGAAGCGCGCAACCGGGTCAGGGTAGAGATCGCGCCGGCGCTCAGTTTGGTGACGACGGAGGTGCTGCGCCGCATACGCTTGCTGTTCGATTTGGACGCCGCGCCGGATCGCATCAATGAGGCGCTGGGTTCGCTGGCGGCCGATGCGCCGGGGCTGCGCTTGCCGGGCTGCGTAAACAGCTTCGAGCAGGCGGCGCGTGCGGTGCTGGGGCAATTGGTCAGCGTGAAAATGGCGGCAACCTTCGCCGGGCGGATGGCCGAACGTTGGGGAGAACCGCTGGCGGCGCCGCACGAGGGCATCACCCACGTTTTTCCTAGCGCCGAACGGGTGGCGCAGCTGCAGCCCGAAGCACTGCGCCCGCTCGGGGTACAGCTGAAGCGCGCGGCGGCGCTGATCGAGATCGCCCGCGCGCTGGGCGAAGGGCGGCTGCAGCTCGATAACGTGCTGGATATCGAACAGGGCATCAAGGCGCTGACCGCGCTGCCGGGCATCGGCAGCTGGACCGCCAGCTATATCGCCATGCGCGCCTGGTCGTGGCCGGACGTGTTCCTGGCCGGCGATTACCTGATCAAACAGCGTTTCCCCGGCATGACGCCGCGCCAGATAGAACGCTATGCCGAACGTTGGCGCCCGTGGCGTTCTTACGCCACGCTGCACCTGTGGCACAACGACGGTTGGGCACCGGAAGGGGAGGAGTGAGGCGCATTCGGGCTAGCGCGGGGCGTCGATCAGCTGCAGCAGGCGGCTCATGCCTTCGCGCATCAGGAACGCCAGCAGCTTTTCCCGCTCGGCCGGCGTCAGATGGTAGTAATACTCGATCCAGACCCGAATAGGATCCTGGCGTTTGATGTCGTAGTCCGGATGGTCGGCCTCGCGTAAGGCCGACAGGCTGCGCGCGCCGAACGGCAGGCTGTCGATATGGTATTCCAGCGCTTTACCCTGCACGCCGCTGCGGCGGCGGCTGACCCAGCCTTCGCGTCGGGCCATCAGATTGACCCCTTGCGGGGTCGAGGGCAACCCCGCTTTCCCCATCAGTTCCCTGGCGGAAAACCATTTCTTTTCCATAGTCCCTTATCCCTGAGCTATCACATGTCGAGGAAAATCAACGGATACGTCGATGTCCGCATGGGAGCTTCATCTTACTTAATCGTTTAAGCTTCAGGTGTTATTTATATCACTAATCTCGTATTGGTTAACATAATGTGAAAGATGAGAGGTGCGGCGCCGCCCGTGAGACGGCGCCGGCGAGGGAAGGCGTTAGCGGATGCCGAAGTAGCCGTCGCTGAGCAGAACCGCCAACGGCTGCTCCAGCGCCACCTGGTCGCCGTCTGCCAGATCGACGCCGACATCGCGCAGCGCCTGCAGCGTCACCGGCTGGTGGGCCGGCCCGGCGAGCGTTTGCGCCTTGATCCGATGCGCCGCGCCGTTGAGCATCGAGACCATCAGCTCATCCATCTGGTTGCAGTGCAGGTTGGTGATAAAGCGTTCATCGATGCGAATGATGTCTATCTTCTGATCGCCCAGCTCATCGAAGGCATTGATGTTATGCCCAAAGCCATTGACGATCAGTCGGCAGCCCAGCTGCTGCAGTTCGCGCAGACACGCTCGGCACTGCGCGGCGTGTTCCAGCACCACGGCTTCATCAACGCTGAACAGCTGTGCCCGCGGCGGCAGCGAGGAAGCGCGCACCGTTTCCGTCAGGAAGCGTTGGAAGTCGGTGTTCAGCAGGCTGTCGGTAGCCAGCGGCAACGCGAGCGACAGCCCCTTGCGCTTGATGTCGTCGGCGTACGATACCAGCAGCTGCGTCACCGCCCAGCGGTCGATGTCCGGCATCAGGCCGTACAGCTGCGCCGCGGCGATGAACGCCTCGTGCGGCAGCGGCCGATCGTCCGGTGCCATCACCTGCAGTTTCACGTGGTGAAACGCGGCCGACAGCGGCGTTGCCGGCGGCGCGACCGCGCGGGTCAGCAGCCGCAGCTGCCCCTCGCTGATGATCGTCTGTACCTCCTGTGGGTTCAGCAATTCATGCTGCCGTTCCAGCATCTGTTTTTGCCGCGTTTCGTACAGATAAACCTGGCCGCGGCCGTGGTGCTTGGCGGTGTAGCAGGCGATGTCGGCCTGGGCCAGCAGTTCGCTGCTTTTGGCGTCGCCGCCGATGCGCGTGATGCCGGCGCTGGCGCCGACGCGATAAATTTTCCCTTCCCAGTAGAACGGATGCTGGCTGATTTGGCTGACTACCTGTTGCATCAGCGATTTCGCCTGCTCCAGCCGGCAGTCGAACAGGATCAAACCGAACTCGTCGCCGCCCAGCCGAGCCAGGCAGTCGCTGTTGCGCAGCTGATGCCGCATCAGCTGGGCGATGTCCCGCAGCAAGGCATCTCCCGCCGCGTGGCCGGCGGTGTCGTTTACCGCTTTGAACCGATCCAGATCGAGGAACACCAGCGAATGCGGCGACGACGGTTCCCCGCCGGCGGCGATCGCCGCCTTCAGCTGCTTCTCGAAGCGGGTGCGGTTCGGCAGGCCGGTCAGCGCGTCGTGCGAGGCGCTGTAGCTGAGTTTTTTCATCAGTTCGCGCGAGGCGGTGACGTCCTGCAGCACCATCACCGCGCCCATGGTTTCGCCATCGAGGGTTTTCAGCGGTGAGACCGACTGCTGCACGTCGAAATAACGTCCGTCGCGGCTGTGCAGCACCAGCGCGTAATCCGCCGGCCACTGCCGCGGGTATTGCGTGAGGTTTTCGATTTCCGGGCCGTCTTTGCCGTTGGTCAGGCGCACCACGCCGGCGACCGGCATGCCGATCGCCAGCTCGAGCGGCCAGCCACACATCTGCTCGGCCACCGGGTTCATAAAGGTGATGCGCAGGTGGCTGTCGGTGGAGATCACCCCTTCGCCGATGGCGTCGAGGGTGATGTGCAGGCGCTCTTTTTCTTCGTGCAGCGCCTCGGCGAGGATCTTGAGCTCGGTCATGTCGATATTGGTGCCGATCATGCGCAGCGGCTGGCCCTGGTCGTCGAGGATCACGTTGCCCTGGCCGCGAATATGGCGCAATTTGCCGCCGCGCGTGGTAATGCGAAATTCCATAACGAAAGGCTTGGGAGCGGCCAGCAGCGCGGCCAGCTCGCGATCGGTACGCTCGCGATCTTCCGGCACCAGCAGGGTGCGCCACAGCGCCAGCGTCGGCGTTTGGTCGGGATTGAGATCGTAGAGTTCGAACATGCGCTGATCCCAGGTGAAGTTTTCCTGGCTCATCACCCATTCCCAAATGCCGACGCCGCCCACCTGGTTGGCCAGCGTAATGCGCTCCACCAGCCGGTTGTTCTCCGCCTCGCTGCGTTTGAGGCCGCTGATGTCCTCGACCTGAGAGATGAAGTACAGCGGTTGCTCTTCGGCGTCGCGCACCAGCGAGACGGCCAACAGCGCCCAAACGGTCTGGCCGTCGCTGCGGATATAGCGTTTCTCCATGGTGTAGCTGCTGATGTGGCCGTCGAGCAGATCGTGCAGCTGGCTGAGATCGGCGTTGAGGTCGTCCGGGTGGGTGATGGCCTGAAACGTCAGGCGGTGCAGCCCTTCCGGCGTATAGCCGAGCAGTTTGCACAGTGCCTGATTGACCTGCAGCCATTTGCCCTCCGGCGACACCAGCGCCATGCCGATGGCGGAATACTCCAGCGCGCTGCGAAAGCGGCTTTCGCTCTCGACGATGTGCTGTTTCTCCACCCGGAAGGTGTGCATCACCATCGCCATCGCGTGTGCCGGGATCAGGATCAGCAGCATCGGCAAGTACAGGCCAAGCTCACCGAAGACGTGTGCAGAGGCCTGCAGGTGCAGCACGCCCAGCGAGATCAGCACCGTGATCAGCAGCAGGGTGCAGAAACAGACGGCGAAGGCTTCGAAGCGCGGCAGCGCGATGGCGGCCCACAGCAGCGGCAGGATGACGAAGGTGAACGGGAACGGCAGATAGGTCAGCGCCAGGTAGCTGAAGGCCAGGGAGCCCATCAGCGTGAGCAGCAGTGGGTAGGGGTTCAGCGCCGCCAAGGTGCGGCGGTGATAGGTGAGGCCGAGCGGCGCCAGCGACAGCACCCCTATCGCTTCGGAGATGAACCAGATGCCGAACGATTGCCAGAACGTTTGATCCGGCGTGGGCGAGAGCCCGGCGGCCAGCAGCGCGCTGAACAGCGGGGTGAAGATCACGGCGCACACCACAAAGCGCAGCCAGCAGCCCAGATCGCTCAGCGGATCGTTCGCCGGCAGCGTGCGGCGCAGCAGCAGGGCGCAAACCGCCGCTTCCAGCAGGTTGATGGCGGCCAGCTTGACGGGAGTGGCGCTGACGCCGAACAGCAAGAAGCTGGCGAGCACGATGCCGAGGCCGCTGGCCAGCAGCGGCAGGCCCCAGTGGCGCGGGGCGTGGCGGTACAGCACGGCGATCGCGGCGGCGGTCGGGAACCACAGCGGCGTGAAGTGGCGGGCTTCGCTGGACAGCGACAGGCTCAGCAAGGCGAGCAGAAACGTCGCCAACGCCACTAACAGGGAATGCGTCAGCATGACGCCTTTGTGGGTGCCGAACGTGTTCGGCGCGCTGATCTCCATAGACACCCTTACCGATGGCCTCTGTCAGTGATTGGATTCATGACGTGGATGAATTAAGACGATTTATTGGCAAAGGGTAGTACAGCGCGAGAGGAAAACCTACCGGGAAGGCCGACTTTGCTGCGTTAACGCAAACCCGGCTACAGAATGACGAAAAAGCCGGCGCGGGGCCGGCTTTTGGCGTATTACAGCAGGAACAGGGTGGCGAGGCCGAGGAAGATGAAAAAGCCGCCGGTGTCGGTCAGCGCGGTGATGAGCACGCTCGAGCCGACCGCCGGATCGCGGCCCAGTTTGAGCATGGTCATCGGGATCACCACGCCCATCAGCGCCGCCAGCAGCAGGTTGAGCAGCATCGCCAGCGTCATCACGCCGCCCATCGCCGCGTCGCCGTACAGCAGCCAGGTGATCACGCCCATGATGCCGCCCCACACCACGCCGTTGATGATGGCCACCCCCAGCTCTCTGAGCATCAGGCGTGAGATGTTGCCGACTTCGATCTGGTGCAGCGCCAGCGCGCGCACGATCATGGTGATGGTCTGGTTGCCGGTGTTGCCGCCGATGCCGGCGACGATCGGCATCAGCGCCGCCAGCGCCACCAGCTGGGAAATGGTGTGTTCGAACAGGCCGATCACGCGCGAGGCGACGAACGCGGTGCAGAGGTTGATCGCCAGCCAGGCCCAGCGGGTCTTGACCGCCTTGCTGACCGGGGCGAACACGTCTTCTTCCGGGCTTAAACCGCCCATGCGGCGCAGGTTGGTGTCGCTCTCTTCGTTGACGGCGTCGACGATCTCTTCGATGGTCAGGCGGCCCATCAGTTTGCCTTTGGCGTCAACCACCGGGGCGCTGATCAGGTCGTAACGCTCGAACGCGCCGGCCGCTTCATCGGCCTTGTCTTCGGGCTGAAAGGTGGCGGGATCGCTGTCCATCACTTCGCGCACCGGGATCTCCGGATCGTTCAGCAGCACCGCGGTCAGCGGCAGCTCGCCCAGCAGGGTGTTTTTGCGGTCGGTGACGAACAGTTTATCGGTGGCGTCGGGAATGGTTTTGCGCATGCGCAAAAAGCGGTGCACCGCGCCGAGCGTGACGTCTGGCCGCACCGTCACCAGTTCGAAATCCATCATCCAGCCGACGCTGTCTTTGGCGTACTGGCTCATCTCGCGCACCTGGGCGCGCTGCTCCGGCTCCAGCGAGGTCAGCAACCGGCCCATCAGGTTACGCGGCAGGTATTGCGCCAGGTAGGCCTGTTCGTCGACGTCCAGCGTTTTGATCGCTTTGAGCAGGTCTTTGTCGCTCATTTCCTCGATCAGGCTGTCCCAGACCGGCTCGGCGACCTCCACCAGCGTCTGGCCGCGCTTGCTGTTGCCCACCAGCCGCCACAGCGCCATACGTTCATCCTGCGGCAGCGCTTCCAGCAGGTCCGCCAGGTCGGCGGCGTGCATGTCGTCCAACAGGCCGGTGATTTCCGCCGTCTGGTTCAGCAGTTCGCTTTGGCTGAGGGCGTGCTCATCCCCTGGCCGGCCGAGAATGCCGTCGACCAATTCCTTATTGTTCAACAACAGAGTGAGAATGCGCTGGCGGTGTTCAGCGACTTTTTTGACGTTATGGGTTGCGGCTGACATGGTGTTCCTTAACGGGCGCTCGGCGTTCCTGACGCAGGCTCATTAAAAGATAGAGCATAGCGAGTGCCGGAGTCATTTTTATGAAACGGACGGGGCGCGGCGGTTATTCAGAGGAGGCGTCCTGTTGCGGCGCGCTGACTTCGGCGGCGTTTTGCGCAGCGGCCTGCTTTTTTTCCTGATGATGAGGCACCGCCACCACGGCGGCGTACAGCAGTCGGCCGACTAAAATGATAAAGCTGATAAACAACACTATCTTCGTCATCTGTCCGGTGGTTTTCTTGCGCATATATCACCCGGTATGCCGGTATCCTGTGTTATTCGCTCGAGAATTTGTAACCGGATTTTAGGCGCTGATGACAAAAGTTGTCCATTTTTTTCCGGCGTGCGGCACGGCGCATTAGGGTTTCGTTTAGGTTGTCGGGGCGAGGGCGGAAAGAAAAACCCCCTGTCTGGCAGGGGGCGGGGGGATCAGGCGGAGCGCTGTTCGTCTTGCGAGCCTTCTTCGTCGATCAGCAGCTTCCAGCCGACGACGTCGTTCCAGTAGGCCTGCTCGCGTTCGAAATCGAGCTGCACCAGGTTGTTCTGCGCCAGGTAGCCGGCCGGGAAGCGCAGCGTCCAGTGGTTGTCGTCGGTGGTCAGGCGCAGCGTTTCCGGCGTGGTGGTCGACTGACGCTGGTTGTTGAGCAGGGTGCTCAGACGCAGCAGCTGGATCAGCGGCAGGTAGTGTTTCTTCTTGAACAGGTTGAGGCGCGGCAACTCTTCCAGCTTGATCGCCTTGCGGTGGAAGCGCACCAGCGCCGCCAGCAGCAGCTGCTGTTCCTGGTTGAAGCCAGGCAGGTTGGAGTTTTGCAGAATGTAGGCCGAATGGCGATGCATGCCGCTGTGGTTGATGCTCAGCCCCACCTCGTGCAGCATGGCGGCCCATTTCAGCAGGGCCTCCAGCTGCGGGTGCGCCAGCTTGGTGTTTTGCGCCATCCACTGCGAGTAGAGCAGCTCGGTGGTTTCCAGCACCCGCTTGGCCTGTTCGCGGTCGATGTTGTAGTGATCGGCCAGGCTCTTGGCGGTGCGGCTGCGGATGTCCTGGTGGCGGAAACGGCCTTCCATTTCATACAGCACGCCTTCGCGCAGCGCGCCATCGGACAGGCGCAGATCGCGGATCGCCAGCGCATCAAACACGCCGCACAGGATAGCCAGCCCCGGCACGAACACCGATTGGCGATCTTCCGACAGCCCCGGCAGGCTCAGCGAGCTGAAGCTTTTGAACTGCAGCACCTGCTCGGCGAGCATTTCCAGGCGATCCAGGGTGATGAGACCGTCTTTTTCCCCCATCGCCACCAGCACTTCGTGGGCGGCCTTGATGGTGCCCGAAGCGCCCAGCGCATACTGCCAGCCCTGAATGCGGTACTGCCAGGCCAGCGTTTCCAGCTTCTGCGCCGCCGCCAGCCGCGCGCGGCGGAAGTTGTTTTTGCTGATCTCGCCGCCCGGGAAGAACAGCTGGGCGAAGCTGACGCAGCCCATGCGGCGGCTTTCCGCCAGCAGCGGCTCGAAGTCTTCGCCGATCACCAGCTCGGTGGAGCCGCCGCCGATGTCGATCACCAGCTTGCGGCCTTTCTCCGGCTGAGTGTGCTCCACGCCCATGAAGATCAAACGTGCTTCTTCCTGACCGGCGATGATTTCTATCGGGTAGGGGATCACTTTGGCGGCGCGCTTGAGGAACACTTCGGCGTTCACCGCCTGACGCAGGGTGTGCGTCCCGACGATGGTGACGTTATCCGCCGGGAAGCCCTGCAGCCGTTCGGCAAACAGGGCCAGACAGGCCAGGCCGCGTTCTATCGCCTCTTCACTGAGTACGTTGTTGCTGTCCAATCCGTCGGCGAGATGCACCCGCTGTTTTAAACGGCCCAATACCTGTAAGGCGCCGTTGACGACGCGGGCGATCACCATGTGGAAACTGTTCGACCCGAGGTCGATGGCGGCGATTTCCTGCGGTTTGTTCGTTGCAGTGTTTTTTAGCGGCATAGTTGCTGGCCTACTGTCCTGGTTGTTCCAGAGCTTTTAAATACTCGTAAATAGCCACCTGGGCACGCACTTTGCGGCGGTTGCCGCGCGGCACGTACTGGTTGCTCAGTTCTTTATCCACATAACGGGCCTTGACCGTATCGCTGAACAGGATCTCCAGGATGTCCAGAACGCGCTGTTTCAGCGCCGGATCCAGCAGCGATACCGCCACTTCGATACGGTAATCTATGTTGCGGGTCATCCAGTCGGCGGAGGACAGATACACCCGTTTGTCACCTTTATTGTCGAAAACGTACACCCGATCGTGTTCCAAAAAGCGATCGACGATGCTGATCACCTGAATATTGTCGCTGATCCCCGGCAGGTTGGGAATCAGGGAACACATGCCCCGCACCAGCAGGCGGATCTTCACGCCGGCGCCGGACGCGGTATATAACCGATCTACCAGCCCTTTATCCACCAGATTATTTATTTTCAACATAATGCCGGCCTGTTCCCCGGCCTGGGCGTTGGCGATTTCGTTGTCGATCAGCTCATACAGCTTCAGGCGCGAGTTCTGCGGCGACACCATCAGGTTGTCGAAGGTGACCGGCCGGTAGGGGTTCTCGATAAAGTTGAATACCCGGCGCACCTCGTTGGTGATGCGTGAGTCGGCGGTCAACAGCGAATAGTCGGTGTAGATGCGCGCGGTTTTTTCGTTAAAGTTGCCGGTACCGATATGAGCATAGCGCACAATGTCATCGCCTTCACGGCGCGAAATCAGGAACAGTTTGGCGTGGATTTTCAGGCCCGGCGCCGAGAAGATCACGTGTACGCCGGCTTCGGTCAGGCGCTTCGCCCAGTGAATGTTGGCCTCTTCGTCGAAGCGCGCCTGCAGCTCGACCACCACCGTGACCTTTTTGCCGTTGTGCGCGGCGTGGATCATCGATTCGATGATGCGCGAATCTTTCGCCACCCGGTAGATGTTGATCTTGATAGCCAACACGCTCGGATCGAACGACGCCTGGCGCAGCAGCTCCAGCACGTGCTCGAAGGTGTGGTACGGGTAGTAGAGCAGCACGTCTTTTTCGCGAATGGCGTCGAAGCCGTTGCGGAAACCGTCGAACCAGATGTGGCGCAGGCGCGGCAGCGGCTTGTTGACCAGGTTGGCCTTGCCGACGTTCGGGAAACTGATGAAATCTTTGAAATTGTGGTAGCGGCCGCCGGCGATCACCGAATCGTAGTTGGAGATGCCCAGCTTGCCGCGCAGCAGCTCCACCATTTCGTTCGGCATGTCGCGCTGATACACGAAGCGCACCGGCTCGGCGGTCAGGCGCTGTTTCAGGCTGGAGGACATCAGTTCCAGCAGGCTGGATTCCATTTCGGTGACCAGATCGTACTCCGCGTCGCGGGTCATTTTCATCGAGTAGGCGTTGAGCGCGTCGTAGTCGAAGAAGCCCTTGAAGATATCGTCCAGACAGTAGCGCAGAATGTTGTCCAGCAGGATCATCGGTTTACGGCGGCGCGGCGCTTCCGGCGGCAGATTGACGAAGCGCGGCACCTTGTCGGACGGGATCTCCAGCAGCGCATAGTCGATGCGCGCGCCGCGAATGATCTCCACCGCCAGATAGGTGTAATCGTCTTTCAGGAACTGCACCAGGTTGGTGTCGTGGTTGATCAGGATCGGCGTGATGTGCTGGCGCAGATGCTGTTTGAAATATTGCCGCAGCCAGATTTGCTGGTTCTCGGACACCTGGCGTTCGTTGATCAGGAAGATCTGATTGCGCGCCATTTCCAGCAGCAGATCGTTGTACAGGCCGTCGAACTCCTGATCGGTTTTCAGCACCTTGGCCTGGATCTTTTTCAGCAGGTGGCGCGAGGCGCCGGCGGAGCCTTGCTCTTCGCTGATCAGGATGCGCCGTTTGAGATCGGCGAAGCGGACTTTATAGAACTCGTCGAGGTTGTTGGAGTAAATGCCCAGAAAACGCATACGTTCAATCAGGGGATTGCTCTTATCTGCGGCTTCCTGCAACACGCGTTCATTAAAGGATAACCAGCTTAGTTCTTTTTCGATGTAGAGCTTTTCCTGACCCATTGCCACTCCAGTTCAAATTTAGAATAGGATCCGGGACGCAGCGCCCGGATGCCGCTCTAGTGTCCTTCATCATTATTGCGAGAGATTGACAGGAAAGTCCAACATATCCATTGCGTTGGCGCGCGGCGTTTTTTGGCGGCAATAAATTTTCGCCGATGCAGGGCGCAGGGGGGTGGAATGAGCAGCATGAAATGAAGGTTAGCAGGCTTATTCTTGGTGATATTAAGCGTGTTTGCGTTCATTTTTCAGCAATATATCAACGCCATATTGTCTGTTTGCAGTGTAAAAAACCTGGGTTATGGTGGGTAACTTTGTCATGCAAACGTCATAAAACTGACATAAGATGCCCGGTTATCTTACGGCGCAAGCCCGATTACATCAGCGACAGCGAGACACATGACACAGACGACGGCCAATCAACATCCCCGAGATCGCATGCGCGGGCGCATCGACCGCGGCGTGCAGGCGGCAGTAACCGCCAGCGGGCTGATGGTGCTGATGACGTTGATGCTGATCTTCGTCTATTTGCTGTTTGCCGTGCTGCCGCTGTTCAAACCGGCCTCGCTCGGCCAGGCGCAGCCACTGCCGATCGCGGCGTCGGCCCCGGTGCTGGCGCTGGGCATGGACGTGCAGCAGCGCGTCGGTTACCGCATCGACGCGCAGGGCGCGGGGCAATTTTATCGCCTGACGCCGGCACCGAACGGCCAGCCCCAGGCGCCGCTGGCGCAGCAGACGCTGCTGGCCAAACCGGCGCTGCTTGCCCAGGCCGCCGGAGAGCGCGATCTGTTTGCGTTGGCGCAGGCCGACGGCCGGTTGGTGGTGGCGCGCGCGGATTTCGCGACGGCGGAAAACGGCCGGCCGCAGTGGTTGTTCCCGCTCGGGCAGCAGCCGTTGGCGCTGGATCCGCAGCGCAAGCCGCTGAAACGGCTGTCGCTGGCGGATGCCCATCGCGGGCAGTATCTGCTGGCTGGGGTGACCGACGATCGGCGGCTGGTGTTCGGCCGTTTCAGCCCTGACCGGCCGCCGCAGTTCAGCGAGCGGCCGCTGGAACAGGATGCAGAACAACTGGTGCTGACGCCGGATGGCCGCCAGCTTTACCTGCTGACCGGCAACCGGCTGGCGCGTTATCAGATCGACGGCGCGCAGCTGCAGCTGCGTGAAACGCGTACCCTTGGCGAACATGCTCCGTATCAGATGACGGCGCTGCCCGGCGGCAGCGCGCTGTTGATCAAGGGCGCCGACGGCAATCTGCGCGAGTGGTTCGAAGTAGAAAAAGAGCAGCGCTGGCGCCTGACGCCGGTGCAGCATTTCGACCATGGCGCCGACGGGCAGGAGCTGACGGTGGCTGAGCCCTATCGCCGGGTGTTCGCCACCCTGCGGCCCGATGGCGGCTTCTCGCTGTTCTCCACCATTCAACCGCAGCCGCTGCTGAATACCCGTTTGGGCGCCGAGGTGCAGCAGATGGCGTTTGCGCCGCGCGGCGATGGCCTGCTGCTGGAGAGCGCGCAGGGCTGGCAGCGCTATGCGCTCGACAACCCGTATCCGGACGTTACCTGGCGTTCGCTGTGGGGCAAGGTGTGGTATGAGAACTACCCGCAGCCGGCCTATGTTTGGCAGTCCACCTCCGGCGAAGACAGTTACCAACCCAAATTCAGCCTGATGCCGGTGATCTTCGGCACCTTCAAGGCGGCGGCTTACGCGATGCTGTTCGCCATTCCCCTGGCGCTGGCCGGCGCCATCTATACCGCTTACTTTATGACGCCGGGGCTGCGGCGGGTGATCAAACCGGCTATCGAAGTGATGGGCGCGCTGCCGACGGTGGTGATCGGGCTGGTGGCCGGCATTTGGCTGGCGCCGATCATCGAGCAGTATCTGTTGGCGGTGCTGGCGTTGCCGCTGCTGCTGGCGGCGGCGGTGCTGCTGTGCGGCGCGTTGACCCATCGCTTTATGCCGCGTTGCCGGCCGGGCGTCGATCTGCTGTTGCTGTTGCCGCTGCTGGCGTTGACGGTGTGGCTGGCGCTCAGCCTGGGGCCGCGGCTGGAGGTGGCGCTGTTCGGTGAGCCGCTGCATTTCTGGCTGGGGGATAATTACGACCAGCGCAATGCGCTGGTGGTGGGCGTGGCGATGGGCTTCGCGCTGGTGCCGATCATCTTCTCGCTGGCGGAGGACGCGCTGTTCAGCGTGCCGGCCACCCTGAGCCAGGGCTCTTTGGCACTGGGCGCCACCCAATGGCAGACGGTGATCAAAGTGGTGCTGCCTTCCGCCAGCGCCGGTATTTTCTCCGCGCTGATGATCGGCTTTGGCCGCGCGGTGGGGGAAACCATGATCGTGCTGATGGCCACCGGCAATACGCCGATTATCGACGGCAGCCTGTTCCAGGGGCTGCGGGCGCTGGCGGCCAACATCGCCATCGAGATGCCGGAGGCGGTCTCCGGCAGCAGCCATTACCGCGTGCTGTTCCTGACCGCGCTGGTGCTGTTTGTCTTCACCTTCGTGTTCAACACGCTGGCGGAGGCGGTGCGCCTGCGGCTGCGCAAGCGCTACACGCCGAATCAGGAGGCACCATGAAGAACTGGGTGAAGAGCGGCTCGCCGTGGATTTGGCTGACCGCCGGTTCGGTGGCCGTCAGCCTGTTGGCGCTGATCGGCATTCTGTTGCTGCTGGCTGGGCAAGGGATGCGTTATTTCTGGCCGAGCCCGGTTTATCAGTTTGAGCTGAATCAGAACGGCGCCGGGCCGGTGACGGTGATCGGCGAGCTGTACCAGCAGCAAAGCATTTCGCGCCGCCAGCTGACGGAAGCGGGCGTGGCGCCGCCGGGCGAGGCGCAAAGCGTCGAACGCTATCTGATCAAGGTCGGTAACCGCGAGCGCGAGGGGCAGGATTTTCGCACGCTGCTGGCCAGCGACATCCGCAGCCAAAGCACGCCGCGCGGCCTGCTGGTGCTGGAGCGCGACAGCCACGGTACCGCCTACGGCTATCTGGCGGGGCTGCTGGAGGATGGGCAACCGCTGACCGGCCGCAATCTGGGGCAGGCGTTGCAGCAGCGGCTGCCGCAAATCGCCGCGCTCTCGCGCCAGGCGCACGACATTCAATTCCGCGATATGGCGCGCATCAATCAGCAGTTTGACGCGCTGCGGCTGCGGGAAAAGCGCCTGCAGCGCGACGATAAGCTGGACGCCCGTGCGCAGGACGCCATCAAGGCCGAGCGGCTGGAGTTACAGCGGCAATACCAGCTGCTGTCCGAACGCCTGACGGGGCTGAACCGCGATCGCCAGCGCGATGCGCTGCTGCTGCGCGACATGCACGGCCAGACGTTGACCATTCCGCTCAGCCAGGTGCGCGATGCCTGGTACCCGAACGCCATGAACACCACCGAGAAGCTGGCGCACTGGGGCGAGCAGGTGAAGAAGTTCCTCACCGACAGCCCGCGTGAGGCGAACACCGAAGGCGGGGTGTTCCCGGCCATTTTTGGCACGGTGTTGATGGTGATCCTGATGTCGATCGTGGTGATGCCGTTTGGCGTGATCGCGGCGGTATATCTACACGAGTATGCCGGCAACAATCTGCTGACGCGAGTGATCCGCATTGCGGTGGTCAACCTGGCCGGCGTGCCCTCGATCGTCTATGGCGTCTTCGGCCTCGGCTTTTTCGTTTATATGATAGGCGGCACGCTCGACCAGCTGTTCTATCCTGAATCCTTGCCCAACCCGACCTTCGGCACGCCCGGCGTGCTGTGGGCGGCGCTGACGCTGGCGCTGCTGACGCTGCCGGTGGTGATCGTCGCCACCGAGGAAGGGCTGTCGCGCATTCCCACTTCGCTGCGGCAGGGCTCGATGGCGCTGGGCGCCAGCCGGGCCGAGACGCTGTGGCGCATCGTGCTGCCGATGGCGGCGCCGGCGATGATGACCGGCCTGATTCTGGCGGTGGCGCGCGCCGCCGGGGAGACCGCGCCGCTGATGCTGGTGGGGGTAGTGAAATCGGTGCCGGTGCTGCCGGTGGACGAGATTTTCCCGTATCTGCACCTGGAACGGAAGTTTATGCATTTGAGCTTCCAGATCTACGATATGGCATTCCAGAGCCCGAGCGTAGAGGCGGCGCGGCCGCTGGTGTTCGCCACCGCCTTCCTGCTGGTGACGATCGTGGTGAGTTTGAATCTGGCGGCGATGGGTATCCGCCATTCGTTGAGGGAGCGGTACCGAGCATGGTCGCAGTAACAATGACGCTATTTTTGGGGAGTGCGTAATGGGTTTGATGACGCCAGGCAGTTTGCCCCGGCTGGATGTCCAGCATCTCGACGATGAACAGACCGCGCTGGCGGTCAACGGCCTGAACCTGTTTTATGGCGACAAACAGGTGCTGCACGATATTTCGCTGCGTATCCCGAAGCACCGGGTGACGGCCCTGATCGGCCCCTCGGGCTGCGGTAAATCGACGCTGCTGCGCTGTTTCAACCGCATGAACGATCTGGTGGACAACTGCCGTATCGAGGGCGAGCTGCAGCTGAACGGCGCGGCGATCTCCGGGGCACAGATCGACGTGGCTGCGCTGCGGCGGCGGGTGGGCATGGTGTTCCAGCGGCCGAACCCGTTCCCGAAATCGATCTATGAAAACGTGGTGTACGGCCTGCGGCTGCAGGGCGTGCGCGACCGGCGCTTGCTGGATGAGGCGGTGGAGCGTTCGCTGCGCGCCGCCGCGCTGTGGCATGAGGTGAAGGATCGGCTGCGCGAAAATGCGTTCCGCTTGTCCAGCGGCCAGCAGCAGCGCCTGGTGATTGCGCGCGCCATCGCCATCGAGCCGGAGGTATTGCTGCTCGACGAGCCGACCTCGGCGCTGGATCCGATCTCCACGCTGACCATCGAAGAGCTGATTTCCGCGCTGAAACAGCGTTACAGCGTGGTGCTGGTGACGCACAACATGCAGCAGGCGGCGCGAGTCTCCGACTACACCGCCTTTATTCATCAGGGGCGGCTGGTGGAGTATAACGACACCGACGCCATCTTCACCTCGCCGCGCCAGCGCCGCACCGAGGATTATATTACCGGGCGGTATGGGTGAGGAGAAAGTGACGGAAGTCTCAGGCTTCCGTCATATTGTGAAGTGAAAAATCAAAAATGGTATCGACAACCAATATCTTTTATCGATTTCATGCCGATTAATGCTATATAAATGAGAATAGCCGAGCGTTTACTGATTGCCTGAGTAACGTTATTACGTTGCAGAGCAATACCATTTGCATTCAACCATAAATATCAGGCTGATAACGATTTTATAATACTGTTAATATAAGGATATTACGCATGAATATTGACGAGAATTATATTAAAGAAATTATTATTCCTCTGATGACTTTATTATTGCCGGTATTGATATCGGTAATAAAATGGTGGTTCTCGCGCTGGTCAAAGGGGCAAGACAACCGACGTAATCACCGATTTGATGCTGTCAGTGCAGATAAACGGATCTCCGTGTTGGCATATATTGAGAGATTGCGAGCCAAGCCGCAGGAAGGCATCACGCAATTGCAAATCAAGGCGCTGTATGAAAGCATCGGTATTCGCCTGCCGGTCTGGATCGCGCATCAACTCACGGAGTATCTGGGTAAGGCGCCTTTGCCGTTAACCAGCCCCATTCTTAACAGCTTTTTACGTCATGTTTTGCTCTGTGTAGTGAAAAACGGTGTTTTCTCTTTCAGTGCCGAACGGTGGAAGCGTCAGCGCCGGGGACTGGTGGGATTCCTGATACTGAGTTTAGCTGCCATCGCTTATGGTTTCTTTGTTACCGTGCCGCCTTTAGGCATGAGTGCACCCAGCGCCGGCAACACGTTCTGGTTTTTCTTTTTCCTCTTAACCTATCTCGCCATGGCGATTTTTGTTGTGGCCTGGTCGATCGACGAATGGGTTTCGCTTAACGGCGCCAAAGCTTTCTGGTTGATATGGCAACCGAATCTGTGCCAACAGGAAGAGGAATATCAGGCGCGTTGCCGGCATCAGCAGGAGCAAGCGGTGAAAGAACATGTGGATTCAGCCTTTATTCCGCTGAGTGAAAGCAATGTGTGCGAAAAACCGCTGCGTAGTTGGCTGTTGCGGCGATTGGGAGGGCGTAAGGCGGCTGTGAATATATGATATCCTAAAAAAGGGGCATATATGCCCCTGTATTCATTGTAATTGCCCATGTGTCAGTAGTTTTTGCGAATGCGGATCGCTTCTTCTACCCACTCAGCCAGGTTTTCTTTGATGTGGTTATAGACATTGGTGCTGGTTGAATAAGGCGGATCATAGGCTTTGGCGATTGTGGAAAGCTTTGCGTCACCCAGCTTGATGTGATCCAACGGGTTGTTGCCTTTTTGGGTTTTTTCGCCGGCGCTGTCTTTCAGGTTATGGATATATATCACCAGCACGCCCATGCCTTTCTTCCAGGCCTCGCAGATTTCGAAGTTGATCCACTTACGATTGGCGGTATCTTTACCGGCGAGAATTACGGCGCAGCTGCGATTGTCCAACTGGCCTTTGATCCAATCAGCGATGGCGTCGTTACCGCCCTTTTTAACTTCCTCCCAATCATTATCCGTGGCCGGCCGATTACCTTCCAGCGTGCCCATTTCACGTATCTGAGAAGCGCGCCAGTTGTCCGGCTCATAATGGAAACTGTAAAAACATTTTCTGGTCATCGGGGGTTATCCTTAGTAATGATATCGATAAGTGCCAACAGGCATTTTTTCTTCTCCGCCAGGCTGCCCGGTTCGTTAAGCTGATCCAGCAGATTCATGGCGGTGGGGTTGCGGTGGTAGAGGGTTTCTTTCATCTCCTCCTTGATTTTTCGGTAGATTTCGGCGGATGCGCCGCCGGTACAACCGATAGGAATGCAGACGCAGCCTTGTTCCGCAGCGATGTGGAACTCTTTCAATAAACCGTCGGCCAGCACGCATTCGCCTTCGGTGTTACGCTTGTTGCCGAACAAAAAGACCGCGATGCCGCTGAGCGAAATCATGTTCTGGCGATACTCGTGCCAAAGTGCCGGCAGCGTAATGCCCCCGCTGGCGAATTGGGGGAAAGGGCGCAGCACCAGCTGGCTTTCGCTGATTTTTCCTTGGCTGTCGTAAATGGCTTCCAATGCGCCGTTGATCACCGCCGTGCCTATACCCCAGCCAAAGCCATTGACGATGCGGTACTGTTTGCGGATAAGCTGGCGCGCCAGACGATGTATGAACTGGATGGATTCTTCACGGGCATAGGGCTGGTAGTTGTCGGCACTGCCGGAGATAAACACCGTGCTTTTCTTGAACTGCGTTTCGATGGCATACAGCAGGTCGGTGATTTCGCGATAGTCGTTTACCAACAGCGTTTGAATGCCGTAGCGGCGAAGATCGTTGATCATCAAGCCTTGTTTGCGGCTGTTGTAATCGCAAGACGCCTGCTCTTCGCTGCCGCTGTCGCCAAGCTGGACGCGCCGCATGATGCAGTAGTGGTTTCTTTTCCCTTCGCCGTACTGCGCATAGAGCCGACTCAATACATATTGCAGGTTAGGGTCTTCGAAACTGAAACCGATAAACAGGAAGGTTTTGGCAGTCAGCTCCGCCATCAGCATATTGACAAAAGGCTGGTGTGAGCGGGAATAGGTTTCGTATTGCTCTCGGGTGATAACCGCTTGGTTGGGGGTTTTATAGTCACCATGCATTTTATATAAAACCACATCACGTTTATGAATGTTATTAGTCAGGCTTTCCGGCGTGGTTTTGACGTCGCAGACGCGATTATAACGGGCATAGGTTTTTTCAATCAGATCGTCGTAGTTGGTAGTCCAAAGTGACGCTATCGGCAATCTGGCAATGATTCGATGGTTTTCTGTTTCTTCCGCTTGCTCAGCGAATTCTGTAATTATTTTTTGATTTATCTTATGCCGGTTGCCTTTTTCATTGAGATGATATTGTGCCAGAGAAATAAGGTCGCTCTCTTTTTCTATGTCCAACCCCAGTTCATAAGCGATATCGCTTATGAGCTCTTTCCAGCTGACGAAGCCGGCGGGTATGGACAGCCCAGCGCCGGCAAAGAGCGCAGCGCTGCCGCTTTTAATATCATTAACATAGTCACGAATAAATAGTTCTATATCACGTTCGGGCATGAGGGGATATCCTGATATTATCTGGTATTTATATTTGATTTATTTTTATTCATTTCATGAATATATAACTTAATGCAATCAATCATTACATTAATTTGATAAGCTGACTTTGTAAACTCTATTTTGTTTCTTGCTTGATGTCGGTTCTATATTTTTATTTTGGTGTTCGATTTCTTAATTTAAAATTAAATTCCTGAAGAATAATAAGTGAGATAATGTTGGTATGCCGAGCCCATTATATACTCCCCTGGCAGGGGTACCTTTCGAGCGTTGTCATCAAGCTTTGCGGCTCAGCGGCGTAAGAGGGAGCCTTTCAGGCCGTGCGGACACGGCGTAGATACAATACTTGTTGGATAACAACGCAAGAAACCGTATGAAAAGAAAACTGTGCCCGTGGCCTTCAGTGTGTTCTGGCCGAAATTCGCAACACCACCCCCACCAACAGCAGCGCGGCCCCCGAGGCATAGAGCGGGAACCAGCGCGTCCACCAGAGCGGGGAAAATAGCGGGGTGCTATTGGGATCTGCAGGCGCGTAGCCGCTATAGGTATTCAGACCGGCGGCGATGGCGAGCATCGCCAGGCCGATAAAAAGCAGCAGGTTTGAGACGGTTGTCATGGCATTTTTCCTTTGTAGAGGCAGAGGGTAACTCTTACTATCACTATTAATTATTGTTCGATTAATTATCTCGGCTGAATATTATTTATTTCCGCATTCATCAGGCTATTTCCTGACGATAAAATAGCATCCATTAATACTAGTCGCTTATTTTCCAATAAAAAACCCGCTTTCGCGGGTTTTCTCTTTTTCTTGCTAAGCGTCACTTCACCAGCGGCTTATCATTGGGCGTTTTGAACTTCGCCAGATATTGCGGCTGGAAGATGCACATGCGCAGCACGGTGCGGTATTCGCCGTTGACGAAGAACTCGTCGATCAGCTCGCCTTCCACGTTGAATCCCAGCTTGCTGTAGATGTGGATCGCCTTCGGGTTCTCCTTGTCGACGATCAGGTACAGCTTGTACAGGTTCAGCACCGAGAAGCCATAGTCCATCGCCAAGCGGGCGGCGGTGCTGGCGTAGCCTTTGCCCTGGTGGGCGGGATCGATGATGATCTGGAACTCTGCGCGGCGGTGGATGTGATCGATCTCCACCAGTTCCACCAGGCCGACCTTGGCGCCTTCGTGCTCGATGATAAAGCGGCGCTCGCTCTGATCGTGGATGTGTTTGTCGTAGAGATCGGAAAGCTCGACAAAGGCTTCGTAGGGTTCTTCAAACCAATAGCGCATAACGCTGGCGTTGTTGTCCATCTGGTGGACGAACGACAGATCGTCCCGTTCCAATGGGCGTAACCTGACGCTGGCAGTGCTGGACATGTGGGCTCCTCTGTGCCGTGAAATTGTGCAAAGTATAACTTCACAGAATGGATGAAGGCGAAAAAAAACGGCGCCGCGTGGGCACCGTTTAGGCAAGGTTCAGGCTGCGCGCCTCAGTCGGCGGCGTGACCCTGCTCAGGCAGGCGTTCGCCGTCCAGCCAGGCGGCGCCATCGCGCATCGCCAGGCGGCCGTCGACGAACCAGCTCACCACCAGCGGATAGATCGTGTGTTCCTGGGTTTGCACCCGTTCAACCACGTCATCCTCTTCGTCGTCAGCGAAAATCGGCACCTTGGCCTGCAAAATCACCGGGCCGCCGTCGAGCTGTTCGGTCACGAAGTGCACCGAGGTGCCGTGTTCGCTGTCGCCGTTGTCGATGGCCTGACGGTGGGTATGCAGGCCCGGGTATTTCGGCAGCAGGGAAGGGTGGATGTTCAGCAGGCGGCCGGCATAACGCTGCACGAACTGCGGGCTGAGGATGCGCATGTAGCCGGCCAGCACTACCAGATCGGGCTGGTACTGGTCGATAGCGTCCGCCAACGCGACGTCGAACGCCGCGCGATCGGCGTAAGCCTTGGCATCCAACGCCTGGGCGGCGATGCCGGCCGCCTCGGCGCGCTGCAGGCCATAAGCCTGCGCCTTGTTGCTGAACACCGCCACGATCTCGGCGGTGATGCGGCCCTGCTGGCAGGCGTCAATCAGCGCCTGGAGATTGCTCCCCTGGCCGGAGACCAACACCACGATCTTTTTCATCAGTTGATGACCACTTGTTGTTCGTCGGAAGAGGCGGTCAGTTTACCGATTTTCCACGCTTTTTCACCTGCTGCGGTCAGCAGCGCGATGGCCGCTTCCACTTCGGCTTCCGGCAGGGCGATGACCATGCCTACGCCGCAGTTGAAGGTGCGGTACATTTCATGACGGCTGACGTTACCGGCCTGCTGCAGCCAGGTGAACACCGCCGGCCACTGCCAGCTGGCTTCGTCGATCACCGCCTGCATGCCTTCCGGCAGCACGCGTGGAATGTTTTCCCAGAAGCCGCCGCCGGTGAGGTGAGCGATGGCGTGGACGTCCGCCTTCTCGATCAGCTCCAGCACGGACTTCACGTAAATCTTGGTCGGCGCCAGCAGGTGGTCGGCCAGCGGTTTGCCTTCCAGCTGGGTAGCGGTCGGATCGGTGTTGCTCACTTCCAGGATTTTACGCACCAGCGAGTAGCCGTTGGAGTGCGGGCCGGAAGCGCCCAGGGCGATCAGCGCGTCGCCTGACTGCACTTTGCTGCCGTCGATGATCTCGGATTTTTCGACCACGCCGACGCAGAAACCGGCCACGTCGTAATCTTCGCCGTGGTACATGCCCGGCATTTCAGCGGTTTCGCCGCCCACCAGCGCACAGCCGGACTGTTTGCAGCCTTCGGCGATGCCGGTGATCACGCTGGCCGCGGTGTCCACATCCAGCTTGCCGGTCGCGTAGTAGTCGAGGAAGAACAGCGGCTCGGCGCCCTGAACCACCAGATCGTTGACGCACATCGCCACCAGATCGATGCCGATGGTGTCGTGGCGTTTCAGATCCATCGCCAGACGCAGCTTGGTGCCCACGCCGTCGGTACCGGAAACCAGCACCGGCTCGCGGTATTTCTGCGGCAACGCACACAGGGCGCCAAACCCGCCCAGACCGCCCATCACTTCCGGGCGACGGGTCTGTTTAACTACACCTTTGATGCGGTCTACCAATGCGTTGCCTGCATCGATATCGACACCTGCGTCTTTATAGCTGAGAGAGGTTTTGTCGGTCACTGCGCGATTCCCCACGACGGTTTGCGGTTTGAAAACTGTGCTTCCGATGTTGATTCCGGAATAAGGCGCGGCAATTCTAACAGCGCAGGCAAACGTTTGCGAGCGGCTTGTGAACCGGCTCCGCTTTTTCGTCATCTATACTGATATTCAAACTTTTGTTGATCCCGATCGGGCTATTGTGGGTGGCGCGGCGAAAAAAAGGAGGTATAATCCCGCGATTTTTTTGGCCGCAACCACCTTAATAGGAGAAAAATGATGAAGATCGTTGAGGTGAAACACCCGCTGGTAAAACACAAGCTTGGCCTGATGCGCGAAAATGACATCAGCACCAAACGCTTCCGTGAGCTGGCCTCAGAAGTGGGTAGTTTACTGACCTATGAAGCGACCGCCGATCTGGAGACGGAAAAAGTCACCATCGAAGGCTGGTGCGGGCCAGTTGAAGTGGATCAGATCAAAGGGAAAAAGATTACCGTAGTGCCGATCCTGCGCGCAGGACTGGGCATGATGGAAGGGGTGCTGGAGCATGTGCCGAGCGCGCGCATCAGCGTGGTGGGCGTTTACCGCGACGAAGAAACCCTGGAGCCGGTGCCGTACTTCCAGAAGCTGGTTTCCAACATCGAAGAGCGCATGGCGCTGGTCGTTGACCCGATGCTGGCCACCGGCGGTTCGATGATCGCCACTATCGATCTGCTGAAGAAAGCCGGCTGCCACAGCATCAAGGTGCTGGTCCTGGTGGCGGCGCCGGAAGGCATCGCCGCGCTGGAGAAAGCGCACCCGGACGTTGAGCTGTACACCGCCTCCATCGATCAGTGCCTGAACGACAAGGGCTACATCGTGCCTGGCCTGGGTGACGCGGGCGACAAGATATTTGGTACCAAGTAAACATTTGAGCCGACTTAACGAGTCGGCTTTTTTTTGACTAAAACCTATAAAACCAATAAACCGAGGAAAAGCACACATGACCCGTCGCGCCATCGGCGTCAGCGAGCGCCCGCCGCTGCTCCAGACCATTCCGCTCAGCTTCCAGCACCTGTTCGCCATGTTCGGCGCCACCGTGCTGGTGCCTATCCTGTTCAAGATCAACCCGGCGACCGTGCTGCTGTTCAACGGCATCGGCACGCTGCTGTATCTGTTCATCTGTAAAGGCAAGATCCCGGCCTACCTCGGTTCCAGCTTCGCGTTTATCTCGCCGGTGCTGCTGCTGTTGCCGCTCGGTTATGAAGTGGCGTTGGGCGGTTTCATCATGTGCGGCGTGCTGTTCTGCCTGGTGGCGCTGATCGTGAAAAAGGCCGGCACCGGCTGGCTGGACGTGATGTTCCCGCCGGCGGCGATGGGGGCGATCGTCGCCGTCATCGGGCTGGAGCTGGCGGGCGTGGCGGCCAACATGGCGGGGCTGCTACCGGCGGAAGGTACCAGCGCCGACTCGACCACCATCACCATTTCGCTGGTGACGCTGGCGGTCACGGTGCTCGGCTCGGTGCTGTTCCGCGGCTTCCTGGCAATTATCCCGATCCTGATCGGCGTGCTGGTGGGCTATGCGCTGTCGTTCTTCATGGGCGTGGTGGATTTGACCCCGATCCGCGAGGCGCACTGGTTCGCGCTGCCGACCTTCTACACCCCGCGCTTTGAGTGGTTCGCCATCTTCACCATTCTGCCGGCGGCGCTGGTGGTGATTGCCGAGCACGTCGGCCACTTGGTGGTGACCGCCAACATCGTGAAAAAAGACCTGATCCGCGATCCGGGGCTGCACCGTTCGATGTTCGCCAACGGTATCTCGACGGTGTTCTCCGGCTTCTTCGGTTCCACGCCGAACACCACCTACGGCGAGAACATCGGCGTGATGGCCATCACCAAGGTCTACAGCACCTGGGTGATCGGTGGCGCGGCGGTGCTGGCTATCCTGCTGTCCTGCATCGGCAAGCTGGCGGCGGCGATCCAGGCGGTGCCGGTGCCGGTGATGGGCGGCGTTTCGCTGCTGCTGTACGGCGTGATCGGCGCCTCGGGCATTCGCGTGCTGATCGAGTCCAAAGTGGATTACAACAAGGCGCAAAACCTGATTCTGACCTCGGTGATCCTGATCATCGGCGTGAGCGGCGCCAAGGTGCATATCGGCGCGGCGGAGCTGAAAGGCATGGCGCTGGCGACCATCGTCGGCATTGGCCTGAGCCTGTTGTTCAAGGTCATCAGCCTGTTCCGCAAGGAAGAAGAGGTGCTCGACGCGCCGGATGAACCGGCGGAGCAGAAGTAACGAAAAGGGCAGCCCAGGGGCTGCCCTTTTTATTCGTGTTTCTGCATTATATCCGTTGGGATAAAGTAGCTGATAGCATTAACAACATCGGTTAAGGAAAGAGGGTATGGAGTACTACGGCTATATTTTGCTCAAATTTGTGATTGGCTTTGTCATAGTTATCACCCACCTGAACCTGTCGGGAAAGACCCAGCTATCGCAGATGACCCCAGTAGATTTTATCGGAAACTTTGTGCTCGGGGGCATTATTGGGGGCGTTATCTATAGCGACAGCATCCCTTTGTACCAGTATGTCGTTGTATTACTTATCGGAGTAGGACTAATTTCTCTGTTGAATGCAATCAGTAAACATTGCAACTTCTTTCGTTCGGTCACTATCGGCAACCCGATACCAATTATAAAAAACGGCCGCTTTTTGATGGAAAATATTTTAGCCAAGAAAAATAAAATCGACATCTTGAACGTTTCCTCACAGCTGCATGCGCAGGGGATTCACGCCTTTCAGGAGATTGTCTATGCGCAAATTGAGCCGGGCGGTCAGATAACTGCGGTATGCGAGGGAAATGAACTGCCTTCAGTTATCATTATGAAAAATGGCAGGGCCAGGCCTTATGAGCTGCAGGAGATTAGTAAAGATGAGGAGTGGTTGAACCAAACTATCCGTGAACATGGCATAGAGCCGAAAGATATTTTTATTGCTGAGTTTTGGGACGGTAGGACAGCATTCATTCTTAATGACGGACGTATAGTTAAAGAGTGAAAAAGGGGAGCCTCAGCTCCCCAATGTCATATTAGCTGCGAATTTTGCGGTACACGAACAGCACCACGATGGCGCCGATAACCGCTACCACGAAGCTGCCGAAGTTGAAGCCGTCAACCTTGCCGTAGCCGAAGAAGGTGCTGATATAGCCGCCGACTACGGCGCCGATGATCCCCAGCACAACGGTCAGGATAAAGCCGCCGCCGTCTTTGCCGGGCATGATCCACTTAGCCAAAATACCGGCGATCAGGCCGAAGATAATCCAGGAAATAATCCCCATTTACTGCTCCTCTCTTGGTGGCTGAGTATGGCTTACTGCTGGGTGGCCGGCTGCGTATTGCCGTTCACCGCCGCATCGGTCTCTTGTTTCAACTCTTGCGCTTTGTTTTCGGCGCTGTTCTTGATGGCTTCGGTCTTCGCCTTGGCCTGCTCGGTCAGATCGTTAGCGCCGTTGATGGCGTCGTTTTTGATGGCCTTGGCCTGATCCACCAGCTGCTGGCTTTGTTTGCCGGCGTCATCCTTGATCGCGGCGGCCTTGGCCTTGGCGTCGTTGGTGATGGCGTCGGCTTGCTTGGCGGCTTCATCTTTAATTGCCGAGGCTTTGTCCTTCAGCTGGTCTGCCTGCGTGGCGGCCTCTTTTTTGATTTCATCCGCCGTCGCTTTCGCTTTGTCCGTCAGATCGTCCGCTTTTTTCTGGGCGGCGTCTTTCATCTGCTCGGCGCTGTCTTTGGCTTTATCCAGGTTGGCGTCAACCTTGGAAGAGTCATCACAGCCGGCAACCAACAACCCGATAAAGGAGGCTAACAGCACTTTATTCCATACTTTCATCGTCTATATCCTTGCAGAAACCTTGTTGATGGTGATTGCGTTTTGCCTACCTATACTAGGTCAGGTTTTACTTAAATTACAAATTTAACCTGCTTAGGCATGGGGTTAGGGTTTGATATCAGATTATTCTTGCCGGTGAGGGAGCCGCAATCGATTAAACGGCGCTAAGGCATTGCTCACTATTGCGGCATAAGATCCTGCCGGTTCAACAGCGCCCGTTTTCTGTGTTAAACTGCCCGCGTTTTTCTGCCAGTTTTGGTTGAGGTGCTTCTCTGAATACGCCGGCACAGCTTTCACTGCCACTTTATCTTCCCGATGATGAAACTTTCGCCAGTTTTTATCCGGGCGAGAACCCATCCCTATTAGCCGCGATCCAATCCGCCGTCCGTCAGGAACATGGCAGCTATATCTATTTTTGGTCGCGTGAAGGCGGCGGGCGCAGCCATCTGCTGCATGCGGCCTGCGCCGAGCTTTCGCAGCAGGGGGAAGCGGTGGGCTATGTGCCGCTCGACAAACGCGCTTACTTCGTGCCTGAAGTGTTGGACGGCATGGAGCAGCTGGCGCTGGTCTGCATCGACAATATCGAATGCATCGCCGGCGACGAAGAGTGGGAGATGGCGATCTTCAACCTCTACAACCGCATCCTGGAAACCGGCCGCACTCGCTTGTTTATCACCGGAGATCGTCCGCCGCGCCAGCTGAACCTGCGTTTACCTGATCTGGCTTCGCGCCTGGACTGGGGGCAGATCTACAAGCTGCAGCCGCTGTCGGACGAAGAGAAACTGCTGGCGCTGCAGCTGCGCGGCAAACTGCGCGGCTTTGAGCTGCCGGAAGACGTGGGCCGCTTCCTGTTGAAACGGCTGGATCGCGAGATGCGCACGCTGTTTATGACCCTCGATCAGCTCGATCGTGCCTCGATCACCGCCCAGCGCAAGCTGACCATCCCGTTCGTTAAAGAGATCCTGGGGCTGTAGCGGCTACCGCAAAAGAAAGGGCGCGACAGTCCGCGCCCGAATTCGAATTTATAAAATCTCCAGCACCTGCTCCGGCGGCCGGCCGATACGCGCCTTGCTGCCTTTCACCACGATCGGGCGTTCGATCAGTTTCGGGTTCGCCGTCATCGCCGCCAGCAGCTGTTCTTCGCTCAGACTGTCGTCCGCCAGCTTCAATTCCTTGTACAGATCTTCTTTTTTGCGCATCAGATCGCGCGCGGATGTGAAGCCTAATTCTTTCAACAGCTTTTTCAGCTCATCGGCCGACGGGGGCGTTTCAAGATACAGCACCACCTTGGGATCGACACCGTGCTGCTCCAGCAGCGCCAGGGTTTCACGGCTCTTGGAGCAGCGCGGGTTGTGGTAAATCGTGACGTTTTTCATGGCGTTCATTCCTTGTTGAATCAGCTGCGTTGGTATTGGCGGAAGCGCTGTTGCAGTTGGCGCAGCTGGTCGATGCGCGCATCGTAGCGCGCCTGTTTCAGGCTGCCGAGTTTCTGCAGCGAGCTGGCATTGCTGAGCAGGCCGATGGCCTGATCGAGCCGGCCGGTCAGCGCCAGGCTTTCGGCGCGGGCCGACAGCTCTTCATCGCGCAGCCCCTGGGCGGCGCTGGCCTGCGCCAGCAGATCCCAGCCGTTCGGATCGTCCGGATGGGCAAAGGTATAGCGGTTCAGGATCTTCGAGGCCTGCGTCGGCTGGTTGCCTTCGACATAGGCATTGGCCAGGTTGAGCTGCAGCACCGGGTTGTTGTTCTGGGCGGCGTTGGCCGCCTGCAGGCGGGCGATGGCCTGTGGCGCGCGTTTCTGGCCGAGATCGATGTCGGTCATCAGGTCGATCAGCCAGACGTTTTTCGCATCCTGCGCCAGCATTGGTTGAATGATGTTGCGTGCGTCGTCGTATTTTTTCGCTTCATAGAACAGGATGGCGCGGCCGTATTTGGCGGCCGCCTGTTCGCGCACGTTGCCCTTGCTGAGTGAGCCGAGCAGCTCTTCGTTCAGGCCATAGCCTTCCGAGCTGTACATGCCCAGTGCGCGCACCTTGGCCATCAGGTAGTCCTGCGAAGACTGCACGATGTGTTTCGGCATCTGGTTGGCGCGGTTGCGCGCGTCGGAAAGGCGGCTGTCCGGCAAGGGGTGCGTCAGCAGCATTTCCGGCGGCTTGGAGGCATAGCGCGACTGATCCGAGAGTTTTTGCAGGAAGTCGGGCATCGCTTCGGGATCGAAACCGGCGCGCTGCAGCACCTGAATGCCGATGCGGTCGGCTTCCTGTTCGTTCGACTGGGTAAAACTGATCATGCCCTGCTGGGTGCCGGCCAGGGTGCCGCTCAGCGCCGCCATGCCCATGGTCGGGTTGGCCATCGCCAGCAGGATGGAGCCGAGTGCGCCCACCCAGGTCAGCGGGGCGTTGCGCTGCTGGTCTTCCATTGCGCGCGCCAGGTGGCGCTGGGTGACGTGCGAGATTTCGTGCGCCAGCACCGAAGCCAGTTGGCTTTCGTTGTCGCTGACGCGAAACAGCGCGGAATGCAGCACCACGTTGCCGCCGAAGAAGGCGAAGGCGTTGATCTCGTCGTTGCGCACCAGATAGAAATGGAACGGCGTGCGCACCGAATAAGCGCTGGCCACCAGCCGGTTGCCCAGCTGGTTGATGTACTGGCTCAGCAGCGGATCGTTGATCAGCGGGGCGCTGGCGCGCAGTTGGCGCACGTAGAAATCGCCCATCGCCAGCTCTTGTCCGATGCTCAGGGTGCCGCCGGCGGAGGTGCCCATATCCGGCAACTGGTCTTGGCTTTCCGCCTGTGCTGGCGCCAGGGCGGTGGCGTTCAGCGTGCCGAGCAGCAGCACCGCTAACGCGGTTTTGGTCAACCGGTTGGTCATAGTCAGGCGTTTCCCTTAAATAATCATTTCTAAGACGTCAGCAGCAGACAAGAGTTCTTTATTCCCACGGCGCAATCCGCGCGAAAGTGCGGCGGCTCACAAACCGCGGCGGCGGCACCCATCACATCATAGTCAGCCGCAGCCGACAAGGAAACGTTAGCCGGGCGCGAATCGGGCAAAAAAGTTTTATTTTTCATTTTGAAGGGCGCTTTCTACGTCGCCGGCGGCGTGCATTGTCAATAAAACGCAGACAAAGTTGATCCGTGTTTTATTGACAAGATAAACGCAGACTCATATAGTCTGCGTTATTGAAGGTTCATTGACGGTCGAAAACGGACATATGGCGTACATCACAACCAGCGTTGAATATGGCATCCACTGCCTGCTGTGGCTGGTCGGCGATAACCAGCGCGCGCTCAGCAGCCGCGAACTCGCCGAGCTGCAGGGCATCTCCCCCAGCTTTCTGGCCAAGATTTTCCCCAAGCTGGAAAAGGCGGGGATCGTCGTCGCCAGCGAAGGGGTGCGCGGCGGCTACCGGCTGGCGCGCCCGGCGGATGAGATCAGTTTTCTGGCGATCATCGACGCCATCGAAGGGCACAAGCCGCTGTTCGATTGCCAGGAGGTGCGCGGGCGCTGCGCGGTGTTCGATGATTCCCCGCCGGATTGGGCAGTCTCCGGAAAATGTGCCATCCACGCGGTGATGCTGCAGGCGGAGAAGGCGATGCGCGATGCGCTGGCGGCGCAGACCCTCGGCGCCGTCGCGGCCCGCTTTGGCCGCAAGGCGCCGCAGGGCTTCTTTGGTGAGGTCAGCCTCTGGCTCGATGAGCGCATGACGGAACGAACCGCGCGCAGCGGCAAAACGGCGCGGGCCAAAACCTAACCACCGCCTTTCCTTAAAGCCAAACACACTTTTTCCCGCCTCTTCGGAAGGGGCGGGCGGGCCTTCTGCACCCTGCCACGGGAGCGGAACGGCATCGTTCATCCGAAAAAACTGCGGGCAGCCTTATCGCCCGGTTAACCCTGTATGAAGGAGTCATCCCATGACGCAGAAAATAGTGATTGCCGGTTCCGGTTTTGCCGGTTTTTGGGCCGCCGTGTCCGCCATGCGCGCCATTACCCTCGCCGGTAAGCATGACGATATCGAGGTGCTCATGGTTTCGCCGACGCCAACGGTCACCATCCGGCCGCGCCTGTATGAAGCGGTGTTGGAAAACATGAATCCGGACATTTCCGCGCAGCTCGCCGCCGTCGGCGTGCACCACCTGGCCGGGGCGGTAGAGCGCATCGATGCCGCCGCCAAGACGCTCACGGTGGCGCAGGCGACAGGGGGATCCCTTGAGCTGGCCTACGACCGCCTGGTGTGGGCCACCGGCAGTCGGCTCTCCGTGCCTGCGGTGCCGGGCTTTGCCGAATTCGGTTTCAACGTCGATACGCTGGAAAGCGCGCAGCGTTTGGATGCCCATATCAAAGCGCTGGCGGCCAAGCCGTCTACGCCGGCGCGCAACACCGCCGTGGTGGTGGGCGCGGGGCTGACCGGGCTGGAGAGTGCGGCGGAGATGCCGCAGCGGCTGCGGGATGCGCTGGGCAAAGACGAGAACGTGCGCGTGGTGATCGTCGATAGCGCCCCGGAAGTGGGCGCCGGAATGGGCGCGGAGCCGGGGGCGGTGATTCGCCAGGCGCTGGCGGAGTGCGGCGTGGAAGCGCGAGCCGGCCTGCGCGTCTCGGCTATCGACGCTGAGGGGGTGATGCTGTCGAACGGTGAGCGTATCGCCGCCAACACGGTGATCCTGGCAGCGGGCGTGCGGGCGCATCCGCTGACCGAGCAGATCCCCGGCGAGCGCGACGGCAGCGGCCGGGTGATCGGCGACGCCTTCCTGCGCGCGCCGGCGGCGGCGGGCATTTTCGTGACCGGCGATACGGTGAAGGCGGCGACCGACGATCTCGGCAATCACAACCTGATGACCTGCCAGCATGCGATGAGCCTTGGCCGGGTGGCCGGCCACAATGCGGCGGCGGAGCTGGCGGGGTTGCCGACTCACCCGTACAGCCAGCCGAAGTATGTGACCTGCCTGGATCTGGGGCCCTGGGGCGCGCTGTATACCGAAGGCTGGGAGCGCCAGGTGCGCTTTACCCGTCAGGAAGGCAAAAAGATTAAGCAGGAGATCAATACGCAGTGGATTTATCCACCGGCGGCGGATCGCGAGGCGCTGTTTGCCGTCGCCAATCCGGATTTCGTGATTGTGCCTTAAGGAAGTCAAAACGGGAGCGGCAACGCTCCCGTCGTCATTTTCCCAGCGGCAGGAACGAGCGCTCCGGCACCACGGTTTTCATCACCAGCGTGGAGCTCAGGCGCTGCACGCCCGGCAGAGCGGAGAGTTTCTCGTCGTAAAGCTGTTGGAAAGCGGGCAGATCGCGGGCGATCACGTGCAGCAGATAGTCCGGATCGCCAAACAGCCGCTGCGCCTGCACCACCTGTGGAATGTCCATCATGGCGTTTTCGAAGGTTTCAACGGCGCGGCGATCGCCTTCGCGCATGGTGACGAACACCAGGGCGGAAAAATTATAGCCCAGGCTGCCGGGATCGAGCTGGGCGCGGTAACCCCTGATCACCCCGGACTCCTCTAACGCCCGCACCCGGCGGTGGCAGGGAGAGACGCTCAACCCGATCCGCTCGGCCAGCTCGGTCACCGACAAACGCCCGTCGGCCTGCAGTTCAGCAAGAATCTTGCGATCAATCTTATCCATTTGGAAAAATTTCCCCGCTTATGCCGGTTTCAGGCAAGTAATTGAAAGCACATTTTAACGCCTTGAGGATATTCTTGCCATCTGTTGAACGGTTTTGACGGCCGCCGCGGCAGGCGGAGGCCGTTCTTCTTCCAAGAGGAAAGCGCAATGATTCTCTGTTCGGAATGGCGCGGCGCGTTTGAGAGGGCGCCGGCATGACGCTCGCTCTGTTCGCCGCTTTTTGGGCGGTGTCGATTTTGTTGGTGATCACGCCGGGTATGGATTGGGCCTATGTGATCTCGGCGGGCATTCGCGGGCGGGTAGTGGTGCCCGCCGTCGCCGGCTTGCTGTTTGGCCACCTGCTGATGATTGCGATCGTGGTGGCAGGCGTCGGCGCGCTGCTGGTCGGCAACCCGCTGGCGCTGACGGCGCTTACCTTGCTGGGGGCGGCTTATCTGTTGTGGATCGGTTTCAACATGCTGCTGCACCCGCCGGTGCCCGGCGCCGGTGAAGATCAGCGTTCCGATTCCTGGCTGCGCTGGGCCGGCAAGGGCGTGTGCGTCAGCGGGCTGAACCCCAAGGTGTTTCTGCTGTTTCTGGCGCTGCTGCCGCAGTTTACCGACGCCCGGGCCGAATGGTCGGTGCCGATGCAGATGCTGGCGTTGGGCGTGGTGCATTTGATCAGCTGCGGCCTGGTGTACCTGCTGGTGGGATTCGGTTCGCAGTCGGTGCTGCGCACGCGCCCGCAGGCTGCGAAGGTGGTGGGGCGCATCTCCGGCGCGGCGATGATCGTCATCGCCCTCGGGCTGCTGGCCGAGCAGGCGCTGAAATAGCGCCTTGAAAGGCCCGCTTGTGCGGGCTTGGCGGTATCAGGCTTTGACGGCGAGCAGCACCGATGAGGCTTTGATCAGGGCGATGGCGCGCGAACCGTTCTTCAGCGCCATCTCCTGCAGGCTTTCATTGGTGATCACCGACGTCAGCACAAAACCGGCATCCGCTTTGAGGTGCACGGTGCTGTTGACCGCGCCGTGCTCAACCGCAATCACTTCCCCGGCAAACTGGTTGCGGGCGGAAAAACGCAAACCGCAATCCTCCGTCGCCAGGATCACCCACGGCGCTTTAATCAGCGCGACGGCCTCTTTACCGATGGTTAATCCCAGCGACTGTTGGCTTTGTACCGTGACGATGGCCACCAGTTTTTCACCGCCCTGCAGGGTGATCTCCACTTCGTCATTGACGGCGCCTTTGGCGACGGCGGACACGGTACCGGCTAACTGGTTACGGGCTGAAACGGGCATAGATTCTCCTTGAAAGGGGCAAACGGTAAAATTTGTCGCCAGCATGGGCCCTAACCGCCGCGATTGCCAATGTCGCGGGGGAAGAGTGTGAACTGGGGCGGCCTTGCTGAAAAATTAACGTCGGTAGATGTCCGGTCGGGCGATCTGCCACACAAAATCGGGACAGTTGATGGCGGTATAGCCCACTTTTTCATAGAGCCAAGGGGCGGTGCTGGTGACCAGCATGATTCGCCGCAGCGTCGCCATCAGCGGATGGGCCTGGCAGCATTCCGCCAGCCACAGGCCCAACCCGCCTTTTTGATGCGCCTCCAGCACGTAAACGTCGCACAGATAGCCGAAGGTGGCGTAATCGGTGACCAGCCGGGCGAAACCGATTTGTCTGGTGCCGTGATACAAGCCGAAGCACAGGCTGTGGGAGAGGGACTGGCGAACGGTCTCTTTATCAATGCCCTCCGCCCATGACGAACGGGTCAGAAATGCATGAATGGCGTTAATATCCAGCAGGCTGGGCTCGGTGCTGACGAGATAGTCAGCACGCCGCCACTCCAGTGGGGCAGGGATTGTCATGAGGGCTCTTCTCCTGTGCAAGCGTTAAGGTCTGGGCCGCCGTTCAGGCGTGCAGTTCGGCGACCGTCATGGTGAAAATCAGCGTGTCTTCGCCCTCGTTGGCGTAACGGTGCGGGCTGTCCGTTCTGGCGAACGCCGAATAGCCTGGCGTAATCCTGAGCTCGGTTTGTTCGACGGCAAGGCTCAAGACGCCTTGTTCAACGTGCAGCAGCTCGAAGGTGCCCACCGGATGGCCGCCCGATGCATAGGCTTCCCCCGGCGCCATTTCCCAGCGCCACAGTTCTATCATGTTTGGGCCGCGGGTGCCTGCCAGCAAGCGGGCCGAGCCGCCGCGATCGCCGTGCCACAGCGTGGGAATGTCTTGGCTTTCAATCAGGTAGGCGGCGGGGGCGCGGGTCACGTTGACGATGTCCGCCACCGACAGGCCCAGCGCTGCCGCGAGTTTGCACAGGATGGCGATGCTGGGATTGGCGCTGCCTTTCTCGATCTCCACCAGCATGCCCTTGCTGACGCCCGCCCGGCGCGACAGTTCGTCCAGCGACAGTTTTTGGCTTTTTCGCTGCTGTTTGATGCGGTGCGACACCGCTTCGCTGACGGTTTGCACGTCGGCGCCGAACTCGGTCGGTCTGTTGACTTTTTCGCTCATCGGTCAATATTATGAAATAAAATGGTCAATATAGGATTATTCAATGATTTTAGTCGATCCGTCAATCGATCCGGCCGTCGCTGCGCTGGCGCCTGGATTCCGGGCGTTAAGCATTACCGTGGCCGCGGCTCCCATAACCAACCCGGACGTGGGGGCGCTGGCGTTGGCGCAGGCCTGTCGCGCCCTCGGCGAGGAGGACGCGCCCTGGGCTGAGGCGCATCTCTCGGCCTGGCGCGATGTCTTCATGCGGTTTGGCGCCAAACCCAAGCGTACGCCCTGTTCCGCCGATGCCTTGCGCAAACGCGCGCTGCGCGACGGCACGATGCCCAGCATCGATCCGGTGGTCGATCTCTACAACGCCGTCAGCATTCGTTATGCGGTGCCGGTGGGGGGCGAGAATATCGCGGCTTATGTCGGCGAGCCGCGGCTGATCGTCGCGGAAGGCAGCGAGCTGTTCGATACCGTCAAGGAGGGTGCGGTGATCCATGAATCGCCGGAGGCGGGGGAGGTGGTCTGGCGCGACGATCGCGGCGTGACCTGCCGCCGCTGGAACTGGCGTCAGGGCGTCAGAACCCGGCTGAGCGCCGAGGCCGAACGGATGTGGTTCATCCTGGAGAGCCTGCCGGCAATGCCGTTGGCGGCGCTGCATGCGGCGGGCGACGAATTGATTGCCGGTTTACGACAAATGATGCCCGGCGTTGCGATAGAGCAACGGCTCATCGGCTGCACCTCGTAACCGGCCTCAGCACTGGCGGCGGACCAAACCGGTGATCAGATCCAGCGCGTCGTCCGCCGCCGCGACTTCGCTCTCGCTAAGCGCCTGCCGTTCGATAAAGCTCTCGATGGCTTCCAGCAGGGAGAAAACGCTGATTTCGTCTCCTATCTTCACGACTTCGCAGACGCCGCGCCCAATGGCCAGGCAGATGGCTTCATCAAATTCAAACGGCTTGTTGTTCATCTCTCCCCCTACGGCGTTTGGGATTATGCCGGTTATGCTACCGGTTTTTGGCCGGCGACGGTCTGACGAAAATCCCATTTCTTTTCGTTGATGCTTACGGGCGTACGATCGCGTGTATTGGGGAAATTCTGATTTCCTTACGGCAGTCAGATTTCCCTTGTGACCGCCGTGGCGGCGCGGTATTGTCGCCAAATGACGACAATACCGCCTCATTGTCCGCATAAAAAATTTATGACGTTATCATCCCTTCATCCCGCTGCCGTGCGGGATTTTTTTATGAGGTTTATCTCAAAGTGCGGATAACCTCGACGCGATCGCTTGCCATGTTCTGGGAATAATCCTAGCTTGAAATAGTCATTTAGGGTTAGCAATCCCTCATGACCTCCTTGTAATACTTGATGCACCAGAACGTCTTCTCCCCCGCCCAGGCGGGGGTTTTTAATGACGTGCATCGGCAAAGGCCGTCAACGTAGAACCGACAGAGTTCGTGACGATAATCACTTTAAGCATCAGGGGACGGGACAATGAAAAATGATTTGGCGGCGGCAATCGCGATTGGCTGTGTGCTGTTGTTCGCACTGGCGGTCGGTTCGCCCCTTTCCATCAGCGCCTCGCTGTAATCTGCCGCGGCCCCGTCCGGGGCCGTTCACCCAGTCTGTCGCCGCGTCTGCGGATTTTTGCGCCAATCGCTCGCCGGCGCGATAAATTCAGCCAAATCGCTGTTGATGTATGGCCAACTTTGAGTACTCTGAGTGCTTTGCACACCCCGCGTGCGCCCGTTCTATCTATGCTTTAATCAGGCCCATCACAGGAATCGCCATGCCCGCCCGCCAAATCTCGAGGAGCCCGCTCTGATGCTGGAGATGTTATTACAGTGGTACCGCCGCCGCTTCACCGATCCGCAGGCTATCGCGCTGCTGGTGATCCTGGTCGCCGGCTTCCTCATTCTCTATTTTCTGCACGGCATTCTGACCCCGTTGCTGGTCGCCATCGTGCTGGCCTATCTGCTGGAGTGGCCGACCGCGCGCCTGCAGCGCATCGGCTGTTCGCGCACCTGGGCGGCGAGCATCATGCTGCTGGTGTTCGCGGGCGTCGCCATGCTGCTGGTGTTCGTCGTCGCGCCAACCGCCTGGCAGCAGGGCATCAATCTGATGAGCGATCTGCCAGGCATGCTCAATCAGTTCTATAACTTTGCCGCGACGCTGCCGAAGCGTTACCCGGCGCTCGTGGATGCCGGCATCATCGACATGATGGCGGAAAACCTGCGCAGCCGGCTGTCCGGCATGGGCGAGTCGGTGGTGAAATTCTCGCTGGCGTCGCTGGTCGGCCTGCTGACGCTGGCTATCTACCTGATCCTGGTGCCGATGATGATGTTCTTCCTGTTGAAGGACAAAGAACAGCTGCTGAACGCGGTGCGCCGCGTGCTGCCGCGCAATCGCGGCCTGGCGGGGCAGGTCTGGAACGAGATGAATCAGCAGATCACCAACTACATTCGCGGCAAGGTGCTGGAGATGGTGATTGTCGGCGTGGCGACCTACCTGGTGTTCGCCGTGCTGGACATGCGCTACTCGCTGTTGCTGGCGGTGCTGGTGGGCTTCTCGGTGTTGATCCCCTACATCGGCGCGGTGCTGGTCACCATTCCGGTGGTGGTGGTGGCGCTGTTCCAGTGGGGCGTAGGCGCCGATTTTTGGACGCTGATCGTCGCCTATCTGGTGGTGCAGGGGCTGGATGGCAACCTGCTGGTGCCCATTTTGTTCTCCGAAGCGGTCAACCTGCATCCGCTGGTGATTATCCTGTCGGTGATCGTGTTCGGCGGGATGTGGGGCTTTTGGGGCGTGTTTTTCGCCATACCGCTGGCGACGCTGGTGAAGGCGGTGATCCATGCCTGGCCGGATGAACTGCGGGTCGAAGTGGAAGACAAGGCCGACTGACAGGGAAGAAACGAAGCGCAGCAGGCCGCTGCGCTTCGTGAGAATTACTGCTGCAGGTAGCTCAGAACGATGTCGTGGTGATTGGTGGTTTTGAAATCATCAAACACTTTTTCAATCTTGCCTTTGCCATCGATCAGGAAACTGATGCGGTGAATACCGTCGTAGGTCTTGCCCATGAAGGTTTTCTCGCCCCATACGCCAAACTGTTGCGCTACCTGATGATCTTCATCAGACAACAGCGTGAAGTTGAGCAGCTCCTTTTCAGCGAAGCGCGACAGTTTTTCCGGTTTGTCGGTGCTGATGCCCAGCACTTCGACGCCGACCTTTTTCAATTCGTCCATGTTGTCCCGCAGGCCGCAGGCTTGCACGGTGCAGCCCGGCGTCATCGCCTTCGGATAGAAATAGACCAATACTCGCTGTCCCTGGAAGTCGGCCAAATTAATTTCCTCACCGTCCTGGTCAGGCAAACTAAATTTCGGCGCTGTGTCACCGGCTTTCAATGGGCTCATCACTACTCTCCATCTTTCTCATCATGCTGTGGATAGTTCACCACGCTAATACTGCCTTGCGCGTTCAATTCTGTACATAGGCGATGGAAGGCTTGCTCAATATTTGAGGCGTCCCGATCGCCGGAGCTGTGGGCGGTGATTTGGATATACAGCTGCGGCGGCAGGTCGCCGTCCGCCGGCTGCGTGCGCGAGACCAGTTCGGCGATATTCATCTGGCTGGAGTCGAACAGATCGGTAAAGCGTTCGATGATGTGCGGCGAGTCCTTCACTTCCACCTGCACCCACACCGTGGCCGGCATCGGCGGCCTTTCGTGCGAGTTTGTGCGCTTCATCACGATCAGCAGATCCAGCTCCGCGCCTTTTTGCGGCAGAGTGGATTCGATCAGGGTGATGGCGTTCCAGCTGCCGGACAGCAGCATGATGAACGTGAACTCCTCTCCCAGCATGGCCAGACGGCTATCTTCGATATTGCATCCGCAACTGCTGACGTGGCGGGTGATGGTATTGACGATTCCGGGGCGGTCGGCGCCGAGCGCGGTAATCACGAGATAGTGTTCGTCTGACTGAGGCAAAATAGCGCTTCCTGTCGTGCTTAATGGGGTTACCATGGTAAACATAAAAAAAACCGCCTGCCAAGCGCTTACAACGCGGTTGTGCGCTTGCTTTTGGATAGGCAGCAAAAGTACCATGAGTGACTTGTTTGTGGAGGGGACGGCCAATGTTTACGGGAAGTATTGTTGCACTGGTTACGCCGATGGACGACAAAGGTGCTGTCGATCGCGCGAGCCTAAAAAAATTGATCGATTATCATGTAGCCAGTGGCACCGCGGCGATCGTTTCCGTAGGGACCACCGGCGAGTCCGCAACGCTTGCCCATGACGAGCACGTTGACGTGGTGCTGCAGACGCTGGAGCTGGCCGACGGCCGCATCCCGGTGATCGCCGGCACCGGCGCCAACGCCACCGCCGAAGCCATCGCGCTCACCACCCGCTTCGCCAATACCGGCGTAGTGGGCTGCCTGACGGTGACGCCGTACTACAATAAGCCGACGCAGGAAGGGCTGTACCAGCACTTCAAGGCGATCGCCGAGAGCACCGAGCTGCCGCAGATCCTGTACAACGTGCCTTCGCGCACCGGCTGCGACATGCTGCCGCCGACCATCGCTCGGCTGGCGAAAATCAAGAATATTGTTGCTGTAAAAGAAGCGACGGGGAACTTAAGTCGCGTTAGTCAGATCCAAGTGCTGGTTGACGATGAAGACTTCATTTTGCTGAGCGGCGACGACGCCAGCGGGCTGGACTTCATGCAACTGGGCGGCAAAGGGGTGATTTCCGTGACGGCCAACGTGGCCGCGCGCGAGATGGCGGAACTTTGCGCGCTGGCGGCGCAGGGCAAATTTGCCGAAGCGCGCCGCTTAAATCAGCGCTTGATGCCGTTGCATCAGGATCTATTTGTAGAAGCAAACCCAATTCCGGTGAAGTGGGCCTGTAAGGCGTTGGGATTGATGGCAACCGATACGCTGCGTCTGCCAATGACGCCGTTGAGCGAAGCCGCCCGCCCGGTGGTGGAGCGCGCGCTGAAAAGCGTCGGCTTGCTGTAACTCTAAGGGAAATTTGATGGCTTATTCATTGCAAAAGTCGACGGTAGCAAAAGTAGTGGGCATCTCTTTGGTGATGATGCTGGCAGCCTGCAGCAGCGATCAGCGCTACAAGCGCCAGGTCAGCGGCGACGAGGCTTACCTCGACGCGGCTCCGCTCAAGGCGCTGAACGCGCCGTCCGGCATGATCCTGCCGGTGCAGAGCGGCAACTATGACGTTCCCGCCACGACGCTGCAAGGCAACGTCGGCAAGCAACTGGACATTCGTCCGCCGGTGCAGCCGTTGGCGCTGCTGAGCGGTTCACGCGCGCAATACGCCGGCGACAGCGGCACGCTGCTGCTGGAAAACAGCCCGCAGAATCAGAACCTGTGGTCGCGCGTAGTCAGCCTGCTGCAGGCGAAGAACATCGCGATCGCTTCCCGCCAGGACGCCGGTCAGACCCTGACCACCGACTGGGTGAAGTGGAACCGTCTGGACGAAGACAACCAGTACGAAGGCCGTTATCAGATCAGCGTGCAGCAGCAGGGCTACCAGCAGGCGCTGGTGGTGAAAAGCGTTGGCCTGCAGCAGCAGGGCAAGACCGAGCAGGTGACCGACCAGTCTGAGATTCAGCGCTACAACGGCATGATGATCAACACCCTGATCGAAGGCCTGGACAAGCAGGACAACCTGGCGAGCAGCCAGACCGCCAGCCGCTTCGGCGCGCTGGACGTGCAGAGCGGCGCCGATGACACCGGCCTGCCGATGCTGGTGGTGCGCGGCCCTTACACCGTGGTGTGGGATCGCCTGCCGGCGGCGCTCGAAAAACTGGGGATGAAAGTGGGTGACCGCAGCCGTCCGCAGGGCACCGTCGCCGTGACCTACAAGTCCCTGAGCAGCAGCGATTGGGATGCGTTGGGCGTCAAGGATCCTGAACTGGCGGAAGGCGATTACAAACTGCAGGTCGGCGATCTCAACAACCGCACCAGCCTGCAATTCATCGATCCGAAAGGCAAACCGCTGACCCAGTCGAAAAACGACGCACTGGTGGCGGCATTCCAGTCTGCCTTCAGTAAAACCAGCGTTAAATAATCAAAAAGGGGCTTCGGCCCCTTTTTGTTTTGTCGATACGGTATCGTTTGCGTCGCAGGTTTGGCACAATAGTGTCCGGCACGCCAAAGAATTCATTAGGTCAATTCTATACCCCCTAATTTCGGGCCGCGCTCGGGAGACAACGGGGATACATCACTGGAGTAAGTAAGATGCAAAAGCTAGCTGAGCTGTATCGCGGAAAGGCAAAAACCGTTTACACCACCGAGAATCCCGATCTGTTGGTGTTGGAGTTCCGCAACGATACGTCAGCACTGGATGGTCAGCGCATTGAGCAGTTCGATCGCAAAGGCATGGTGAACAACAAGTTCAACCATTTCATCATGAGCAAACTGGAAGAAGCCGGCATCCCGACCCAGATGGAGCGTCTGCTGTCCGACAACGAAGTGCTGGTGAAGAAGCTGGACATGGTGCCGGTGGAGTGCGTGATCCGCAACCGCGCTGCCGGTTCGCTGGTGAAGCGTCTGGGCATCGAAGAAGGCCTGGTGCTGAATCCGCCGCTGTTCGATCTGTTCCTGAAAAACGACGCCATGCACGATCCGATGGTCAACGAATCCTACTGCGAAACCTTTGGCTGGGTGAGCAAAGAGCATCTGGCGCGCATGCGCGAGCTGAGCTACCGCGCCAACGACGTGTTGACCCAGCTGTTCGACGACGCGGGCCTGATCCTGGTCGACTTCAAGCTGGAGTTCGGCCTGTTCAACGGTGAAGTGGTGCTGGGCGATGAGTTCTCGCCGGACGGCAGCCGCCTGTGGGACAAAAACACCCTGGACAAGATGGACAAAGACCGTTTCCGTCAAAGCCTGGGCGGCCTGATCGAAGCCTATGAAGAAGTGGCGCGCCGCATCGGAGTGAAGCTCGACTAAGCATTGGCACCGCCATTCGGGGCGATCCGGCCGGATCGTCCCGCTATTCTGCGTTTTTCCAGAAAATTTCTACATTTCCTCCGCGGCAGACCATTTATAATGATGGATGCGAGATGACTAAAACCTATCCCACTCAGGCTTGAAGCTGCCTTTGCGCTTACGATCGCGGCGCAACTTCAACGAGCAGGGGAAATATCTGGAGTATATTTATGCGTTGGCAAGGGCGTCGGGAAAGTGACAATGTTGAGGATCGTCGCGGGCAGTCTTCAGGTTTGGGCGGCGGTGGCGGCGGTTTCCGCGTGCCGGTGCGCGGCAAGGGCGGCATCGTCATTTTGGTGGTGGTGCTGGTGGCCGGCTATTACGGCATCGATCTGTCGCCGCTGTTGAACGGCGGTAACGTCGCACCGCAGGGTCAACAGCAGAGCGCCAACATCAGTCCGAAAGACGATGAGCTGGCCAAATTCACTTCGGTGGTACTGGCCTCCACCGAGGATAACTGGAAAGAGATTTTCCAGCGCATGGGCAAAACCTATCAACCGCCGAAGCTGGTGATGTATCGCGGCGTCACGCGCACCAGCTGCGGCACCGGCCAGGCGGCGATGGGGCCGTTCTACTGTCCGGGCGACAGAACGGTGTATATCGATCTGTCTTTCTATCAGGACATGAAAACCAAGCTGGGCGCCGGCGGTGATTTTGCCCAGGCCTATGTGGTGGCGCACGAAGTCGGCCACCACGTGCAGAACCTGCTGGGCATCGAGCCCAAGGTGCGCCAGATGCAGCAGGGCGCCAGCCAGGCGGAAGTGAACCGTCTGTCGGTGAAAATGGAGCTGCAGGCGGACTGCTTCGCCGGCGTGTGGGGCAAATACGCCGAGAAGCAGCAGATGCTGGAAGAGGGCGACCTGCAGGCGGCGCTGAACGCCGCGCAGGCGATTGGCGACGATCGGTTGCAGCAGCAGAGCCAGGGCCGCGTCGTGCCGGACAGCTTCACCCACGGCACCTCGCAGCAGCGCTACACCTGGTTTAAACAGGGCTTCGACAGCGGCGATCCCAATACCTGCAACACCTTCGCATCCCGTTAACGCCTCAAGTGCCGGAGCCTGACTCCGGCATTTTTTTCGGATTGAGATACAGCCTTATGTTACAGGCAGCGCAACAACTCATGCGGCGACAGGGCATCCGACGCCTGCTGGTGCTCAGCGGTGAGCCCGACTGGTGTCGCGAACAGGCGCAGCGGCTGGCGGCGACGCTGCCGGGCGACTGGCCGTGGGTGGGGGAAAACCCGCCGCCCGGCCTGACGGCGTTGGCGAGCGGCGCAGTGCGCCAACTGCTGGGGCAGGAACGGCTGCACGCGGTGTTCGACGCCGGTCAGTCGCTGGACGTGGAGGCGTTGGCGGCGCTGTGCGGCGCACTGCGTGCCGGCAGCTGGCTGCTGTTGCTGACGCCGCCCTGGCGGCAATGGCCGCAGCAGCCGGACGGCGACAGCCTGCGCTGGAGCGATTGCCCGCAGCCAATTACCACCCCGCATTTCATCCACCACCTGCAGCAGCATCTGGCCGACGACCGCGAAGTGACGATCTGGCGGCAGGATGAGCCCCTGACGTTGGCCGCGCTGCCGGCGCGTGAAGGATGGCAGCCGCCGGACGGCCGGCCGACCGAGGAACAACAGGCGATCTTGACGACGCTGCTGCAGGCCGAATCCGGCGTGTGGGTGTTGACCGCCGCCCGCGGCCGCGGCAAATCGACGCTGGCCGGCATGCTGGTGGCGCAGTCGCCGCTGACCTGTTGGATAACCGGGCCGAGCCGCGCCGCCACTGAGGTGGCCGGGGAATGGGCGCAGGGGCGCGCGCAGTTTTGGGCGCCCGATGCCCTGTTGGCGCAGTGCCGGGAGGGGGACGTCAGCGCCGTGGGGTGGCTGCTGGTGGATGAAGCGGCGGCGATCCCCGCGCCGTTGTTGCAGCAGCTGATCGGTTATTTCCCGCGCGTGCTGCTGACCACCACGGTGCAGGGCTATGAGGGCACCGGCCGTGGTTTTCTGCTGAAGTTTTGCGCCGGGCTGCCTTCCTATCAGGCGTTGAGCCTGCAACAGCCGATGCGCTGGGCACAGGGGGATGCGCTGGAACGGATAACGGACAATGCGCTGTTGTTCAACGAGCTGCCCGCCTGGCCGGCGGATGGCCAGACGATCGATTACAGCCAGGCGGACCAGCGCGAACTGTGCGCCGATCCGCAGCGGCTGGCGCGTTTCTATGCTCTGCTGAGCAGCGCGCATTACCGCACTTCGCCGCTGGATTTGCGCAGGCTGATGGATGCACCCGGCATGCACTTCGGGCTGGCGCAGGCCGGGCAGGAGGTGGTCGGCGCCGTGTGGCTGGTGGACGAAGGCGGCTTGAGCGCCGAGTTGGCGCACGATGTGTGGGCTGGCCGCCGCCGGCCGCGCGGCAACCTGGTGGCACAGTCGCTGGCGGCGCATGGCGGCCAGTGGTGGGCGCCGACGCTGCGGTCACGGCGTATTACCCGCACCGCGACGCTGCCGGCGTTGCGGCGGCAGGGTATCGCGCGTCAGCTGGTCGAGCGGCAACGCCGCCAGGCGCAGGGGCTGGATTTTCTGTCGGTCAGCTTTGGCTATACCGAGCCGCTGTGGCGCTTTTGGCAATCCTGCGGTTTCGAGCTGGTGCGCATCGGCAGCAAGCCGGAGGCCAGCAGCGGCTGCTATACCGCGATGGCTATCTTGCCCCTGAGCGAGCAAGGAGAGGCGCTGCGGCACGCTGCGCACAAGCATCTGGCGCGCGACTGGCCCTGGCTGCGGCAGCGCATTGAACTCGCGCTGGCGATCCCGGGCGACGACGGCGACACGCCGCTGGGCGAAGAGGATTGGCGCGAGCTGGCCGGGTTCGCTTTCGCCCATCGGCCGCTGGAGGCCAGCCTGGGGGCACTGCAGCGTTTGCTGTTGGCCAGCAATCTGCCGCTGCCCGCGCTGCGCGGCCATCTGCAACGGCGGCAATCCCCGGCGGCCTGCGCGGAGCTGGCGGGCGTCAGCGGCCAGAAAGCCTTGCTGCGCCACTGGCGGCACGAAGCGGCGCAGGCGCTGGAACAGCTGAATGCGCAGCACTGCCGCTACTGGCGCGACTGGACGCAGTCGTTGCAATAAATTGAATAACTCGCTCAATAAAACCCGATTTTCCCGATTTCTCAACGGCGTATAGTCACTGTCAGCGGTGAGGCGACGACTGTCGCCGCACCAGGTTGGGTTACTATTAAGGAGTCATCGATGAAACATGAGCATTTCGTTGTCCAAAGCCCGGCGACCCCGGCGGCGCAGCTGATCTTGCTGTTTCACGGTGTCGGCGACAACCCGGTGGCGATGGGGGAGATCGGCAGCTACTTCGCCAAAGACTTTCCTCAGGCACAGGTGGTGAGCATCGGAGGTCCCGAAGCGTTCGGCAACGGCGCCGGGCGCCAGTGGTTTTCGGTGCAGGACGTGACCGAAGAGAACCGCGCGGCCCGCATCGCAGAAGTAATGCCGCAGTTTGTGGCGGTGGTGCGCCATTGGCAGCAGCTGAGCGGCGTAGGCTATGCCGGCACGGCGCTGGTGGGGTTCTCGCAGGGGGCGATCATGGCGCTTGAGGCGTTAAAAGCGGAAACCCGGCTGGCCGGGCGCGTGGTCGCGTTCAGCGGGCGTTTCGCCCAGCTGCCTGAGCAGGCTTTCGGCGACAGCGTGGTGCATTTGATCCACGGTGAAGAGGACGCGGTGATCGCGGTGCAACACGCTCACGCGGCGGCAGAAGCGCTACGGGCCGGCGGCGCCGATTTTACGCTGGACGTGGAGGAAAACGTCGGGCACGCAATCAACCAGGGCATGATGAACGCCGCGCTGGAAAGGCTGCATTATTATGTGCCGCAGCGCTACTGGGACGAGGCATTGTCCGGCAAGCGCGGCGAGCTGATCGCCTTTCGCTAAAAATTCAGGGCGCCGATGAGCGCCCTGATGTCATTTCTTTTTCGGCCAGTCGTCTTCGTCATCCCACTGGGCGTTGTTGTCGCGGTGCGGCGGTATCTCCGGCTTGTTGGCCAGATAGCTTTTCACGTCGACGCGGCGCAGTTCCTTAATGCCGCTGACGACCATTCCCACCAGAACCAGCAGGATAATCCACCAGTAATCAGCTAACCATTGCATAGCTACTCCTTTCCTTCACTGCGTATAAAACGCGAAAAAATCGATGGCAGATGGCGTTCGAGCCATTCGGCACCGGCGACCTCCCTATCTTGCCAGGCCGCCAGCAACAGCGCCGGGGTCAGTAAATGCTCGGCTTCTTGCGCCAGCGGCCGGTAGCTCAGATGCCACGGCTCTACCGCCACGCCGCCACTGTCTTCGGTAAAGGGGCGATAGAAACCGAACTCGGCCATATGCGCCGTCAGCCACTGGTTGAGCGGCGCAAAGTAACCGCCTTCTTCATATTCCCACGGCTCCAGCTGCAGCTTTTGCCCTTCCGGCAGCAGCGACGGGTCGTACACGTCGAGATCGCTGCCCCAGTGATGGCGGCTGGCGCCCGGCAGGGCCGACCAGCGCAGGATTGCCTCACAGCGCTCGGCGGCGGACAGCGGCGCAACGTCTATCGGGCGGCTGTCCTTATCTAATACTGGCCGCTGGCCGCAGAATTTGCCATTCCAGATAGCCAACTGCCGGTCGAAATCGCGGAAGGTGCTGGCGGGCTGGAGATCGAATCCCGCCTCACGCGCCGCCTGCTGCATCGCCAGAAAGGCGTTGACCGCCTGCGGCTGCAGCCGGTGGTTCCCGCTCAGCGGCGCCAGGTGTTCGGTTGAGCGGCCGGTGAGCATCTCTGCGTTGATCATGCGACCAATTGCTCCATGATGCGTTGATACATGCGGCTCAGCAGCTGCAGATCCGCGGCGTTGACACATTCGTTGACCTTGTGGATGGTGGCGTTGACCGGCCCCAGTTCCACCACCTGCGCGCCCATCTGCGCGATGAAGCGGCCGTCGGAGGTGCCGCCGGTGGTCAGCAGCTGCGGCGTCAGTTCAGAATAGTGCTCGACGGCGTTGACCACCGCATCCACCAGCGCGCCGCGCGAGGTGAGGAACGGTTGGCCGGACAGCCGCCACTCGATGCTGTAATTCAACTGGTGGCGTTCCAGCAGCTCTTCCACGCGCTGCTTGATCATCGCATCGGTGAGTTCGGTGCTGAAACGGAAGTTGAACTGCACGTAAAGATCGCCTGGGATCACGTTGTTGCTGCCGGTACCGGCCTGCACGTTGGCGATCTGCATGCTGGTCGGCGGGAAGAACTCGTTGCCGCGATCCCATTCGATCGCCACCAGTTCATTCAGCGCCGGCATGGCACGGTGCACCGGGTTGTCGGCCAGGTGCGGATAGGCGACGTGCCCCTGCACGCCGTGAATGTGCAGATTGGCGGTGATGGAGCCGCGTCGGCCGTTTTTCACCACGTCGCCGACGCGCTCGGTGCTGGACGGCTCGCCGACCAGGCAGTAATCCAGGCGCTCATTGCGCGCCATCAGCGTTTCGACCACTTTAACCGTGCCGTGGGTGGCGCTGGCCTCTTCGTCGGAGGTGATCAGAAAAGCCAGGCGGCCCTGGTGATTCGGGTTGGCGGCGACAAAGCGCTCTGCGGCCACCACCATCGCGGCCAACGAGCCTTTCATGTCTGCCGCACCTCGGCCATACAGCATGCCGTCGCGGATCGCCGGTTCAAACGGCGGGTTATCCCAACGCTTTTCATCGCCGGTCGGCACCACGTCGGTATGCCCGGCAAACGCCAGGGTTTGCCCTTCGCCGCGCCAGGCCCAGAAGTTTTGGGTGTCTTCGAAGTCCATCGCCTCGACGGTGAAACCGATCGCCTGCAGGCGATCGATCATCAGCTGCTGGCAGCCTTCGTCATTTGGGCTGAGGGAAGGGCGTTTAATCAGCTGCTGGGCCAGTTCGATAACCGGGCAAGTCATACGGCGACCTCGGCGATAAATTGCTGGTAAGCGTCGGCGTTGAAACCGAGCAGGGCGTGGCCGTTGCCGTCGTCCAGCAGCGGGCGTTTGATGATCGCCGGCTGCGCCAGCATCAGCGCGATGGCGGCGTCGGCGTTATCGCAGGCGTTGCGTTGCGCTTCATCCAGCTTGCGCCAGGTGGTGCCGCGAGTATTGAGCAGCGGCTCCCAACCCAGTTGCGCGATAAAACCGCGCAGCTGCTGTTCGGTCAGGCCGTCGGCGCGGTAGTCGTGAAAATGATAGGCCACGCCCTGATCTTCCAGCCAGCGGCGGGCTTTTTTGATGGTGTCGCAGTTTTTGATGCCGTACATCGTCAGCGTTGTCTGTTGCGGTTTGTTTGCCATGGCGTAAAGCTACCTGTCTCGTCGAGTCGATACTGAGCGGCGGGCGCGATCTTTGGCCCTCTCGCCGCCCGGCGATAGCAGAGATAATGCCAGTAAAGCGGCGGCGAGATCCAGACAACGATGCGGGCGAGGTGCGATTGGGGGCCTGGGAGAGGGAGAGGCAACGTGGCGGAGCGGCGGCCTTCGCCGGCGGTGCTCTCGAAGAGATGCCGGCGAAGGCGTTCAGCCGCAAATGCGAATCTGAAGAAGAGGGCGTTACTCTTTATTTATTCTTATGTTTAAACGATCGGTTAAACAGCGCACGCGGGTAATGTGCAATAGCGGTTTTATCCGGCTGGCGCCGAGTTTTTTCATTATTCGTGACTTGTAATGATTGGCGGTTTTATTTCTGATATTCATGGCACTGCTGATATCGGCCAGCGATTTTCCCGTCGACCATTCCGAGAGGAAAAGCGACTCGCGCTGGGACAGTTGCGGCGGCTCGGTATAGTGGCTGTAACGTTTATATAAGTCGCCGATCAGGTGGCTAAAACGGCTCAATGATATAAGGTTTGATAATATAATGGTCTTTCTGTCGACAATCACCATTTCATGCGGGCAGTCAGTGATAATGACTATTTTGTAGGTGTTGGGGTTGGCATATTCATCGCGGTAACGCGCTTCAAAATTGGCGATGGTGACATCGATAAAGCAGACTCTTTTGCGGCTAAAGCCGGCCGGTGCGCGTTTTTCCGCCCAGGTTTGCTTAATGAGTTGTCGGATGCCGACGCTGGTATAGGCACACTCGCTGAAAATATCAACTTCCATTTTATTATAGTCCTTTACTTTCTATTTCCCGGTGAGGATCGATATCTTAAAACATAAAAAAAGAAACAATCTAAATAATTTCACATTGAACTTATCTTGTCGCGTAGGCGGAGGCCCTCTCTCGGCGGCGGCAAATAAGGAAAGCCTCATATACTAACATGATTTATAAAGAGTAAATCTGCTTTTTAGCCGGCCCTTTGGCCGGAGGCGGTTTAATAGAATAGAAATCCTCTATTAATACTCAGGTTATTAAAAGGAATTAACATAGATGTCACCTATCACAAAAGTAAATTCGATCGTTTTTATCGATAATTTTAGCGTGGCTGATTTCGTTAATAATTTAATAACTAAGATATTTCTTGTTTTCTTGCCGCGATGGCGGTTTTATTTTGAACGGTGAAAAGACAGTCTATGAGTTTATGTGGAAATTCGGTTTAAAATTGAGATAAAGATAAATCTAAACAAAGAAAATGCGATGTTTTGAGCGACGAACAGCGCGTAATGTGGGCGGTTGATACGGAGAGCTGGCGTGAAAGAATGTCATATCGAAATTTCCGATCGGGTAACGCCGGAAATAACGTCTTGTATTGCGGAGGGGTTGGACCGTTTTAATGATCAACAGATCGGCTACGGCGATCGTCTGCCGCTGGTGGTGGTGGTAAAAGATCCCGACAGTGGGGAGGTTCTGGGGGGAATTACCGGGCGTTCATCGTTAGGGCTGCTGTTTCTCGATCTCTTTTATCTGCCGGAAGCGCTACGCGGCGCGGGGCTGGGCAGCGAACTGTTGCGCCGCTTCGAACAGGAAGGCCGCCGGCGCGGTTGCCTTTCCGCCGTGTTGTACACCATCAGCTTTCAGGCGCCGGACTTTTATCAACGGCATGGCTGGCAACGCATGGGCGAAGTGCCTTGCTTGCCGCCGGGGACTAGCCGCATCTTTATGAGCAAAACCCTGTGAAGCGCGTTTAACGCACGTAGCCTCCCTGTTGCAGGCGCTGCAGGGAGGCGCCGTCCGCATACACCATGCCGGTGGTCAAATCGTGAAAGCCGTACTTTTTATAAAAGGCCAGCTTTTCCGGGACGGAATAGATGAAAATCTTGCCGAGCGGCGCCAGGTCTTGCATCACCCGATCCATCAACCGGCGCCCCAATCCCTGTCCCTGAAAGCGCGGATCGATCGCCACGTCGGCCAGGTAGGCGACCGAGGTCAGATCGCTGATGGCGTGCGCGGTGGCGATCAGCTCGTCGCCGATAAACCCCCAATAGCAAAACTGGCTGTGTTGGTAAACGCGCCGCAGGGTGTGTGGATCGCGCTTGCCCAGTCCGGCTGCCTCCAGCAATTCGCACAGCCGCTGCCAGTCGATGGCGCGGCGGTTCAGATCGGTGACAATTTCCATCGTTTTCCTCTAACCAATAACATTGAGAGCGGCGGCATAGTGCCGAATGGCGCGCTGATAGCCGCGGATGTCGGGGTCTGACGAGGTGTCCGCCAACAGCAACAACAGATCGGCCACGGCCCGTTTATTTTCGCCCAGGTTGTACAGCGCCATAGCGCGAAACAGCATCAGCTCGTTGGCCTGCGGGAACTCGGTCAGGCCATCGTCGAAAGCCCGTAGCGAAGCCGGGTATTCTCCCAGGGCGCGGTAGGTGCTGCCGAGGCCCAGCCAGGCCTCGCGGCGCTGGGCGGGCGGCAAATCGCGGGCCAGCGCCGCGAGGTAGCAGGGAATGGCCTGTTGCTCCAGACCCTGTACGTCATACAGGCAGGCCAGCTGAAAGTGCAGCATCGCCGCTTCCGGTTCTGCTGCCAGCTGCCGTTGCGCCAGTGCAGTGGCTTCCTGATAGCGGCCCTGCGTTTTCAGCTGTGAAAGAGACAAAGAGGTGGACATGATCGGCGCTCCATTGGCGTATTTTTATACCTTTTACACGCTATCGTGGAGAAATTGATATCACAAGGGAATAGCTGCACTGAGTATTGATCAGATAAATACGAAAATGTGCGCTAACCCCGGTTTCCGGGCCCGGCATCGTTCCCGTTTCCCTTCACATGGTCAAAAAACAGGCGTAGAATCCGCTTCGTCAAATAATTGAGGTTGTAAAGTATTATGGTTGATCGTGAATTAGGAAACTGGAAAGACTTCATTGATGAGATGTTGGGCAACTGACACAGCGTTGAAGCAGATGGCAAGGTTGAGTCATTGGAGCGTCACTGAAACACCTTGGGAACGAGATTATCGTTCGAAATAAAGCAGCATCGGTTCACCCGACGCTGCTTTTTTTATATCCCGCGGCTCACTCCCCGGCGGCCGTCGTATTGCCTGCCGGATGCGCTTTACCCGGGAAACGGCGGCGCACCAGCACGAAGAACAGCGGCACGAAGAAAATGGCCAGCAGGGTGGCAGAGATCATGCCGCCCATGACCCCGGTGCCGACCGCATGCTGGCTGCCGGAACCGGCGCCGCTGCTGGTGGCCATCGGCAGCACGCCGAAGATAAACGCCAGCGAGGTCATCAGGATCGGCCGCAGACGCATGCGTGACGCATCGAGCGTGGCGGACATCAGATCCTGCCCTTTATGGTTCAGCTCATTGGCGAACTCGACGATCAGAATGGCGTTTTTCGCCGACAGCCCAATGATGGTCAGCAGGCCAACCTGGAAATAAACGTCGTTCTCCAGGCCGCGCAGCCAGGTGGCGGCGACCGCGCCGATCACCCCCAGCGGCACCACCAGCATCACCGAGAACGGGATCGACCAGCTCTCATACAGCGCCGCCAGGCACAGGAACACCACCAGCAGCGAGATGGCGTACAGCGCCGGCGCCTGCGAGCCGGACAGCCGTTCCTGATAGGACATTGCGGTCCATTCCAGGCCAAAGCCGGTCGGCAGTTGGCTGACCAGTTTCTCCATTTCCGCCATGGCGGTGCCGGTGCTGACGCCGTTGGCCGCCTCGCCGACGATCTCCAGCGCCGAGCTGCCGTTATAGCGCTCCAGCCGCGGCGAGCCGTACTCCCAGTGTGAGGTGGCGAAGGCCGAGAACGGCACCATGCCGCCTGCGCTGTTGCGTACATACCATTTGTTGATGTCATCCGGCAGCATGCGGAACGGCGCCGCGGCCTGCACGTAGACTTTTTTCACCCGGCCGCGGTCGACGAAGTCGTTGACGTAGGTCGAGCCCCAGGCGGTGGAGAGGGTGTTGTTGATGTCGTCGATAGACACGCCCAGCGCCTGGGCCTTGCGCTGATCGATATCGATTTGCAGCTGCGGGCTGTCGTCCAGGCCGTTGTGGCGCACGCGCGACAGCAGCGGGTTTTGCCCGGCCAGCTGCAGCAGCTGATCGCGCGCCGCCATCAGCTTGGCGTGGCCGAGCCCGGCGTGGTCTTCCAACTCCATATCGAAGCCGGAGGAGTTGCCGAGGCCGGTGATCGCCGGCGGGCTGCTGGCGATCACCCGCGCTTCGTTAATCTTGTTGAATGCCAGCGTGGCGCGATCGATGATGTCGAACGAACTGTTGGCGCCCGAGGTGCGCAGATCCCAGTCTTTCAATCGCACGAACAGGCGCGCCACGTTCTGGCCGTTGCCGCCCGGGCCGGAGCCGATGATGGCGAACACCGACACCACATCCTGTTTCTCTTCGGTCAGGAAGTACTGCTCGACCTTTTCCACCACCTTAGAGGTTTGCTGCAGGGTGGAGCCCGCCGGCAGTTGCACCTGTACGGTGAAGATACCGCGGTCTTCCTGCGGCAGGAACGAGGTCGGCAGCTTGATGAACAGCAGCGCCATGCCGCCGAGCAACAGCAGATAAATCACCATGTAGCGGCCGCTGGCGTGCAGGATCCGCCCCACGCCGCGCTCATAGCGTTCGGCGTTGCGGTTGAACATGCGGTTGAACCAGCCGAAGAAGCCGCGCTTGCCGTGATGGTGCCCCTTGGCGATCGGTTTGAGAAGCGTGGCGCACAGGGCCGGGGTCAGGATCATCGCCACCAGCACTGACAACACCATGGCGGAGACGATGGTAATGGAGAACTGGCGATAGATGGCGCCGGTGGTGCCACCGAAGAACGCCATCGGCACAAATACCGCCGACAGCACCAGCGCGATGCCGACCAGCGCGCTCTGGATTTGCCCCATGGATTTGCGCGTGGCCTCACGCGGTGGCAGGCCTTCCTCGCTCATCACGCGTTCGACGTTTTCCACCACCACGATGGCGTCGTCCACCAGCAGGCCGATCGCCAGCACCATGGCGAACATGGTGAGGGTATTGATACTGAAACCGCAGGCGGAAAGGATGGCGAAGGTGCCCATCAGCACGACCGGCACGGCGATGGTGGGGATCAGCGTGGCGCGGAAGTTCTGCAGGAACAGGTACATCACCAGGAACACCAGCAGGATGGCTTCCAGCAGCGTTTTCACCACGTCCTTGATCGAGGCTTTGACGAACGGGGTGGTTTCATAGGCCACCTTGGCCTCCAGCCCGTGTGGGAAGTACTGCGACAGCTCGGCGATCTTGTCCTTCACCAGCTGGTCGGTCTGCAGTTCGTTGGCGCCGGAGGCCAACTTGATGTTCATGCCTGCGGCCTGCATGCCGTTGTAGCGGCTGAGGTAGTTGTAGTTCTCGCCGCCCAGTTCGACGGTGGCGACGTTGCCCAGCGTCACCAGCGAGCCGTCCTGATTGACCCGCAGCGTGATCTGGCGGAACTGTTCCGGCGTCTGGAGCTGCGACTGGGCGTTGATGGTGGCGTTCAGCGCCTGCTTGTCGACCGACGGCGTGCCGCCCAGCTGGCCGACTGCGACCTGGGCGTTCTGCGACTGAATGGCCTTGACCACGTCCTGGGTCGTGAGCTGGTAGCTGTTGAGCTTGTTGGGATCGAGCCAGATGCGCATGGCGTATTGCGAGCCGTACACGTCCATGCTGCCGACGCCGTTGATGCGGCTGAGCGGATCCTGCAGGTTGGAGACGATGTAATCGGCAATGTCCTGCTTGTCCATGCTGTTGTCGGTGGAGACGAACGCCACCATCATCAGCGTGGTGTCGCCGGATTTCGACACCGTGACCCCCTGATTCTGCACCGCCTGCGGCAGACGTTTGATCGCCGCCTGCAGCTGGTTTTGCACCTGCTGCATCGCCTCGTTGGGATCGGTGCCGGCTTCGAACGTCAGCGTGACGGTGGCCTGGCCGGTATTGGTGCTCTGCGACGACATATACATCATGTTGTCGAGGCCGGTCATATTCTGTTCAATGATTTGGGTAACGGTGTTTTCCAGCGTTTGCGCCGAAGCACCTGGGTAAGTTGCGCTGATGCGCACGTTCGGCGGCGCCAAATTCGGGTATTGTTCTACCGGTAGGGAAGAAATCGCCAACGCCCCGGTCAGGCAAAGAATAATTGCCAGCACCCAGGCAAAAATCGGGCGATCAATAAAAAAATTGGCCATGCAGCGCGAACCTCGTTATGACTTGTTCTATCTTTAAAACGCATCAGAATTATGCATTTCAGCGGCAGGGAAGGATTCCGGCGCTATTGCACTTTACTCGGGATAGCCGAGGAAAGCGTGGAGAAAAAAAGGAGATAGTGTAAATAACGGTAGCGGAAAACGGCGTGGGTGTACTGGCGTCGGTAATTGTACGCTATTAAGACATTTTTATTACTATCAAAGGCCTTGCGCATCTCTTCGCCGCAGGGAACCGGAAAGTAAAAACTGGACTTACCTTACAGCAGGAGCTTGGCATGGGAATTAACCCGGTATTTGCCCGTCGGCTTTATTTGTGCTGGCTGATCAGCCACAGTGAGCGGCCCAATGTGCCGCGGTTGATGGCGCTGACCGGCTGGCCGCGCCGCACGTTGCAGGATGTGCTGAAGGCGCTGCCCGGCATGGGCGTCGAGCTGCAGTTCGTGCAGCAGGGCGTGCGCAACAACGACGGTTTTTATCAGTTGGAAAGCTGGGGGCCGTTCAACAAGAGCTGGGTGCACCAGCATCATCAGGCGCTGCTCAGCGCCATCGAGTAAGCTGCCCCGGCGCATTGGCCGGGGCGGGGCGATCATTGACTTTTGTGCTCCAGGTACATCACCGTCGCCGCCACGCGAGAACGCACGTCCAGCTTGCGCAGTATGTTGCGGATGTGCACCTTCACGGTTTCTTCAGAGATATGCAACTGCGCCGCCACCTGCTTGTTGGACAGGCCGCGCGCCACCTCTTGCAAGACGTCCAGCTCGCGTTCGGTCAAGGCGGCGAAGGGATCGCGTTGCTCGCCGCGCGCCAGCAAATAGTCGGCCATGGCGTCGCTGATCACGTTCTGCCCTTCGGCGGCGGCGCTGATGTGTTCCAGCAGCTGTTCCGGCTCGCTGTCCTTCAGCAGGTAGCCGTCGGCGCCGGCGTCGATCAGCGCATACAGATCGCTGCGCGCGTCGGAAACCGTCAGCACGATGATGCGCGCATCCACGCCTTCGTCGCGCAGGGCCCGCAGCGTGTCCAGCCCGGACATGCCTTTCATGTTCAGATCCAACAAGATCACGTCCGGCGTGTGCTGCAGTGCCAGCGCAACCGCCTCACTGCCGTTCCCGGCCTCTGCCACCACGCCAAATCGCGCATCCAGTCCCAGCAGTTGTTTGATGCCGCGCCGCATCAACGGATGATCGTCAACGATCATGACTCGGTATTGCTTCATCACCATGAAATATGCTCCCTGTAGCAAGTAAAGCCACTCAAACGCGCCCTGGGGCGTGCTTCACAGTGGGACTGTCTCTTCAAAAATAGCGGCAATCTTCGCCGCAAACCTCCCCGGGCGGCCTTCTGCCCGGCGGCAGCCGTAACGCAAAGTGAACAGCGGCGAGGTCAGGGCGGGAATGTCAGGCAGACCGCCGTGCCGCCGCCGTTTCTGCGCCGAATGTGCAGCGTTCCTCCCAATCGCGCCGCGCGTTCGCTCATGATGGTCAAGCCGTAATGCCCTTCCGGTTCCTCCAGACTGGCGATGCCGCAACCGTCGTCGATAATGCTGAATACGTTGCCGCCTGCGGCGTTGACTTCGCAGCACAGGGTGATTTCATTCGCCCCGGCGTGCTTGACGGCATTGAGCACCGCTTCGCGTACGATCTGCAGCGCGTGCACCTGCTGCTGGGCATTGAGCGCCTGCGAAGGTAGCCGACAGTGTAACTGAATCCGCGCGGGGGTTAGAGCCTTTAATGGCTGCAACAGCTGCTCCAGCGCGGCGTTCAGGTCCGCCTCCTGAATATTGAGACGGAAGGTGGCCAGTAATTCTCTCAGTTGGCGATAGGCATCGGCCAGCGTGCGATCGAAATCGTCGATAATCACCTGCGCCGCCGGCGCATCGGTGGCGCGCCTGAGCAGCGTAAGCTGAATGCGCAGGAACGACAGCGTCTGCGCCAGCGAATCGTGCAGCTCCCGGGCGATGGTCGCGCGCTCTTCCATCAACAGCAAATATTGGTGCTGCTTTTGCGCCCGGTTGAAGTAGACGCCGCGGCCCAGCATGTTAGCCAGGCTCTGCATCAGATGAGGATGCGGCGGGTGCGCCTCGGGCTGCCAACGCAGCTCGCCAAGCGGTTTGTCGCTCTGGGTGATCGGCAGCGTGTTCCAGGCTTGCGTCGGCGCCGGTTCCCCTTCGTTCAGTTGCCATTGGCCGTGGTCGTCCGCCACGTTCAGCCGGATGCAGCGCAGCCGTTCGCTTTGGCGCACAATGCGCAGCACATTCTCGAACGCCTGCTGATCGATCTGGCGCACGCTCAGCGCCTGCGAACAGCGATACAGTACCTCCAGCGTTTCGTTGGCCTGCTGCAGGCGCCGAGTCTTTTCCTGCACTTTCAGCTCCAGCGACTGATAGAGCCGGGCCAGCTCGTCCGACATGGCGCTGAAGGTTTGCGACAGCACGCCGAGCTCGTTCGGCAGCGCCACGTCCAGCTGCGGGTGGCTGAAGTCGCGCTGCTGCACGCGCTGGCTGGCGTCGACCAGATGCTGCAGCGGCGTGACCACCTGGCGGCGCATAAAGCGAATGCAGAACAGCACCAGGCCAATGATGGCGGCGTAACCGATCACGCTGACGGCGGCCACCAGGGTGAGTTTCAGCTCGGAATAGCGCTGCAGGGCAGAAACGAAATGATCGACGCGGTTGACGTAGCCGGCGACCTCCGCCCGGTAGGCAGCCGCCTGCCCGCCGCGGATCTGGCGCTCCATCGTTTGCCATGCCCGTTGCAGCGCCAGATAGTGATTCCGCACCTCGGCCGGTACGTAAAACCGCGCCAGCTTTTGCAGCGCCGGCGCCTGTAAAGATTGCCGGTACTGCTGCAGGTGCAGCTCCAGCTCCGGGCTCTGCTGGTCGAGATCGAAGGCCAGCCGGTAGCTTTGCATGCGCAGCGAACCGGCGATATTGATCGCTTCGGCGTCGCTCTGGCTGCCGGCGACGGTGGTCAACGCCAACCCGGTGGCGAGCACCGACAGTATCACGATGCCGAACAGCGCTCTGGCCAGGCTGCCGGTCACGGAACGTTTAACAAGCAATCATGGATCCTTCTCTCAGGTGAGGCGCTTCGCCAGTTTCATTCGAAAGCAAAACTATAACTTTTGCAACTAAAATGCACCGCGATTTGTATCAAGTTGTCAACAAAACGGGAACAATTGTCGTCGTATAATCAAATGAATAGCGAAATGCCCGCCGATGTTCAGCGGCGGGCTGGTTTCCTCCGGCGATTTGTCTTTGGGGGGGCGAATCGCACTGGGTTTTATGCAATGTCATGCGCCTGAGCGCGACTTATTTTCCATTATTTTAAGCAATGTTAAGTTCCGGCTTGTCCGGCGGGGTGCGGTGTGATTTTTGTTGCAAATCGTCTGCCGCGGCGCAGCGCAATCGCGGTATGATCTTCAGGTTACTACTCAAGGGAAAAGGGCATGTCGTCAAAAATTGAGAATGTGAAGAAAGAGCTGCTGTCGGACAACTGGTATGTGCTGCACAAGTACACGTTCGATCTGAAACGCAAAAACGGCGGTTCGGTGCAACAGGTGCGTGAGGTCTACGATCGCGGCAACGGCGCCACCATTTTGCTGTACAACCGCGCCAAGGGCACGGTGGTGCTGACCAACCAGTTCCGCATGCCGACTTATGTCAACGGCAACGAAAGCGGCATGTTGCTCGAGGCCTGCGCCGGCCTGCTGGACGCCGATTCGCCGGAGCAGTGCGCGCGCCGCGAAGCGGTGGAGGAAACCGGCTTCCAGGTGAGCGAGGTCAAGAAAATCTTCGAAGCCTACATGTCGCCGGGCGGCGTGACCGAGATCGTGCACTTCTTTATCGCCGAATACCATGACGATGAGCGGCGCGCGGCCGGCGGCGGCATTGAAGATGAAGATATCGAAGTGATCGAACTGCCGTTCAGCGAAGCGGTGGCGATGATCGCCGACGGCCGCATTAAAGACGGCAAGACCATCATGCTGCTGCAATATTTGCAGATTCATCGGGTGATGGCATAAAAAAAGCCGGTCACGATGACCGGCTTTTTTATCGGCTTGCGCCAGGCCGCTTACTTCAGCAGCGCCTGCGCCTTGGCCACCACGTTGTCCACGGTGAAGCCGAACTCGGCGAACAGCTGCTCCGCCGGCGCCGACTCACCGAAGGTGGTCATGCCCACGATGGCGCCGTTCAGGCCCACGTACTTGTACCAGTAGTCCGCGATACCCGCTTCCACCGCCACGCGCGCCGTTACCGCCGCCGGCAACACCGACTCGCGGTACGCCGCATCCTGCTTGTCGAACGCGTCGGTCGACGGCATCGACACCACGCGCACCTTGCGGCCCGCCGCGGTCAGCTTGTCCGCCGCTTCCACCGTGATGCCCACTTCGGAGCCGGTGGCAATCAGGATGACGTCCGGCGTGCCCGCGCAGTCTTTCAGCACGTAGCCGCCGCGGTACACGTTCGCCAGCTGCTCTGCGGTGCGCGGCTGCTGGGTCAGGTTCTGACGCGAGAACACCAGGGTGGTCGGGCCGTCGTTGCGCTCGATGCCGTACTGCCACGCCACCGCCGACTCCACCTGGTCGCACGGGCGCCAGGTGCTCATGTTCGGGGTCACGCGCAGGCTCGCCAGCTGCTCCACCGGCTGGTGGGTCGGGCCGTCTTCGCCCAGACCGATGGAGTCGTGGGTGTAGACGAACACGTTGCGCAGCTTCATCAGCGCCGCCATGCGCACCGCGTTGCGGGCGTATTCCACGAACATCAGGAAGGT
>NZ_FXUD01000006.1:0-298735 GCF_900182895.1 Serratia sp. CC22-02 | reverse complement strand
TGTGCTACCGCTCGACTTGCATGTGTTAAGCCTGCCGCCAGCGTTCAATCTGAGCCATGATCAAACTCTTCAATTAAAAGCTTGATTTGCTTCCACTCGAGAAGCGATGCTCAAAGATTTACTGCATGAATTTTACTTCAGTTAGTCACTCTTCAAGACTTGATATTTTTTTGCATCCGAAGATGCTGGATATCGTCTTGTGGAGTGCCCACACAGATTGTCTGATAAATTGTTAAAGAGCAGTGCCGAGAAACTCATCGGCGCGGGCTGCGTATATTACGCTTTTCGCCCTGAGAGTCAAGCGTTTATTTCGCTTTCCTCTCGCTGACCCGGCGGCTTGTCAGTCGTTGTTCCCGGTCAGTGGAGGCGCATTATAGGGAGTTCTCGGCGGGCCGCAACCCCTAATTGCAAAAAACTTTTCAAGCGCGGGTTTTTTCGGCAAAACGCTGGCCAAACCCGCATTTTTGTCACTTTTCGTACTGGATCTGGCTAAATTCTTGGGCGAAACGGTCGACCTGCTGCCAATCGGTGTACTCCACTTCCTTACTGGTATCCGTTTCACCGCCCGTCATACGCATAATAAATTGAATCATGATGCGGTCGAACCAGCGATAGCGCGGATAACGCAATGCGCCGGCAAACACCGCGCACTGTTTTGGCTGCCACGGCGAGGCCAGCAGGAACTTGCGGGTATAAGCGTTGGTTTGCGGCGAGCGCTTTTCCGGTTTACGCGCAGTCAGGTTCACGGCAAAGAACGCGCTCGGCATTCGATTCAGTTGCTCGGCATGGCGCTTGACGAATTTATCCAGCGCCGGGTTAAAGTGCCCGTAACGGATAGAAGCGCCGATCATCACCTGCTGATACTGGCTAAGATCGACCTGTTCCGCCTGCAGCAGATCGAGCACCTCACAACGCAGCGTGTCCTGCAGCTTGCTTGCTATATAAGAAGCGATAGCGCGTGTTTGCCCGTCACGGCTCGAATAAAGTATCAATGCCTTCATGGCGTACTCCTTATATCAGGCTCACTCACGCCAGAAGGTTGGCGTGAACAGCACCAGCAATGTGAACACTTCCAGGCGCCCGAACAGCATCGTCACCACCAGGATCCACTTGGCCGCCGCCGGCATCGTGGTGAAGTTATCCGCCACTACGCCCAAGCCGGGGCCGAGGTTATTGAGCGTTGCCGTCACTGCGGCGAACGCGGAAAAGTCGTCAACGCCGGTGGCAATGATCGCCAGCATGCTGACGATAAACACCAGCGCATAGGCAGAGAAGAATCCCCATACCGCCTCCAGGATGCGTTCCGGCAGCGCGCGGTTGCCCAATTTGATGGTATAGACCGCGTTGGGGTGCACCAACCTTTTCAACTCGCGCGAGCCCTGCAGGTACAGAAGCAGGATACGGATCACCTTCAGGCCACCGCCGGTCGAGCCGGCGCAACCGCCGATGAACGCCGAACACAGCAACAACATAGGCAGAAACAGCGGCCACTTGGCGATGCTGTCGGTCGTAAAACCGGCCGTGGTCGCCATCGATACCACCTGGAAGAACGCCTGATTGAGCGTTTCCATACCGCTCTTATAGACGCCATGTCCCCAGAGCACCAACGTACATACCACCACCAGCGTCAACTGGACGAAGATGAACATGCGGAATTCAGGATCGCGCCCATACACCTTCAGACTGCGGCCGCTTAGCAAAGCGAAGTGCAGGCCGTAGTTACAGCCGGAAATCAGCAGGAACACGGCGATGATGGTGTTGATGGTCGGACTGGCGTAATAACCGATACTGGCGTCGTGGGTAGAAAAACCGCCGATGGCGATGGTCGAGAAACTGTGGCCGATGGCGTCGAACACCGACATCCCAGCCCCCCAGAGCGCCAGCGCACAGGCGACGGTCAGCAATACATAGATTAGCCACAGGGTTTTGGCGGTTTCGGCGATGCGTGGACGCATCTTGTTGTCTTTCAGCGGCCCGGGCATTTCCGCCCGATACAGCTGCATGCCGCCGACGCCGAGTATCGGCAGTATCGCCACCGCCAACACGATGATCCCCATGCCGCCCATCCATTGCAGCATTTGGCGATAGAACAGAATGGCCTTCGGCAGCGAGTCCAATCCCACCAGCGTCGTCGCACCGGTGGTCGTCAATCCCGAGAAGGATTCAAAGAAGGCGTCGGTCAGCGACAGGTTGGGCCGTTCCGAAAACAGGAACGGCAATGCCCCCACGCTGCCCAGCACGGTCCAGAACAGCACGACGATCAGAAAGCCTTCTCGGGGCTTCAGCTCGTGTTTCTGTTTGCGGTTCGGCCACCACAGCATCAGGCCGATAGTCAGCGCCACGAAGAAGGTTTGGCTGAATGCACGCCCCGCCCCATCGCGGTAAATCAATGCCACCAGGCCGGGAATAAACATCGTCCCCGAGAACAGGATGACCAGCAGACCAACGATACGGGTTATGGCGCGAAAATGCATTTCAGCACGATCCTTAACAATTCAATTGGGAGGAATTATTGCGAAATGGGGGTTAATTGCAAATTACCGCGACTGAGATCACGCAATTTATTTCCAAACAGCTCGACCTCGGTGGCCGGCAACGCCAGGTGCAGTACGACGGCGGCGCCGTATTCGCCCTGTAAGATCCGACCTGCAGTTTGCTGCAGCAAGTTCTCCACCAGCGCCAGCTGCGCATAGTCGCACTGCAAGATATATTCGGCTTCCGGCACCTTTTGCGCCAACGCCAACTGCTTCAACGCCTGTTGAACACCGTTGCCATAGGCTTTCACCAGCCCGCCGGTGCCCAGCTTGACCCCGCCATAGTAACGAACGACCACGGCGGTCACTTCGCCGATACCGCTGCCCATCAGCTGCGCGAGGATCGGTTTGCCGGCGGTGCCCGACGGTTCTCCGTCGTCGGAAAACCCCAGCTGCTGCGAGTCATCGGGGCTGCCGGCGACGAAAGCCCAACAATGGTGCCGCGCCGCCGGGTGCTCATCCCGCACCTGCTGAATAAACGCCTTTGCCGCTTCTACCCCGCTGGTCGGCGCCAGCAGGGTGATAAAACGGCTCTTCTTTATTTCTTCGGTAAAGCTGGTTGCTTCCGCCGGTATCGGGTACGGCCGCATCAGGCCAGGTTCAGATCGCGCGTCATGTTCTCGATGCGCTTTTCGTGGATCACGATGTTGTCTTCGATACGGATGCCGCCATACGGCTTCAGCGCATCGATGCGATCCCAGGCGAAGTGCTGCTTGAACTCACCGCTGCGCCACGGCGCCAACAGCGATTCGATGAAGTACAGACCCGGCTCGATAGTCAACACCATGCCCGGCTGCAACACGCGGGTGCAACGCAGGAACGGATACTTGGACGGCGCCGCCAGATGGGTGCCTTGCTCGTCCTGCATAAAGCCGGCGGCGTCGTGCACCTGCAGGCCCAGCGGGTGGCCCAGCCCGTGCGGCAGGAACGGCGTGGTGATGCCCGTTTCCACCATCGCCTCTTCGCTGAGGCCGCTCACCAACTTGTGATTCTTGAGCAGCTTGGCGATGCGCTGGTGCATCTGCACATGGTAGTCGGTATAGCGCACGCCGGTCTTGATGGTATCGATCAGCGCCAGCTGTTCAGCGTTGAGATCTTTCACCAGGTGGGCGAACTCGCTGCCGCTTTGCGCCGCGTAGGTGCGGGTCAGATCGGCGGCGTAGCCGTTATATTCCGCGCCGGCGTCGATCAGGAAACTCAGGGATTCGGCCGGCGGCTGATGATCCAGCTTGGTGTAGTGCAGCACCGAAGCGTGTTCGTTCAGCGCCACGATGTTGTCGTAAGGTACGTCGGTATCGCGGTGGCCGGTCGCCGTCAGGTAGGCCAGGTTGATGTCGAACTCGCTCATGCCGGAGAGGAAGGCCTCATGCGCCGCACGATGGCCGGTTACCGCCGTCTTCTGCGCTTCGCGCATGCAGGCCAGCTCATAGCCGGTTTTGATCGAACGGTGGAAATCCAGGTAGTTCAACACCGCTTTCGGGTTGATGTTCTCGGAAGGGATGCCGAGATCGCGGGCGCGCTGTTGCGCATAACCGATATAGCCCACGCGCTCGCGCTGCGGCGGAAGCTGCTGGGCGATGGCGTCGGCGTTGGCCAGCGGCATCAATTCAAGGGATTTGGTCCAGAAACTGTCCGGCAGCGGCTCTACGCTGTGCCAGTAGTCAACCGGGGAGTAGAACCACAGCTTCGGCTTGTTAACACCGTCGATCCACAACCAGCAGTTCGGCACCGACGTCACCGGCACCCAGGCTTTGAAATGCGCGTTCACTTTGAACGGATAGCTATGGTCGTCCAAAAATACCTTTTGCAGTTCTCCGGAGTGAATCAGCAGCGCATCCAACTTGTTGCGCTCCAGCACTTCGCGCGCGCGTTTTTGCAGCTCTGCCAGGTGGTCGTTATACAAAGAAGCCAGCGTTTCCATCACAGTACCCTTATGCCTTAGCACGAAAGAAGCCATCTTAACACAGCGCTCCGACGCACCAACCTCATCGCGTTGGGCATGCGGAGCAGCTCGCAATTCCCTGCAAATGCCGTTACATCCGCAGTTTAACCATTAGCCAACCGGCCAGGCCGAGCACCGCTATCGCCAGCGCCCACAGGCCATGGTGCTCCAACAACACCGCGCCGGCCGCGGCGACGCCCGCCAGACACTGCTGCAGAAAGCCGCACAGCGCCATCGCATAGGCACCGTACTCTTTGGCGTCGCTGACCGCCATCGCCATGCTGTTGGGAAACAACACCGCCTGGCCAAAAATAGTCAGGCAATACAGCGCGATGAACAGCGCCATACCGGAAAGGCCGGCCAGAATGCCGCTCCACCACAATATCAGGATCGCCACCGTCGCCAGGGCCACGATGCCGCTGCCGGTTTGCATCAGTTTTTTCCCGCCGACGCGCGCCACCGTACGGTTCACCGTCAACGCGCCGCTAAAGTAGGCGATGCCGATCACCAAGCCCAGCGCGCCGAACGCCGTGACGTTGAGACCAAAACCCTGTTGCATGACGAACGGGCTCACCTCCTGCAACGTCACCGTGGTGGCGAAACCCAGCCCGCCGACGCAGGCCGGCCAAAAAAATCCCGGCCGCTGCAGGATGGCGAAGTAGGTAGCCGTCATCGCCGGGCGAGGCCCGCGATCGCGCCCCGCCTCCAGCGGCAGCGTCGCCATCAGCGCCAGAATGGCCAAACCGGTGGCACCCATCAAGACGAAGCCCATCTGCCAGTGCGAATATTGGCTGAGCAGGCCGCCGACGAACTGACCGCCGCCCAGCGCGGTGATAAAAGCGATAGAGAGCACCGACAGCCGGCGCGCCAGCTCGTCACCGCTCCAGTTATCCCGCACGATGATGCGTGCAATGATCGCCGCGCCACCGGCGCCCACACCCTGCAGCGCGCGCAGCGCTAGCAGCTGGGCACCGTTGCTGCACAGCGCCAACAGCCCGCTGCAGCCAATGAAAAGCAGCAGGGAAAGCGTCAGCGGCGCTCGGCGGCCAAAGCGATCGGCAGCCGCGCCCCAGAACAGCACCGGCAAGGCAGCGCCGATGACGAAGATCGAAATGGACAGCTCGGTGGCGCGCCGGCTCATTGCCAACTCGCGCATCACCGTCGGCAGCGAAGGCAGGTACACGGTCGTCGCCATCTGCGCCATAAATACCAACAGACACGCCAGCGTCATGGTTCTGGCGGGAATACTCCATAAGCCGCTGCGTTTGACACAAGCCGCCTTAGTCATGCCTTACCTCGTCTGAATGCTAAATCGCTGCAGGCAAGTGTATGAGGGCCGACAGACTCCAGCAAATGCCGATAGCACATAAAATATAACTTCGTTTTAAATCAAAAAACTAACTTGGCGAGATGTGATCCGACCAGCAAATATGCAATCTCTCATTTGCATATTTTTAACATAAAAACCACACTCCTCATCATCTGGTCATACCAGATCATACGCTGATTCAGGAGATAGACATGCTCTACCAAGGCGAAACATTACAACTGCACTGGCTCGATAACGGCATCGCCGAGCTGGTGTTCAACGCACCGGGCTCGGTCAACAAGCTGGACACCCGCACCGTCGCCAGCCTGGGCGAAGCGCTCACCGTGCTGGAAAACCAGCCTGAGCTGAAGGGGCTGCTGCTGCGCTCCTCCAAAGCCGCGTTTATCGTCGGCGCCGATATCACCGAATTCCTTTCTCTGTTCGCCGCACCGGCTGAAAAGCTGCAAGAGTGGCTGGTGTTCGCCAACAACGTCTTTAACCGGCTGGAAGATTTGCCGGTGCCGACCATTTCGGCCATTAACGGCTATGCGCTCGGCGGCGGTTGCGAATGCATTCTGGCGACCGATTTCCGCGTCGCCTCACCGGACGCGCGCATCGGCCTGCCGGAAACCAAATTGGGCATCATGCCGGGCTTCGGCGGTTCCGTCCGCCTGCCGCGCCTGCTGGGTAACGACAGCGCGCTGGAAATCATCGCCGCCGGCAAAGACGTCAGCGCCAAAGACGCGTTGAAAGTCGGTCTGGTGGATGCGGTAGTGGCACCGGAAAAACTGGCCGAAGCGGCGCTGAAAATGCTGCAACAGGCGATCGACGGCAAGCTGGACTGGCGCGCCGCGCGTCAACCTAAGCTGGAGCCGCTGAAGCTCAGCCCGATTGAAGCCGCGATGAGCTTCACCACCGCCAAAGGCATGGTGCTGCAGACCGCCGGGAAACATTACCCGGCGCCGATGACCGCGGTGAAGACCATTGAAGCCGCCGCCAAGCTGGGCCGCGATGAAGCGCTGAAACTGGAAACCGCCAGCTTCGTGCCGTTGGCGCGTTCCAACGAAGCGCGCGCGCTGGTCGGCATCTTCCTTAACGACCAGTTCGTGAAGGGCCAGGCGAAAAAGCTGGCCAAGAATGTGGATGCGCCGAAACAGGCGGCGGTGCTGGGCGCCGGCATCATGGGCGGCGGCATCGCCTACCAATCGGCGCTGAAAGGCGTGCCGGTGATCATGAAAGACATCAGCGACAAGTCGCTGACGCTGGGCATGAGCGAAGCGGCCAAGCTGCTCAATAAGCAACTGGAGCGCGGCAAGCTGGATGGCCTGAAAATGGCGCAGGTGCTGTCGACCATTCAACCGACGCTGGACTACGCCGGCATCGAGCGCGCACAGGTGATCGTTGAGGCGGTCGTCGAGAATCCGAAGGTCAAAGCCGCCGTGCTGTCGGAAGTGGAAAACCTGATCGGTGAGGACACCGTTCTGGCGTCGAACACCTCGACCATTCCGATTAATCACCTGGCAAAATCGCTGAAGCGCCCGCAAAACTTCTGCGGCATGCACTTCTTTAACCCGGTACACCGCATGCCGCTGGTTGAAATAATCCGCGGCGAACAGACCAGCGACGACACCATCGCCAAAGTGGTGGCCTACGCCAGCCGCATGGGCAAAACGCCGATCGTGGTGAACGACTGTCCGGGCTTCTTTGTCAACCGCGTGCTGTTCCCGTATTTCGCCGGCTTCAGCCTGCTGCTGCGCGACGGCGCCGACTTCCGTCAGATTGATAAAGTGATGGAAAAACAGTTCGGCTGGCCGATGGGCCCGGCCTACCTGCTCGACGTCGTGGGCATCGACACCGCGCACCACGCGCAGGCGGTAATGGCCGCCGGCTTCCCGGATCGCATGAGCAAAGACTATCGCGACGCCATTGACGTGATGTTCGACAACCAGCGCTTCGGTCAGAAAAATCAGCTGGGCTTCTACCGTTACAGCCAGGACAGCAAAGGCAAACCGCGCAAGGACAACGACGAGCAGACCGATGCGCTGCTGGCCGAAGTGAGCCAACCGCGCCAGACCATCAGCGACGAAGAAATCATCGCGCGCATGATGATCCCGATGATCAACGAAGTGGTTCGCTGCCTGGAAGAGAAGATCGTCGCCAGCCCGGCGGAAGCCGATATGGCGTTGGTCTACGGCATTGGCTTCCCTCCGTTCCACGGCGGCGCGTTCCGCTACCTGGATACGCTCGGCACCGCCAACTACGTTGAGCTGGCCCAGCGTTACGCACATCTCGGCGCGCTGTATCAGGTGCCGGCCGGTCTGCGCGCCAAGGCCGAACGCAATGAAAGCTACTACCCGGTGGCGACACCGCTGTCCGACGTCGCTACCCGCCAACCGGCATGAGGTCATAAAGATGGAAAACGTAGTTATTGTTGATGCCGTACGCACGCCGATGGGCCGCTCCAAGGGCGGCGCCTTCCGCCAGGTGCGCGCCGAAGATCTCTCCGCTCACCTGATGCGTGAAGTGCTGAGCCGCAACCCGGCGCTGGATGCCGCCGAGATCGATGACATTTACTGGGGCTGCGTGCAGCAGACGCTGGAGCAAGGCTTCAACATCGCCCGTAACGCCGCGCTGCTGGCCGAGATCCCGCACCGCGTGCCGGCGGTGACCGTCAACCGCCTGTGCGGCTCTTCGATGCAGGCGCTGCACGACGCGGCGCGCGCCATCATGGTCGGCGACGCGCACGTCAGCCTGATCGGCGGCGTGGAACACATGGGTCATGTGCCGATGAACCACGGCGTGGATTTCCATCCGGGGCTGAGCCGCAGCGTGGCCAAAGCCGCCGGGATGATGGGGCTGACCGCCGAAATGCTGGCCAAGATGCACAACATCAGCCGCCAGATGCAGGATGAGTTCGCCGCCCGCTCCCACCAGCGCGCGCATGCGGCAACGCTGGCGGGCTACTTTAAAAACGAGATCATACCGACCAACGGCCACGACGCCGATGGCGTGCTGACCCGTTACGATTTCGATGAAGTCATTCGCCCGGAAACCACCGTCGAAAGCCTGTCGGCCCTGCGTCCGGCGTTCGATCCGGTCAACGGCACCGTCACCGCCGGCAGTTCTTCCGCCCTGTCGGACGGCGCTTCCGCCATGCTGCTGATGAGCGAATCGCGCGCCAAAGCGCTCGGTTTGAAAGCCCGCGCCCGCATCCGCTCGATGGCGGTCGTCGGCTGCGATCCTTCCATCATGGGTTACGGCCCGGTGCCGGCCAGCAAGCTGGCGCTGAAACGCGCCGGTCTGAGCGTGCAGGACATCGATCTGTTCGAGCTGAACGAGGCGTTCGCCGCCCAGTCGCTGCCGTGCATCAAGGATCTGGGGCTGATGGACAGCATCGACGACAAGATCAACCTGAACGGCGGCGCCATCGCGCTCGGCCACCCGCTGGGGTGTTCAGGCTCCCGCATCTCGACCACCCTGTTGAACAACATGGAACGTCGCGACGCGCAGTTCGGCCTGGCGACCATGTGCATCGGCCTGGGCCAGGGCATCGCCACCGTCTTCGAACGCGTTTAGCTGTGTCTATCTTGGGATGACCGCGTCACCACTTCAAATCGCGGCATCCCGCCAAGTTTAGTTGCCGTTCTTCCCGCCTGTCAGGGGCGGGTTTTTTATGCCTGAAGTTTGCCGGCGCCCAAATAAAAACGGGGCGACCCTCGGCCACCCCGTTCACTGCGCACCGCATCGGTCAGATAAACGAAAACGCATCGCCGAACATATGCGCTTCCAGCGCGCCGCGCTCGGCGCAGAAACGCTCACGGGCGATTTTCGCCATCTCGAAACGCCCGGCGATATAGATGTCGTGCTCCGCCAGCGTGCCGAAATCCTGCAGCACCGCGCTGAGCACGGTGCCGCTGCGGCCGCGCCATTCGGCTTCCGGCTGCTCGACCACCGGGATCACCTTCAGATTCGGATGCTGCAACGACAGCGCTTCCAGCTCGCTCAAATCGTACAGGTGCTTCAGCTCACGCCCGCCCCAGTAGATCGAAATGTCGCGATCGGGCTGCTGCTCCAACGCGGTCAACAAGATTGAACGCGCGTAAGAGAAACCTGTGCCGCCGGCGATCAGCACCAGCGGACGGCTGCCCTCTTCCCGCAGCCAGGCGTCGCCGTGCGGCACGTCGACGGTGATCGCCTGCTCTTTCAGGATGCGATCCATCACTGCCATTGCGTACAGATTCAGCTCCGAAGCGCCGATGTGCAGCTCGATGTAATCTTGCTGCGTCGGGGTTGATGCCAGCGAGAACGGACGCTTGTCGCGCTCGTCCATCACCACCATCAGATATTGCCCTGCCTTGAAAGAAAACGGCTGCTCGGGCACCAGACGTACCCGATAAACCGTATCGGTAATGGCCTCTACCGAGGTCACTTTACAGCTCAATATTGTCATGCGTTCCCTCTGTCGGGTCATCAATGCAAAGCTGAGAACAGGGCCTGACGCTACAGCGTCGGCTCCCTGTCACTGAAGATTGCGAGCTCATCCCAGATTTCGTCGACGCGCGCACGTACCTTTTCATCCATCTGAATCGGACGGCCCCATTCGCGATCGGTTTCACCCGGCCATTTATTGGTGGCGTCCAGCCCCATCTTCGAACCCAGGCCGGAAACCGGCGAGGCGAAGTCCAGATAGTCGATCGGCGTATTCTCCACCAGAACGGTATCCCTTGCCGGATCCATTCGTGTGGTGATCGCCCAAATCACGTCGTTCCAGTCGCGCGCATTGACGTCGTCATCACAGACGATAACAAATTTGGTGTACATAAACTGCCGCAGGAACGACCAGACGCCCATCATCACGCGTTTAGCGTGGCCGGCGTACTGTTTTTTCATGGTCACTACCGCCAGGCGGTACGAGCACCCTTCCGGCGGCAGATAGAAATCGACAATTTCCGGGAACTGTTTTTGCAGGATCGGCACGAACACTTCGTTCAGCGCCACGCCCAGGATCGCCGGCTCATCCGGCGGGCGGCCGGTATAGGTCGAGTGGTAGATCGCGTTGCGGCGCTGGGTGATGTGGGTGACGGTGAACACCGGGAACTGGTCGATTTCATTGTAGTAACCGGTGTGGTCGCCGTAAGGGCCTTCCGGCGCCATTTCACCCGGCTCGATATAGCCTTCCAGCACGATTTCGGCGCTGGCGGGCACTTCCAGATCGTTGGAAAGGCACTTGACCACTTCGGTTTTATTGCCGCGCAGCAGCCCGGCAAAAGCGTATTCAGACAGGGTATCCGGCACCGGCGTGACCGCACCGAGGATGGTGGCGGGATCGGCGCCCAGCGCCACCGCAACCGGGAAACGCTCGCCGGGGTGCGCCTGGCACCACTCCTGATAATCCAGCGCGCCGCCGCGATGCGACAGCCAGCGCATAATCACTTTGTTCTTGCCCAGCACCTGCTGGCGATAGATGCCGAGATTTTGCCGTTCCTTATGCGGGCCACGGGTCACCGTCAGCCCCCAGGTGATCAGCGGCGCGGCGTCTTCCGGCCAGCAGTGCATCACCGGAATACGGCCCAGATCGACATCCTCACCCTGCCATACCTGCTCCTGACAAGGCGCGGACCCCAGCACCTTGGTCGGCATGTTCAGCACCTGCTTGAACTTCGGCATTTTGTCGAACAGATCGCGGAAGCCTTTCGGCGGCTCAGGCTCTTTGAGGAACGCCAGCAGTTTGCCGACTTCGCGCAGCGCGCTGATGTCTTCCTGCCCCATGCCCATCGCCACGCGATTGGCGGTGCCGAACAGGTTGCACAGCACCGGCATGTCGTAGCCTTTCGGGTTTTCAAACAGCAATGCCGGGCCGCCCGCCCGCAGGGTGCGATCGGCAATCTCCGTCATTTCCAGGTAAGGATCGATCGGCTGGCTGATGCGTTTTAGTTCCCCTCTCTTCTCCAGCAACGAGAGGAAATCGCGTAAGTCACGGTATTTCATGCTGATCATTATAACGGCCAGTGGGGAGGGCATTATAAGCCCTCTTCACGGTTGTTGCTGCAATTTTGTTAACGCCGCCCGCTGCGGGGTGGCCCTCAGCCGCAGTTGAACGGCACCAGCGTGGCCAGCGCACGCGTATCCTGATATTCGCGCGTCTCCTCGCCGTGGCGGAACACCTTGAAGCCCTGCCCGTTAGCGCTGAAGTAACGCAGCGCATCGCCTTCAACGTGCAGCAGGCTGCCTTCACGCAGCGCCACCACCGATTCACTCGGGTTGACCGCGCAGAACTCCGCCAGGCGCTCGTCACGGGTTTCGCCCATGTGGCCGCTGATATGCGCGTCGATGTAATGCGGGTTGATCTGCACCGGGAACAGCCCCAGCGCCGGCAGCACCACGCTGCAGCGCACCGGCATATCATTGGTGGTACGAATGCTCGGCGTAGCCACGTTGCAACCGGCGCTCCAGCCGACGTAAGGCACCTCACGCTCGCGCACCGCGCGCTGGATAGGCACGATCAGGCCTTGTTCGTGCAGCATTTGGTTCAGCAACCAGGTATTGCCGCCGCTGACCAAAATACACTCCGCCTGCGCGATCGCCGCCGCCGGCGAAGCGGCGTGGTGGATACTGGTGACTTCGATGCCCAGCGTTTGCGCCAGCTCCTGCGCACGCTGGTCGTAGTCATAACGGATCAGGGCGTAAGGGATAAAGACGGCGGATTTGATGCCGCGACGCGCAATCATCGCCAGCAGTTGGCTTTTGGCGTACCCCAGCAGCTCGGCTTCGCCAGACAGCTTGCCGTTGCTCAACAGAAACAGCTCCATTTCTTTCCCCCTCGGTCAAAAACGATGAATAGCGTCACAGCCGGTAGCGCAACGCCTTGCCATACTGTGACGGTAACAAATTTTCAGCCCTCTGTTATACCAGCGCCGTATCGATAAGTGTGTGACCCCTCGCTAATAGCCGCATATTCATAGAGATAGGTGATGTTACACGCTGAAACTTGCATCACTATGTATCCGGAATAGCTTTTGATATGCTTACCGGCTGGCAGAAAGGCATGTGAAATTATGGAATCCTGGTATCTACTTTATTGCAAACGCGGTCAGCTGTTGCGAGCGCAGGAACATCTGGAACGGCAGCAGGTAAACTGCCTCAGCCCGATCATCACGCTGGAAAAGATCGTGCGCGGCAAGCGCATCGCGGTCAGCGAACCCCTGTTTCCCAACTATCTGTTTGTGGAGTTCGACCCGGAGCGCATTCACACCACCACCATCAGCGCCACCCGCGGCGTCAGCCACTTCGTGCGTTTCGGCGCGTTGCCGAGCGTGATCCCGAGCAAGGTGATCGATGAGCTACGCACGCACGCCAGCGAAACCTATGTCGATCCGGAAACCCCGCAGCCGGGGGATACCGTTCTGATCGTCGACGGCGTATTCGAAGGGCTGCAGGCGATCTACACCGAGCCGGACGGCGAGGCGCGTTCCATGTTGTTGCTGAACCTGCTCAACAAACAGGTCAGTCAAAGCATCGACAACCGACAGTTCCAGAAGATGTAATGCAAAAGGCGCCCTCAGGCGCCTTTTTGTTGGCTCATTTGGCGCTTAACGACGCATCGCGTCGTCGTGCAGCCACTGGGCAACACGCTTGGCGAAGTAGGTCAACACACCGTCGGCGCCGGCGCGTTTGAAGCACATCAACGACTCCATCACCGCAGGTTGTTCTTGCAGCCAGCCGTTCTGAATCGCCGCCATATGCATCGCGTACTCGCCGGACACCTGATAAGCGAAGGTTGGCACGCCGAAGGTATCCTTCACGCGGCGTACGACGTCGAGGTACGGCATGCCCGGTTTCACCATCACCATGTCCGCGCCTTCCTGCAGATCCTGTGCAATCTCCTGCAGCGCTTCGTCGCTGTTGGCCGGATCCATCTGATAGGTCTTCTTGTTACCGCCCTTCAGGTTGCCGCTGGAGCCCAGCGCATCGCGGAACGGGCCGTAGTAACAGGAAGCATACTTGGCGGAATAGGCCATAATCTGGGTATTCACCAGGCCCTGCAATTCCAGACGATCGCGGATCGCCCCGATGCGGCCGTCCATCATGTCACTCGGCGCCACGATTTCGGCACCCGCTTCGGCATGGGACAGCGCCTGGCGCACCAGGATGTCTTTGGTCACGTCGTTAATCACATAGCCCTGCTCATCGATGACCCCGTCCTGCCCATGTGTGGTGTAGGGATCGAGCGCTACGTCGGTCAGAATGCCCAGCTCAGGCACCGCGTCTTTCAGCGCGCGCACCGTGCGCTGCACCAACCCTTCCGGGTTATAGGCTTCTTCCGCATGCAGCGATTTCAAGCCCGGCTCGATCACCGGGAACAGGGAGATCACCGGGACGCCGAGTTTGGCGATGGTTTCCGCTTCCTTGACCAGCAGATCGATCGTCATGCGCGATACGCCCGGCATCGAGGCCACTTCTTCCTGACGGTTGCTACCTTCCATGACAAACACCGGATAAATCAGGTCGTTGACCGTCAGTTGGTTCTCGGCGACCAGGCGGCGGCTGAAGTCATGACGGCGCACGCGGCGCATACGGCGACCAGGGAAGGTACCCGGAAATGCATAGCTCATAGTTTTCTCCTAGCTCAAACCAGCCGGAATAGCCGGCGGGCGTTCTCATCGGTTTTTTGCCCCAGCCATTGCGGCTCTTCCTGTCGCCAGACGGCGACCTGATGCACGATATGGGGCAGGAAACAGGGTTCGTTGCGGCGAGATGCGGGTTTAGGTTGTAAATCCCGGGGCAACAGATAAGGGGCGTCCGTTTCCAGCAACAGACGCTCGGCCGGGATCTGCGGCAACAGGGCGCGCAATTCCAGGCCGCGCCGCTCGTCGCAGACCCAACCGGTAATCCCGATCGACAGGCCCAGCGACAGGCAGCTTGTTAATTCTTCGGCGGTGCCGGTGAAGCAGTGCACCACGGCCGCGGGCAGTTTATCCAACCACGGCGTCAGTAGCTCGGCAAAACGTGCGTGTGCGTCGCGGCAATGAAGAAACACCGGCAGCGCCAACTCCGCCGCCAGCGCCAGCTGCGCGGTGAACGCCGCTTCCTGCTGCGCGGGCGTCGAGAAGTTGCGATTGAAATCCAGGCCGCATTCGCCGATCGCCGCCACTTCAGGGCGCGCGGCCAACGCATAAATCTGCTCGGCGGTGTGTTCATCCCAACCGCTGGCGTAGTGCGGATGCACGCCGGCAGTAGACCAACCGTAGCCCGGATGTTGCTGCGCCAGTTCGGCGGCCTCGCGGCTCTCCGCCAGATCGGTGCCGGTAATCAACATCCCCGTCACGCCCGCAACGCGGGCGCGTTCCACCACCGCCTGGCGGTCTTTGGCGAATTGGCTGCTGGTGAGATTAACGCCGATATCAAACATGGTTTTTTCCAAAGCAAAAGCCGCCCAATGGGCGGCTTCGCAATCAATGTGGATCAGGGGGCTGGGGGTTCGTCACCTTCGTCTTCTTCTTCCGCCTGCGGGCGACGTTTTCCGGTATAGAAGCGAGCGAAGAACACTCCCACTTCAAACAGCAGATACATCGGTATTGCCAACAGGGTTTGCGAGAACACGTCCGGCGGCGTCAACAGCATGCCGACCACAAACGCGCCGACCAACACATACGGCCGTTTCTTCTTCAGATCTTCCGGCGAGGTGACGCCGCTCCAGCACAGCAGAATGATGGCGACCGGCACTTCGAAGGCGACGCCAAACGCCATAAACAGCGCCATGACGAAATCGAGGTAGTTTTTAATGTCGGTCGCGATGGTCACCCCCATCGGCGCGGTCTTGGCAAAGAAGCCGAAGGCCAGCGGGAACACGATGAAGTAGGCGAAAGCCATGCCGAGGTAGAACAACAGGCTGCTGGACACCAGCAGCGGCATCATCAGGCGGCGTTCATGCTTGTACAGCGCCGGTGCGATGAATGCCCACACCTGATACAGAATCATCGGCGCTGAGACGAACACCGAGACGATCATGGTCAGCTTGATCGGCGTAAAGAACGGTGACGCCACGTCGGTAGCGATCATGCTCGCCCCGGCCGGCAGCTGCTTGAGCAGCGGCGCAGAGACCAGCTGGTAGATGTCGTTGGCGAAAAACACCAGCACCACGAACACCGCCAGCACGCAAATAATCGAGTTCAACAGCCGCTTGCGCAGCTCTATCAGATGACTGATAAGGGGTTGGGTATCTTCAACAGCCATGTATTAACGATCGCCACTAGGTTGGTGAGACGCTGGGGTTTTATCCGCAACAGGGTCGACAGGTGCCGGCGCGGTTTCCACCGGTGCTTTAGCCTGCTGCGCTGGCACTGGCGCGGCCGATGACACAGGCGCGACGGCCTCAGGCTCCGCTGCCGGTTTTGGCACGGCGGCGGGCGCGCTGGCGCTGGTTGCCGCTTCCGCCGGCGTCACGCCGTCGTGCAAGGCTTCCGGATCGGTGACCTGCGGGTTATGAATGGTGTTCGCCAGCTCTTCTTTCTCGCCCCGGTAGGTACGTTTCAATGATTCCGCCGCGTCTTTCAGCTCATCCATTGACGCCTTCAGCTCCGGCGTCAGGTTCTGCAAACCAGCCTGTTCCGCTTTTTTCAGGCTGTCCTGCAGCTCCTGCAGCTTCAGTTCCTGAGACAGTTCGTGCTGCACCGAGGCCGCCAGCGAGCGCAGCGCGCGGATCCAGCCCGACACCGTTCTGACCGCGACCGGCAACCGTTCCGGCCCCAGAACAACCAGGCCGATCACCAGCACCAGCAGCAGCTCACTAAACCCAATGTCAAACACGGTTTATACCTGCTCTTTGTTCTTCGACTCTTCCGGTTTCACTTCCGGCTGCTTATCGGTAATAGGCTTGGCCGAGAAGTCAGCGTCATCCAGGCTGCTTTTCTCAGCCGTGTTGGGGGTCGACGGCGTGTCGTCGCCGATCGCCTTCTTGAAGCCCTTGATCGAGGCGCCGAGATCGGAGCCCAGCGTGCGCAGTTTTTTGGTACCGAACAGCAGCACCACGATCACTGCGATGATCAACAATTGCGTAATACTAATACCGCCCATTTTAATTACCTCTAATTTTAAAGGGTCTTTCAAAGCCAGCCCGCATTATAGGGCCGACTTTACCAGAGTGACGAATTAAATCAGGTGGTTCGCTTCCAGCCAATCACCCAGCATACGATGCCGGCGGCCATCATCCAGGCAGGAAACACCTCGATTTGCCCCAGCAGCAACAGCGTGCCGCTTACCAAGAGTGTAGCGCCAACGCCGAACAAATAACGTGACTGCCCCTGACGAACCCGCTGAGCCTGCATTTGGTTGGTCAGCTTATCAACGCTTTGTTGCAACAGTTTATGCTGCTGCAGGCTGTCGTAAAACAGCTCGGGCAGTTCCGGCAGCTTCTCCGCCCAGAACGGCGCTTTTTCTTTGAGCGCGCGCACCACGGCAGGGATGCCGACCTGATCGCGCAGCCAGCTCTCAAGGAACGGCTTGGCCGTGGTCCACAGATCCAGCTGCGGGTAGAGCTGGCGCCCCAGTCCTTCAACATACAGCAAGGTCTTCTGCAATAACACCAGCTGCGGCTGCACTTCCATATTGAAGCGGCGTGCGGTGTTGAACAGGTTCAGCAGCACGTTACCGAAGGAAATCTCCGCCAGCGGTTTCTCGAAAATCGGCTCGCACACGGTGCGGATGGCGAATTCAAAGTCTTCCACATTGGTGTCGCGCGGCACCCAACCGGAGTCGACGTGCAGTTCCGCCACCTTGCGGTAATCGCGGTTGAAGAAGGCGATGAAATTTTCCGCCAGGTAGCGTTTATCATCCTTGTTCAGCGAGCCGACGATGCCGCAGTCGATGCCGATATAGCAAGGATCTTCCGGATGTTCGTAGCTGACGAAAATATTACCGGGATGCATGTCCGCATGGAAGAAGCTGTCGCGGAATACCTGGGTAAAGAACACCTGAACGCCGCGTTCCGCCAACAGTTTCATGTTGGTGCCCTGCTGCTCCAGCGTGGCGATATCCGAGACCGGAATGCCGTAGATGCGCTCCATCACCAATACGCTTTCACGGCAGTAGTCGGAATAAACTTCCGGTACGTACAGCATCGGGCTGCCGTCGAAATTGCGGCGCAGCTGAATGGCGTTGGCCGCTTCGCGCAGCAGGTTCAATTCGTCCAGCAGGGTTTTCTCATACTCACGCACCACTTCGCGCGGGCGCAGACGGCGGCCGTCCGGCAACAGCTTCGGCACCCAGCCGGCCAAACGGTACATCAGGCGCACGTCGGCCTTGATGATCGGCCCGATATCCGGCCGGATCACCTTCAGCACCACTTCCTGGCCGGTGGTTTTCAACCGCGCGGTATGCACCTGCGCGATCGAAGCAGAGGCCAGCGGCTGCTGATCGAAATCGTCGAACCAGGTTTCCAGCGGGCCGCCCATCGCCAGTTCGATATGTTTACGCGCCAGCGCGCCGTCGAAAGGCGCGACCCGGTCCTGCAACAAAGTCAGCTGATCGGCAATCTGCGGCGGAAACAGATCGCGGCGGGTCGACATCATCTGGCCGAACTTGATCCAGACCGGCCCCAGCTCCTGCAGCGCCAGCCGCAGGCGTTCACCCAGCGGCTTGTCCTTGTGCCGATTCGGCATCCAGAACAGCAGCCGGCGGCCGAAGCGCAGCGGCAGCGTCAAACGCATTTTAGGGATCAGTTCGTCCAGCCCATAGCTGAGAAAAACGCGAACGATAAAATACAAACGGCGCAGTTCGCCTGGGGTCATCGCTTGCCCTCCAACTTGTCCATGCGGGCAGACAGCGCTTCCGCGCTGCGGGCGAGTGCATCAACTTCCTCGTTGAACCACACCACTTCCAGCGGCCCCGGCGCCAGACGCCACTCTTCCGTCAACGCCTCCGCCATGTCCTGCTGCCGGCGCATAAAGCCGGTTTTCAGCAGCGAGGCGCCTTTTCCCAGCGCCTGCGTAATGCCCTGGGCGGCGATATCGCCGATATAGGGCGCCAGCCACTCCGCCGGATCCCACTCCGCCAGATCGAGCAGGCCAACCAGCTGTTGCACCACCTGAATATCGCCTTCCACCGTCAATTCGCCGCTGCGCATCAGCACCGGCAACTGCTGGCGATCGCGCAGCTTCAGTAAGGCGGGAATGCGGCTGCGCACGGTGCAATCGGCGCTGTCCTCAGACTGGCCCAGCACGTCCACGCGCAGTTCGCTGAACACCAGCACCAGCGGTGAAGCCAGCTCTTCCAGTTCGATACGCAGCACCTTGCCCGCCAGGCGTTGGCGAGCGGCTTTCATGCTGCGATCGCGAAACAGCAGATTATTCAGCGAGGTTTCCAGCGCACCGGTCAGCAGAGGGGTAAACAGCATCGGCATCTCCCTCTCAGAACTTGAAGCCGCGATGCAGGGCGACAATCCCACCGGTCAGGTTGAAATAGGTGACGTTTTCAAAACCGGCGTTGCCCATCATGCCCTTCAGGGTTTCCTGATCGGGGTGCATGCGGATCGATTCCGCCAGGTAGCGGTAGCTGTCCGGATCCTTCACCACCAGCTCGCCGATCTTCGGCAATACGTGGAACGAGTAGGCATCGTAAGCTTTGCTCAGCGGCGCCAGCAGCGGCTTGGAGAATTCCAGCACCAGCAGGCGGCCACCCGGCTTCAGCACGCGGAACATCGAGCGTAGCGCTTTGTCTTTGTCGGTGACGTTGCGCAGGCCAAAGGAGATGGTGATGCAATCGAAGTAATTGTCCGGGAAAGGCAGCGCTTCGGCGTTGGCCTGCACGTAATTGATGTTGCCGACGATGCCGCGATCGCGCAGCTTCTCGCGCCCCATCTTCAGCATCGAATCGTTGATGTCCGCCAGCACCACCTGCCCCTGCTCGCCGACCATGCGGGAGAACTTGGCCGCCAGATCGCCGGTACCGCCGGCCAGATCCAGCACGCGCTGCCCACGGCGCACGCCGCTGCAGTCAATGGTGAAACGCTTCCAGATACGGTGGATGCCGAACGACATCAGGTCGTTCATCACGTCATACTTTGCCGCTACCGAATGAAAAACGTCCGCCACCATGGCCTGTTTTTCGTCTCTAGCGACGGTGCGAAAACCGAAATCGGTGGTTTCCTGCGGTTGATCTGCCATTGTCCTGCCTGCTATTCAGTCAATTTTGTGTGGATGAGTGTACCAGAAGCCTGGGGAATACCCCACCTCGCCACGGCCTCAGCCGTGCGAAACGAAGCCCGGTTCCCCGGCGGTATCGTCATCGTCTTTCGTCTGCGGCAGCGCGGCGACATCATCGTCGTTCGCCTCTTCCGCTTCATCGTGTTGCGCGCCGGCTTGCTGCGCCAGCAGCGGGTTGATCGGCCGTTTGACCTCAACCCCCAACGCGCGGAAACCTTCAATTTGGCCGATAAGGTTACCACGGCCTTCGCTCAGTTTGTTCATCGCCTGACGATAACTGCCCTGCGCCTTGTCCAGGCTCTGCCCCAGCGCGGACATATCGTCCACGAACAGCCGCATCTTGTCATACAGTTTCGCCGCGCGATCGGCGATGCGCTGGGCGTTCTGACTTTGATGCTCATAGCGCCACAGGTTGGTGATAGTGCGCAGCGCCACCAGCAACGTGGTCGGGCTGACCAGCATGATGTTGTGCTTGAGCGCTTCGCTGATCAGCTCCGGCTCGCGATCGATAGCCAGCAGGAAGGCAGGCTCGACCGGAATGAACATCAGCACATAATCCAGCGAGCGCAGCCCCGGCAGCTGCTGATAGTCCTTGCGGCCCAGCATGCGAATGTGGCCGCGCAGCGACGCGATATGTTCGCTCAGCGCCGCTTCGCGCTCCACCTCGTCTTCACCGTTGAAATAGCGCTCGTAGGCGATCAGCGACATCTTGGCGTCGATCACCACGTCCTTGCCCTGCGGCAGGCGCACGATCACATCGGGCTGCATGCGGCTCTGGTGATCCACCCGCACGTTGACCTGCGTTTCATACTCGTGCCCTTCGCGCAGGCCGGAGGCCTCCAGCACCCGGCTCAGCACCACTTCGCCCCAGTTGCCCTGCGTTTTGTTGTCGCCTTTAAGCGCCTTGGTGAGGTTAATGGCCTCGCGCGCCATCTGTGCGTTCAACTGCTGCAGATTACGTATTTCGTGCGTCAGCGTGTGACGTTCCCGCGCCTCCTGACCAAAGCTGTCCTGCACCTGACGGCGGAAACCGTCCAGCTGTTCACGCAGCGGCAGCAGCAACCGATCCAAGCTTTGCTTATTTTGCTCGTCCACCTTGCGGCCGCTGTGTTCAAAAATGCGGTTGGCGAGGTTTTCAAACTGGGTGGTGAGGCGTTGTTCGCTGTTGATAAGCAGGCGCTGCTTCTCCTCCGCCGCCATGCGCGTCTCTTCCAGACGGATGGTGACTTCGCGCAGCTCGGCCTCCTGCGCGCTGTTAACCTCGCGCTGGGCGCGCAGCTCCTGATTGAGCAATTCGCATTCGTTGCGCCAATGGTTGAGCTGTTGAAGCTTTTCATGCCCGGCCGCCAGCTGGCTATGCAGGTTACGTAGCTCCAGCTCGCTCTGCCGCAGCTGCTGCTCGTGGCGCTGCAGAGCCTCCTGTCGCGCCACCGTTTCCTGCTGCGCCTGCTGCAACGCTTGCTCCAGCAACCGCAGCTCGGTTTCATGCTGCGCATTCGTCTGTTGCACCCGCAGACTGGCGATCAACCACCCCAACAGCATGCCGATCGTTACGCCGCCAATCCCATAAATCAGACTGGTATCCACCCTGCCTCCTGTTGCACCTTGCCGTTCCGGCGTTTCGCACGCCCATTGCCCGTCACGTTAAGGGGAGCCTGTATGGATGTCCAGCCTGATTTTGCCCGCCGCGCACAATATTGCGCGGCGCTGCGCAATTTAGCGAGAAATCAGCCCAGCCACTGGCTGAGCCACTTGATGCCGAATGCCCCCGGCGCCAGAATGCCGAACGCCCAGATCATCGCCGACGTGACGTTGGCTAACTGGAAATAACGCTGCGGCATGCCGCAAATGCCGCCCACCAGCGGCACCACGGCGCGCAGCGGGCCGAAGAAGCGGCCGATGAAGATGCCCAGCACGCCCCAGCGTTCAAAGAACGCGTGGCCGCGCGCCAGCAGCTGCGGATTGCGCGACAGCGGCCACATATGCGCCACCCGGTCCTGATAGTGATAGCCGATCCAGTAAGAGAGCCAGTCGCCGAAAAACGCCCCGACGGCGGCAGCGGCCCAAATCGGCCAAAAGGCGATGCCGCTTTCGCCGATCAGCGCGCCCAGCGCCAGCAGGATCACCGTGGCCGGCAGCAGCAGCGACAAAAACGCCAGCGACTCGCCGAACGCCAGGAAAAAGATGATGGGAATGGCCCAGCCTTCGTGCTGACGCACGACGTCGCTGACCCAGTTGATAACGTCATTGAGGCTCAATGCGGGGCTCCTGATACGCGATAATTCGCCGCCTAGGATAGGCCGGGGCGAGTTAAACCCCGGCTAAACGCGCGGCGATTTACTCGAGGTAGAACGCCTGCAGCGCTTCGCGCTGGGCTGCGCCCAGGCCGTATTCCGCTTCCAGCCAGCGGTCGGTGGAACCGTATTGCTGACGGATGCAGCCCAACGCCGTCATCAGGAACTCCTCGCGCGCGCTGAGCACGTAGGCGAATTGCTCCAGCGCCGCCGCATTCAGCTTGATAGACAGCTGATCCAACATCTGCTCGCGGAAAGTGGCCAGCGTGGTTTCGGTCAGCAGATAGTCTTCCAGCACCGTCGCTTCGTCGGCCCCCAGCGCGAACAGCACCAGTGCCGAACCGACCCCGGTGCGATCCTTGCCGACCGCGCAGTGCTGCACGATGGCACCGCCGCCAGGATTGCTCAACAGCTGCGCCAGCCGCTGATAGGCCGCATTGCCGAACGGCAGGCGGCGATACAGCTCCAGCATGAACGCCCGGGCGTCGAAGGCGGCCAACGTTTCGTTGGTGAGCTTCTCCAGGTTGGCGTTGACTTCGCTGCTCAGCGGGTTGGCCGGCACGTGGTGATAATCGGCGCCATTCCACAGAATATCCGGCTTGGCCTGCACCTCGTCGGCATCGCGGTAGTCCAGCACCGAGCGCACCGGCACACCGGCGAGAAAGGTGCAGTCGTTTTCCGTCAGCCGCTCGAGGGAGCCGGAGCGGAACAGCAGGCCGCGCTTGATGCGGCGCCCGTCGGCCACGCCGTTGCCGCCGAAGTCGCGGAAATTGATGCCGCCGTCGAGCGGCGCGAGCGAAGGATGAAGCAGGATCTGGGCGGTCATAAACGTCCTCGTTGTTTTTGTTATGACAACGCGCGGCAGCCATCGGCGCAGCGCTGAGGAGTATCACCGTAACAGATTCGCCGCGAATGGAAAAACGGGCCGCGTCGGCGGCCCGCTGGGGGAAAGGCGATTACAGCAGGCGGCGAGCGGCGTCCACCACGATCTGCACCGCTTTGCTTTCGGTGTTTTTCATGGTCTCGGCGTTCGGGATCTCTTGCTGGGTGCGGTTGACGATCACCCCGGCCACCATGCCGGCACGCAGGCCCTGGCTGGCGCACATGGTCAACAGCGTGGCGGATTCCATTTCATAGTTCATCACACCCATCGCCTGCCACTCTTCCATCGAGCCTTTGAAGCGGCTGACCACGCGGCCGGAGTAAGTGTCGTAACGCTCCTGGCCCGGATAGAAGGTATCGGAGGAGGCGGTCACGCCGATGTGCGTGGTAGCGCCGCTGGCCTTGGCCGCTTCCACCAGCGCGGTGGTGCAGGCGAAGTCCGCGACCGCCGGGAACTCCATCGGCGCAAAGTGCAGGCTGGCGCCGTCGAGGCGTACCGCCGCCGTGGTGACCAGCACGTCGCCGACGTTGATGTTCGCCTGAATGGCGCCGGTGGTGCCGATGCGCAGGAAGGTGCGAATGCCCAGCTGCGCCAGCTCTTCCACCGCGATAGAAGTAGAGGGGCCGCCGATACCGGTAGAGCAGACGATCACCGCCTTGCCGTCCAGCTCCGCGCGCCAGGTAGTGAATTCACGATGGGAGGCCAGATGCACCGGATTTTCCATCAGCTTGGCAATCTTCTCTACGCGCTGCGGATCGCCCGGCACGATAGCAAGCTGGGCCCCTTGTAAATCGTTCTTGGTGAGGCCGAGATGAAAAACGTCAGACTGAGACATACGAGACTCCTCATGGATCATGTTTATTGGGAGGAACAAAAAAGCACTCTACTGAAAATCGCCGCTTAATTTCGTGACGATAGTCACTATGAAAAGAGAAACAAATTACATGCTACATATTTTTTGTGATTTTTATCACAAAAAAGCACTATAACGCCCCCAGAGCGCACCGCTATACCTCAGTCTAGCCGACAAATCTTGCCGCCCTCTGCCCGTCGGTTGCCGGCTGAAACTATTTAGCTGATCAATCCCAAATAACCCCATCTTATCGGTTGCTTAGGGACAAAAAAGCCCTCTAACGCACCTTATGGCACTTACGCGGGGCAAAACGCGTAATAACATGATAAAAAGCGCTTAAAAATGCCGCAAAGCCAGATAATTAGCCGTTTTTTATCAACTTGTCCGAAAGTGCGCCACGCAGCGCCAATAATGGATAATCTTTCCTATAGTTAATCTCAGCGCTTTTTTCTATTGCACGGAGACCGCAATGAAAACCGAACATGTGATGACATTAGAACAGGCTCAGGGGGGATTCGCCCCGGCCGCCGCGCCGTTGGCCGCCTCCGCGATTATCACCGACGAACAGGGCATTCACGCCGGGCAAACGACCATTCCTTCTCAGGGCGACGCGCTGCCGGCCTACGTCGCCAAACCCGCCGACCAGAGTGGCCCCTTCCCCATCGTTCTGGTGGTGCAGGAAATCTTCGGCGTCCATGAACATATTCAGGATCTGTGCCGCCGCCTGGCCAAGCAGGGCTATCTGGCGATCGCGCCCGAGCTCTATTTCCGCCAGGGCGACGCCAACGACTACACCGATATCGGCGAGCTGTTCCAGCAGTTGGTCACCAAGGTGCCGGATCGTCAGGTGCTGTCGGATCTGGATCACGCCGCGCACTGGGCTATCCGCCACGGCGGCGACGCCGGCAAGCTAGCGATCACCGGTTTTTGCTGGGGTGGCCGCATCACCTGGCTGTACGCGGCGCATAACCCGCAGTTGAAGGCGGCGGTCGCCTGGTACGGCAAACTGGTCGGCGAGAAAACGCTGAATTCACCGAAGCAGCCGGTCGACGTCGCCACCCACCTGTCGGCGCCGGTGCTGGGGCTGTATGGCGGGCAGGACAGCGGCATCCCGCTGGAGACGGTGGAAACCATGCGTCAGGCGATCCGCGCCGCCAACGCCGAGGCCGAAATCGTGGTGTATCCCGAGGTCGGGCATGCGTTCAACGCCGATTATCGTCCCAGCTACAACGCCGAAGCGGCGCAAGATGGCTGGCAGCGCATGCTGGCATGGTTCGCCCAGCACGGCGTCAAATAATTTCCCGCGCATAAAAAAGGGCGCCGAAGCGCCCAATCATCACACCAGTAAATCTATAAGCGGCGGTTTATCCGCCGCACGGCATCACGCGTGCTCGCGCAGGCGCTGTGCCGCCAATACCATGTTGGCCAGCGACTGCCGGGTTTCCGGCCAGCCGCGGGTTTTCAGGCCGCAATCCGGGTTAACCCACAGGCGTTCCGCCGGGATGTTCTGCGCCGCTTTACGCAGCAACGCTTCAATCCATTCCACGCTCGGCACGTTCGGCGAGTGGATATCGTAGACGCCCGGCCCGATTTCGTTCGGGTATTCGAACTCCTTGAAGGCTTCCAGCAGATCCATATCGGAACGCGAGGTCTCGATGGTGATCACGTCGGCGTCCAGCGCGGCGATGGAGTCCATGATGTCGTTGAACTCGCAGTAACACATGTGGGTGTGGATCTGGGTGTCGTCCCGCGCCACGGCGGCGTTCAGTTTGAAGGCGTCCACCGCCCAGTTCAGGTAAGCGGCCCAGTCGGATTGGCGCAGCGGCAGCCCTTCGCGCAGGGCGGGTTCGTCGATCTGGATGATGCCGATACCGGCTTTTTCCAGATCTTCCACCTCGTCGCGCAGCGCCAGCGCAATCTGCTTGGCAATCACTTCGCGGGTCACGTCTTCACGCGGGAACGACCAGCACAGGATGGTCACCGGCCCGGTCAACATGCCTTTCACCGGCTTGTCGGTCAGCGACTGGGCGAATTTGGCCCATTCGACGGTGATGGCTTCCGGGCGGCTGACGTCGCCGATGATGACCGGCGGCTTCACGCAGCGGGAGCCGTAGCTCTGCACCCAGCCGTTTTGGGTAAACACGAAGCCGTCCAGGTTCTCGCCGAAATACTCCACCATGTCGTTGCGCTCGGCTTCACCGTGCACCAGCACGTCCAGCCCGAGGCGCTCCTGCTCGACGATCGCCTGTTTGATGTGCTCACCGATGCTGGTGCGGTAGTTGTTGCCGTCCAAACGGCCCTGTTTGAAGTCCAGACGCAGGCCGCGGATCTCGGTGGTCTGCGGGAACGAACCGATGGTGGTGGTCGGCCAGGCCGGCAGGTTGAAACGCTCGCGCTGCGCCCTGGCGCGCTCGGCGTAAGCGCTGTGGCGTTCGCTGTCCTGCGCGGTGATCGCGGCCAGGCGACGCTCAACCTGTGGGTTGTGCACGCGGCTCGACTGACGGCGGGCGCGGATCGGTGCGCTGTAGGCATCCAGTTCAGCCTGCTTGGCCGCGTCAGGCGCGTTCAGCGCCGAGCTCAACAGCGCCAGCTCGGCGCATTTTTGCAGCGCGAAGGCGAACCAGCTTTTCACTTCTTCGTCCAGACGGCTTTCCACGCTCAGGTCGATCGGGCTGTGCAGCAGTGAACAGGAGCTGCCGATCCACAGTGGGCGGGTGCCCACCAGCGGCTGAAGACGTTCGAACCAGCGGCTCAGATCGGCGCGCCAGACGTTGCGGCCGTTGATGACCCCCAGCGACAGCAGCCAGTCGTTCGGCAATGCGGCGCTCAGCGCGGCAATATCGTCATGGCCGGCGACCAGATCGACGTGCAGCCCCTGCACCGGCAGCGTGCGGACGGTATCGAGGTTGTGGCCGACGCTGTCGAAATACGTGGTCAGCAACAGCTTCACCTGCCCCTGCAGCGCGTCGTAAGCCGGTTTGAACGCATCCAGCCAGGCTTGCGGCAGCTCCAGCACCAGCGCAGGCTCATCAATTTGCACCCACTCGACGCCGCGTTTCGCCAGCTCGGCCAGCACCTGTTGGTAAACCGGCAGGATGTCTTTCAGCAGCGACAGGCGGTCGAACGGCTCGCCCTTCACCTTACCCAGCCACAGATAGGTCACTGGGCCCAGCAGCACCGGCTTGATGCGATGGCCGAGCGCCAGCGCTTCGTCCACTTCGTCCAGCAGCTGAGTCCAGCCCAGCTTGAACTGCTGGCCTTGCTGGAATTCAGGCACCATGTAGTGGTAGTTGGTGTTAAACCATTTGGTCATTTCCGCCGCGGCCGCCGGCTCGCCGGTCGGTGCGCGGCCACGGCCGATGCGAAACAGCGTGTCCAGATCGATCGAGCCATCCGCATTCTGATGGCGCGCCGGCACGTTGCCCAGCAGCAGGCTGGTGGTCAACACATGATCGTACCAGGCGAAATCGCCGACCGGCACCAAATCCACCCCGGCCTGCTGTTGCTGCTGCCAATGACGAGCGCGCAGCTCGCGGCCAACCGCCAACAGTTCTTCCTGCGTTGAATTGCCGGCCCAGTAGCTTTCCTGAGCTTTTTTCAGCTCACGTCGTAGCCCAACGCGAGGAAAACCCAGTGTGTGATTCAAAATTGCCATCGTCATATTCCCCATTTAGCCGTCCAGATGTTTACACATCCATAATCAGCAGGTACTGTATTAACCACAAGCGCAATTTATTCACTGTCAATGTGAAGGACTCTCATGATCGAACTGAAACATTTACGGACGCTGCAGGCCCTGCGCAACAGCGGTTCGCTGGCGGGGGCGGCGGCCCAACTTCATCAGACGCAGTCTGCCCTGTCGCACCAGTTCAGCGATCTTGAACAACGTCTGGGCTTCAAGCTGTTCGTGCGCAAGAGCCAGCCCCTGCGCTTCACCGCCCAGGGCGAGATCCTGCTGCAGCTTGCGGAGCAGGTGCTGCCGCAGATCCAGCAGGCGCTGCAGGCCTGCCACGAGCCGCATCAGACCACGCTGCGCATCGCCATCGAATGCCACAGCTGCATTCAGTGGCTGACGCCGGCGCTGGACAACTTCCGCCGGCGTTTCCCGCAGGTGGTGATGGACTTCACTTCCGGCGTGACTTTCGATCCGCAACCGGCCTTGCAACAGGGTGAACTGGATCTGGTGATGACGTCGGATATTCTGCCGCGCAGCGGCCTGCACTATTCGCCGATGTTCGATTTCGAGGTGCGCCTGGTGCTGGCGCCGGATCATCCGCTGGCCGGCAGGCCACACATCGAGCCGGAAGACTTGAGTGACGAAACGCTGTTGATTTACCCGGTGCAGCGCCAACGGCTGGATATCTGGCGGCATTTTCTGCAGCCGGCGGGCGTCAGCCCGGCGTTGAAGAACGTCGATAACACGCTGCTGCTGATCCAGATGGTATCGGCGCGGATGGGGATTGCGGCGCTGCCGCACTGGGTGGTGGAGAGTTTCGAACAGCAGGGTCTGGTGGTGACCAAAACCCTGGGTGACGGCCTGTGGAGCCGCCTGTATGCCGCCGTGCGCGACGGTGAACAGCGCCAGGCGGTGACCGAAGCCTTTATCCGCTCGGCCCGCCAGCACGCCTGCGATCATCTGCCGTTTGTGCGCGACGCCGCACGCCCTGGCGCGACCGGCGCGAAAGCGTTGGCGGCCGGCGTATAAACTTTCGGGCCCCCCCGGCCGGGGTGGCCCGCCCGCTTAGCCGAGCTGTTTCGGCGCCACCCAGCGGCGATGTACCCACAGTGAAGCAACGATCACCGCCCCGCCGATGATAAAGCTCGGCCAGTGCGGCTGCTGCTGCCAGATAGCCAGGTTGACCAACAAACCGGCCGGCACATGCATATTGTTCATGATGCCGAGCGTGCCGGCATCCACCTGCGTCGCGCCATAGTTCCACATGAAGTAGCCCAGCCCCGACGCCACCACGCCCAGCCAGATCAACACGCCCCACTGCAGATTGGTGGTCGGCAGCTGCTGCGGATTGCCCCACAGGAACCAGGCCACCACCGCCACCGCCGCCGCCCCCAGGTAGAACCAGGAAAATGCGGTGTGCTGCGGCAAGGGGTGCACTTCCATCAGGCGCTTATAGCCGACCATGCCGATGGCGAAGCTGATATTCGCCGCCTGCACCAACAGCAGCCCCCACCAGAAATGCTCACTCAGCTGGTGATAACGGATAATCGCCGCGCCCAGCACCGCCAGCAACGCGCTGAAGAGATAGCCCCAACGCAGGCGCCGGCCGCTCAGCAAGTCGTAGATCAGCGTGATGTACAGCGGCGTCAGCACGGTGAACAGCAGGAATTCCGGCACCGTCAGGTACAGATAGGCGCGGAAGCTGAACAGGTACATGATGCCCAGCTGGAAGGCGCCCACCAGCATATACAGCAGGATCACCTTGAGTTTGATGTTGCGCCAACGCAGAAACGGCAGAAACACCAGCGCCGCCAGCCCGATGCGCACCAGCGCTGAGAATCCGCTGTCGACGTGGCCCGCCAGGTACTCGCCAATCAGGCTGAAAGAAAATGCCCACAGAATGGTGGTTATAACCAAAAGCAGCACGATGGGTTCACCCTAAAAAGACCGAAAGGGCGATTGTAACGGAAGATGCGCACCGCGTTGGTGAAAAGGCGGTTTACATCCGAACAAAAGATAAACTACCGGCAAAATTTCACCGCTGGGTTAGGCTTAATAAAAAGGCGAGGTAACCATCATGAAAACTTCTCACATCCTGTTCGCCCTGCTGTGGCTGCCCGGCCTGGCTGCGGCGGCCAACGGCGTAACCGATCTGCGTTCACAGCAGCAGTTTCTCAACCAAAGCAGCCAGCAGGCCCAGCAACAGCGCCTGTTGAACAATCGGCAAATGGACCAACGCCGCCTGCAGCAACAGCGGCAGTTCGACAATCAGCGGCAACAGCTGATGCAAACCACGCCGAACGGCGGGCAACTGCTGCCTAATGGCAATCAGCCGCGCGATCCGTTCAATCGCACCGCGCCGGCGGTGCCGCAGGCGCCGATGCCGGCTACGCCCGCACGCCCATAACGGTGAGGATCAGCGGCGTGGTGATCGCCGCCAGCACGGTGGACATCACCAAGCTGGTGGCGGCCGGGCCGGTGAGCGTATTGAACTGGCGCGACATCAGGTAGACGTTCACCCCCACCGCCATCGACCCCAGCAGCACCACAACGCGGGTTTCCATCGGCGGCAGATCCATCATCCAGGCCAGCAGCCAAATCACTAGCGGCTGCACCAGCAACTTCAGCACGCAGATGGCGCTGCTCAGCTGCCAGCCTTCGCTGATGCGGTACTCGGCAAGCCCCATGCCAAGCACCACCAGCGACAGCGGCGCCGCCACCTGGCCGAGCATGCTGACCGGCCGATCGACGAAGGCAGGTAGCGGCAGGCCGGTCAGGCTGAACAGAGTGCCGGACAAGATGCCGACGATCAGCGGATTGGTCAGCACGCTACGCGCGGTTTTAACAAAACCGCTCAGCGTCGGCGAACCGTTGCGCGCCCATTCGATCGACACCGTCACCAGCGTCCACAGGATCAGGCCGTTGAACACCAGCACCAGCGCCACCGACGGGATCGCCGCCTCCCCCAGCATCACGCCGGCGATCGGCAAGCCGAGCATCACGTTATTGGAGAAAATACCGCCCAGCGCAAACACCGATCCGGCGACGCCATCCAGCCGGAAGAGATGCCGGGCGACGAGGCGGCCAAGCACGAACACGATCAGGCAACTGCCGAAGAACGCGATCAGCAGCCGGGCGTCGACCGCCGGGCGCTGCGAGAAGTCGCACATCATGCGAAACAACATGGCGGGCAAGGCGAGGGAAAACACGAAGCGCGTCAGGCCATCGGTGATGCTGGCAGGCCATTTCCCCCAGCGAATCAGCCCATAACCCAACGCAATCAGAACAAACAGCGGTAAAGACAGCACGATCTGGTGCCACAGTGACAGGATAAAGCCAGGCATCGCATTCCTTCCGGTGGTGCGGCGGCAAGGCTTGTCGTCGCGGGATTCATCGGTGCCGGATTAAAAATCCGGGCCGATCAAATCTATCCGGTCGGTGCAAATGCAGTCAACGCCCCAGTCGAGCAGCAGGCGCGCGCGATCCGGTTGGTTGACGGTGTACACCAGAATGCGCAGCCCGGCGTCTTTCAACGCTTTTACCCGCTCGGCGGTCAGCGCTTTGTGATCGATATGCAGCGAGACACAGTCCAGGCGTTCGGTCAGCTCGCGCCAGTTGTCGTCCCAGGCCTCGAGCAGCAGGCCGCGCGGCAAATCCGGCACGGTGCGCTGCGCCGCCGCCAGCGCTTCTACCGAGAAGGAAGAGAGCAGCGGGTCGGTCTGCCCTTGCCACAGCAGCCGCGCCGCCAGCGCCACCACCCGGCCGGTTTCATCGTCGCTGCCGGTGGTCGGCTTGATCTCGATATTGGCCATCAGGCCGTGTTCCTGGCAGCGTTCCGCCACCTCCGACAACAGCGGCAGCCGCTCGCCCTTGAAGGCCGAGCTGTACCAGTTGCCGGCGTCCAGCTGCACCAGTTTGTCCCACGGCAGCTCGCCCGCCACGCCCCAACCGTTGCTGGTGCGATCCAGCGTGTCGTCGTGCAGCAGGAAAATTTGCCCGTCCTGTGCCAGCTTGGCATCGAACTCGATCATCTTGTGGCCGTGGCGCGCGCCGACGTCGATCGCCGCCAGGGTGTTTTCCGGCGCCAGAGAACCGCCGCCGCGGTGGGCAACGATATGAGGGTAAGGCCAGGGTCTAGTCATCAATCCATCCGTAATCCGCTGTGGGTGTCAAAGAAGTGCAGCGCCTGAGCAGGCAGCTGCAAATATAGCGTACTGCCCGCCGCCGGCAAGGTTTCGTGCGACAGCCGCGCGATCACCCCGTGGCCGCCCCACTGGCCGTGCGCCAGATTGTCGGCCCCCAGCAGTTCCAGCGTCTGCAGCTGCAGCGGCACGCCCTGGCCTTGCGCCACCAGTTGAATATGCTCCGGCCGAATGCCCAACGTCAACTGCCGCCCCGCCCACTGCGGTTTGGCCGCCGGCAACGGCAGCGCCATGCCTTCCGCCAGCAGCAGCTGGCCGCCGTCGGCGCTGAGGGTGCCGGGCAGCAGGTTCATCGCCGGCGATCCGATAAAGCCCGCGACAAACAGCGAAGCCGGCCGTTGGTACACTTCGCTCGGGGTGCCGATCTGCTCCGCCACGCCCTTGTTCATTACGATGACCCGCTGCGCCAGCGTCATCGCCTCCACCTGATCGTGGGTCACGTACAGGCTGGTGGTTTTCAGACGACGATGCAGCTGTTGCAGCTCCAGGCGCATCTGCACCCGCAGTTTGGCGTCCAGGTTGGACAGCGGCTCATCGAACAGGAATACCGCCGGTTCGCGCACGATGGCGCGCCCCATCGCCACGCGCTGGCGCTGGCCGCCGGAAAGCTCGCGCGGTTTGCGTTTGAGCAACGGCTCCAGCTCCAGGATGCGCGCCGCCTCCTCCACCCGCTGGCGGATATGATCCTTGCCGAAACCGCGGATCTTGAGGCCGTAGGCCATGTTGTCGTACACGCTCATGTGCGGATAGAGCGCGTAGTTCTGGAACACCATCGCGATGCCGCGATCCTTGGGCTCCAGATCGGTCACGCGCCGGGTATCGATATAGATATCGCCGCTGGTGGTGCGTTCCAGCCCGGCCACCATTCGCAGCAGCGTGGATTTGCCGCAGCCGGACGGGCCGACCATCACGATGAATTCGCCGTCCGCCACATCGAGGTCGATCTGTTTGATCACCGGCGTTTTACCGTCGTAAGACTTGGTGACCGCCTGTAGTTTTAATCCTGCCATCGTCGTTATTTCTCGCTATCAACCAGACCGCGCACAAACCAGCGCTGCATCAGAAGCACCACCGCCAGCGGTGGCAATAAAGTCAGAATCATCGCCGCCATCACCTGGTTCCACTGGGTCGGCGCGCCGGAAGTGGAGATCATGCTCTTGATGCCCGCCACCGCGGTGCCCATCGAGGCGTCGCTGGTGATCAGGATCGGCCACAGGTATTGGTTCCAGCCGTAGATAAAGGTGATGACGAACAGCGCCGCCAGATTGGTTTTCGACAGCGGCAGCACGATGTCCCAGAAGAAACGCATCGGCCCGGCGCCGTCGATACGCGCCGCCTCCAGCAGCTCATCCGGCAGCGTCATGAAGAACTGGCGCAGCAGGAAGGTCGCGGTGGCCGAGGCCATCAGCGGCAGCGTCAGGCCGGTGTAGCTGTCCAGCAGGTTGAGGTTGGAGATCACCTCCACCGTCGGGAAAATACGCACCTCCACCGGCAGCATCAGGGTGAGGAAAATCAGCCAGAAGAACAGGCTGCGCAGCGGAAAGCGGAAGTACACGATGGCGTAAGCCGACAGCACCGACACCGCAATTTTGCCGAAGGTGATCGCCAGCGCCATGATCACGCTGTTCAGCAGCAGCAGCGAGAACGGCACCTTGAGGTTGCCCACGCCGCCCTGCCAGATATTGCGGATGTTCTCCCACAGGTGGCCGCCGGGCACCAGCGTCATCGGCACCTGAAACACCTGCTTGTCGTCCAGCGTGGCGGCGACAAAGGCCACGTACAGCGGGAACAGCACCACCAGCACGCCGATAATCAGCATCACATGGCTGAAGATATCCAGCCCACGTCGATTCTCAATCATTGATAGCGCACCTTACGTTCAACAAAGCGGAACTGGATCACCGTCAGGCCGATCACCAGCAGCATCAGGATCACCGACTGCGCGGCAGAGCTGGAGAGATCCAATCCGGCGAAGCCCTCGCGGTAGATCTTGTAGATCAACGTGGTGGTGGACTGCACCGGCCCGCCGCCGGTGGCGGCGTCGATCACCGGGAAGGTATCGAAGAAGGCGTACACCAGATTGACCACCAGCAGGAAGAAGCTCACCGGCGCGATCAGCGGCAGCACCAGATGGAAGAAACGCCGCACCGGGCCGGCGCCGTCGATGGCCGCCGCCTCCACCAGCGAGCGCGGGATCGACTGCAGCGCCGCGAGGAAAAACAGGAAGTTATAGCTTATCTGCTGCCATACCGAGGCCAGCACCACCAGGAACATCGCCTGGCCGCTGTTTTGCGCATGGTTCCAGTTATAGCCCAGCCCGTTGAGGAAATGGGTGATCAACCCCAGGCCGGGGTTGAACAGAAAGATCCACAGCACCGCCGCCACCGCCGGCGCCACCGCATAGGGCAGGATCATCAGCGTGCGATAGAGGCGGCTGCCGCGCAGCACGTAGTCCACCAGCGCGGCAAAGAACAGCGACACCGCCAGCCCGATGCCCGCCACCAGGAAGCTGAAGATCAGCGTGGTGTAGAACGAGTCGAGATAGTAAGGATCCTGAAACAGCTGCTTAAAGTTATCCAGCCCGACAAACTGGCTGGACAGGCCGAACGGATCGAGGCTCTGCACCGAATACCACAGCGCCTCGCCGGCGGGCCATAAAAAGAAGACGGCGGTAATCAGCAGCTGCGGCAGCACCAACGCATAGGGCAACCAGCTGCAGCCGAAACCGGGACGGGAAGATGACATAGCAGTTAAACCATTAATCGGGTACGGAAGGATCGGCGTGAAGACGCGAGCCCGATCGGACGGGCCCGCGACGCAGGGTTACTTGGTCGATGCTTCGAAACGGCGCAGCAGCACGTCACCGCGCTGCACGGCGGCGTCCAACGCCTGCTGAGGCGTTTTCTTACCGGTCCACACGCCTTCCAGTTCCTCATCCACCACGCTGCGGATCTGCGGCATGTTGCCCAGGCGCAGGCCCTTGGTGAACGGCAACGGCGGCTTGTTCAGCATCTGGCGAGTGGCGACGTCGGCACCCGGGTTCTTGTCGTAGAAGCCCTGCTGCTTGGTCAGATCGTAAGCCGCGGTGGTGATCGGCAGATAGCCGGTCTTCTGGTGCCATTCGGCGGCGATTTCCGGCTGCGCCAGGTACTGCAGGAACTCGGCCACGCCCTTGTAGGTGGCGGCGTCTTTGCCGTTCATCACCCACAGGCTGGCCCCGCCGATGATGGCGTTCTGCGGCGCGTTTTTCGCGTCAGCGTCGTACGGCATCATGCCGACGCCGTAGTTGAATTTGGCGTAGTGCTTGATGTCCGCCAGCGAACCGGAAGAAGCGGTGGTGATGGCGCAGTCGCCGTTATAAAACTTCTCGGTGGATTCGTCTTTGCGGCCGAAGTAGGTGAAATCGCCCTTCTTGTTCATCGCCTCCAGCAGCTCGATGTGCTTGACCTGCAGCGGCTTGTTGAACTCCAGCTTGGCGTTGGTGCCGCCGAACCCGTTGTTTTCGCTGGCGAACGGCACGCCGTGCCAGGCGCTGAAGTTCTCCAGCTGGATCCAGCCCTGCCAGCCGCTGGCGTAGCCGCACTTCATGCCGGCCTCACGCAGCTTGGCGGTATCCGCCGCCAGCTCCTGCCAGGTTTTCGGCGGCTGGTCCGGGTTCAGGCCGGCCTTCTTGAAGGCGTCTTTGTTGTAGTACAGCACCGGCGTGGAGCTGTTGAACGGCTGAGACAGCAGATGGCCGCTCTTGTTGTCGGTGTAATAGCCGGCTACCGTCGGCACGAACACCGACTCGTCGAAGTTGATGCCGGCCTCTTTAAACACCTCGTAGACCGGTTTGATGGCCTTGCTGGCCATCATGGTGGCGGTGCCCACCTCGTAAACCTGCAGGATCGCCGGCGCCTTGCCGGAGCGGTAAGCGGCGATGCCCGCCGCCAGGCTCTGTTCGTAGTTGCCTTTATAAACCGGCACAATCTTGACGTCGCTGTGCGACTGGTTGAAGCGATCCGCCAGGGAATCCACTTCCTTACCCAGTTCGCCTTCCATCGAATGCCAGAACGGGATCTCGGTCGCCGCCAGCGCCTGAGTGCTGACCGCCAGGGTCAACGCGACGCACAGCGTGGTTTTGCGAATAGCGTAGGTGAGCATGCCTAACTCCTGAAAAAAGCTGGTGTAAAAGCGCGTGAGCGAAAAGAATCAATTCTTGATGAGGGAGTGCCCCCTATAGCTTTCGAGTTGCAGCTAGGCGGCAACCTGCTGGCACCCTGGAGCTTAGCTAACTAAGTGACAGGGGGGCAGTCGGGCAGCCAACAACGCTGCGGCTCGAAAGATGACGGGGGATAACATGCCATGCGCGGATGACAGAAAAATAACCGTTATATGACAGCCACATGACGGCAAGGTGAAGTGAAGATGGCGGTTTGATGTCGGCGGCGGGCATGGGCTCCGCCGCCGCGAGGATTACAGCGAACGGCGCAGACGCGCCACCGCTTCCTGCATCTGCTGTTCGGTGGCGGTGGCGAACGACAGGCGGAAGGTCGAACGATCCGGGTTGTCGGAGAAGAAGTATTCCCCCGGCACGAACACCACGCCCTGCTGCAGGGTAGCGTTCAGCCATTCGGTGGCGTTGAACGGCTGGCGGAAACGCGCCCACAGGAACATGCCGCCCTTCGGCTTATCGAAGGTGATGTAGTCGCCCAGCTCCTGCTCCACCAAACCGGCCAGGATCTCGCCCTTCTGTTTGTAGGCGGCGCGGATCTTGTCGATCTGCGCCGGCAGGCGGCCCAGGCCGAGGTAGCATTCGACGATGCTCTGCGACAGCGCGCTGGCGTGCAGATCCGCCGCCTGCTTGATGATCGCCACTTTATGCAGCAGGAACGGCGGCAGGATCGCCCAGCCCAACCGCAGGCCCGGCGCCAGGATCTTGGAGAAGGTCGAGGTATAGATGATGTGGTCGGTGTTGCCCAGCACCCGCTGCGACACCTGATGCAGCGTCGGGTGGCGCTCTTCGGTAAAACGCAGCTCGCCGTACGGATCGTCTTCGATGATCAGGAAGTTATGTTCGGCGGCCAGCTTCACCAGCAGTTCGCGGCGCGCGGCGCTCAGGGTGATGCCGCTGGGGTTGCCGAAGTTCGGCACCACGTACACGCCCTTGATGCGCTGAGTTTTCAGCAGCTCGGCCAGCTCTTCCACCACCATGCCGTCGCTGTCGGACGAGACCGACATGATGTTGGCTTCCGCCAGCTCCAACGTTTGCAGCGCCGCCAGGTAGGTCGGGCGCTCCACCACGAACACGTCGCCGGGGTTGACGATGGCGCGCATCACCAAATCCAATGCCTGCTGCGAGCCGGCGGTGACCATCACCTCTTCCGCGCCAGCGGTGACGCCGCGCTCGGCGCACAGCGCGCAAATGCGCTCACGCAGCAGCGGGCTGCCCTCGGTCAGGCCATACTGGAACGCGCTTTTCGGCTGTTCGGTGATCGCCTGCTGGGTGGCGATGCTCAATCCTTCGAAATCGAACAGCGCATCAGAGGGGATGCCGCCCGCCAGCGAAATGACGTGTTCCATCTTGCTGTGTTTAAGCAATTCACGGATGGCCGAACTTTTTACGTTAACGATGCGCTGCGCGAGTAACCCTTCTGTCTTCATTTCTTCTTCTCGTACCTGATTATTTTAATTCGTAGGGGGGCGGATTAACCGCCCAGATACGCCGACCTCACTGCTTCGTTGGCTAACAATGCAGCCCCCGTATCTTCCAACACCACGCGGCCGTTTTCCAGCACATAACCGCGGTCCGCCAATTTCAGCGCCTGATTGGCGTTTTGTTCCACCAGGAAGATGGTCATGCCCTCTTCCCGCAGCTGCTGAATGATGTCGAAAATCTGCTGGATGATGATCGGCGCCAGCCCGAGCGAGGGCTCGTCGAGCAGCAGCAGCTTCGGCTGGCTCATCAGCGCGCGGCCGATGGCCAACATCTGCTGCTCGCCGCCGGACATGGTGCCGGCACGCTGGCTTCGGCGTTCCAGCAGGCGCGGGAACAGAGTGAACACCCGTTCGATGCGCTGTTGATACTGCCGGCGATCGGCGAAGAAGCCGCCCATCGCCAGGTTTTCTTCCACCGTCATGCGCGAGAAGACGCGCCGCCCTTCCGGCACGATCGCCACCGCTTCGCGCATGATGCGCGAGGTTTGCCACTGGGTGATGTCCTGGTTCTGAAAGACGATGCTGCCTTCGCTGGCGCGCGGCTCGCCGCACAGGGTGCCGAGCAGCGTGGTTTTACCGGCGCCGTTGGCGCCGATTAACGTCACGATTTCGCCCTGGCTTATCGTGAGACTGACCTGATGCAGCGCCTGAATTTTGCCGTAATGGGCGGATACCTGATTGAATGACAACATATTATTCTTCGCCCAAATAAGCCCGGATCACGTCCGGGTTGTTGCGGATCTCCGCCGGTGTGCCCTGCGCCAGCGGCGTGCCCTGATTCACCACGTAAATGCGGTCGGAAATGCCCATCACCAGCTTCATGTCGTGCTCGATCAGCAGCACCGATACCTTATGCCGATCGCGCAGCTCGACGATCAGGTGATCCAGCTCGTCGGTCTCTTTCGGGTTGAGGCCGGCGGCCGGTTCATCCAGCATCAGCAGCTCCGGCCGGGTCACCATGCAGCGGGCGATCTCCAGCCGCCGCTGCTGCCCATAGGCCAGGTTGCCCGCCGAGCGGTTGGCCATTTCCAGCAGGCCGACGCGCTCCAGCCACTCCGCCGCGCGCGCCAGCGCTTCGGCTTCGGCGCGGCGGAAGGCCGGGGTTTTCAGCAACCCGGCAAACACGCCGCTTTTCAGGTGCTGATGCTGCGCCACCAGCAGGTTTTCGATCACCGTCATTTCACGGAACAGCCGCACGTGCTGGAAAGTGCGCACCACCCCCATGCGGGCGATGGCCTGCCCCGCCAACCCTTCCAGGTGGCGATCGCGCAATTTGATGGTGCCGCCGGTCGGGCGGTAAAAACCGGTCAGGCAGTTGAACACCGTGGTCTTACCGGCGCCGTTGGGGCCGATCAGCGACACGATTTCACCTTCGTTCAGCGTCAACGCCACGTTGTTGACCGCCAGCAGCCCGCCGAAACGCATCGACAGGCCCTCCACCTGCAGCAAAGGTTGAACGCTCATGCCTGCTCCCCCTTGCCCGCGTGAATGTCCGCCGCCTGCAGCTTCAGCTGCGGCCGTTTCATCGGCAACAGCCCCTGCGGCCGCCAAATCATCATCAGCACCATCAGCGCACCCAGCAGCAACATGCTGTATTCATTCAGATCGCGCATCAGCTCGCGCGACACCACCAGCAGGATCGCCGCCAGAATGACCGCGAACTGCGAGCCCATGCCCCCCAGTACGACGATCGCCAGTACGAAGGCCGATTCGACGAAGGTGAAGGATTCCGGGCTGACGAACCCCTGGCGCGCGGCGAACAGCGTACCGGCAAACCCGGCGAAAGCGGCGCTGATGGTAAAAGCGGTCAGCTTGATGCGCGTCGGGCTGAGGCCCAGCGAGCGGCAGGCGATCTCGTCTTCGCGCAGCGCTTCCCAGGCGCGCCCCAGCGGCATACGCAGCAGGCGGTTGATGACGAACAGCGTCAGCACCACCAGCAGCAGCGCCACCAGGTACAGGAACACGATGCGATCGCTCGGATCGTATTTCAGGCCGAAGAAGTTATGGAAGGTATCCCAGCCGCCGTCGCGCACGCTGCGGTTGAACTCCAGGCCGAAGAAGGTCGGTTTCGGGATCTGGCTGATGCCGTTCGGCCCGCCCGTGATCTCGGTATTGTTCAGCAGCAGGATGCGCACGATCTCACCGAAGCCGAGCGTCACGATTGCCAGATAGTCGCCGCGCAGCCGCAGCACCGGGAAACCGAGCAGGAAGCCGAAGGCGGCGGTGACGATGCCCGCCAGCGGCAGGCTCTCCCAGAAGCCGAGGCCGTAATAGTGATTCAGCAGCGCGTAGGTGTAGGCGCCGATGGCGTAGAAACCGCCGTAGCCGAGCACCAGCAGACCGGACAAGCCCACCACCACGTTGAGGCCGAGGCCCAGCATCACGTAGATCAGCGTCAGGGTGGCGATATCCACCGTGCCGCGCGAGACCAGGAACGGCCAGGCGACCGCCGCGACGATGAGCAGAGCCGCCAGCAGCTTTTGCCGCGGCGTGGTGCCGTCGAAGCTCGGCAGCACGAACGCCGGGCTGGAGACTTTTTTCAATCCCTGCTGCAGCAGCGGGCGCAACAGCTGGAAGAAAAAGACGATGACGCAGCCGATGCCGATCCACATCCAGCGCACTTCCGCCGCGCCGTGCACCACCAGCTTGGTGCCGTCCAGGCTAAGCTGCATGCCCATCAGGAATGACGCCATCACGAACAGCACCGCCGTGGCGATCAGCGCATTGAGCAGATTGAGTTTCATACTTTCTCAACCTCCGGACGCCCGAGGATGCCGGTCGGCATGATCAGCAGCACCACGATCAGCAACGCGAACGACACCACGTCTTTATATTCAGTGCTGAGGTAGGCGGAGGTCAGCGCTTCCGCCACGCCCAGCACCAGGCCGCCGATCATCGCGCCGGGAATGCTGCCGATACCGCCCAGAACCGCGGCGGTGAAGGCTTTCATACCGGCCATAAAGCCGATGTAAGGGTTGATGACGCCGTAGAACTGGCCGAGCAATACCCCGGCCACCGCCGCCATCACCGCCCCGATGACGAAGGTCAGCGAGATCACCCGGTCGGTGTTGATGCCCAGCAGGCTGGCCATCTTCAGGTCTTCCGCACAGGCGCGACAGGCGCGGCCCATGCGCGAATAACGGATAAACAGCGTCAGCGCCAGCATCGCCAGGAAGGTCACGAGCCAGATGATCAGCTGCATGGTGCTGATGGTGGCGGCGAAGCCGTTGCTTTCCCCCAGCACCCACTGGCCGGTCACCAGGCTGGGCAGCGCCAGATCGCGTGAGCCCTGCGTCAGGCTGACGTAGTTTTGCAGGAATATCGACATGCCGATGGCCGAGATCAGCGCAATCAGGCGCTTGGAGTTGCGCACCGGCTTGTAGGCCACCCGCTCGATGCTCCAGCCGTAGGCGCTGGCGATGACGATCGAGACCAGGAACGCGGCGCCGATCAGCAACCAGCCGACGTCGATACCGAGCATCATCAGGGCGGCGATGACGATAAAGGAGACATAGCTACCGATCATGTACACCTCGCCGTGGGCGAAGTTGATCATGCCGATGATGCCGTAAACCATGGTGTAACCGATGGCGATCAATGCATAGGTGCTGCCCAACGTTAAGCCGTTGAACATCTGCTGCAGAAAATAGAGGAGCTGCTCTGACATACTCTGAACCCTTGGCTGCGAAACCCGCCGGCGGAGAACCGGCGGGTAAAGGGAGACGGGGCCGGCAAGCCGACCCGCCGGGCGCAGCGGGCTGCGCCCCACCCTAATCATTATGGCTTATTTGATCGGTGTGGACGTGCCGTTGGCATGCCATTCGAACACGCCGAACTCGAAGCCTTTCAGATCGCCCTTGTCATCCCAGGTCAGCGGCCCCATCACGGTCTCCACCGGCTTGCCGGTTTTCAGATCCTTGACGATATCCGCCGGCTCCTGGCTGCCGCTGCGCTCCATGCCGGTGGTCAGCGACTGCAGCGCGGCATAGGTGGTCCAGACGAACGGGCCGGTCGGATCCAGCTTCTTGGCTTTCAATGCATCGACGATCGGCTGGTTGGCAGGCACCTGGTCGTAGCGTTTCGGCAGCGTCACCAGCATGCCTTCCGAAGCGGCCCCGGCGATGTTGGACAGCGAGGAGTTGCCCACGCCCTCCGGCCCCATGAAGCGGGTGGTCAACCCGGCCTGCTTGGCCTGACGCAGGATCTGGCCCATTTCCGGGTAGTAACCGCCGAAGTACACGAAGTCGATATTTTCTTTCTTCAGGCGCGCCACCAAGGTGGAGAAGTCTTTGTCGCCGGCGGTGATGCCTTCGAACATCGCCACTTCGGTGCCCTGTTTTTTCAGGCTGTCGCGCACCGAGCGGGCCAAGCCTTCACCGTATTGCTGCTTGTCGTGCACCACGGCGATGCGCTTCGGCTTGATGTCGCTGAGGATGTATTTGGCGGCGGTCGGGCCCTGATCCGAGTCCAGGCCGGTGGTGCGCAGGATCATCTTGTAGCCGCGGGTGGTCAGATCGGCGTTGGTGGCCGCCGGGGTAATCATGATCACGCCTTCGTCTTCATAGATATCGGACGCCGGCTGGGTAGACGAGGAGCACAGGTGGCCGATCACGTAGCGAATGCCGTCGTTGATCACCTTGTTGGCGACCGCAACCGCCTGTTTCGGGTCGCAGGCGTCGTCGTATTCCACGCCAACCAGCTTGTCGCCCTTGATACCGCCCTTGGCGTTGATATCGGCAATCGCCTGGCGCGCGCCGGTAAACTCCATGTCGCCATACTGCGCGACCGGGCCGGACATCGCCCCGACGATCGCCACCTTGATGTCTTTCGCCATGGCCGCCTGGCTCATGGCCATCGCAATACAACCCGCCAGCAGTGCCTTACCTGTTGTTAATTTCATCCGCAAATCCCCATCTGTCGTTGTGAACGTACCTGTTGTGTTTGCCTGCGCCCGATCGTTATTGACCGCTTTTGTTATAAGTAATAATGATTTAGGCGTTTTATCGGCATTATTTTCTAATAAGACTTTATTTTTCATGCCATTAAACAGGAATTTTATTCTGCAAATCAACTTCATCCGGCAGAAACAAGCGGTGTAAACAGGATAAAATTCGAATTAAATCTGCGCTCTTTACCTTGAGGCGTAGTGCGTTGTGCTGGTTAACAATCCGTTTACTAACTATTTACTCGGAAAATGCCCCGTGCAAAAAACATATTGCACAGTAATCGTACAGAAAAACTTACACAACGCTCTGCACAAGATCTATTACACTGTCGGCATCATTTAGCTGCGCGGAAATTCTGCATGAAACTGACCATCGAGCGCCTGACCGCGCTGTCCCCGCAAGACCTTATCGACCTCGGTAAAATTTGGCCGCACCAGCAGCCGGAACAGTGGCAGAGCTGGCTGAGCGACGGCAAGGCGCTATTCGCCGCCCGCTTCAACGAGCGGCTGCTGGGGGCGGTGAAAATCGCGCTGCAGGACGACCGCGCCGAACTGCAGGACCTGCTGGTGCGCGAAGTGACGCGCCGCCGTGGCGTCGGTCTTTACCTGGTGCAGGATGCGCAGCGCCAGCTGCCGCAGGTCGCCCACTGGCAGCTGTCGACCGCCGGCCTGGCGCCGCGCGAACGCGGGGAAGTCGATAACTTCATGCGCGCCTGCGGCTTCGCACCGCAGGGCGATCTCTGGCAAAAATGAAACGCCGGCTGGCGGCGCTGGTCTTGATTGCGCTGGGGCTGGCGGCCGCGCTCCTCGGGCGCCAGCAGGCGCTGCGCCTGGCCTCAGGCTGGGATCAGCAGGTTTATGTCTGGCAGCGGGTCTGGACGCCGCAGCACGCCGATGCGCTGGCGCACAGCCGCGATCTGTTCGGTGGGCTGCGCGTGCTGGCGCTGCAGGTACATCCGCGCGAGGGCTGGCGGGAGATCCCAGCCGATCTCAGCCTGCTGAAGCAGGACGGCCGCCCGCTCTGGCTGGTAGCACGCCTCGACGGCCAGCTGCCGCAGCTGGACCAAGAAGCCATTATCCAGCGTCTGCTGGCGCTCACCCAACGCTGGCAGGCGGCCGGGCTGCCCGTCACCGGCGTCGAGATCGATCATGACGCCGCCACCGCCCGCCTGCCGGACTACCAGCGCTTTCTACAGCGGCTGCGCCAACGGCTGCCCACCGCTTTGCAACTCGGCATCACCGCCCTGCCGGCTTGGATCGGCTCACCCGCTCTGCCCGGCGTACTGCAGCAGGCCGACAGCTCCGTCCTGCAGGTGCACGCGGTGCTCTCGCCGCAGCAGGGGCTGTTTGACGGCCCCTTGGCGCTGCGCTGGGTGCGGCAGTACGCCGCCGTCACACCGAAGCCGTTTCGCGTCGCGCTGCCGGCCTACGGCATGGCGCTGCTGGGGTTTGATGCGCAGGGCGCGCAGGTGGAGAGCGAATCCTCGCTGCGCGTGGCGGGCAACGGCCGCGAGCTGACGGTCGCGCCGCAGCAGATCGCCGATTTTCTGCAAGCGCTGGCGCAGCAAACGCCGCCCCGGCTGCGCGGCATTATCTGGTTTCGCTTGCCGCTGGTGGACGATCGGCGCGCCTGGTCGCTCGCCACGCTGCGAGCGGTGATCGAACGGCGGCCGCTGAACGTCGACTGGCAGGTAAAATTTAGGCCTCAGCCACAGCAAAACGGGCTGTATGATCTGATAATTCATAACAACGGGCCGGTGGACGCCCCGCTGCCGCAAGAGGTGGTCATCCGCGCCGACGACTGCCTGGCAGCGGACGCGGTCGGCAACTACCGGCTGGAATCCGCACCGCAACGGCAACGCTTTATCCGCATCAGCGGCGACCAGCTGCGCGCCGGGCAATCCCGGCCGCTGGGCTGGCTGCGCTGCCAACAACTGACGCCAGGAGGCACCCTTGTCACACCTTGATTCGCGCGCGGCACGGAACACCCGCCGCCTTCTTCCGCTGGCCATGCTGATCGGCGCCGCGCTGGCGCTGCCGCTGAACGGCTATGCCTGCGGCCCGGATTTTCCTAACCGACTGCTGATCGACCGCAACGGCACCCTGCTGTATATGCCGGAGGGCAATTTCGCCTTCGAAGCCGGCCGGCTGGTGCCGGCGGATAAGCAGCTGCCGCACTGGCAAGCCCCCCCGCCGCCGATGCCGCCGAAACCGATGCCGCAGTCGCCGGAAACGGTGGCGATCGGCAAAATGCGCGCCGCCAAAACGGTGGAAGAGGCTGACGCCGTCAATACGCAGGGGTTGTCCAACGCCGCGCGCCTTTATCAACTGGGCGCCGTCGCTTTCGCCAGCCACGATCCGCGCGCCACAGACTATTTCCAGCAGGTGCTGAAGCTGCCGGCCGCCGAACAGGGCGACTGGGGGCTACGGGCGCAGTATTCGCTTGGTCGGGTGTTGATGAATGACCACGGCACGCCGATGAATGAATCGGGTGAAGCGGCGCCCGCCGCCGAGCATCCGCCTAAAGCCGAACTTGAACAGGCGCTGGCGGCGTTCCAGCAAGTGATCGATCGGGTGAAAAGCGGCGCCGCCGACCCCGATCAGCTGGCGCTAAGCAGCCTCGGGCAGCAGGCGCGCATCCACCTGTGGCTGGGTGACGTCGCCCCCGCCGCCCACCTGTACGCACAGCAGGCGGCGCAGGGCGATCCGAGCGGCGGGCAGTCGCTGCAGTACGTCTCCAGTTTCCTGGTCAATCCCGACCATCTGGAAACGCTGAAACAGGTTATCGGCGATCCCTTAATCCAACAGCTGGTGACCATTGAACTGTTCGCCCGCAGCGGCAACCTGCAGATGGCGGATACCGACGGCAACGGCCGCTCCGCACAGATCATCAGCCAGATCCTGACGCTGCTGGACGGCACGGTGAAAAGCGGCTTCGCCGGCAGCGATCGGCTGGCGGCATTGGCCTACCGTTCCGGGCAGTACCCGATGGCGGCCAGCCTGCTGAAAAACGCCGGCGACAGCGGCCTGGCGTGGTGGCTGCGCGCCAAGATGGCGCTGCGTGACGGTGACGTGAAAGCCGCCACCGCCGCCTATGCCAAGGCGGCAAGCGCATTCCCCGCCGACGAAAGCTGGGGCGAACAGCGCAACGCCGACTTCGTCGCGGAAACCATCGTGCCCGAGTGCCGGGTGGCCGGCGAACAGGCTATCCTGGCGCTCAACCGCGGCGACTATCTGCAGGCGATGGACCTGCTGTATCGCGGCAAGGCGATCTACTGGGCCGACGTGGCCGACGTGGCGGAGCGGGTGTTGACCGTCGATGAGTTGAAAGGCTTTGTCGATAAGCACGCCCCGGCGCCGACGACGCCGCTCAAGCCGGTTAACCCGGACGACTACGGCGGCCAGCAGATCACGCCGGAAGTGCAGCTGCGCGAACTGTTGGCGCGGCGCTTGATGCGCGCCGGGCGGGCCGCAGAGGCGCAGGCCTACTTCGATATCCCCAACTACCGCCAAGCGGCGCAGCAGTATGCCGACGAGCTGAAGGCCGCCAAGGACAAGTCCGCCGCGCCGCTGACGCGCGCACAGGCTTACTATCGCGCCGCCAACCTGCTACGCGCCCAGGGGCTGGAGTTTACCGGCTATGAGATGACGCCGGACTACGCCATCTATGGCGCCAGCTATTCCTATCTGGGGGATGCGTTCGATACTCGCGAGCTGAAGCACAAAAGCTGGATAGACAGCGCAGAAGCTGCGCGCGCCAAGGCGGCGCTGCCATTGGAAGACAACCGTTTCCTGCACTATCGCTGGCAGGCGGTGGGGTTGGCGCAACAGGCGGCCGATCTGCTGCCGCCGAAAAGCCAGGCCTACGCCGCCGTGCTGTGTAACGCCGCCAGCTGGGTTATCAAGCGCGACGCCAAGACCGGCCGGGCGCTTTATCAGCGCTACATCAACACCGGCACCCGCTACCCGTGGGCGGCAAAATTCGGCTACGACTGCCCGGCGCCGGACTTCGCCACTGTTGCGCCATAACGCCGAATTTCAGGCATGAAAAAGCCCGGCTTGCCGGGCTTTTTTTTCGAATATCGCATCGACTCAGGCTTCGATCGCCATTTTCAATTTCTTCATGGCGTTCTTTTCCAGCTGGCGCACACGCTCGGCGGAAACGCCGTACTGATCGGCCAGCTCTTGCAGCGTCGACTTGTTGTCGTCGTCCAGCCAACGGGCGCGGATGATATGCTGGCTGCGCTCGTCCAGACCTTCCAGCGCATAGGCCAGTTTGTCTGCGGCGTTGCTTTCCCAGTTATCTTCCTCGATGCCTTCAGCGAAGTCCGAGCTCTTGTCCTGCAGGTACAGCACCGGCGCCATCGCCTGGCCATCGCGGGCCTCGTCGTCCGGAGTCGGATCGAAGGTCATGTCCTGCGCCGCCATGCGAGATTCCATCTCGCGCACGTCTTTGCTGGTGACGCCCAGCTCGCGGGCCACCAGCTCCACTTCGTCCTGGTTGAACCAACCCAAACGCTGTTTGGTTTTGCGCAGGTTAAAGAACAGCTTGCGCTGCGCTTTGGTGGTCGCCACTTTCACGATGCGCCAGTTGCGCAATACGTACTCGTGGATTTCCGCCTTAATCCAATGCACCGCAAAGGAAACCAGACGCACGCCGACTTCAGGGTTGAAGCGGCGAACGGCTTTCATCAGGCCGATATTACCTTCCTGAATCAGATCCGCCTGCGGCAGACCGTAGCCTGAATAGTTGCGGGCAATATGAGCGACAAAGCGCAGGTGAGACAGGATGAGCTGCTTAGCGGCATCCAGATCGCCCTGATAATGCAGCCGTTCAGCCAGCTCCCGCTCTTCCTCTGCCGTCAGCATCGGATAGGCGTTGGCTGCCCGGATATAGGCTTCCAAGCTACCTTGGGGTACTAAGGCTAAAGTTTGCATTTCTTTGGTCATTCAAACCCTCTCTATGAGAATACAAAATCATGCAGGTGATTATTACAGCGGGGAAATGATTGATTCTACGGCAGTTGCTGAAGCAAAAGCGGTTCCACACGCCGGGCACCTTAACATTTGCTGCAATTTTTGACCGTACTCCGCCCTATAAGTTCACCCTTTTTTGCAAGCATTGTTGCTGACAATACGTGACGAAGGTGCAGGGCGATAGGGAATTTGTGCGCTAAGAAGAGAGGTGTGGTGCTGACTTCGCTTGAGGTCACTCTTCTCCCGCAACGCGATCAAAAGCAGCAGGAGAAGAGTATACCAAAAAAATCTTACTGTGGTGTAAATCGGCGTAAATGTTGCACTGTCGCCAGCCAGGCGGCGATCCAGCCGATCATCGCGGAGATGATCAGCAGCAGCAACGCCTCATCCCAGCCCAGCCCGTGCAGGGTGAAGGTGGTGCCGAATACCTTGGCGACCCCGGCGACTACCGACTCCAGCTGCCACACCAGCGCGCCGGAGAGCACCAGCGACAGCAGCGCGCCGGCGAAGCCCAGCATCGCCCCGCCGTTGAGGAACGGCCGCAGGATAAAGCCGTCGGTGGCGCCGATCAGCTTCATCACGTTGATGGTGTCGCGACGGCTGAAGATGCTCAGACGCACGCTGTTGCCGATCACCAGGAACACCGCCACGATCATCAGCACGCCGATGATCGCCGCGATCTGGCCCGCCAGCCCGGTGAGCGCCGCCAGGCGGGCAAACCAGCTGTCATCCATACGCACTTCTTCCACGCCCTGCACCGCCGCTACGCGATCGCGCAGGGTGTTGAGGGTGTCCGAACTCTGGAAGCTCATCTTCGGCGTGACGATCGCCACCGCCGGCAGCGGGTTCTCTTCCAGCATGTCCAGCGCGCCGCCAAAACCCGACCAGTTGCGGAACTCGCCGCGCGCTTCTTCACGCGACAGGTAGTTCACCTTCTCCACGCCGGCTTCCGCCTTGATGGCATCGAGCACTTTCAGCGCCGCGTCGTCATCGAGCGACTTATCCAGGTAGACCGTCAGCTGCGGCGTCGGGTACCACTGGCTGGCCGCGGTGCTGACGTTTTTCCACACGATGTAGCACACACTCGGCAGCGTCAGGGAGATGGCGATCACCATCACCGTCAGCAGCGTCGCCAACGGCTGACGCAGCATGTCTTTGATGGCGTTCATCCAGGCGTAACGCCACTGTTCGCGCCAGCCGCCGCGCAGCGCCTTGCTCTTGGCGGTTTTTGCGTTATTGGCCATGGTGAGCGCCCCCTTGCATGCGGCCCTGGCTCAGCGTCAGGATGCGGTAATTACGGCGGGCGATAAGCCCGGTGTCGTGCGTCGCCATTAATACGGTGACGCCGACACGGTTGAATTCTTCAAACAGGCGCAGAATGCCTTCCGACAGCGCGTCGTCCAGGTTGCCGGTCGGCTCATCCGCCAGCAGCACCGCCGGCTTGTTCACCACCGCACGGGCGATGCCCACGCGCTGCTGCTCACCGCCGGACAGCTGAATCGGGAAGTTTTTCGCTTTATCCAGCAAACCGACCTTGTCCAGCGCGGCGGAGACGCGGCGACGGATGTCTTCGGTGCTGGCGCCGGCGATGATCAGCGGCATCGCCACGTTGTCATACACCGTGCGATCCAGCAGCAGATGGTGATCCTGGAAGATCATGCCGATCTGCCGACGCAGGAACGGCACCTCGCGGTTTTTCAAACGGCTGATGTCGTGGCCGCCAAACCAGATGTGGCCGGCGCTGGGCCGTTCGATACCGCAAATCAGTTTCAGCAGGGTACTTTTCCCCGCGCCGGAATGGCCGGTCAGAAACGCCATTTCCGCCGGGCGCAGATGGAAATCGACCCCCTGCAGCGCTTGCCGTCCGCCCAGATAAGCTTTACTGACCTGTTCAAAGCGAATCATCCGTATTAATCCTCTCGGGCAAAAAGTGCCTCAATAAAATCGTCAGCCTTAAACGGCCGCAAATCTTCGATGCCTTCCCCAACGCCGATATAGCGAATCGGGATACCGAACTGATCGGCGATGGCGAAGATCACCCCGCCCTTGGCGGTACCGTCCAGTTTAGTCAGCGTGATGCCGGTTAAGCCCACGGCCTCATTAAATAATTTCGCCTGACTGACCGCATTCTGGCCGGTGCTGGCATCGAGCGTCAGCATAACCTCATGGGGGGCCTGGTCGTCCAGTTTTTTCATGACGCGGACGATCTTCTTCAGCTCTTCCATCAGGTGCGATTTGTTCTGCAGACGGCCGGCGGTATCGGCGATCAAGACATCGATGCCGCGCGCTTTGGCAGCCTGCACTGCATCGAAGATCACCGAAGCGGAATCCGCGCCGGTATGCTGCGCCACCACCGGGATGCGGTTACGTTCGCCCCACACCTGCAGCTGCTCTACCGCCGCGGCGCGGAAAGTATCCCCCGCCGCCAGCATCACCGACTTGCCTTCCGCCTGGAACTGACGCGCCAGCTTACCGATGGTGGTGGTTTTACCCACGCCGTTCACGCCGACCATCAGGATGACATACGGGGTTTTCCCGCTGACATCCAGCGGCTGATCGACCTTGGCCAGAATTTCGGACATTTCCTCCTTCAGCTTGCCGTACAGCGCTTCGGCGTCTTTCAGCTGCTTGCGGCTGGCGTGCTGGGTCAGGGAGGTGATGATCTTGCGCGTGGTATCCACGCCGACATCGGCGATCAGCAGCTGTTCTTCCAACTCGTCGAACAGGTCGTCGTCGATCTTTTTACCGCGGAACAGCCCCATAAAGCCGGAGCCAAGGTTTTGCTTGGTCTTCAGCAGGCTGCGCTTCAGGCGAGCGAAGAAGCCTTCTTTGGTCGGGCGCTCCTGCTCTTGCGCAGCGGCCGGCACCACAGGTTCAAGCAGCTCTTCTTCTTCCGGCTCGGGTTCTGGTTCGACGACAGGCTCAGGCTCGACGACCGGCTCAGGCTCAATGACCGGCTCAGGCTCAATGACCGGCTCAGGTTCAACAACTGGCTCTGGCTCAACGACCGGCTCAGGTTCGACGACAGGCTCTGGCTTAACAATCGGCTCAGGCTCGACGACCGGCTCAGGCTCAACGACCGCCTCTGGCTCAACGACCGCCTCTGGCTCAACGACCGGCTCGGGCTCAACAACTGGCTCTGGCTCGACGACCGGCTCAGGTTCGACGACCGGTTCGGGCTCAATGACTGGCTCTGGCTCAACGACCGGCTCAGGTTCGACAACCGGCTCTGGCTCGGCGATCGGCTGCTGCTGCGCCACTACCTGCTCGGTCACGCTGACAATCTCTTCGGCCAACGCTTGCGCCGTTGGGTGTTCGGCCGCCGCCGGCAGGTTCTCCGCGATTTGTTCGCCGGCCTGACCGTTATCCCACTCTCCCGGGGTGTCGACGGAGGCGGCAGGTTCAGATTCCTGGGCGGGGAGCTTGTCATCCAGCTTGGCGACAGCCGGTTCAGCCGGCGTCTCCGCGGCCTGAGGCTCCGCCTGCTCTACCGGCTGCTCAGGTTGCTGTTGCTCTTCTTCCTTTTCCTTCTGGCCAAAGCCCAGCCAGGAGAAAAACCCACGTTTCTTATCTTTTGCCATGTTATGACTCTACTCCGTACCGAAGGCTCGCTTACCCTACATACCTGAAGGATATATGCTGACAATAATCCGCCGAGTCTATCACTTTCCCTCGCGCAGCAACACGCATCCGGCATGCTTTCCGGTGTGAAATCAGACAACAAAGTTTTACCGTTCCCCCCGACGCCCGTCACCGGTAGAATAGGGGCAACTTTTCGTTAACCTCTGCGGCCCCGCGCCGCAAAAGAAATCAAACAACGCTTATGACAAGACTCTCGCCACGGGCGACGGCCAAAAAACCGCCCCAGGCCGCAGCCGGACAGATCCGCATCATCGGCGGCCAATGGCGCGGTCGCAAGCTTCCGGTGCCGAACAGCCCGGGGCTGCGCCCCACCACCGATCGGGTGCGCGAAACCCTGTTCAACTGGCTGGCGCCGGTGATTCAGGGCGCGCGCTGTCTGGACTGTTTCGCCGGCAGCGGCGCATTAGGGCTGGAAGCGCTGTCGCGCTACGCCGGCAGCGCCACGCTGCTGGAATTCGAACGGCCGGTGGCGCAGCAGCTGGAAAAAAATCTGGCGCTGCTGCAGGGCAAAGGGGTGGTTATCAACACCAACGCGCTGAGCTGGCTGGCGGGCGAGGGCCAACCGTTTGACGTGGTGTTTCTCGATCCGCCGTTTCGCAAAGGCCTGCTGGCGGAGACCGCCTTGTTGCTGGAGCAGCGAGGCTGGCTGGCCGACGAGGCCTGGATCTATGTAGAAGCCGAGGCGGAAAGCGCCGCGGCGGACGTGCCTGCCAGCTGGCAGTTGCACCGGGAGAAAGTCGCCGGCCAGGTGGCCTATCGCCTTTATATTCGTTCGCAAGAGAAAACCGACCATGCTGATTAATCTGGGCCGCCTGCTGATGCTGTGCGTGTGGGGCTTCCTGCTCTCTAACCTGTTCCATCCGTTTCCCAAGCCGCTGAAGTATTTCATCGACGTGGCGCTGTTCTTTATGGTGGTGATGCACGGCCTGCAGCTGGTGCTGCTGAAATCCACCCAGCCGAAGGATCAGCCGATCAGCTACTGGCAAGAAGCCAAGATCTTTATCTTTGGCGTGTTCGAGCTGTTGGCCTGGCAGAAGAAACAGCCTCCCATCAAGAAGAAGTGACCGCTACGGCTGAACGGTGAAAGAGACGAAGCGCGTGCCCTGCATGTTCAACGTGCCCTGCGCGCCTTGTTCTATCGGGTTGTATTGCCACTGTTTCAGCCGAAGCTGGATGTCTTCACCGCCCTGTACCGGGCGGAACACCACCTCGTAATACATCGGCTCATTGACCAGCGGTTCGCGCTGCGGCGCACGGGTTTTGGCGACCGGGAAGCTTCGCTTGTCGCTCACCGTCACCTGCAGACTGCGCATCGGTGCGCGGTCGTTTTCCGCCTCCTGCTGGCGCTGTTTGAAATAGCGTTGCGTGGCCAGCACGGCGATCAGCGCAATCACGGCGACAAAAAACAACGGTGGCTTACTCATCGGTTTCCCATTTCCTTCGCGGCCAAATCGGCGTAAACATAGCATTCTCAAGAAAGCATTGTCGATCGTCGGCAGGCTACCTACACTGAAATAAGAAGTGACATGGGTGACAGTTTGGAGCCGGTTGTTGCGGCTCCCTCATACATAAGGAAGACATAATGAGTTGGCCGTTCCTTGCCGTATTCTTTTCCGGTTGGCTGTTCGTCGACGCCTCATACCGTGGGCCGCGCTGGCAACGCTGGGTGTTCAAACCCGTCACGCTGCTGCTGCTGTTGCTGTTGGCCTGGCAGGCGCCGGTGCTCAGCGCGGCAGGTTATCTGATCGTACTCGGCCTGCTGGCGACGCTGATCGGCGACGCGCTGCTCCTGTTGCCGCGCGAGCGGGTGCTGTACGCCATCGGCGCCTTTTTCCTCTCCCACCTGCTGTATACCCTGAGCTTCGCCAGCCAGATGACGTTCAGTCTGTTCTGGCCGCTGCCGCTGGCGCTGCTGGCGATAGGCGCGTTGCTGCTGGCCACCCTTTGGACCCGGCTGGAAGAGATGCGCTGGCCGATCGTCACCTACGTGGCGATGACGCTGCTGATGGTCTGGTTGGCGGGCGAACAATATTTCCTGCGCAGCACCGATTTCGGCTTCTCGCTGCTGACCGGCACCTCGCTATTGCTGCTGGCCAACGTGGTTTGGCTGATCAACCGCTACCGTTTCACCTTCCGCGCAGCGGACGCCATCGTCGCTTTCTGTTATTTCTCCGGCCACTTCCTGATCGTGCGCTCACTCTATCTGTAACGACCTGCCGCGGGTTCGGCACGCCGAACCCGTTCCCACATCAAGCCAACGCTTTCAACGTTAAGGCATCATCGGCGCCCAGCTGATTGCGATACAGATCGCCGTCGCGCGAGAAGAACGCCAGCGTGCTGCCATCCGCCCGCAGCAGGGCGATGCCGTCCGGCGCCGGGCGCCAGGCGCCAGCCCACCACCTCGGCCGCAAACACGCTTTGCAGACAACGTTGCCGATCCACCAGCTGATAGCCGTTGGTTTCACTTTGCTCATTCGCCAAAAACTCGATTTGGCATTGCCGTTCGCTGTCGGCCACCTGCCATTGCCCCGCCAGCGACTGCGCGGTCGGCAGCGCCAGGCTGCCAGCCATGACCGCACTCGTCACCATCATGCCGCCCGCCGCCAGAGCGGTGCGCGTTAAAGTACCTTTCATACCGGGCTCCCGCATCACGCCCGGCCGAGACTGCGCCGGGCGTGTCGTTGCTGTGTTACACGATAAAGTCGGTGGCGACGTCTACCTGACCGACGATTTTCACCAGGAAGTCCGGCGACTGATGACCCCCGATGTTCACCGCCAGATCGGTCACGTTGTTGGAAGCATTGTAGCTGAGCAATGCTTCACCGGCCGCGCCGCTGAAATGATCGACGAAGTGGATGAAATCGCTGCTCTGCGCCTCTTTGTTGAAGAACGACAGGTCAATTTTGTCGATCCCTTTCTGGAAGTCGCGGATCCAGTCCGAAGCACCCGGTGCAGAATCGCTGGCAGCGGTGAACACGAAGGTATCCTGACCGGAACCGCCCCACAGCTCATCCGCCCCACCGCCGCCGAACAGCACGTCATTGCCCGCGCCGCCTTTCAGCACGTTGTTGGCCGCGTTGCCGACGATCACGTCATTGCCGGAACCGCCAATGGCGTTCTCGATGGTCACCCCGGCGGCGATCGAGACGTTGCCCTTCAAACCACCCACGTCGGAGAACGATTTCTCATTCAGGTTGATGCGCTGGTTCGCAGTGTAACCGGAGAAATCGAAGGTATCGTTGCCGCCCGCATCCCAGACCGCAAAGATCACTTTCTGCGAGTTGCTGGTGGTGCTGAGGAAGTCACGACCGGTGTTGGAGTTAAAGCCGTACACGGTGTCGCCGGTGCGGGTCGACAGGTTGGCGCCATACAGATGTTGAATGGCGGCAATGTCATCCAGCAGAGGAGCAGCGGCGTAATGACCGCCGTTGTCCCCACCGGTGTTGGTTTCGCTCCAGTAGCTCATCAGGCTGAACTGACGGGTATCTTCCGCGTAAGTGACGTCGCGGTAGGTCGGGTTGCCTTCACCGGCGTTGTAATCGCCCGGATGGCTCAGGCCCAGCGCATGGCCAATCTCATGGGTGAACGTCTGGCGGCCGTAGTCTTCGGTCGCCGGATGCTTCACGTTGGACTGGTTGACGTTGTACCAGGTCTGGCCGCCCAGATCCTGGCCCTGCCAAATGGTGTTCGGCAGGAAGGCATAGGCCTGAGTGCCGTAATCATAGTGGCCGGGGCGATCCTGGCTGTAGTTGCCGAAGGTGATGTTGGCCTTTTGACCGGCCGCCACTTCGGTGAAGGTGATATTGGCGACGTCAGCCCAGGACTGCAGCGACAGCTTAGCCTGCTGCTGCTGTTCCGCGCTGAACTTGCTCAGCCCGGTGTCGCCGGCGACGTTGGTGGCAGAGAACTTATAGTCCGGGAAGGAGAAGGTTAATTTAACCGGCTGGCCAAATACCTTGTAACCGTTCCAGGTTTGGTTCTCACGGGTAATAAACAGCCCAGCTTGCTCGTTAGAAAATGAATCCTTGCCATTAATCTGAATCCCGTTGCCACGCTCATGATAATGCAGCAGGTCGGCTACAGCATCGTAGCCGGTTTTGGCGGCTGCGAAGTTGGATTCAGTAATTTCAATTGCCTTTTTAGTAGATTGCATTGGTTCGATTCCACTCATTATCTGATCGTTATCAATCAGACAGATAGACATAACCTCCCCGTAAGCTACGGTTAATGAACCTTAAGCTTGCTGGAAGGGGCTTATGCGCCGTTGCCGGCAGTGTGTTAGGTAGAATTAATGCATATATATCAGCAAATAAGATTGCCATTAAAAATGGTAATCGATTCCAATTATAGGCAGGGCCGCGAAACTGAACATAAAATAATCAACCTTTTATTGTCTCAACGAAAGTTTGTTATGCTGCTTTTTAGGCTTCTTTACAAAACAAATGAAACTTAACGAGGATAAGTTGGCACCAAACTTCAATAACAATGCGGCCTGCAGGCACAAGCGAATCATGCTGGCTTGGTACGGGCAAAAAGGTAAATTTTGCTAAAGCGTCATAGGTTAATAACTCTTTATTATTAGGTCAGGCGACTTTTTAGTTTCTATAGGAATATTATTTTCTTATTTAAACTAACGGCAGTGAGGCTTTGCACCCAAATAGGGGATAAGAAAAGCCTATAGATTTAAATTCGCATTATTCATTATTGAATGAATACCCCTTTATACACTCGAACGCCGTTAGCAATAATTCTCATCCGGCGCTTGACTCTGGAGTTGACTCCAGGGTGTAGAGTCAGCTGAGCAAACCCGTTTAACAGCCCGAAGGGGGGACGTTATGCACAATCAGGAACATCACCACACCGAAGGCGGATGCGGCTGCAACCACAGCCACAGCAAAACCCAGCATGGCTGCAGCAGCGAGCCGAAAAACGCCGCCGCACAGGCCGAACACGCCCACCACCATCACGATCATGGCGATAGCGGCTGCTGCACCGCCGCGCCCGACGATCCGGACGAGGAAAGCGACAGGCTGGCCGCCGCTCCCCCTTCCGGTAGCCAACGTTTCAGCTGGAAAGTCACCGGCATGGACTGCCCCAGCTGCGCCAAGAAAATCGAAAATGCCGTCACCGCACTCCCCGGCGTCGACAGCGCGCGCGTGTTGTTCGCCACCGAGAAACTGGTGGTCGATGCGCAGTCCGACATCAGCCTGCGGATCCAGGACGCGGTCGCTCAGGCCGGCTTTACCCTGCTCGGCACTCAGACCGCCAAAGCCGCCGCGCCGAAAACTTCACGCTTCGGCGAATTCGCACCGCTGCTGCTGTTAACCACCCTGATGGTCGTCAGCTGGGTGCTGGATCGGGTTAACCCGGAGCTGGGCCGCATTGCCTTTATCGCCACCACGCTGGTCGGATTGGCACCGGTCGCCGCCAAGGCGCTGCGTCTGATTCGTTCCGGCACGCCGTTCGCCATCGAAACGCTGATGAGCGTGGCGGCCATCGGCGCGCTGTTCATCGGCGCCACTGCCGAGGCGGCGATGGTGCTGCTGCTGTTTATGGTCGGTGAACTGCTGGAATCCTACGCCGCCAACCGCGCGCGGCGCGGCGTGACGGCGCTGATGGAGCTGGTGCCGGAAGATGCGCTGCTGCTGCAAGGTACCGAGCGCAAACGCGTGCCGGTCGCCAGCCTGCGTCCGGGCGATGTGATTGAAATCGCACCCGGCGGGCGCCTGCCGGCCGACGCCGAGCTGCTCAATCCGTTCGCCAGCTTCGACGAAAGCGCCCTGACCGGCGAATCGGTGCCGGTCGAGCGCCAACAGGGTGAGAAAGTGGCCGCCGGCAGTCTGTCCGTCGATCAGGCGGCGCAGATGAAGGTGATCTCCGAGCCCGGCAAAAACGCCATCGACCGCATTTTACAGCTGATTGAAGAGGCCGAAGAGCGCCGCGCGCCGATCGAACGCTTCCTCGATCGGTTCAGCCGTTATTACACCCCGGCCATTATGCTGCTGGCCGTCGCGGTGATCCTGGTGCCGCCGCTGCTGTTCTCGCAGCCGTGGGATACCTGGATCTATCGTGGCCTGACGCTGCTGCTGATCGGCTGCCCATGCGCATTGGTGATCTCGACCCCGGCGGCGATCACATCCGGGCTGGCAGCCGCCACGCGGCGCGGCGCGCTGATTAAAGGCGGTGCGGCGCTGGAGCAACTGGGCCAGATCGAAACTATCGCCTTCGATAAAACCGGCACCCTGACCGAAGGCAAGCCGACGGTGACCGACGTGCTGCCGATCGGCACACTCACCGAACAGCGGCTGCTGCAGCTTGCCGCCGCGGTGGAAGCCGGTTCACATCACCCGCTGGCGCAGGCGATCATCAACCGCGCCGCCGAAAGCGGGACGGAGCTGCCGCTGGCGCAGGCGCGCCGCGCGCTGGCCGGCGTCGGCGTGGAAGGGATCGTGGACGGCAAGACCGTGCTGATCAGCGCGCCGGGCAAGCTGGCACCGGGCCTGCTCGACGCCCAATGGCAGAGCCAGGTAGACAAGCTGGAAAACGCCGGCAAAACGGCGGTGGTGGTGCTGGAAGACGGCGCGCCCATCGGCTTGCTGGCGCTGCGCGATACGCTGCGCGGCGACGCCAAACAGGCCATAGCCGAACTGAACGCGCTGGGTATTCGCGGCGTGATGCTGACCGGCGACAACCCGCGCGCCGCCGCGGCGATCGCCGGCGAGCTGGGCCTCGACTATCGCGCCGGTCTGCTGCCGGAAGATAAGGTCATCGCGGTTACCGAACTGAGCGAACTGCGCCCGACGGCGATGATCGGCGACGGGATCAACGACGCCCCGGCGATGAAGGCCTCCAGCATCGGCATCGCCATGGGCAGCGGCACCGACGTGGCATTGGAAACCGCCGATGCCGCCCTGACCCACAACCGGCTGGTAGGCGTCGCGGAGATGATCCGCATCTCGCGCGCCACCCACGCCAATATCCGGCAAAACATCACCATCGCATTGGGGCTGAAGGGGGTCTTCCTGATCACCAGTCTGCTGGGGCTGACCGGTTTGTGGCTGGCGGTGCTGGCTGACTCCGGCGCCACCGCGCTGGTCACCGCCAACGCGCTGCGGCTGTTGAAAAAGCGCAGCTAAGTTCGGAAACCAATACGGGCGCGGCATACCGCGCCCGTTGTCATTTCGGGGAAAGAGACTTTTCTTTCATCGACACGATCATGCCGCCGTTATACGCCTTTACGCAACAGATAACGGTATGGCGCCTGCTCGGTCTCCTGCGCCACCAGCGTGTGTTCCATAAAACGGCAGAACCCCGGGATATCGCGGGTGGTAGCCGGATCGTCGGCGATAATCAGCAGCGTTTCGCCGTTGTCCATATGGCGCACGGTTTTACGCACCATCATCACCGGTTCCGGGCAACGCAGGCCCAGCGCGTCGAGCGTCTGGTCTGCCTGGGCAAATAAGTCAGTCATGCAATTTTTCTCGTTCAAAAACGATCGGCGAACGCTCGCCGCATCTCATTAGCGCCTAGTTTACGCCGGTAGTTTTTCTGTGCAAGATGCGTTAACGTTTGCGTTAAATTTAACCATTGCATTGGTTGCGCAAACGCGTATCATGCCGCCGCGCAGCGTTTTTTGCTGTTTTAACAAGACACACTGGGTTCCCTCACCCCACTGCTAAAAAGGCTACAATATGTATTCGTTTACCGCACAGCAGCGCTTCACGGCGTTGGTCTGGCTTTCGCTGTTTCATATCGCCATCATTACCTCCAGCAACTACCTGGTGCAGCTGCCGATCACCGTTTTCGGCTTCCATACCACCTGGGGCGCCTTTACCTTCCCGTTTATCTTCCTGGCGACCGATCTGACCGTGCGCATTTTCGGCGCGCCGCTGGCGCGGCGGATTATCCTGGCGGTGATGGTGCCGGCGCTGTTCATCTCTTACGTGATCTCCACCGTCACCTATCAGGGAGAGTGGCAGGGATTCGCGGCGCTGGGCAGTTTTAACCTGTTCGTGGCGCGCATCGCCGTCGCCAGCTTTATGGCCTACGTGCTCGGCCAGATCCTCGACGTTCACGTCTTCAACCGCCTGCGCCAGCGCAGCGCCTGGTGGGTGGCGCCGGCAGCGGCGATGTTCTTCGGCAACATCAGCGATACGCTGGCGTTCTTCTTCATCGCCTTCTACAAGAGCAGCGATCCCTTCATGGCCAACAACTGGGTGGAGATCGCGCTGGTGGATTACAGCTTCAAGGTGATGATCTGCCTGCTGTTCTTCCTGCCGATGTACGGCGTGTTGCTGAACATGCTGCTCAAACGCATCGCGGCGCGCAGCGGCAGCCTGCAGCCGAGCTGAGCCGTGCTATTCTGGGCGGCCTTATCCTTGGAGGCCGCTCATGACCCCAATCGTTCGCAACGCCACGCTCGAAGAAATCCACCGTCTTTATCAACGCATCCCCGAATTCGGCAACCTGCATAGCCTGGCCGATCTGCAGCGGCGCATCGGCATCGCCCCCGCCAGCCTGTTGATCGCCGAAATCGACGGTCAGCCGGCCGGTTTTAAGCTCGGTTATCAACAGCAGGAAACGGTGTTTTACAGCTGGTTGGGCGGGGTGCTGCCGGCGTTTCGTCGCCACGGCGTGGCGCAGGCCTTGTTGGCCGAACAGGAACGCTGGGCGCAGGCGCAGGGCTATCACCAGCTGACGGTCAAAACCCGTAACCGGTTCCGCGCCATGCTGACGATGCTGCTCACCCATCACTATCAGATTGTTCAGCTGGAAAAGAAAGGCGAAGTGGCTGATTATCGGCTATTACTGGAAAAAAACTTGTGACAACATCTGCCTTGCATTTCAACCTGGAATAGGTTGCGATACGACAGTGAATCCCTACCGGAAAGGAATAAGGAAGCCCGATGCGTAAAGTAGCGAAATTGATGGGTATCAGCCTGCTGGCGCTTGGCCTCGCGGCCTGCGACGGCAACACCAAAGACACCAAGGCAGCGCCAGACGGCGCGGCGGCCAGCGCGCCGGCCGGGCAGCAGGTGAGCCTGCTGGACGGTAAACTGACGTTCACCCTGCCGGTCGGCATGGCGGATCAAACCAGCAAGTTGGAAAAACCGGCCAACAACATGCACGCATATGCTGACAGCACCAGCCAGCGCCTAGTGGTTGTGATCCTGGGCGACAAGACCGCCGACAGTCTGGAAACCCTGGCCCAACGGTTGGAAAACAACCAACGCGCGAACGACGCCAATCTGCAGCTGATTACCAACAAGGCTATCGACGTAGACGGCGTGCCGCTGCGTCAGCTGGACAGCATCGTCACCAACAGTGGCAAGAAAGCTTACTCTTCCATTCTGGTTGGCGCACTGAACAACAACTTGCTGACCATCCAGATCTCGCTGCCGGCAGACAATCAGCAGCAGGCGCAGACCGAAGCCGAAGGCATCATCTCCACCCTGAAGCTGAAGCAGTAATCCCACAGGGGGCCGGTTTGCCGGCCCTTTCGTTTTTACGCCAGCGCCTGCGCCAGCAGGGTGATCGGATGTTCACAGCGCTTGCTGGTGGACATTTCTATCTGCCATTTGCAGGTCTCGCAGTCGGTCACCACCAGATCCACCCCGCTCTCTTCTATCTGCCGGAACAGCGGCGCGCCGATACCTTGCGAAGTGGCATAGTTCTCCGATTTGAACCCGTAGGTGCCGGCGATGCCGCAGCACTGCGAATCCAGCACCACCAGCTCCAGCCCCGGTATCTGCCGCAGCAGCTCCAGGGTGTAGGCGGTCCAGCCCATCTTCTCCATATGGCAAGGCGTGTGATATGCCACCCGCAGCGGCGTGTGCTTCAACGGCAGGCTACGCCCCTGATTGATCAGGCGATAGAGATAGCGCGTCGCCAGCTCCACCCGATCGCGCACCGGGGTGGTGTCCACGTCCAGCAGATGAGGGTATTCGTCGCGCAGGGTGAAGGTGCAGCTCGATGAGGTTGCCACCACCGGGATACCGCGTTCCAACACCGTTTCATGCAGCGATTCGGCGTTGACCCTGGCCTGCTTTTTGGCCTGCTCGATAAACCCGTTGGCGATCAGCGGCACGCCGCAGCATTTCTCGCGTTTCAGCAGCTGCACGCCGATATCCAGCGCGTTGAACACCCGGATCAAATCCTTGCCCAGCTGCGGATGGTTATAGTTGACGAAGCAGCCGTGGAAAAACGCCACCTGCTCGGCATAACGCTGCTGAACCTGCGCCTGTTGCCGGTACCAGCGGCGGAAAGTGCCGAACGAGTATTTCGGCAGTTCGCGACGGTGATCGATCTTCAGCGCCTTGTCCAACAGCTTGCGCACCGGTTTCAGCCCGGTAGCGGCGTTGACGATCGGCGCGAACGGCGTCGACAGCGAGCCCATGATGTCGGTGTGGCTGAGGATGGCGTCGCGCAGCGTCGGCTTGCTCTGGGCGAAGTCGGCGCGGGCGCGCTGAATGATGTCGCCGATTTTGACGTCGGACGGGCAGGCCACTTCACAGCGCTTGCAGTTGGTGCAGTATTTCAGCGCTTCGTCGTACAGCGCCGGATCTTTCAGCCGCAGCCGCTCGCCGTCCGGCCCCGCCTGTTTTGGCCCCGGATAGAGCGGGTTCACTTTGGCGACCGGGCAGTAGGTGGTGCAGACGGTGCATTTGATGCAGCTTTCAAAGCTGTGGTCCTGATGCAGGCTCATGCGTTTTCCTCCGCGGCGATCTGCTGCGCGACGTGCAGCGCACCGATCAATGACACGCCGGCGCCGCAGCCCTGCTGCAGCGGATCGTAGCCGCCGGCGACCGCGCCGATGGCATACAGATTGTCGAACGGCATTCCCTGTTTCATCGCCCGCAGCCTGCCGTCGGTGCGCACGCCAAACTGCAGATAAGGCTGCGGTGCAAACAGCTCGCGCCGGCTCCAGTCGGCGCGATCGGCGCGGCTGTGCACGTCCAGTTCGAAGATCGGCTCGCGCACCCCGTCGAAATCCGCCACCAGCCCGTTGCTGAAGAAGCTGCCGCTGGCCAGCACCACCTGCTGCGCCCGCAGCGGAATATCGCCGTGGTTACGGGTATACAGGCCGGTGACGCGGCCAGCTTCACACTCGGCGCGCAGCACGCTGTCGCCAGGCATGAAAACGCCGCCCAGCTGTTGGAAACGCCGCCGCAGTGCCTGATGCAAGCGCATGCCGGGCACCGAAGGCGGCAGCGTCGGCAGCAGCCGGATCGGTTTGCCGACCGCATCCTGCAGCACCGCCAGCGACGCATCGTCCTCCAGGCCCAAACAGGCCGGCAGGAAGAGCGCGTCGGCCTCGCCCGCCAACCGCCGCAGCTCCTCGGCCATCGGCGGCAGGCTTTCCATCAAATCCAGCACCCGGGCGATGTTCACCGCGCGGAACTCGCTGGGGTTATTGCGCAATCTGTCCAGCGCCGGCATGTGCAGATAGGCTACCTCCGTCTCTACGCCGAGCTCCCGGCTCAGGGAGTCGGCGGCCATCTGCGGCTGGAAGTCGAGGAACCCCTCGATGCCGATCACCGCAATACGCCGCCACGGCAGTTGGCCGGTCAGCGGCAGCGTCGGGATCGCCTGCGGGCTGAGCCAGGTGGCGCGGCGCGTCCCCAGCGGCGTAATACGCAGATGGTTATTGGCGCCCTCGCCCTGCAGGTTCAGCCCGCAGCGCTCCAGCAGCCGCTGCGCGGCGGCGGACAGCGCCGCCACCCGGCCGGGCCCGATCAGGGCATACGGATGCTGCGGCGCCTGCTGCGCCAACTGGGGTAACGCCGCCAGCGGCATCTCGACCGGCGTGCCGTCCGGCAATCTCGCCAGCAGATCGAGCGAGCCGGAGGAGAAGTAGAGCGCGCTCTGGCCGGAACTGACCACCGCACAGCGTTTGCCCTGTTCAGCCACGGCAATGGCGCAGCTCAGGCCGGCCAGGCCGCCGCCAATCACCACTACGTCAAATCGCATCATCCGCCTCCTGCTCCTTGTCGGCCTGGGCCTCAAGCCCGCATAACCCCTGGTAAACCCAGCTGGTAAATTCACTCTCACGCAGCGCATCGCCCCAGGCGATCGGCCGTACGCCTTTCCACCGTTCGTTGAGGAACTGCGACAGCTGCGCGATGGACTGCTGCGGCGTGCTGACCTTGAAGCGCGTCAGCAGCCCGGCGGCGCGGCAGGCGCAGAGTTCCCCCTGGCAGGTGCCCATGCCGACGCGGGTGCGGCGGCGCAGATCCACCAGGTTATTGACGGTCAGCGAATTGACCGCATAGCGCACTTCCCCGGCGGTCACCGCCTCGCATTCGCACACCAGGCTGGTGTCGAGCCGATCGGCCGCCGGCACCTGGCTGGCGCGATCGCCGTGGCGGTAAATTGCCGAGCCGCGAATGCTGGCGGGCAGAGAAACCACGCTGCGCACCGTTTCCTCCGCCGACTGGCGGGAGCCGGGCAACGCGTCCTGCGCGGTGGTGCACGGGCGGTTTACGCCAAGCTTTTCGCACACCTTATCGGTGGCCCACTCCGCCATCAGGCGGTAGGTCATCAGCTTGCCGCCGGTGATGGTGATAAACCCTTCCAGCCCGTCGCGAGCGGCGTGATCGAGCAGCACGATGCCGCGGCTGACGTTGCGCCCGCTGGGATCGTCGTCGCTGGCCACCAGCGGCCGCACCCCGGCATAGGCGCGCAGAATGCGGGTCTGCGCCAGGGTGGGCGCCAGCAGCGCTCCCTCGCGGATCAGAATGTCCACCTCCTGCGGGGTCACCAGCATGTTGTCAATTTGGTCGTAGTCGATATGGGTCGAGGTAGTCCCGATCAACGAGATGGTGTCGCCCGGCACCAGGATGTCGGCATCCGCCGGTTTGCGACAGCGGTTGATCACCATGTTGTTGATACGGTGGCCGAGGATCAGCAGCGCCCCTTTGGCCGGGAACATGCGGATGCGCAAGTCGGCGTATTCGGCGATCTGCTGGCCCCAGATGCCGGCGGCGTTGACCACCACCGGCGCATGCAGCTCATAACGCCGCTGATTCTGATGGTCGTAAACGCGCACGCCCGTCACCCGGTCGCCGCTGCGCAGCAGCCCCACCACCTGGTGGTAGGTCAGGATCTGCGCGCCGTGTTCACGCGCGTCCAGCATGTTGGCGGCGGTCAGCCGGAAGGGATCGACGGTGCCGTCCGGCACCCGCACCGCGCCGATCAGCGCCGGGTTGGCCGCCGGCTCCAGGCGCAGCGCCAGCTGCGGATCGATCGCTTCAGCGTCGATGTCGGCCTGGCGACAGGCGGCGATAAACTGTTGCTGATAGTCCAGCGAGTCCTGCGGCAGGGTGATGAACAGCCCATCGGTGCGCTCGATGCAGTGGTGGGCAATGCGTTTCAGGATGCGGTTCTCTTCGATGCACTCGCGCGCCGACTCGCCGTCGGTCACCGCATAGCGCGCGCCGCTGTGCAGTAAACCGTGGTTGCGGCCGGTGGCGCCGGTGGCGATGTCGTGGCGCTCCAGCAAGATGCAGCGCAAGCCGCGCCGCGCACAGTCGCGGGCGATGCCTGCACCGGTGGCGCCGCCGCCGATGATGATCACATCCGTTTCGCCGCCGTCAAAATAGCTGCTCATGTCGCTCCCTCAGGATCGGTAGTTATGAGCCTATTGAGCCACGGTTATTAGGGTCTTTGTTTGATAAGGAACAATAACGAACATGAAACGAAATAAAAATGTCCACAAAAAACCATCAATGTGATCATAATCACGATTTTTGGACGTTTTTCTATTTCATAACGTTAACGAATCGCTCAAAATCCGCCGTGGTTTCATGAAAGTGTAACAATTGCGCCATTCGTCACAGCGACACCAGGCGTATTTGATGACAATGGCGCTCGTTATGGAACACAAAAACACCACATTCGATATCCGCTCAATCATCAAATGAACGTAAAAGGTCATATTGATGTGATAACAGATAAAGCCATCGGAGGCGCTCATGTTGAGTATTTTTAAGCCGGCCGCACACACCGCCCGTGTGCCGAGCGATAAGGTAGACCCGCTCTACCGTAAGCTGCGCTGGCAAATTTTCCTGGGGATCTTCTTCGGTTACGCCGCTTACTATCTGGTGCGTAAGAACTTCACCCTGGCCATGCCTTACCTGATCGAACAAGGCTTCAGCCGCGGTGACCTCGGCTTCGCGCTGTCGGGCATCTCCATCGCCTACGGCTTCTCCAAATTCATCATGGGTTCGGTCTCCGACCGTTCCAACCCGCGGGTGTTCCTGCCTGCCGGCCTGATCCTGGCGGCGGCGGTGATGTTGTTCATGGGCTTCGTGCCGTGGGCCACCTCCAGCATCGCCATCATGTTCGTCCTGCTGTTCCTGTGCGGCTGGTTCCAGGGCATGGGTTGGCCGCCGTGCGGCCGCACCATGGTGCACTGGTGGTCGCAGAAAGAACGCGGTGGCATCGTTTCCATCTGGAACTGCGCCCACAACGTGGGTGGCGGCCTGCCGCCGCTGCTGTTCCTGCTGGGTATGGCCTGGTTCAACGACTGGCACGCGGCGCTGTACATGCCGGCCTTCGGTGCCATCCTGGTTGCCCTGATCGCCTTCGCCCTGATGCGCGACACCCCGCAATCCTGCGGCCTGCCGCCGATTGAAGAGTACAAAAACGACTATCCGGACGACTACAGCGAAAAAGACGAAGAAGAGCTGACCGCCAAGCAGATCTTCATGCAGTACATTCTGCCGAACAAGCTGCTGTGGTACATCGCGGTCGCCAACGTGTTCGTCTATCTGCTGCGTTACGGCATTCTGGACTGGTCGCCGACCTACCTGAAAGAAGTGAAACACTTCGCGCTGGACAAGTCGTCCTGGGCCTACTTCCTGTATGAATACGCCGGTATCCCGGGCACCCTGCTGTGCGGCTGGATGTCGGACAAAGTGTTCAAAGGCAACCGCGGCGCCACCGGCGTGTTCTTCATGACGCTGGTGACCATCGCCACCGTGGTGTTCTGGATGAACCCGGCCGGTAACCCGACCGTGGACATGATCTGTATGCTGGTCATCGGCTTCCTGATCTACGGCCCGGTGATGCTGATCGGCCTGCACGCGCTGGAGCTGGCGCCGAAGAAAGCCGCCGGCACCGCCGCGGGCTTCACCGGTCTGTTCGGCTACCTGGGCGGCTCGGTTGCGGCCAGCGCCATCGTCGGTTACACCGTGGACTTCTTCGGTTGGGACGGCGGCTTCATGGTGATGATCGGCGGCGGCGTGCTGGCGGTTATCCTGCTGCTGCTGACCATGCTGAACGAAAAGAAACACCACGCGGAAATCGCCGCCAAGCGCGGTTAAGCGTCACACGACTTTTGCATGATTTAAAGGCCGCCCTGCGGCCTTTTTACTACCCTGCCCCCAACAACACGGAGAAAAACGGAATGCGGACTCAAGTCAAAGCCCTGCTGACAGGGATCATTCTCGCCACCTCGATGGTCAGCGCCGCACAGGCGGCGGACAAAGTGGTGATCGCCCACCGTGGCGCCAGCGGCTACCTGCCGGAACACACCCTGCCGGCGAAAGCGATGGCCTACGCCCAGGGCGCCGATTACCTCGAACAAGATCTGGTGATGACCAAGGACAACGAGCTGGTGGTGCTGCACGACCATTACCTCGATCGCGTCACCGACGTCGCCGAACGCTTCCCGGACCGCGCGCGCAAAGACGGCCGCTACTACGCCATCGACTTTACGCTGGCGGAGATCAAATCGCTGAAGTTCACCGAAGGCTTTGAAATCGAAAACGGCAAGAAGGTACAGGGTTATCCTGGCCGCTTCCCGATGGGCAAATCCGACTTCCGCGTACACACCTTCCAGGAAGAGATCGAGTTCGTGCAGGGTCTGAACCATTCGACCGGCAAAAACATCGGCATCTACCCTGAAATCAAGGCGCCGTGGTTCCACAAACAGGAAGGCAAAGACATCTCCAGCAAAGTGCTGGCGGTACTCAAGCAGTACGGTTACACCGGCAAGAACGATAACGTCTACCTGCAGTGCTTCGACGCCAACGAGCTCAAACGCATCAAGAACGAGCTGGAGCCGAAGCTGGGCATGGATCTGAAGCTGGTGCAGCTGATCGCCTATAACGACTGGCAGGAAACCTACGAGCAGAAAGCCGACGGCAAGTGGGTAGAATACGACTACGACTGGATGTTCAAGCCGGGCGCGATGAAGAAAATCGCTCAGTATGCCGACGGCATCGGGCCGGACTACCACATGCTGGTGGTCGCGGATCAATCCAAGCCGGGCCACATCGTGCTGACCGACATGGTGAAAGAAGCGCATGCCAGCAAGCTGGCGGTGCACCCGTTCACCATCCGCGCCGATGCGCTGCCGAAGTACGTGACCGACGTGAACCAGCTGTATGACGTGATTTACAACCAGGCCGGCGTCGACGGTGTGTTCACCGACTTCCCGGACAAGGGCGTGCAGTTCCTGCAGAAGCAGGGCCAGCACAAGTAATGCCAAGGGCGCCGCAAGGCGCCCTTGAATTGCTGACAAAGGAGGAAAAAACGTGGTTTTTCCTCCTTTGTGGATATCAGTCGAAAATCAATAAATTGATTTTCCTTGTTTTTTAGATATTGCCCACTGTCAGCTCGGCAACGTCATCCGGTTTATCATTGACTTTAAGGGCGCCGCAAGGCGCCCTTGTTATTTCAGAGAAACGGCCGGGTGATTTCAGAGGAACATCTTGCGCAGGTAGTGCGGCACCGCGTTATCGACGTTGGAGCCGATCACTTCCAGCTCCGGCAGCATATCCTTCAGGCGCTGATGCGCATCGCGCATGATGCAGCCCTTACCGGCCATCGACAGCATCTCCAGATCGTTCATGCCGTCGCCGAAGGCGATGCACTCTTGCAGCGTATAGCCGATGATCTTGGCCACTTCTTCCAGCGCATGCCCTTTCGACACGCCGCCCGCCATCACTTCCAGGCAGGTCGGGAACGAGAAGCTGACGTTGACCCGATCGCCCCAGCGCGCGTTGATGGCATCTTCCACCTGCAGCAGCCGCTCGTGATCTTCGCAGGTGAAGTAAACCTTGCAGACGCCGTCGGTTTCCAGCAGGCCCGGCTCGAACAGCTGATATTTGAACACCGACTCCTGGAAGAACTCTTCCTGCTCAGGGCTTTCGCGGTTGATGAACCAGTCATCGTTGCGGTAGACGTTGGTGGTGATCTCCGGATCGTCGTGCAGCATGCCGTACAGATCGCGGGCGATATCCCCGTCCAGGTTATGGCTGAAAATCAGCTCGCCGGCGGTGTTGTGCACCCGCGCGCCGTTAGAGGTGATCATAAAGGCGCTGATCTCCAGGCTGTCGCGGATCTGCGCCACGTCGATATGGTGGCGGCCGGTGGCGAACACGAAATGCACGCCGCGCTGGGTCAGCAACTTCAGCGTTTCTTTGGCGTACGGCGACAGGGTATGGTCGGGAGACAGCAGCGTGCCATCTAAATCGGAAGCGACGACGTGATACATAGCGTTATGTTCTAACCTCTGATGGAGTTGTCGGCGGCAGCGCGCCGCCTAAGTGTTGAGCAAAGAAGCGCAGGATTGCGTTCAGTGCTTCGGCGCGCATCGCGTCCCGCTCGAACAGGATCTCATGGCGTGCGCCGTTGATAACCCACGGGAGCCCCCCTTCGCAAGGGCGCCCCGCGTCTGACAGAGCCTGACAAAAAGCCTGATGCGAACGGTTGTCGACCACCCGTTCCTCACCGGCCTGCAAAAGCAACAGCGGCGTTGTTATCTCCCCGGCCTGAGCGATAATCTGCCGGCCGGCGCGGATGCTCTCCCGCACCCAATGGTAGGTCGGCCCGCCCACCTGCAGCTCGGGGTAATCGGCGTAATAGCGCAGGCTGCGCCGATAGCGCTCGCGGCTGTGGGTCAACACGTTGACCACATAGGGCAACGGACGCCACTGGCCGGTGCCCACCGCGTAGTAGTCGCGGATCGCCGGGCGCGTCTCCGCCCAGTCGAGAATGCGGTCGGCCAGCCAGCCCGGCATCGGCAACTGGATGCCGAACATCGGCGCGCAAAACGCCGCCGCGTCGAATGCCTGCGGCCGGCGCTGCAGGAACTGCGCCAGGATCGCACCGCCCATCGAATGCGCCAGCGCGAAGCGCTGCCGATAACCGCGCGATTCGACCTCGCGCTGCCAAAGCTGCTCGAAATCGTCCACGTAGTCGGCGAAGTTTACCACATGACCGCGGTGCGTATCCGCCAGTAAACGGCCGGAGCGCCCCTGGCCGCGATGATCGACGATCACCACGTCGTAACCGCAGTGGAACAGATCGTAGGCCACCTCGGGGTATTTCACGTAGCTTTCGATGCGGCCGGGGCTGACCACCACCACCCGCTGATGTCGCGCGGAGCGAAAACGCACAAAGCGGATCGGCACGCCGTCCACGCCGCTGAACTCGCCCTCTTCCCGCAGCCGCCAGAAGTCCAGCAGCGGCCCGGTGGCGAAGGCAGCGAACTGCGTTTCACGCGTTAACCAGTCATCGGAGCTGAGAGTGAACGAGGTCATCGAGAGCGTTTTCCCTGTGGGGCCGGCGGAAAATGTGACCGCTGGCACAAGAAATCATACTAGCGTATTGTGATTCAATTCTTACAAAAAACGGCGCCGCCTCGGCGCATTGTGGCACAAAACGACACTTTCAGGGAGCCGAGAACCATGACCTTGGACTGGTGGTTAACCTACCTGCTGACCACGCTTATCCTCAGCCTGTCCCCCGGCTCAGGCGCCATCAACACCATGAGCACCGGCATCAGCCACGGCTATCGCGGCGCCGCCGCGTCGATCGCCGGGCTGCAGGTCGGGTTGAGCGCGCACATCGTGCTGGTGGGCATCGGTCTCGGCGCGCTGATTTCTCAATCGCTGCTGGCGTTCGAGCTGCTGAAATGGCTGGGCGCCGCCTACCTGGTGTGGCTCGGCATCCAGCAATGGCGCGCCGCCGGGGCGCTGGATCTGCATGCGCTGGCGGGCAGCATGCCGCGCCGCCGTCTGTTCCGCCGCGCGGTGCTGGTCAACCTGACCAACCCGAAAAGCATCGTGTTCCTCGCCGCGCTGTTCCCGCAGTTCATCTTGCCCAATCAGCCGCAGGCCGAGCAGTATCTGGTGCTCGGCGTCACTACCGTGGTGGTGGATATTCTGGTGATGATCGGTTACGCCACCCTGGCGACGCGCATCGCCGGCTGGCTGAGAACGCCGCGCCAGATGCAGCTGCTCAACCGGGTGTTCGGTTCGCTGTTCATTTTGGTGGCGGGGCTGCTGGCGACCGCCCGCAAAGCCTGACAAAAAAGGCCGGGCATCGCTGCTCGGCCTTGGGCATGTCACTGCCGATCAGCGGGTAAAGATCAGGTGTAACCCGAAGCCGGTGAACAGCACGCCCGCCACCCCGTCGATCCACTTGGCCAACCGCTGGTAGCCGCGGCGCATCGCCGGCAGCGCGAACACCACCGCCACCAGGCTGAACCAGACGAAGGTCTCGGCGACGATCAGCAGGAACAGTCCCCAGCGCGCCCCGGCGCCGACGCTGTCGCCAACGAACAGCGAGAACACGCTGCCGAAATAGATCACCGCTTTCGGGTTGGACAGATTGGTCAGGAAGCCGCGAATAAAGCTGCGCCCGGCCTTCGGCAACGCCACCTGAGTCTCCGCCGCCGGCTGCGCTTGCTGCGCCCGCGCGGAACGCAGCAGCTGCCACCCCATCCAGCACAGGTAAATGCCGCCGCCGACCATGATGATCTGATGCAGCCAGGCCATCTTCTGCAGGATCAGATGCAGCCCCATCAACGCCACGCCGGCCCACACCACGATGCCGAGCGAAATGCCGACCACGCCCATCATCGCCTCGCGGCGCGAGCGGCTGGCGGCGGTTTGCGACACGAAAAAGAAGTCCGGCCCCGGGCTCATCAGCGCAATCAGATGCACCAGCGCCACGGTGAGAAACAGCATCAGCATGATTTATCGCCCTCAGTCTTCGTCATTGTCGAGATGGTCGCGGATCATCGCCATAAAGGGCGCGCCGAAACGCTCCAGTTTGCGCTGGCCGACGCCGTTGACGCTCAGCAGATCGCCGGCCTTGATCGGCATCTGTTCGGCCATTTCCAGCAGCGTGGCGTCGTTGAACACCACGTAAGGCGGAATGTTTTCTTCGTCGGCAATCGATTTGCGCAGTTTGCGCAGCTTGGCGAACAGCTTGCGATCGTAATTGCCGCCGTAGGATTTCTGGTTGGCGCTGCTGCGCGACTTCAGGCTCTGGATGCGCGGCACCGCCAGCTGCAGCGCCACCTCGCCGCGCAACACCGGACGCGCCGCCTCGGTCAATTGCAGCGCCGAGTGCATGGCGATGTTCTGGGTGATAAAGCCCAGGTGGATCAGCTGACGCAGCACGCTGGTCCAGTGTTCGGTGGTTTGATCGCGGCCGATGCCGTACACCGGCAGCTTATCGTGGCCGTATTCGCGAATGCGTTGGTTGTTGGAGCCGCGCAGCACTTCCACGATGTACCCGAGGCCGAAGCGCTGGCCGACGCGGTACACGCAGGACAGCGCCTTGCGCGCGTCCTCTAGTCCGTCGTAGCGCTTGGGCGGATCGAGGCAGATGTCGCAGTTGCCGCAGTTCTCGTGCTTGCCTTCGCCGAAGTAGTTGAGCAGCACCAGACGGCGGCAGGTTTGCGCCTCGGCGAACGCGCCCATGGCGTTCAGCTTGTGGCGCTCGATGTCCAACTGCTGCCCGGCGGGTTTTTCCTCCAGGCAGCGGCGCAGCCAGGCCATGTCGGCCGGATCGTACAGCAGGATGGCTTCGGCCGGCAGGCCGTCGCGCCCGGCGCGGCCGGTCTCCTGATAATAGGATTCGATATTGCGCGGGATGTCGAAATGCACCACGAAGCGCACGTTGGGTTTATTGATGCCCATGCCGAAGGCGACGGTAGCCACCACCACCTGCAAATCGTCACGCTGGAACGCTTCCTGCACCTGCGCGCGGCGATCGTTGTCCAGCCCGGCGTGGTAGGCGCCGACGCTCAGCCCGCGGCTTTGCAGACGCGCGGCGGTGTCTTCCACCTTGGCGCGGCTGTTGCAATAGATAATGCCGCTCTTGCCGCGCTGATCCTGCACGAAGCGCCACAGCTGATCGAGCGGTTTGAATTTTTCCACCAGCGTGTAGCGGATGTTCGGCCGGTCGAAGCTGCTGACCTGCACCAGCGGGTCCTGCAGCGACAGCAGGCGCACGATATCGCCGCGGGTGGACTCGTCGGCGGTGGCGGTCAGCGCGATCACCGGCATCGACGGGAAGCGCTGTTTCAGCTGACCCAGCGCGCGATATTCCGGCCGGAAGTCATGGCCCCACTGCGAAATACAGTGCGCCTCATCCACCGCCAGCATCGCCGGCGGACAGTGATCGAGCAGGCTGAGGAAGCTTTCCATCATCAGCCGTTCCGGGGCGATGTACAGCATCTTGATGGTGCCGTTGCGGCAGCCGGCCATAACGTCCAGCTGCTCCTCGCGGGTTTGCGTCGAGTTGTAGCAGGCGGCGGAAACGCCGTAGGCCAACAGTTGGTCGACCTGGTCCTTCATCAGCGAGATCAGCGGGGAAACCACCAGCGTCAGGCCGTCCATCACCAGCGCCGGGATTTGGTAACACAACGACTTGCCGCCGCCGGTCGGCATCACCACCAGGCAATCCTGCCCGCCGATCGCGGCGTTGATAATCGTTTGTTGGCCCGGACGGAATTGCTGGTAGCCAAAGGTATCGCGCAATACCTGCTCGGCCAGCAACTCTCTGTTAATCACTGCTGCGGTTGACACACACTTCCCCATTTTTTCATCGGTACACACCCACCGGGTATGATTACATAATATCGTTCAGCATGACACCAACGCCCACCCGTGTCTGCCGGAAGTTATAGTCGATCAGCGATTCGCCGTAGCCGCTGAACACCTGGGTATAGAAACGCACGTTGCGGGTGATCGGATAGCTCCAGCCCAGCTCCGCGCCGCCGTAGCCGCTGTTCCAGTTGTAGTGGCTGTCGACGCTGAACACGCTGTCGCCCCAGGCGTAACCGACCTTCAACCGGTAGTATCCCATGTATTTGGTGATGTCCGGGTTGTCGTCGTTGCTCGAGCTCTCCGAGAAACGGAACCAGGGCTTGAGATCCACCTGCCAGTTGCCGTTTTGCGCCATCAGCCGCGCATAGCCGCGATTCCAGCTGCGCGACGTCGGATCCGAACGGCCGTTAGACTGATGGTTAACGCCGATTTCAACATCGCGCAGCGTCCAACCGGCAAAACGGTAATCGGTCGCCCACCCCACGAACAGCTGCGGCTCGTAGTTGGTTTCGCGGAACGGCGAAGACTCGCCGCGGTTGGACAATTGCCACCAGGAGCGCTGAGTATAAGACGCGCCGAGCACCGAGTTGTCGCCGGCAATGCCCCGCCACAGCGGAAACGCCAGGCTAAGCTGGTATTTCACCTCGTCCTTGCGCGCCTTGTCGGCCCAGTTGTACGTCTTGATGGCCTCTTTGTTGATATCGCTGGTGTCGGTGTACAGCAGATAATTGGGATCGTAAGGATACAGCGTGAACGGATTATCGTGCTCCTGCAGCAGGTTGGCGATAATGCTGCCGCGCACCGCCGGCTTATCGTGAATCTGCTGCTCTTTGGCTTCCTCAGCCAATGCCAGCGCTGGCATCAGCAGCGTGGCGGAAACGATCCCTGACAAAATGCGCATAACCTCTCCTCACTCCAACGAAAAAGGGCAAGCCCGGAAAAAATCAGGCCATTTTACACACAAAGGAGGCTTTACCGCAGCGCAGGTCGGTTTTATTGGAATAGTCTGGAAAGCAACAAAGGTTAAGCATAAAATCAACATTCCATTAACCTGGACTGACCAGTTAGCTCCCTTAAAACGCAAAAGAAAAACGGAAACCCGCTATGTCGACCACATCACTGACCCTGGAAGCCGCCCGCCGCAAGATCGGCGAAATCTTTGTCTACCACATGCCGTTCAACCGCGAGCTTGGCCTGGAGCTACGCCGCTTCGACGATGATTACGTCGAGCTGAGCTTCACCAACCAACGCAAGCTGGTGGGCAACGCGGCACAGGAAATTCTGCACGGTGGCGTGATCGCCGCGGTGCTTGACGTCGCCGCCGGATTGGCCTGCGCCGGCGGCGTGCTGACGCGCCTGGAGCCGCTGATCGAAGAGGAGATCGCCGCCAAGCTGTCGCGCATGGGCACCATCGATCTGCGCGTCGATTACCTGCGCCCCGGCCGCGGCGAGCACTTCGTCGCCTCCGCCAGCGTGCTGCGCAGCGGCAACAAAGTCGCCGTCGCGCGCGTAGAGCTGCATAACCACGACGGCCTGCATATCGCGAGCGCCACCGCCACCTATCTGGTCGGCTGATGATTGTGTGCGGTGAGCGTCTTCAGTACACTCACCGCATCTTACGTTCCCCACCCGAGTGACGTCATGGACGCAAAGCAAACGCGTCAGGGCATTTTCTTCGCCCTGGCCGCCTATTTTATGTGGGGCATCGCCCCGGCCTATTTCAAACTGATTCAGCAAGTGCCCGCCGATGAGATCCTCACCCACCGGATCATCTGGTCGTTTTTCTTCATGCTGGCGCTGATCTCGCTGGGCCGCAGCTGGCCGAAAGTGCGGGCCGCCTGTCAAAATCGCAAACGGCTGCTGCTGCTGGCGGTCACCGCGCTGTTGATCGGCGGCAACTGGCTGCTGTTCATCTGGGCGGTGAACAACCACCATATGCTCGAGGCCAGCCTGGGCTACTTCATCAACCCGCTGGTTAACGTGCTGTTGGGAATGCTGTTTCTCGGCGAACGCTTCCGCCGCATGCAGTGGGTGGCGGTGGCGCTGGCGTTCACCGGGGTGCTGGTACAGCTCTGGCAGTTCGGCTCGTTGCCGATCATCGGTCTGGGGCTGGCGTTCAGCTTCGCCTTCTACGGCCTGCTGCGCAAGAAAATCGCCATCGACGCCCAGACCGGCATGCTGATCGAAACGCTGTGGCTGCTGCCGGTGGCGGCGGCCTATCTGTTCCTGTTCGCCGACAGCCCCACCAGCCACCTGAGCGCCAACCCGTGGTCGCTGAACCTGCTGCTGGTCGCCGCCGGCATCGTCACCACCGTGCCGCTGCTGTGCTTCACCGCGGCGGCCACCCGGCTGCGCCTGTCGACACTCGGTTTCTTCCAGTATCTCGGCCCGACGCTGATGTTCCTGCTGGCGGTCACCTTCTACGGCGAAACCGTCGGCCAGGACAAACTGGTGACCTTCGGCTTTATCTGGGCGGCGCTGATCCTGTTCACCCTCGACGCGCTCTATACCCAGCGCAAGCTGCGCTGAGCCCGGCGCCGCCGGGTTACAGCCAGTTCTTGCGCTTGAAGTACAGGTAAGGGGCCAGGCCAGCCAGGATCATCAAGGTGATGGCGCCCGGGTAGCCGAACGACCATTTCAGCTCCGGCATGAATTCGAAGTTCATGCCGTAGCTGGAGGCCACCAGCGTTGGCGGCAGGAACACCACCGACACCACCGAGAAGATCTTGATGATGCGGTTCTGCTCGATGTTGATGAAGCCCATCGCCGCCTGCATCAGGAAGTTCACTTTCTGGAACAGCGATTCGTTGTGCGGCAGCAGGGATTCGATGTCGCGCAGCACTTCACGCGCCTGCTCCAGCTGGCCGGTCGGCAGACGCGCCTTGCGCACCAGGAAGTTGAGCGCGCGCTGGGTATCCATCAGACACAAACGCACCTTCCAGCCGATATCTTCCAGCTCCGCCAGCGTCGACAGCGCGGCGTCGTATTCGTCGCCCTGATGCCCTTCCATGATCACCCGGCTGAGCTGTTCCAGATCGCTGTAGATGTTCTCTATCTCGTCCGCCAACTGCTCAATCTTGGTTTCGAACAGATCCAGCAGCAGTTCGTAGGCGTTGCCTTCGAGCATGGTCTGGTTGCGGGCGCGCATGCGGTACAGGCGAAACGCCGGCAGTTCACGCTCGCGCAGGGTATACAGGCGGCCGTCGCGGATGGTGAACGCCACCGTGGAATTGCCGGCGTGATCTTCCGCGTCTTCAAAGTAGAAGAAGGAGTGGATATGCAGACCGTCTTCGTCTTCGAAGAAACGGGCGGAGGCTTCGATGTCGTCCAGCTCGGGACGCGTCGCCAGGCTTTGTCCCAGCTCATTCTGCACGCGCTCACGCTCGCCCTCTTCCGGCTCGACCAGGTCAACCCACAGCGATGACGTAAGATCATCCGAGTCGTCCAGCTCCAGACGGGACAAGCGGCGGTTATCTAATTTAAAAGCGCTCAGCATGTGCCAAAACTCCGTGAAGGTAACGGGTGCGGACAACGCGTTGAAGCACAGAAACAGAGGGGATGCGTATCACCGATTTGTTTCAGACCATGAAGAGATCTGACTCATAGCGACGCTTTGCGGGGTCGCCGACAACCACGAAGGCTATCAGCAAAAACGGAGAGCCTTAGAAGTTATACCTGCGGCGCAGGTCAGTGAGCCAGTATCTACTGGGTGTGTCCAAGGCGTCTGTCCTCAATGATAATAGTGCGCGCATGTTACGCCGAGAGGAAAAAGCCTGTCAACACGTTAGGCGGGATAATTGCGCAACAAATCATCACGATGATCAATGGTAAAAATGGCGCTTAAACCGTGCTGAAAAAGTCGCGGCGATCGCTTACCGCCACCAAGAATGTTGTTAAGATGACATCACCCTAATGGTACGACAAGCATGCGGATTTAAATGATGAAACAGATTACCGCCCATGAACTGACCGCGATGAGCGAACAGGCCGCCAGCGTGGCCCGCCTGCGCGCGCACCGCACTTTACACGAAGAGTTGAGCGACCCGGTGCAACGCCTGGCGATCGCCATGGAACCCGGCACCTATATCCGCCCGCACCGTCACCCGCAAACCTGGGAATTGCTGACGCCGCTGCGCGGCCGTTTTGTCGTGTTGCAGTTCAACGATGACGGCGTCGTCACGCAGCGCACCCTGCTCGGCGAAGAAACCAAAGTGCTGGAGATGCCGGCATTTACCTGGCATGCGGTGCTGTCGGTCGATGCCGGCGGCGTGGTATTCGAAGTGAAGCAGGGCCCGTATCAGGCACTGACCGAAGAGGACTGCATGCAATGGGCGCCGCAGGAAGGCGGCGAAGGCACCGAAGCGGTGATGCGCTGGTATGCCACCGCGCAGGTCGGCGATCGCTACCCTCACTGATAATGAACGATTGCAGGGGCATGCCCCTGCAACTCTCCCCTCTCTTTATACCGTTTCCAGGCGAGCGTAGGCCGCCACCAGCCACTTGATGCCCTCGCCCGGGAAAGCGATCTGCAGCCGGCTGTGCTCGCCGCTGCCCTCCAGATTGACGATGGTGCCTTCGCCAAACTTGGGATGGCGCACGCGCTGGCCCAGCTTGTAACCAGTATCGTTCTCGCTGATCGGCGTACCCATGCGGCGGTGATTGACCGGGCGCGATACGCTGGCGCGCAGGCGCACTTCTTCCACACACTCTTCCGGCAGCTCGCCGATAAAGCGCGACGGCCGGTGGTAAACCTCTTTACCGTACAGACGGCGCGTTTCGGCATAGGTCAGCGTCAGCTTCTGCATGGCGCGCGTTACGCCCACATAGGCCAGGCGGCGCTCCTCTTCCAGACGGCCGCCTTCATCCAGCGACATCTGGCTCGGGAACATGCCTTCTTCCATGCCGACGATAAACACCAGCGGGAACTCCAGGCCCTTGGCGGAGTGCAGGGTCATCAGCTGCACCGCGTCCTGGTAGGCGTCGGCCTGCCCTTCGCCCGCCTCCAGGGCCGCATGCGACAGGAACGCCTGCAGCGGCATCAGATCCTGATCTTCTTCCTGATAGCTGAACTGGCGCGTCGCCGTCACCAGTTCCTCAAGGTTTTCGATGCGCGCCTGCCCCTTTTCGCCTTTCTCCTGCTCATACATGATGAACAGCCCGGAATCGCGGATCACCCGGTCGGTCTGCACGTGGAGCGGCATGTCGGCGGTTTCATGCGCCAGCGACTCCACCAGTTCGATAAAGCGCTGCAGCGCCGACGCGGCGCGGCCGGCCAACACTTTGTCCTGCATCAGCTCGCGCGTCGCCTGCCACAGCGTCAGCTGGCGATCGCGCGCCGCCTGGCGCACCACGTCGAGGGTACGATCGCCGATGCCGCGCGTCGGGGTGTTGACCACGCGCTCGAAGGCCGCATCGTCGTTGCGGTTGGAAATGAGGCGCAGGTAAGCCAGCGCATCCTTGATTTCCTGGCGTTCGAAGAAGCGCTGGCCGCCGTAGATGCGGTACGGCATCGCCGTCTGCAGCAGCGCCTCTTCCAGCACGCGCGACTGGGCGTTGCTGCGGTACAGGATGGCGCAGTCGTTCAGCGCCCCGCCGTTGTCCTGCCAGGTCTTGATGCGGTTGACCACGAAGCGCGCTTCGTCGAGTTCGTTGAAGGCGCAGTAGATGGAGATCGGTTCGCCTTCGCCGCCTTCGGTCCACAGGTTTTTACCCATGCGCCCGTCGTTGTTGGCGATCAGGGTGTTGGCCGCTTTCAGGATGTTGCTGGTGGAACGGTAGTTCTGCTCCAGGCGGATGGTTTCCGCGCCGGGGAAATCTTTCAGGAAGCGCTGGATGTTTTCCACCTGCGCGCCGCGCCAACCGTAGATCGACTGGTCATCGTCACCGACGATCATCACGTTGCTGTTGCCGCCCGCCAGCAGACGGATCCAGGCGTACTGGATGCTGTTGGTATCCTGGAATTCGTCCACCAGCACGTTGGTGAAACGTTCGCGGTAGTGGTTGAGGATATGCGGCTTGTTCAGCCACAGCTCGTGCGCGCGCAGCAGCAGCTCGGCGAAATCCACCAGCCCCGCGCGATCGCAGGCTTCCTGATAGGCCTGGTAGATGCGCAGCCAGGTGGCCTCTACCGGGTTGTTGTAGGTCTCGACGTGCTGTGGCCGCAGGCCCTCGTCTTTCTTGCCGTTGATGTACCACATCGCCTGACGCGGCGGCCACTGCTTCTCGTCGACGTTCAGCGCCTTGATGATGCGCTTGAGCAGCCGCAGCTGGTCGTCGCTGTCGAGGATCTGGAAATCCTGCGGCAGGTTGGCTTCCAGATGGTGGGCGCGCAACAGACGATGCGCCAGGCCGTGGAAGGTGCCGATCCACATGCCGCCCTGGCTGGTTCCGATCAGATGTTCGATACGGTGGCGCATTTCCGCCGCCGCCTTGTTGGTGAAGGTCACCGCCATGATCGAATACGGCGAACAGTTCTCCACCGACAGCAGCCAGGCGATGCGATGCACCAGTACCCGGGTCTTGCCGCTGCCCGCCCCGGCCAGAACCAACAGGTTGCTGCGCGGCGCCGCCACGGCTTCACGTTGTTTTTCATTCAGGCTGTCGAGCAGATCGGAGACGTCCATAGGCACCACTAATGGTTAAGGGAAAACCCGCCGCTGACGGGTTTTTCACTGGAAATTTATACAGAGTTCTGGCAGGGATTATAACAATGCTGTCAGCGATGCCAACTGCGAAATCTCAATATGCGGCAGCAGGCGGCTGTCGGCAGCCCGCATCAGATCCCGTTGCCGATCGTTGATCCAACAGGCCTGCAGCCCCGCGCGCAGCGCGCCGGCGACGTCGGTAGTCAGATCGTCGCCCACGTGCAGGATCTGCTCGGGCGCCACGCCCAGCCGCTCGACGGCCAGGTGGTACATGTCCTGGTACGGTTTGGCGCGGCCGTCCGGCCCGGAGCGCAACACGAACTGGAAGTAGCCGTCCAGGCCACACTGTGCCGGATCGGCGTTGCCGTTGGTGATCGCCACCAGCGGATAGCGCGCGGCCAGCGCCTTCAGCGTGGCGTGGGTCGCTTCCGGTACCTCGATGCGGCTGCGCCACAGCGCGAAGTTTTGCATCGCCGCATCGGCCCCGATCGCCGCGTCGGCATCGCGCAGCCCCTGCCGGCTCAGCGCCAGATGAATAGCGCGCCAGCGCCACTGGGTGACGTCGTGGTAGATCTCCGGATCCTGCTCGCGCAGCTCCTGACGCAGGCGGTGGAAATCCGCCGACTGGAAGCTGTTCAGACCGGGATGGTAGCTCTGCAGGAAGGCCACCGACTGTTGTTCGGTCTGTCTAATCACCGGGCGATTGTCATACAGCGTGTCGTCCAGATCGAAAGTCAGCGCCGCCAGCGGGCGCAGCGGGCGATAAAAATGCATCAGGATTTCCCCCGTTTGGCGCGCGGATGCGTGGCATCGTACACGTTCGCCAGATGTTGAAAGTCGAGGTGGGTATAAATTTGCGTGGTGGTCAGGTTGGCGTGGCCGAGCAGCTCCTGCACCGCGCGCAGATCGCCGCTGGACTCCAGCATGTGGGTAGCGAAGGAGTGGCGCAGCTTGTGCGGGTGGATATGGCTGTTGACGCCCTGTTTCACGCCCCATTCGGCGAAGCGCTTTTGCACATTGCGCGTCGAAATGCGCCGCCCCTGATTGGACAGGAACATCGCGTCATCTTCCGGCCCGAACAGATCGCGCATCGCCAGCCAGTGTTCCAGCCAGGTGACGGCGGTGCGCCCGATCGGCAATTTGCGCTCTTTGCTGCCTTTCCCCATCACCCACACCTCGCCGGCGGCCATGTCGACATGGCGGCAATCCAGCCCCACCAGCTCGGAGAGGCGCAGGCCGGCGCCGTACATCACCTCCAGCATGGCGCGATCGCGCACCGCCAGCGGATCGTTGAGATCGATCTCCAGCAGCTGGTTCATTTCATCGACGTCGATGTTTTTCGGCAGATGGCGGCCGCTGCGCGGCGTGCGGATGCCTTTGGCGGGGTTGGCGTGCAATACGCCCTGGCTGACCAGCCAGTCGAGGAAACTGCGCAACGAAGAGAGCCGCAGCGCCAGGCTGGCGGACTGCAGGCCGGCGCGTTTGCTGCGCGCCGCCAGCATGCGCACCCGGGCGGCGTCCAGCGCCGTCCAGTCGGTGACGCCAATCTCCTGCGCCAGGCGCATCAGCGCCGCCAGCTGGCGCGAATAGCTGAGCTGCGTCAGCGGGCTGAGTTGCCGTTCTACCTTGAGATAACGCAGAAAAGCGTCCACCGGCTGCTGCAGGCTGGGCGCAATCGGCGTCATGCGCGTTCGACCCAGCGTTCCAGCAGTTCCGGCAGCATGCGCGCCAGTTGATTGAGCATCACCGTGCCCATGCCCTGCTGATAGTGTTGCGTATCGCGGCTGCTGAAGATCACCATGCCCAGTTCGCCGTCGTCGCCCAGCATCGACAGCGCCACCGAGCCAATCTGGCCAATCTGTTTGGCCTGCGGCAGCAGCAGCAGCAGTTCGGGGCCGTTCAGGCCGCCGAGGTAGTGTTGTTCGCTGCCCAGCCGCTGAATGCGGAACGGCTCGAACGCCGAACGCGTCAGCGCCAGGTGGGTAAAGTCGGAAGGCGCGCCGATCTTCCAGCGTTCGGCGAACAGGCGCACCGTGGCACCGGCCAAACCGAAGCCGCGCGCCCAGCGCTGCAGCCGGTTGAGCATGTCCTGCAGGCTATCGGCGGTGGCCAAATCGGCCTGCAGGTGCAGCAACCGGGCGAACAGCGCTTCGTTGGCGCTGGCCTGTTCCATCAACAGCGTGATCTCTTCTTCCAGCCGTTCGATGTGATTGCGCTGGCGGGCCAGATGCCATTCCACCAGCGAAACGGTGCCGCGCACCGGGTGCGGCACGCGCATCTGCTCAACCTGGCGTGCGTTGCGAATAAAGAAATCCGGGTTCTGCAGCAGATACTGCATCACGGTGTCGTCATCCAGCGCCAGGCCGGCGACGCTCTGTTCTTCTACGCTCTTCATAGATGAATAAATCCGTCATAGACATGGGTTGCCGGGCCGGTCATAAACAGCGGGTTGCCCGGCCCTTTCCAGCGAATATGCAGGCTGCCGCCCGGCAGTTCTACATGCACCTCTTCTGACAGCAATTCCTGTTGGATCCCCACCGCTACCGCCGCACAGGCGCCGCTGCCGCAGGCCTGCGTTTCGCCGGCGCCGCGCTCGTAAACGCGCAGCTTGATGTGATCGCGGCTGACCACCTGCATAAAGCCGATGTTGGCCCGTTCCGGGAAGCGCTCATGCCCTTCCAGCACCGGCCCGAGCAGCTCCACCTTGGCGGTTTTTACATCATCCACCTGCAAAACACAATGCGGGTTGCCCATCGACACCACGCCGCACAGCACGGTCTGTTCCGCCGCGCGCATGATGTAGGTCTTTTCGGCCTTGGCGGCGCGGAACGGCACCGCCTGCGGATCGAAGTTCGGCTCGCCCATGTTGACGCACACCAGATCGTCGTCGGTGACGCTGAGCACCATGCGCCCGGTTTGGGTGCTGACGCGGATATCGCGCTTGTTGGTCAGCCCTTTCAGCCGCACAAAGCGCGCGAAGCAGCGCGCGCCGTTGCCGCACTGCGCCACTTCGCTGCCGTCGGCGTTGAAAATTCGGTAGTGAAAATCCAGCTCGGGATCGTAAGGCGGTTCTACCACCAGCATCTGGTCAAAGCCGACGCCCAGGTGCCGATCGGCCAGCCGGCGGATCAGCTCAGGTGAAAAATAGACATTCTGTGTAACGGCATCGACCACCATAAAGTCGTTGCCCAGACCGTGCATTTTGGAGAACTGCATATCATACTCCGCTATCTGGACGCGCTATCCGTCTTGATTTTGCGGCGGCGCTCGCCACCGCAAACAGGGTGTTACTGGTCGACCATCGACGGTTTTTGCTGAGAGCCAGACTGCTCCTGCTGGTTCTTTTGCACCTGATCGCCCGTTTGCACCGGCGGCTTGGCCGGTTTTTGGCCGGCGGAATCGGCAGGTGGGAAGTAAAGCGGGCCCTTCAGACCACAGCCGGCGAGGCCGGTAAGCAGAACTGCCATCAGCGCATAGCGTAGTTGTTTTTTCATTTGCATTAATGCCTGTAATTCATGCGTCCAAGGTCTCTATAATCGCAGGTGGATCATGAAAAGCAATAGGAATTGAATATGAACGACAGCGAGTTTCATCAGTTGGCCGACCAGCTGATGCTGAATATTGAAGAGACACTGGACGATTTTGACGGCGATGCGGACATCGATTACGAAACCAATGGCGGCGTGATGACGCTGAGCTTCGAAAACGGCACCAAAATCGTCATCAACCGCCAAGAGCCGCTGCACCAGGTGTGGCTCGCCACCAAGGCCGGCGGTTACCACTTCAACTACCGCGACGGCGTCTGGCTATGCGATCGCAGCGGGCAGCCGTTTTATCAGCTGCTCAGCGAAGCGGCCAGCGCACAGGCCGGTGAGGAACTGCAGTTTTCCTGAGGCGATGCAGGGCTCGGCAACCGAGCCCTTGCGGCGTCAATGCAGCTGGAACTGCTGTTTGAGCGGCTGTGCGGCGCCATCGGCCACCGTCACGCACAGGCTGGACAGCACGTTGCTGCGGAACGGGATCACCTGCGTGCGCCCGTCGAGCTGCACGATCTGATAGAACTGCGGCAGGTTGAAGTTGATGAAGCTGGAGCCGTAGGTAAAGCGATCGTGCGATGAAGAGTAGAAGCGGCTGACGTCGCGCACCAGCTCCTCTTTACTGCCCTCGCAGTGGTGATACACCTCCACCCGATTCGACTCGTCCAGAATATAGATGTTGAAGCCCTTGTCGTCCGAGGTGTCTTCGAAGAAGAACTGGATGATCCCCTCGCTGGCGAAGCCATCCACCACCGGCGGCAGATGCACCTGATCGGTTTCCACCTTGATAGACAGGCCGTGCAGCTTGTTGTTGGAGATCGCACCGTAAAATTCCACCGCGTTCTCCAGCTTTTGCACCGACACGCTCAGGCGCTCGAAGAACAGCCCCCAGGTCTGCCCGGCGACGCGTACCGCCTTGAAGCGGCCAGGCTCCAGGCGGGTGCTGGACAGGCGCAGCTCAATGCACTCCGACACCAACTGCTGGATGCGGGTGCGGATCAGGCCACGCAGGTGCTGGCTGTAGCAGAACACTTCCACCGACTCCGGCGGCGCGGCGTCCTGGTGCATTTTGCCGAGAATGGTTTTCAGCGCTTCCAGCACCGACTGTTCGCCGCTGAAATGCAGGGTGCGCACTTCGTTCCAGGAGTTGCGGTACAGCAGATCGATGCTGCCGACCAGGCACTGCTGCTGCTGGCCGAAGCTGAACACGTCCAGCTTGCGGAAATCGAAGTGCACCACCTGGTTGCGGAAGGCGGCGGTCGGATCGTTTTCCAGATTGACGATGATTGCCAGATGGCGAATTTCGCACGGGCTGTACAGCGCTTTCGGCGTCGGCGCCGGCAGGCGCAGCGGGAAGTGATGAGAAACGTCGGCCACCAGTTCCTGCAGCTTGGCGGTGTCGCACAGGTTGCCGCTCTTGATGTGCAGGCGGGTCTGCGGAGTCAGCAGGCCGTTGAAATAGGCCCAGGCCACCAGCTTGTTCAGGTAGCGGTTATATTCCAGCGGCTGATGGCTGACGATCGAATCCATGGCCGGCGCCTGATTATACAGGTACCAGCCGGTGCGGTTGGCGCGGCCAACCGGCACGTGAATAAAGGTTAAATCGTTTTCCGACAGGTCCGGCGAAATCTGCGGGTTCACCAGCGTCACCTTGCCGGGCAGCGCCTCGAACGCCGCGTACAGTTTGCGGGTCAGCACGCCGATATCCTGCGGGCTGGCGCTGACGCTGAGGTTGTTGCGGCGGGCGAAACGGATCAGGTTGCGGTAGCTCTGCATCATCGCGTCGAGCAACTCGTTATGCGCTTCACGCACCCGTTCGATTTTCCAGTTGGCGCGGTTGTCCAGCATCGCCAGACGCTCTTCGCTCCAGCCCCACTCGCTGACCAGCTGGCTGAGGATCTCGCGCCGCCAGCCGACGCAGGCCTTGGCCAGCGACAGCTTTTCACACACTTTCAGGTAGAAACAGCGGCGGGCCAGATCGAGGCGGGTGGTGTCGTTGATGTCGGTCAGGTAGCGGGTCACGCGCTCGAGCATCATGCAATAGGCATCGAGCCCGAAGCTGACGATCTCCCCCTGATGCAGGCGGTGTTTGATGTCCGTCGCCAGCAGCTGGGTATTGGGGTATTCCCAGGAATAGGCTTCCAGCAGCAGGGTCTTCAGCACCGCCTTGTAAGGCGAATCGATGCTCTTGTACAGCTGCCACAGGCTGGCGCCGAAGTACTCTTCCGCCGACAGCGAACTCAGGCCGCCGAGATCCAGCCACTCGTTCGGCGTCAGCGCGCCCTGCGCGTACAGCGACAGCACGTATTCATCGTAGTGCGCTTCTTCTTCGCCCGGCACCATGTTCCACAGGATGCGTTTGCCGGCCAGGCGCACCGCGGTGCGGTAGAATTCGTCGAGCAACAGGATATGCTGCGTCGAGCCGCAGTCTTCGCCGCCCAGGCTGCCGCTTTCATTATGGCGGAAGCGGTTTTCGTCGATCAGGAAGAAGCTGACTTCCACCCCCATCGAGGCGGCCCACTTCTCAAGCAGGCTGCATTTTTGCTGCAGGCGGGTGCGTTCTTCGTTGTCCAGCCAGGACTGGTGGCAGACCCAGATGTCGAGATCCGAGCTGCAGCTTTGGCCGATAGACGAGGTGCTGCCCATCGAGTAGACGCCGGTGATCGGCAGCTCGCCGCTGGCCGGTTTGTCAAACGGGCTGCCCCATTTGTCTTCTAAATCGTTCAGGTAATCTTGTTGAGTTTCATCAGGCGTGTAGAGGCAAATGCCGTGGGGAACGTTACCGTTCAGGTAACCCGGCATCAGCGGGTGGTGGTGGTGCAGTAAGGTGGGCAGCAGACTGTATACCCGTTGAAACGCGGGCTTCATAGCCGCCAGGGCGCGATCGACGCGTAGCTGATTGATCGCATCCAGTCTCTGCTTCAATGTCTCGATGTAGAGGTACAAGACGTCTCGCCTGATTATCCCGGTGTTTAGAAAAAAACCCGTATTCCATAAGCGCCGTTAGTGTAAGAAGAATATTTGGCGACTTATTGCTGGAAACGTGATCAATTTAACACCTTGCTGATTGACCGTAAAGGAGGTAACGCTTCACAATTATTGTAGCGGTTCCCTAAACGATTTACCCGCAGTGTTAACTGCCCCAAAGCACATCACACGTCCCTTTGATTCCGTTGTCCTTTTTCCGCCTCCGGCTTCTTGCACTGACAGTATTGGCTCTCAGTGGTAGGATGGATGGCGAAATATAAAAACGGTAACAAGCATGTTAGACAAAATTATTCGAATTGCCACCCGACAAAGCCCACTTGCACTTTGGCAAGCACATTATGTGCAGCAACGTTTGATGGCCTGCCATCCCGGCCTGCAGGTCGAGTTGGTGCCGATGGTCACGCGCGGCGACGTTATTCTGGATACGCCGCTGGCGAAAGTCGGCGGTAAAGGCCTGTTTGTTAAAGAACTCGAGCTGGCGCTGCTGGAAGGCCGCGCCGACATCGCCGTGCACTCGATGAAAGACGTGCCGGTCGATTTCCCTGCCGGCCTGGGTTTGACCACCATTTGCGAACGCGAAGATCCGCGCGACGCTTTTGTTTCTAACCGTTTCGCCTCGCTCGATCAGCTGCCGCAGGGCAGCGTGGTCGGCACTTCCAGCCTGCGCCGCCAGTGCCAACTGCGTGAACGCCGCCCGGATCTGATCGTGCGCGACCTGCGCGGCAACGTCGGCACTCGCCTGGCCAAGCTGGACAACGGCGATTACGACGCGATTATTCTGGCGGTGGCCGGCCTGAAACGCCTGGGGCTGGAGCAACGCATCCGCAGCCCGCTGAGCGCCGAAGAGTGCCTGCCGGCGGTCGGCCAGGGTGCGGTCGGCATTGAATGCCGCCTCGACGACAGCGTCACCCGCGCGCTGCTGGTGCCGCTGAACCATGCGGCCACCGAAACCCGCGTACGCGCCGAACGGGCGATGAACACCCGTCTGGAAGGCGGCTGCCAGGTGCCGATCGGCAGCTATGCCGAACTGGATGGCGACAGCCTGTGGCTGCGTGCCCTGGTCGGTGCGCCGGACGGCAGCCAGATGGTGCGCGGCGAACGCCGCGGCCCGGCCGCCGAGGCCGAACGGATGGGCGTTGAGCTGGCGGAAGAGCTGCTGGCGCGCGGCGCACGCGAGATCCTGCGCGAAGTTTACCAGGGAAATCCGCCGGCATGACGATCCTGGTAACCCGTCCATCGCCTTCGGGCGAGCAGTTAGTGAGCCGGCTGCGCGCACTCGGCCGGGTTGCCTATCATGCACCGCTGATCGACTTCGCCCCCGGCGGCGATCTGCCGCAGCTGCCGCAGGCGTTGCAGCAGCTTAGCGCCGGCGATCTGGTGTTCGTGCTGTCGCAGCATTCGGTGAACTATGCCGATTCGGTCATCGGCCGCGCCGGGCTGAGCTGGCCTGCGCACCTGACTTATTACGCCATCGGCCGCACCACCGGGCTGGCGCTGCACCGCATCAGCAGTTTGCCGGTGGAATACCCGCGTGAACGCGAGATCAGCGAAACGCTGCTGCTGCTGCCGGCGCTGCAAAAGCTGGCGGGCAAACGCGCGCTGATTTTGCGCGGCAACGGCGGCCGCGAGCTGCTGGGCACGACGCTGAGCGAGCGCGGCGCCGACGTCAGCTATTATGAATGCTATCAACGCAGCCCGGTGCACTACGACGGCAGCGAGCAAAGCGCCCACTGGCAGCGCGCCGGTGTGGATACGCTGGTGGTGACCAGCGGTGAAATGTTACAACAGCTCTATACTTTAGTTCCTGATTACTATCGTTCTTCATGGCTGCTGCGTTGCCGCCTGGTAGTAGTGAGCGAACGCCTGGCTACCCTCGCCCGGGACTTGGGCTGGCGTACGATTCGGGTAGCTGACAACGCCGATAATGACGCGCTGATCCGCGCGCTACAATAATCTGACTATGGGATGTGCCACTATGACGGAACAAAATACCCCATCCGCCCCGGTTGAAGAGCCAACCACCGCGGTTGAGAGCTCCCAGCAGCCAGCCGCTGCCAGCCGCAAAGGAAAGAACACCGGCCCGGTGCTCGGCGCGATCGCTATCGTGCTGGTCATCTCCCTCGGTGCGGGCGGCTATTACCACACGCACAAGCAGGCGCAACAGCTGATCGCCGCCAATCAGGCGCTGCAGCAGCAGCTTGAAGGCGTGAAGCAGAGCCAACAGCAGGAAAGAAATGCGCTGGAGGGCCTGTTGCAGCAGCAGGGTAAAACCCTGGACGCCGCCGACCGCGAGCAGGCGAATCTGGCGCGCCAATTGAGCGAACTGCAGGAAAAAGTTGCGACCATCTCCGGCAGCGACGCCAAAACCTGGCTGCTGGCGCAGGCCGATTTCCTGGTGAAAATGGCCGGCCGCAAGCTGTGGAGCGATCAGGACGTCACCAGCGCCGCCGCGCTGCTGAAAAGCGCCGACGCCAGCCTGGCGGACATGAACGATCCGAGCCTGCTCGACGTGCGCCGCGCCATTACCGAAGACATCAGCACGCTTTCTACGCTGACCCAGGTCGATTACGACGGCATCATCCTCAAGGTCAATCAGCTGTCCAATCAGGTGGATAACCTGCGTCTGGCGGATAACGACACCGACGAAGCGCCGATGGATCAAAACAGCAGCGAACTCTCCAGCTCGATCGGCGAGTGGCGGCAGAACCTGGCCAAGAGCTGGCGCAATTTCATGGCCGACTTCATCACCATCCGTCGCCGCGACACCAGCGCCGAGCCGCTGCTGGCACCGAACCAAGACATCTACCTGCGCGAAAACATCCGTTCGCGCCTGCTGGTGGCCGCACAGGCCATCCCGCGCCACCAGAACGAGACCTACAAGCAATCGCTGGAAACCGTCTCCACCTGGGTGCGCGCCTATTTCGACACCACCGATCCGGCGACCAAGGCCTTCCTGGAAGAGCTGGACAGCCTGAGCCAACAGTCGATCTCGATGGACGTGCCGGATCAGCTGAAAAGCCAGCCGCTGCTGGAAAAAGTGATGCAGACCCGGGTGCGCAACCTGATGACCCAGTCCCCTGCCGCTCACCAGGAGGGTTAAGCCATGTTACGCGTGCTATTTCTGTTCCTGGTGGTGATCGCCAGCGTGGTGCTCGGGCCGATGCTGGCCGGGCATCAGGGCTATGTGCTGATCCAGACCGACAATTACAATATTGAAACCAGCGTCACCGGCCTGGTGATTATGCTGGTGCTGCTGTTCGTGGTGCTGCTGGCGATCGAGTGGATCTTGCGCCGCATCTTCCGTACCGGCGCCCGCACGCGCGGTTGGTTTATCGGCCGCAAGCGCACCCGCGCGCGCCAGCAAACCAAAGCCGCGCTGATCAAGCTGGCGGAAGGCGACTACAAGCAGGTCGAGAAGCTGATGACGCGCAACGCCGACCACGCCGAACAGCCGGTCGTGAACTACCTGCTGGCCGCCGAGGCCGCACAGCAACGCGGCGACGACTTCCGTACCAATCAGTATCTGGAGCGCGCCGCCGAAGCGGCCGACACCGATCAGCTGCCGGTGGACATCACCCGGGTTCGTATCCAGCTGGCGCAGGGCGAGAACCACGCCGCGCGCCACGGCGTCGATCGCCTGCTGAACCAGGCACCGCGTCATCCGGAAGTGCTGCGTCTGGCGGAACAAGCCTATCTGCGCACTGGCGCCTACGCGTCGCTGCTGGAAGTGCTGCCGTCGATGCGTAAAATCGAACTCCACAGCGAGGAGCAGCTGCAGGCATTGCAGCAACAGGCGTACATCGGGCTGATGAATCAGGCGATGGCGGACGAAGGCAGCGAAGGCCTGAAGCGCTGGTGGAAAGATCAGAGCCGCAAGACGCGTCACGAAGTGCCGCTGCAAATCGCGATGGTGGAACACCTTATCGAATGCAACGACCACGAACTGGCGCAGGAGATTGTGCTCGACAGCCTGAAGCGCCAATACGACGAGCGCCTGGTGCTGTTGCTGCCGCGGCTGAAATCCGGCAACCCCGAGCAGTTGGAAAGAGCGCTGCGTCAGCAGATGAAACAACACGGCGCGACGCCGCTGCTGAACAGCACGCTGGGGCAGCTGTTGATGAAGCACGGCGAGTGGCAGCAAGCGGCCGACGCCTTCCGTGAAGCGCTGAAACAGCGCCCGGATGCCTACGACTATGCCTGGTTGGCCGATACGCTGGAGAAACTGCATCGTTCGGATGAAGCGGCGCAGATGCGGCGTGAGGGACTGATGTTAACGCTGAAACAGAACGGCGGCGAATAACGCCCTGCCTGAGAGAGAAAAGCGCGGCCCCGATGCCGCGCTTTTTTTTGCCCAATGGCTTTCTGAAACGCAAAAAAAACACTTGCCGCAGGGCAAGTGTATAAAGAAGCAATCAGGTCTAGGACAACAGGGGCGGTGCCTCACTCAACGTTCTGCCCTGAGCGTGATGACGGGTTAGTCATCGTTCTCGTGGGCGATAGGCACCCTAAATCGGCTCTGCGTCATTCCCAGGGTTTATGAGGCCTAAGGCGAACATAAGAGGTGGAATGAGCATCTACGCAATAGATATAGCATTTGGCGTGCCAACTTTTAAATTTAGGCTCTCAAATAGAAAAATATACATCAATATATTGAAATTATTGGATTTTTATTTAACCCTTCCTTTCCCGTCACAAATCACTCTCTGGTGTTCCTTGCCGGCGGCCTTTATCAGGTTGTCGCCTCGAAACGACGACTTAAGTCAAAGCTATATTTACCCTTTAAAATCAATGAATTATTTGTCTCAACCTGACGACAGCGCAGGATGGTATTGTCGCTGAAAACCAACACGTTTGCAGGCCGACACCAGATGCTCCCCCAGGAAGGCAAAAAGCCCGTGCGGTGCTGCACGGGCTTGTCGATGTTCCCTTCATCATGCTGAGAAGAACTTGCTTTCATAAACGACAGACGTAAAAAAACCGACTTGCGTCGGTTTCTTTGAGAGTGGTCGGCGAAAGAGGATTACGCCCATCTTTGATGCGCGCCCTGCGGGCCGTTGCTGAAGCAACGTTGTCTCGCTTCGCGAGGCTCGACCCCCCTGCGGAGGTGCTCATCCTCATAAACGACAGACGAAAAAAAACCTGCTTTAAAAAGCAGGTTTTTCGAATGTGGTCGGCGAGAGAGGATTCGAACCTCCGACCCACTGGTCCCAAACCAGTTGCGCTACCAAGCTGCGCTACTCGCCGATTTGTGTTGCTCATACTACCCGATTTATCAGACCGTTGTCCATATAAATCTTATATTTATCAGATATTTTGCGTGGTGCGAAGAGAGGGACTTGAACCCTCACGTCCGTAAGAACACTAACACCTGAAGCTAGCGCGTCTACCAATTCCGCCACCTTCGCACTGTCACAAAATACTGCTAAATCTTCACTTCGTTAGGAAGTGGGGTGGCTAATGGGACTCGAACCCACGACAACTGGAATCACAATCCAGGGCTCTACCAACTGAGCTATAGCCACCATTACTACTTCTTCTTACTCACGCGGTAATATTACCACCGCAGCTCCTGCGCACAAACTTAATGGCGCGCCCGACAGGATTCGAACCTGAGACCTCTGCCTCCGGAGGGCAGCGCTCTATCCAGCTGAGCTACGGGCGCGTAGCGCCGTTGCGGGAGGGGATACTACGGATTTACGCCAATTCTGTCTAGTGCTTTTTCGCAGAAATGTTGCGTTTGATTACGCTTTGCTCACTCCCGCGCACAAAAGCGCACTCCGTAGCCCCTTTTCACCGTTTATTGGCGCGTTTCTACCCGATTTTCAGCCGGATGATGTTTCTTGTGCATGCCGAAAGCGAAGTAGCACAGGCTGACGCCGGCTAAGAAAATCGCCCCGACCAGCAGGGAAATCCGCGTATCCGGGTTGATTCCCATGCCGACCAGCACGCAAATCAGAAAAGCGATGGTCAGATAGTTCACATACGGGAACATGATCGACTTAAAGCTGTGATTTTTGATCGCTTCCTTATGGGCGCGGCGGAAATAAAGCTGGCTTATCAGCACCACGAACCACGGCACCATGCCCGGCAGCACGCTCGCGCTGTAGACATAGACGAACACCTGCTCCGGATTCGGGATGATGTAGTTCAGCGCGGAACCCACCAACAGGCAGCCGATGGTGACGGCGATGCAGTTCACCGGCACGCCGCTGGCGGAAAGCTTGGTCAGCGCCGCCGGCAGCTGGCGGTTCTTGGCCAGGGCGTACAGCATGCGGCCGCCGCTGTACATGCCGCTGTTGCAGCCGGAGAGCGCGGCGGTCAACACCACGAAGTTGATGATGCCGGCGGCGGCGACGATACCGATCTTGGCGAAGGTCAGCACGAACGGGCTTCCGGTGGTGCCGATGCCGTTCCACGGGAAGATGGTGACGATGACGAAGATTGCGCCGACATAGAAGATCAGGATGCGCCACAGGATATTGTTGATCGCGCGTTTCAGCGTCACCTGCGGGTTCTTGGCTTCCCCGGCGGTGATGCCCACCAGCTCAACCCCCTGATAGGACGCCACCACGATGCACAGCGCAAACAGGAAGCCTTTCCAGCCGCCGGCAAAGAAACCGCCGTGCGCCGTCAAATTGGCGAAACCGATAGGTTCACCGCCGTTGCCGAAGCCGAAGAAGATCACCCCTAGCCCCACCAGAATCATCACGATGATGGTGGTGACTTTGATCATGGCGAACCAGAACTCCAGCTCCCCATACAGGCGCACCGCCGCCAGGTTGGCCAGCGCCACCATCGCCACGGCGATCAGCGCCGGCACCCACTGCGGTATTTCCGGGAACCAGAACTGCACATACACCCCGATGGCGGTGATCTCGGAAATGCCGACGGCAATCCACATAAACCAGTAGCCCCAGGCGGTCAGGTAACCGAAATAGGGATTCATGTACTTATGCGCGTAAACGGCAAACGAGCCCGCGACCGGCTCGAGGAACAGCATTTCTCCCATCGAACGCATAATGAAGAATACGAACAGCCCGGCGATGATGTAAGCCAGCAGCACCGACGGCCCCGCCCACTTCAGCGTACTGGCCGACCCCATAAACAGGCCGACACCGATGGTGCCCCCCAGAGCGATAAGCTCGATATGCCGGGCCTCAAGGCCCCGGTGTAGCCCTTGCGGTTTCTCTTTGTGTGCCATAAATCCTCAATAATTTTTCTCGGGTTGTGTTTGCCTGCCGGCCGCTGCCGGTCGTTATTGTCATTATTAAAAGAATAAATCATCCCCTGCCGATCGGGTTGGCATCAACGGGTAGTCGGAGCGAAGTTACCGTGAGAGGGACATCGTTCAGCGCTGTCGCATCAGGCTTCAGCAGCCAGGGATAATTTCCGGGCGGTATCGTTTCGCATTTCGCCGCTATAAGCAAACCGCAATTTAAAACTTTATGGAATAAATGCAGCGACGTTTAGGGCCGGGGGTTATAGATATGCGGGAGAAACGTGCAAAAGCAGATTATTGGTACAGCAGACCGGAGCGGAACAGCACTTTCCGCCCCGGATGAGGGATTACATCTTGCCGCTGTAGTAGTAGCCGACAAACTTCAGCAGCTTCAACTGTCGGCCGATGCGGCTGGGCTGGCTGAGCAGGCGGTAGAGCCATTCCAGACCGAGGTTCTGCCACACCTTGGGCGCACGCTTCACATGGCCGGTAAAGACGTCGTAGGTGCCGCCCACGCCCATGTACAGCGCCTGCGGATGCACCTTGCGACAGTCACGCATCAGAATTTCCTGCTTCGGCGATCCCATCGCCACCGTCACGATAGCGGCGCCACTGGCGCGAATACGCTCGAACAGCGCCTCTCGCTGATCCGGTTTGAAATAGCCGTCCTGGCTGCCCACCAGGTTGACATTCCACTGGCTGCGCAGCTTTTGCTCGGTTTCCGCCAAGACCTCGGGCTTGCCGCCGACCAGGAAGACCGGCGTGCCTTCACGGCCGGCGCGCTGCATCAAGGCTTCCCACAGATCGGCACCCGCCACGCGCGAAACGTCCGCCGCCGGGTATTTGCGGCGAATCGAACGCACCATGCTGATGCCGTCGGCGTACTTGTACTCCGCCTCATCCAGCAACGCATGCAGCGCCGGGTCCTCTTCCGCCTTCAGGATCTTTTCCGCGTTCATGGCTACCAGCGTGCCCTGTTTTACCCGGCCGCCGTCGAACAAAAAGTCCATGCAGTGCGCCATATCGCGAAAGCCCCACAGGCTGAAACCGCGCAGCTCATACTGCGGCACCGAAATCTTTGCTTCCATCGTTCTCATTACCCTTACAAAAGACCGTTCGCCCGGGGCGGAGACGCCAGCGCGCGGGTGCGCGTCACTCTGGCCTTGATCAGCCCGGCTGTATCGAACAGCCAATACAGCAACTTCGCCAGCACCAAACAGGCGCCGAAAATAATGCAGAAGAACACCACGCGCGACACGAATGAATCCACCCCTTCGCGCGCCAACACGATGATGTTGAACACCGCGCCGAAGCAGAACCCCTGCAGAATGGCCGCCTTATAGCGGTTCGGCTCAGTTTTGCCCAACTCATACAACCAGTCGAACCACTTGATGATCATGCCCACCAGAATCGCGCCGAGCGGGATAAACAGCGCGCCGCCCATCACCACCAGCGAACCGATCAGCGTCGGCGAAATCGCCAGCCCGGAGTGATTGTTCAGCACTTCCCAGGTGAAATAGTTGGCCGAGTTCAGCACCACGTCCGGCCGGCCCGGCCATAGCCAGGTTGGAATAAAGACGTAGAAATCACGCACGATCGGCGCCAGGCCCTGGAAATCGATCTTGTCGTAATTTTGCAGCAGCAGCGCCAGGTTTTCCCACGGCGAGAAGGTATCGCGGGTCAGGTAGAGGAAGGTATAGAACGCTTCCGCGCCGCTGACGTCCAGGCTGTAGCGCTTCAACGCCAGCCAGAACATGCCGACTACGCCGAATATGCCCGCCGCCGCCAGCATCCACAGCGTGATCCAGCCGCGCACGATGCCGATAAACAGGAACAGCGCGAAGGCGATGATGATGTTGGCGCGGGTGCCGCCGACGATCACGTAGGTCAGAATACCGAACGCCACCGTCGCCACCAGGAACAAGAACCAGGCGCGCAGATCCTGCCGCAGGAAATAGACCACCAGCATCGCCGGAATGAAGAAGTAGAAGAACCGCTTGAGCGCTACGCCGGACACGTCGCTGGAGAAAATCTGGCTGTAGGAATTGAGCTTGAACAGCAGGAAGCCGTTCTGCATGAAGAAGATCCCAACGGTACCGATCGCCACCAATGCCAGCAGCACCCAGGTCATATGAGTCTCTACCCGGTTCATGGTAAACAGCGCCGTACGCGACTCTGTGCGGCGCTTGCGCAGCCGGGTCTTGTAGGTGACGTAATAGATGGCGTAAAACGCCGTCGCCGACAGCAGGGCGTACAGCAGAAACTCCACCGGCACCACCTCGACGTCAAACTGGAACACCAGCAGGCAGGTCAAAGGAAAACCGAAATAGAACGTCAGCAAATACAGCAGCGAAAAGAAGACGTTGAAGTTAAAGCGCACGCGCCGAAACTCCTGGTAGGTCAGCGTCAGAATAAACGTCAGGCTGACCAGATAGACGACAAACAGGCCGCCGAATTGCGCCAACGTCATGAGTGCTCTCCCGCCGCCAACGCCAGGGCTTGCTGCCAGCCGTCGACATAGTTCGGATTGAAGAAGGCGATCGCCTGTTTATCCACCGCCGCCAGCTGACGCTGCGCTTCGCGCACCACCGCCTCGTCCAGCGAATCGCCGTAGAACAGCACCGGCAGATGCTGTTCCGCCAAATCCTGCCAGAACGGGTTTTGCCGGCTGAGCACGAAAGGCACGCCGAACTGAATCAGCAGGCACAGGGTGCCAATCCCCTGCTGGCGATTGAAAATGAAATAGCCCAGATCGCAGGCGCGTAAAATATTGAGGTAGTCCTCAAACGCCACCTGCTGCGTGAGCAGCTGCAGGTTTTTCTCGCCGAACAGCGGCAACCCGGCGGCGCGCACCTGCTCGATGTAGGCATCGTTGTTGGCCGGATAACCCATCGGCAGGATCACGCGCACGTCGGCGCCGAACTGCTGATGAATCGCCTGCAGCGCTTCGATATGCCGATTGCTGCGATCGCCGGAGTTGCCCACCAGAACCGTCATCGGCCCGGCCAGGTTTTTCTCGACGTGAACGTCGGTCAGCGCCGGATCCATGCGGGTCGGGAAGTACAGCAGCGAGGCCGGCACCCGCGCATGGCGCTGCTGGTAGTGAATCACGTCGCCGCGAGTAGCAAACACGTTCCCTACTCGCCCCTGCGCAATGCGGCGCAGCAGATAGAACAGCCGGAATTTCCAGCTGGTGGCGTCTTCATACAGATCGGCGCCCCAAATATGCCAACTGACCTGACGCGCCTTGATCTTGCCGCTCAGCAGCGCCAACCACAGCCCCGGATTGAACTGGCCGTGCAGGAAGAAGCGCGTATCGCGATCGGCCTGGGCACGGGCGATGACCGCCGCCGCCAGGCTTTTCTTGTCTGCGTAGGGCTCAATGTTCAGGGCGGGGAAATCACCCAGTGCCGCCACATCCTTGGCCGCCACCATAAAATGCCGCGTCTGCTCAGCCGGCAAACGCGGCGCCAGCACGTCGTTGAAGAAGCGCAGCACCGTCTGGTTATGATGCGGGATATCGGATCCCAGAACGTGAATCAGTGTGGTCATACTCGTCTACGATAAATAAGGAACACGCAGCTACAGAGCGCGAAATACACGATGTAGGTTGCCATATAGGCCTGAGCCGCCCCCAACGCGCCGTGCAGCGGGATCAGCCAGTGCGAGAACAGCGTCAGCAGCAGAAACTGGCTGACTTCCGTCAGGATATAGAAGCGCAGCGACGCTTTGGCGATCACCAGATAGCCGAACACATAGGCCCCGACTTTCAGCACGTCGCCCACCAGCTGCCAGGCAAACAGATCGCGCATGGCGACAAACTTGTCCGAGAACAGCAGCCAAATAGCGAAATCGCGCAGCACCCAAACCGTAAAGCTCGCCGCCGCTACCGCCGGCAGCACGAATTTCAGCGAACGCACGATCTCCCGTGAGATGGCGCCCTTGTCCGTCAGCCGCGACAGCGTCGGCAGCAAATAGACGGTAAACGAAGCGGTGATAAACTGCAGATAGGCATCGGAAATGCTGCTGACGCCCTGCCAAATCCCCACCTCATCCCAGCCGTAATGGGCGGCCAACAGGTTACGCATCATCACGTAGGCCACCGGCAGCGTCACCGACGTGATCAACGCCATGAGGGTGAATTTGCCGAGATTGCCGGCCACGAGTTTGTCCCAACGCGGCGCCAGATAGCGCAGCGGCAGCGTTTTGCGCCGCCACAGCATCAGCCCGGCAGGCAACACCACCAACGCCGGCACCAGCGCCAGCCCCGCCAACGCGCCTTCATAGCCACCCAGCGTGAAGCACAGGTAATAAGCCACCACGCCAATCAGGCTGCCGCCGATCACCGCCAGCGCATTGCCCATCGCGTCGCGGTAGCCTTTCAGCACCGCCATGAACAGGTTGGCGTAGGCGATGCCCATCTGAATGAAGGCGACGGCACGCACCACATCGACGTAATCGGCATGCCCGAACAGCCCGATGCTGATCGGTTCGGCGGCGAACAGAAACACCAGCGCCAGCAAGGTCGAAAAACCCAGCACGATGCTCGACGCGGTGCCTACCGCCAGACGCAGACGCTGCGGATCCTGGTGGTACTCCGCCACGTATTTGGTGATGCCGTTAAAAATACCCGCGCCGGACAGCACGCCCAGCACGGTAATCAACTGGCGGAAGTTACCCGCCTGCCCCACCCCGCTGGGGCCAAACGCCACCGCCAGCAGCTTCACCACCAACAACCCCACGCCGATTTTGATCAGCGTGGAGCCGGCAGTCCATATCGATGCTTTTGCCAGCGACATATCAGGCAAAGAAGCTCAGGATGGTATTGATTACCGTACGCTGATTGACATCGGACATATTGTAGAACAGCGGCAAGCGCACCAGGCGCGCGCTTTCCTGCGAGGTATAACGGTCTTCGCCGGCAAAGCGACCAAAACGTTCGCCGGCCGGGCAGTCATGCAGCGGGATATAGTGGAACACCGCCATGATCTCGGCTTCCTTCAGGTAGTCGATAAAGGCCGTGCGATCGTCGATATCCCGCAGCTTGATATAGAACATGTGCGCATTGTGCTTGCAGTCCGCCGGTATGCTCGGCAGCTCGATGCGCCCGGCCTTCGCCAACGGCAGGAAACTGTCGTAGTACTTCTGCCACAGCGTCAGGCGGCGCTGGTTGATGCGTTCCGCCACTTCCAGCTGGCCCCACAGGTAGGCGGCCTGCAGGTCAGACATCAGATAGCTGGAGCCGATGTCGCGCCAGGTATATTTGTCGACCTGACCACGGAAGAACTGGCTGCGGTTGGTGCCTTTCTCGCGGATGACTTCCGCCCGATCGACCAGAGCCGGATCGTTCACCAGCGTCGCACCACCTTCGCCGCCGGCGGTATAGTTTTTGGTTTCATGGAAGCTGAAGCAGCCGATATGACCGATGGTGCCCAATGCCTTACCTTTGTAGGTCGACATCACGCCCTGCGCGGCGTCTTCCACCACGAACAGGTTATATTTCTTCGCCAGCGCCATGATGGTATCCATCTCGCAGGCAACGCCGGCATAGTGCACTGGCACAATCGCGCGGGTTTTATCGGTGATCGCCGCTTCGATTTTGGTTTCGTCGATGTTCATGGTATCCGGACGCAGGTCGACGAACACCACTTTAGCCCCGCGCAGCACAAAGGCGTTGGCGGTGGAAACAAAGGTAAAGCTCGGCATGATCACTTCGTCACCCGGCTGAATATCCAGCAGGATGGCGGCCATTTCCAACGACGCGGTGCAGGAAGGCGTCAGCAACACTTTCGCGCTGCCGAAACGCTGTTCCATCCACTGCTGGCTGCGACGGGTAAAGCCGCCGTCGCCGCATAGCTTGCCGCTGCCCATGGCAGCCTGCATATATTCCAGTTCAGTGCCAACAACCGGTGGAGCGTTAAATGGAATCATGTCTACCTCTGTATAACCAGTACGCGGTGCTTTCAATCACGGCACCCTGTCGTTGATAGAGTCGTAATGCGGCGATATTGCTTATCTGGGTTGCGACCCGCAGGCGCTGCATACCTTGACGCCGACATTCGGCGATCGCCGCCGTCATCAGCCGAGTGCCAATGCCCCGACCGGATACGCCGGGGAAAGCCGCCAGCAGGCCGATGCGCATTTCCTGGCCGCCAATGTCACGCAGGCTGACGAAGCCTTCAGGTTGCCCCTGGTTGTCCAGAGCCAACAGGCACTGATGATCGAACGTGCCTAAAACGGCCTTTTCAATCCACAAAGCATAAAACCGGCCGCTGTCATCAGGTTGATACCAAGGTGCGCGAAAGCGGCTGACGGTGAACGCCTGAGCCGCCGCGGCACGCAATGCCGGGATATCGGACTCGGTTGCCAGACGGGAAGTCTGGGCTCCGTCGCCGAGTTCCGCCGCTCGTTCACGCTCAAGAGCCAGGACCAGATCGACCTCACCCTCAACCAGACGAAATCCCAAGCCGGCGAGGCCATCCGCCAATGCCAGTTGCTGCGCAGGAATTTTGGCCTGCACCAGGGCATAAGCCGCCAAGTCGGCTTCGGCAAGCGCCGGAGCCGAGGAGGAGAAGCTGAGTTTCGCGCTGTCCAGCGCGAAAAACTCGCTTTCCCACGCCAAAGGCTCAATAGTGGCGTGGACGCACATGCAGCAGATCCAACAAATACTTGCCGTAGCCCGTTTTGGCCAATGAGGTGGCGGCGCGTTTCAGCCCCTTGTCATCCAGCCAGCCGTTACGCCAGGCGATCTCTTCCAGGCAGGCGATTTTAAAGCCCTGACGCTTTTCTACTGTCTGCACGAAGCTGCTGGCTTCCAGCAGGCTGTCGTGAGTCCCGGTGTCCAACCAGGCGAAACCACGCCCCAACAGCTCTACGGTCAGTTCACCGCGCTCCAGATACATCTGGTTGATGCTGGTGATTTCCAGCTCGCCGCGCTCGGAAGGCTTCACCTGCTTAGCAAACTCCACCACCTGGCTATCGTAGAAGTACAGGCCGGTCACCGCCCAATCGGATTTCGGTTTCTTCGGCTTTTCTTCGATCGACAGCGCACGGAAGTTGTCATCAAATTCCACGACACCAAAGCGTTCAGGATCCATCACCTGATAACCAAACACGGTGGCACCTTCGGCGCGGGCCGCGACGGTTTTTAATTTCGGGCTGAAAGATTGGCCGAAGAAGATGTTATCTCCCAACACCAGGCAGCAAGAATCACCGTTGATAAACTCTTCGCCGATCAGAAACGCCTGCGCCAAACCTTCCGGCTTAGGCTGCGCAGCGTAGCTGAGATTGACGCCGAACTGCTCGCCGTTACCCAACAAACGCTCGAAGGAAGGCAAGTCCTCCGGGGTCGAGATAATCAAAACATCGCGGATCCCCGCCAGCATCAGCACCGACAACGGATAATAGATCATCGGCTTGTCGTAGATCGGCAGCAGTTGCTTGGACACACCACGAGTAATCGGATGCAGACGCGTGCCGGAACCGCCGGCCAGAATAATACCTTTCATACTTACTCCAAAACCCGCCGCACCGTCGCAAAGCGACGCGGCGTTAAATTAATCTGATAGCCCCAAACGCTCGCCGGCATAAGAACCGTCTTGCACTCGGCGCCACCAGGTTTCATTAGTCAAATACCAGGCTACCGTCTTGCGAATGCCGCTTTCGAAGGTTTCCTGCGGCCGCCAGCCCAGCTCACGATCAATTTTGCCGGCGTCGATAGCGTAACGCATATCGTGGCCCGGGCGATCCTTCACGTAAGTGATCAGATCGCGGTAGTTCGCCACGCCCTGCGGCTTGTTCGGTGCCAGTTCTTCCAGCAAATCGCAAATGGTCTGCACCACTTCGATATTCTTGCGCTCGTTATGGCCACCGATATTGTAAGTTTCGCCTACCACGCCTTCGGTCACGACCTGATAGAGCGCGCGCGCGTGATCCTCGACATACAGCCAGTCGCGCACCTGCGCGCCGTTGCCGTAGACCGGCAGCGGTTTGCCTGCTACCGCATTCAGGATCACCAGCGGGATCAGCTTCTCCGGGAAGTGATAAGGGCCGTAGTTGTTCGAGCAGTTGGTCACGAGGGTCGGCAGACCGTAGGTGCGCAGCCAGGCGCGCACCAGATGATCGCTCGACGCCTTGGAGGCTGAATAGGGGCTGCTCGGCGCATACGGTGTGGTTTCGGTGAACAGATCGTCGGTGCCGTGCAGGTCGCCGTACACTTCGTCGGTGGAAATATGATGGAAGCGGAAGGCCAGTTTCTTCTCCGCCGCCAGCGGCTGCCAGTAGTGGCGCGCCGCTTCCAGCATAGTGTAAGTGCCAACCACGTTGGTCTCGATAAACGCCGCCGGGCCGTCGATAGAGCGATCGACGTGGCTTTCCGCCGCCAGGTGCATCACTACGTCCGGCTGATAGTGGGCAAATACCCGATCCAGCTCGGCGCGATCGCAGATGTCGACCTGCTCGAAAGCATAGCGATCGCTCTCAGCCACCACCGCCAAAGACTCGAGGTTACCGGCATAGGTCAGCTTATCCACCACCACCACGCTATCGCCGGTGGCCTCGATGATGTGCCGCACGACTGCGGAGCCAATAAAACCGGCACCACCGGTGACTAAAATACGTTTCAACGCCATACTCCTTTGGTATCAATTACCCATGTTTGTTTTACATCTTCCGGCCGGATGGCCTTGAACTGCTGGTGATCGACCAACATCACGATCACATCAGCCTGCTGCAACGCCTCAGCGATTGGCATCAACGTCACATGGCCCGCCAGCGACTTCGGCAGCTGTTCGACGTTCGGTTCCACCGCCAGCGTTTCGCCGACGTGCCATTCGGCAATCAGATGTGCGACCTCGACCGCCGGGCTTTCACGCAGATCGTCGATATTCGGCTTGAAGGCCAGGCCGAAGCAGGCAATTTTGACCTCGGACGCGCGCTTGTCGGTGGCGGCCAGGCAATCGGCCACCGCCGCTTTCACCCGGTCGACCACCCACAGCGGTTTACCGTCGTTCACCAGGCGAGCGGTGTGGATCAGGCGCGCCTGCTGCGGGTTCTGCGCCACGATAAACCACGGATCGACGGCGATGCAGTGACCGCCGACGCCCGGCCCCGGCTGCAGAATATTCACCCGCGGATGGCGGTTCGCCAGGCGGATCAGTTCCCAGACGTTGATCCCCTGTTCGGCGCAGATCAACGACAATTCGTTGGCAAAGGCGATATTCACGTCGCGGAAGCTGTTTTCCGTCAGCTTGCACATCTCGGCAGTGCGCGAGTTGGTGATCACGCATTCGCCCTCGAGGAAAATCTTGTACAGCGCGCTGGCACGTTCCGAGCACTTCGGCGTCATGCCACCGATCACGCGGTCGTTTTGAATCAGTTCCACCATGACCTGCCCCGGCAGCACGCGCTCCGGGCAGTAGGCGATATTCACGTCCGCCGCTTCGCCCGCTTGTTGCGGAAAGCTGAGATCGCTGCGCGCCAGCGCCAGCCATTCCGCCATCTGTTCGGTGGCACCCACCGGCGAGGTGGACTCAAGGATCACCAGATCGCCCTTTTTCAGCACCGGCGCCAGCGATTTCGCCGCCGCTTCGACATAGGCCAGATCCGGCTCGTGATCGCCCTTGAACGGCGTAGGCACCGCGATCAGGAACGCATCGGCCGCCAGCGGTTTGGTCACCGCCTGCAGGAAACCACCGTCGACGGCGTCCTTGACCACTTTGTCCAGATCCGGCTCGACGATGTGGATCGCACCGCGGTTAATGGTATCTACTGCATGTTGGTTAACATCTACACCCACCACTTTTTTCTTGCGGGAAGCGAACGCCGCCGCCGTTGGCAAGCCGATATAACCCAGGCCGATAACCGAAATAGTGTCAAAACTCATAGTGTCACCTGATGATTCTTTAAAGCTTCGAGGATACGCTGGCAGGCATGCCCGTCACCGTATGGGTTGTGCGCCCGACTCATCGCGTGATATTCGCTTTCGTCCGTCAACAGCCGGGTCACCGCTTCAACAATTTTGGCTACATCGGTACCGACCAGGCGTACCGTGCCCGCATCTATCGCTTCCGGGCGTTCGGTGGTGTCGCGCATCACCAGCACCGGTTTGCCTAACGATGGCGCCTCTTCCTGAATACCGCCGGAATCGGTCAGGATCATATAGGCCTGAGTCATCAAATAGACAAACGGCAGATAATCCTGCGGCTCGATCAGCATGACGTTGTCGATGCCTTTCAAGATGCGATTCACCGGCTCACTGACGTTCGGATTGAGATGCACCGGATACACTACCTGCACTTCCGGGTGGTTGCGGGCAATCTCCGCCAGCGCGCTGCAAATTCGCTCAAAGCCGCCGCCAAAACTTTCGCGGCGATGGCCGGTGACCAGAATCAGTTTCTTGTCGGCGTCGAGGAACGGGTAACGCTGCGCCAGGCCAGCCTGCAGCGCGGCATCGCTCATCACGCGGTCGCGCACCCAGAATAACGCATCAATCACCGTATTGCCGGTCACGAAAATACGGTTGTCCGGCAGCAGCTCGCGCAGCAGATTCTGGCGCGAGTTTTCGGTTGGCGCAAAATGGTACATCGCCAGATGGCCGGTCAGTTTGCGGTTGGCCTCTTCCGGCCAGGGAGAATACAGATTGCCGGTGCGCAGCCCGGCTTCGACATGCCCGACGGGGATGCGTTGATAGAACGCCGCCAGGCTGGTCGCCAGCGTGGTGGTGGTATCGCCATGCACCAGCACCACGTCCGGTTTGAAGTCTTCCAGCACCCCTTTCAGCCCTTCCAGGATACGGCAGGTGATTTCCGTCAGCCCCTGACCGGGTTTCATGATGTTCAGGTCGTAATCCGGCGTAATCTCAAACAACCGCAATACCTGATCCAACATCTCACGATGCTGTGCCGTTACGCAGACTCTTGCGTCAAAGGCCTCATCCTGGGCCAGTGCATGTACCAGCGGCGCCATTTTAATGGCTTCCGGCCTGGTGCCGAAAACAGTCAACACTTTCACAGCGAATCTCTTTTGGTCGGTTAATCGCAGGCCCCGCCTGCGAATGGGGCGCTCACGCGCCCTGCATCAGATTATTATATTATTTTTAACTACGCGGCCGACGCGCCAAGGCAACACCCGCGCCAACCAAAGCGCCCATCGCACCCCACAGAATCAGCCAGAAGACCCGGCGTGGGCTGTCGCGTTTTACCGGCTCTTCCGGCGTACGCAAATAGCGATAGGTCTGGAACTTCTCATCCAACGTTGGGCCAACGTTCAGCGTCGCCAGCATCGCGCGGTTCTGATCGTAATCCAGGTCATAGGTCGGGCCGGAAGCCTGCAGGCCTTCCAGACGCGCCTGCAGCATTGGCCGGCCCAGCAGGAACAGATCCGAATCCGGCAGTTGCTCGGCCGGGGTGTCGGTTTGCGTGCGGCTTATCCCCTGGCTCTCGGCGATTTTCAGCGCCTGCTGCGTGGTGTTCAGCTCACGCTTGTAAACCGACTCCGCCACCGCTTCCTGACGTTTGACCTGCGCCTTCATCGAGGTGGTGCGGGCGGCCCACGCCCCCTGGATCTCTTCGTTCAGGTGCAGGGCTGCGCGGTGGCTGGCGAAGGCCACGTATTGACGCAGCAGGCGGTTGGCGTCGGCGGCGGTTTCCGCCGTCAGCTTCACGCCGTCGTTCGGCACTTTCTTGTCGTCGCGCGGCGTGAACAGGATGTTGTTGATCAGTTCGTCGAGCAACGCCGCATCGGCGCGGGCATCCCCTTCCTGACGCTGCTTGTAGTAATCGCTCTGCAGCCAGAAATCGCGACGCGTATCGTAAGCCGCCAGCTGCATGATGAACTCATTGTACGCTTCATCCGCGATGCTCGGCTGATCGCCGGCCGTCGCCGGCAGCGTGCGCACGTCCAGATTACGCAGGAACTGCTGCTGCGAGTAGTAACCGCCCAGCGCATTCACCGTCGGTCTGTCGGTGATGGCGGTCGCGCTCCACTCTTGCTTAACCAGATAAGAGACGATCAGCGCGACCGCCGCGAACAGCACCGCAATGCCGATAATCCACGGTTTGCCGCGCCACAGGGTGCAGCACAGGCCGCGGATATCGAGTTCGTTATCCACCGCCGGGGTATGCTTGTCAGACGTTGTTTCTGGATTCATCACAGCCAAAAAGCCTCTGGTTAAGATACTTGCTTGTTATCGCTCGAACGCCGCAGGCGACGCTTGATGCGCTTAATGTACCGCGCAACCCGCCAGGCGCGCTTGATGCAGTAACCGTACAGGAAGAAAGCAAGCAAGAATAATGCCAACATAACCCACTCTGGGATAAAAGTCAGACGTTCGCCGATCACACCAACCGCCGCCAGCAATGCGGCCGCCAGGGTGATCAACACGAAAGCCTGCCGCGGCGTAAAGCCGGCGCGCATGATCAGGTGGTGAATATGTTGACGATCGGGAGAGAAGGGGCTCATCCCCTTGCGTAAACGACGATACATGATTGCTATCATGTCCATCAGCGGAATAGCGATGATCCACAGCGCGGTCACCGGGTTAATCGAGTGTGCCTTTCCCTGCGAGCTTTGCAGCAGCAGCCAAATGGCGGTAAAGCCGATCAGGGTACTGCCGGCGTCCCCCATGAACACCTTATAACGGCGGCCAAGGATGCCGAGGTTGAGCAAAATATAGGGAACGATGGTGGCAATCATCGCAAAGCACCAGAACGCCAGCTCATGATGGCCGCTCAGGTACAGCAACAGGCCCAGCGCGCCGAAGGAGACGCACGACAAGCCCCCCAGCAGGCCATCGATGCCGTCGACCATGTTGAAGGCGTTGATCGCCGCCCATACCGCGAACAGCGTCACCAGATAGCCGAACGGCCCCAGCAGCATCTCCCAGTCGCCCAGCACATGGCCGAAGCTGCGCAGATAGAGGCCCGCGAACACCATCATGGCGATGCCGACCAACGCCTGCACCAGGGCGCGGATTTTAACGCTGATGTCGAAACGATCGTCGAGCGCGCCCACAAACACCAGAATGCCGGCGCAGGTAAGATAAAGCTTGGCGTGCGCGATAGGTTGTTCAGAAATCCAAAACGCGAAGCACAGCCCGGCATAAACGGAAATACCGCCGACCAGCGGAATCAGCCCCTGATGGCGTTTGCGATAATTGGGTTTATCTACCAGACCAATACGTTTTGCCGCCTTGCGGGCAACAAAGAGAAAAGCCAAAGAAAACAGGAAAACAAATAGAATTTCAGTACTCATAGTGAGTAAGTTCACAGTTAACAGATCTCTGTAGAAGATAAGGCAGCTTACCACGGGCAATAGCTTGTGCCATCGGCCCCCGCCACCTTTCGGTCATTTCCTATGACAACGGTGATTCATGCCTATTTTCTTCGCTTCGGCTGACAAAACGACAGCAGCAAAGCCGACCGGCGAGAAACCGACCGACAAACAAGATGAATTCTCAATAAGTCGAGGAAACAACTTACTTTTCCATTACTGCTACTTATCGTATCCGCCAAAAGCGAAAAACGCCACGACTAGGCGTGGCGTTCAGCGAATTTTTTAACGAATTATGAGCGTTTCATCATATCGAAGAATTCATCGTTGGTTTTAGTCATCGCCAACTTATTAATGAGGAACTCCATCGCGTCAATCTCACCCATCGGATGGATGATTTTGCGCAGGATCCACATTTTTTGCAGCTCTTCGGAGGTGGTGAGCAGCTCTTCTTTACGGGTACCGGAGCGGTTGTAATCGATCGCAGGGAATACGCGTTTCTCGGCGATTTTACGCGCCAGGTGCAATTCCATGTTACCGGTACCTTTAAATTCTTCGTAGATCACTTCGTCCATCTTCGAACCGGTATCAACCAGCGCGGTCGCGATGATGGTCAGGCTGCCGCCCTCTTCCACGTTACGTGCCGCACCGAAGAAGCGTTTCGGACGATGCAGGGCGTTGGCATCCACACCACCGGTCAGCACCTTGCCTGAGGCCGGTACCACGGTGTTGTAGGCACGCGCCAGACGGGTGATGGAGTCGAGCAGAATGATCACGTCTTTCTTGTGTTCAACCAGGCGCTTGGCCTTCTCGATCACCATTTCGGCCACTTGCACGTGACGCGAAGCCGGTTCGTCGAAGGTCGATGCGATCACTTCGCCTTTCACCAGACGCTGCATCTCGGTCACTTCTTCCGGACGTTCGTCGATCAGCAGCACCATCAGCACGCAGTCAGGGTGGTTGTAGGCGATGCTCTGCGCAATGTTCTGCAGCAGCATGGTTTTACCGGCTTTCGGCGGTGCCACGATCAGGCCACGCTGGCCGCGGCCAATCGGCGCCGCCAGATCCAGTACGCGCGCCGTCAGGTCTTCGGTCGAACCGTTGCCGCGCTCCATCCGCAGACGGGAATTGGCGTGCAGCGGGGTCAAGTTCTCGAACAGGATCTTGCTGCGGGCGTTTTCCGGCTTGTCGTAGTTGACTTCGTTGACTTTCAACAGGGCAAAATAGCGCTCGCCTTCTTTTGGCGGACGAATCTTACCGGAAATGGTGTCACCTGTGCGGAGGTTGAAGCGGCGGATTTGGCTAGGGGATACATAGATGTCGTCGGGACCGGCGAGGTAGGAACTGTCTCCAGAGCGGAGGAAACCGAATCCATCCTGCAATATCTCGAGCACGCCGTCGCCGAAGATATCTTCTCCGCTTTTCGCATGTTGCTTCAGAATGGAGAAGATAATGTCCTGCTTGCGCATGCGGGCAAGGTTTTCCAGCCCCATATTTTCGCCGAGAGTAATCAGCTCAGAAACCGGCGTATTCTTTAATTCGGTAAGATTCATAGTGGTGGGTTCTTAAACTCGGGGTATGTCTCGAACTTGTATCGTGAATGGTATGGCAGCGAGATGCGTGCCTGTTTACTGGACGTTCGATCACCGGGCGCAGAGCCGTCGCGGTAAGAAATGGCTTACATCGGGCGCACGCATTGACGGTTGAAGATCGAAGGTACCTTAAAAATGATTTTTGCAAAACCGTTTGATTGCCAAAACACGGGCTGAGTTCAGTTTACTTTCAACGCCAGTGGTTCGACACAGAGTATAGCTTTAGATTCAAACTCTTTAGATTTAAAACTTCGGGCAAGTTCTATATGCAGTGTGGTTAAACTTAACACGCTTCTTGGCAGGCGTCTAGCGGTGAATTGAACATCACCGCCAGGCGCCTGATACTGGGCTTCCCGCCCGATTACAGATTCGCGTTCAGGAAATCTTTGAGCTGACCTTTGGACAACGCGCCAACCTTGGTCGCGGCCACTTCACCGTTCTTGAACAGCAACAGCGTAGGGATACCACGGATACCGTACTTAGGCGCGGTAGCCGGGTTCTGATCGATATTCAGCTTGGTGATGGTCAGTTTGCCTTCGAACTCTTCGGCAATCTCATCCAGAATCGGAGCAATCATCTTGCACGGCCCACACCATTCAGCCCAGAAATCGACCAGGATCGGCCCTTCCGCTTTCAGCACATCGGCTTCGAAGCTGCTGTCAGTCAGGTGAATAATTTTATCGCTCATGTTCTACTCCACAGGATTATGTCTACCTTGTTGGTGTAGCATTAACCAACTCAAGGTGATTTTATTGCACCGCGTTTATTTCAACGGATGTGCTTTCGTAAAGCAATAGTTAGCTGATATTCTACCACACTATGAGCAAAACACACTTGACCGAACAGAAGTTTTCCGACTTCGCCCTGCACCCGTTAGTCCTTGAAGCCCTTGAGAAAAAAGGGTTTCACAATTGCACGCCCATCCAGGCGTTAGCATTGCCGCTCACGCTCTCCGGGCGTGACGTTGCAGGTCAGGCGCAAACCGGTACCGGAAAGACGCTGGCGTTTTTGGCGTCTACTTTTCACTATTTGCTGACTCACCCGGCGAAACAGGATCGCCAGACCAATCAGCCGCGCGCCTTGATCATGGCGCCTACGCGTGAACTGGCGGTGCAAATCCACTCCGATGCAGAAGCGCTCTCCCAGAGCACCGGCCTGAAACTGGGCCTGGCCTACGGCGGCGACGGCTACGACAAACAGCTGAAAGTGCTGGAAAGCGGCGTGGACATTCTGATTGGCACCACCGGCCGTTTAATCGATTACACCAAACAGAACTATGTCGATCTCGGCGCGATGCAGGTCGTCGTGCTGGATGAAGCCGATCGCATGTACGATCTCGGCTTTATCAAAGACATCCGTTGGCTTTTCCGCCGTATGCCTACGGCCGATCAACGCCTGAACATGCTGTTCTCCGCCACCCTGTCCTATCGCGTACGCGAACTGGCCTTCGAGCAGATGAACAACGCCGAATATGTTGAAGTGGAACCGGAACAGAAAACCGGCCACCGCATTAAAGAAGAGCTGTTCTACCCGTCCAACGAAGAAAAAATGCGCCTGCTGCAGACGCTGATTGAAGAAGAGTGGCCGGATCGCGCCATCATCTTCGCCAACACCAAGCATCGCTGCGAAGACATCTGGGGCCATCTGGCCGCCGACGGTCACCGCGTCGGCCTGCTGACCGGTGACGTGGCGCAGAAAAAACGCCTGCGTATCCTCGACGACTTCACCAAAGGCAACCTCGATATCCTGGTCGCCACCGACGTCGCCGCGCGCGGTCTGCACATCCCTTCCGTCACGCACGTTTTCAACTACGATCTGCCTGACGACTGCGAAGACTACGTGCACCGCATCGGCCGTACCGGCCGCGCAGGCGCCAGCGGCCACTCCATCAGCCTGGCGTGTGAAGAGTACGCGCTCAACCTGCCGGCGATCGAGACCTATATCGACCACAGCATTCCGGTGAGCAAGTACAACAGCGATGCGCTGCTGACCGATTTGCCGGCGCCGAAGCGCCTGTCGCGTCCGCGCGGCGGCAACGGCCCACGTCGCAACTCCGCGCCTCGTCGCGGCGGCGCGCCGCGCAGCAACCGTAAACGTTCGAGCTGATCGCCATGCTCAGTTCCAGCACGCTTTATGCTGCCATCGATCTCGGCTCCAACAGCTTCCACATGTTGGTGGTGCGCGAGGTGGCCGGCAGCATTCAGACTCTGGCGCGGATCAAGCGCAAGGTGCGCCTGGCGGCCGGGCTGGATCAGAACAATCACCTGTCGCATGAGGCCATGCAACGCGGCTGGCAGTGCCTGCGGCTGTTCTCCGAACGCCTGCAGGACATTCCGCGCGAGCAGATCCGCGTCGTCGCCACCGCCACGCTGCGCCTGGCGTCCAACGCCGATGAGTTTCTGCAGGTCGCCGAGCAAATCCTCGGCTGCCCGGTGCAGGTGATCAGCGGCGAAGAAGAAGCGCGGCTGATTTATCACGGCGTTGCGCACACCACCGGCGGGCCGGATCGGCGGCTGGTCGTCGACATCGGCGGCGGCAGCACCGAACTGGTCACCGGCACCGGCGCACAGGCATCGCAGCTGTATAGCCTGTCGATGGGTTGCGTCACCTGGCTGGAACGCTATTTCAGCGATCGCAACCTTGGGCAAGAAAACTTCGAACGCGCCGAACAGGCCGCGCGCGAAATGGTGCGGCCGATCGCACCGCAGCTGCGCCAGCAAGGTTGGCAGATCTGCGTCGGCGCTTCCGGCACCGTGCAGGCGCTGCAGGAGATCATGGTGGCGCAAGGCATGGATGAACGCATCACCCTGCCCAAGCTGCGCCAGCTGAAACAGCGCGCCATTCAGTGCGGCAAGCTGGAAGAGCTGGAGATCGAAGGGTTGACGTTGGAGCGCGCGCTGGTGTTCCCGAGCGGCCTGTCCATTCTGTTGGCCATCTTCCAGGAGCTGGGCATCGAGAGCATGATGCTGGCCGGCGGGGCGCTGCGTGAAGGCCTGGTTTACGGCATGCTGCATCTGCCGGTGGAGCAGGATATTCGCATCCGCACCATCCGCAACCTGCAGCGTCGCTACCTGATCGACACCGAGCAGGCCGAACGCGTCAGCCAACTCGCCGCCAACTTCTCGCAGCAGGTCGCCAACGAGTGGCAGCTGGATGCGCGATGTCGCGAGCTGTTGCACAGCGCCAGCCTGATCCACGAACTCGGCCTCAGCGTCGATTTCAAGCAGGCTCCGCAACACGCCGCTTATCTAATCCGCCACCTGGACTTACCCGGCTTTACCCCGGCGCAGAAAAAACTGCTGGCCACCCTGCTGCAAAACCAGAGCAACACCCTCGACCTGTCGCTGTTGAACCAGCAAAACGCCCTGCCGCCGCGCACTGCGCAGCGTCTGTGCCGCATTTTGCGCCTGGCGATCATCTTCGCCAGCCGCCGCCGCGATGACACGCTGCCGGCGGTGCGGTTACGCGCCAATCAGGACGACGAACTGACGGTGATCTTGCCGCCGGGTTGGCTGGAACAGCATCCGCTGCGCGCCGAGGCGCTGGAGCAGGAAAGCCACTGGCAGAGCTACGTCCACTGGACGCTGCGGTTGGAAGAACAGCGTTGAAATGACCAGGGCGCGATGAGCGCCTGAAGGTTAATGGCAAACCTGATGACATTGCCAGGTTTACAGAAGACAGCATATAAAAAATAAGGAAAATCAATTCATTGATTTTCGGCTGATAACCTCAAAGGAGGAAAAACCACGCTTTTTCCTCCTTTGTCAGTAATCTAGCCCTGTCTTTTTAATTCCCGCCTTTGGCCTTGGCCAGCTGGGCGCGGATATTGGCCAGATGGCTCTGCCCCTTCTGCATCCGCTCCTGCGGGCTCACCACTTTGCGCTCGGTTTCCCACGCCAAATCGTCCTGCGGCAGCTCCAGCAGGAAGCGGCTCGGCTCCGGCCGCACCAGTTCGCCGTACTGACGGCGCTCGCGGCACAGGGTGAAGATCAGCTCTTTTTGCGCACGGGTGATCCCCACATAGGCCAGACGCCGCTCTTCATCGACATTGTCTTCATCGATGCTGCTCTGGTGCGGCAGCAGGCCCTCTTCCATGCCCACCAGGAATACGTAGGGGAACTCCAGCCCTTTGGAAGCGTGCAGCGTCATCAGCTGTACCTGATCCAGCTCTTCTTCGCTTTCACCGCGCTCCATCATGTCGCGCAGGGTGAAGCGCGTCACCACCTGGGTCAGCGTCATCGGCTCGTCCAGATCGTTGCCTTCCAGCATCTCGGTCATCCAGCCGAACAGCGTGTTGACGTTCTTCATCCGCATTTCGGCGGCCTTCGGGCTGGTCGAGGTTTCAAACAGCCAGCTCTCATAGTCCACGCCGCGGATCAGATCGCGCACCGCCGCCACCGGCTCACGTTCCGCCTGCTGGGCGATACCGCCGAGCCAGTGGGTAAAGCGCTGCAATGACTCCAGCCCGCGCCCGGTCAAGTGCTGGCTCAGCCCCAGATCGAAACTGGCGTGGAATAAACTCTTATTGCGCTGGTTGGCCCATTCGCCGAGCTTCTGCAGCGTCGCCGGGCCGATCTCGCGCTTGGGGGTATTGACGATGCGCAGGAAGGCGCTGTCGTCCTCCGGGTTGGTCAGCACGCGCAGGTAGGCCAGCAGATCCTTGATCTCGGGGCGCGAGAAGAACGAGGTGCCGCCGGAAATCTTGTACGGGATGCGGTTTTGCATCAGCATCTTTTCAAACACCCGCGACTGGTGGTTGCCGCGGTACAGGATCGCATAGTCGCCGTAGTTGGTCTTTTTTACGAAGTGGTGGGCGATCAGTTCCCCCACCACCCGCTCGGCTTCGTGATCCTCGTTGTTGGCGGTCACCACTTTCAGCTCTTCACCATATCCCAGCTCGGAAAACAGCCGTTTTTCAAACACGTGCGGGTTATTGGCGATCAGAATGTTGGCCGCCTTCAGAATGCGCTCGCTGGAACGGTAGTTTTGCTCCAACTTGATCACCTGCAGCGCCGGGAAATCTTCCTTCAGCAGCACCAGGTTCTGCGGCCGCGCGCCGCGCCAGGAGTAGATCGACTGGTCGTCGTCACCCACCACGGTAAAGCGCGCGCGGTTGCCCACCAGCAGCTTAACCAGCTCGTACTGGCTGGTGTTGGTATCCTGGTACTCATCCACCAGCAGATAGCGAATACGCTGCTGCCAGCGTTCGCGCACCTCTTCGTTGCGTTGCAGCAACAGCGTCGGCAACAGGATCAGGTCGTCGAAGTCCAGCACGTTGCACGCCCGCATATGGGCGTGGTACAGGCCGTAGCAGTGGGCGAACAGCTTGTCGCGCTCCGAGCGCGCCAGCTCCGCCGCCCGCTGGGGATCGATCAGGTCGTTTTTCCAGTTGGAGATGGTCGAGATCAGCTGCGCCACCAGCGTTTTGTCGCTTTCCAGCCACTTTTCGGTCAGCTCTTTCAACAGCGCCAGCTGATCCTGGTCATCGAACAGCGAGAAGTTGGACTTCATCCCCAACGCCACGTATTCCCGTTTGATGATCTCCAGCCCCAGGGTATGGAAGGTGGAAATCATCAGCCCGCGCGCCTCTTTACGCCCCAGGGTTTGCGACACGCGCTCTTTCATCTCGCGTGCGGCCTTGTTGGTAAAGGTCACGGCGGCGATGTGCCGCGCCTGATAGCCGCAGTGGTGGATCAGGTGGGCTATCTTGTTGGTGATAACGCGCGTCTTGCCGGAACCGGCACCGGCCAACACCAGGCAGGGCCCGGTAACGAATTCGACGGCTTGTTGTTGGCTGGGGTTTAATCGCATGGTGCTGGCTTGCTCGACTGTAAAACGTGGAAGGGAATTGTAGCAGAAAGCGCCGATGAGATTTAGCGGGTATAATCAGCGCAATTTTCGCATCGACAAAGGCATTACCATGGCAAAAACGGCGTGCGCCCTGCACATTCTGGTAGACAATGAAAAGCTGGCCAACGAGCTGCTGGCCAAGCTGAAGCGCGGCGTCAGCTTCGACACGCTGGCGCGCAAATACTCGAGCTGCCCGTCAAAACGCAACGGCGGCTCGCTGGGCGAATTCAACAAGGGCGCGATGGTGCCGGCGTTCGATAAAGCGGTGTTCAGCATCCCACTGCTCAAACCTTACGGCCCGGTCAAAACCCAGTTCGGTTACCACATCATCAAGGTGCTGTACCGCAACTGAGGGGGCCTGAGCCCCCTGCTGCGATTACTGCGCGCCAGCGTCCGTCGCTGGCGCAGCCACCGCGGTGTCTGCCGGTTTGGCTTCTTCCGTCACCACCGCCGGCGCCGGCATCATGATGCCGTTATAGGTTTCCTGCAGCTGCTTCATGCTCATTTCCGGCTCGCCCTTCGGCTGCATCAGCACCAGCGTCGCCTCCTGAGAAAGCTGCAGCTTCAGCGCCTGATTCAGCGTCTCCAGCGTCAGGCTGGACAGGAACTCCTGACGCAGCTTCTGATACAGCTCCGGCGCGATATCCACCACCCCGCTCTGCTGCGAACGCAGGCGCTGGCTCATCAGCACGTCGGTATCGGTACGGGCGTAGGTCGCGAACAGCTTGCTCAGCTGATCGTTTTTCTGCGCCAGCAACGCATCGAATTCCTCTTTGGACAGGCCGTTGTCACGCACGTTGGCCAGCTCGCGGGCGATAAAGCCCAGGCTGCCGTTCAGGTTGTTGTTCGGCGTATCCAGATGGATGGCGCACTGCCCGCGCTGGTACTGCACGCGGCAGTCAAAGCCCAGATGCAGGTTCTTCTGGTCGCTTTTTTCCAGCGTCTGCTGGAGATGCCAGAACAGTGCCTCGCGAGCAAGATCGCCACGCCAGTAGCGGAGCAGGCTCTGCGAATCGCGAATCGGATGCCACGGCGAATCCCACATGATAGACAGCGTATCCTGCTTCACCTGCTCGCTGATCAGGCTTACCGGCTGCTGCGGCAGCGGCGTCAGCGTCGGCATCGGGGCCGGGGTTTCACGTTTGCCCTGCAGCGGCGAGAACGCCTTGTTGATCTGTTCGCCCAGGCTGCGGCTGTCCACCTTGCCGACCACGAACAGCGTCATGGCGTCCGGGGTATACCACTGTTGATAGAATTTCTTCAGCTGCTCGAGATTGACCGGCCGTTTCGCCGGCTGCGCCGGATCGTGCGCCAGCAGCGTCGAGCCTTTCAGGCGGTAACGCCACCAGGCGTCTTTGGTATTGGGCGGGAAAGTGCCGACCGGATTGATGCTGGAATTCATCACCGCGTGCACCGTATGCTCGTCGATCGCCAGTTTGCCGGTGGTGTCCGCCAGCCAGGCCAGCGCTTCTTTCAGCAGGTCGGGCCGGTTGTTCGGCAGGCTGAGGTTATACATGGTGAAATCATACGAGATGATCGCCGGCGGCAGCGGCCGCTCGTTATCCACGCTCTGTTGCCACAGGGCGCGCAGCTGCGGCGCGGTAAAGCTTTCGCTGCGCGCCAACGCCAGCCGCGGCAGCAGATGGGCGAAGCCGGTCTGCTGCGAAGACTCCACCAGGGAGCCGGTATTGACGATCAGCCGCAGTTCCACGCGGTCGCTTGGCCGCTGCGGCGTATCGAGAATCTGCCATGAAAACCCGTTGGCCAGCGACCCCTGCTGCCAGGCAGGATCGGGTTGTAGTGCTTCAGCCTGCACGCTGCTACTGGCGGCAGCCAATAGCAGCCCACCAACTATAAGATGAATTCTGGTGCCCTGCATGTGAACCCCTACTTAATGACTATCCAATTTCTTATGCAAATGCGTGTATTCCATTCAATGGAATCATAAAAATACGCCCTGAGTTTCACAGTGGGGCGGAAAGCAGAAAGTGTACCATCGTGTTAGACCGCGCGCCTTTGCGGATGTCACTCATTAGAGTGAAAAATAATAGATAGCGGGGTTTTTAATGCAAGAAATCGTTACGAGGCAGGGGGTTTCCCTCACCGGCCGCGGCTGCGGCCGGTGATTCGCCGCCAATATCAGGCGGAAGGCTGCGTTTTGTCCGCGCCGGCGTTTTTGTTGTTCAGCGTGTCTTTCAGCTGTTTCTCATCCAGTTGGTCGCACCACTTCGCCACCACCACGGTCGCCACCCCGTTGCCCACCAGGTTGGTCAGCGCGCGGGCTTCCGACATGAAGCGATCGATGCCGAGGATCAGCGCCAGGCCGGCCAACGGCAGATGGCCGACGGCGGAGATGGTGGCGGCCAGCACGATAAAGCCGCTGCCGGTCACGCCCGCCGCCCCTTTGGAGGAAAGCAGCAGCACCACCAGCAGAGTAACCTGATGCATGATGTCCATGTGGGTATTGGTCGCCTGCGCGATAAACACCGCGGCCATGGTCAGGTAGATAGACGTGCCGTCCAGGTTAAAGGAGTACCCGGTCGGGATCACCAGGCCCACCACCGATTTCTTGCAGCCCAGCTTCTCCATTTTATCCAGCATGCGCGGCAACGCGGACTCGGACGACGAGGTCCCCAGCACGATCAACAGTTCTTCTTTGATGTAATTGACGAATTTGAAGATGCTGAAGCCGTTGGCGCGGGCGATGCTGCCCAACACCACCACCACGAACAGGATACAGGTAATGTAGAAGCACACGATCAGCTGGCCGAGTTGCACCAGGGTGCCGACGCCGTATTTACCGATGGTAAACGCCATGGCGCCGAAGGCCCCCAGCGGCGCCAGGCGCATGATCATGTTGATGATGCCGAAAATCACCCGCGAGAAGCTGTCGATCACGTTGAAGATCAGCTGCCCTTTCTCACCCAGACGATGCAGGGCGAAGCCGAACAGCACCGCGAACAGCAGCACCTGCAGAATGTTGCCGCTGGCGAACGCGCCGATCACGCTGCCGGGAATGATATCCAGCAGGAACGGAATGATGCCCTGCTGCTGCGCCTGCTCGGCGTAGACCGCTACCGCTTTGGCGTCCAGCGTGCCGGGATCGACGTTCATGCCGGCGCCCGGTTGCACCAGGTTGACGATCACCAGGCCGATAATCAGCGCGATGGTGCTGACGATTTCAAAATACAGCAGCGCGATGGCGCCGGTACGGCCCACCGCTTTCATGCTTTCCATGCCGGCGATGCCGGTCACCACGGTGCAGAAGATCACCGGGGCGATAATCATCTTGATCAGTTTGACGAAGCCATCGCCCAGAGGTTTCATCTCGGCGCCGAGGTCAGGGTAGAAATGGCCAAGCAGGATACCCAGCGTGATCGCCGTCAGCACCTGAAAATAGAGGCTCTTAAAGATTGTTGTTTTCATATGAACGTCCTATGGGGGGAAGACACGCACCAGGCAGCAGTCTAAACATCCAGCCTGTTCATCGCTTGCGCGGAAAATAACACCCACTTAACAACATGGAAATAATTTGTTGCACCCGCCCCACGGGGTTGATGTGAATTTAAGAGCTGAAACGCGTCAGTCTGGGTGCAAAGCTGAAAATTGCGTAAGCCTTTGTTTGCACTAACGCAAAAGAGGTAGGTAGAGAATGGCGATTTTCGGACGGGGAAAAGTACCGGAAAGGTAACGCGACGCTCACGGCGCCGCGCGGCAAAACTCGGCTTCGAACGCTTCGCGCGGCAGCGGCCGGGCAAACAGGAATCCTTGCCCGCTGCGAATGCCGTGCTTCAGCAGCCAGTCGCGCTGCTCGGCGTTTTCCACGCCTTCGGCCATCACCGGCAACGCCAGCACTTCAGAGATCGAGCTGACGATGCGCACCATCGCATCGTCGGCCGGCAGCCCCTGAATGAAACTGCGGTCGATTTTAATCAGGTCAATCGGCAGGGATTTCAAGCGGTTCAGGTACTCCAGGCTGGAGTAGCCCATCCCGAAGTCGTCCAGCGCGATCGACAATCCCAGATCGTGCAGCTCACGCAGCAGCGCCAGCGCACGGTCGAGATCGTCGATGCGTACCGTCTCGGTGATCTCCAGCAGCAGCTTGCGCGGATCGATCCGATACTGCGCCAGCAGGTTTTTCAGATGCGGAACGAACGCCTCATCCTGCATCTGAATACCGGAAACGTTGACCGCCAGCGGCAGCTCAATGCCGCGTTGCTGCCAGTCCGCCAGGATACGGCAGGACTCTTCCAGCACCCAGTTGCCGAGGGGCACGATCACGCCCAGCTCTTCCGCGAGCGGGATAACGTCGGCCGGCAGGGTATAGCTGCCGTCATACTGCTGCCAACGCAGCAACGCTTCGGCGCCGATCACCTCGTTGGACTGCATGTCGATCTGCGGCTGCAGGAACAGCGTAAAATGCCGCTGTTCGATGCCGTGCAAGATCTCGCTCTCCTGCGTCAGCCGCTTCTGCGTGCGTTCCGTCAGGCTGGGTTCGAAGAACAGGATCTGATTTTTTCCTTCGCGGTGCGCGGACATCATCGCCGAGGTGGCGCTGCGCAGCAGCTGTTCCGCACTTTCCCCCTGATTGAGGTAGTGCGCGATGCCGATGCTGGCGTTGGGCCGCAGCGCCAAGCCTTCCAGCGTCAACGGCGCGTTGATCTCCGCCATGATGCGCCGTGCCAGCTGCATGGCGTGGAACGGCCGCTCGATGCCCTTGGCCAGGATGGCGAATTCGGTATTGCTCAGCTGCGCCAGCACGCCGTTTTCGTCGATGCAGCCGCGCAGCTTCTTCGCCAGCGCCAACAGCAACGCTTCACGCATCGCCGGGCTCATCACGCCCGAGGCCTCATGCAGCGTCTCGATGCCGATCACCAGCAGGTTAAAACGCTCGGGGCGCAGGCTGGAAGCGATATGCTGTTCCAGCAACGCGTTCAGCAACGCCGGATTCGGCAGTTCGGTCACCGGATGGCGGGTGCTGAGGCGGCTCATGTCGGCATGCGCCTTGGCCAGCGTCTGTTGATTGCGGTTGTAGTTGCGCACCAGCAGGCCGAGCTCGTCGTCCTGGTGCAGCGCCGGCAGCATCAGCTGGTGATAGGGCGCTTCGTCCTGCGAGATGTTTTCCAGCTCCTTGGCCATCGCGCGCAGCGGATGCACCATCAGCCGGTTCATGCACCAGGTGATGGCCACCGACAGGATCAGCGCCAGCAGCAGGTAGGTCGACAGCATGGTCGACAAAATGCTGAGGATAAACTGGTACATGCGGAACGAGTCGGCCTGCAGCACCAGATAGGCCAGCGGCTGCTGGTTGGCCGGCACCCGCTCCAGCGAATAGAGCGGTACGGAAATTTGGATCGGCAGTTCAAACAGCCGGGCGATCAGCGTCGGCACCGGCCTCTCAGGCGGGAAATTGGCGTGCAGCGCCTGAAACTCGTTCGGCAAGACGATATCCGCCCGGCTCAAAATGCCGACCGGCAGCAGCGTATTCAGCACCTTTTTGGCTTCCGGCACGTCCATGCGCAGCACCGCTTCCGCCAACGGCTGGCGCACGGAATGAGCGATATTCTCCAGTTGCTGGGCGTAGTCATCCCTGCGCTGCTGCACAAAGTGGAATAACTGGATCACGATAAAGATACAGATCGTGACCAGTGCCACGCCGGACACCGTCGCCATCTGCTTAATCGTTAACGAACGCCTGACCCGCAAACCTGCTCTCCGTGAAATCGGGCTGAAACAAAAAGGGGGCTGACTCTCACCCGCCCCCTCGAACCGGGCTGAGTATACTCGATCATCGGCTGTTTTAATCTGGCTATGCCGCAGGCAAAGCCAAGAAAATCGCGGGTTTCAGTCTTTTCCTAAAGCGAACAAACGCGACCCGGACACAGGGTAACAAAACTCCCCGGTGTCCGACACTCCGAATCTTTCCCCTCCCGGTTACTTGAAGTCGGCGTAAGGCGTCAGCGGTTGCGGCGGCAAATCGAGATCTCCCTGCCAGCCGGCCAGGGAATAACGCAGATAAATCAACGCGTGGCTCGGCGTATAGTCCTTCGCCTGCTGAATGTCGATGCCGGCGCCGAGCGTCCAGTGCGAACTGAGGCGGCGTTCGACGATCGCCCGCAGCGTATAACCGACGCCGCTCGAGGCGCTGCCGTCCTCGACGGCGAACTTATCGGGCAGTGAATCCGGGATCAGCCCCTGCAGCGGATAGCGGCGCTGGCTGTCGGTTTTCGAATGGGACATCGAAACCGAACCGCCCAGCTCCCACGACCAGTTCTCGGTGCGCTGGCGATAGTTGACCGGCAGCGACAGCGACAGATATTGCTGCGGGCTGTAATAGCCGCCCTGCCCCAGCGAGTAGCCGCTCAAATCCTTCTGGTAGTGCCACAGCATGGTATTGAGCCCGACGCTCAGACGGCGATTGTCTTCGTTGATCAGCTTGTAGTAGTAGCCGGCCATCAACCGCTGCCGCTGGTTGTCCGCCACGTTCTTGCCGGTAATCTGGTGCGCGCTGAGATCGGCCCACACGCCGTTCGCCTCGCCGCGATCGTAGCTCGCGCTCAGGCTGACGCCGGTGGCGCGCACGCCGCCCCAGGTGGTGCCGGTGTTCGGATCTTTGGCACCGCCGAACGCCAGCAGCGAGCTGGAGATCGGCCGCCGCGAGGCCGCCAGCGTCCAACCGATGTGGTTCCAGTCGCCGCTGTAGGCCAGGCCGCCGGTCCAGTCGACCACCTCAAAGCCCATCGGCGTCGTGCCGATGTCGGCGGCCCAGCGGTCGTTTTTCCAGCCGGCCGCCACGCTGGTGCCGGTGGTTTTCTGGTGTTCATCGCCGCGGCACCCTTGCGTATTGCAGGTGCCGAAGGTCTCGTAGTACTTGCCGCTGCCGTCGGTCGAGAAGCGGCCGGCGTCCAGCTGCACGGTGTCGGTGCGCAAGAAGGCGCGCCCGTCATACAGCGGCATGTCCACCTGCAGCATGGTGTCGTGCGCGTTGAAGTCGGAAATGCCGCCGGTGCCGCTCGAGCGCCAGTAATCGTGATCGAGCGTGACGTTCACGTCTTGCTGCCGATACAGATCCGCGGCGTCGGAACGGATGCCGCGTTTCAGCCAGTCGTCGCTCGGGTTATTGCGCGTCAAATAGGTGTAGCTGTCATTGTCCTGCGGCAGCGTCGGCGTGATGCCGCCGGCCACCATCGCCTGGCGGTAATCCTGCTGCGCCCGCTCCGGCTGCCGCTGCGCCTGTTCCAGACGGGCGGCGTCGCGGTAGATCAGCGCCTTGGCCTGCCCCACGGGCTCCGAGGCCGCCGCCGTTTTCAGCCGGTTGAAGAGCGCGTCGGCCTGCTGCGGATCGCCGACCGCACTCCAGGCGTTGGCCACCCGCCGTTGGCTGTTGAGCGAAGCGTCTTGCGGCTGCGGTTCGGTTTTCAGCCGCTGGCGCGCCGCGTCCAAATCCCCTTGCGCGACATAGGCTTCGATCTCGCCCAGTTGCGCATCCGGGTTGTTCGGTTCGCGCCGTTTCACCCGCTGATAATCCTCCAGCGCCGCCGCATACTCCCCGCGCGCCAGCGCCCAGTCGGCCAGCAGTAAATCGATGCGGGTGTCCGCCGGCTGCCGGCGCAGATAGGCTTCCGCCGCCGGTTCGTCGCCGGCCGCCCGCAGCCGTTCGGCCTGTGCGATCACCGCCTGCATTTTCAGCCGCTGCGCCAGTTCGCGCATGTTATCGTTCCACTGCGCCACAGGCAGCGTATTGAGCTGCGCCAGCGCCTGGTCGTCGCGATCGCTGCCGGAAAGGTAGAGCGCATAGGCATAGGCCAACTGCGGATTGACGCGCTGACGCTGCGCCAGCTGCCGGAACAGAGCGTCCGCCTGCTGCGGCTGCCCGGCCTGACGCAGCGCCTGCGCGTAGCGATAGGTCAGCCAAACATCGTCGGGATCCATCGGCTGAGCGCGGCGATAGATTTCCGCCGCCTGCTGCCACTGCTGCTGCGCCGCCAGCGCCTCCGCCTGCTGTTTCAACATATCGAGCCGCAGCCCGTCGAGGGTGCTACGCAGCTTGGCCTGTTGGCTGCGCGGCAGGCCGTTGAGGTAGGCCAGCGCTTTTTCCGGCGACTGCCGTTGATAGAGATTCACCAGGCCGCGCAGCGCGCTGCCGTTGCCGGGGTCGCGCCGCAGCGCCTGCTGATAAAATCCTTCCGCCGCGGCGTCATCCTTGCTCGCCACCGCCACATCGCCCAGGCCGATAAACGCATCGCCGTCGCTGTCGTCGAGCTGGCGCGCCTGCTGGTATTTCTGCCTGGCCAGCGCGAGATTGCCGGCCTTCAGCGCCTTGTCGCCTTCGTCGATCGCCAGCCAGTAGCCGGTGCTCTTGATCAGGCTTTGCCACTTGCCGCTGTCGTAGCCGTTCTTGTCGGCGGCCAGCGCCTGGCGGAACAGTTTCAGCGCCTGCGGGCGGTTGCCGGCGCGCGAATAGGCCTGGCCGAGCGCGCCCAGCACCTCGGCGTCGTTCGGCGCCGCCGCCAACGCCTTTTGCAACGCCGGAATGGCCGCCCGGCTGCCGCCTTTATCCACCTGTGCCAGGCCGCGTACCCGTGCCTGATACGCCGGATCGGCCAACAGTTTCTGCTGTCTGGCCAGCTCTTCGCGGGCGCTGGTCGCCTGATCGCCGGTGTCGAACACGCCGAGGAAGCGGTTGAGCGCCGCCACACTTTGCGCGCTGACCGGCATCGCTTTGACCTTGTCCAGCCACAGATCGGCGGCATCGCCGCGCCCGGCCGGATCGGCGGCGATCTTCTGCAGCAGCTCATAGGCCTGCGCGTCCTGGTTCTGACTGAACAGCATGCGCGCCAGCGACATACGCAGCGCCACGTTGCCGGAATATTGCTGATCCAGCGCCTGCAGCTGCTTCAACGCCTTCGCCTCCTGCCCCGGCAAACGCGCCACCAGCCGCCAATATTCCACCGCCAGATCGAGCGTCGGCGGCTCGCCGTGGAACAGCGCATCGTACTGCGCCTTGGCCTCCGGCAACCGGCCGGCAGTCGCCATCAGGCGGGCCTGCTGCAGCTTTTGCCGGGTTTCCGGCTGCGTCAGCAGCATGTTCATTTGCGCCTGGCGATAGGCGCTGGACTGCGGCGCGAGGGTTTTCAGCTTGTCCAACTGCTGCTGCGCCAGCGCCATGTTGCCCTGCCGCAGCGCCAAACGCATGCGCGCGGCGATCACGTCCGGGTTGTTCGGATCCATCAGCTCGAGCCGGTACAGCGACTGGCGCACCAGATCGTCCTTGTTGCCGGCCTCGCCAATACGCACCTGCTCCAGCAGCCACTGCTCCGGGGCCACGGCCTCCGCGGCGCGTGCCTGTGGCAACATCGCCAGGCTCAGCGGAATCAAATTCAGCCAGTTTATTTTGAAGTTGTGCATTGGCCGTCCCACGAGGGTTGCAATTCACCCTGACGATTAAAGCGATAACGTTGTTGATCCCATCCCTGACCGAACAGCGTCAGCGAGGCGCTGAAATAGGCGTCGTCACCCGGCGGATGTTCGCTGATGCGTTGCCGCTGTGTCGTCAGCGCCTCGGCCTGCGTCGCCAACATCGGCAGCATCGAGGCAGAAAAGCCGACCGGGCCGGTGCCGGTGGTTTTGCCGCTGGCGGTATCGGTTTTTTCCGGCGGCACGCCCTGTTTGGCGGTGAGCTGCGCCATCGGCTGGAAGCGTTCGAGTAGCGCCGCCTTGTGCTCATCGTCGTCCGCCAGCATGCCGGCCCACAGATAAACCCGAATGGCGTCGTAGCTGCCGACGTTCGGCTTGACGGTATCCGGCTGCCAGCCGGCACCGATCCGCCACACCACCCAGTCCGGCGAGAAGCCGTGCGGCGCGGTGTCCAGCCACAGCCGCTGATTGACCTGGCGCATCGCGCGCCACGGGCCGTTCAGCGCCGCAAAACGCGCCAGTAGCTGCGGCGGCAGGTAGCTGGGGTTCAGCCGCCAGCGATCTTCCGCCACGAACCCGACTTTGCCCGGCAACAGCATCAGGCCCAGGCCGGGAATGTCGGCCACTTCCTCACGGCCGATGCGTTGCAGCAGCAGCGTCCCTAGGGTTTGATAACGCCGGCTTTTCCACAGGCGGCCGGCTTCGAGCAGGTTGTAAGCTATCCACAGATCGGCATCCGACGCCGAGTTGGCGTCCAGCACCTTCCACTGCTTGTCGTCGCTCTCGCCCCACAGCCAGGCGGGCAAACGGGCGCTGAGATCGCCCGCCGCCAGGTTGTTCTCCGTCCAGGCCAGCAGCCGATCGAAGGTCGGCCGGTCGTTGGCCACCAGGGCGAAGAACAGGCCGTAACTCTGTCCCTCGGAGGTGGTGATTTTGTTCGGGCTGCTCGGATCGATCACCCGCCCCTGCGGGCTGATGTAGTACTGCTTGTACTGTTGCCAGCCCGGCCACTCGCAGGCCGCCGCCGCGCTGAACGCGCACAGCAGCAGCATGCCGAGCGACAGGCGTTGCAGCATCGCGCTCACCGCCGTCAATCCCGATCTTCAGGCGCCAGACGACGCCGGCTGAAGGCCTTCAGGCCGCGCCACAGCATCAGCCCCAGGATCACCACCAGCACTACCGCGATCACCGCCAGCAGCACCGGATGGGTGGAGAGGGCATACCACAGCCGCTCCCACCAGGGCAGGTGGCCGACATAGTAAATATCGCCGACGCGCAGGCTATTGACCCCCGATTCGCGGATCACCGCCACCGAGCCGAACACCGCGGCGCGCTTGCCGCTGTCCAGCAGGGCATCGTTCAGCAGCTCATAGCCGCGCGGGCTGTCCGCCAGCAGCGCCACGATGCTGCGCTGGTCGTTGAACGGCGACTGCACGCCGATGATCGCCGACATCGCCCCCTCGGAGCTGACGCTGGTCTTGCTGTCCGGTTTGGTATCTTCCGCCAGCACTTCCGCGCTGGGCAGCGGCGGCTGCCGCGTCGGCTGTTTCACCCAGCTTTGGGTCGCGTCCACCAGCAGGCTGATTTTCTTGTCGTCGCGCAGCTCCGGCGGGATGGTGCCGACCATCAGGATATCGTCGTCGCGATCCTTGGCCTGCGACCAGTCGTCGCTGAGCGTGAAGGCCAGCGCAGGGTAGCCGGTTTGCGCGCCGATCACCCCCAGCGCGTTCAGCAGCGCGCTGACCTGCGCCGGCTGCGGTTTCTGGTTCACCAACACCAGCGTTTGCGACAGATCCGCCAGACGGCTGAACGGGAAGCCGGCGTTGGCGAAGGCGCGCAGGTCCGGCATCGCCATAAAGTGGCGGTAGCCGGAGAAATCGATGGTGGACGCACCGTCGATCACCGCGTGGTTTTGCGTGAAGGAGTAGGTTTCGCAGCGCCCTTCCGCGCCGCTGGCCAGCAGCGTGGTGTAATCGAAGTCAAAGCGCAGCTGGTTGGTGGCCCCGAGCCGCAGCGCCGGAATGCTGACGTTTTTGTCGGAATCGAGCAGCCCCTGCGTCAACGGCAGGCGCAGCAGCTGTGCGCCCTGTTCGTGTTCCGGCACCAGCGAGTAAGCCTGCACGAACTGGTTGTTCAGACTGACGCTCAGCCGCGAACCGTCCTGAATGCGCGGCGCGGTATAACGGTATTTCAGGTGCATGTCGATGCCGGTGCTGCGGATCAGGAACAGATCCGGCGGCAGGTTCATGGTCAGCGAGATCGGGCCGGGTTCGATGCCGCTGGTTTGCAGCTGCTCGGCGTATTGCTGCAGCTCGGCGAAGGTCATCGGCCGATCGGTGCGCACCCAGTTCGGCGCGTCGTAAGGCTGGCGCGGCGCGAGCTGTTCCACCTTGTCCACCGTCACGTTCTGGCCGCGGAACAGGATGTTGCCCTGCGCGATGCCCTTCACCGCGGTGATCAAATCGTTGTCGTCGCGCCCCTGAATCAGCAGCAGTTTAACGTACGGGTTATCGGGGTGGCTGATCATCTCCACCGTCGGGCCGTTGACCGCCGGATAATCGCGCAGGAAATCCGGGCGCTGCTGGTTAGTGGCGAACACCACCGCGTGCTGCGTCGGCAGCGCGTTGTACAGCGCCGGGAAGGATTGCCCGCGCCACTGCGCCTTGCTGCCGAACCAGGACGCCAGAATGCCCGCCGCGCGCTGCTGGGCGAGATCAGGCTGGCCGGCGAACACCATCGGCAGCGTCAGCGGCCGATTATCGCGACTGTCGAAGAACGGCTCAGGGAAGTGCGACAGCTCGTTTTTCACCGGCAGCGTCTGGAAACGCAGCTTCAACGCGCTCGATTTACTGACGTCAAGCCACAGCGAGGTGCTGGCCGGGTTTTCGCAGATGTTCTGATAATGGCCGACGAACACCAGCCGGACGCGGTTAAAATCGGTGATATAGCGCGGATCGATCGCCATCTGGATGCGATTGGGCTTGCCCAGCTGCTCCTTGGCGATCGTGGTCACCCCCATCAGCTCGTCGTTCAGGTAGACCTTGACGTGCGACTCCACCGGGATCAGCGCCGGCGACGGCGTAAACTCCATATCGAGCATCGCCTGCGAGACCACCTCATCGCTGCGCACGCCGAATTCGATCTGCCCGTCCGGCCGGGTGCCGCGCAGAACAAAGGTGCCCGGCGGCGGCGCTATCTGCGCAAACGGCAGCGACACGTCGCGCACCGGCGCATTCGGATCCTGCGGCGCGGCGGCCGGCGGTGGCGCGGTCGCCGTATCGGCCGCCGCGGCGATCGGCGGCTGGGCCGCCACGGTCGGCGCGGTGGCGGTTTCGGCCTGCGACAGGGTGCTGATGCCTAAGGCCAGAGCAGTTAACCAGGTTATTTTTCTCGTCATCGTATCATCATCAATGTTGGAGCCTGTTCACCGGGCGAGTGAGCGGGCGGTTGAACTCGCAGCTAACCCACTGTTTCTTGTTGACCCAAGGTCGGATCCCTGCCGACGCCGCGCGGAATAAACGACACTACCCAGGCGGTCAGCGAAGTGACCCCGACCAGCAGACCGCGCACCAGCGGCGGCGCGTAGTCCGCCATGCGCACATACCCCCGGAAGCCCAGCGCCAGCACATCGCGCAGGCTTTCGATCGGCCGGTCTTCAGGGAACCCGTCCTGCCACAGCGCCCAGGTATCGGCGCGGGCGAAGGTGCACTGAATGAAATCGATGTGTTCACGGGTGGAGAGGTCGACCAGGCGCACCCCCACCTTGTTGCCGAAGGCGCGCGTTACCACGCAGGGGAAGCTGTACTCCTGCTGGCCGCGCTTGAGCAGCAGCGAGGCTTTGTCGCCGTCTTTCAACGCGTTTTCCACCCGCATCTCGATGCCCACGCCGCCGTCGGAGTAATCGCGCAGCGTGCAGGGATACAGATGGCCGTCGGCACGCGCGATCGCCGCCGGCATGGCGATTTCCACGCGGTGCGCCTGACGCACTTGCTTGGCCTCCACCGCCACCGCCACCGCGCCGCCGAGAATCGTCATGTTGTACAGCACCCATACCAGGCTGATGATCACCGTCATCACCTCGTCCGTCGGGCCATAGGCCAACCGCCAGACGCCGAACGCCAGCCCGGCCAGGTTCAGGATCACCAGGAACATGTAAGGCCGGGTGATCACCCAGTCGACGTGCTCCTCCTCCACCAGCCCGCCCTTGGCGGTGACGTTGAATTTGCCCTTGTGCGGATTGAACAGCGCCACCGTCGTCGGCCGCGCGATATACCAGGCCAGCACGGTTTCATAGATTTCGCTCCAGAACGAATGGCGGTATTTCCCCTGGATACGTGAGTTGGTCAGGCTGGCGTGGATCATGTGCGGCAGCACATAAAGCGCGATCGCCAGCGCCGGTGCGAAGATGATGTAGGCATGCAGCAGCAAAAACGCCAGCGGCGCGGTGAGGAAGATCAGCCGCGGAATGCCCGACAGGAAGTGCAGCATGGCGTTGGCGTAGCACAGGCGCTGCGCCAGTTTCAGCCCCTTGCCCAGCAGCGGGTTGTCCAGCCGGAAGATCTGCACCATGCCGCGCGCCCAGCGAATGCGCTGGCCGATGTGCGCCGACAGGCTCTCGGTCGCCAGCCCGGCGGCCTGCGGAATGCGGATGTAGGCCGAGGTGTGCCCGCGCCGGTGCAAGCGCAGCGAGGTGTGGGCGTCTTCGGTGACGGTTTCCACCGCAATGCCGCCGATCTCGTCCAGCGCGCTGCGGCGCAGGATGGCGCAAGAGCCGCAGAAGAAGGTGGCGTCCCACATGTCGTTGCCGTCCTGCACCAGCCCGTAGAACAAGGTGCCCTCATTGGGCGTTTGGCGGAAGCGGCCGAGGTTGCGCTCGAACGGATCCGGCGAGAAGAAGTGGTGCGGGGTTTGCAGCATCGCCAGCTTTTTGTCTTTGAAGAACCAGCCCATGGTCAGCTGCAGGAAGGAGCGCGTCGGCACGTGGTCGCAGTCGAAAATCGCCACGAACTCGCCGGTGGCCTGCTTCAGCGCATTGTTGATGTTGCCGGCCTTGGCGTGTTCGTGGGTTGGCCTGGCGATGTATTTCACCCCCACTTCGTCAGCGAACGCCCGGAATTCGGGACGGTTGCCGTCATCGAGGATATAGATGTTCACCTTCTCTTTCGGCCAGTCGATGCCCAGCGCCGCGTAGATGGTGGGCTTCACCACCCCGAGATCTTCGTTGTAAGTCGGCACCATCAGATCGATAGTCGGCCAGGTGGCGCTATCGGCGGGCAACGGCACCGGCTGCCGGTTAAGCGGCCAGACGGTCTGGAAATAGCCCAGCACCAGCACCACCCAGGCGTAGGTTTCCGCCACCAGCAGCAACAGGCCGCACACCAGGCTGAGCGGATCGTCCCAGTTCAGCGTGGCGGTATAGCGCCACCACAGGTAGCGACAGGATACGGTCAGCGACAGCACGATCAGCATCAACCCCGGCAGGCGCCCCGGCACCCGGCGCACCACCATCGCGATCCCCCACAGCAGCAGAACGAACACGAACTGCGCCGGCAGATCGAACGGTTGCGAGATGCACAGCATGGCGAGGATCGCCGCCAGCACGCTGACCAGAATAAACAGCGCGCGCCGCATGCCGCGGCTCATGCGGCCGAGGCGCTCCACCGAACGCTGCTCCACGCCGGCGTTCTTCAGCCGTTGCGGCAGGCCCTGCAGCCAGTCGGCATAGCGCTGCTGCAGGCGGCGCCAACCGGCGAAATAGTCGCGCTGCACCGGCGCGCGGCCGCTGCGAAACAGCAGCAGCCACAGCCCCTGCAGCAGATAACGCAGCGCATCCGCCGGGCGCGGGCGGTCGGCGGAGAGATGCGGGAACCAATAAGCGCGGCCGGCGCGCACGCGCTGCCAGGCCGGCGATTCGAAGCGCAGCAGCAGCCAGCCCAACGCCACCAGCAGCGTGGCGAAAAAGGCGGTTAGCGCCGACGCGCCGTTGCGCCGATAGCCGCGGTAGCGCGTCTGCACCGCCTGACGCACCGGCGGCACCAGCAGCAGGCTCAGCACCCGGCTCATGGCGCAACGCCCCGCTTGAGGTTGATCAGGCACCAGTTGGCCAGCGTCAGCACTTCATCCGCCGCCAGACTCTCGGGGCGGTACTCGCCCAACGGCTGCTTGACCGCCAGCGCTTCCGCCAACGCTTCGTCGCGATGGATCACCACCGGCAACAGGCCGCTCAGCGTTTGCAGCCACAGCTGATGCAGATCCTGCTGCAGCTGGCTGGCGGAGGAGTAGTGATTGACCAAGAAACGGCAGTCGTTCGGCAGCGTCTGCTGATGGAGCCGTACCTGGCAGTTGGCGTCGGGGTTCAACAGCACGAACACGCTGTCGGCAAGCTGCAGCGCCTGCTGCGCCAGCACGCCGTCCCCGACCGGAACATCCAGCAGGATCCAGCGCAGCGGATCGCCGGCGATCAGCTGGCGCACATTGTCGCGCCAGCGTTCCGGCTGTTGCTGACACTGGCGCTGCACTTCCAGCCGTTCCGCTGCATTCAGGCGGCCAAAGGGCAGAAAGTTGAGGTTTTCACAGTAACGCAGCGCCCCTTCCTGCCAGCGCCCGCCGTCCCGCTCCGCGCGGGCCCAGCCGCGCGCCAGCTCGAACGGCGTGTTGAAATGCAGGCGCAGCAGATTGTCCGGCGTGAAATCGATCGCCAACACCGACTCGCCCAGCTGCTGCAACGCCCAGGCGAGCGCCGCCGTGACCGACGTCGTCCCCATTCCACCCCGCAACCCTTGCAGCGCGATCACCGGCATAGATCAGTGGCTCCCCGTGGTCTGCGCCAATTCGGCCAACAGCGGCCAGCGCGTCATCATTTGCGTTAACCGCTCCTGCCGCGAAATATCGACATAGCTTAATTTCGGCAATGAAAAAGCCTGGCTGAGCGCCTGCAGGTCATCCTGGCTCTCCCCAGGTGCCGCTGCACGAAAATGGGTGGGTGCGTTATTCATTCTTCCGCCTTGGCGAAAATAGGCTATGTTAATTAACTATAGCAACGATACAAAAAGAGAGAGGCAATAAGATGATTCTCAACAAATATTGTTGCAGAGCGTCGGAGATTTGTTATTGCCAGAGTAAAAATGGCTATCTTTAAATATAAACGCCTTTAGTCGGCTTTCAACGAAAGTAGAACACATCCTATGGCGCACTCTTTTTCTCTAGGCATTCGGCAGATTTGGGAAGAGCTGTCGGTGATGCAGGCCCCCGGGCTTTATTGGATCAATATCGACAGGCAAAGCGACGCCGCGCTGCTGTGTCGCCAGGTCATCGCCGCCCAGCCGGCCACCCATAAAGTCGCCCTGATCTGCAGCGGCGATAAACCCGATCGCCTGCTGGCCGAGCTGGCTTCGCCTGCTTTGCAGAAGCTGCCGCTGTATCAATTACCGGAGAAAAAAGCCGCGCTGACGCAGCTGAGCGACGATCTGATGCGCGCCCTGCGGCCGCAAAATCGCTTACTTATCCTGCTGGCCCACGCCAGCCTGTGGCAAACCTTCACCACCGAAGAGCTGCGCGAGTGGACCCGTACCCTCGCCGCCTGGCTGCGGCGGCAGGGGTGTACGCTGTTGATCCTCAGCCACGGCGGCGGCATCAATAAGCTCAAGGGGCAGCTCAGCGCGCAGCATCGCATCCTGAACGGCCTGTCCAGCCTGCAATGGCAGCAGGACAGCGCGCAGTATCTGGTTAACTGGTGGAGCACCGAAAACGGCATCAATGCCAATCAGCTGCTGACGCTGTACGCCGCGGAAGGCGGCTGGCAGGGTGAGGATGAAAATAGCCAACCCTCCCCCACCGCCTTGCGCAGCGACGAAGGCCTGTATCTGGCCGAGCGCAGCATCCTGGAAGGCGCGCCGCCGCTGTCCGCCAACTGGCAGCTGCTGGAGAGCAACGACGAACTGGCGCAGCACGGCATGCTGAGACTCTCGGCGACGTTGATTTTCGCGCTGTACCAAAGCGACCAAATCGATCACCTGGCGCACCAAATCCACACCCTGCGCCGCAGCCGCGGCAACGGCTTGAAAATCGCGGTGCGCGAGATGAGCGCCAGCCTGCGCTACAGCGACGAGCGGCTGCTGCTGGCCTGCGGCGCCAACCTGATCGTACCGCACGTCGCGCCGCTGTCGCGTTTTCTGACCATGCTCGAAGGCATTCAGGGGCAGCGCTTCTCGCGCCATGTCCCCGCCGACATCGATGCGCTGCTGGCCGGCTTGCGCCCGCTGCAGCTCAAAGGCTATATGCGGCCGGAACCGTTCAGCCAGGCGGTGCTGTCGCTGATGGGCAACACGCTGCTGCCCGAGGACGGCAAAGGGGTGATGGTGGCATTGCGACCGGCCACCGGCCTGCGCGCCGAACAAGCGATGACCCTGTGCCACCTGCGGCGCTTCGGCGACGTGATGACCGTCGTGCAGGGGCGGCTGGTGCTGTTCCTCTCCACCTGCCGCATCAACGATTTGGATACCGCGCTGAAGTTCATCTTCCGCCTGCCGGTGGATGAAGCCTTCAGTAACCGGGTGGTGTGGCACCAGGACGTCGATATCATTTCGGAAATCAAACGCATGGCCCAGGGGCGCTGGCAGATTTCGGCCACCGGCACCGCCGGCGCCGCGCCGCGCCCCAGCGTGAAAGCGGCCGAGGTGCCCACAGAACGGCGGCAGCCGGTCGCCTTCACGCTGCCGCTCGGCCCGCAGGAGGAACCGCATGCTGAACCTTAACGACATCGTGCAACTGATCCTGCTGTGCGCGCTGATCTTCATTCCGCTGGGCTACGCCTTTCACCGGCGTTTTCCGCATTTGCGTCAATACTGGCAAAACCTGTTGTTATCGCCGCGCTATTTGAAATCCGCCGGTTTGTGGGTGCGCACAGGCTCCTCATCTCAGATTAAACGTAAGAAGCAGCCATGAATCCAAACTCGAAGACGCAATCCGATAACGCTCTGTGGCGCTACTGGCGCGGGCTGGGCGGCTGGAACCTCTACTTTCTGGCCAAATTCGCCCTGCTGTGGTTCGGCTACCTGAATTTCCACGCGCTGCCGAACCTGGTGTTCATGGCATTTCTGCTGATGCCGATCCCATCGCCGCGCCTGCACCGTTGGCGCCATTACCTCGCTATTCCGATTGGCATCGCGCTGTTCTACCACGACACCTGGCTGCCGGGCATCAACAGCATTCTCAGCCAGGGCTCGCAGCTGGCCGGCTTCAGCGCCCAGTATCTGCTGGAGCTGATCAACCGCTTTATCAACTGGCAGATGGTCGGCGCGGCCTTCGTGCTGCTTATCGCCTATCTGTTCGTCGCGCAGTGGGTGCGCGTCACGGTGTTCACCGTGGCGGCGCTGGTGTGGCTCAATATCGTCAACATCGCCGGGCCGGCGGTCTCACTGCTGCCCGCCACCTCCACGGCCTCGGCCGGGGGCGCCAATACGCCGGCCACGTCGGTGCCAGCGGCGGGGGATGCTGCCCCGGCAGACAGCCTGCCGCCGACCAGCGCCAATCTGACGGCCTACCTGAATCAGTTCTACGAGCGGGAAAAAGGCCGCGTCACCGCGTTCCCGGCCACCTTGCCCGCCGACGCCCAGCCGTTCGATCTGCTGGTGATCAACATCTGTTCGCTGGCCTGGGCCGATATGGAGGCGGTCAACCTGCAGAATCACCCGCTGTGGTCGAAGATGGACATCATGTTCGACAGCTTCAACTCGGCCACCGCCTACAGCGGCCCGGCGGCCATCCGCCTGCTGCGCGCCAGCTGCGGCCAGCTTTCGCATCACGACCTGTATCAACCGGTGAACCAGCAGTGTTACCTGTTCGATAACCTGGCAAAGCTCGGCTTCAAGGAACAGCTGATGCTCGATCACTCCGGGGTATTCGGCAACTTCCTGAAAGAACTGCGTGAACAGGGCGACATGCAGGCACCGCTGATGTCACAGGCCGGCATCGGCAACGAGCTGACCTCGTTCGACGGCGAGCCGATTTATAACGATCTCGAATTGCTGACCCGCTGGCTGGATCAACAGCAAAAAGGCGGTGACGGCCGCACCGCCACCTTCTTCAACATCATTCCGCTGCACGACGGCAACCGCTTCGTCGGCTCCAGCAAGAGCGCCGACTATCAACCGCGCGCGCAGAAACTGTTCGATCAGCTGAACACCTTCCTTGACCAGCTGGAGAAATCCGGCCGCAAAGTGGTGGTGGTGATCGTGCCGGAGCACGGCGCGGCGTTGGTGGGCGACAAGATGCAGATGTCCGGCCTGCGCGATATTCCCAGCCCGAACATCACCCATACGCCGGTCGGCATCAAACTGATTGGGATGAAGGCGCCGCATCAGGGCAGCCCGCTGCAGATCAAAACGCCGAGCAGCTATCTGGCGCTGTCTGAACTGGTGTCGCGCCTGGTGGACGGCAAGGTCTTCAGCGAGTCCAGCGTCGATTGGCAGGCATTGACCCAGGGGCTGCCGCAGACCCCGGTCATCTCCGAAAACGACAACGCCATTGTGATGCAGTATCAGGGCAAGCCCTACATTCGCCTGAACGGCGGTGACTGGGTGCCTTACCCACAATAAGCGCGGCCTCATCCCCCCAAAGCACGCCGCCGGCGTGCTTTTTTATTGGGTTTTTATAATAAAAACAGTGAAACCGCTCGACCGAAAGAATGTTATTAACAACAAATCGTTGAATTATATTATTCGATTATTATTTCCATACGAAGATTCTTAAAAAAATAACGATTTGTCAGAATAGCGTTAAGGGCAGAATTTAAAAAACGGGTTGTCGCGATCGTTTACTGACTAACACATTGATTGAATAATAAAAAACGCCGGCGCAGTGCCGGCGTTTGGTTTAAGCAGGAAAATCCGACGCTTTACGTCCCCGGATGCTCGTCCTGATCGACCGCAAAGCAGGCCACCATCTGCTCACCGTACTGTTTCAGCTGCGGCTGCAGCTGCACGCAGGTGCCGAAGGCGCGGCGGCAGCGGGCGTTGAACGCGCAGCCCGGCGGCGGGTTCATCGGGCTGGGCAGTTCGCCGGTCAGCTTGATGCGCTCGCGGCGCATATCCGGGTTCAACCGCGGCGTCGCCGACAGCAGCGCCTGGGTATAAGGATGGCGCGGATTGTTGAAGATCGCCTCTTTGCTGCCCTTTTCCACGCAGCGGCCGAGGTACATCACCATCACCTCGTCGGCGATGTGTTCCACCACCGACAGATCGTGCGAGATGAACACATAGGACAGCCCCAGCTCCTGCTGCAGATCCATCATCAGGTTCAGCACCTGAGCGCGCACCGACACGTCCAGCGCCGACACCGGTTCATCGGCGATCACCACGTCCGGGTTCAGCATCAGCCCGCGGGCGATGGCGATACGCTGGCGCTGACCGCCGGAAAACATGTGCGGGTAGCGGTCGTAATGCTCGGTCTTCAGGCCGACCTTCGCCATCATCTCCAGCGCTTTTTCCCGCCGTTCGGCGGCGCTGAGCGGGGTATTGATCAACAGCGGTTCCTCGAGGATCTGCCCGACCTTCTTGCGCGGGTTGAGCGATCCGTAAGGATTCTGGAACACGATTTGGATCTTCTGGCGGCGCAGTTTCTCGGCCGAGACGTCCGGCTTCAGCAAATCCTGCCCCTGATAGTACAGCTCGCCGCCGGTCGGCACTTCGATCATCGTCAGCAGGCGGCCGAGCGTCGATTTGCCGCAGCCCGACTCGCCGACCACCGCCAGCGTTTTGCCGCGCTCCAGGGTGAAGGAGACGCCGTCCAGCGCCTTGACCAGCCGCTCCGGCGCGAACAGGCCCTTTTTCACCGGGTAATGCTTCTTCAGGTCGATCGCCTGCAGTAAAGGTTGATTCTGGCTCATACGGTCGGCCTCCCCGCATCATCCAGCGGTGTGTGACATTTAACCTGACGGCCGGGAATGCTGCGCAGTTCCGGCTCCTCGTTACGGCAGCGCTCGTTGGCATAGGGACAACGCGGGTTGAGCAGGCAACCGGTCGGGCGATCGTATTTACCCGGCACCACGCCCGGCAGCGAAGCCAGGCGCGCCTTGTCGGCGGCGAACTCCGGCAGCGCGCGCAGCAGCGCCTGGGTATAAGGATGGCGCGGCGCGCGGAAAATCTCCGCCGCCTTGCCGGATTCCACCACCTGGCCGGCATACATCACGATGATGTGGTGCGCGGCTTCGGCCACCAGAGCCAGATCGTGGGTGATCAGCACCAGCGCCATGTTTTCGCGCTGCTGCAGGTCCAGCAGCAGTTCGATGATCTGCGCCTGGATGGTCACGTCGAGCGCGGTCGTCGGCTCATCGGCGATCAGCAGCTTCGGCCGACAGGCGATGGCCATGGCGATCATCACGCGCTGGCTCATGCCGCCGGAAAGCTGGTGCGGGTACACGTCCAGCCGCGAGGCCGGATCGGGAATGCCCACCTGGGTCAGCAGATCGATAGCGCGCTGGCGGCGAGTGCGGCGGTTGCCGCCCTGATGCACCTTCAGCGCCTCCATGATCTGGTAACCGACGGTATAGCACGGGTTCAGGCTGGTCATCGGATCCTGGAAGATCATCGCTACTTCAGAACCCACCAGCTGGCGGCGCTCTTTTTCGGAGATCTTGCGCAGATCCTGGCCGTTGAACTCCAGCTTGTCGGCCATCACCTTGCCGGGGAAATCGATCAGGCCCATGATCGCCAGCGAGCTGACGGATTTGCCGGAGCCGGATTCACCGACGATGCCGACCACCTGGCCTTGCTCCACGCTGTAACTGATGCGGTCTACCGCGCGGAACGGGGTGCCTTCGTCACCGAAGTGCACCGAAAGCTTGTCTACATTCAATAACGCCATCTCTCTCGTCCTCTGTTACTGCTTGAGTTTGGGGTCGAGAGCGTCACGCAAACCGTCCCCCATCAGGTTAAATGCCAGCACCGTCAGCAGGATCGCCAGGCCGGGGAAGGTCACTACCCACCAGGCGCTTTGCGCGAACTGCAGCACGTCGGAGAGCATGGTGCCCCACTCCGGCGTCGGCGGTTGCGCGCCCATGCCCAGAAAGCCGAGAGCGGCCATGTCCAGAATGGCGTTCGAGAAACCGAGAGAAGCCTGCACGATCAAAGGCGCCAGGCAGTTAGGCAGAATGTTGACGAACATCTGGCGCAGCGCGCCGGCGCCCGCCACCCGCGAAGCGGTGACGTAATCGCGGTTCACTTCCGCCAGCACCGCCGCGCGCGTCAGACGCACATAGTGCGGCAAGGCGACGAAGGTAAGCGCCAACGAGGCGTTGACGATCGACGGCCCGAACACCGCCACCAGCACCAGCGCCAGCAGCAGGCTCGGCAGGGCCAGCATGATGTCGACGACGCGCATGATCACCGCATCCACCGCACCGCCGAAGTAGCCAGCCAGCAGACCGAGCACCACGCCCATGATCAGCGACAGCACCACCACCAGGCAGCCGACCAGCAGCGACAGGCGCGCACCGTACATCAGGCGCGACAGCACGTCGCGGCCCACGTCGTCGGTGCCGAGGAGATATTGCCAGCTGCCACCCTCTTGCCACACCGGCGGCTTGAGCAGCGCGTCGCGGAACTGATCCGCCGGCGCATGCGGCGCCAGCACCCCGGCGCCGAGCGCGATCACCAGCATCAGAACGATATACACCAGGCCGACCACGGCCCCTTTATTGCGCTTGAAATAGTGCCAGAATTCCTGAAACGGGGTCATCGGCTTCGGCGCACCTTTAACTGCAGACTCAGTGATTTGAGACATGAGAGCGCCCCTTATTTCTTGTGGCGAATACGCGGGTTGACCACGCCGTAGAGCACGTCTACCAGCAGGTTAACCAGAATGATCATACAGGCGACCAGCAACACCCCGCCCTGCACCACCGGGTAATCGCGGCGCTGCAGCGCGTCGATCAGCCAGCGGCCCAGTCCCGGCCAGGAGAAGATGGTTTCCGTCAGGATGGCGCCGGCCAGCATGGTGCCGACCTGCAGCCCGATCACCGTCACCACCGGCAGCAGCGCGTTGCGCAGCGCGTGGACGACGATCACCCGCATGCGGCTCACGCCCTTGGCGCGCGCGGTGCGGATGTAGTCTTCACCCAACACTTCCAGCATCGAGGAGCGGGTCATGCGCACGATCACCGCCAGCGGGATGGTGCCCAGCACGATGGCCGGCAGGATCATGTGCATCACTGCGTCGATAAAGTCGCCCGGCTCGCCCCAGATCAGAGTGTCTATCAGCATGAAGCCGGTCAGCGGATGGCTGTCGTCGAGGAAGACCGTGTCGCTGATGCGGCCCGACACCGGCGTCAGGTTAAGCTGCACCGACACCAGCATGATCAGCATCATGCCCCACCAGAAAATCGGCATCGAATAGCCGGTCAGCGAGATGCCCACCGCGGTGTGATCGAAGACCGAGCCGCGCTTGACTGCCGCCAGCACCCCGACCGGGATGCCTACCAGCACCGCGAACAGCATCGCGCAGAAGCCCAGCTCCAGCGTGGCCTGAAAGCGCGGAACGAACTCGCTCCAGACGGAGATGCGGCTTTTGAGTGAGGTGCCCAGATCGCCGTGCAGCACGTTGGACACGTAGGAGAAATATTGTTGATAGAGCGGCTTGTCCAGCCCCATTTCCGCCATCAGCTGCGCGTGGCGCTCGGCGGAGATACCGCGTTCCCCGGCCATGATGGTCACCGGGTCGCCGGGGATCATATGGACGAATGCAAAAGTCAGCAACGTAATGCCGATAAACGTTGGGATAACTAACCCCAAACGTCGGAGTATGAACTGCAACATATCCCGAACTCTCTGTATCAATGCCCGGCAGCTCATCGTCCGCCAGGCTTATTAACGCTCACATGCCTTTGAACGATTCGACGGCCATACGCCGGAGACTGGTCAGCAGGGGCGCAAACCTGTTGCGCCCCTGCAAGTCCATTCGTGCGTCTCCGGTAACGCGGTCGAAATCAGTCTACAGAGACATTCTCGAAGTGATGCTTACCGAGTGGATCCACGACGTAGCCTTTCACTTCCTTACGCACAGGCTCGTACACGGTGGAGTGTGCGACAATCAGCGCCGGAGCCTGATCGTGCATCACCACCTGCGCCTGCTTGTACAGTTCGATGCGCTTGTCGTGGTTGGATTCGGCGCGCGCCGGTTGAATCAGATCTTCAAACGGCTTGTAGCACCAGCGGGAGTAGTTGGAGCCGTCTTTCGCCGCCGCGCAGCTGAACAGCGTGGCGAAGAAGTTGTCCGGATCTCCGTTGTCGCCGGTCCAGCCCATCATCACCGTCTGGTGCTCGCCCGCTTTGGCGCGCTTGAGGTATTCACCCCACTCATAGGTCACGATTTTGGCTTTCACGCCGATCTTGGCCCAGTCGGCCTGGATCATTTCCGCCATGCGGCGCGCGTTCGGGTTGTAAGGACGCTGTACCGGCATCGCCCACAGGTCGATGCTGAAGCCGTCGGCCATGCCCGCTTCTTTCAGCAGTGCTTTCGCCTTGGCCGGATCGTAAGCGTAATCCTGCACCGCGTCGTTATAGCCCCACATGGTCGGCGGGATCAGGTTCTTGGCCGCCTGGCCCGCGCCCTGATAAACCGCGTCGATGATCGCCTGCTTGTTGACCGCCATGGTCAACGCCTGGCGCACCTTCAGGTTATCCAGCGGCTTTTTCTCGACGTTGAACGACAGGTAACCCACGTTCAGGCCCGGCTGTTCCATCAGGTTGATGGACTTGTCTTGCTTCATGCGGGCGATATCGGCCGGGTTCGGGTACGGCATCACCTGACATTCGTTTTTCTGCAGTTTGGCGTAGCGCACGGAGGCGTCAGGCGTGATGGAGAACACCAGGCGATCGATCTTCGGCTTGGTGCCCCAGAAACCGTCGAATGCCTTGTACAGGATCTTGGAGTCTTTCTGGTATTGCAGCAGCTGGAACGGACCGGTGCCGATCGGATTCAGGTCGACTTTCTCCGGCGTGCCGGCTTTCATCATCACGTCGGCATATTCGGCGGACAGGATGGACGCGAAGTCCATGCCCAGGTCAGCCAGGAACGGCGCCTCCGGGCGGTTCAGCACGAAGCGCACGGTGTTGTCGTCCACTTTTTCAATCTTGGCGATCAGCTTAGGCATGTCCATGCCTTCAAAGTATTCGTAACTGCCGCCGGACACTTTGTGGTAGGCGTTGTTCGCATCCAACTGGCGCTCAAAGGAGAACACCACGTCGTCGGCGTTGAAGTCGCGCGTCGGCTTGAAGTCTTTGCTGCTCTGCCACTTCACGCCTTTGCGCAGGTGGAAGGTGTAGGTTTTGCCGTCTTCGCTGACGTCCCACTTCTCAGCCAGGCCCGGCTGCAGTTCGGTGGTGCCGATTTTGAATTCGACCAGGCGGTTGTAGATCGGTACCGAGCTGGCGTCGTAGGTGGTGCCGGAGGTAAACAGCTGCGGGTTGAACCCTTCCGGGGAACCTTCAGAACAGTAAACCAACGTCTTGGCCTGAACGCTGGCCGCCACGGTCAGCGCGATCAGCCCAATGCCGAATTTCAGAACCCCCGATTTACCCAAGGAACGTGTCATCGTTAGTGCTCCATTGTGTGATGTGATGTGTGTAATTGCCGCCAGACCTGTATTTTTTATTGCGTGGCCTGTGCGATCGGCGCCCGAAGGCAGAAGGCGTACGAGGAGAGAATGCCGGATGGAACGCATCGCGGCGGGGACGTCTGAGCGCGTGGAATTCACTCAAACAACTCTCGCTCTTACCCCTGAGGCTATCAAGTTGCCAACTGTTTGGGGTGTCGTCAATATAACCAGTGGGGATTTACGCAGACTGTGAGAAACAGCAAACAAACATAAAAAAAACCTTTTGTTAACAGTTCCAGCATGAAAATTTATGCTAAGCGGTCATTTTTAGCGCATTGGTCTGACCCTCACAAACTTACTGGTTTTTAACTCCGTTAAAAAACCCCAAAACTTTGTTGCTGAATGATGAATATCTGAACGGTTATTTTTGTGATCGCCGTTAAAGACAGGAGGAAATGCTGAAGGATTACCCAAAAGGGTGAGTCCGATGGCCGCGCTTTGCGCCGGCGAGGGCCACAATCTGTGCGGCGTAAAAAAACTTTCGGCGGTGAAAAAGCCGGGGGCGAAAGGATATCCCCCGGCAACGCACTGCAACCGATTATTGAACGCCGGCGCTGTTGCCCAGGCTGGCGTTCATGCTGTTGAGAATATCGCCGTTGTCCGCATCGATCTCCCAGGAGAACAGGCCGCCCAACTGCTTATCCAGCACATACTTGCCTTTGGCCTGCACCGAGCGGGCATCGTCGAAGGTGATCAGATCGCCGGTGGAAGGCTTGAACACGTAAGGCGCTTCCGCCGTGGCGTCGTAGGTGTACTGCCACTCGCCGCTCATGAACTGGCTGGCGATTTGGCGGTAGTCCACGATGCCGTTCTCCCAGGTGCCTTTAACCGGCCCGGTGGCGGTGCCGGTAAACGGAATATTGTTCTGGTAGCCGTTCACCCCGGTCCAGCCGCGGCCATACATGGCGGTGCCGACCACGATCTTGCCCGGCTTGACGCCCTGCGCCAGCAGCGCATTGACGCCGTTCACCGTGGTGTAGGCGGTGTCCGGTTTCCAGGCCGGCGCATTCAGCGCGGTCTGGTGCCCCAGGTTCTTCAGATCGAAGGCGCCGTAGAAGTCGTAGCTCATCAGGAAGATGTGATCCATCGAGTTCTGCGCGACGTTATAAGCCACCTTATCGATCTTGTCCTTGCCGGCGCTGATGGCGGAGGTCAGCTCATACTTGCGGCCGGTTTCCGCCGACAGCTGATCCAGCATCGCCCGCAGCTCCTTCATCAACAGCACATAGGTTTCCCCATCCTGCGGGCTGCCCAGGTTCGGGTTGGCGCCTTTGCCGCCCGGGAACTCCCAGTCGATATCCACGCCGTCGAAGAACTTCCAGGTCTGCAGGAACTCTTTCACCGAGCCGACGAAGCGATCGCGCTTCACCTTGTCGCCCATGAAGAAGAACGGGTCAGACAGCGTCCAGCCGCCGATCGACGGCAGGATTTTCAGGTCAGGGCGCGCCTGCTTCAGCGCCATCAGCTGGCCGAAGTTGCCCTTGTAGGGGTCATCCCAGGCGGTGACGCCCTTCTGCGCTTTTTGCAGCGCGGCAAACGGATCGTGGATCGAGACTTTGAAGTCCTCGCGGCCCTGACAGGAGCGCTGCAATGCCTGGAAACTGCCTTCGATCTCTTTCAGGCTGTCGTTGATGCCGTTGCCGCCGCAGATCGGGATAAATCCGTACAGCAGGTGGGTCAGGTTTTGCGCCGGGATCTTGTCGACGGTGAAATTGCGCCCGTAAACGCCCCACTCGACAAAATAAGAACCGACGACTTTGCCGGAGTTTTGTTTATAAGGTTTGTTCTTTTCCAGCAGCGGCTCTTTCAACGGAGCCAAATGGCTGCCGTCGGTGTCGGCCACCACAATTTCGGTGGCGTCGCTGGCGGTGCAGCCGTCGGCATTACACAGTGCCACCTGCATTTGATAACGGCCGCCTTTATTCACTTTAAAATTCGCCGTACCGGAAGATCCGGTTGAAGGGCCGCTCCACGCCTCTTTGCCATTTAATAAAATTTTTGCCGTCGTGCCGGTGTCGCCATTCCATAAATTCCAGGAGACAGAAACGTCGGCGGCATTTTTTACCTTCACCAGATTATTATAAGCGGTGGCCGCCTGATCGACTTCGACGATAGCGAACTTGGTGTTGCCCCAGGCGATGGTCGGTTTGCCCGGTGCGGCGGCCTGCGCCGCGGAACACAGCGTGCTGCCGATCAACAGCGCCAACAGCGGTTTATTAAATTTGCGCATAACTGATTCCTTTATTCCGAGAGGATAAACATAAAAGAGTTAATCGACGCCACGCATTGCCGGAGCAAAATGATCCCGCAATAATCCACGAAGATTAACGTTAATAAATAATCACGGTATTTCCCACGCAGCGGGAATAAGAGCTCCCGCGTTGTCCATTCAGACTATAGGTAAAAAAAACGTGAAAACAAGAGCGCTATCAACCGGGTTTTATTTGGCAAGCATGAATTTATTTAAATATAAAAATAAGAACCTAATGGGAATAAGGAGTGTGAATTAATTAAGCGTAAAGGATAAATATATTTCACGAGGACGGCAGATTGAGGCACGCCATAAAGCGCAGCCGACCGTATCGGAGGAGGTACTCATCCTCATAAACGACGGAAGAAAAAAAACCTGCTTTAAAAAGCAGGTTTTCGAATGGTGGTCGGCGAGAGAGGATTACGCGCATCTTTGATGCGCGCCCTGCGGGCCGTTGCTGAAGCAACGTTGTCTCGCTTCGCGAGGCTCGAACCTCCTGCAGAGGTGCTCATCCTCATAAACGACGGGCGAAAAAAAACCTGCTTTAAAAGCAGGTTTTTCGAATGTGGTCGGCGAGAGAGGATTCGAACCTCCGACCCACTGGTCCCAAACCAGTTGCGCTACCAAGCTGCGCTACTCGCCGATGCGGGGCGCATCTTACTGCTGGCGGTTATAGGCGTCAATCACTTTTTTACCCCTGCATTTCAAGTGGTGATAAAAGCGCCATAATGCGCTGCGCCGGGGGTTGCGCAGCGTATTTCACTCAGGCATTGGCGGTTTTCAGCGCCGGCGTCTGCGCACGCAGGAACGGCAGCAGGAACAGCGCCGACAGGCAGGCGGCGATGGAAATCACCACGAAGAAGCCGTTCCAGTGCCAGATCTCCATCACCCGCGCAATCGGGTAGCCGGACAGCGCCGCGCCCAGGTAGGCGAACAGGCCGACGAAACCGGTCGCCGCACCCGCCGCATCCTTGTGCGAGCACTCCGCCGCCGCCATGCCGATCAGCATCTGCGGGCCGAAGATGAAGAAGCCGATGGCGAAGAAGCAGCAGGCCTGCAGCAGGTAGGTCACGCCCGGCATCAGCCACAGCGCCGCCACCGACAGGAAGATACCGATGGCGAAGATCAGGTTCATCGGGCCGCGGTTGCCGCGGAACAGCTTGTCGGAGCCCCAACCGGCCACCAGCGAACCGATAAAGCCGCCCACTTCAAACAGCGAAATGGCCGAGTTGGCGGTCATCAGCGAATAGCCCTTTTCCTGCGTCAGGTAGAGGTTGCCCCAGTCGTTGATCGCGGTGCGCACGATGTACACCAGCACATAAGAGACCGCCAGCAGCCAGATGTACTTGTTGGTCAGCACGTAGCGTTTGATGATCTCGCGGTTGCTCAGCCCCTGGCCTTCCGATTCCTGCACCAGCTCCATGGCGTCGTTACGCCATTTGCCGACGCTCGGCAGCCCCAGGGTGGATGGCTTGTCGCGCAGGCGCCAGCACATCAGCAGGCCGAGCACCACGCCGATGATGCCGGGAATGATCATGCCGTAACGCCAGCTGAAGTGCAGCGAGATAAAGCCCACCAGCAGCGGGATCAGCGCGCCGCCGACGTTGTGCGAGGTGTTCCAGATCGCCCACCAGCTGCCGCGCTCGGAGCGCGAATACCAGCTGGTGAGGATTTTGGAGCACGGCGGCCAGCCCCAGCCCTGGAAGAAGGCGTTGAGGATCCACAGCGTGCCCAGCATCAGCAGCGACGAACTGAGGCCGAAGAAGATATTCAGCACCCCGGTCATGATCAGGCCCAGCCCCATAAAGTAACGCGGGTTGGAGCGATCGCTGATCATGCCGGAAATGAATTTCGAGCAGCCGTAGGTGATGTAGAACAGCGTGCCGAGGATGCCGACGTCGGACATCGTCAGGCCCAGATCGCTCAGCATCGCCGGCATGATGAAGTTGAAGCTTTTGCGCGTGAAGTAAAACGCGGCGTAGCCGATGTACATGGTGCACATCAGCTGGATGCGCCAGTATTTGTAGCTGGCGTCGATCTGCCGTTGATCGGTGACCTGCGGCGCGTCCGAGCGGCTTTTAAGGAAAGACCACATGTGGAACCTCAGAGGATTGAATAAAGTGCCGCTATGATGCTCCTCGCGCGCGCGGGAGGCTTACGCCGGATTCCCGACGCGGCTAGGAGTTTTTCCTAGTTTGGCGCTTGCGCCGGTGAAACTGTGGGCAAGATCACACTCAAACAGGCGCCCCGTTCAGCGGTGAACCGCAGGCTGCCGCCGAGGGCGCTGATGCGCTCCTGCATACCGCGCAGGCCATACCCCGGCTGATGGTTTTCCGCATCGAAACCCACGCCGTTGTCGCGGATGGTCAGGGCGATCAGCGGCGCAGCGCCTTTGCGCGGCTGCAGGCGCGCGTCCAGCTCCAGGCGGCTGGCGCCGGCGTGGCGGCACACATTGGTCACCCCTTCCTGACACACCCGGTACAGCGTGATTTTCAGCGTTTCATCCAGCAGCTCGTCCGGCACCTGCCACTGCAGGCTGCTCACCAGCGACGCGTCCTGCGGCAGCGACTCCCGCAGCATCGCCGCCACCGCCGCCGACAGCGGCAGGTTGTTCAGCGCCGCCGGCCACAGCTGGGTCAGCACGTCGTGCACCCCGTCGTAGACCCGCAGCGCCAACGCATCGATGGCGTCGGCGCAGCCGATCACCGCCGGCTCCGGCGCCAGGCGTTTGACGATGCTGGCCTGGGTGCGGATCACGGTGATGGTCTGCCCCACTTCATCGTGCAGCTCGCGCGCCACCTCGCGCCGGGTTTGCTCCTCCGCCGTCACCAGCGCCCGCGCCAGCTGGCGGTTCTCCGCCAGCCGCAGCCGCAGTTGCTGATTCAGCTCGCGCTGGCGCTGAATGCCGGCGCCCAGCAGCAGCCCGGTCAGGCTTTGGGCCAGCAGCGACAGCAGCAGATCGCGGTGCGACTCCGGCTGCGGCGGCTCGTTGACCATCAGCGCCACGCCGTTGAGCAGCGTCGCCAACAGCGCGCCCTGCCAGCCGTAGCGGTAAGACATGAACACGATAGGAATGGCCAGGCAGAACGGCGCGAAACGGCGCAGCTCGGCGGCGTTCACCTGCTGCTGCAGCCAGATGCTGAACGCAAACAACAGCAGATAGCTGGCCAAGTGGCCGAGGCGCAGCTCCACCGGCTTGTGGATCAGCCCCGGCTCCAGCGGCACCCAGATTTGGCGCGCCAGATAGTGCCACAACAGCAGGCAGGTCGGCGCGATGGTGAAACCGCCGGTCAGGCCGAGCAGCAGCGCGCGGGCGCCTTCGCCGCTCACCAGCTGCCATACCAGGGCCTGCAGCAAGGCGGCGGCGGCCACCACCGCGCCCTGCAACAGCGGCCACCGCCATTCGCTGTCGCTCTGCTGATGGCGCAACAGCCACGGCGAGGCCAGCAGGCTGAGCAGCACCGTCAACACCAGCACCGCCACCGACGCCCACAGCGCCGGGCCGTAACCGAACTGGTCCGCCAGCAGCGCCATCAGCAGCAGGTCGGCCAGCAGGATCCCCGGCCAGAAACGGTACGGGCTCTGCAGCAAAATGCCCATGCGCAGGCCGAACGGGAACAGCAGCAGCGCCTGCCAGGGAGGGTCGATCAGCGCGGTGCCGATGCCCCACAGGCAAAAGGCGCTGGCGGCGTAGATGAAAAACAGCGCCAGCTGGGTGATCAGGCGCTGCGTCACAGGTTCAGCATCCGTCTGGCCAGCTCGACGTTATTGTTGATACCCAGCTTGGCGAACAGGTTGGCGCGATGCACATGCACCGTCTTCGGCGACAGCCCCAAGGCGGCGGCGATCTCGCGCACCTCCTGGCCCTGCGCCAGCAATAGCGCGATTTCGCGCTCGCGGCGGGTCAACGGATCGACCCTCACCCGCGCCAGCTGCTGGGCGATTTCCGGCATCAGGTAGACGCCGCCGCCGGCGACGGTGCGCACCGCGGTGATCAGATCTTCCGGCTTGCAGCGCTTGGAGAGGAAGCCGCTGGCGCCGCGTTCCAGCGCCATTTCCACCAGCGCCGGGTTGTCGTGCATCGACAGCATCACCACGCGGATGCCGGAGGGAATGTCCGCCAGCAGATCCAGCCCGCTGCCGTCCGGCATCGAAATGTCGCAGATGCAGATTTCCGCCTCCAGCCCCGGCAGGCCGGCGCGCGCCTGCGCCGCGCTGCTGAACTCGCCCACCACCTGAATATCGGCCTCCAGCGACAGCAGCTGCACAAAGCCCGAGCGCACAATGTCATGATCGTCGATAAACGCCACGCGCAGGGTCATGGAAATCTCCGGTTAGAAGGGAAGTGCGCAAGTATACCGTATGCACACACCGGAATAATTGATGAAGAGAATGTATTGAGTGAAATTACCGGGTGCGCAAGGCACCCGGCGGGAAGGATTACAGGCGGGCGGGCGCCGTTTTATGCTGCGGCAGAGAGCACCAGTTGTTTTTATCCACGATGCCGCCGTTCGGCGAGGTGTAGCCGAGGCAACCGAGGATGGTGTCGAACAGCTCGACGTGGCGATGCGTTTTGCCGATGCGCTGCTGCGCCTGCAGCTGCTCAAAGGCGCTGAGGTGCTGCGGGTTCTCGAGGAACTTGTCCGACGCCCATACGATCATCGGCACGCGGAATTGCTCCGGCGGCGCCATTTCGCGCGGCGTGCCGTGCAGGTGCGTGTTCTCGCCGATCGATTCGCCGTGGTCGGCGGCATAGAACACGATGGCCTTCTTGTCGCGCACCTGGTCGATCACATTGCTGATAAAGCTGTCGGTATACAGCACCGTATTGTCGAAGGCGTTGATCAGCTGCGCCTTGGTGCAGGAATCATCCACCCCCATGCACTCCGGCTGATAGCGCGCATAGCTGCGCGGATAACGCTGCGAGTACAGGTAGTGCGAGCCTTTGGTATGCAGGATCACCAGGTGTTTGCCCTTCGGATAGCGCGCCAGCGACTCCTTCATTTCGTCCACCAACAGCATGTCATCGACCGCCTTGCCGTCGTTGCGCTTCTCGGACGCGATCATCTCGCGGAACGAATAGTTGTTCACCTCGGTGTTGTTGTAGAACCACACCTCGCTCTGCATGGCGAACAGCTCGGAAGAGAAGCCCAGATCCTTCAGCACCGCGAACACGTTCTGCTCTTTCAGCGTGCGCTGCGGGTTATCCTCGGTGCCACCTTCGCGCACGAACATGCAGCGCAGCGACAGCTTGGTGGCGGTGTCGCACGACTCGCCGCGAAACGCCACCAGGTTCTTCTCTTTCGACAGCCGCGGCGTAGTATCGCGCTCATAGCCCAGCATACCCATGTGATCCCAGCGCGTGGTCTCGCCGATGATGAACACCACGTAGGTATCGTCGATATCCGCCGGCGGTACATAGGTGAAGTGTTTGCCCGGATCGAACATCGTGCTCTGGTCCTGGCTTTCGTCATAGCGGGTATAGGCAAACAGCCCCAGCGCCGACAGCCAGTTGGACGGCAGATACGAGTGCGCCACCACGCCGCCGTAGCTCGGCAGATCAACGTTGGCGAGCTTCTCCTGCACGCTTTGCTCGTCGTCCAGCATGCGCAGCGGCAGCCAGACCAGCGCCACCACCGCCAGCAAGACCAGCAGCGGCTTGATGCGATGACCAGGGGTTTTCAGCTGTTCGATCAGGGTGTAACGCAGGCCGTTTTTCCAGATCAGCAGCAGCGGCAAGGCACTGAGCGCCACCATCCACAGCACGAAGTGCAGGCCAACCACCTCTTTCGACAGATCGATGTCGGTGGTCATCACCGACACCACGATGCCGTAGCCGATCACCACGTTGAAAAACGTCATGTAGTAGCTGGCGGCGACCGAAATCAGCACCAGCAGCGAAGCGACGATGCGATAAAACAACCGGCCGCCGAGCGACACCAATCGCATGATAAAGAAAGTGAATAAAACGATGGCGATCACTTCCGTCACCGCCGAAATAAGTTTAATCCCCTGAATGCCGTGCGCAAGCGAGTCAAAACGGCGATAGAAAACGGACAGGTTTAAAAAGATGCCGATATAGATCGCTAACAATAACGATAAATTCTGCTGTGATAGCGATTTTATTTTGTTCATGTAGTGCGGTGGCTCCGGAGGGCGATAGCAGTTCTGAGTTTTTCAGACAGTCAATGCGGCTGCAGGTTCAGCCAACCGGCAATAAGCGTGGTTTTGCAGGCGACAATCAAGAGAATTCTCACAAAACAGGTTTTTTTTACCCTGTTGTGCGAACTCTGGAAGGGAAAGCAAGACAAGAAATGGAGGGAGACCCCTCCATTTTTCAGAGCGTCGGCGAAAAACGTTATTTCACGTTCAACGTCACGTCGATATTGCCACGGGTGGCGTTGGAGTATGGGCACACCACGTGCGCCTTTTTCACCAGATCTTCCGCCACGCTGCGCTCGATGCCCGGCAGCGAGATATCCAGCTGCACTTCGATGCCGAAGCCGTTCGGGATCTCACCGATGCCGACGGTGCCGTCGATCTTGGCTTCGGCCGGGATTTTGACCTTTTCTTTCGCCGCGACAAACTTCAACGCGCCGAGGAAACAGGCCGAGTAACCGGCGGCGAACAGCTGCTCAGGGTTGGTGACTTCGCCGCCGGCGCCGCCCATCTCTTTCGGCACGCCCAGTTTCACGTCCAACACGCCGTCGGAGGAGGTCGCACGGCCGTCGCGGCCGCCGGTTGCGGTGGCGTGAGCGCGGTAAACCACTTTCTCAATAGACATCGTTCATTCCTTCTTGCTGGTTGGCGAGATGACTACGGCTTCCACGAGGTAAAGCCGGTCACATATTTATCTTTTGCGATTAAATCGTGCACTACTTATTTTTGACACTTATTAACCAGTGTAGACCACCCGCGCCGTTCTTGCGTCCGGCGGCGGCGGGTCAAATCTGATCGATCAGGCTGCCGCGCAGCTTTTCCAGCTGCTGTTTGAGCGAGACGATCTCGTCCAGGCTGCAGTCGGTGGCGCACATCACCGCCTCGGGCACCGATTGCGCCCGCTCGCGCAGCGCGCGGCCGGCTTCGGTCAGGGCGATGATCACCTGCCGCTCGTCGGCGGTGGCGCGATAGCGCACCAGCAAACCGGCGGTTTCCAGCCGCTTCAGCAGCGGCGTCAGCGTGGCGGAATCGAGGAACAGCCGCTCGCCGATATCCGATACCGTCACCCGATCGCGCTCCCACAGCACCATCATCACCAGGTATTGCGGGTAGGTGAGTTCGAGCTGGCTCAACAGCTTGCGATAAACTTTGTGCAGCGCCAGGTTGGCGGAGTACAGCGCGAAACAGAGCTGCTGATCGAGCTGCAGCAGGTTCTTCGCCTTGGGTTGTTCGGTCTCGGTGCTTTTCATGTGTGTGAATATAGATAGCGCACGATGTAATCGCAAGCTATTTCTTGTGAGGTATGCTACATTTTTTTCATGCAGAGGATGCTCGGAGGGAAAGGAAATGACGAACACGCTTGCAGAACGCGCGCGCCGCTACGCCACCAAGGCGCATGCGGCCATCGATCAGCGCCGCAAATACACCGACGATCCGTACATCGTCCACCCGCAGGCGGTGATGGAGCTGGTGCGCAGCGTACCGCACACCGAAGAGATGCTGGCGGCCGCCTGGCTGCATGATACGGTAGAAGACACGCCCACCACCCTCGGCGACATCGACAGCCATTTCGGGCCGAAGGTGGCAGAGCTGGTGCGGATGTTAACCAACGTCAGCCACGCCGAGGACGGCAACCGCTTTGAGCGCAAAAACCGCGATCGGCGCCACAGCGCCGGCGCATCGCCGCAGGCCAAAACCATCAAGCTGGCGGATCTTATCGACAACACCCGCTCGCTGCTGGACTACGACAGCCACTTCGCCCAGACCTACCTGATCGAGAAACAGCGCCTGCTGGAGGTGCTGACCGAAGGCGACCCGACGCTGTGGCGCCAGGCCAGCCATATCGTTGAACAGGGGCTGCTCAGGTTGCAGCAGCCGCCGCACAACGTGCCCGCCAGCTGGTTCGAACACGCCCGCCGGCGTTACCGCGAGAGCGACGCGGCCTGATCAGAAGGTCACCACCGTTTTCAACGCCGTCACCCAGGCGTCCTGCGTCTCGCTGACGCCCGCCGGGTGATGCCAGTACTGCAGGCCCGGCTGCAGCTGCAACCACGGCGTGACGTTAACCCGGTAATACAGCTCCGCCGTCACCGAGTGGCCCGGCACCGGCCGGTAGTTCGGATCGTGATAATCGCTGATGCCGCTCATCTGGTTGAGATAACGCTGATTGTCTTTGTAGCGGTCGCTCAGCTTCACCACCGAGACACCGAACCCCAGCCAGTCGTCCGGCCGCGCATCGAACAGCCCGCGGTAACGGATGCCGGTCGAGGTAGACCAGTGCAGGTAGTTGCTGCGCTGATCTCCCAGCCCCAGGCTGTAAAACACGCTCAGGCCACGGTTGACGTCATCCGCATGGCGCGTCACCTGCTGGTTGAAACCGGTATACAGGAACCAGGTGCGATCGTGGCTGCGATAGCCCTGCGGATCGCTGGCACCCGGCCCACCGGACACCCCTTCATAAAGATCGCTCTGGCGCGCGTTGGTGAACAGCACGCCCAGGTTATACACCCCCGGCAGCTGGTTGACGGCGTGGGTTTTCAGCTCCAGCTCCATCGGCAACAGGAAGCCTTTGCTGCCCTTGGTGGACCAACTCCAGGCGTGGCTGCGGCTGGGGGCGCTCGGGTTCTGCTCCATCACGCCGCCCTTGAGCGTCAGGCCGTCGGTCAGCTTGTATTGCAGCGTGGTGCCCCAGTAATGCACGTTCCAGTTATACCAGGTCAACGAGTTGGCGGACTTGCCGCCGCACAGCGTCAGCGTCTGAAAATCGCAGGGAATGATCTGATCGAAATCCTGCACCTTGTTCATCATGCCGATGCGCCACTGCAGCCGGCGATCGAGGAAGGAACGGCTGAAGGTCAACCAACCCAGCCGGGTAATCGACTGCCCGCCAAAGCTCTCCTGCGACAGATCGGTCAGGCCGACGCGCGGATCCTGCAAGCGATCGCGGGTCAGGTTGTTGTCATGGTTGCGGTTGACGATATTGCCTTCGATCGCCGCGTCCGGAATGCCGGTCAGCGCCTGCAAATCCTGGCTGAAGGTCAACGAGAACTGGTCGATGTACGACGCCTGTTTGTCGTGGTTGTAACCGCCGCCGGCGTTATACGACAGCTGGCTGAGGTAGCCGAGGTTATAGTGGAAGCCGTGATCCTCCAGGATCGGCCTGATCCCCAGCATATCCCCCAACAGCCCGGGCTGTGGCGGCTCAAAGCCGAGCGCTACCCCTTCCCATTTGGCGGTGGGGGCTTCGACGTCCTTGCCGGTTTGCAGCGTTTCCGCCTGCGCCTGGCTACAGAGCAGCGCCAGCGCCGCCAGGGTCATGGAACGAGGTAATAAGCTTTTCATCATTATTATATTTCTCCGCATAACGGCTGACTGCGGGCAACAGCATTCCCTGGGAGAGAATTTCCCATCATGAACAGCAGCGAATAACGTTAGGTTAACGCCCGGCGCTTGCCGCCGGGCTTAGAGGCTAGCGCCGGTCTTTCAGGCTGGCGCCGTTGCTGTGGATCACATCGCGATACCAGTAGAAACTCTTCTTGCGGCGGCGCTCGAGGCTGCCGTTGCCGGCATCGTCCCTGTCGACGTGAATGAAGCCGTAGCGCTTCGACATTTCCGCCTTCGAGGCGCTGACCAGATCGATCGGCCCCCAGCTGGTGTAGCCCATCACCTCGACGCCGTCGTCGATCGCTTCCGCCACCTGCACCAGATGGTCATTAAGGTAGTTGATGCGGTAGTCGTCGTGGATGCTGCCGTCGGCCTCGACGCGATCTTTGGCGCCCAGCCCGTTCTCGACGATGAACAGCGGCTTCTGATAGCGGTCGTACAACACGTTGAGCAGGTAGCGCAGCCCGATCGGGTCGATTTGCCATCCCCACTCCGAGCTGGCCAGGTGCGGGTTCGGCACCATATCGAGAATGTTGCCGCGCGCCGTCTCGTACTGCGCCGGGTCGGCGGTGACGCAGCCGCTCATGTAGTAGCTGAACGAGATGAAATCGATGGTTTCGCGCAGCGTTTGCCGATCTTCCTCGGTGATCGCCACCTGAATGCCGTTTTCACGGAAGAAGCGCTGCATATAGGCCGGGTAATAGCCGCGCGCCTGCACGTCGCCGAAGAACAGCCAGTCGCGGTTTTGCCGCTGGGTTTCCAGCAGATCTTCCGGCTTGCAGCTCAGCGGATACAGAATGCCACCCAGCAGCATGTTGCCGATTTTGCCCTCCGGCACGATCTCGTGGCAGGCCTTCACCGCTCTGGCGCTGGCCACCAGCTGATGGTGGATCGCCTGATAGATGGCGCTTTTGTCGCTCTCCTGCGGCAGGCCGACGCCGGTGAAGGGCGCGTGCAGCGACATGTTGATTTCGTTGAAGGTCAGCCAGTGTTTGACCTTGTGCTTGTAGCGTTCGAACACGGTGCGCGCATAGCGCTCGAAGAAATCGATGGTGCGCCGATCGCCCCAGCCGCCGTAGTGCTTCACCAGGCCGTAAGGCATCTCATAGTGCGACAGCGTGATCAGCGGCTGAATGCCGTACTTCGCCATCTCGTCGAACAGCCGATCGTAAAACGCCAGCCCGGCTTCATTCGGCGTCTCTTCGTCGCCCTGCGGGAAAATGCGCGTCCAGGCGATCGAGGTGCGCAGACACTTAAAGCCCATTTCGGCGAACAGCGCGATGTCCTCCGGATAGCGGTGATAGAAATCGATCGCCACATCCTTGATGCCGCTGTCGCCCGCCGTGCGCGGCGTAATGGCGCCGAAGATGCCCTGCGGCTGCAGATCGGAGGTCGACAGCCCCTTGCCGTCGGCCTGATATGCGCCTTCTACCTGGTTCGCCGCTACCGCGCCGCCCCACAGAAAATGTTGCGGAAACTTGCCGTTCATCGCTTGCTCCTCAATTAGCGTAATAAAGTCAGCAGCGGCGCCTGTTCCTGCACCGGAGACAGGCCGCTGGTCAACACGTCCACGTAGTCATCGCTGTTGCTGATGATGATCGGCGTGGTGGTGTCATAGCCGGCGGCATGGATCGCCGCCTGGTCGAACTCGATCAGCAGATCGCCCGGGGCAACCCGCTCGCCTTCCCGCACGTGGGCGGTGAAATGCGCCCCGTCCAGCTTCACGGTATCGATACCGACGTGGATGAGAATCTCCGCGCCGTCGTCCGATTCGATGCCGATGGCGTGTTTGGTTTTGAACAGCGACGCCACGCTGCCGCTCACCGGCGCCACCACGCGCCCCTGCTGCGGCGCGATCGCCACCCCTTTCCCCAGCAGGCCGCTGGCGAAGGTCGCGTCGTTCACCTGATCCAGCGGCACGATGTCGCCGGCGATCGGGCTGAGGATGGCCTGCTTGCGGTTAAGCGGCGCGGCGGCTTCAGGCTGCGCCGCGTCTTCCGCCGGTGCGACGCCGAACAGGTAGCTGGCCAGCGCGGCAAACACGAACGACAGCAGGGTGCCACCGATCGCGCCCCATACCGTGGCGTCGATGCCGCCGCCGGGGATGATCTGCGCGAAGGTGAATACGCTCACCAGGCCGAACGAGTAGACCGAGGTATGGAAGTAGCCGATCACCGCACCGCCCAGCGCGCCGCCGATGCAGCCGAAGATGAACGGGCGTTTGTTCGGCAGCGTAACGCCGTACACCGCCGGTTCGGTGATGCCGAAAATCCCGGCGCCGATGGCCGAAGCGGACAGCGCCCGCAGCTTGGCGTCGCGGGTGCGCAGCATCACGCCCAGCGTGGCGCCGACCTGCCCCATTACCGCCGGCAGCAGCAGCGGCACCATGGTGTCGCGCCCCAGCACGCTCAGGTTATTGATCATCAACGGCACCAATCCCCAATGCAGACCGAAGATCACGCACACCTGCCACATCGCCCCCATAAAGGCACCGGCGATGATCGGGTTAAAGGCGTAAATGCTCTGATAGCCGTTGGCCAGCAGGTGGCTGAGCCAGGTCGCCGCCGGGCCGATCAGCAGGAAGGTCAACGGCACGGTGATCGCCAGGCACAGCAGCGGCGTGATGAAATTGCGCAGCGCGCTGTGGATCACCCGGTTAAACAACGGCTCCAGGCGGCAGGACACCCAGGCCGCGAAGATGATCGGGATCACCGACGAACTGTAGTTGATGAAGGTCAGCGGAATGCCGAAGAAGTATTCGCGCACCGCACCCGGCTGCTGCGCCGCTTCGAACGCCGCCATCATCAGCGGATGCGTCAACGCGCCGCCGATCGCCATGGTGACGAAGGGGTTGCCGCCGAATTTTTTCCCGGCGGTGTAGCCGAGCATGATCGGGAAGAAGTAGAACAGCGAGTCGCTGGCGGCGAACAGCATTTTGAAGGTGCCGCCGCTCTCCAGCAGCCAGCCGCAGGCCAGGCTCAGCGCCAGGAAGCCTTTCAGGATCCCCGAAGCGGCCATCACCCCGAGCAGCGGGGTAAAAATACCGGACACCAGATCGATAAAGCGGCTGAGCAGGTTGTCTTTTTTGCCGCCCGCATCGTCGCTCGGCGCGCCCTCGGCCAACCCGCCAACGCGGTTAACCGCGTCGAACACCTCTGCCACGTGGTTGCCTACCACCACCTGGAACTGGCCGCCGCTCTCCACCACCATGATGACGCCGGGGTTTTTCTTCAGCGCTGCCGCGTTGGCGCGAGTGTCGTCACGCAGCTTGAAACGCAGGCGGGTGGCGCAGTGCACCAGGCTTTTCACATTGTCGCGGCCACCGACGCCGGCCAAAATCTCACTGGCTAATGTGTCATATTTCATACGGTTATCCTTAGACTTCGCGTTCTGCCGCTCCCCTCCCCGCACTGGCCTGGCGCTGAGGCGGAATTCGGCGCAAAAAAAAACCTAAACCTCGCGGCCTCTGCCCCATCGGGGAACAGAAACACGAGGTTTAGGTTTTGCCTGCCGTAGCAGTAACAACCCTAAATCGGTTGAGTTATGACGTTAACACCGCAGATTTTGCCGAGGCAAGCCTTTGCGCCGGCAAATTGCCGAACTGTGATCGCGGGGGCAAAACGGCCTCAATGCGCGAAATAATGCATGCCGCCATCTACCGGGATCACCGCGCCGGTGATATATCGCGCGAGCGGGGAGCAAAGAAACGCCGCCAGATAGGCCATGTCTTCCGGTTCGCCGAAGTAGCCGATCGGGATATGTTGCGCAATGAACGCCTGGCGCGCTTCATCGCAAGCGTATAAGCGCTCACGGATCTGTTCACTGTTGATACGTCCGGGTTGCAGCGTATTGACGGTAATCCCCTGCGCAGCCACGTCGCTGGCCAATCCTTTGGCCCACAGATGCAATGCGCCCTTGGCGGCGCTGGCGGCGCTCAGGCTGCGCGGCTCCATCGATCCGCTGATGTTGATCACCCGGCCCCAGCCTTGCGCCTGCATGGCCGGCAACAGCGCCTGAGTCAATCTGCGGGCCGGCGTGAAGTTCAAAGCGAAAGCGTCATCCCAGCTACGATCGCTGTCGTTCAGCGTCGTGGGGTGAAACGCGCCTACCGCGTTGATCAGGATATCAACTGTCCCCACCTGGCGCAGCGCCTGCGCCGCCAAACGGGCGAGAGCCTCAGGCTCGGTCACATCGGCAACGATCACCTGCGGACGCACCGCCCCTTGCCGTTCCACTTCATCCGCCAAGGCCTGCAGCCGGTCACCGCGTCGTGCGGTGGCCACTACCTTGACACCTTGAGCGGCCAATACCCTGACCATGCCGGCACCGATCCCTTCGCTGGCGCCCGTGACCAATGCCGTGCGTTGCTGTAATTGCAAATTCATAAGAAACCTTAATTGAATAATTCAATTTAAGAGGAAACGTTCACACATTGAATCACGCCGTTATTCGTGTGAATATTCCCGAAAATCGCATCATTAATGTGCAGGAATTCACCGATGTTTGACTGGCAGGATTTAAAACACTTCGTGGCGCTGGCGCGCACCGGTTCGTTGTCGGCGGCAGCGCGGGAGCTGGGTTGCGATCACGCCACCGTCGGGCGACGCGTAGCGGCGCTGGAACAGGCGCTCGGCCTGCGTTTGATCGTACGACTGCCGCGCAGCACGCCCTTGACCCAGGACGGGCAGGCGATTGCCGGGCTGGCGGCGGAGATCGAGGCGCAAAGCCAGGCGATTGCCCGCCATGCGCGCAGCGCCGGCGCAACACCCCAGGCCGGGGTGCGCATCAGTGCGCCGCCGTCGATCGCCGCGCATATTCTCGCGCCGCGCATTGCCGCATTTAACCAGGCTTTTCCACAGATCGTCGTCACGCTGTCGGGTGAATCGGCGCTCGCCGAGCTGGATCGCGGCGAAGCCGACATCGCCGTGCGCATGGTGCGCCCGCAGCAGCCAGAGCTGCTGACGCAGCGCATCGGCATGATGCGCTACGCGCTGTATGCCGCACCGGAGCACGCCGCACTGCCCGACGCGGCGCGCCGCTTTCTCGCCTATGACCATCACTACCAACAGCAGCCGCATCAGCAATGGCTGCAACAGCTGTTGCAGGGGCGTCCGGTGGTTTTTCAGGCCAGCGATCTGTTTTCACTGCAACAAGCGGCGCGTTCAGGGCTGGGTGCCGCCGTTTTGCCGACTTTCGTCGCCGATGGCGATCCGGATCTGGTCCCGTTGCCCACGGCCAATGCCGCGCCAACGCGCGAGCTTTGGCTGGTGACGTATCCCGATTTGGCGCGCACCGCTGCCGTGCGCGCGGTGATGAATTTCCTGGTCGAAACGCTCGGCAAAACGTGCCCATTACCGGCATAAAGCATCAGAATGACTAATATAAATACTGGACAAAAGTCACGCGGGGGATTATTACTGGTCAACACTTAATCGAGAGTAGGGATGGCAGTCATCATGGTGTTGCGTACTGATGTAGGACGGATTCTGATCACCGGCGCCGGCGGCCGGGTAGCCACGGCGTTTCGTCAGGCAATGGGCGATCGCTACGCGCTGCGCCTGGCGGAACGCGACATCAGTCTGCTGAACGATCTGCAACCCGGCGACGAAGTCATCAGCTTCAACATCGCCGATCTCGACGCCTGCCGCGCGGCCTGCGCCAATATCGACACCGTGTTGCACCTGGCGGCCGATCCCTCTCCCGACGCCGACTTCTGCGGCTCGTTGATGGACAACAACATTCTCGGCACCTTCAATATCTTCCGCGCGGCGAAAGACGCCGGCTGCCGCCGGGTGGTGTTCGCCAGCAGCGCGCAGGCGGTGGAAGGCTATCCGCTCGACTATCAAATCCGCCCGGACGACGCGCCGAAACCGAAGAACCTGTACGGCGCCAGTAAAGCCTTCGGCGAAGGCATCGCCGCCTACTTCGCCCATCAGGAAGGGCTTTCCGCCCTGTCGGTGCGCATCGCCAACTTCACTACCCTCAGCCCAGGCGATCGGCTCAGCGCTCGCGACATGAGCGCGTTTCTCAGCCATCGCGACGCCGCCGATCTGCTGGAGCGCTGCATTCGTGTCGAAGGGGTGCAATATGCGGTGGTGCACGGGGTTTCCAATAACCGCTACACGCGTTTATCGCTGGAAGAGACCCGTCGCCTGTTGGGTTACGCCCCGCAGGACGATGCGTTCAGCCTGCTCGGCTTCGAATAGCCAAGACCGGAGAGGAAAACAACGCCGGGCAATACCCGGCGTTTTGGCATAGTTACGGTTTTTCGGCGATCTTGCGCAGATATTCGTTATTTTTAAACGCAATGATGATCATCTCGAACGCCACGCGCACGAACACGCCGCCGACGATGATGCCGAACAGGCCGCGGAAGAACTCGCCGTAGAACATCATGCCGATGCCGCTGATCAACACGCCCAACAGCGCCAGCCAGTAAACGGCGGTGATGATTTTTGGCGTCAGCATCGCGTCGAAGAAGAAGATATTTCTCATGTGGATCTTTCCTTAGGCAGGTCTTTCATTATCCCAGAGGTGCCGTGCAAGCGGCCACCATGTATATACATGGTTAATGATAGCGGCTAAGAGTTGATGCCGAACAGATAAATGGGGACGGGAGAGGATAAGCGTTTATGTTTTATGCGGCTAACGGCGTGCGGCGGATAAAAAACCGCCGCACGCTGTCACTTAGCCGTTGGCGTAAACGACTTTTGCCGCGGTGCGGCTGGTGAACAACACCAACAGCAGCGCCAACCCGGCGATAATCGCCCCCATCACCGGCACGAAGCTGTAGCCCAGACCGGCGGAGACCACCGCGCCACCGGCGGCGGCGCCCAGCGCGTTGCCCAGGTTGAAAGCGCCGATGTTGACCGAAGACGACAGCCCCGGCGCTTCGCTGGCCACGCGCATCACGCGCATCTGCAGCGGCGGCACCACGGCAAAGGTCGCCGCGCCCCAAATCACCATGCTCACCGCGGCGCCGATGTCACTGCGCGCCAGCAGCGGGATCAGCAGCATGATGGCCACCAACAGCAGCAGGAAGCCCTTCAGCGTCGCGCTCTCGGAACGGTCGGCGAACTTGCCGCCGAGGTAGTTGCCGATCGAGAAACCGACGCCGATCAGCACCAGCATCACCGTCACGAACAGCGGCGTCGCCTCGGTGATGTGCTGCAATACCGGCGAAATGTAGGTATAGAGCGTGAACATCGCGCCCGCCCCCAGCACGGTCGTCAGCAGCGCGGTCAGCACCTGCGGCCGCACCAGCACCGACAGCTCGCGTTTCACGTCAGGGCGCGCGCCGGCGCTGCCTTTCGGCAACGAGAACCACAGCCCCAGCATGGCGATCACGCCCAGCCCGGCCGTCGCCAGGAACGACATGCGCCAGCCGATGGTTTCACCCAGCCAGGTCGCGGCGGGCACCCCGCCGATATTGGCGATGGTCAGCCCCATAAACATGGTCGCCACGGCGCTGGCCTGTTTCTCTTTCGGCACCACGCTGGCGGCCACCACCGATCCGAGGCCAAAGAAGGCGCCGTGGTTCAGGCTGGTGATGATGCGCGACAGCATCAGGGTGGTGTAATCCGGCGCGATGGCCGACAGCACGTTGCCCAGGGTAAAGATCGCCATCAGGAAAATCAGCGCGCTTCTGCGCGCCCGGTGCGACAGCAGCAGCGTCATCAGCGGCGCGCCGACCATCACGCCGACGGCGTAGGCGCTGATCAACATGCCGGCCATCGGAATGGAGACGTCCACCCCTTTGGCAATAGTCGGCAGCAAGCCCATGGGAGAGAATTCGGTGGTGCCGATGCCGAACGCCCCCACCGCCAGCGCTAACAAGGGATAATTCACTTTCATGCAACAACTCCGGTTTACCGCTGCCGAAGCGCGGGAACAGTTAAGATGCCGAAAGTATGACATTGATCACAACAAAGATAAGCAGGCGGGAGGCTAAAAGACTTTTGCAAATTTGTTAAAAGTGCGGCGGGAGGGGGCGGACATCAGCGTCCGTCACCGTAGGAATCAAGCCCACCTCATGCCCTCCCGCTACGCACTTTGCCCGAGCGCATTTCGATGTTCCGCTGCAGTTCGCGCAGCCCGCCGGCCAGGAAGCAGGCTTCCGCCAGCACGAACAGCGGGCCGATGATAAGGCCCGTCACATCGTCCATAAACGCCGGTTTTCTCCCCTCCCAGAAATGCCCGACAAACTGAAACAGCCAGCCGATGACGAAGCCGCCGATACCGATGCTCAGCCACGCCGCCGTCGACAGCGACGCCACCCAGGCGCCGAACCCGAGGCACAGCAGCAGCAACGCCAGCATCATGGCGCCAAGGCGCAGATTTAGCCGCAGGTAATAGAAGGCCGCGACGAGCACCACCGCGCAGGCCGGCGAAAACGGCAGCCATCCCGCGTCCCACGCCGGCCGGGAGAGCAGCGCCAGCAGGCTGACGACGATCAGCGGGATGCCGATAAAATGCGTGGCAATATTGCGCGCATCGCGGTGATAGGCGGCATAAGCGGCAAGTTGATCTTCCAGACTTCGCATGTTGACCTCCGGTATGTACGGCCTTCGTCGCCGAACGCGCGCCGCCGCATGCGGCTGCCCTTACCCATAGCTTAGCGCGGGATCACCAAGACCGGTTGGCCAATCTCATCCAGCAGGCCGCGCGTGACGGAGGCGTTCAGCCAGCGCCCCAACGAAGACAGGTGGCGGTGCGAGATGATCAGCAAATCGCAGTTGAACAAAGCCATCTGGTCCGGGATCACCTCGATGGGCGCCCCCGCAGCCAGCAGGCCCTGGGCGTTGAAGCCCATCTGTTGCAACGCCCGCGTCACCTGCCCGACCTGCTTTTCCGCCAGCGCCTCTTCGCGCTGGGCGGCAGGATATTCTTCGCGCTCGTCGCTGTCGAAGCGCAGGCCGCTGCGGCTGAGCGTGAAGGCATTGTCGACCACCGTCAGTACGATCACGCCGCCGATGCTGCCTTGCAGACGCGCCATAAAATCCAGCGCGTTGCCGCTGTGTTCAAAGCAGTCCACCGCCAATAACACTCTCTCAATCATAACCATCCTCATTCGCCCGAGTTACATCGCGCCCTTGAAATTAGCTTCGCCCTTTTTCCAATAACCTTTGGCAAACAAGGCGGCGCGGGAGATGCCCATTTCGTTGATAAAACGCGCCTTCAGATACGCGGCGACCTGGTGTTCGCAGGCCAGCCACACCTGCCCCTCCCCGGCCGGCAGTTCGCAGTGGCTGACGGCCTGCACCAGCGGGCTGTTCATCACGCTGTCGAAATGCCGGGTGCGTATTTGCCAGCTGTTCATCTGCAAAAAGGAGCAATCAACATCCTGAATCTCCTGCGCATCGCCCACTTCGGCGAACCACAGCACCGGCAGCGGGGTAGACAGCGAGGCGAGGATAGTGCGCATGGCGGGCAGCGCGGTCTCATCGCCCAGCAACAGTAGCCAGCGAGTTTGCGGCAACAGCCGGAAGCCGCCGGAGCAAGGGCCGGCGAACCCCAGCTTGTCGCCCGGCATCGCGTCGTGCGCCCAGTTCGACGCCGGGCCTTCGCCGTGCAGCACCATATCGATATCGAAGGTGCGGGCGAGTTTGTCGATGCCGCTCAGGGTGTAGGCCCGCCCGGCCAGCGTGTCGCGCCACGGGAAGAACACCTTGATCCAACTGGCCGGCTCCTGCGCGCGCGGGTCGGCGATAAACTTATCCACATCGTCGCCGCTCAACGTGATGCGGCGGATCCGGGCGGTGACTTGCCGCACGGCGCTCACCCTGGCCTCGCGTTTACGGCGGGTATCCCTTTCCAGCATCTCGTCGACAATCTTATTCAGCGTGTTGTGCATCAGCCTTCTCCTGTGGCGCCGCAGACGGGTAGGTGTGTTCCCAGCCGCCGCCCAGCGCTCGATAGATATTCACCACGGCGATCGCCGTCTCCTCCTGTGAAACAATTTGCGCGGACTGCAGATCCAGCAGCGCGCGCTGCGTGCTCAGAACGTGGATAAAATCGCTGGCGCCGTTCAGATAGCTGTCGCGCGCCAGCGCAAACGCGTGTCGGTTGGCGGCCAGCGCCTCGGCCAGATGCGTCTGGCGGCGCTGCTGGGCGCGGTAACCGGAAAGCGCGTCGTCGATCTCATGCCAAGCGCGCAGCACCGTTTGCTGGTAGGCGATGGCCATTTCCTGCTGCCGGTATTCGCTCAGGCGCACCCGCTGGGTGATTTTCCCCCCGTCGAACAGCGGCAGATACAGGGCGGGGCCGATGGCGAAGGTATGCGTGGACCAGCTGCCCATATCCGCCAGCGCCAATGCCTGGTAGCCCGCGTTGCCGGTCAGCGTGATGCGCGGATAGTAGTCGGCGGTGGCGACGCCAATCTCGGCGGTCGCCTGATGCAAACGCTCCGCCGCTTCGCGAATATCCGGCCGGCGCAATGCCAGATCCGACGGCACACCCATCGGCACCGCGCGCACCAGCGCCGGCAGCGGCCCCGTCGGCGACAACATCGCTTTCAGCGCGCCCGGCCGCTCGCCCAACAGCAGGCTGATGGCGTTGTTCAAGCGTTCCTGTCGATCGAACAGCGTCGGCAGCAGGGCATCTACCTGCGCCAACTGCACCTGCGCCTGATCGATATCCAGTTCGTTGCCCGCACCGCTTTGATAACGGCTTTGCGTCAGCTGCAGCGTGCGCAGCGCCGTGGCGCGGTTTTCCTGCGCCACCGCCAGCTGCTGCTGCGTAGCACGCAGACGCAGATAGTCGCTCGCCACCTCCGCCGTCACCGACGTCAGCAGCGCGCGCCGATTCTCCTGCGAAGCGGCGAAGCCGGCGCGCGCGCTTTCCGATGCGCGACGCAGCTTGCCCCACATGTCCAACTCCCAGGTGGCGCTGAATCCGCCGCGCCAGAGGTTATAATCCGCCTCTCCGCCGTTGCCGGACGGATCCATACTGCCCACCGAGGTGGCGCGCTGGCGCTGATAGGCGCCGTCCAGGCTCAGATCCGGCATCAGCGCCGCCTCGGTCACGCCCAGCAGTGCGCGGCTTTGCTGCATGCGCGCCGTGGCGAGCTGCAGATCCAGGTTGCCGGCCGCCGCGCGCTGCACCAGTTGCGTCAGCGACGCATCGTTGAATATCGACCACCAGGCCACCGGCAGCGCCCCGCCGCCGGCCTGCTGACCCCAGCTCTCGGGCAGCGCGTTTTGCGGCCGAGCGTAGTCCGGCCCTACCGCCCGGCAGCCGCTCAGCGCAATCAACAGCAGCGAGATCACAGCCCTGTTCATTGCACGCCTCCGTCCAGCGTATTGATGCTGACGTCTGCGGACATGCCGACGCGCAGGGCGCTCAGCAAGGCGGCATGCTCTTTATTGATATCGAACACAATCTTCACCGGGATGCGCTGAACGATCTTGGTGAAGTTGCCGGTGGCGTTCTCCGGCGCCACGGCCGCGAAGCTGACGCCGGAAGCCGGCGCAATACTGTCCACCTGCCCTTTCAGCGTTTGGCCGGGAAAGGTATCGATATGGATGTCTACCGACTGCCCGTGCGCAATTTTTTCCAGCTGGGTTTCCTGGTAGTTGGCGATGATGTACAGCTTGTCCTGCGGCACGATGGCCAGCAGCGCATCGCCCGGTTTGACGAACTCCCCGACCCGCAGGCTTTTCTTGCCGACCACACCGCCGATCGGCGCGGTGATGCGGGTATAAGACAGGTTCAGTTCGGCCATCGCTTTCTTCGCCTGCGCCAACATCAGCTCGGCATCGCTGTCCGCCAGCTTGGCTTGTAGCACCTGCTCCATGTTTCGCGCCGCTTTGAGCGTCGCCTCCGCCTGCGCCACATTGGCGGAAAGCGTGTGCACCCGCGTTGTCGCCTGCTGCGCCGCCTGCTGCGAACCCGCGCCGCTGCTGGCCATTCTCTGGTAGCGGTTCTGCTCCTGGCGTGCAAACGCCAGCTCCGCCTGCGCCGCCTGCCGCTCCGCCAGCGCGGCGGCGATCAGCGCGCTCTGGCGGGTGAGGTTAGCCCTGGCGTCGTCCTGCCGGGCGCGGGCCGATTGCTCCTGCGCCGTCGCCTGCGCTAGGGCAACGTTGAATTCACGCGGGTCGATCACCGCCAGCAACTCCCCCTGTTTGACCCACTGATTGTCCCTGACCAACACCTGCGCAATTTCACCGGCAATCTGCGGAGAAATACGCGAGATATCGGCGCGAATATAGGCGTCGTTGGTATTCTGCTGTGTCTCTTTAATAAGGAATTTATTGATTAATAATCCCAGCGTAATGACGGTAACCGCCAATACGGCGACGGCGACTTTCTTGTTAGCCATAAAAGTGACTCCACTTAATATTTATTTCTGATGATAAAATGTCAGGCGGCGACCGAACGCGGCGGATAAATACGGGTCGGCATAAATAAAATCAGCGCGGTCAGTAATAACGCCAGGCCGGCAACCAACAGATAAAGATCGGCGCTGGCCAGCACGTGGCCCTGCCGAGCGGCAAGCTGCGCCAACTGCTCCGCCGACCCCGATGCGCGGCTGTAGGCCGAGCCAAAACCGTCGGCGATCGTGTCGGCGTGATAGTCCCCGCGCTGTCGGCTGAGCAGCGCGATGGCGCCGCCGGCTGCGGTGGCGGCGAAACCCTTCACCGCGTTGAACCAGGCCGCCGCAAACGGCCCGTCGGTCGGCAACAGCCCACCGGTCGCCTGCATCAGCAACGGGATGATCGCCATCGGTTGAGCGACCGCCTGCAACAGCGCGATAACGCGAAACGTGTCGCCGTTCCATTCCGGCGTCAGCTGGGCAGCCAGCACGCAGGCGGTGGCCATCAACAGCAGGCTGATCGCCAGCACCCAGCGGCAATCCACCCGCGGCGTATTGCATATCATGGCAACAATCGGCAGCGTAATTAATTGCGGCAACGCCACCCACAGCATTAAGTCGGAAGTTTGTTCCTGACGATAGCCCTGAATCGCGGATAAATATCCCGACGTGATATTGACCAGCGACACCATAATTAACAGCACGCCACCCAGCGTAATTAAGGAGAAGGACAAATTCCTTTTGCTTAATAGCTGTAAATTAAAAAAGGGCAGCGGGTGGTACCATTCGTTAATCAGAAATAACGCCAATAATCCGCCGCCGCCCAATAATAAAACGTAGATCAGCGGCGAATTCAGCCAGTCGAGCCGCTCCCCCTGTGAAATGCCCACCGTCAGCATGCCGAGCGCCATGCCGCCGAGCAGCAGGCCGCGCCAGTTGAACTGCCGCAGGCGCTCCAGCCGCAGCGGATCCTGTGGCAGACCGTAGCCGATGCACAAGGCGGCGATCGCCATCAGCGGCAGGTTCCAGTAGAAATACCCGCTCCAGCCCCAGTGGAAGGCGAAGGCGGCGGCGGTGGCACCCAGCGTGGCGCTCCAGGCGGAGACCCAGCCGTAGGCGCCCAGCCCCAGCACCTTGATCAGCGGCGGCATAAAACGCAGCACCACCGTCATCAGCATCGGCGGCAACGCGCCGCCGGCGAAGCCCTGCAGGCTGCGCACCGCCAACAGCGTGCCATACTGTTCTCCCAGCCAGGGCGTCAGCAGCCCGCCGGCCAGATAAATACCGCACATCGTCAACGCCACCCGGCGCAGCGAAAAAGTCGGCCAAAAACAGGGCGTGAACCCGGAACCGATCACAAAGCCGGTGACGTAACAGGTGGTCAGCCAACTGCCGGCATCGAAGCTCAGCAGCATGCCGCCCTGTATATCCGCCAGCGCGAACTTGCTGGCGTTTTCCCCCACGCCGCTGGCCATCACCGCCAAAAACACGCCGAACAGCCCCAGCCAGGTGCGGCCATTGATTTCGCCGGCGCTGGCGAGCCATCGATTTTTGTGGTGCGGCGTAACAGACACCTCAACCATTCCCCACTCCTGCTGTTTCAGCCTCAATCTTTGTTGTCGTGGGCAGTATCCGGGCTTATTTCGATTGTTTAAAATGAAATGATGTAATTAACTAGTTGCACAAAACGCAATCCATTGAGCGCACCACCACCGGAGAGGCCATGCCGCAAAAAATTGATTTCAACCTGATCTATGCGCTGAATCTGCTGCTGGAAGAAGGGAGCGTGAGCGGCGCCGCCGAGAAGATGAATCTGAGCGCCCCGGCGATGAGCCGCATTCTGGGGCGCATCCGCCGGCAGTTCGACGATCCGATCATGGTCAGGGCCGGCAAGCATCTGGTGCCGACGCCGCGCGCGCTGGAGTTGAAACGCCAGCTCGGCGAGATCATCGAGCAGGCCGCCGCGCTGATCGCGCCGAGTGAATCCTTCGAGCCCGGCAAGCTGACCCGAACCTTCACCATTCGCGCCAACGACATTTTTATCGGCGCGCTGGCGGGCGGCTTGCTGGAGACGCTGCGGGACATGGCGCCGTTAAGCGGCCTGAAGTTTATCGCCGAAAGCGACGGCGAAGATGACGCGCTGCGCAGCGGCAAGGTGGATCTGGTGATCGGTTCCTCACGCGACTGGCACCCGGAAATTAAGACGCAGAGCCTGTTCACCAGCACCTTTCAGGCGCTAGTGCGCCCTGGTCACCCGATCATCGGCCAGGTAACGCCCGAAACCCTGACCCATTACCCGCATATCAGCGTTTCTCGCCGCGGGCGCACGCAGGGGCCGATCGACGACGCGCTGCGCGATCTTGGCCTGCAGCGCAACGTCGCCCTGACCCTGCCGGGCTTCCATTCGGCGATGATGCTAACCATGAAATCAGACTTTATCCTGCCGCTGCCGCGCCACGTGCTGCAGGGAGTAAGCAACATCCACCTGCCGTTGGCTGAGATCGAGCTGCCGCTCGAGCTGGAATCGGTGTTTATCGTGCAGGCCTGGCATCCGCGCCTCGATCGCGACCCGGCGCACCGCTGGCTGCGGCAGACCATCAAGCAGTTCTTTTTGCAAAGGGAGTGAAGGGGTTAGGTATTGGGGACTTATAGCAAATCGCACTTCAGATATATTATGCTGTTACTAAAATAGCCGCTTAGCTAAATTAGGAAGACATTTCGTATAGTAACCACTAATCATTTACCAACTCAATGAATTTCATATCAATAACACCATGTACTTATCATAGACTAGATAGCTGTTAACAACTTGAAAAAATCATAAGAATAATAAAAATCAACAAAACGTAACAGTCACAATGAGGAAAAAATATGAGTAACGCACTATCTATCACTGAATTATTTACTGACGAAAGTTTCAAGTCAACTATTGAAATATTTGCAAGCATCCTTGGAATATTAGGGAGTATATTCGCGGCAGGAATGATAACACTTAAATATTTAAACAAACCATTAAACGGCGAATCTGAATACTTGAGTAAAGCAGGCATCCCCAATTGGACAATTAGATTGTTCTCCATATCTATTCCTCTAAAAAAAACACCCCAGAACACGTTCATTGATAAAATACTGTCTGGCTTTATTATTTTTTCAGTGACCATTGGGCTTTTATTTGTTTTTCACATGCACATACAAACATTGCGCATTCAAAATGGGTGGACTCTTTTGACGTTAAAAACAACAAATGAAAGCTTCTTTATCACCAACCATTCCGCCAAGGAATCATCTTTTTTTTCCCGTCACCCTTGGTCTATTGACAAAAAACAATGCATTGGAAATAGCAATCAACTAAAAAGAATAAAAAACATCTCTCCAGAGTTGTCATCATTGATTTGCGAAATATTTAATGATGAAAAAAACCAGATTGAACTAAATAAATACATAGATGAAGTAAAAAAAGACAAGATAATTATATACCCAATACTGACCATCATAGAAATCATTCTTTTCTGGTTAATAATCAGTATTTCTCTTACTCTTTCCCTTAAGAGAAAAGTAAGGAACTACATCATCAAACAACAAGAAAGAGCGTATTACTATATCACATAATCGCTTAGATTAAATATTGCGACTTTTCTGGCGCCCCCCTCCTCTTGAACCTGTAAGTAAGACTTACAGGTTGCGTTTTGTTCAAGTTCCGCTTCTTCGTAGATCGCTTTGATGTGTTGCGTAATCGCCTGGGGAGTCACTTGATAAAGATTCGCGATGGTCGCCTGGGGCAACCACAGCGTTTCTTGCTCAAGACGACATTCAACGCGCACTTCGCCATCATCGCTGGCAAACATAACAAACTCACCTGCCGGTGATTGGGTTAAGTGTTTGTCTGCCATGTCGCCTCCGCTTTAATCTGACTTACAACGCTGTAATTCGCTTAGTATGCCAGAGAAGCTCATCGAAGCTCATTACTCGAACAACGGTTATTTTCTCAAAAAAATGTCTGCGAGGTGATTCGCTTGGATAGGATTTTTTTGAATTCAAGAAAGTGTGGGAAACAATAATTTGGCGGAAGATCACAGGAGTCGCACTTGATAAGTAACATAATGTAAAATAGACATATTTTAAAATATCACTTTCAATAAACCCCCAAAAGCACCACCAAATTACCTTGTTAGGAACTTTATGATGGCCGTAACTAAGCGTAGAAAAGATAAATCATAAGCTGTAGCAAGGCGGTGCGGTACGGTACGGTACGGTACGGTACGGTACGTACAAATTTATAAAGTATGTAACAGGGAGAAAGCCAAAACTATTGTTTGACAATTGACATTATATGATGACTCTCCATTTTATCATACAGCATATTTCTTATTACTACCCCAACCCCATGGAGTATACATACCATCACCCTGTAAATACGTAGACAAGAGTCATTTCTTTTCAACTCGTTACCTTATCACTCTTCTTCATTTTTCCAAAGCCAGCCCTTAACAAATATTTCTGATGCAATGGAGGCAATTTATTCAAATCTAGTTCTTTTAAAAACAATTCAACATCAATGTCACCTCTGTATTTTTTCTCGATCTCAATTGCAGTTGAGCGATTGATACCATAAGACATAATCTCAAGAACTATGGGTTTATAACTACCCATTTCAAGCATTGAGGATAAATTTAGAACATAAGCGTACTGCTCTTTTTCATCCTCACTCAAAAATGAAGACACGACATTTGCCCAGAGTGATAGATACTTTACTAGTATAAAGTTCAAGTTTGTACTGATGTGAGTAGTAACAAAGTTAGTAACTGAATCTATAGTTTTATAATCGATATTCTTATTCTTTTGTTTAAATTTTTTCGATAATGTATCCTCGATAAAGAAACTATATTTTTTACCTTGCATCCATTTATGCGAGTCATTGGCCAGTTTTTTATAACTGACATAGAACTTTCTAAAAACTCCATCACCCCTACCCTTGACTTCACCCTCGATATCGAAAATATCATTTAACCTCTGAATAATACTTCTATATTGATGATAATACGACATAACTTCAAATTCAGCATATTCATCTGAAACACCTTCCTTGCTATTGGGGTATTTATTTATCAACCACTTACTTACTCCATCTGACTGTATCATTTTATAGAGCTCATTTTGCTCAATTGGATCGATAAACTGATTTTTATATAGTAGATCCATCGGTATGACCAGTGAACTTCTACATTTCTTCAGCCTACTTGTTAGTAATGCCAGTTCATTAGCACTCAAGATGGTATTGCTGACAATTTTAGAAAAATGTTTCTCATCAACTAGATATTGACTGCGAAGGTACGACACGAGCGGAATAATTTTTTCATCACCACCTTGGGCAATGATACTTGCTCTCGGTAACTCAATATAACTTATGACACTTTCTTTATTTTCGTCAATCTTACGAAGCACTGAGGATTTAATTTCTTTCTTTTCATTGTTTAATATTTTATCCTTACCCCACTCCTCATCTTTGACATCTATACAGAAAATCTCCCCATATAAAGATGAGTTAATTCTTCCAGCTCTCCCTATCAAATTCAAAAACTCAAATTGAGTTAGTTCATAGTTTCCTACTTTCGGAGATAAGATAATTATTCTATCTGCTGGTAGATTGACACCCTGCAATAAAGTTGAGGTACATACAATATTATTAATCACCCCTTCACTGTATAAGTCCTCTACTTCCATTCTGGCAACATCGAGAAGTCCACCATGATGAAAGGCAACACCTTTTTTTAGAGTTCTAATTAAAGAGTATGACGGATGTATTTCATTAGACAAAAATTCTGTAAGATCATTTATACGATCATTATCACTAATCTCTTCAACAGATTCACCTTCCGAGATTTTAATAGCCCAATTCTCCGCATAATTCTTTCTCGGGGAGTAAATTATATTTTGATCTTCGCTATTAAACATAGAAATGATATGTGATAAAGCAATACCTCGTTGCCCAGTTAGTTTTGAGTACAATCCTTTACCTAGATTAAACTCGCTGTCTATAATATTTCCTGACGGGCTAATTATTTTATAACCTACTGTTTTAGTTCTTGGAGATACTGTAAGTACAACCTTCATTTGTAACACAGGTGTAGCTGATGTTTTTTGTTCAACTATTTTTATATCAGTTATTTTCCCAAGTGATGCTTTCAAATTCTCTATATATGGGCCAGCCATTACAAATTGCGTACTTTTCCAAATCTGAGTCATCCTGTAAATAACATTTTCATATACACTTCCTCTACTATTATCTTCAATATTTTGCACTTCATCAAAGAAAACAACCGTCGGTTCCTTTGATGTTTTCTCTTGTAATAATTTTAAGCAACGCTCAGGTGTTAAAACATATATGACTTTTTTATGGTTCTCACTAATATCTCTATACGTAGTTATTACTGTAGCTATCCCCATCAATGCCTTCGATAACTCATTACTAACTTGATTTATAAGAGCTTTTGAAGGGACTATGTATATAAACTCGCCTTCATCATATGTGCTAGTTAGTTCAATTATATATTTTTTAATAATGAAAGACTTTCCAGATGATGTGGGTGCAGATATTGCTAGATTATCCTTACCCACCAAAGAAAGCCAAAGATTCTTCTGAAAGTCAGTAAAGTAAATTTTTGTTTCATCTTTAAATTTTTTTTCTAAGCTAATTCTCTTTCCTACTAATTCAAAGTTCATAAATGAACCAAAATCACTATTATACTTCCCATCTGAAATTATGCTTGGGAGATGTTTTGTTGAAACAATATTCCCTGCTCTAGATTGTAATATATAACAAGTTCTTTGATACATCTCATTGTTTTCATCATAGAGATACAACAGGGCGCCGAACGAACTAGCTATATTCTTCTCATGTTCGCCACCCAACGCCGCAATAGAAGCCAGCCAAACAGCCTTCTTTATTTTTTCTGAAGTTAAATTCTCAGACGAAAACTTTTCACCTCTATTTTTAATGAACAGTGAATTTAGTAAATCATCAAAAACAACTATAAAATCATTATGTTGTATTGCTTGAGTGTACGTAGAATTCATTAAAATAACTCTCTATTAAAAATACAGTTATACATACAACTAGTTTTTCTTTTTTGTCCCTGTAGTCTTAACTACTCTTTTAGTTTTGTTTTTCTTTACTGGTTCTTTAAACTCAATTGCATGAATAGCCTTATATAAGGTCTTTTTAAAATGAGAGACATCGGTCATAGGAATTAAGAAAAAGTCTAAAATATAGCTAGCCATTTTTGGATATCGCTTATATTTCGAGCTAATTATCTGACATATTTCATTTCTCTTAGTTTCTAACCACGCAGAAAAAAGAGCTTCAGCATCAGACTTTGTCATTGAGTCCACTTGAATTTTTTCAAGATATTCATCCTGAAAAATAATGAGTACCGGATGAGTCTTTACACATTCATTATACAATTCAGTTCCTGGGGTGAAAGCCTTATAGATCAAATCCAGAGTGTCAATATCAAAGTTCTTTGATATATTCGACCTCGCAATAAACATTTCATGAGACAAAGCAGAGCCAGAATACGCCTCATTGAATCTATTTAAAGAATCAAAAGCACTTTCTAAAGCCTGGGAAAAATCACTATATATCTTAGACTCACCGATCAAGATTGATAGCCGCCCGCCATAATCACCAAAAAATATTCCATCTCCACCTTTGACCTGATCATTAACATTAGTTAGCGATGTTATTTTATGTGTTACCATAGGAGTTCTTAAAACAAACTCAGATAATGCATATAGAATCAGTTCACCATACTTACCATCTACTATAGGGTTCGTATCACCGAAAAACTCCGCAGCTTTACGAAAAGGAATGATCCCTTCCTTGCGCATCTCGGCTAATGATGCCTCATCAAAAACATAATGCTCTATAGAATCAGCTATCCTGCCAGCAAGTGTTAAAACCTCTTGATGAAGACCAGCATAGGGTACAGAGTAAAATCTAGCAGTTATTTTCTTTTCACTATTAATCGGATGTACATGCAGATGCTTCTCAATCCAGCCATGGTTAGCAACTATTAATTCTGACCAGTCAATACCCTTCAACTTATCGATATCTTCCATATGGACGTCCGCATTTCAGCACAAGAAATTAGCACTATCTTTGCTTACTTCTCACATTGTAACAACTGATCATATAAACATGATTATAAACACAGTTTTAGCAATTTATCCTAAATTATGCTTCGTATGCATTGCGCGCAATGCTATCCCCGCCTCGCCTGCCCGCTTCTTGTGTCGCTTTTCATGCAGTTGCACGATGGCCCGCAAACCGCGCCAGCACTGGGGCGGCAGGGAGACCGTAAGGGTATTATAGGCATGCAAATTCATGCACCCTATGCATGCATGCTCAAAATGAGAGGCCCGCCAGAGAAAAATCAACAAAAAGCGGAAAGAGAAGGCAATAAAAAACGCCCCTTAATAAAGGAGCGGATGCTATTAATCAATGTAGACAATTATTATTCCCGTAACGGTTCAACGTTCGGTGTTCCGGCGGCGGAATAGTTTCCGGGGGTATAGGTTGCCGGATCACATGCTCAATACTTTCCCGCGTCTTAAAGGTGCTGGAGCAGTCAATATTCTGGCACTGGTAATAAGCCTCTTTGGTCTGTTCCGTCAAATAGCGGCTGGTTCGGGTATGTGCGCCGCTGCGGCAGAAAGGACAGCGCATCATGGTTATTCCTCCTCTTCCGCTTTGGCTTGTTTGCGGGCAGCGATTTCCTTGCCGAGTTTGATCCGTGCGGCCGGACTGTTAATTAGCCTCTGGTCAAGGCCACTGAAATCCGGGCCATACAACCCAATCGCCTCAAGAATAGGGTCACTCTCCGTGCTCAGGTGGAAATTAGCGGCGCGTTCAACCAGTGCCTGCATAACTTCCTGCATCACGACACCGTGTGGATCTCGCGCGCACAGGTTGTTGTTATGGAACTGCTGTTCATCGTGGCCGAGACGCGACTGGGCATGGAGTCGCAAAGCAACCGCGCGGATCAGGATTGAGGCTTGATCCAACGCAACCTCCAGCGTCATTTCGGAGTAAGTGCGCAAAAGCGCGCGGTGCTTCTGGTCATAAGCACTGGCGGCGTTGCAGACCGCAACCATCGCCTCTTCCTTATCATCTTCCAGTTCGGCCAGCAGCCCGTCGTATTCATTCACCAGTTCACGTTTGATGATGCGTTGGGTATGCAGGTCTTGCATCTCCGGCGTCAGTTCGCCTTTTGCTTTGCGGAACCGCTTACGCCAGCCTTTGTCGTCCATGACGGCCTGCTCTTCCGCTGCGCGTTTCTTATCGTGTGTGGTCGCAATGACCTGACGGATATCATTCAGCTCCGTTTTCTTTTTGTAAAAACTGCTACGTGCGTCATCAAAGCCGGGTTGTTGCTGCAACAAGCGTTCAGACAGTGCGACAAGCGGGGTCTTGGTGGTCATCGAAAAAAACTCCAGTTCGTTATGTTGTGTGAACAGTGTCCGATAACCGGCACAACCGCTCAATCAAACACGGTTGTCACTCCGGCTACACAACGTGGCCTTTTTTCAATGGGTTAGGTGACACTTTGGGGGAAAGAATGGCCCGCCAGAGAAGGGGCGTTTCGGTGAATCGGCCTATGCCTTTATCGATTTGCGGGGGTAACAGGGGTTACACAGGTTACAGAGATGATTTGAAAGGAAAAAATGTGTTACCCCGGTGGAAATTGCCAGGGTAACACCGGGTAACAGGGTGAAAAAACACCGACGTTGTTACCCCTGTTACCCCAACCAAAACAAAAGGGGTAACAGATTTTCTCCAGTGATTACAACGCTGTAACCCCTGTTACCTCTGTTACCCCTTAATAATAAGACTCGCGTAAAGCCTTACCCTAAGACGTCACTGGTGAAGACATACAGCTTCTTGACGCCCATCTCTGGCGGGCGGGTGGCCGTTTGCATTTTGCCGTCCTTGGCCGGAACCAGAAAACCGGCTTCCGCACACAACCTTGCCACCTTCCGCGCATCATAGCCTTTGCAGATTTCTTTCCAGCCGGACGGCATCACATAGAACGTCGTCACCGCCTCCACCTGCCGGGCATGGTTGCCTTTCTCCACCTTGCGCCAACCCACCATGTTGCCGGGGCGGTTCATCTCGTTATGCCAGTCGGCAAAGCGGCTGAACTGCCCGGCCGTGAAGAAGGTGCGCACCTGCTCCAGCGCGGCAATGTCCTCCTGATTGGCACTGTGGCCCCGGTCAGCCAGCCATGCCCGCATACAGGTCTGGGTTGCCCGCAGCGCTTCCCCCTCCGGCCAGCCGGTGATGCCGAGTCGCGTCGCCAGCTCCCCGGCCATGGCAACCAGCGCAAAGCGGTTGATGGCTCGCCCGACCTGATTACCGGCGTTATCCGGCATCAGCAACTGGGTGTATTCCTTCATCAGCACCTTGGCGCTGGCCGTCATGCCGTTCAGGTCGGCGGTGAGGGCTTTCAGCCAGGCGCGGAACGGCGTGCCGTACACCGTCGCGGTAGCAACTTCAAAATGCTCCGCCAGCGCCTTGCCGCTGTCGAACCCGTGCAGGCTTTCAAATACGCCGTATTTGCCGGAGTCACTCGGTATCTGGAGCATCCGCACTTCCATCCCGGCAAACGTCCGTTCGCCGGCACGGGCGGCGTGCTCGGTAAGCGACAGTTCCCCGGTAGAGAAGAACAACAGCCGCCACTGCTTGCGGGCGCGTAACTCACCATCGGTGCCTGCCCGCCCCTTGCCTTGGCCGTTCGCCAGCATATAGGCGATGTTTCCGGCCTCGCGGCCGTCCACCTCCCGGATTTCATCGAGCATCATCGCTGCGTCGTTACGGCGGCTGGCGGTGCCTTCCAGCGCATTACCGGTGGAGCGCCATGTGTGCCAGTAGTCTGGGCCACCGCACACCGAGGTGGCCGCCTTCATGGTGGTGGTCTTTCCGTCGGTGGATTCGCCCTTGAGGTGATACCCGCCGCCGTCCATTCCCACCAGTCGTAGCAGCGGCGCGGCAAATGCCAGACTGACCGCAAAGGCCACGCGGGAGTTGCCGACACAGTACCGGCCAATCTGCTCCTGCCAGTCGTCCAGCGTCCCGGCCACGCGAAAATCTTTGCCCTGCACGCTGGCGGTTTGCAGTATCACCGCTTCCGCACCGTCGCCGATCACCTCGTCCTGCAACACATACACATCGCCGTGCCACCCGGTTTTATTCACGCAGGTGACTTTGCGCTCCGGCTTGCACAGGGAGATGTATTCCATCAGCCGGGCGCGGGCCTCGCCGGTGGTGCTGATGTACGACAGGCCGTTGACCAGCAGGATACGGCGCAGCTCTTCGCCGCTGCCGCTCAGCATCTCCATCGGCATCGCCCATTTACGCGGCTGGCCGTAGGTGTCCTCCCATTCCAGCAAACGGCCGAAGTTGCCGCCGTCGGCGTCGCAGGTGATGGCCGTCACCCGCAACGGGTTGCTGATTTTGATGTTGCGGATTTCGGTGTCGCCGTCTGACTTCTGCACCTGCTTGTCAAACCACAGGTATTCCTGCGTCAGCCGAAAGCCCTGCGGTAGCTTCACCGCCGACTTACCCAGTTGCACCAGCTCTTCGTTAAATGCCTCCTTGGCGCGCACCGGGCCGTTTTCCTGCATAAAGTCGTTCCAGTCCGCCTTATGGCGGGTCGGCGGCAGCGTCACGCAGCCGTTGACGACCTTGGCGGCTTTCTCCGCCCAGACTTTGCCGGTGTTCTCTTTGCCGTCGTAGAAGTCATTGTCTCCGGCGATGACGATACGGGCCTGCGGCCAGCGGGCGTGCACCGCCTGTGCCACGTTCGGCAGATTGCTGGCCGAGATGGCGGCCACCACCCAGCCTGCGGCGAGCTGAGCGGCCGTCAGCGCGGTGGCGTAGCCTTCGGTGATAATCACCTGCGTCGGCGGCGCGTCGCTCTGTGGGGACGCACTGAGGGCGATAAATGCCCCCTTTTGCACCGTCCCCGGCAACAGCCGCTTATCACCCAGCGGAGAAATCAACTGCGCGCCCGTCACGGCGCCGTGGATGTCCGTCAGCGCCAGCAGCAGCGACCCCGGCGGAAAGTCCACACCGCCGCTTTTGCGGGCCGTGGTGGTCAGCGGCTGCGGCAGGCTGGCAAACCCCTTGCCGGTGAGATACTCGCTTTGCCCCTCTGTGCAGGCGGCCAGCCACTGCGCTACCGTGTCGGCCACCGCCGGTGCCGGTTTGACGGCTTTTCTTCTGGCGGGCTTGGGCGGCTGTTGCTGCACCTGACTCAGTTGCAGCACGTCGGCCACTTCGTTGACGGCCTGACCGAGGCTGAGGCCGTTGACCTTCGCCACCAAGTCCAGTCCGTCGCCGTGTGTGCAGTGTGTGCAAATCCAGCGGCCGTCGCCGTTCTTGTCGTCCATGCGAAACGGCTTGGTGCCGCCGCACGACGGGCAGGGGCCGTGCTGACCGTGAGGGGGTACCGTGACCCCCAGCAGCGGAAAAATAACGTCCCAGCGGCCGCGGGCGGCCTGTTTGGTCTGTTCTAACTTGGTCATTGCGCCCCCTTAATGCAGCGTCGGTGCCGGATGGCCGGACGTGACCGCCACGCCGCACAGCTCGGCCATGATGTTGCAGCCCTGCGCCGTGAGCTGCGGTGCCGCCAGCAGAATGTCCGGGGCCACCATATCGCCCAGCAACGAGCAGGCAATCGCCATGCCTTCGTCAACGCCGTGCAGCTTCACAAACAGCGCTTCGATGTCGCTGGCAATCAGCATCTGCAGGCTGTCCAGCGTGTGGGGAAGCGTCATGCCCTGCGCCGCACAGGCGGCGAGATAGGCCTCGGCCACCGCGCGACGAAACAGCGCGGTGCGCACTTCCAGTGGAATGCAGGAGGCAGAACCGTTATCCAGCGTCATGCGACCACCTCCCCGTTAATTGCGGCGCACTGCGCCTGAACGAAGGCCAAATCCTCCGACAGGTAAGCCACCATGGCGGCCATTTCCTGCGTGGTGATACCGGTCGGGAACGGCGCTGATGCGGCCTGCCCGGCGAACAACATATCCAGCAGCGAACACGCCTGCTTGGCGCGATTAAGTTTCTCAAAGGCGTCTTCGGTCATGCCGTAAGACAGGTAGCGGCAGGATGGCGGCAACAGCGTGCCCTGAGCTGATGATTGCCCATGTGATGAAGTCATGATTTTTGTCCGTCAGAATCGAAAATGAAGCGTGATAAACCGCGTTACAGGAAGCGGGAATAATGGGTGTCGTCGTGCTCCGGCGTCGGCCGTCGTGTCTCCCACTGGCGGCTGTAGACCACCTTTACAGACGGGTGCAGCTGGAGCGGCGACTGACCGGCGGCAGGCCGGGGAGCAAGGTTGCGCGGCGCATCGGCGATTTTGCGGTACACCTCGCTGAACCACGGCAGCGGCATGGAGGTCACGTTGCCGGACAGGTCATACTCAAACACCACTTCATAGGCGAACTCCGGGTTGTTACGGGCCGTTGCCTCATCGGCGCGATACAGGCTCAGGATACGCACCGTTCTGCCTTGCTGATGGCGATAGCGCTCGCCGTGCTGGGGAAACTCACGCATGGCAGCCTCCCTGTGGCAGGCGACCGGCGAACAGGAGTACGTAGTCACCGGCCAACTGGCGGCGGGCGCTGCGTTCGTCACCGGCGGTAATGCGCAACATCACCGGGCGGATTTTGCGCTGGGTGCGGTTGATTGCGGCAAAGATGTAGGTACACTTTGATGTAGCCATAGCGTTGCTCTCAATTTACGTGAATGGTGAGGCTCTGGCAGTGTTGCCGCACTGTTCAGAGCCGTTGTGTTTAATACGCACGCCGTGATAGTGTACGTACATAACAGTGATGATACTAAGAGGTTATGTACGTACATGTCAACTGCAAAACGAGACAAAAGTCCTAAAGGCGAAGGTTTTTCTCCGACTTTTCAAATTAGAATCCCGACAGACCTAAGAGAACAGCTAAACACCGAAGCAGCCAAAGACGAGATGAGCCTCGGAAACTGGTTCAAAGAGTTAGCCAGAAACGAATTAAAACGCCGTGGTATTGAGCCGAAAGGTTAAATAGTTAAAATAGGCGGCGAGCTTGTCGCTTATTTTATTCCATTCAATGCAATCCTTTTCTTATCTCTTTTGCTCTTACTCTTCCTTTTTCATATTCCTGTCGTGAATTTTTTTCCTGCTCGTCACGCCAATCGTAATAGTCAGCAGCCCGCCAGCGTGACATTCTCCCTAACTTAATAGGACGAGGAAAACGTTCTTGAGAAATAAGACGGTAGATCCATTTATCGCTTAGAAGACAATCGGCTGTTATGAACTTCATATCAATCAATGCATCCAAAGGTGGGCGCTGTACATTCACATATTCTGATGCAAAAGCCATCTGTAATTCTCCGTGTATTCAAGTCAACTAACCTCAACACGGAGAATTTAATCATATTATTTAAGCACGAAAAACATGACTAAAGGATCTATCGAAAATCGCCTTTAGTCACCACATTTGTTACTGAAATGTTAACCCGCCTTTTCTCATGCTTTTCCGTAAAAGATTAACGATCGTGTCATAACTCAATGGCGGCACCCCCTTCTCTGGCCAGAAATCTCTCGCGTGAAGAAAAAGATAGTCAGCTATTGCGGTAGGGCTTTCTCTTCTTAAATTCATATCTCGGTGATACAAAGCAACGATGGCCATGAGGACTTCAACTCGAGGTACTGCATGTTTCTGTTTCTGAGCCTCCGATTGAGCTTGATAATTCTTCTCAGACTTCTGAGGTTTCTGTTGCTCTGCAACTTCTCTTAAGAAAAAACCTATTTGTTTTTTTGTAATCCATAATGTATCCAACAAATAGTAATTTTCTCTCTCATCATAGTTAACAAACAATCTTACAGGAAAATCAAGATTGGAATTTCCAGATGGAATAAAATACTCCGGCCATTCATCTGGCTGACCTTCATGCTTAACCAGATGTTCTTTATACTCATCATTGATGGCAAAAAACCCTTTTATATAACAAGTCAAAAAACCATTTTCATCATATTTTTCCTGTTCAGGATGAAGTCTTAATGTACAACTCTCAGATAAAACATAATATCCATCTTCATCTTTTTTTAATGATTTTATCTCAGTAAGCAATTGCGCATTTTCAATATCTGAATCAAGTCCATTAGATACCTCAAGTTCATCATCATAGAACTCCATACAAAGTTCTATCCCTTTTTTAAGCGAGAACCAAAGTATATCTTTTACATCACAACCGATAATCTCAGCAGCTTCCGTTAATTGATAAAAATCACGCAAAAGATAATCTGTATTCTTTATTTTAAAAGGACTCATTTAAAAACCTACATCCATCCCAGATAAATAATCAGCATACCACTGCATCATTTTCCTACGTCCATCTAGATATTGCGCGTGGTTATAAGCTCCCCGAATTGCATTCTTATCTACATGTGCCAGTTGCATTTCAATCCAAGTGGAGTCGTAACCTTGCTCATGCAGGATAGTGCTCATAGTATGTCTAAAACCATGACCGGTAAGCCTGCCTTTATAGCCCAGAAGTTCAATAACCTGATTAATACTTTCCTTGCTAATCGGTTTACGTGGATCGTTCCTACCAATAAATACAAGTGGATAATGGCCGGTGATTGGTTTGAGTTGCTTTAGCAGGGATATGGCCTGCCTAGATAAGGGCACTTTATGAGGGCGACGCATTTTCATATGCTCGGCCGGAACTTCCCACATTGCTTTATCAAGATCAATGTCTTCCCAACGAGCAAAACGCAACTCCTGAGTCCTGACTCCAGTATACATTATTAAATAGGTGGCGCTCTTAGTGATGATGCTACCTGTATATCCTGCTAAGTCTTTCATAAACTCAGGCAGTTCTTGTGCTGTCAAAAATGGGAGGTGTTGTTTCTTATGTACGGCTAAAGCACCGGCTAAATCAGGGGCAGGATTATACTCTGCACGACCAGTAATAATCGCATAGCGAAATACTTCACCACAGCGTTGACGCACTTTGCGCATTTTCTCCAGTGCACCACGCTTTTCCATTCGTTTGAGAGTTTCCAACAGCTCTAGTGGTTTAATTTCTGCAATAGGCCGTAATCCGATATAGGGGAAAATGTCCTTTTCGAAGGTATCAATGATTTCATCGCGGTAACGCAGTGACCAACGGTCAGCTTTAGCTTTGTGCCACTCACGAGCAATCGATTCAAAGGTGTTTTCCGCCGCTATTTTCTTCGCTTGCTTTTCCGCCTTTTTTACCGCACTGGGATCATTCCCCTCGGCGAGAACTTTCCTTGCTTCATCTCTTTTCTGGCGCGCCACAGCTAGGGATATATCAGGGTAGACTCCTATCGATAACAGCTTTTCTCGCCCCATAACGCGGTACTTCAAACGCCAATAACGAGAGCCATTAGTATTAACCAATAGGTATAGACCACCACCATCAGCGAGCTTGTAGGGTTTGTCTTGGGGTTTTGCTGTTCGCACCTTTACGTCAGTCAAAGGCATTGCGTCTCCTTCTGGGGGTATCAATTTTTAGGGGTACTTTTCAACCCCCAAAAACACCCCTAAATGGGGGTAGATTTGAGTAGACACAGGTTGACACCAGAAGAGATGAATTTCAAGTTAGTCATTGGTTTTTAATGAAAAATATAGACTCTAATTGACGTAAAGAGAGGTGCTTTGGCGGAAGATCACAGGAGTCGAACCTGCCCAGGACCGCTGGCGGCCCCAACCGGATTTGAAGTCCGGCCGCCCCACCGGGGACGAGGATCTTCCTTGGAGAAGAGAAGAAGCAAGGCGCTGATTATAGCGCAGTTTGTTCGCTGCGCTAAGCGGGAAATGGCGGCCGCCGGCGATTCGGCGGCCGGGGAGCGCTACTTCAGGAAATCCTTCACGTCCAGCAGGATGAACTCGTTGTCATCCGCCATATTGGGCTGGCGGCTGGAGGAGAACGGGAAGTTGTTGTCGTTGCCGACGATGATGTGGTTGGCGTCCACCACGTCCACGTTCTCGATAGTGAAGAACGGGAAGGTCAGCACGCCGTCGTTCAGCGGCTTGCGCGCCAGCTTGTTCGGATCCTGAATGTTCATCAGGTCGATATAACCCAGTTTCTCGACCGGTTTGCCGACGTTGGCGTCCGAGAAGGCGATTTTATACACCCGCTTGAACTTGGCCACCTGGCTGAAGCAGTTGTCGGTTGGCGCGCCGGCGGCGCAGGCTTTATCCGGCGTGCCTTCGCCGTTGTCGCGCTCAATCACCAGCCCGTGGGTGGCGTCGATCATGTTGAAATCGCCGATGGCGTTCTGGTTGTCTTCCAGCACGTACTGCCAGCTGCGGCCGGTCCAGGCCTGCTGTTTGACGTCGAACTCCAGCACCCGCAGATAGCGTTTGCCGCCGACGTTCTCGAACTGCTCGCCGTCCCACAGCGCCCCTTCCAGCAGCGGGTACAGCTTGCTGCCGTCCGGCGAGGCGGCCATGCCTTCAAAGCCTTTGGAGCGTGCCACCTGGAAGTTCTGCTTGCCGTCCGGCGCGCCCGGCAGGGTCAGCGTCGGGTTGTCCGGCGATTTCACTACCTTGCCGTCCACCAGGGTGTCGAACACCGCCAGCACTTTGCCGTTCAGGTCGGCCTTGATCAGGTAAGGGCCGAATTCTTCACCGATCCACAAGGCATCGTCGGCAAACTGGAAGCTTTCCGGATCGAAATCGCTGCCGGTCAGATAACGCTTCTCGGTGCTCTCGTTGATGATGTGGAACGGCACCTTTTTATCCGGATCGTGCAGGAAAACCGTCTTCAGCGGCGCGACCGTGCCGTCTTTAAAATCGATCTTGTAGTGATTGAGGTACAGCATGGCGTCCGGCGAGTTGGCCTTACTGCCGAAGCCGTTGTCGGTCAGCACCCAGTAGGTGCCGTCGGGCATGTGTTTGATGCCGGAGTGGCCCTGCAGCGGCTGACCGTCGATCGGCAGGCCGAGGCCGGTCAGGCGATCGGCGGATTTGCCCGCCACGCTGCCCAGCTCGGTGACGCGTTTGCCGCTGGTGTACTTGCCGCTCTGCTGCAGATCGCTCGGCGCGTCCTTCGGTGTGGAAACGGCGGATTTCACCGGCAGCAGCGCATGCCCAGCCAACGTCGCTTGCACCGGCTGCGCGTCGGCCCACAGGTTGGCGCTCAGCGCCATGCAGCCGACCAGCAGCGCCAGCCGGGTTTTGGTGTTGTGCATGTCATTGTCCCTTTTCGTTGTTATCGCCCAGAAGTAAAAGCAACGTCACTATAGGGAGTGGCAATGACAGAAATATTATTCGGCGAACGCCCGCCGGTAGCTGTGCGGGTGGAAGCGCCAGGTGATGGCGATCAGCACCACCACCAGCAGCGCATGGATCTGCCAGTCCAGCATGAAGCTGCCGCTGTAATCGCGCAGCAGGCCGGAGAGGTAGGGCGTCACGCCCGCCAGCAGAAAACCGACGCCCTGCATAAAGGCCACCAGCCGCCCGGCCGCCGCCGGCTGGTGCAGGTGATCAAGCGCCAGCACCAGGCACAGCGGGAACGCGCCGCCCAGCCCCAGCCCGGAGAGCAGCACCCACAGCCACGGCAGCGTCTGCGGCAGGTAAATCAAGCCGATAAAGCCGATCAGTTGCATCATCAACGCCAGCAGCAGCAGCGGCCGCCGGTCATGATTGCGCGCCAGCGCCGGCAGCAGCAGCGCGCCCACGACCTGGCCGAAGGTCATCAACGCCAGCAGCGAACCGCTGGCCTGCGGCTGCCAACCGAGCTGCATGTAATACGGCGGCAGCCAGGCGATCAGGCTGGTATAGCCGCCGTTGATCAGGCCGAAATAGGCGCCGAGCAGCCAGGCGCGCCGGTTGCGCAGCAGGCTTGGCCCGCGGTTTTCACCCGCCGCGCTCAGGCGAGACAGCCCGCGGCTGACCGGCCACCAGGCCAGCAGCGCCACCAGGGCCGGCAACGCCCACCAGGCCAGCGCGCTGTGCCAGTCGTGCCCCGCACTCATCAGCCACGGGGTGATCGCCGCACCCAGCCCGCCGCCGCCCATCAGCGCCGCCGACCACAGCCCGGCCACCAGCGCCATACTTTTGAGGAAATGATGCTTGATGATGCCGGGCATCACCGCCTGGATCACCCCGATGCCGAGCCCGCCCAGCACCGCACTCATCAGCAGCTGCACGCTGCCGGGGGCCAGTTCGCGCCAGAGCGCGCCCAGCCCGATCGCCAACAAACTTAACGCCACGGCGCTGCGTTCGCTGAATAGCCGGTTGATGGCGCCACCCGCCAACGCCATCAGGCCCATCATCAGCACCGGCAGCGTGGTCAGCAGCGCCGCGCCGCCAAAGCTCAGCCCGGTAGCCTGGCGCAGCGTCGGCAGCAACGGGCCGATCGAGGTCAACAACGGCCGCATGTTCAGGCCGATCAACACCAGCGCCAGCAGCAGAGGGTTGAACCAGCGGCGCGAAGAGGATGAATTAACAGAATGATTTAACACGGTATATTCCTGGTACTGCAAAATGAAGAGTGCGGCGTCACAGCGCGATCGCCACAGCGTTGCGTTACTGTAGGCAACGCCGCTAGTATTGGGAAATTAAATAATAAAATAGCCGACAGTGGGAAAATGAATCGCTACCCGATGTTCAATCCGCAGCTGCTGCTCAGCTTCATCGCCGTATGCGACAGCAACAGCTTCACCCGCGCCGCAGAGCGGGTGTTTTTGTCGCAGTCCACCGTTAGCCAGCAGGTGCGCCGGCTGGAAGAGATGCTGGGCAAGCCGCTGTTTGAGCGCTCCTCGCATCAGGTGCTGCTGACCGAAGAAGGCGTGAAGCTGTTGAGCTACGCGCGCCGCATCATCGCGCTGAATGAAGAAGCCCACGACGCGCTGACCGGCATCTGGCGCGACGGCGTGCTGCGGATCGGCATGCCGGAGGATTTCGCCGTGCCCACCACCGAGCTGCTGGCCGACTTCAGCCGCGAGCACCCGCACCTGCGGCTGGACGTCGCCAGCGGCCTGAGCGCCGATCTGCATAGCGCCTACGCGCGTGAAGAGCTGGATCTGATCCTGGTGAAGCAGCGCCGCCGGCAACCGCCGCGCGCCGCGCGGCCGGAACCGCTGCTGTGGCTGGACAGCCTGGCCTTCCCGGCCATCGAGCAATCGCCGGTGCCGCTGGCGGTATTTCCGCTCAGCGGCCTGTACCGCGACGAGCTGTGCCAGGCGCTCGACAACCTCGGCAAACGCTGGCGCATCGGCTACAGCAGCGCCAGCCTGGCGGCGCTGACCGCCGCTTCCGCCGCCGGGCTGGGCGTTACCCTGCTGCCGGCCGGCTGCCGTCTGCCCACGCATCGGGTGTTGGGCGAAGCCGAAGGATTACCGCCGATAGACAGCTTCGAACTGGCGCTCTACTACCGCGACGGCGCTCCCGCCGCCACGCTGGCGCTGGCCCAGCGGCTGGCGGTGTTTTGCGGGTTGAAATAAACGCCGGCAGACGCCGATCATTACCAAATCGAATAGTCACCAGTGGCAAATGTCGCTGCCAACCGGCCGGTTCCTCTCCTAAATTGGGGGATGTTTCACCCCTCACCTCTGGATTAAGGAACCGAACGTGGAAAACCCTCAACAACCGGGCCGCAGAGCCTTCCTCAGCCAAACCGGCAAACTCACCACCGCCTGCGCGGTGATCGGCCTGACGGGCGGCATGGCGCAGGCCGCGTCACCGGGCGGCGGGCAGTGCGCACCGGCACCGATGACCCTGACCGATCGCCACTACTGCCTGAGTGAGGTGCGGCTGGAAGACGGCTTTGAATACGACGGCGAAACGGTGATCGGCACCCGCACCGCGCTGTACACGCTGGAGATCAAAGACGGCAAGATCGCCGCCATTCACGCCGCCAACGCCTCCCTGCCCGCCGGCGTGCCCCGCTATCAGGCACAGGGCCAGCTGCTGCTGCCAGCGTTCCGCGACATGCACATCCACCTGGACAAAACCTTCTACAGCGGCCCGTGGCAGGCGCCGCGCCCGCGCCAGGGCAAGACCATCATGGACATGATCGCGCTGGAGCAGACGCTGATCCCGAAACTGCTGCCCACCTCGCAGCAGCGGGCGGAAAACCTGATCGCCCTGCTGCAGTCCAAAGGCAGCACCGTGGCGCGCAGCCACTGCAATATCGATCCGGTCAGCGGCCTGAAAAGCCTGGAGCACCTGCAGCGCGCGCTGGAAAACCACCGGGCGGATTTCAGCTGTGAAATCGTCGCCTTCCCGCAGCACGGCTTGCTGCACTCCAGGGTCGATGCGCTGATGCGCGAAGCGATGCAGATGGGCGTGCAGTACGTCGGCGGGCTCGATCCGACCAACGTCGACGGCGCGATGGAGAAATCGCTGGACGCCATGTTCCAGATCGCCCTCGATACCGGCAAAGGCGTGGATATCCACCTGCATGAGACCAGCCCGGCCGGGGTCGCCGCCATTAACTACATGATCGCCACCGTGGAGCAAAACCCGGCGCTGCGCGGCAAGGTCACCATCAGCCACGCTTTCGCCCTGACCACGCTGACGCCGGGCGAACTGGCGGAAACCGCCACCCGGCTGGCGGCGCAGCAGATCACCATCGCCTCCACGGTGCCGATCGGCGGCCTGATGATGCCGTTGCCGCAGCTCAGCGAGAAAGGGGTGTTCGTGATGACCGGCACCGACAGCGTGATCGACCACTGGTCGCCGTTCGGCACCGGCGACATTCTGGAGAAGGCTAACCTGTATGCCCAGCTGTACCGCGGCTCCGACGAGTATCACCTGTCGCGCGCCATGGCCATCTCCACCGGCGGCGTGCTGCCGCTGGACGATAAGGGCCAGCGCGCCTGGCCGAAAGCCGGCGACGCCGCCGAGTTCGTGCTGGTCAACGCCAGCTGTTCCGCCGAGGCGGTCGCCCGTCTGCCGGCGCGCAGCGCCACCTTCCATCAGGGGCGTCTGGTGGCCGGCCAGGTGAGCAAAGCCTAAGGTCGGTCCGCTGTTGTCATCATGATGGCCGTTTTTGGCCTTCTGCCAGAGCAAGGTGCAGCGCAAGATAGTCGCTACACACACTGTCGGAGGGCCGAAAATGTCACAAAGCGCGTTATTGATCATCGATGTCCAACAATCATTCCAGCACCGTCCATTCTGGCAGGAGGACGATCTGCCGGCGTTTCAGCAGGCGCTGACCCGCCTGATCGCGGGCTGCCAACAACGCGGCGCGGCGCTGGTCGATGTGCTGCACGTTTCGCCGCAGGGGCCGTTCTCGCTGGCTTCGGGCCACGTGCAGCGCCTGCCGTTCCTCACTCACCAGGCGGATATCACCGTGCATAAGCATGTGCACAATGCGCTGACCGAATCCGGCCTCGACGCCTGGCTGCGCGAGCGGGATATCAACCACCTGATCGTCTCCGGCATCCGTACCGAGCAGTGCTGCGAAACCACCACCCGGGTGGCGTCCGATCTCGGTTATCGGGTGACCTTCGTCACCGAGGCAACGCTGACCTTCCCGATGCGCCATCCCGACGGCGAAGTCTTTACCCCCGCGCAGCTGAAGCGGCATACTGAAACCGTACTGGTCGATCGTTTCGCCCGCATCGCCAGCGTGGATGAGGCGCTGGCGCAACTCGCACAGGAGTAACCATGTCTCAGGCCGTCTATTTTCTGCTGTTGCCCAACGTGCTGTCGCTGGACGTCAGCGGCCCGGCGGAAACCCTGCGCCTCGCGGGGCAGTTCAGCCTGCGTTATCTCAGCCCGTCGCCACAGATCGTCTGCTCCATCGGCATGACGCTGAGCGGCCTGCAGCCGTTGCCCGAACGCTTGGAAGACGGCGCCATCCTGGTGCTGCCGGGCGTCGGCGATTCGCAGCGCTATTTCGCCGGGGAAGAGGCCGAGCAGGCGCGTCGCTGGCTGGCGACGCTGCGGCCCGATCTGCAGCGACAGCGCATCACCCTGGTGTGCATCTGCTCCGGCGCGCTGCTGGCGGCGCAGGCCGGGCTGCTCGACGGCTATCAGTGCACCACCCACCACGACGTTATCGAGCGTATCCGCCTGCAGGCGCCGGCGGCGCAGGTGAAAGAGAACCGTATCTTCGTCGAAGATCGCGGCGTCTACACCAGCGCGGGCATCACCACCGGCATCGATTTGGCGCTGCACCTGGTGCACCGCCACTGCGGCTCTGGCCGGGCGCGCGACGTAGCCCGCGATATGGTGGTCTATTTCCGCCGCGCCGGGGACGATCCGCAGCTGTCGCCCTGGCTGCGCTACCGCAACCACCTGCACCCGGCGGTGCACCGCGCGCAGGACGTGATGGCCGCCGAGCCGGAGGCCGACTGGTCGGTACCGCAGGTAGCGGAAAAAGCGCACGTCAGCAGCCGCCACCTGGCGCGGCTGTTTCGCAGCCACGTCGGCATCAGCGTGCGGGAATATCATGAGCAGCTGCGGCTGGCGGTGGCGCAACAGCGCCTGCAGCAAGGATATGGGTTGGAGAAGGCCGCGCTGGCGGCCGGCTTTTCTTCCGGGCGGCAGCTGCGCCGCGCCCAGCAGCGCCAGCGTTCGCCGCTATGATACCAGCCGGCGGGTATCCAGCCGCTGCAGGCCGACAGACAGCAGCAGGCTGAGCCCCAGCGCCACGCCGAACACCCAGAAGATATCCAGCAGCGGGTGGCCGGTGAAGTCCAGGTGCCGGCTGCGCATCACGTTGACGATAAGGGCGTGAAAACCGTAGATCGCCAGCGAATGGCGGGAGAACGCGCTCAGCCAGCCGATCGGCTGCGGCAGACAGTGTTTCACCCACACCAGCAGCGCCACCGCCGCCATAAACACCAGCGGGCCGCTGTAGATGTAGTAGGTATCGGCGAAGTTGCCGTTGATGAACAGCTGGTGCTTGGTGCCGCGCGCGATCAGCGCCACGCACAGCGCAAATCCCAGCGCCGCCAGCCAGCCCACGGCGCGCCCGCGCGCCTCCATCATGCCAATCGCCCGCCCGGCCAGCGCATACAGCAGGTAGTAGAAGGTATCGCCGTAGATATACAGGTTAACCGGCAGCAGGTGCACGTTGCCGAAGGTCAGCTTGTCGGTATTCGGGTTGGCGATCGCCGCCAACACCACCAGCGCGGCGGCCAGGTAACGGCGCGACACCGGCTTGACGCTGATCAGCGGCGACAGCAGGTAAATCACCGCAATGGCATAGAAAAACCACAGATGATAGAACACCGGCTTTTGCAGGATGGCGCGCAGCGACGGCCAGAAGCCGATCTTGGTAAAGGCCGCGATATAGATCAGCGCGATGGCGCTGTAGAACAGAATGCAGCAGGCGATACGGGTGAAATGCCGCCGGCCGGCGCTCTTGTCGCCGAAGAACAGGTAGCCGGAAATCATGAAAAACAGCGGCACCGACACGCGTGACAGCGAGTTCAGCACGTTGGCGATATCCCAATTGTGCAGCCCTATCGCCGCGCCGTTGGTGACGTAATAGGTGGTGGCGTGGATCATCACCACCATCATGCACGCCATCGCCCGCAGGTTGTCTATCCAGCCGATTTTCTCGCTCAAACGCTCGCCCGATCTTGTGTCATATTGATATGTTAAGAAGAGGTTATCGGGCACGGCGTTCGGCGACAACCCAAAAGCGAAATATCAGAATGCACTTAAACAACACCTTATTATTGCGAAGGTGAACAATTGGCGGCAAAATAGCCGCCACAACTCGCTCAGTTTGCGCTTCCCGCCCTGGCAGTTCCTTTTTCTCTTTTACTATCAGTACAATAATATGAAAACGACATTACCACCTGCGGCACGTTTGGGCCGACAGGCGCTTTTATTCCCTCTTTGTCTGGTGCTGTTCGAGTTCGCCACCTATATCGGCAACGATATGATTCAGCCGGGCATGCTGGCCGTCGTGGCGGATTTCAACGCCGGCGAAGAGTGGGTACCCACCTCGATGACCGCCTATCTGGCCGGCGGCATCTTCCTGCAGTGGCTGCTCGGGCCGCTGTCGGATCGCCGCGGCCGCCGCCCGGTGATGCTGGCCGGGGTGGCGTTCTTTATCGTCGCCTGCCTGGCGATCCTGCTGGTCACCACCATCGAACAGTTCATCGCCATGCGTTTCCTGCAGGGCATAGGCCTGTGCTTTATCGGCGCCGTCGGCTACGCCACCATTCAAGAGTCGTTTGAAGAATCGGTGTGCATCAAGATCACCGCGCTGATGGCCAACGTGGCGCTGATCGCCCCGCTGCTCGGGCCGCTGGCCGGTGCGGCGCTGATCCACGTCGCGCCGTGGCAGAGCATGTTCGTGCTGTTCGCCGCGCTGGCGGCCATCGCCTTCTACGGCCTGTGGAAAGCGATGCCGGAAACCGCCACGCTGCAGGGCGAGGCGTTTTCCGCCGCCAACCTGTGGCGCGACTACCGCCAGGTGCTGGGCAACCGCCGCTTCCTGTGCGGCGCGCTGGCGATCGGTTTCGCCAGCCTGCCGCTGCTGGCCTGGATCGCCCAGTCGCCGGTGATCCTGATCAGCGGTGAGTCGCTGTCGACGCTGGACTACGGCCTGCTGCAAATCCCGGTGTTCGGCGCGCTGATCCTCGGCAACCTGACGCTGGCGCGCCTGACCGGCAAAAACAGCGTAGAGCGTTTGATTAAGCTGGGCGCAGGCCCAATGCTGTTGGGGCTGCTGATCGCCGCGCTGGCGACCCAGTTCTCCAGCCACGCCTACCTGTGGATGACCGCCGGCCTGAGCCTGTACGCCTTCGGCATTGGCCTCGCCAACGCCGGGCTGTATCGCCTGACGCTGTTCTCCAGCAACGTCAGCAAGGGCACGGTGTCAGCCACCATGGGCATGCTGAGCATGATGGTGTTCACCGTCGGCATCGAACTGGCCAAGGTCGCCTACGTCTGGGGCGGCAGCGGGCTGTTCAACCTGTTCAACCTCATCAGCGGCCTGTGCTGGCTGACGCTGGTGGCGCTGTTCCTCGGCAAACGCCGCAACGGCGACCCCACGCCGCAGCCGACCGGCGCGGCTTAAATGCCACGATAAAACGCCGGTCCGGTTTCCCGACCGGCGTTTTTTATGCGGCTTCAGCCGAGCAGCCCCCACAGCGCATACCCCGCTCCCACTACCGCCACCCCCAACAGCAGCGACGCCGACAGGACAGAGATCGCCCGCCGCGCGTGCTGCAGCGCCATTCCCGACAGCAGGGTGATATAGACCAGCAAGATGGCGAAGTCCGCCAGCACCCACAGCGCGGTCAGCAGCGTCAGGCTGGCGCCGATCGAGGGGGTGACGGCGATGAACTGCGGGAAAAAGGCGACGAAGAAGACAATGTCTTTGGGGTTGGCGATGCCCACCAGAAAACCGTTCAGGATCGCCGAGCGTTTTTGCGGCGGCGCAACGGGCTGCGCATCGGGGGTTCGCGCGGATAAATCCTCATACAGCGAGACGATCGCCATACGGCCGATAAACAGGCAACCCAGCAGACCTACCCACTGCAGCATGCGCATATCCACGGCGAACAGCCCGGTGATAATCAGCGCGGCGATGCCGATCAGCAACAAGGAGGCCCCGTTGCTACCCAGCGCGGTCAACAGCGCACGCCGGGCGCCAAAGCGCGCGGCGGTGTTGGCCACCATCGCCACCACCGGCCCCGGCGTGGCGATCAGCAACAAAATGGCGGCGAAATACGCCGCCAGTAACGACAGGTTCATCTTTATTTCACTCACATTCAGTCAGTTGGCGTCGCGCCATTATCATGCCGCCGCCCCCGCCTTGAAAAAGGAGTAATCCTGTCGTTTACTGTGAATCAGACTCATTATTAGAGACGCCGAGATGGCCAGTTCCCTTCCGCCGCTTTACGCCCTGCGCGCCTTCGAAAGCGCCGCCCGCACCGGCTCGTTCACGCTGGCCGCCAAGGAGCTGCATCTCACCCCGAGCGCGGTCAGCAAGCACATCAAAACGCTGGAGCAGCACTTCGGCTGCCGGCTGTTCCAGCGCAACGGCCCGCGTATCGAGGTCACGCCGCAGGGGAAAATCTTCGCCGCCGAGCTGCAGCAAGGGTTTGGCCGCATCGAGCAAGCCTGCGAGCTGTTCAGAAGCCACCGCGATCTGCTGCGGCTGAAGGCGCCCTCCACCCTGACCATGCGCTGGCTGCTGGACTGCCTAAGCCGGTTCCGGCAAACGGCGCAGGCGTTCGACGTGCAGGCAGCCAGCGTCTGGATGGACATCGACAGCGTGGATTTTTTCAGCGAACCCTACGACTGCGCCATCCTGCTCGGCAACGGCCATTTCGGCGCCAACACCGCCGCCGCCAAGCTGTTCGACGAATGGCTGGTCCCGATTTGCGCCCCCGCGCTGCTCGCCGACGGGCAACGCGATCTCGCCGCCTGCCCGCTGATCCACCCTTCGCCCGATCGGCGCGACTGGCGGCGCTGGCTGCAAAAAAGCGGCATAGCGGCCCCGTTCGATCTTGCACGCGGCCAGGTATTTGATTCGCTGGAACAGGGCAATGCGGCGGCCATCGCCGGGCACGGCATCTCGATCGGGGATCTGGCGCTGAGCCTGCGAACCATTGAGGAGGGGTTATTGGCGCTGCCTTGTGACGCCGCCGTGCGCACCGGCGACGGTTACTATCTGGTTTGGCCGGCGGAGTCGGCGAAACGGCCGCTGATCGAACGCTTACAGGCGTTTCTCACCGCCCAAACGCCCGACGTCAGCCGGGCCGCCGTCAGGTTTATCGGCTAGGGGAATTCGGCCTATCGCTCTTCGCGGGTATGCCAAATACGCAGAACATAAATCGTTGCCGGCTGCACCTGGTAACGTATCTCATAGCGGCCGACCAGAATACGCCTCACCTCCTGCGGTAAAAACTCGTCCAACCTTTCACCCAAGCGAGGATTATCGAGCAACGCTTTAGGCGCGGCGACCAAAGCCTTCACCGAATTCGCTGCCGCAGTACGGTTAGCCAAAGCAAGAAACTCAAACAAACGCGCCAAATCCGATAGCGCCTTACTCGTCCATTTTACCTCCATCAGCGCGGTACCGGCAGCGGATCGTCACTGTCCAGGCTGGCAGCCCAGGCTTCTACCGACTCATGATCGATAACGTTTTGCTGTTCGACATCGGCCAGCGCCGCCAGCGTTAATCGACGGCGCTCTTCCTCTTGCTCAAGCCAGGCGGCGAGGGCTTGCTTCACTATCCATCCCCGTGAGCGGTCAAGTTTGGCGGCCATTTCATCCACTTTTTCAGCCAAAGGCAGCGGCACATGAGCGGTGATGACTTTCGTATTCATCGTCTTGCTCCTCAATACAATCGACATCAATCAAAGTGATTAAAGCTGATTATACCGCCATAAGAGAACAAAAAACACGCAATCAGTTGCCGAACAACCCGCCGTCGCGCAGCGGATGCTCGTTGCCCTTGCGGCGGGTAAAACCGCTGCGATCGAAGAACTCCAGCACCTGGATCGCCAGCTTGCGCCCGACGCCGAGCCGATCGCGGAAGTCGGCGGCGTTGGCGCCGCCCCGCTCCGCATCCAGCTCGCGGATCAGCGCCGCGAACTGATCGATGCGTCGGCTGAGGTAGTAGCGATCCACCACCACCGCCGTCACATGGCCCAGCTGAGCCGCCTTGCGCAGCAGCGCCCGCACCCGGCTCTCTTCCTCGCCCAACTCGCTCGCCAGATCGCGCACCCACCACGGCTCGTCGCCGAACAGCGGTTCGATGCGCGCCCACAGCGGCGCCTCTTCGGCGCTGAATGCCAGACCGTGTTCCGGCAGATGCAGCCAGCCGCGCGTATTGCGCAGCGCACCGGCCTTCAACAGCCGATCGATCATCATAAACACCAACGCTTCCGGCTGCTGAGGCAGCGCCATGCGCCGCAGGCGGGCGCGCCCTAACCCCAGCTGGTCGGCGTGCTGTTGGTGGTACTCCGCCAGCACCTGCAGCAGCCGGCTCTCCGCCTGTTGCACCTGATCCTGCGCGAGCGCCCGGTCACCGACGATCAGCAGATCGCGGTCCGCCAGCAGTGCCGCCAGGCCGTCGTCGGTCAACTGACGCGCCCAGGCGAACGCCGCCAGCGACAGCGCGCCCTGCGGCAACTCAAGCGCCAGCGCCTGCGCATCGTCTTGCGCCTGTGCCAGAGCCTGCAGCCATGCCAGGTAGTCCGGCTGGCGCTTGCCGCGCTTGGGGGCGCTCAGCCTGAGCACCCGGGCCGCACCCAGCGTTTGCCGTGCGCCGATGTCGCGCAGCACCAGCCGATCGTTTTCCGCCAGCCACAGCGGGCGATCGAGGATCAGTTCCGCCAGCCCGTCGTTCAGCAGCGAAATGCGCCCGGTGATGTGGCTGGCGGCATGGTGCAGATGCAGCGGCTGCCAATGGCGGATCGGCCGATCCGCTTCCAGCGCCACCAGAATGCGTTCCGCCGTCTCCGGTGGACGCTGCGCCAGCAGCCAGTCGCCGCGCGCGATCCGGTCTCTATCGACATCGCCGCTGATGTTCAACGCGATGCGTTGCCCGGCCTGCGCCTGTTCTACGGTCTGATTTTGGGCGTGCAGGCCACGCACCCGCACTGGCGCGTCGGCGCCGGTCAGCCACAGCGTATCCCCCACCTGCACCCGACCGCCGAGCGCGGTGCCAGTCACCACCAGCCCCGCCCCTTTGACGCTGAACGCACGGTCTACCGCCAGACGAAAACGGCGCGTCAGCGCGTGCTCGCCGGAGGGCAGCGCCAGCAAATGCGCGCGCAGCGCCTCGATGCCCTCTCCCGCCGCCGCCGCGGTAACAAACAACGGTGCATCGGGCCAGCCCTGGCGCGCCAGTTCGTCGCGCACCTGGCGGCGTACCTCATCGACACGCGCCGCGTCCACCCGGTCGGCCTTGGTCAACGCCACCGTCAGCGCCGGGCGCCCGCTCAGGCGCAGGATCGCCAAATGCTCGCGGGTTTGCGCCATCACGCCGTCGTCGCAGGCCACCACCAGCAATGCATGGTCGATACCGCCGACGCCCGCCAGCATATTGGCGAGGAATTTCTCGTGGCCGGGCACGTCGATAAAGCCCAGCACCCGGCCGTCCGGCTGCGGCCAGTAGGCGTACCCCAGATCGATGGTCATGCCGCGGCGCTTTTCTTCCGGCAGGCGATCCGCGTTGATCCCCGAGATCGCCTGCAGCAGGGTGGTTTTGCCATGATCGACATGGCCGGCGGTGGCGATGATCATGAGGCGCTCAGCGCTTCGATCAGCGCCCCTTCCTGTTCCAGACAGCGCAGATCCAGCCACAGCCGGCCGTCGCCGAGGCGGCCGATCACCGGCTGCGGCAGGCGGCGCCAGCGTTCAGCCAACGCCTCCAGCGTGGCGCCGCGGCCGTCGCGCGGCGTGAAGGTCAGCGCATAGCTGGGCAGGCGATCCACCGGCAGTGAACCGCTGCCAATCTGCGACCAGCACGGTTCGGCACGCAGCTCGAAATCGGCGGTGAACCGTGGCGTCAGCGCCGCCAGCAGCCGCTCGGCCGCCTGTTGCATCTCCTGCTGCGGGCGGGTCAGCAGCCGCAGCGTCGGCAGCTGCTCAGCCAGTTTTTCCGGCTGCAGATAGAGCCGCAGCGTGGCCTCCAGGGCCGCCAGCGTCAGCTTGCCGACGCGCAGCGCGCGTTTGAGCGGATGCTGCTGCAGGCGAGCGATCAGCGCCTTTTTGCCGACGATGATGCCGGCCTGCGGGCCGCCCAGCAGCTTATCGCCGGAGAACGTCACCAGATCGACGCCGGCGGCCAGCAGCCGCTGCGGCATCGGTTCGGCGGGCAGGCCGTACTGCGCCATGTCGATCAGCGAGCCGCTGCCCAGATCGGTGGCGGTCGGCACGCCCTGTTCGGCCCCGAGCAGCGCCAGTTCGGCCTCGTCGACCGCCGCGGTAAAGCCCTGAATGCTGTAGTTGCTGGTGTGCACCTTCATCAACAGGCCGGTCTGCTCGTTGATGGCCTGGCGGTAATCTTTCAGATGGGTGCGGTTGGTGGTGCCGACCTCCACCAGTTGGCAGCCCGCCTGGCGCATCACGTCGGGTATGCGGAACGCGCCGCCGATCTCCACCAGCTCGCCGCGCGACACCACCACCTCTTTGCCGGGAGCGATCGCCGCCAGCATCAGCAGCACCGCCGCCGCGTTGTTATTGACGATGCAGGCGTCCTCCGCGCCGGTCAGCCGGCACAGCAGATCCGCCACCGCCCGATCGCGATGGCCGCGCCCGGCGCCGTCCAGATCGTACTCCAGCGTCACCGCCTCCCCCATCACCGCGCTTACCGCGTCCTTCACCGGCTGCGCCAGCAGGGCGCGCCCGAGGTTGGTGTGCAGCACGGTGCCGCTGAGGTTGAACACCGGCAGCAAAGCCGGGCGTTGCTGCCGGGCCAGCTCCGCCCGCAGCGCCTGCGGCCAGTCGTCGCACCAGGCGGGTAAACGTTGCTGTTGCCTGATCGCGGCGCGCGCCTCGGCCTGCAGCCGGCGCAGCAGTTCGCCGATCAGCGTCTGGCCATGCTGCGCCACCAGCGGTTCAATCGCGGGTTCTCGCAGCAGGCGGTCGATGGCGGGCAGTTGGCTGTAAAGAAGGTGGGATTCAGTGCTCATGGTCGCTCGGTTTTCAGTTTAGACGTATCGGCATAGCAAAACCCCGCCGCGGCGGGGGATAAAAAAGCTCAGGGAGGCGAGGTGCGGGCGAAGCTTTCGCGGGCGAACAGGCGTTCGGCCAGCTTGACCAGCGCCGGGCGCTCGACGCACCAGTTGGGCAGGATGCGGCGGAAATTGAGGTAGCCCAGCGCGCAGCCGGTGGCGATATCCGCCAGCGTCAGCCGCTCGGCATTGAGCCACGTTTTTTCCCGCGCCAGCGCCTCCAGCGCATCCAACCCCTGCGTCAGTTTGTCACGCTGACGCAGCATCCAGTTTTCGTCCTGTTTTTCCGGCGCGCGCCGGCTTTCGCGAAACAGGGTCGCCGCCGCTTCGGTCACGCCGTCCGCCAGCGCCGCCACCTGGCGGACGCGCAACGCGGCGGCGCGATCGGCCGGCAAGAACGCCGGTTCCACCGCCAGCAGCTCAAGGTATTCGGCCACCACCGGCGAGTCGTAAAACACCTCGCCGTCATCGGCGATCAGCACCGGCACCTTGGCGAGCGGGTTCAGCTCCTTCACCCGGCTGCCGGGCTCATACGGCGGATCGTTGACGAATTCGAACGCGATCCCCTTCTCCAACAGCATCACGGAAATCTTGCGCACAAAGGGACTGGTGTAACTGCCGATAAGCTTCATCCGTTCTCCTCCGCTTCGTCCTGGCCGCGGCGCGGCGCCCTTACTTCACCGCCAGGGTATCGATAATCCTCTGCACCAGCGCCTGGTGCACTTCCGGCGTTTTGGCCGGCGACAGCATTTGCAGCGTCACCACCCGCTTGTTGAACACCGTCAGCACCAGCGTGGACACCACCTTCTGCCCGTTGACGGTCTGCTCGGTATCCACCCGGCGAAACTTCTGTTTGCCGACGGTGAAGTTCTCTTCTTTGGTGGTCTGGATATTCTGATAGCGCTCGGCCAGCACCGTGATGGCGCTCTGCGCCAGCTCTTTCAGCATTTTGTCGCTGGTGTTGAGCTTCATGTCGTCCGGCGGGATCACCTCGGACGAAACCGCGCTCTGGCGCGACTTGCCGTCAAGGAAGCGCTGAATGGTGGAGGTGCTGTCGTTGATGATGCCGCTGTTCAGCGTCTGATCGCTAAAGCCCGGCGGCAGCTCGAAGGTGATTTTGCCCTTCTGCAGCGACACGTTCAGCCCCGGTGGCGCGGACGGGGTTTCTGCCGGCGCAGGCGGCGGCGGTGGCGCGGGCTGCGTCACGGTCGGCTTGGTGTCCGGTGGCGGCACCGCCGGTTTGGTGTCGTCTTTGTTGTCGCAGGCCGCCAGTCCCATCGCCAGCACGGCGACCGCGGTCAATTTTGCCAGGGGGTTTAACATCGTGGTTCCTTTCGCTTGGCGCGTTATGGCCTAAACGTAGCAACTCGCCCGGGCGAATGCCAGAAGCCCGTTCTGAAATTGCTGGTCCGGCCCCGCGCGAACGGGGCCGGGCGGTTACTCCGCCGGGAACAGGAACGGATTGATGCTGCTGCGGCCGAAGCCTTCTTCTTCCATGCGGGCGTCCAGCACCAGCGAAGCCAGATCGTCGGCCACCGCTTCGACCTGCGGGTCTTTTTCCTGATAGAGGATCTTCAGGTAAGTGCCGCAGTCGCCGCAGCTCTCCGCCTTCACCGCCGCCTGCTCGCTGTCCAGCGACCAGTAGTTGAGATCGCGGGTCTGCTCGCAGTTGCTGCACTTCACCCGCACCACGTGCCATTCGCTTTCGCACAGGTTGCAGTGCAGGTAGCGCAGGCCGTTGACGGTGCCAATGTGCACCATGCTGGAGACCGGGATGCTGCCGCACACCGGGCAGAACTGGCGCTGCTCGCCGTATTCGGCGCGCGCCTTGCCGGGGATCAGGCTGGCCATCTGCGCCCAATAGAGCGACAGCGCGGCCCAGAGGAACGGCGCCTTCTCGCTGCCCACCTTGCCGAACTCGCGGTTGAGCAAGGCGTCGGCCATCAACTCCAGCTCGTGCGCCGAGGCTTTCTCCAGGTTGTCCAGCACCGCCAGGATATGCTCCTGCGCCTGCGGGCGCAGCTCGGCGATCAGCGACGTCAGCAGCTTGCGCCAGTGCTCGCTACGCGGGAACACGCTCAGATCGAGCGGCGGTTTGCCGCTGGCGGCGCCCTGCGCCAGCGCTTCGCTCAGATCGAGCTCCAGCGGGTTATCGTGCAGCGCATGCTGCTGCGCCTGCGCCAGCTCAGCGGCGAAGTTCAGGTAGTCGCCCAGCGGATTGTCGACCGCCAGCTGACGCAGACGATCGGCGCGGCGGCTGTACAGGCTTTTCAGGTTGGCGAAAAGTAACGGCGGGATATTCTCCGCCGTTGTGGACTTCTCACGCTGTGCCCCTAACTGCTCTTTAGGAACGATGCGGATACTCATCAGGGTTTATCTTCCTGTCGTTTCTCGCGGACCTCACGGTACCAGCGCGGATGATGTTTCTTGGCCCAGGCCGCCGGCACCCAGCCTTCCACCATCGCGGTAATGGTGCCTTTTACCCACAATGCGGCGTAAATGTGCACCATAATCACGATAATCAGGCCGACCGCGGCCAGCGAATGCACCAGCAGCGCGATGCGGATCAGCGGGATGGAGAACGACGGCGCAAAATACGGCCGCCAGATCACCACGCCGCTGGCCAGCAGCAGCACCAGGCTGATAATCGCCGCCCAGAACACGCACTTCTGGCCGAAATTATAGCGCCCGGTGTCACCCACTTCCTCGTTCATGGCGATTTTGTGGATGTTCTTGGCCCAGACGATATCTTCCCGGTTGATCAGGTTATGCTTCCAGTAGCGCAGGAACATCAGCAGGAACGCGGCAAACATGATCACCCCGACAAACGGGTGCAGAATGCGCGCCAGCTGCGGCGTCCCGAAGATGTTCATCAGCCAGTTGAAGGAGGGGAAGAAGAACCCCAGCCCGCTGATGGCGGCGAACACGAAGCAGAACGCCACGATCCAGTGGTTGATGCGCTCCGGTGCGCTGTAACGCTGAATGGGCTTTTCCTTTCTCATTTGCGCGTCTCCTCGTCATGCGACTCGTCGTGCTCGTCCTCATCGTCGACGCGGTTAGGCCCGACGCCGACATAGTGGAACACGCTGGCCGCGAAGGTGGCGGCAAAGCCGATGGCCGCCAGGGGTTTCCACACGCCCTTCCAGAAGGTCACCGCCGGGCTGATGCTCGGGTTGTCCGGCAAACCGTGGTACAGCTGCGGTTTGTCGGCGTGGTGCAGCACGTACATCACGTGCGTGCCGCCCACCCCCGCCGGATCGTACAGACCGGCGTTCTGGTAGCCGCGGGTGTTCAGCTCGCTGACGCGATCTGCCGCCACCTGCTTCATCGCTTCCTTGGTGCCGAAGTGAATGGCGCCGGTCGGGCAGGTTTTCACGCAGGCCGGTTCCTGGCCGACGTCCACGCGGTCGACGCACAGGGTACACTTGTACACCCGGTTGTCGTCCTTGTTCATGCGCGGTACGTCGAACGGGCAGCCGGCGATGCAGTAGCCGCAGCCGATGCAGTGCTCGGACTGGAAGTCGACGATGCCGTTGGCGTACTGAATGATCGCGCCTTCCGACGGGCAGGCCTTCAGACAGCCCGGATCGGCGCAGTGCATGCAGCCATCCTTGCGGATCAGCCATTCCAGCTTGCCGTTTTCCTCCACCTCGGAGAAGCGCATCACCGTCCACGACTTGGCGGTCAGATCGGCGGGGTTATCGTACACCCCGACGTTGTGCCCCACCTCGTCGCGGATGTCGTTCCATTCGGAACAGGCCACCTGACAGGCCTTGCAGCCGATACAGGTGGTGACATCGATCAGTTTGGCCACTTCTTCCTGGTGGTCACGGGCGCGCGGCGCCGGCGTGAAACCATTGGTGGCGGATTTACGAATGATGTCTTGAGATTGCATGGCCATAATTCGTCTCCGTTACACCTTTTCCACGTTGACCAGGAACGCCTTGAACTCCGGCGTTTGCGTATTGGCGTCGCCGACGAACGGCGTCAGCGTGTTGGCGATAAAGCCTTTCTTCGCCACCCCTTCGTAACCCCAGTGGATCGGGATACCGATGGTGTCGACTTCCTGGCCGTGCACCTGCAGCGTGCGAATACGCTTGGTCACCACCGCCTTGGCCTTGATGTAGCCGCGGTTGGAGCTGACCTTCACGGTGTCGCCCTGCTTGATGCCTTTCTTCTCCGCCAGCTTCTCACCGATCTCCACGAACTGCTCCGGCTGCGCGATGGCGTTCAGCCGCGCGTGCTTGGTCCAGTAGTGGAAGTGCTCGGTCAAACGATAGGTGGTGCCGACGTAAGGGAACTTGTCGGATTTGCCCATCGCCGCCAGATCGTCCTTGAACACGCGCGCCGCCGGGTTGGACACCACGTTTGGGTGCAGCGGGTTGGTGCCGAGCGGCGTTTCGAACGGCTCGTAGTGTTCAGGGAACGGCCCTTCCGCCATCTTGTCGGTGGCGAACAGGCGGCCCATGCCCTCCGGCTGCATGATGAACGGCCCGACGTCGCTGCCCGGCGCGGCGGTGCTGTAGTCCGGGATATCGGCCCCGACCCACTTGGCGCCGTCCCACTCCAGCAGCTGGCGTTTCGGATCCCACGGTTTACCCTGCGGGTCCGCCGAGGCGCGGTTGTACAGGATGCGGCGGTTGAGCGGCCATGCCCAGGCCCAGCCCAGCGTATTGCCGAGGCCGGACGGATCGGCGTTGTCGCGCCGCGCCATCTGGTTGCCGGCCGGCGTCCAGCTGCCGGCGAAGATCCAGCAACCGCTGGCGGTGGTGCCGTCGTCGCGCAGCTGCGCGAACGAGCTAAGCAGCTCGCCTTTTTTCACCAGCACTTTGCCGTCGGCATCCAGCAGATCCGCCAGCGCCTTACCGTTATTCTCCTGCGCCACCTCTTCCGGCGACGGGTTGTCCGGCGTCAGGTAGTCCCAGCGCATGTTCAGCACCTGTTCCGGCACCGCACCGCCGTCGCGCGCATACATCTCGCGCAGGCGGCTGAAGATGCCCGCCAGGATCTCGCCGTCGTTCAGCGCTTCGCCCGGGGCATCTGCGCCTTTCCAGTGCCACTGCAGCCAGCGGCCGGAGTTGACGATCGAGCCGTTTTCTTCGGCGAAGCAGGTAGACGGCAGGCGGAACACTTCGGTCTGGATCTGCGAAGGATCCACCTCGTTGAACTCGCCGTGGTTCTGCCAGAAGTTGGAGGTCTCGGTGTTCAACGGATCGATGGTCACCAGGAACTTCAGCTTGGACAGCGAAGCCACTACCTTGTTTTTATTTGGGAACGACGCCACCGGGTTAAAGCCCTGGCAGAAGTAGCCGTTGACCTTGCCCTGCGCCATCATTTCGAAGTACTGCAGCACGTCGTAGCCTTTGTCCCACTTCGGCAACCAGTCAAAGCCCCAGCTGTTGTCCTTCTGCGCCTTGTCGCCGTAGAAGGTCTTCATCATGCTGACGAAGAATTTCGGGTAGTTGCCCCAGTAGTTCACCTGGCCCGGCAGCAGCGCCTTCGGCGTGTTGGCCTTCAGGTAGGTCTCGAGATCGGTCTGTTTCTCCGACGGCAGCGTCATGTAACCCGGCAGGCTCTGCGACAGCAGGCCGAGATCGGTCAGCCCCTGGATGTTGGAGTGGCCGCGCAGCGCGTTGACGCCGCCGCCCGCCATGCCCATGTTGCCGAGCAGCAGCTGGATCATCGCCATGGTACGGATGTTCTGCGCGCCGACCGAGTGCTGAGTCCAGCCCAGGGCATACAGGAACGAAGCGGTTTTATCCGCGACGCAGGTTTCGGCGATGTATTCGCACACCTTGAGGAAATCGTCCTTCGGCGTGCCGCAGATGTTGGTCACCACGTCAGGCGTGTAGCGGCTCACGTGCTGTTTCAGCATGTTCCACACGCAGCGCGGATCCTGCAGCGTGACGTCGCGCTTGGCGAAGCCGTTCTCGTCGAACTGGTAGTTCCAGGTGGTTTTGTCGTACTTGCGGTTTTCCGCGTCGTAGCCGCTGAACAAGCCGTCTTCGAAGGCAAAGTCTTCCCGCACCAGCAGGCTGGCGTTGGTGTAGGCCTCGACGTATTCGCGGTTGAACTTGTTGTTGGTCATCAGATACAGCAACACGCCCGACAGGAAAGCGATGTCGGTCCCGGAGCGGATCGGCGTGTAAAAGTCCGCCACCGATGCGGTTCGGGTAAAGCGCGGATCGATCACGATCAGCTTGGCATTGTTGTGTATTTTGGCTTCCATCGCCCAGCGGAACCCCACCGGATGCGCTTCCGCCGCATTACCGCCCATGACGATAATCAAATTCGCGTTCTTGATATCAACCCAGTGGTTGGTCATCGCACCGCGACCAAATGTTGGAGCAAGACTTGCTACCGTTGGTCCGTGTCAGACACGCGCCTGGTTGTCTACGGCAAGCATGCCGAGAGCGCGACTAAATTTTTGCGACAGAAAACCGGTTTCGTTGCTGGCGGCCGAGGCGCACAGCATGCCGGTGGTCAGCCAACGGTTGACGGTAACGCCCTGGTCGTTGGTTTTGATGAAGTTGGCGTCGCGGTCTTCTTTCACCAGCTTGGCGATGCGGGTAAAGGCGTCGTCCCAGCTGATGCGTTGCCATTTGTCCGACCCTGGAGCCCGATATTCCGGGTACTTGAGGCGGCTTTCGCTGTGGATGAAGTCAACCAGGCCGGCGCCTTTCGGGCAAAGCGCGCCGCGGTTTACCGGATGATCCGGATCCCCTTCGATATGGAAAATGCTTTCTTTGGCGTTCTTGGCGCCATCACCAAGGCTGTACATCAACAGCCCACAGCCGACGGAACAATACGTACAGGTATTACGGGTCTCGCGGGCGCGCAGCAGTTTGTACTGCCGGGTTTCCGCCAACGCCACTTCGGGGGCAAAGCCCAGCGCGGCCACCGTCGTTCCTGCCATACCGCCAGCGCAGATCTTAAAGAACTGCCTTCTGCTGACCTGCATGGGGGTCTCCTTTCACTCTCGATTGTCACATTGTTCAAATGCGCCTGCCCCGCTAGCGCGGCAAACGCGAATGTCACTGTTGTTATGCTTGCTACGAACGCCGGCCATATTACCACAGCGTGCTTGTGGTTGTTACACACTCGTGCTCATTCAGTGAACGCATTGGCACATTTCGATACATTTCGGCGTTGGCGCTCCCTACAGTATAGAGAGTAACCCACGCGCCGGATCGACGGCTTGACGCGGCCCCCGCCGCCCTCTTCTATCAGTATGTTAGCGCAGCGATTTGTTCATTAACCACACAGTTCACAGGGCATTGATAATCATTTTCAATATCATTTAATTAACTATAATGATCCGACTGCTTACGCGGTGCTCGCCCTTTGCGCCGCCCATACACCACTGGAGATGATGATTATGAGTTATTCACTGCCATCCCTGCCGTACGCTTACGACGCACTGGAACCGCATTTCGACAAGCAGACGATGGAAATCCATCACACCAAACACCACCAGACCTACGTCAACAACGCCAACACCGTGCTGGAAGCCTACCCTGAGCTGGCCAAATACAGCGTTGAAGAGCTGATCCAGGATCTGGATAAAGTGCCTGCCGACAAACGCACCTTCATGCGCAATAACGCCGGCGGCCACGCCAACCACAGCTTCTTCTGGAAAAACCTGAAAACCGGCACCACGCTGGGCGGCGATCTGAAAGCGGCCATCGAGCGCGATTTCGGCAGCGTTGAGAAATTCCAGGAAGAGTTCGAGAAAGCCGCAGCCACCCGCTTCGGTTCCGGTTGGGCCTGGCTGGTGCTGAAAGACGGCAAACTGGCCGTGGTGTCTACCGCTAACCAGGACAGCCCGCTGATGGGCGAAGCCGTCGCCGGCGCTTCCGGTTTCCCAATCATCGGTCTGGACGTGTGGGAACACGCTTACTACCTGAAATATCAGAACAAACGCCCTGACTACATCAAGGCGTTCTGGAACGTGGTCAACTGGGATGAAGCCGCCGCACGCTTCGCCGCGAAGAAGTAATTCGCCCCCGTTGATGAAGATGCCCGCCACCGGCGGGTATTTTTTTGCCTGAAATCCGCTAAAGTTTGACCACTTCTTGCCGATGGTTTGTTCAATTGACGTTCGCCCGGAGAAGGAAAAACGCTATGGCGGCATTGCAAGCATTGGCAGGAAAGTTCACTCATCTCACCGTAGGTAAAAAGCTCGGTCTCGGCTTCGCGCTGTTGCTGCTGTTGGCGGTCGTCATCGCCGGCACCGGGGCGCAATATCTGCACATCATCGAATCCCGCGCCGATCGCATCGACTTCAGCAACCGGCTGAACGAGGAGATCAACCAGGCCAAATACAATCGCGCCATGTACGGCCAGACCTACCGGCCGGAGTACATTCAGAACAACCGCGCCAATATTGAGAACGCCGTCAAACTGATAGACCAGGGGCAGGCGCTGGACTGGGACGCCCAAAGCCGCAAGGATCTGCAGCGTCTGGTGACGCTGATCGGGGAATATCAACAGCAGCAAAAAGTCTTTGAGCAGGCGGTCACGGCGAAAGACGCGGTGCGCCAGAGCTGGAACATGTCGGAAGTGCAGGCCAGCCTGAGCCAGGTGGAACGCCAGCTGACCAACGGCGATCTGCAGCTGGCCTTCATCCAGCTGAACCAGAAGCTGACCCAGGTGCGCTACGGCGCGCGCGGCCTGCTGCTGAGCCTGAACAAGGAAACCGAAGCCCCGCTGATGGCGGCCATCGACGACGCGCGCGACGCGGCCAACGCCCTGAGCCGCAGGGTGAGCGACGCGCAGCGCCCGCAGCTGCAGCCGCTGCTAGCCGCCCTGGACGATTACAAAAACCGCATCGCGGCTTACCTGCCGGCCTATGAGCACGAGCAGCAGATCAGCCGGCAGCTCGGCGAACGCGCGCAAGCGATCGGCATGCTGGTCAACGCCTTTATGCAGGACGAGCTGGTGCAGACGCGCAACAACATCAATCTGGCGCAGCTGCAAATGGGCATCACCACCCTGATCGCCATCATCGCCGGGGTGCTTATCGCCTGGCGCATCACGCTGCAGATCACCCGTCCGCTGCACAGTACGCTGGCGATGGCGGAACGCATCGCCGGCGGTGACCTGCGCCAGGCGCAGACCAGCACCCGCCGCGACGAGCTGGGGCAGTTGCTGAACGCGGTGGCGGCCATGAGCCAAAACCTGCGCACCATGATTGAGAAGATCCAGATGGGGGTCAGCCAGGTTTCTACCGCCTCTGCGGAAATCGCCGCCGGCAACACCGATCTCTCTTCCCGCACCGAGCAGCAGGCGGCGGCGGTCGAGGAAACCGCCGCCAGCATGGAACAGCTGACCGCCACGGTGAAACAGAACGCCGACAACGCCCATCACGCCAATCAGCTGGCCACCGATGCCTCGCAGACCGCGCAGCAGGGCGGCAAGCTGGTGGAAAACGTGGTCAGCACCATGCGCGATATCTCCAGCAGTTCGCAGCGTATCGCCGAAATTACCACCCTGATCAACGGCATTGCCTTCCAGACCAACATCCTGGCGCTCAACGCCGCGGTAGAAGCGGCGCGCGCCGGCGAACAGGGTCGGGGCTTCTCGGTGGTTGCCAGCGAAGTGCGCAGCCTGGCGAGCCGCAGCGCCCAGGCGGCCAAGGAGATCGAAGGGCTGATCGCCGAATCGGTCAGCCGGGTGAAAACCGGCACCGAACTGGTGGAAAGCACCGGCAACACCATGGAACAGATCGTCCGCTCGGTCACCCACGTGCGCGACATCATGGCCGAGATCGCCGCCGCCTCCGATGAGCAGACGCGCGGCATCGCCCAGATTGGCCAGGCGATCGTCGAGATGGACCACACCACCCAGCAGAACGCCGCGCTGGTGGAAGAGTCCGCCGCCGCCGCCGATTCGCTGGAAGAACAGGCCGACATGCTGCTGCAGAGCGTCTCGGTGTTCCGTTTGGCGGAGCAGACCGAACCCGCCGCCGTGAAAGCCGCCGCGCCGAAAGCGCCGGCGGTAAAACCCGCGGCCGCCAACGCCGCAGCGGAAGAGAACTGGACCACCTTCTGATGCCCCGCCGCCCGCCCGAGGATTTTCGGGCGGGTTGTTATGTCCCCCCGGCACAACTCAGGCTATGCTGAGCCCTCGACGCGAGACACGGAGGCGCACATGCATCACCCAGACGTTTACATCGGCAATATTCAACCCTACGAAGGCGGGCGCCCCAGCGCCATCGCCAAACGCCAGGTGGATGGCGCCATCCGGCTCACGCCGCTCGGCCTGGAAGGCGACGAACAGGCGGAAAAAAGCTACCACGGCGGGCCGGATCGCGCGCTGTGCCACTACCCGCGCGAGCATTACGTCCACTGGCGCGAGCAGTTTCCGGCGCAGGCAGAGCAGTTTTGCGCCCCGGCCTTCGGCGAGAATATCTCCACCGAAGGGCTGACCGAACACAATGTGTTTATGGGCGACATCTTCCGCTGGGGCGAAGCGCTGATCCAGGTCACCCAGCCGCGCTCACCGTGCTTCAAGCTCAATTATCACTTCGCCATCGAGGACATTTCGGTGCTGATGCAGCAAAGCGGCCGCTGCGGCTGGCTGTATCGGGTGGTGTCGCCGGGCGCGGTCAGCGGCGATCGTCCGCTGGAGCTGGCGGCGCGCAACAGCGACGTGTCGGTCGCCGAAGCCATCGCCATCGCCTGGCACATGCCGTTCGACGCGGAACAGTATCGCCGCCTGTTGGCGGTGGCCGGCCTCTCCGCCAGCTGGAGCAAGACCATGCTCACGCGGCTTGCCGAAGGGCGCCTCGAGGACTTCAACCGCCGCCTGCTCGGCCGTTGAAATCGCGGGCGGAAAAGATGAAAAACGTGCGCCGAATGCCGCGTTAACCCTATTCTTCCGCCTATACTGTAGCCGCACGTTTTTTCAGCCAGGAGCCAGGTAATGACCACCCCGATCCATTCGATTCATCACGCCGCCGCCGAAGGCTATCAGGCCAACGCCGATCGCTATGTGAAAGGCCGGCCGGATTACCCGCCGGAAATCGCCGTCTGGCTGCGTGAAACTATCGGCCTGCACGCCGGCATGACGGTCATCGATCTCGGCGCCGGTACCGGCAAGTTTACCCCGCGCCTGCTGGAAACCGGCGCGCAGGTGATCGCCGTCGAACCGGTGCCGCAAATGCTGGAAAAACTGTCGGCGGCGCTGCCGCAGGTGAAAACGCTGGCGGGCACCGCCGAGGCGATCCCGTTGCCGGACGAGTCCGTCGATGCGGTGGTCTGCGCCCAATCCTTCCACTGGTTCGCCACGCCGCAGGCGCTGGCGGAAATCCAGCGCATCCTCAAGCCCGGCGGCAAACTCGGTCTGGTGTGGAACATGCGCGATGCGCGCGTCGGTTGGGTGCGTAAATTGAATCAGATCGTCGATAGCCACGAAGGCGATGCGCCGCGTTTCTATACCGGCGAATGGCGCAAATTCTTCCCGTTCAAAGGCTTTGAACCGCTGCAGGAGCAGGTGTTTATGCTGGGTCACCGCGGCGCGGTGGAGGACGTGATCTACAACCGGGTGCGTTCAACCAGCTTTATCGCCGCGCTGCCGCAGCCGCAACAGGAGCAGGTTATCGAGCAGTTGCGCCAGCTGGTGGCGGAAGAAGAGGAACTGCGGGGCCAGGACACGGTCACCGTGCCCTATCAGACCAAGGCGTATTTCACCACCAAGGTCTGATGCCCGGGGGTTCAGAACGCTTTCTTGGCGTAACCGGTGACCGCTTTCAGGCCCATCTCGCGGCCCAGCGCGGTCATCGGGTGCACCACGATCAGCCCGCGCGCGCTCTTCTTCAGCGCACCCATATCGGCCTGCTCTTTCTTGGTGATCTCGCGGCTGAACGGCAGCTTGCTCAGCTTCTGCGCTTCGGCGCTCAGCTTCTCGCCGCGCACGTTTTTCAGGCGTTCGATCTCCGTCGCCAGTTTCTCTTTCTCTTTGGTGTGCTGCGCGATCAACTCAGGGTTGCCCTGTTGGATCACGGTGGCGTCTTTGTGGTTCAAGGCGTCCAGCAGGTCGCTCAGGCGCTTGATCTCTGCCTTTTCTTTCTCTTTCATGGTCTCTGGCCCGTTGTGCCCAAAATGGCACGCTAATCAATGATACCGGCATTGTAGCAAAAGGCGCGCGCCGTTACCCGTCCTGCGCAATGCCGGGCGGCAGGCCGCTCATCTCGCAGGCCCTGGCGCCGAGCCGGGCCAACGCCTGGGTGTAGCGCGCGTTGAACGGGTAGCAGCAGGAGAGCCGCAGCGCGTTGCGGTAGCGCCCGCTCGGGGAATACAGGGTGCCCGGCGTCAAACAAATCTGCTCCTCCAACAGCTGATGGAACAGTGCCACGCTGTCCACGCCGGGGGGAAATTCGACCCAAAACACGAATCCGCCCGCCGGCTGCGTGGCCAGCGTGCCGCGCGGGAAATGCCGGGCGATCAGCGCCCGCGCCTCGTCCACCTGCGCCGCATAACGCTTGCGCAGGTTGCGCAAATGGTGATCGTAGCCGCCGCTCTCCAGGAAGGTCGCCAGCGTTTCCGACAGCAGCTGCGACTCGGACATCGATGACACCGCCTTCAGCTTGCGCAACGCCTCGTGGAAACGGCCGCCGCAGATCCAGCCGACGCGAAAGTCCGGCGCCAGCGTTTTGGTAAAGCTGGAGCAAAACAGCACCCAGCCGTCGCGATCGAACGCCTTCACCGCCGGCGACAACGCGCCGCCGAACTGGATCTCGGCATACAGCCCGTCTTCAATCAACGGCACCTGATGATCGTTCATCAGCCGCGCCAGCCGCTTTTTCGCCGCCAGCGGCATAGTGCAGCCCAGCGGGTTTTGCACCGTCGGCATGGCGATCACCGCGTTCAGCCGTTTCTCGTTCAATAGCAGTTCCAGCGCGTCCAGCGACAGCCCCAGCTGCGGATCGGTGGGGATTTCCAGCGCTTTCAGCCCCAGGCTGGCCAGCAGCGGCAGCAGATAGAAATAGGTTGGCGACTCCAGCCCGACGCAGTCACCCGGTTTGGTGGTGACGCGCAGCGCCAGCTGCAGCGCTTCCATGCAGCCGTGGGTCAGCACCACGTCGCCCGGCTCCAGCAGCATGCCCAGCGTCATCGAGCGGCGGGCGATCTGCTGACGCAGCCGCAGGCTGCCGGGCGGCAACGGGTACTGCCCGATCAGATCCGGCTGACGGCGCAGCTGTGAGGACAGCATGCGCCCCAACTTGCCGCCGGGATAAAAATCGCTGGTCTGCGGGCAGGCCAGCGCAATGTTGGTGAAAGCCGGGTTTTGCTGGGCGGCAAACACGGTGTCGATCAGCGCCAGCACGTCGTCCGCCGGCGGTTCGATGCGCCCGCTGGGCGCCGAGGCCATCTTCAGCGCCGGCAGCGTGCTGCGAACATAAAACCCCGACTGCGGCCGCGCTTCGATCAGCCCGCGATCCTCCAGCGTGCGGTAAGCCGATACTACCGTATTGATGCTGACGCGATGAGTTTGCGCACAGCGCCGTACCGACGGCAGGCGGTCGCCGGGCCGTAGCGTGCCGCGGCGAATGGCCTCGGCCAGCGTATCCGCCAGCTGCAGGTAACGGGTATCCGGGGTTTCATCGAGCAGGGTCACAGTTTCTCTCCAGGCAATGGGTACAGTTTACATTTTGCACAACTGTAACCATGACAATATCCGATTTGTGGTTCTGTCACCATCCCATCGCAGCGATTATGCTGATCCTCTCGTGATTACCGCCATTTTCAAGGAACCTGTCATGCTGGACTCCGCCTTTGTCAGCTACGTCACCGTCATGTCGATTACCCCCGGCCCCAACAACCTGCTGCTGGCCTCGTCGGGCGTCAACTTCGGCCTGCGCCGCACCCTGCCGATGCTGCTTGGCATCTGCGTCGGCTGTGCGGTGCAGCTGGCGATCATTATTCCACTGCTGGCGCTGGCGCTGAGCTGGGCCGGCGTCATCCGCCTCCCACTGGCGGTGATCGGCTGCGCCTACCTGCTGTGGCTGTCATGGAAACTGTTCCAGGCGGCCTCGCCGGACGCCAAAGAGCAGGCGCAGCCGATGAGCCTGCTCAATGGCGCGCTGTTTCAGGCGGTCAACCCCAAGGCCTGGCTGATGGTGATCAACGTGGCGATCCTGTTCACCCCGCGCGAAGGCGCCACCTTTGTCCATACGCTGTCGGTCATCGCCGGCTTCGCGCTGCTGAACCTGCCGTGCGTGCTGCTGTGGGCGGTGCTGGGCGACCGGTTGCGCAACGCGCTGCGGGTCACCTGGAAACTGCGCGCCTTCAACGGCGTGATGTCCGGCCTGATGGCCGCCACCGCGCTGTGGTTGTTGTTCGACGAGTGGCGCGCGGCCTTTGCTTAGCCGCGGCCGAGAGGAGAGAGTCGGGAAGGTTGTTTGGCGCCGATACCGGCGATCAGATCGGTAATGGACAGCACCATGGTGGAGCGCACCATCTGCTGATAGCGCTGGCGCTGCATGGCGATCAGCGCTTCATCCGCTTCGCCCGGCTGCAGGAAGGTCGGCACCGGCGGCAGCGCGGCCACGCAGTGCAGCTCGCCGAAGGGCCCGAGAATTTCGTCGTCGACGAAGCGGTATTCCGAGCCGTCGTGGTTCAGCTCTTCGCGCATCGCCATCAGCAGCTCGGCGTCTTCATATTCGTGGCGGGAGATCACCCCCAGCCCGTACATCAGCTTCAGGCGCACCGACAGCTCCCCGAGCGGGCCGCTGCCGGACAATAGCGGTTCGACGGCATATTTCACCGCGTAGTCATCCTTGCGGAATACCTGCACCACCAGCACGTTGAGCGCTTCCGCCAGCAGCTCTACCGCCGCGATCAGGAAGCTGCGCACCGTTTTGCCCGCGTTCAGCTTTTCCAGAACCTGGTTTTCAAATGCCTGTGCTTCTTCCATCGTCGCTTTTCGAAAGGCGTGGGGAGGGCCGTCGATGCCGAACTCGGGTTGCAGGAGCGCAGCAAGCTGCGCTCGGGTGTTCATCATCACGATTCTACTTGTGCATGGCGTTATACACAGCAACGGCCTCTTCTACAACCTCGCTTTCCGCCGGCAGGCCGGAAATTTGCGCCAGCGCGGCTTTCGGCCCGAGCGTGTTCAGCAATTCCGCCAATTCCAGCGCCTGCGGATCCTGTTCGCTGCGGTAGCTCATGGCGGCGGCGATGCCCTGGATCAGGTTGGCGTGCGGCAGGCCGTATTCCAGCGTGCCCAGCAGCGGTTTGATCAGGCGATCGCCGGCGCTCAGTTTGCGCAGCGGCTGGCGGCCCACGCGCTCGACGTCGTCGTGCAGATAAGGGTTTTCGAAGCGGCCGAGGATTTTGTTGATGTAGGCGGCGTGCTTGTCGGCGTCGAAGCCGTAGCGCTTGATCAGCACCGCGCCGCTCTCTTCCATCGCCCCTTTCACCACGCGGCGGATCGCCGGGTCGAGAATGGCGTCACGAATGGTTTGCAGCCCGGCCTGTTGGCCGAGGTAGGCGGTGATGGCGTGACCGGTATTGAGGGTGAACAGCTTGCGCTCGACGAACGCCATCAGGTTGTCGGTCAGCTCCATGCCGGCGATCGCCGGAGGCTGGCCTTTGAACTGGGTCTGATCGACGATCCATTCGCTGAAGGTTTCCACCGTCACTTCCAGCGGATCGCTGCTGTCCGCCGGCGGCACGATGCGGTCGACCGCCGAATCGACGAAGCCGACGTGCTGCTCAACCCATGCCTGCTCGTCCTGCGGCAGCGCGGCGAACACATGCTGTTTCAGCTGGCTGGTGCCGCGCACCATGTTCTCGCAGGCGATGATGTTCAGCGGCTGCACATTGCCCTGCTGATGACGCAGCACCAGCCCTTTAGCGATCGTGCCGGCGATTTTACCGAGAATTTGCGGGCCAACGGCGGTGGTCACCAGATCCGCCTCAGCGATCAGCGCCACCGCCGCCTCGCTGCCGCTGTTGACGGCGCTGACGTTGTTGACGTTCTCCACGCGTTCTTGCTCGCCCACCACGTGCACCGCGTAGCTTTTACGGCTGTTCAGCAAATCCAGCACCGTTTGATTGACGTCGGCGAAGGTCAGCTCAACCCCTGCGTCCGCCAGCAGCTTGCCGATAAAACCGCGGCCGATGTTCCCTGCGCCAAAATGTAATGCTTTCATAACTCTACCTTCTTAATGTCGAAGGGTGCAGCAAGCTGCACCCTTTAAAATGATTCTGTTATCCGGCTTTTTTGCCGCCGAGCAGGTCCAGCACTTCCTGCACGCTGGTGGTATTCGCCAGCCGCTCGATCACGCTCTCGTCATCCAGCGCGTTGGTCAGGCTGGTGATCACCTGGATATGCTCGTTGTTGCGCGCGGCGATGCCGATCACCAGGCGGGCCACTTCATCCTCTTCCTCGCCGAAGCGCACGCCCTGCGGGTACTGGCAGAACACCACGCCGGTGCGCAGCACCCGGTCTTTGGCCTCGATGGTGCCGTGCGGCACGGCGATCGACTCGCCCAGGTAGGTGGAGGTGAGTTTCTCGCGCTCCAGCATCGCCGGCACGTACTCCGCCTCGACGTAGCCGCCTTTCACCAGCTGCTCGCCGGCGAAGCGGATCGCCTGCTCTTTGTCGCTGGCCTGCAGGTTGAGGAACACGTTGCTCTCGCTCAGCTTGAACAGGTTCGGCTCACCGGCTTCGAAGCTGTCGTCCAGCGCGCCCAGCACCTTCTGCTGGTTGTCGCTGGTTTTGTTGACCGCCACCAAGCGATCGACCAGATCGCTGTACAGCTTGCTGTCGAGGAAGTTGGTCAGCGAGATGTGCTGGGCCTGCGGCGCGTGGCGCATCGCGCGCTCGGTCAGATCGCGGTGGGTGATCACCAGATCCACGTCGTCCGGCAGGCTGTTGATGGCGCTGTTGGTCACCGAGATGTTCTTCAGCCCGGCGTCGGCCACTTTCTTGCGCAGCACCCCGGCGCCCATGGCGCTGGAGCCCATGCCCGCATCGCAGGCGACGATGATTTTGCGCACGGTGCTCAGATCGCCGTCGACCGATGCCGGCGCCGCTGCGCCGCCTTTGGACTGCGATTTCATCTCTTGCATGCGACGGGTTGCGGCTTCCAGATCGTCATCCTCTTTCACCTTGGAGGTTTTCAGCAGGAAAGCGGACACCACGAAGGAGACGGCAAAGGCTGCGCACACCGCCGCAATGTTGGCGAAGTAGGCGCCTTTCGGCGTCATCGCCAGCACCGCCAGGATCGAACCCGGAGAAGCCGGAGAAACCAGGCCGCCGTTCAGCATCGTCAGGGTGAAGACGCCGGTCATGCCGCCCAGGATCACCGCCAGCAGCAGGCGCGGGTTCATCAGCACGTAAGGGAAGTAGATTTCGTGGATGCCGCCCAGGAAGTGAATGATTGCCGCACCGCCGGCGGATTGCTTGGCGCTGCCGCGGCCGAAGAACATGTAGGCCATCAGTACGCCCATGCCCGGGCCTGGGTTGGCTTCAATCAGGAAGAACACCGACTTACCGGCTTCCGTAGCCTGCTGGATACCCAGCGGCGAGAAGATGCCGTGGTTGATGGCGTTATTCAGGAACAGGATTTTCGCCGGTTCAACGAAGATGGACGCCAATGGCAGCAGGTTGTTCGTCACCATGACGTGTACGCCCGCCGCCAGCAGCTTGGAGAGCACCTCCACCAGCGGCCCGATGCCGAGGAAGGCCAGGATCGCCAGCAGCATGCCGATGATGCCGGCGGAGAAGTTATTCACCAGCATTTCAAAGCCGCTTTTGATCTTGCCGTCCACCCAGCGGTCAAAGTGCTTGATAGCCCAGCCGCCCAGCGGGCCGGCGATCATCGCGCCGAGGAACATCGGCATGTCGGCGCCAACGATGACGCCCATGGTGGTGATGGCGCCGACGACGCCGCCGCGATCGCCGCCCACCAGCCGCCCGCCGGTATAACCGATCAGCAGCGGCAGCAGGTAGGTGATCATCGGGCCGACCAGCTTGGCTAAGGTTTCATTCGGCAGCCAGCCGGTTGGAATGAATAGCGCGGTGATAATCCCCCAGGCGATAAAGGCGCCGATGTTGGGCATCACCATGTTGCTCAGGAAGCGGCCAAAGTTTTGTACTTTGACCTTGATGTCTGGTGAAAACATAAAACACACCCCTATTGTTACGCGCTGACAATAGAGCGCGTGATTATTGTTGTGACGATCCAGCCGTGTTGCCGCTGTATGCGAAACGGACTCTATCACGCTGTTTTTGTCACGCGAACTTCACGGATTTTTTGTGATACAAATCACATACAACACCCCAACAAACCACCCTTTATAGTGACAAAGATCACATTTATGGCGTGTAAAAAAAGCACAGTGAGAAAAAAACCGCCTTGAAACCCGTCATAATGTGATATTTGTCACATTTTTAACTTGGTTGTTTGTTTTTAAATTGTGACAAACATCACAATTTATTTTTGGCTGCAGCGCCCGATCGCGACGCTCTGTTTGATCTTCCCTGTGAGCACTCATCCCGCCGGGAACTAGCGAAGTGATGAATGAAAGAAAACTACATTGCCGAATGAATGGATTAATTGAAGTGTAGTACAGAAGCCTGCGCAATAAACCAGCAAGCTATTGGAAACGCTGAGGGGAAATAAAACAGGCCGGCAATGCCGGCCTGCTGCGTGCGTGGAGGCGTTATTGCGTCACGCTTTGAATGGCTTTCTGCGCGTTTACCAGGTTCTGCTGTTTGGCCACCAGATTCGACATCATGGTGTTGTACTGCGCCACCTGCTGCGCGGTACGGAACTGCACGCCGTTGTTGTTGAAGCTGACCTGATTGCCCTGGCTCTGCAGGAAATCGCCAACCTGCACCAGATCCTGCACGAAGCTGGCGGTGGTCGGGATCGCCGGCATCAGGGCGTTGGCCGGTGCGGTGACAATCTTGTCATAGGCCTGGTTGTACACCGCCTTCAGATCGTCGGGCTGCTTCAGCGCCGCACGGGCGGTATCCGCCTGTGATTTGGCGGACTGGATCTGCTGGCCCAGCAGGTTCAACGCCCCGACCGATTGCTGCAGCGCATCGCGTTTGTTCAGATAGTCCTGCGCGGTGCGGATCTGGTTAATCTGATCCAGCGCCGGGGTCAGGCTGGCGCCGACCGACTTGGACAACTGCTGCGAGAAGCCGACCAAAATCGCGTAATCGCCGGCATAGTTGCCGAACTTCTGCTTCTGATCTTCGCTCAGCGTGGGGATGTTCGCCCCGCTGCGCATCACGGTATTCTGTAAGTAATCGATAAATGCTTTGCGCTGTTCCGGCTCTTTATCGCCGCAGGCGGTCAATTGCATGACCACCAACAATGCCAATACCGGTGCCAACCAACGCGCGAAACCTCTGCTCTGGATCCCTACCGCCATGTGACATAACTCCTGTTATAAACCTGCTTTTTCATTGGACTCCGCCCCTTTTTCCGCACTCCGTGCGCCTATAAGAATAGATCAACTGGCGGCGTTCCGATACGCGATTCCGCCTGCGGTGAGCATTACCCCGGCCGGATGCGGTTGAAAATCGTGCGCAAAACGCACTGAGGTTCATTGCCGTCGGCGACCGGACGCTTCAATTTCCCCAAGTCGCCCCCCAAGTCGCCCCCCAAGTCGCCCCCCAAGTCGCCAGGCGACCTTGCCTTCGCGCCCAGGAAACGGAAATAAAAAAAGGCGCCCGCAGGCGCCTTTTCACGGCAGAGAATCGCTTACTGCAGCACGGAGATGTCCGCCACCTGCAGGAACAGTTCACGCAGCTTGCTCAGCAGCGTCAGGCGGTTCACGCGCACTTCCGCATCGTCCGCCATCACCATCACGTTATCGAAGAACGCATCCACCGGCTCGCGCAGCGCGGCCAGCTCCACCAGCGCTTCCTGGTAGTTGCCCGCCGCGAAGTACGGCTGCAGCTTGTCGCGCAGCACCACCAGGTGAGTCGCCAGCTGGATCTCCGCCGCGTCCTTCAGCACCGAGGCACGCACGCTGTCGTTCAGCGTTTCGGTGGACTTGGCCAGAATGTTGGAGACGCGTTTGTTGGCCGCTGCCAGCGCCGCCGCCGCTTCCAGCGTGCGGAAGTGAGACACCGCCTTGACGCGTGCGTCGAAGTCGGCCGGCTTGGTCGGACGGCGCGCCAGCACCGCCTGAATGGTATCGACCGCGTGGCCTTCTTCCTGATACCAGGCGCGGAAGCGGCCCAGCATGAATTCCACCACCTCGTCGACCACCTTGGCGTTGGTCAGCTTGCTGCCGTACAGGCGCACGGCCTCTTCGGTCAGGGTCTGCAGATCCAGCGGCAGGTTTTTCTCGACGATGATGCGCAACACGCCCAGTGCGGCGCGGCGCAGCGCGAACGGGTCTTTATCGCCTTTCGGATGCTGCCCGATGCCGAAGATGCCGGCCAGGGTGTCCATCTTGTCGGCGATCGCCAGGGAACAGGCCACCAGCGACTGCGGCAGCGCATCGCCGGCGTAGCGCGGCTGATACTGCTCGTTCAGCGCAACGGCGACGTCTTCCGCCTCACCGTCGTGGCGCGCGTAGTGCATGCCCATCACGCCCTGGGTGTCGGTGAATTCGAACACCATGTTGGTCATCAGGTCGCACTTCGACAGCAGACCCGCGCGGGTGGCGTGGTTGACGTCGGCGCCAATCTGGCCGGCAACCCAGCCCGCCAGCGCCTGAATGCGGTCGGTTTTGTCGCGCAGGGTGCCCAGCTGCTGTTGGAACAGCACGGTTTCCAGGCGCGGCAGGTTATCTTCCAGGCGTTTCTTGCGGTCGGTGTTGAAGAAGAACTCGGCGTCGGCCAGGCGCGGACGCACCACCTTCTCGTTACCGGAGATGATCTGTTGCGGGTCTTTCGACTCGATGTTGGCCACGAAGATAAAGTTCGGCAGCAGTTTGCCCGCGGCGTCATACACCGGGAAATACTTCTGGTCGCCCTTCATGGTGTACACCAGCGCTTCCGCCGGCACCGCCAGGAATTTCTCTTCGAATTTAGCGGTCAGCACCACCGGCCATTCCACCAGCGAGGCCACTTCTTCCAGCAGGCTGTCGCTCAGATCGGCCTTGCCGCCAATCTTCTGCGCCGCCAGCTCGGCATCGCGCTTGATGAGGGCTTTACGCGCTTCATAGTCGGCGACCACTTTGCCGCGCTCCAGCAGGATCTGCGGGTATTGGTCGGCGTTGTCGAGGGTGAACTCGGCTTCGCCCATGAAGCGGTGGCCGCGCACGGTGCGCGCAGAGTCGATGCCCAGCACGGTGCCTGGGATCAGATCGGCGCCCAGCAGCATCGTGACGGTATGTACCGGACGCACGAACTGCACGTCGGAGTCGCCCCAACGCATCAGTTTCGGGATCGGCAGTTTAGCCAGCGCGGTGCTGACCATGCCGGCCAGCAGTTGCTGCGCCGACTGGCCTTTGACGTGGGCGCGGTACATCAACCACTCGCCCTTGTCGGTCACCAGGCGTTCAGCCTGATCGACGGTGATGCCGCAGCCGCGCGCCCAGCCTTCGGCCGCTTTGCTCGGTTTGCCTTCGGCGTCGAACGCCTGGGCGATCGCCGGGCCGCGTTTTTCAATTTCGCGATCGGCCTGCGCCGCGCTCAGGTTGGCCACTTTCAGCGCCAGGCGGCGCGGTGCGGCGAACCAGCTCACGTCACCGTGTTCCAGGCCGGCGTTGTCCAGCTCGGCGGTGAAGTTGGCGGCGAAAGATTCCGCCAGGGAACGAAGCGCCTTCGGCGGCAGCTCTTCCGTGCCGATTTCCACCAGGAAAGTCTGTTGAGTCATGGCTGCCTCTTAGTTCTCGTTCTTCTTGTTGCACATCGGGAAGCCCAGCGCTTCGCGGGAAGCGTAGTAGGCTTCGGCAACGGCTTTGGTCAGCGTGCGGATGCGCAGAATGTAGCGTTGACGCTCGGTCACCGAAATCGCCTTGCGCGCGTCCAGCAGGTTGAAGGTATGGCCCGCCTTCAGGATGCGTTCGTAGGCCGGCAGCGGCAGCGGTTTTTCCAGCGCCAGCAGCGATTGGGCTTCTTTCTCGTACTGCTCGAAGCAGGAGAACAGGAAGTCGACGTCGGCATATTCGAAGTTGTAGGTGGACTGCTCAACTTCGTTCTGGTGGAACACGTCGCCGTAGGTGGTAACACCCAGCGGGCCGTTGCTCCACACCAGATCGTACACGCTGTCCACGCCCTGGATGTACATCGCCAGGCGCTCCAGGCCGTAGGTGATCTCGCCGGTCACCGGCTTGCACTCCAGGCCGCCGACCTGCTGGAAGTAGGTGAACTGCGTCACTTCCATGCCGTTCAGCCACACTTCCCAACCCAGGCCCCAGGCGCCGAGCGTCGGGTTTTCCCAGTTGTCTTCCACGAAGCGAATGTCGTGGATGGTCGGATCCAGACCCAGCTCTTTCAGCGAGCCCAGGTAGAGTTCCTGAATGTTGTCCGGCGACGGCTTAATCACCACCTGGAACTGGTAGTAGTGCTGGAGACGGTTCGGGTTTTCGCCGTAGCGGCCGTCGGTCGGGCGGCGGGATGGCTGCACATAGGCGGCGGCCATCGGCTCCGGCCCCAGTGCGCGCAGGCACGTCATCGGGTGTGAGGTTCCCGCGCCGACTTCCATGTCCAATGGTTGAACGATGGTGCAGCCCTGGCGCGCCCAATAATCCTGCAGTGTCAGGATCAGGCCCTGGAAGGTCTTGGTATCAAACTTTTGCATGTTGAATTCGCACGCGATACAAGTGGATTTAGATGGAATGGGCCAGTATACCCTTTGACCGTAAGATATACAGCCAGAATCCGGCAACAAGTGCGAATCGGGGCGAGAAGCGCTGGATTTTCACACGTCGGCCGCAGCGTGAAGACACAGCGCTCCGGCCGGCCCCCTCGCCATCCACGAGCCGGCCTGAAAGGCGTGATGCCGCCAAATCCATTAGATGAGCTTAACAAAAATATCACTCACCGCCGTTTAAATAAGCAATTAGCTGAACGCGATATCTCCCCTCGCCGGCCAAATTCAGGCTGATTTGCGTACGCATATCCTTATATTTGCCACAAGATAAAGTTGCGCCAATGTTATTTTTGTTAATTTTATCAACTAAAAAACTCCCCTCACCGAGAGATAATGTGATCAAGTGCCAGATTATTTCTTATGAACGTGAAAAATAAGGCGATAGCGCACGGCGGACCGAGGCTCTGGGTATGAAGGGAAGGTCAGGGATGAAATACGGCGCAAACGGGCCACAGAAACAAATTGACAGTTAATCTTTGGTTATACAATAATAAATAAAATTTTCCCTGGTGTTGGCCAAGTGGCTACCTGATCCTTTCATAGGATCAGTTTTTTTTTGTATTTCCGCCAACGTCATTGCGGCCCGCATAATTCACGCCAGGCCGCCCCCCGCTTAAATTCCTCATCAGCCCTTATGGCTTCTCCTGCGCCGTTGAGTGCGCCAATGGCCAATTCAAAAACGCGCGCTGACGCCGACGTTATACATAAACTGCTCGCCGCTGCTCAGCCCGCCGGTTTGCGACACGGTGGCGAAGGCCGATACCCTGTCCGTCAACGGCATGTTGGCCCCCAGCGTGACATCCACCCAGTTTTTGTCCTGGCCCGCACTGTCGCGGGTGAACGAGGTTTGCGTCGATTTCAGGCCACCGCCGGCGCGGTAGACGTCGTCGCCGAACTGATGCTGATAACTCACTTCCGCATAAGGGTTAAACACGCCGAATTGCGTATCCAGCCGCCATCCCAACGCGCCGATCTGCGAGTGGTAAGTTTGATCGTTGAAGTGCATGGCGGTGCTGTCATCGCCATCTTCACCGTAGCCGGAAACGCGGCTGTAATCCCAGGCGAACTGCGCGACCGGCCCGGTGGTTAGGTAAGAAGTAATCGGGAAGTCATAGCCGGCGGTCACGCGCGCGCCCCACTGCTTGCCGGTGGTCGAACCGGTTTCGGTGCGCGTCAGCGGCCCCAGCCGCATGCTGCGGCGGATGTCGTCATAATCCATCGTCGCATAGTGCAGATCGGCGTTGACCCAGCCATGCTCGAATAGCGCCAGCGAACTGAAGGCCGACAGCAGCAGCCCGCGCGCCTTGTAATCAAAGCGGCTGGAAGGATGCTGATCGTCGTTGGAACCGGCGATCAACGCGCCGATTAACCAACCGTCGGTCAGCTGATAGTCCACGCCGACGGTCAGGTTGTGGGTAGTGGCATTGCCGTCCCCCGCCGCCCGGTTATCGGCATAGTCGTAGTGCTGGCCGGCGTAACCGCCGAACACGCCCAGCGATCCCTGCGGGTTGTCGCCATTGCGCAGCTGCTGGAAGCGACTGTCGAGCGTGGCGCGGCTGTCGCGCGCCATCGCCGCGGTCGCCTGATTCAGCGCCACCACCTGCGCCGGGCCATCCAACACCGCCTGGATATAATCCGCAATCAGCAGGTGTGCCTGCGGGCTGGGGTGGAAATGGTCGGAGAACAGATAGGACTGGCTGGCGTCGAAGCCGGGCATATCAGAACGGCAAACCGCCGAGGAAACGCCCGGCGGGCAAGCCATACCGGCGGTGTTGGCGAAGCCGAACTGCGCCGGATTGGCGATCGCTTCGGCGAACAGCTTGTTGACGTCCACCCGCACGATATTGCCGCCGCCCTGCGCCAGCAGACGGTCTTCACTTTGATTATAGAAATCGGTCAGCTGGGCGGCCTGCGCGCTCAGGCTGTCATACGCCGCGATAAGCTGCGCGGCGATCGCCTGCTGCACCTGAGGAATGGCGCTGCCCTGCTTCGCCGCGGCGGCCAACGCCGCGTGGATCGCCTGCGTGCGTGAAGCGTTGTCCGGCGTCGCCACCGAATTAAGCGTGGCATAGGCCGCCTGGATCGCCGCCCCCTGCACCGGCGACAGCGCCTGTTGAATGATCAATTCCATCAGCTGCGGCGTGGAGCCGATGTTCGGCACCGTTGGCACGATCACCGTGCCGGCGCCGGCGTTCAGCAGCGAATGCACCTGCGCAGCGGCGGCCGCAGCGCTGTTATAGGCCACGCCGGGCGCGGTAGCGGCATTCAGCGCCGCCGCCGCCAGATCGTTGCCGCCGATCCAATGAATATACAGCCCGTCGCCGTCGGCCTGGCCATTGACCCGGTTCAGGTAGCGCTGCACCTGATCCTGGGTGTTGTCGACCGGGTTCAGGCCCGGCACCGCCACGGCGCCGCCGGCGGCGTAGTTTTCACCGCCGTTGTCCGAAGCCACCAGCGCCGCCCCGATGCGTTGCGCCAACGCTTCGTCGTACAACAAGTGCTGGTTGCCGTCATAGGTGAACCGGCCGTTGTTGCCGGTATCGCTCAGGCTGTCGCCAAAGACGTACAGTTGATCGTACGCCTGAGCCGGTAGGGTCACACTGCAAAGTAGCGCCACTGCAAGCGCCGCCGGGCGGGGCATGCACGTTATTTTTAGAGGCATGAATCGACTCCTGAGAGCCTGCAAATGAAGGCAATGTCGTTTTTATCGTTGACCGGTTTTCCACCGGCCATGTAGTAACTATTGTCGGCTTTTTCGTCACGTCAAGCGGGCTGATGACAAAACAATCAGAGGCTTGCCAAGTTCGGCGCTACGAGCGATGATTACTGTTCATAAACACAGCATAGGGACAGTCAGGATGGCAGACGAACGTTGCGGTTGGGTGACGGCCGATCCGTTGTATCTCGAGTATCACGACAAGGAATGGGGCGCGCCCACCACCGACGCGCGCGAACTGTTTGAAATGCTGTGTCTGGAGGGGCAACAGGCCGGCCTTTCCTGGATCACCGTTCTGAAAAAGCGCGAGAATTACCGTCGCGCTTTCCACGGTTTCGATCCGCAGCGTGTCGCCGCCATGACCACAGAGGACGTGGAAAACCTGCTGCAGGACAGCGGCATCATCCGCCACCGCGGCAAGATAGAAGCCATCATCACCAACGCCAAAGCCTATCTGGCGATGGAAGCGGCCGGCGAAGATTTCGTCGCTTTCATTTGGGACTTCGTCGGCGGCCGGCCGCAGCTCAATCGCTGGCAGGCGCTGAACCAGGTGCCGGCCAAAACCGAACAGTCCGACGCCATGTCCAAAGCGCTGAAAAAGCGCGGCTTCAAGTTTATCGGCTCCACCATTTGTTACGCCTTCATGCAGGCCAGCGGGCTGGTGAACGATCATCTGACGGGGTGCATCTGCTACCCAAAGCCACGGTGATCCGCCCCTGTGGACCGGAGGATATCGAACGGCTGATGGCGCTGTGGCTGCCCAGCACCATCGCCGCCCATCCGTTCGTGGCGGAAAAGTACTGGCGTGAGAGCGCCGCACTGGTGCGAGAAAACTACCTACCGCGCGCGCAAAGCTGGGCCTGCTGGCATCACGACGAGATCGTCGGCTTTATCAGCGTGCTGGACGAGCAGTTCATCGGCGCGCTGTTTGTCGATCGGGCGTTTCACGGCCGCGGCGTCGCCCAGGCGCTGATGACGCACGTGCAGCAGCGCTACCGCCGGCTCAGCCTGGAGGTGTACCAGCAGAACCTGCGTGCCTGCGCGTTCTACCACAAGCACGGCTTTCAGGTGACGCAGCGCCTGTTCAATGAAGAAACCCAGGCCTATACGCTGATCATGAACTGGTCGGCAGTCGAAAATTCAACCCATTAGGCTTAAAAAGGCGCATCCGCACCCCGGATGCGCGCAATTAGGAATCCGCTGCATGGCGCCGCCCGGCGTTTTGTCGCATAACTCCCCCCAGCACTTCCCCGCGCTCATCATTTGTCACGTTTTTCTCCGGAACTGCCGGCGAGTCAACGCGTCATAGTAGCGCGGTGACGCGGGCCCCACCTGCGTCGCCTATTTTTTGCGCCCCCGTTTTGGGCAGGCGCGTACAGATTTTGATGCCATTAAGGACAAGAACATGAAAAAACGCATTGCAATTATTGCCGGCGCAGTGAGCGTAGCGTTCACGCTGTCGGCCTGTACCACTAACCCATACACCGGCGAATCCGAAGTCGGCAAATCCGGCATCGGCGCAGGCCTCGGGGCCGCACTGGGCGCTGGTGTCGGCGTGCTGTCCTCTTCCAAGAAAGATCGCGGCAAGGGCGCGCTGATCGGCGCGGCGGCCGGTGCGGCACTGGGCGGCGGCGCAGGTTATTACATGGACGTGCAGGAAGCTAAACTGCGCGACAAGATGAAAGGCACCGGCGTCAGCGTCACCCGCCAGGGCGACAACATCGTGCTGAACATGCCGAACAACGTGACCTTCGACAGCAGCAGCGCCACGCTGAAACCGGCGGGCGCCAACACCCTGACCGGCGTCGCCATGGTGCTGAAAGAGTACCCGAAAACCGCGGTCAACGTTGTCGGCTACACCGACAGCACCGGCTCCCGCTCGCTCAACATGAACCTGTCGCAGCAGCGCGCCGACGGCGTAGCCAGCGCGCTGATCACCCAGGGCGTGGCGGCAAACCGTATCCGCACCACCGGTGCCGGCCCGGACAACCCGATCGCCTCCAACAGCACCGCGGAAGGCAAGGCGCAAAACCGCCGCGTCGAGATCACCCTCAGCCCGCTGCAGTAATCCCGTGCGGGGCGCGCAACCGGCGCCCCGCCGCCTCCCTGCGATTTTCTCCTTACCCTTCAATACTCCCGCCCGCACATCGGGTATGGTAGTCTCCTTGGCAATTAACCGCAGGAGGGATCGGCTGTGAGCACTGTCAAGGCAACGCGCGCCTCAGGGCGCGCCACCATCAGCGATGTGGCCAACATCGCCAAAACCGGCAAGACCAGCGTGTCGCGCTATCTGAATGGTGAACAACACCTGCTTTCCGACGATCTCAAACAGCGCATCGAACAGGCGATCCGGCAGCTCGACTACCGGCCAAGCCAGATGGCGCGCAGCCTGAAAGGCGGCCAGACCCGCCTGATCGGCCTGATCCTCGCCGATATCACCAACCCCTATTCGGTGGACGTGATGCGCGGCATCGAGGCCGCCTGCCGCCAGCACGGCTTTACCCTGCTGGTGTGTAACACCAACAACGAAGTCAATCAGGAACAGCACTACCTGCAGCTGCTCAGCAGTTACCGGGTGGAAGGCATCGTGGTCAACGCGGTCGGCATGCGCGAGGAAGCGTTATCCACGCTGCAACAGTCGATGCTGCCGATGGTACTGATCGACCGCAAAATCCCCGACTTCGCCTGCGACGTGGTGGGCCTGAACAACCGCGAAGCCGCCACCGTCGCCACCGAACATCTGCTGCAACAAGGTTTCGAAGCGATCCTGTTCCTCAGCGAGCCGCTCGGTACGGTCAATACCCGTCTCGAACGCCTGCACGCTTTCAGACACACCATGGCGCAGCACCCCACGCTGTTGGCGGAGCAGGCCGAAACGCCGCTCAACGATCGGCAGAAGCTGGAGCAGGTACTGAGCGATTTCAGTGGCCGCCATCGCGGCATGCGCAAGGCGGTGATCTCCGCTAACGGCGCCCTGACGCTGCAGGTGGCGCGCGCCATGCGCCGGCTCGGCATTCAGTGGGGCAACGACATCGGCCTGCTGGGCTTCGACGAGCTGGAGTGGGCGGAGCTGGCGGGCGTCGGCATCACCACGCTGAAACAGCCCACCTACCAAATGGGGCACGCGGCGCTGGAGCGGCTGGTGCAGCGCATTCAGGGCCTGGCCGCCCCCAGCGGCGAGCAGATGTTCTCCGGCGAGCTGATCGTCCGCGGCTCCACCACCCGCTAACCCGCCTTCTCCGGGGCCGTTGCCCGCCCCGCCCTCATCGGCTGTTTTTTGCTCAGCTTCGTGATTGCGATCATATTTTTACACTCTGTCGCTTTCCGCTGGAACCGGTTCCATTTAACGTACCGGTAACAGCAGCGGCGGCGACAATGCCGCCTCAGGAGTCAAAATGAAAACAGAAATCATCGTGGTCACCGGTGCCTACGGCACCGATACCGTCAAACAACACGGCGGCCAGCGCGCGCTGTTGCCCATCATCGCCGGCGCAGGCGCCGACGGGGTCGAGATCCGCCGCGAACTGTTCGCCGCCGGCGAACTGGACAGCCTGCCGGCCCTGGCGCAAGAGATCGATCGCCAGCAGCTGTTCGCCGTCTACTCCGCCCCTGAGGCGCTGTTCACCCCGCAACATACGCTGAACCCTAACCTGCCGGCGCTGCTGGCGGAAGCGCAGGCGCTGAACGCGCGCCGGCTGAAGCTTTCCCTCGGCCATTTCCGCCCCGGCTTCGATTTTACCGAGCTGAAAGTGGCGCTGGAGCAGCACCCGGTCAAACTGGTGGTCGAAAACGATCAGACGCCGGACTGCGGCATTTTGTCGATGCTGAACGCCTTTTTCCACGCCGCGGAAGATAGCCACCTGCCGGTCAGCATGACCTTCGATATGGCCAACTGGCTGTGGGTGGGGCAAGACGCCTTTGCCGCCGCCGAACGCCTGGCCCGCCACGTCGGTTACGTGCACGTCAAAGCCGCCACCCAAGGCCCGCGCGGCTGGCGCGCCGTCGCGCTGGACGATACCGACGGCAGCTGGCGCGATCTGCTGGCCCGCCTGCCGCACGATGCGCCGCGCGGCATCGAATTCCCGTTGCAGGGCGATGACCTGGAAGCCGTCACCCGCCATTACGTCAATATTTTGCGTGCGGAGTAGCCCCATGATGACAACGTTAACGGCAACGACGGCGCAGCAGGCGCCCCTGGATGTGGTCACGCTGGGCGAAGCCATGGCGATGTTCGTGGCGGCGCAAACCGGCGATTTGGCTGAGGTGGAAACCTTCACCAAACGCATCGCCGGCGCTGAACTTAACGTGGCGATCGGCCTGGCGCGTCTGGGCATGAACGTCGGCTGGGTCAGCCGCGTCGGCAACGATTCGTTCGGCCGCTTCACCCTGCAGCAGCTGAAAAAAGAAGGCATCAACTACCGGCAGGTGACGGTCGACGGCCACTATCCGACCGGCTTTCAGGTGAAATCCAAAACCACCGATGGTACCGATCCCAGCGTGGAATACTTCCGCAAAGGCTCGGCGGCCAGCCACCTGTCGGTCGCCGATTTCGACCCTGAGTATTTCGGTTCCGCACGCCACCTGCACCTGAGCGGCGTTGCAGCGGCGCTGTCCAGCGAGTCGCTGGCGCTGTGCCACCATGCGGCGCGCGAGATGCGCGCCATGGGCAAAACCATTTCGTTCGACCCCAATCTGCGCCCGGTGCTGTGGCCCAGCCGCGAGGTGATGATCGAGCAGTTGAACCAGCTGGCGTTCGCCGCCGACTGGGTGCTGCCGGGGCTGAAAGAGGGGCAGATCCTCACCGGCCAATCGACGCCGGAAGGCATCGCCGATTTCTATCTGGAACGCGGCGTGCAGGCGGTGATCATCAAAACCGGCCCGGACGGCGCCTGGTTTAAAACCGCCGCCGGCGACAAGGCGGCAGTGGCCGCAGTGAAGGTCGACAACGTGGTGGATACCGTCGGTGCCGGTGACGGCTTTGCCGTCGGCACCCTCAGCGCCCTGCTGGAAGGCAAAACGCTGATACAGGCGGTGCAGCGCGGCAACAAAATCGGTTCGCTGGCGATCCAGGCCATCGGCGACAGCGAAGGCCTGCCAACCCGCGCGGCGCTGGCCGAATAACAATAAAAAAAACGACTTCTCCGCATGACGTCAGCCTCTGGCCCTACAACCGGGACGCGTCGGGAGAGCATCTGCCCCTTTGTCTTGCATGCCCAGCGTGCCGGGCAAAGGGGATGCAACACCACTGAAGGATACTGAACATGAACAAAGCGACTGTCGCGGCCAAACGCTGGTGGTACATCATGCCCATCGTGTTTATCACCTACAGCCTGGCCTATCTCGATCGCGCCAACTTCAGCTTCGCCTCTGCCGCCGGCATCAATGAAGATCTCGGCATCACCAAAGGCATGGCCTCGCTGCTGGGCGCGCTGTTTTTCCTCGGTTATTTCTTCTTCCAAATTCCCGGCGCCATCTACGCCGAACGCCGCAGCGTCAAAAAATTGATCTTCTGGTGCCTGATCCTGTGGGGCGGCTGCGCCTCGCTGACCGGCGTGGTCAGCAATATCCCGATGTTGGCCGCCATCCGCTTTATCCTCGGCGTGGTGGAAGCGGCAGTGATGCCGGCGATGCTGATCTACATCAGCAACTGGTTCACTAAATCGGAACGGTCACGCGCCAATACTTTCCTGATCCTCGGCAATCCGGTGACGGTGCTGTGGATGTCGGTGGTGTCCGGTTATCTCATTCACGCTTTCGGCTGGCGCGAAATGTTCATCATCGAGGGCATTCCGGCGGTTATCTGGGCGTTCTGCTGGTGGGTGCTGGCGAAAGACAAACCGGCGCAGGCCGGCTGGCTGAGCGCCGAGGAGAAACTGGCGCTGCAACAGCAGCTGGACGAAGAGCAGAAAGGCATCAAGGCCGTGCGCAACTACGGCGAAGCCTTCCGTTCGCGCAACGTGATCCTGCTGTGCGTGCAGTACTTCGCCTGGAGCATCGGCGTGTACGGCTTCGTGCTGTGGCTGCCTTCCATCCTGCGCAGCGGCATGCAGATGGGCATGGTGGAAGCCGGCTGGCTGTCGGCGGTGCCTTACCTGGCGGCGACCATCGCCATGATCGTGGTCTCCTGGGCGTCGGACAAAATGCAAAACCGCAAGCTGTTCGTCTGGCCGCTGCTGCTGATCGGCGCGCTGGCGTTCTTCGGCTCTTACGCCGTCGGCACCAACCACTTCTGGATCTCCTACGGCCTGCTGGTGGTCGCCGGCGCCGCGATGTACGCCCCCTACGGGCCATTCTTCGCCATCATTCCGGAAATGCTGCCGAAAAACGTCGCCGGGGGCGCCATGGCGCTGATCAACAGCATGGGCGCGCTGGGGTCGTTCTTCGGTTCATGGTTCGTCGGCTATCTGAATGGCGCCACCGGCAGCCCGGCGGCCTCTTACATGTTTATGGCCATCGCACTGGTGGTGGCGGTGGTGCTGACGCTGATCGTCAAACCCGCCCGCAACGAGATCCAGCCGCAATTGGCTTGATCCGGTTATACTTTTTATCTGTTAACCCAACCGGGGGGGCGCCATGCCCCCTTTGGCCCAGCTGGAGTTCGTGATGAAGCCTTCTATCGTATTGTACAAAAGCCTGCCTGCCGATCTGCGTGAACGTCTGGAACAGCACTTCACCGTGCACGCCTTCAACGGCCTGCAGCCGGAGAACCGCGACGAACTGCGCCAGGCGCTGCAGCAGGCCGAAGGGATCATCGGTTCCGGCGGTAAAATTGACGAAGCCTTCCTGCAGCAGGCGCCCAAACTGCGCGCGGCCTCGACCGTTTCCGTCGGCTACGACAACTTCGACGTCGAGGCGCTCAACGCCCATAACGTGCTGCTGATGCACACCCCGACGGTGCTGACCGAAACCGTCGCCGACACCATCATGAGCCTGGTGCTGGCGACCGCGCGCCGGGTGGTGGAAGTGGCCGAGCGGGTGAAGGCCGGCGAATGGCGCGGCAGCATCGGGCCGGACTGGTTCGGCGTCGACGTGCACCATAAAACCATCGGCATCCTCGGCATGGGGCGCATCGGCCTGGCGCTGGCGCAGCGCGCGCATTTCGGTTTCGGCATGCCGGTGCTGTACAACGCCCGCCGCACGCATGAAGAGGCGGAACAGCGCTTCAACGCGCGCCGCTGCGATCTGGACACCCTGCTGGCCGAGTCGGATTTCGTTTGCATCACGCTGCCGCTGACCGAACAAACCTTCCACATGATCGGCCGCGAACAGCTGGCGAAAATGAAGAAAAGCGGCATTCTGATCAACGCCGGCCGCGGGCCGGTGGTGGATGAGCAGGCGCTGATCGAAGCGCTGCAAAACGGCGTGATCCACGCCGCCGGGTTGGACGTGTTCGAGAAAGAGCCGCTGCCGGCCAACTCGCCGCTGCTCAGCATGCCGAACGTGGTGGCGTTGCCGCACATCGGCTCCGCCACCCATGAAACGCGCTACGGCATGGCCGCCTGCGCGGTGGATAATTTGATCGCCGCGTTGACCGGCACGGTGAAAGAAAACTGCGTCAACCCGCAGCTGTTGCGGAAATAACTCAGCGCGGCCGGTGCTCTGCGGATAACCGGCCGTGTTGATCTTCCTGCTGCGGTGCGAACAGCGCCTGCAGCTGATGTTCTTCGGCGAAGTGCTGCAATTCGGCATCCTGAATTGCCTGAACGATCTCTTCTCGCCAGTTTTTGTCCGTCATCGCTAACCTCCTTTGATGTTCATCGTTTAATCTGCCGCAGCGCGCGCGCAAAGCCAAGCCGAATCAATCCGAAAACGCTCCGCCCTTCCTCTCCTCCCCGAAAAACCCCCGCAGGGAGGAGGCCATTTTTCCACCGTTTGCCACACTGGGCGCTACCCTGCGAAAAAACGCTTCCTGCCGCGCGTAAGGAGAGCCATGAAGCTTTTACCCCTGCCCTTGTTGATGCTGCTGTCGCCTTCGGCGCTAGCCGGCTGGACGCTGCCGGGCTTCCCGGCCTTCGACGAAACGGCCGCCGGGCTGTTCGCCAGCCAGGCCGCGCTGCCCAAAGGCCAGCTGCCGCTGCGGCTGTATCAGGATAACCACTGCTGGCAGCCGGCCGAGGCAGTGAAGCTTAACCAGACGCTGTCGCTGCAGCCCTGCGGCACTCACCCGCCGGTCAACTGGCGGCAGTTCCGCGCCGGCGATTATCAGGTGCGCATCGACACCCGCAGCGGCACGCCGACGCTGCAGCTCAGCCTGAGCAGCGCGCCGGAAAGCACCACCGTTGCCGTCCGCAGCTGCCCGCGCTGGGACGGCAAGCCGGTCACGGTCGACGTCGCCTCCACCTTCGCCGAAGGCGAAACGCTGCGCGATTTCTATTCCGGCCAAACGGCGCAGGTGAGCCAGGGGAAAATAACGCTGCAACCCGCCGCCGCCAGCGGCGGCCTGTTGCTGCTGGAATCCGCCGCCACGGCGAAACCGGCGGCGTTCAGCTGGCATAACGCCACGGTCTACTTCGTGCTGACCGATCGCTTTGAGAACGGTAACCCGGCCAATGACCACAGCTACGGGCGCCGCAGCGACGGCCTGCAGGAAATAGGCACCTTTCACGGCGGCGATCTGGCCGGCCTGACGCAGAAACTGGATTATCTGCAGCAGCTGGGCGTCAACGCCTTGTGGATCAGCTCGCCGCTGGAGCAGATCCACGGCTGGGTTGGCGGCGGCACCAAAGGCGATTTCCCGCATTACGCCTATCACGGCTATTACGCGCTGGACTGGACTCGCCTCGATGCCAACATGGGCACCGAACAGGAGCTGCGCACGCTGGTCGAGCAGGCGCATCGGCGCGGCATTCGCATTCTGTTCGACGTGGTGGTGAACCACGTCGGCTACGCCACGCTGGCGGATATGCAGACGTTCCACTTCGGCTCGCTGTATCTGCAGGGTACAGAAGTGGAGAAAACCCTGGGGAAAAACTGGAGCGACTGGCGCCCCGGACCGGGGCAAAACTGGCACAGCTTCAACGACTACATCAACTTCAGCGACAAAGCGGGCTGGCGCCAATGGTGGGGGAAAAACTGGATCCGCACCGACATCGGCGACTATGACTCACCGGGCTATGACGACCTGACGATGTCGCTGGCCTTCCTGCCGGACATCAAAACCGAAGCGCCCGGCGCCAGCGGCCTGCCGCTGTTCTATCGCCACAAACCCGACACCGCCGCGCGCGACATGCCCGGCGCCACCACCCGCGATTACCTGACCGTCTGGCTCAGCCAGTGGGTGCGCGATTACGGCATCGACGGTTTTCGCGTCGATACCGCCAAGCACGTGGAAAAACCGACGCTGGCGCTGTTGAAGCAGCGCGCCACGGCGGCATTGGCGGCGTGGAAAGCGGAGCATCCGCAGCAGGCGCTGGATGACGCGCCGTTTTGGATGACCGGCGAGGCCTGGGGCCACGGGGTGATGAAAAGCGACTATTACCAAAACGGCTTCGACGCGATGATCAACTTCGACTTCCAGGACCAGGCGGCGCAGGCATTGGGCTGCTTTGCCGACATCGATGCCACCTACCGGCAGATGGCCGAGCGGCTGCAGGATTTCAACGTGCTGAGCTACCTCTCTTCGCACGACACCCGGCTGTTCTTCGCCAGCGACGCCAAAGGCTCGCTGCCGCTGCAACAGCGGGCGGCAAACCTGCTGTTGCTGGCGCCGGGCGCGGTGCAGATTTACTACGGCGATGAAAGCGGCCGCCCGCTCGGCCCAACTGGTTCCGATCCGCTGCAGGGCACCCGCTCCGACATGAACTGGCGCGAGCTGCAGGGGGAAAAAGCCCCGCTGCTGGCCCACTGGCAACGGTTGGGGCAGTTCCGCGCTCGCCACCCGGCGATCGGCGGCGGCGTGCAAACCCCGCAGCCGCACGCCGCCTACTACGCCTTCAGCCGCCGGCTCGGCGACGATAAGGTGATGGTGGTGTGGGCCGGCGAACGGTCACAATAATCCAGCGTAATATGCTGCTAATCGGCCAATGGGCGAAGTTTGTGCCCATTGGTCGATTTGTCGGCCGCGTTGCAGCGGGATTTGTCTGGCGGTATGGTGGGGGATTACCTGCTAAGAAACAGTACTGCTGCACCTATGACTTTCTCACTTTTCGGCGAAAAATTTACCCGTTATGCGGGCATTACCCGTTTGATGGACGACCTGAACGAAGGCCTGCGCACCCCCGGTGCCATCATGCTCGGCGGCGGCAACCCGGCGCAGATCCCAGAGATGGAAGCCTACTTCAAACAGCTGTGCCAGGAGATGCTCGATCAGGGCAAACTGACCGAAGCGCTGTGCAACTACGACGGCCCGCAAGGCAAGGACGCGCTGCTGAAAGCGCTGGCCAATCTGCTGCGCGACGAGCTCGGCTGGGAGATTTCGCCACAGAATATTGCACTGACGAACGGCAGCCAAAGCGCGTTTTTCTACTTGTTCAACCTGTTCGCCGGCCGCTACGCCGACGGTTCGCGCCGCCGCGTGCTGTTCCCATTGGCACCGGAATATATCGGCTATGCCGACGCCGGGCTGGACGAAGGGCTGTTCGTCTCCGCCAAGCCGAACATCGAGCTGCTGCCGGACGGCCAGTTCAAGTATCACGTTGATTTCGAACACCTCACCATCGGCGACGACATCGGCATGATCTGCGTTTCACGGCCGACCAACCCGACCGGCAACGTGATCACCGACGAAGAGCTGATGAAGCTCGACCTGCTGGCACAGCAGCGCGATATTCCGCTGGTGATCGACAACGCCTACGGCGTGCCGTTCCCCGGCATCATCTTCAGCGACGCCACGCCGCTGTGGAACCCGAACACCATCCTGTGCATGAGCCTGTCCAAGCTCGGCCTGCCGGGCTCGCGCTGCGGCATCGTGATCGCCGACGAGAAGGTGATCACCGCGCTGACCAACATGAACGGCATCATCAGCCTGTCGCCGGGCAGCATGGGGCCGGCGATGGCGACAGAAATGATCGCACGCGGCGATCTGCTGCGCCTGTCGAACGAGGTGATTCGCCCGTTCTACAAACAGCGCGTCGAGCACACCATCGAGATTATCCGCCGCTACCTGTCGCCGGAGCGCTGCCTGATCCACAAACCGGAAGGGGCTATCTTCCTCTGGCTGTGGTTCAAAGATCTGCCGATCACCACCGAAGTGCTGTATCAGCGCCTGAAAAAACGCGGCGTGCTGATGGTGCCGGGCCACTACTTCTTCCCGGGGCTGGAGCACGACTGGCCGCACACCCACCAGTGCATGCGCATGAACTACGTGCCCGACCCGGAGAAAATCGAGCGAGGCGTGGCGATCCTGGCGGAAGAGATCGAACGCGCGCATCAGGAAGGCTAACGCCAGCTGATTGAAAATCGACCGATAAAGATATACGATGCATATATCGTATATCTTTTTTTTGGAGGGCTAGCGATGACCCGCATCGTGATCGATTTACCTGAAGAAGACCTGCGGCAGCTCGACAATCTGAAAAATATCCGCCACGTTCCACGGGCCGAAATCATCCGTCAGGCCGTCTCCCGTTATCTGACGGAGAACCACGTTGAAGATCCCAGCAATGCTTTCGGGCTCTGGTCCGGGGCGATGGGCGATGGCGTAGACTACGAAAATCGTCAGCGCGAGGAGTGGGAATAATGGTGGTTCAACGGGCGCTATTCGACACCAATATCCTGATCGATTATCTCAACGGCATTCCTCAAGCCAAAGACGTTCTGACCGAATACCACATCAACCCGGCTATTAGCGCCATCACCTGGATGGAAGTGATGGTGGGTGCCAAAAAACAGGGGCCGGCGCTGGAGCTGAAAACGCGCCAGTTTTTAGGGCAATTCCTGCTGCTGCCTATTACCGATGAAGTTGCCGAACGCGCCGTAGAATTGCGCCACTCACAGCATGTGAAGCTGCCGGACGCCATTATCTGGGCCACCGCGCAGGTGGGGTTCCGGACGCTCATCTCCCGCAACCCCAAAGATTTCGGCACTGACAACGGCGTGTTAATGCCTTACCGGCTGTAGTCGGGCAGCGTTACAGCGTCCAGAACAGCACCGCCAGCAGCTGCGGCGACATGATGCGCAGGAACATCGCCAGCGGATACACGGTGGCGTAAGACAGCGCGGCGGCGCCGCTGGTCGGATGCAGACCGTTGGCGAAGGCCAGCGCCGGCGGATCGGTCATCGATCCCGCCAGCATGCCGGACAGCGTCAGGTAGTTCATCTTGCCCACCGTGCGCGCCAGAATACCGACGCTCAGCAGCGGAATGGCGGTGATCAGCGCGCCGTACCCGACCCACGTCAGCCCTTCGCCGTGCAACAACGTATCGATGAAGTTGCCGCCCGACTTCAATCCGACCACCGCCAGAAACAGCACGATGCCCAGTTCGCGCAGCGCCAGGTTGGCGCTCGGCGGCATAAACCAATACAGCTTGCCGATGCTGCCGATGCGCCCCAGGATCAGCGCGGCCACCAGCGGCCCGCCGGCCAACCCCAGCCGCAATGCCGCCGGGAAGCCGGGCACGAACAGCGGAATGGAGCCGAGCAGCACCCCGAGCCCGATGCCGATAAAGACCGGCAGCATCTGCACCTGCTGCAGTTTTTGTTGGGCGTTGCCGACGATTGCCGTCACCGCGTCGATGGCCTCCGGTCGACCGACCAGGTTGAGAATGTCGCCGAACTGCAGCGTCACGTTGCTGCCGGCCACCAGCTCCACGCCGGCGCGGTTGAGGCGTGAAATCACCACGTCATACTTCTGCTTCAGGTTCAGATCGCGGATTTTCTTGCCCAGCACCTGCTCGTTGGTCACCACCGCCCTCACCACCTGCAGCGCGGTGCCGCGCGTCGACAGCGAGGCGTCCACCTCTTCGCCGATCACCAGCCGGGCATTTTCCAGATCTTCGCGTTTGCCCACCAGATGCAGGTAGTCGCCAAGCTCCAGCCGCTCGTGCGGCGCCGGCACCATCAGCAGCTCCCCGCGTTTGAGGCGCGAACAGACGATCGCTTCACCGTTGAGCAGCGGCACCTGCTTGATCGCCATGCCCTGCAGATTGGGATTGCGCACCGCCACGTTCATGGCGTGCAGCAGCTCACGCTGATTGCCCAGGCTGCTTTCAAACGCCTGCGCCTCGCGCTCGATGTTGATGCGGAAAAACAGCCGGATCAGCCACATCACCAGCAGGATGCCGCAAATGCCGAACGGATAGGCCATGGCGTAGCCCATGCCCATCCCGTCCACCAACGCCGGATCGGAACCGAGATCGGTCAGGATTTGTTGACCGGCACCCAGCGCCGGAGTGTTGGTGACCGCGCCGGAGAACACGCCGAGGATGATCGGCAGCGGCACGTCGAACAGCTTGTGCACCGCCGCCGCCACGACGCCGCCGGTCAGCACCAGCAGCACCGCGAAGGCGTTGAGGCGCAGACCGGAGACGCGCAGCGAAGAGAAGAAGCCGGGGCCGACCTGAATACCGATGGTGTAGACGAACAGGATCAGGCCGAACTCCTGGATAAAGTGCAGCATGTCCCCGTTCAGGCTGATTTGCCCGCTCTGGGCGAAGTGACCGACCAGGATGCCGCCGAACAGCACGCCGCCGATGCCCAGTCCGACGCCGTACAGCTTCCAGTTCCCCATCCACAACCCAATGACGGCCGCCAGCGCCAACATGCTGACGGTCAGGGCGATATCGCTCATAGGTCACATCCTTGCCAAAGTTGAAGCGGGAATTCGCGATTAAAAGCACACAATTAACAAGGATTATGACATCGGACAGACAGGGGGACTGTGGCGTGCGCCACATAACGCAGCGGGGGAGATCCGTCTGGATCTCCCCCGCATGATGATGACCGTTTTTCAGTCGGTTATTTGGCTTCCAGCTCCGGCGTCGCACCGATGGCGATGCGCTGCGGCTGCAAGGCTTCCGGCACCTGACGCACCAGATCGATGTGCAGCAGGCCGTTTTCAAATTTGGCCTCGGACACCTGCAGATGCTCCGCCAGGGTGAAGGTCAGCTGGAACTCTTTGCACACCAGGCCTTGATGCAGGTATTCGACCTGTTTTTCCGGCGGCGTAGGTTTACCGCTGACGGTCAGCCGCGGCCCTTCCACCTCGATATTCAGTTCGCTCTGCCGGAAACCGGCCAGCGCCAGAGAAATGCGGTAGTGATTGTCATCGCTTTTCTCGATGTTGTACGGTGGGAACCCCTGGGGTTCCTGGCCCCCCATTGAACTGGCCAATTTATCAAAACCAATCCACTGACGCAGAAGCGGGGATAAATCGTAATTACGCATAGGAACAACTCCTTTCATTAAGCGAGATGTGTTTATTCAGCCCCCTGACGGCAGGCTAGGTATTATTTGCCGGCAGCGTACCTGCCGGCGAAACGGAAATTTATTTAATTTCGATGCGGCGCGGTTTTAATGTTTCCGGCACGATGCGTTGCATGTCGATATACAACAGGCCATTCTCCAGTTTGGCGCCTTTAATTTGAATATGTTCGGCCAGCTGGAATTTACGCTCGAAATTACGCTCGGCGATGCCCTGGTATAAATAGGTTTTTTCTGCCGGTTCGTTATTGTGCGCCCCGCGCACGATCAGCAGATTATCTTGCGTGGTGATCTCCAGCTCCTGCTCGGCAAACCCGGCTACCGCGATGGCGATGCGGTAATGATTTTCGTCCACCAGCTCGACATTATAAGGCGGATAACCGCCGTTGCCCTGACTCTGACCGGCTTCCAGCGCGTTGAACAGGCGATCGAAACCAATGGCGGAACGGTATAGCGGGGAAAGATCAAAATTACGCATAAAACAGCCTCCTAAGGCACTTCAGCGAGGTTGAAATAAATACGCCTTCCACTCTGGACAGGCTAATTAAGCCAGAATTCCCTTACGGCGAATTCTCAATTCGGCTCTGATGATAAAATGGGGGTTGATTTCATCAATTCAACAGGCGAGGATCAAAAAAACTTCGTACCGATTAGGCGAAAGTTTTTTTACCACTTACACTAAAGTGAGAGAGCCGCCACAGAGCGGGATTTTGCTTCTTTAAAAGCAGCAACAGGATGTTATAAATCAGCTTAATTTAGGGGAACAGCAACCCTGCAGGATGGATTAATGACGACGATGAAAGCGATAGCGACGGGCTGCATGTTGTTGGCGACCAGCGGTTGCTCCAGCGTGATGAGCCATACCGGCCCGAATCAGGGTTACTACCCCGGCACCCGCGCCAGCGTGGACATGCTGAAGGACGACAACACCAGCTGGGCGATGATGCCGCTGGTGGCGCTGGATCTGCCGTTCTCAGCGGTGATGGACACCGTACTGTTGCCTTACGACTATCTGCGTTCCGGCAACGACGCCACCGCAGACTCGCCAAAAGCGCGCATCCTGCGCAGCGAGCAGCAGAATCTGGCGGCAACCGGCAATCCCGGCGAAGGCAACGACAGCACCGCCACCCACTAATCGCGCACGCAGCGGGCCGCCAGGCCCGCCTTACACCTCAACCACAAAGATCTGGTTGAACCCCGCTATCTCGCGCATAAACGCCACTTTCTTGCCATCCGGTGAAAACACCACGGCATCCGCCGACGGCGGCTGCGCGCTGCGCTGCGTTAAACGCTGCAGGCGGCCGCCGGCGACCTCGCACAGCATCACGCTGTTGTCGCACACCAAGGCAATCGCCCCGCCCTGCGGGTGCCAGCTGAACGCTGACTGGATGTCATGCTCGCTGCGGCTCACCTGGCGCGGCTCCCCGCCGTTCGGCGACACCGTCCACAGCTGCACCACGCCGCCGTCGTCCTTCATCAAAAATGCGATTTGGCTGCCGTCCGGCGAGCTGCGCAGCCAATGGCGCGGCGCACCGGCAACGCCCGGATAACGACGATCGCCGGTAAAGGTTACCCGCCGCTGCCTGACGCCCTGCGGCGGCGCCGGCAACTCGCTTTCCGTCCCCTGCAACGGCAAAGCGCCCGCCCTGGCGTAATCGGCATCGTTCTCCGGCAGATCGACAATAAACACCTCCGGCAGCTTCTCGCCGGCGGCGGACAGCGTATCGCCGATGAACGCCAACGCCCAGCGCTGCCGGCTGCCATCGGCCTTACGGTAACCCTCGCGGCCGATCCAGCCTTCTTCGTAAGCGCGATTGATCTGATCGCTGCCCGGCTGCGGCTGCGGCACCGTCTCGCTGACCAGCACGCAATAGTGGCTACCGTCATACTCGCGCGGGTGCTGTTTCGGCGGATTGACCCCGTGCAGCGGCACGGCCACCCCGACGTTGCGCAGATCGCGCGCCGGATCGCGTTCGTGCATGACGTGGTCGTTGTAGGTAAAGCTGAGGCGGCTGCCGTCCGGACTGAAAACGTGCACATGGCTGCCGCCGCGCAGCGCACCGGGCGTGTAGGGGGCGGTGATATCCAGCGCGTCGAGGGTGATGGCCAACTCGCGATCCGGTTCGCTGACGATCACCCCGCGGCGGTGGTGAAAATCATACTGCCAGGCGCTGTCCGGGTGCTCCGGGCCGTGGATAAAGGCATAGCGCGCCGGCGCATCGGGGCTGACCGTGACCACGCCGACGTGGGCGCCGTGCTGGGCGCGATAAACCACCTCCACCGCGCCGCTGGCAACGTTGACCCGCTCGATGCTCAGACCGGTGAAAGAGGCGCCGCGCGGGCGCACGTCATAAGCCAGCCATTGGCTGTCCGGCGTCCAGACGTTGATATTGGTTAACTGATGCCCGCGAGGGTCGAAAGTCAGTTGTTTTTCCCGATGGCTCATGGCGGTTCTCCTGCGCATGCCGGCACTGAGTCGCCATCTTACCGGATCGGCGACAGCGTTTCACATGGCCTGCGCGGGTAAGGCGGGAGGATTTTTCGGTTCGAAATGACGCAATTATTTTTCAGCGTCTTATCATTTAAACCGAACGACGGCGTCGGCAGGAAATAAGCGGCCGATTAGGCATTCGCATTCCTGGCGGCGAAACTCAACGGCGCCCATGCCGTATAGGCGGATGCCGCGAGCGCTATTTTTTTCATTCTCATTTCCTTCATCAAAATAAATCAGCGGCAGCACCTTCCTTAACGCAAATAAATAAAAAATCGTGTCGCTAAACGACAGGTTAATGATTATTTTCAACGCCAACGCGATGCTCTTCCCCGGCCGTTGCCGCTGGCGGGCCGGGTTGCCCGGCGGTCGGGCGACGGGGTTTACAATCAATACAAAAAAGTACAAACTGGATTTTTAAGTCCAAATACTCTGGAGCCGGTATGAATCCCCTCTTCGATGCCATTGTTTCTGCCCATCAGCAACTGCGCCCTCAGGTACGGGTCACGCCCCTGGAGCGCAGCGTGCTGCTTTCGCAGCAGCTCGGCTGCGAGCTGTATCTGAAATGCGACCATCTGCAGCACACCGGCTCCTTTAAATTTCGCGGCGCCAGCAACAAGCTGCGGTTGCTGGATAGCGAGCAACGCCGGCGCGGCGTGATTGCCGCCTCAACCGGCAACCACGGCCAGGCGGTCGCCCTGGCGGGGCAGTTGATGGGCGTTGGCGTCACGGTTTATGCGCCAGAGACGGCCGCGAGCATCAAGCTAGACACCATCCGCGCGCTGGGCGGCACCGTGGAATTGGTGCCGGGCGATGCGCTGAACGCCGAACTGGCCGGGGAACAGGCCGCCCGCGAACAGGGAAAAACCTATATTTCGCCGTATAACGACGAGCAGGTGATCGCCGGCCAGGGCACCTGCGGCATGGAGCTGGTTGAACAGCTCACCGGTCTGGACGCCGTGTTCGTGGCGGTGGGTGGCGGTGGCTATATCGCCGGTATCGGCACCGTTCTGCGGCAATTGTCGCCGAACACGCAGCTTATCGCCTGCTGGCCGGAAAACGCCACCAGCATGTACAGCGCGCTGGAAGCGGGCCATATCTTCCCGGTGGAAGAGCAAGAAACGCTGTCCGACGGCACCGCCGGCGGCGTCGAACCGGGCGCCGTGACCTTTCCCCTGTGCCAGCAGCTGATCGACCGTAAAGTGCTGGTCAGCGAGGCAGAGATCAAACACGCGATGCGCCGGATCGCCGCCAGCGATCGGTGGATTATCGAAGGCGCGGCCGGCGTGGCGCTGGCGGCGGCGATCAAACTGGCGCCGGAATATCAGGGGAAAAAAGTGGCGGTGGTGCTGTGCGGCAAAAATATCGTGCTGGAGAAATACCTTAAGGCCATCGCCGATGCGCATCCTTAATCAGCAGCAAATCCTCGCCGCGTTCGACGCCGAGGCCATAACCGCGCTGCTGAAGCAGGGGTTTATCGCCTATTCGCAGCGGCAGGTGCAACAGCCGCCGGTGCAGCATTTCCTGTTCGAACAGGCCGCCGGCGATTGCTGCATCAAATCCGCCTGGCTGGAAGGCGACGAGCTGTTCGTGGTCAAGGTGTCCGCCGGTTTCTATCGCAACGCCGAACGCGGCCTGGCCAGCAATCAGGGATTGGTGATGGCGTTCTCCGCCCAGACCGGCGAACCCCGGGCGCTGCTGCAGGATGAGGGCTGGCTGACCGCGCTGCGCACCGCACTGGCCGGCCGCATCGCCGCCGAGCTGTGCGCGCCGCCGCATATTCAGGCGATCGGCATGGTCGGCACCGGCCTGCAGGCGCGGCTACAGCTGCAATGCCTGAAACCGGTGACCGATTGCCGCGAGGTGTGGGTGTGGGGCCGCAACGAACAGGCGCTGGCGGCGTATCGGCGCGATGCCGAGGCAGAAGGTTTTCGGGTGCTGACCACGCAGGACGCGGCGGAACTGGCGGCGCACTGTCAGCTGATCGTGACCACCACGCCCAGCCGCGAACCGATCTTGCAGGCGGCGGATATCCGGCCCGGCACGCACATCACCGCCGTGGGCGCCGACGCGCCAGGCAAGCAGGAGCTGGCGACCGATCTGGTGGCCAATGCGGACGCGCTGCTGGTCGATGCGCTGGCGCAATGTGCTGACTACGGCGAGATCGCGACGGCTTATCGGCAAACTAGGCTCACTTCAACGCCAATCGTCGAAATGGGCGCCCTCTTGGCGCAGGGCGGGCGGTTGCGAAGCGAGTCGCAGCACATCACCATCGCCGATCTTACCGGGCTGGCGATTCAGGATCTGCAGATCGCCAAAGGGGTGTTGGCGGCAATATAAAGGGGCGCCGCAGCGCCCCATTTTATCAGCCGTTGAGCACGAACTTCTCGATGGCGCGCGCCACGCCGTCTTCGGTATTGGCGCTGGTGACAAACTGCGCCACCGCTTTCAGCTCGGGAATGGCATTGCCCATCGCCACGCCGACGCCGGCATACTCGATCATCGCCGTATCGTTGGCCTGATCCCCCAGCGTCATGATGTTTTCCCGCGCCACGCCGAGGTGCTCGGCCAGCATTCTCACCCCGGCGCCCTTATCGACGTTCTTATGCAGGATTTCGAGGAAGTAAGGCGCGCTTTTCAGAATGGTGTAACGCTCGCGCGTTTCCGCCGGGATGCGCGCGATAGCGCGGTCCAACAGCTCCGGCTCGTCGATCATCATCACTTTCGGGAAACGCATCTGGCGATCCATCTCTTCCACGCTGCGGTATTTCAGCGGAATACCGGTCATTGCCGCCTCGTGTATGGTGTATTTGCCAATGTCCTTGTTCGGGGTATACAGGGTGTCGAAATCAAACGCCTGGTAGTGAACGCCGAACTCGCGCGCCATCTGCTCGAAGTGCAGATAGTCCTCGAAGTCCAGCGTTTCTTGCAGGATGCAAGCGCCGTCGACCGCACGCAGCACCAGTGCGCCGTTATAGGTGATGCAAAAATCGCCGGGGCCCTGAATGTCCAACTGGCGCAGATAGTCCTGCACGCCGACATAAGGCCGCCCGGTGGCCAGCACCACGTGCACCCCTTTGCGCCGCGCTGCCGCGATAGCCTGCTTTACCGCCGGCGTGATTTGGTGCTGCGGATCCAGCAACGTGCCGTCCATGTCGATCGCAATCAGTTCAATAGCCATTCAACGCTTCTCCCAGTGGTTTTTTCTCATGCTAACGCGTTTCAGCCTCGGCTGTCAGCGCCAAAAAAGGCGTAAAAAAATCCGCGCGGGTCGCCCAGCGCGGATTTTCACAGCCATTAACGCATCAGATATCGATGTTCGCCGCTTTCAGGGCGTTTTCTTCGATAAAGGCGCGGCGCGGTTCAACCGCATCGCCCATCAGCGTGGTGAACAGCTGATCGGCAGCGATGGCGTCCTTGACGGTCACGCGCAGCATGCGGCGGCTTTCCGGATCCATGGTGGTTTCCCACAGCTGCTCCGGGTTCATCTCGCCCAGACCTTTATAACGCTGCACCGACAGGCCGCGGCGCGACTCTTTCACCAGCCACTCCAGCGCCTGCTCGAAGCTGTCTACCGGCTGACGACGTTCGCCACGCTCGATGAACGCACCGTCTTCGATCAGCCCGCGCAGCTTCTCGCCCAGCTGGCAGATCTTGCGATATTCACCGCCGTGGATGAAGTCGAAGTCCAGCTTATAGTCGGTATCCACGCCGTGGGTGCGGATGCGCAGCGCCGGCTCGAACATCTGGCGCTCACGGTTCTCGAAGATCACGAAGTCATAGCTGCTGCCGTGCTGCTCTTTGTCGTTCAGCGCCTGCACCAGCGAAGCGATCCAGGTTTTCACCTTGGCTTCATCGCTGAGATCGCCTTCGTTCAGCGTCGGCTGGTAGATCAGGCTGTTCAGCAGCGCGCGCGGGTAGCGGCGCTCCATGCGGCCAATCAGCTTCTGCACGCCGTAGTGTTCGGCCACCAGTTTTTCCAGCTGCTCACCGCCGAGCGCCGGTGCGCTGGCATTGGTGTGCAGCGTAGCGCCGTCCATCGCGATGGCGATCTGGTACTGATCCATCGCCTCGTCATCTTTGATGTACTGCTCTTGCTTGCCTTTCTTCACCTTGTACAGCGGCGGCTGCGCGATGAACACGTGGCCACGCTCGATGATTTCCGGCATCTGGCGGTAGAAGAAGGTCAACAGCAGCGTACGGATGTGCGAACCGTCGACGTCGGCATCGGTCATGATGATGATGCTGTGGTAACGCAGCTTGTCTGGGCTGTACTCGTCGCGGCCAATGCCGCAACCCAGCGCGGTGATCAGCGTCGCCACTTCCTGCGAGGAGAGCATTTTGTCGAAACGCGCTTTCTCGACGTTGAGGATTTTCCCCTTCAGCGGCAAGATAGCCTGGTTCTTGCGGTTGCGCCCCTGCTTGGCAGAGCCGCCCGCGGAGTCCCCTTCCACCAGGTACAGTTCGGACAGCGCCGGATCGCGTTCCTGGCAGTCCGCCAGCTTGCCCGGCAGGCCGGCCAGATCCAGTGCGCCTTTGCGGCGGGTCATCTCACGCGCTTTACGCGCCGCTTCGCGCGCGCGCGCCGCGTCGATGATTTTGCCGACCACGATTTTCGCGTCGCCTGGATTTTCCATCAGGTAATCCACCAGCTTCTCGTTCATCAGCGTTTCAACCGCGGTTTTCACCTCGGAGGAGACCAGCTTGTCCTTGGTCTGAGAAGAGAACTTCGGATCCGGCACCTTCACCGACACCACGGCAATCAGGCCTTCACGCGCGTCATCGCCGGTGGCGCTGACCTTGGCCTTCTTGCTGTAGCCTTCCTTTTCCATGTAGCTGTTCAGCGTACGGGTCATCGCGGTACGGAAACCGACCAGGTGCGTGCCACCGTCGCGCTGCGGAATGTTGTTGGTGAAGCAGTAGATGTTTTCCTGGAAACCGTCGTTCCACTGCAGCGCCACTTCCACGCCGATATCGTCTTTCACGGTCGAGAAGTAGAACACGTTCGGGTGGATCGGGGTTTTGTTCTTGTTCAGATACTCGACAAACGCCTTGATGCCGCCTTCGTAATGGAAGTGGTCTTCACGGTCGGTGCGCTTGTCCTTCAGGCGGATAGACACGCCGGAGTTGAGGAAGGACAGCTCGCGCAGACGCTTGGCCAGAATGTCGTACTCAAAATCGGTCACATTGGTGAAGGTCTGGTGGCTCGGCCAGAAGCGCACCATGGTGCCGGTCTGTTCGGTTTCGCCCACCACGGTCAGCGGCGCCTGCGGCTCGCCGTGGCTGTAAGTCTGTTCGTGTACTTTGCCTTCGCGGCGGATCACCAGCTCCAGTTTCTCCGACAGGGCGTTAACCACCGAGACGCCCACGCCGTGCAGGCCGCCGGAAACTTTATAGGAGTTGTCGTCGAATTTACCGCCGGCGTGCAGCACGGTCATGATGACCTCTGCGGCTGAAACCCCTTCTTCAGGGTGAATGCCGGTCGGAATGCCGCGGCCGTCATCCTGTACCGATACCGAGTTGTCGGCATGGATGGTGACCTGAATGTCACTACAGTGGCCCGCGAGCGCTTCGTCGATAGCGTTGTCCACAACCTCGAATACCATGTGGTGCAGACCGGTGCCGTCATCGGTATCGCCGATATACATGCCCGGGCGCTTGCGCACCGCATCCAGCCCTTTTAATACCTTGATACTTGAGGAGTCATAAGAATTCGACATCAACGTTTCTCGCTCATTTTAGTCCTGTGGTTGAACCTCTATTTTACCCTGTTCCACGCGGAACATCTTGCCCTTTTCACCGGCCATGTCGGTCACTTGTTCAGCGCTGACCGCGCTGACAAAAACCTGGGCCTGGGTGGCTTTCAGGCGATCGGCCAGCAACCGGCGACGGCCGGTGTCCAGCTCGGAGGCAAAATCATCAATCAGATACAGGCAACGCCGCCCGCTCTGCCGGGTGAGAAACTCACCCTGCGCCAAGCGCAACGCGCACATCAGCAGCTTAAGCTGACCGCGCGATAACAAATCCTCTACCGGCGTGCCGTCGGCACGAATGCGGAAGTCCGCTTTATGCGGCCCCACCGCGGTATAGGTCAACGCCCTGTCGCGCTCGAACTGGCGCTCCAGCAGCTCGCCGTAGTCGCTCTCTTTGTCCCAGCCGCGCTGGAAGGAGAAGCTCAGGGCGAATTCAGGCAGAAACTGCGCGCAGGTCGCGGTGATATCCGCGGCGATCGCGTCGCTGTATTCCGCCCGCCATTCGCTGATGCGCTCCGCGAGCGGGATCAGTTCCTGATCCCAGGCGCGGATCTGCGCATAGCGACTCACCTGGCGCAGCGCGGCATTGCGCTGCTTCAGTAACCGTTTCAGGTTGCTCCAGGCGGTGAAAAAACCGGGTTCGTTATGAAAACAGCCCCAGTCAAGGAAGGCGCGCCGGAATTTCGGCCCGCCGTTCAGCAGGGTAAAACCTTCGGGGGTGATCAGCTGCATGGGCAGCAGCTGCGCCAGCTCGGCCACCTTGTGGCCGTCGCTGCCATCGATGCGTACTTTGCTGTCACCCTGACGGCTCTTGCTCAATCCTACCGACAGCTCGCGCTCCGTACCTTCTATGCGGCCGTGCAGCACGAACTCCGGCTGGTCGTGACGGATCACCCGACCGGCCTGCAGGCTGCGAAAGGCGCGGCCGTGCCCGAGCGTATATACCGCTTCCAGCACGCTGGTCTTGCCGCTGCCGTTGGCGCCGACCAGGAAGTTGAATCCCGGCGCCAGCGCCAAATCCGCCGCCTCGATATTGCGGAAATCTTTAATCAATAAACGCGTCAGAGCCATGCAATCTCTTTACCGATGACGGTGCTGTAATTCAAGGTAACGAGACTACAACCGCATTGGCATGACAACGTAGGCCGCCGCCTGGCTGGCGCCGTCTTCGATCTGCACGCTGGAGACCGAGTCGGTCAACAGCAGGCGCACGTCTTCACACTTGAGCGCGTTCAACACGTCCAGCACGTAGCTGACGTTGAAGCCGATCTCCATCTCCGCGCCGTCGTAGCTGACGTCGAGGATCTCTTCCGCCTCTTCCTGCTCCGGGTTGTTGGCGGTGATCTTCAGCTGGTTCTGGCTGACGTACAGCCGCACGCCGCGGAATTTCTCGTTCGAGAGAATGGCCGCGCGCGCAAACGCCTGCTTGAGCAGATCGCAGCCGGCTTCCAGCGTTTTATCCGGGTTCTTCGGCAAGACGCGGCGATAGTCCGGGAAACGGCCGTCAACCAGCTTGGAGGTGAAGATGAAATCGCCGACGTGGGCGCGAATGTTGTTGCTGCCGATCTGCAGCTGCAGCAGCGAATCGCCGCCGTCCAGCAGACGCACCAGCTCCATCACCCCTTTACGCGGCACGATCACCGAATGGGACGGCAGCTGTTGGCCGATCGGCATCGAGCACACCGCCAGGCGGTGGCCGTCGGTCGCGACGGTGCGCAGCTCCTCGCCTTCGGTTTCAAACAGCATGCCGTTCAGGTAGTAACGCACGTCCTGATGGGCCATCGAGAACTGGGTGGCTTCGATCAGGCGCTTCAGCGTCGCCTGCGGCAAGGTGAACTCCACCTCGCTCTGCCAGTCGTCCAGGTTCGGGAAGTCCGCCGCCGGCAGTGTGGACAGCGAGAAGCGGCTGCGGCCGGACCGCACCAGCATGCGCTCGCTCTCCAGCGTGACGGCGATCTCCGCCCCTTCCGGCAGGCCACGGCAGATATCAAAGAATTTGCGCGCGGGCACGGTGGTCGCGCCCGGCTCGTGCGGTTGGGACAGGGCGACGCGCGCCACCATCTCCATCTCCAGATCGGTGCCGGTCAGCAGCAGGGAGCCTTCCGTCACCTGCAGCAGCAGGTTGCCCAGGATCGGCAAGGTCGGGCGGCCGCCCAGCGGGCTGCTCACCTGTTGCAGCGGTTTTAGCAGATGCTCACGTTCAACGATAAATTTCATAGCGCTATGAAGATAATGTTCTGATTAAATTGGAGAAATCTTCTTTGATGTCGTGACTTTCCTCACGCAGCTGCTCGATCTTCCGGCAGGCGTGCAACACCGTGGTATGGTCGCGGCCACCAAACGCATCGCCGATTTCCGGCAGGCTGTGGTTGGTGAGTTCCTTCGCCAGCGCCATCGCCATCTGGCGCGGGCGGGCAACGGATCGCGAACGCCGCTTGGACAGCAAATCCGCGACTTTAATCTTGTAATACTCCGCCACCGTCTTTTGAATATTGTCGATGGTGACCAGCTTTTCCTGCAGCGCCAGCAGATCGCGCAGCGCTTCGCGCACGAAATCGATGGTGATGGCCCGGCCGGTAAAGTTGGCGTTGGCGATCACGCGGTTCAGCGCCCCTTCGAGCTCACGCACGTTGGAACGCAGGCGCTTGGCGATGAAGAACGCCACTTCGCCCGGCAGGCGAATGTCGTTCTCGTCGGCCTTTTTCATCAGGATCGCCACGCGGGTTTCCAGCTCCGGCGGCTCGATCGCCACCGTCAGCCCCCAGCCGAAGCGGGACTTCAAACGATCTTCCACCCCATTGATCTCTTTAGGGTAGCGATCCGAGGTCAGGATGATCTGCTGATTGCCTTCCAACAGGGCGTTAAAGGTATGGAAGAACTCTTCCTGCGAACGCTCCTTGTTGGCGAAGAATTGGATGTCATCGATCAGCAAGGCGTCCACCGAACGGTAGTAGCGCTTAAACTCTTCGATGGCATTGTTCTGCAACGCTTTGACCATATCCTGCACGAAGCGTTCCGAGTGCATGTAGACCACTTTGGCGTTGGCTTTGCGCGCCATGATGCCGTTGCCGACCGCGTGCAGCAGGTGAGTTTTACCCAGGCCGGTGCCGCCATACAGGAACAAAGGGTTGTAGGCGCCGCCCGGATTGTCCGCCACCTGGCGAGCCGCCGCGCGCGCCAGCTGGTTGGACTTACCCTCGACGAAGTTGTCGAAGGTGTGCTTGGGGTTGACGTTGGAGCGGTAAGAGAGCTCGGGTTGCGCCGCCGCGTTGTCCCAGCTCGGGCGCGAAGGCGCGGCCGTGCGCGCCGCCGGGGCTGCGGGGGCGCTGCTGACGCTGGCGGTCACGGTCTGGCTGATCACCTGCGTGATCGGCTTGCTGCCGACTTCAAAACGCAGCAAAGGCGCATCCGTGCCGCAGAAATCATTCAGCAGACCATTGATGTTGTTTAAGTACTTATCGCGAACCCAATCCAGCACAAAACGGTTAGGCGCGTACAGCGCCAGGGTGTTGTCACTCAGTTCCGCCTGCAATGGGCGAATCCACATACTAAATTCTGTGGCAGGTAACTCATCCTGCAATCGGGCAAGACACTGCTGCCAAAGCGAAAGTGACACGGCGGACTCCACTCGAACAAGATCAATAAAGAAAAGAAACGGGCAACTTTTTTATAACTCATGATTTTTGACACATACCCGGCATCGGCTGTTTGCCTGTGGGGGATGCGAACCGCCTTTCACGGTTTGTGTCCCTCACGATCCCGGTATGAGGGATCGCGATCGGAATGACGGATCATAGCGCAATCCGCGCAAGAGATCCTCCCCTTCCTCACAGATTAGATCCATTTTATCCACAGGCCGCGGCCGGCGGCGATCTTTTCGCCGCTGGCGCCGAATGGCCGCGCAGATCCCGGCCGCTACGCCGCGTTTTTTACATTGTCAACCGGTTATACCCTGTTATCCACGCCGGATCCTGCGATCGCGCGCAAAGGATCTCACGGGGATCCTTGCGATTTCACCCCGAGTCCGTATAATCTTCGCCCTACGTGTGATACCTGGTTCCTTATGGTGCGTCATTAGCCAGACAGGATTCTGCGGTGACCACGGGCCAAGAACGGATTTTGTTCCGTTATTGGCAGACAACCAGGTAGGCTGGCGCGATGCGAATTGACTCAGGACTGTACAATTATTACAATCCCGCTTCTTTATGTATTGCGATTGAGGCGTCGGTCATCTTCACGCCGAGTAGCCAAACGCGTTTACTGATCAGTAATTATTTTAAGTTTAGGTAGAAATCGCTATGAAACGCACTTTCCAACCGTCCGTATTGAAGCGCAACCGTAGCCACGGTTTCCGTGCTCGTATGGCCACCAAAAATGGTCGTCAAGTTCTGGCCCGCCGTCGTGCGAAAGGCCGTGCTCGTCTGACTGTTTCTAAGTAATAAAGCTAACCCGCTGAGTGGTTAAGCTCGCTTTTCCCAGGGAGTTACGTTTGTTAACTCCCACTCATTTCACTTTCGTCTTCCAGCAGCCACAACGGGCTGGCACGCCGCAAATCACCATCCTCGGCCGCCTGAACCAGCTGGGGCATCCCCGCATCGGTCTTACCGTCGCCAAAAAACACGTCAAACGCGCGCACGAGCGTAATCGGATCAAACGCCTAACCCGCGAAAGCTTCCGCCTGCGTCAGCACGAATTACCGGCGATGGATTTTGTCGTGGTGGCCAAAAAGGGGATAGCGGATTTGGATAACCGCGCGCTGACGGAAGCTTTGGATAAATTATGGCGTCGCCACTGTCGCCAGGCTCCCGCATCCTGATCGGGCTGGTGCGGGCCTATCAGCTCGTCATCAGTCCGCTGCTAGGGCCTCGTTGTCGCTTCCAGCCGACATGCTCTCATTACGCAATTGAGGCATTAAGCAGGTTTGGCATGATAAAAGGCAGTTGGTTAGCATTGAAACGCGTATTAAAATGCCACCCTTTGAACCCAGGTGGCGATGATCCGGTGCCGCCAAAAACCGACGATAACAGAGAACACTAACGATGGATTCGCAACGCAATCTTCTCCTCATCGCTCTGCTGTTCGTGTCTTTCATGATCTGGCAGGCATGGCAAACGGACAACGCTCCGCAGCCGGCCGCACAGACCACGCAACAGACTTCGAACGCAGTAGCCGGTGATGCCGCCAGCCAGGCCGTGCCAGCCAGTGGTCAGGGTAAGCTGATTACCGTGAACACCGACGTGCTGTCACTGACCATCAACACCCGTGGTGGCGATATCGAGCAGGCTAAACTGTTGGCCTACCCGGATACTCTGGGTTCATCGACTCCGTTCCAACTGCTGGAAACCACTCCGTCATTCGTCTATCAGGCGCAAAGCGGCCTGACCGGTAAAAACGGCCCGGACAACCCGGCCAACGGCGAACGCCCGCTGTATCAGGCGGCACAGGACAGCTACACCCTGCCGGAAGGCCAGGACGAGCTGCGCATCCCGCTGACCTACACCGATAAAGACGGCGCGGTCTACACCAAGACCTTCGTGCTCAAACGCGATCACTATGCGGTCGGCGTGGATTACAGCATCGACAACAAAGGCGCGACGCCGCTAGAGCTGACCCTGTTCGGCCAGCTGAAGCAGACCACCGAATTGCCTAAGCACCGCGACACCGGCAGCAGCAACTTCGCGCTGCACACCTTCCGCGGCGCGGCGTACTCGTCCAGCGATGACAAGTACCAGAAATACGCATTCGACAAAGACGAAAACCTGAGCGTCACCACCAAAGACGGTTGGGTCGCCATGCTGCAACAGTACTTCGCCACCGCGTGGGTACCGGCGACCAAGGGTGACAACACCTTCTACACCGCCAAACCGGGCGACAATCTGTCCACCATCGGCTTCAAATCTACGCCGGTCGTGGTGCAGCCGGGCGCTCAGCAGCAGCTGAACGCGACCCTGTGGGTCGGCCCGGAGCTGCAGGACCAGATGGCCCAGCTGGCGCCGCACCTGGACCTGACCGTGGATTACGGTTGGCTGTGGTTCATCTCCCAGCCGCTGTTCAAACTGCTGAAGTTCATCCACGGCTTTATCGGTAACTGGGGCTTCTCCATCATCATCATCACCTTCATCGTGCGCGGCATCATGTACCCGCTGACCAAGGCGCAGTACACCTCGATGGCGAAAATGCGCATGCTGCAGCCGAAGCTGCAGGCGATGCGCGAGCGCATCGGCGATGACAAACAGCGCATGAGCCAAGAGATGATGGCGCTGTACAAGGCGGAGAAAGTGAACCCGCTCGGCGGCTGCCTGCCGCTGATCATTCAGATGCCGATCTTCCTGGCGCTGTACTACATGCTGATGGGTTCGGTCGAGCTGCGCCACGCGCCGTTCGCCCTGTGGATCCATGACCTGTCGGCACAAGACCCGTACTACATCCTGCCAATCCTGATGGGCGTGACGATGTTCTTCATTCAGAAGATGTCGCCGACCACCGTGACTGACCCGATGCAGCAGAAAATCATGACCTTCATGCCGGTGATCTTCACAGTGTTCTTCCTGTGGTTCCCGTCCGGTCTGGTGCTGTACTACATCGTCAGTAACCTGGTGACCATCCTGCAGCAGCAGCTGATTTACCGTGGTCTGGAAAAACGCGGTCTGCACAGCCGCGACAAGAAAAAAAGCTAAGCGTATTGTAGGGGTTCGGCGCGCCGACCCTTGCAGTCACACCAAAGGCGGTCATTAGACCGCCTTTTTGCATCTTAATCGTCAGAGAGAACCGTTATGAGCACCACCGATACCATCGTAGCCCAAGCCACCCCGCCGGGACGCGGCGGCGTCGGCATTCTGCGCATTTCCGGAAGCCAGGCCAAAGACGTCGCCCAGGCGTTGCTCGGCAAGCTGCCGAAGCCGCGCTACGCTGACTATCTGCCGTTCCGCGACGCCACGGGCGCCACCCTCGATCAGGGCATCGCGCTGTGGTTCCCGGGGCCGAACTCCTTTACCGGTGAAGACGTGCTGGAGCTGCAGGGCCACGGCGGGCCGGTGATCCTCGATCTGTTGCTCAAGCGCGTGCTGGCGCTGCCCGACGTGCGCATCGCACGGCCCGGCGAGTTCTCCGAACGCGCGTTCCTCAACGACAAACTCGATTTGGCGCAGGCCGAAGCGATTGCCGATCTGATCGACGCCAGCTCCGAGCAGGCGGCACGTTCGGCGATGAACTCGCTGCAGGGCGCCTTCTCCACCCGCATCCACCAGCTCGTGGAAGCGCTCACTCACCTGCGAATCTACGTGGAAGCGGCGATCGACTTCCCCGACGAGGAAATCGACTTCCTGTCCGACGGTAAAATCGAGGCGCAGCTCAACGACGTGATGGCGGATCTGGACAGCGTGCGCGGCGAAGCACGCCAGGGCAGCCTGCTGCGCGAAGGGATGAAGGTGGTGATCGCCGGGCGCCCCAACGCCGGTAAATCCAGCCTGCTCAATGCGTTGGCCGGGCGTGAGGCGGCGATCGTCACCGATATCGCCGGCACCACCCGCGACGTCTTGCGCGAACATATCCATATCGACGGCATGCCGCTGCACATCATCGACACCGCCGGCCTGCGCGACGCCAGCGACGAAGTTGAGCGTATCGGCATCGAACGTGCCTGGAACGAGATCGAACAGGCCGACAGGGTGCTGTTTATGGTGGACGGCACCACCACCGCTGCCACCGAGCCGGCGGAGATCTGGCCGGAGTTTATGGCGCGCCTGCCGGGCACGCTGCCGATCACCGTGGTGCGCAACAAGGCCGACATCACCGGTGAAACGCTGGGTCTGACGGAAGTGAACAACCACTCACTTATTCGCCTATCGGCCCGCACCGGCGAAGGCGTCGATGTGCTGCGCGATCATCTGAAACAGAGCATGGGCTTCACCAGCAACATGGAAGGCGGCTTCCTGGCGCGCCGTCGCCACCTGCAGGCGCTGGAGCTGGCGGCACAGCACCTGGTGCAAGGCAAAGAACAGTTAGTGAGCGCTTACGCGGGCGAGCTGTTGGCCGAGGAGCTGCGTCAGGCGCAGCTGGCCTTGAGTGAAATCACCGGCGAATTCACCTCCGACGACCTGCTGGGCCGCATCTTCTCCAGCTTCTGTATCGGTAAATAACGCCGTCAGACGCCTTCACGGCCGGGACAAGCCCTTGTTCCGGCCGTTTTTCTTTCCCGCGCTCGCTCTGCGCGCCGGCTCACAGAGCCGCTACCGCCCTCCACGCTATACTGAAAAGTCAGGAATCTCTCTCAGGAACGAGTCAACATGGCATTGACCCTCAAGGTACTGCTGGAAAACCGCCGCGCCGCCGGCGCCGACCCATTATTGCAGGCCAAGGCCGGGCTAAGCCTGCTGATTGAAGATGAGACGACGTCCATACTGTTCGATACCGGCCCCGACGACAGCTTTCTGCGCAATGCGGCGCTGATGGGCGTCGATCTCTCCCGTATTACCGCAACGGTGCTCTCCCACGGCCACTATGACCACTGCGGCGGCGTCGCCTGGCTGCCGGACAACAGCCGCATCATCTGCCACCCGCAGGTCGGCGATGAACGCTATGCGGCGCTGAAGGTGCTGGGCCACACCCGCAAAATCAAAAAGCTCTCCTTGGATATCGACTACTCGCGCCACCGCATGCACTACAGCCGCGAACCGCTGGCGATCGGCGATCGCTTTATGTGGTCAGGCGAAATCGCTGTACCCGCCCCGCGCGCCTACGGGGTGATCGCCGGGGAAAACGCGGCGATGGATTACGTGATCGACGAAGGGGTGCTGATTTACAAATCGGATCGCGGTCTGGTGATAGTGACCGGCTGCGGGCACCGCGGGATCGTCAATATCGTGCGCCATTGCCAGAAAATCACCGGGATCGATCGGATCCACGCCCTGATCGGCGGTTTTCATCTGCGCTGCGCTTCCCCGCGCACGCTCTGGCACGTCCGCCGTTTTTTGCGGCAGCATCAACCGGAAAAGATCATGGGCTGCCACTGTACCGGCACCTGGGGCCGGCTCTGGCTGCCGGCAGGGATCTCACCGGCCACCGGCGATACGCTGATTCTGGATTAGACGTACCGCCTTACACAAATAGCGTCGCTATCACCGCGATGCCGCAGCACAGCACCGCTATTCCCACCATCTTTTGCCGGCCGTCGCCCCGCTGTAAAAAATACAGTGATGGGATGAAAAAGACGGTCATCACGATAACGGGTATCGACCAGCTCGAGATGATCTTGATAATACTCGGATTAATCGTGCCGATAAGCGTACAGACAATAATGTTCCCCGCGATAATTCCCTTTTTTCCCGCTATGCCGAAGGACGTAATACCGTCGATTACGCCAGTCAACGTGCCCATATAAGCACCACCGGTGAGCAAACACAGCAATAGGGCTGCGCCTAACCATGCCATCGAGTTGCCGGTCAAGCCGGCGGTATAAAACAGCGCATCCACATTACGGCCGTTAATGATCGAGATATCATCCAACGTCAGCAAGCGGCTGATAGCGATAACGATCATGGCGATAAACGCCAAGATCAGTATCTTGCCGAACAGAATACTGCGCGCCTGCGGCCGCACTGCGCTTTTCGCAAACCGCTGGATGCACGGGGTAAAGTTAAACGTAAAAAGAAAAATCGGCAGCAGCATCAACGTCTGCAATGAAATGCTCGTCGGCGCAGGCGCCAGCTGAGCCCCAGCAGGTTGTAACAAGAAAAACACCGTCAGGATCGCCACCATCACGATAGAAACCAGTGCCATTCTGGAGATCAGGTGCTCAATTCGCTGGCTAAACGCCAACCATGCAGCCGACAGCATCGCACTCAACAACAGCGAAATACCGCCCCGAATCCAGAATCCATCGTGGAGAAAAGACACGACAACGTTAACCAGAGTAATGAAATTTATCAGCACGATAATGATCATCGACAGAATAAACAGCACACAGACAATTGCCGCCGCCCGCTCGCCGATAAACGTCGATGATGCCGCCAGGAAATCTTTCTCCGGGTGCGAAGTGATGAATTTGAAAAAAAGATAGTGCGCCATCATCGATACCGACATGGCGATAACGATAAACAGCGCGAACGCTTTCATCCCCAACACGCCCGGCCCCACAGCCTGGGGCAAAAAGAAAATCCCGGCGCCGAATGCCGTGGAGAAAAAGGTAACTGGCCAATACAGGTGTGAAATTTTCATGATGATGCTCGACCATCATGGCTATGCGGCAACGCATAGCCAACTGGCAAAAAAAATGTCATTCGAAACAGGATCTGCCGAAGAAGACCAGTAAGGAAGGCAAGGAGAAGTTATCGTAAAAAGTCGCGGCTGCACGATAGCCGTTAAGCACGTTAACGCGCGAACACAGCGGAAAAACGCCAATATGCGACGTGTAATTATCGAAGACTTTATTGGAGGAAATGCGATACCGAATGGCCCTGAACGTCGCGGCATTTCCCGCCGCGCAGGTCGGTTTATTTTCCTTGATGATATCGAACCTATGCTCTCCCACCGTCATCTTCACATTGCCGTCTTGGCGCTGAAAATACGCCTCTTTATCCATACGGTTCTTAATATGGCGTTTAAAGCGATCCGCCATGTTTTTTTCACTGACATAAAATGTATTTATATCAATACCATGTCTTTGATTCGACGCCAGAATGTAGTCATTTATTTTTTCCGGAATAATATACGGCGATGTCGCTATCTTCCTGAATTCGTTAGCGCCGTCTATCTCGCTGCCATCGCTTTTTTCCATATAGAAATCATTTATTTCCATCAAGAAGTCCGGCTGAACATTGAGTTGTCGAATGGATTCGGCTATGTAGTCAATGCAGAATTGCGCTGATTTTTCCACTTCACTGCTGACAGAAAAACGATCGTCCAAATTAACCACGGTATGCCCACCGGAAATCAGCACCTTATCCGTCAAAAAAGACGATGCCAGCGCGATGAGCTCTTCGACGTTGTTATTTGAAACCTCATTATTGACCACCTCAATGATTCCATTCTGATCGGCTTTGTAGACGATAAAACGATCTTCACCCTTCCAACCTTTTTTGCAGTTGCATTTATATTCTTTAAAAACAACACGTTCAGCTGTCTTATAAAATTCGGCGCTTTGCAGCGGCATTAACTCGAGATCTGGCATGCCCTTCTTCCCTATTCGTAGCCAATGACGCCAATTTTGTATAACAATAGCTAATGTAAATTTAGTGATCTGACTCTTATAATTAACAATCACCCACATAAATCATGGTTTTTTTGGCCTTGATCACATTTCCAAGTTCAGGTTATTTTAACCATTTTTATTTTGTGGTTTTATGTATCCAACAAAAGAATGCGGAGAGGTGGGCGAGTGGTTTAAGCCAGATTTAAGAAACTAACCGTTTCTTAAATCCACACGAGTCATCGTGTCGTAGGTTCGAATCCTGCTCTCTCCGCCAACTTTTTCTTATCTGATAGTTATTTTTATAGATTCATTAGACGCCGTCGATTCGAACGTGGTTGGTTTCGGTACTGATTAATTTTATGCGCTTATTCAGATCCGCACGCTCTTCTCCCTCCCCCGCCTATATAGCGCAAAAGCCAACAAATCGGATAAAACGCATAGTGTTTTTTGATGATAAATCCTCAACTTAGTCTTAATCTAACACCCCTGCGTTCTTAGCGACCCTCTGTCATGGAGTGAACAATGGCGTGTCATTTTGCCCGCTGGACCCCGGCCTCCGCTGTCCTGGATACCCAAAGACTCTCCGACGAAGTGATAGCCGCCACCCGCACCTTTTCCGTTAAACGCCGCACGCGCTACCTGCAAGGGCGCATTCTGCTCGCCGAAATGATGTTCTATCTGTACGGCCTGCCGACGCTGCCCCCCATCGCCACCACGCCGACCGGCCGCCCCTGTTTCGCCGATCATCAGTTGCCCGATTTCAGCCTCGCTTACGCCAGCAACACCGTGGGCGTGCTGCTCAGCGACGAGGGCAAAGTCGGACTGGATATCGAAGTGATGCGCGCGCGCGGCACCCGGCAAAGCGCGCTGCAACACGCGCATCAGACGCCGGCAGAAAGTGCCTGGATCTGCGCGCAGGACGATCGGCTGGAGGCAGAGACTCAGCTGTGGAGCATCCGGCAAAGCGTGCTGAAAATTTCCGGCCTCGGCAACAGCGGCCAGGCTACGCTGCGTCTGCATCCCTTCTCCGGCCACCTGCGCTCCAGCGCCACGCCGGACGTTCAGGTGATGAGCGACGCCGACGAATACCTGAGCTGGGCCTGCGCCGGCAGCCCCGGCCTGGACCGCCTGCTGTGCTGGCGCTACGAAGAGCGCCGCGGCCTGCACAAAGACGGGGAAATCTCGCCGCGCAGCCCGGCGGCATCCTCGCGCTTCGTTAAACTGACGGGCCTGAAGACGCCCGGTTAACGCAGCGCAAAGCGGATAACGCTGTCTTTACCGCACAAGTTGCTGGATTAAATTGTAAAGACAGCTAAATGTTGAGCAATCGCCTATTCTCGACCCGCGCTTTAGCCTACTATTCGCCCATGTTGTACGCTGAATCTGCTCATTCGAAAGGGAGAATCACCATGTCAGACCAAGCCTTGAAAATCGTCACTCTGCTCGGCAGCCTGCGCAAAGGCTCCTACAACGCCATGGTGGCCCGCGCCCTGCCTGGGCTGGCCCCACAGGGCGTCACCATTGAAGCGCTGCCTTCCATCCGCGATATCCCGCTGTACGACGCCGACATGCAACAGGGTGAAGGCTTCCCTGCCGCTGTCGAGGCGATCGCCGAACAGATCCGCCAGGCCGACGGCGTGATCATCGTCACCCCTGAATATAACTATTCCGTGCCCGGCGGGTTGAAGAACGCCATCGACTGGCTGTCTCGCTTGCCGAATCAGCCGCTGGCCGGCAAGCCGGTCGCCATTCAAACCAGCTCGATGGGGCCGATCGGCGGCGCGCGCTGCCAATATCATCTGCGCCAGATCCTGGTGTTCCTCGATGCGATGGTAATGAACAAGCCTGAGTTTATGGGCGGTGTGATCCAGAGCAAGGTCGATGAACAGGCCGGTGAACTGAGCGATCAGGGAACGCTGGATTTCCTGACCGGCCAGCTGTCCGCGTTCAGCGATTTTATTCGCCGCGTGGAGTGACCGTCTCGCGGCGCCCGCGGGGCGCCGCAACAGGACATGAAGTCCGTCAATTCATTGAAAATTAAAGCCATAGCATCATGTATTTTTTCATTTTAGCGTTATTTTTTGTTTCCATCACCAGTCCCGCTTTCGCCGCAGACATGCGTTATCCTGCCGGTGAAGAGCCGCTGGAGCTGCCGGCACACAGCGCGCTCAACGCCCAGCTGTCGCGATCCGCGCAAAACCAGGAAGACAAAAAGCTGGGCGCCATGTCGCTGTACCTGACGCTGATGCGCGAAGACGGCCGCAACGTCTGGGCGCCCTACCAGCTGGCGGTATCGTCGGCGGAGAAAGGCCAAACCGAGCTGGCGGAGCGCTACCTGCAGCTGAGCGCCGACCGCGGCCTGTGGTACTACTACAACCTGCTGGAGGACGACGCCTTCAACAGCATCCAGCACTCCGCCACCTACCAATCGATCCTGGCCGCCACCAAAGCGCGCTATCTGCAGCACGCCCGTCACTATGAAGGCAAGGCCAGCTACGCGATGCCGGACGGCGAAGCGCCGCCCGAAGGCTGGCCAACGGTGATCTTCCTGCATACCTACGGCAAAGCCGCCGCCATCAGCCCCGAAGAACGGCTGCTGTTCGGCGAAATGGGCGTGGCGTACATCGAGATCAACGGCACGCAGATGCTGTCGGAAAACAGCTTCCGCTGGTCGAATTACAGCGACGAGAGCACCCACACCGCCATTCAGCGTACGCTGCAACAGCTGGCTCCCCAGCTAAAGCTGAATACCCAACGGATTTACCTCAGCGCCCGCGGCCAGGGCGCACTGCACGCCGCCAACCTGATCGCGAAGTACCCGCAGTTTTACGCCGGTGCACTCCTGATCGCCCCCAACGGGGAGATCAAGCCGGCCCAGCAGTCGCTGGCGGCGCAAAAGAAAATCGTGATGGCGTATTACGATCGGCAGAACTTCAGCGAGCAGGCGCTGGCATTGCACTTCGCCAATCTGTTCGGGGAGGATAATCAGGTGCAGACGCTGCACTTCGCCCAAGGAGAGGATGCCGCCGGCAGTTGGCAGGCGCGCTTCAGGCGGCCGTTGCAGTGGGTGTTGGATCGGGCGCCGGATGCGACGCCGGGCGTCTAGGGGTTCAGGGCCGGCAGGCGCCGGCCCTTTGGCGGTCAATGGCCGTCGACGAAGACGATCTTCAGCACGAACAGCAGCGCCACCACCACCACACACGGGCTGATTTCACGCCAGCGGCCGGTGCCGAGCTTCATCACGCAGTAGGAGATAAAGCCGAGCGCGATACCTTCGGTGATCGAGAAGCTGAACGGCATCATCACCGCGGTAACAAACGCCGGTACCGCTTCGGTCAGATCGTCCCACTTCACCCGCGCCAGGCTGGAGGTCATCAGCACGCCGACGTAGATCAGCGCGCCGGCGGCGGCGTAAGCCGGCACCATGCCCGCCAGCGGCGACAGGAAGATCACCAGCAGGAACAGCAGGCCGGTGACCACCGCCGTCAAACCGGTGCGGCCGCCGACGGCGACGCCGGAAGAGCTTTCGATGTAAGCGGTCACGGAAGAAGTGCCCGCCAGCGAACCGGCCACCGAGCTGATGCTGTCGACGTACAGCGCCTGCTTCATGCGCGGGAACTTGCCCTGGCTGTCGGTCAGGCCGGCTTTATCGGTAACGCCGATCAGGGTGCCCGAAGAGTCGAACAGGTTCACCAGCATAAACGAGAAAATAACCCCGGCCAGCCCGATGTTCAGCGCGCCGGCCACGTCGACCTGGCCCACCACCGAGGTGATGCTCGGCGGCAGGGAGAACAGGCCGCCGTATTTCACGTCGCCCAGCATCCAGCCGATAAGGGTGGTGACCACGATCGACACCAGCACCGCCGCGTGGAAGTTACGCGAAGAGAGCACGGCGATGATGAAGAAGCCGAGCGCGCCCAGCAGCACGTTGTGCGAGGTCAGGCTGCCGATGGTCACCAGCGTGTCCGGGTTGGCCACTACGATGCCGGCGTTTTTCAGCCCCATCATGCCGATGAACAGACCGATGCCACTGGTGATGCCGACCCGCAGGCTGACCGGAATGTTGGCGATCATCCAGTAGCGGATGCGGAAAATGGTCAGCAGCAGCAGGCCGACCGCTCCCCAGAAGATGGCGCCCATGCCCACCTGCCAGGAGATGCCCATCGCCCCGACCACCACGAAGGCGAAGAAGGCGTTCAGGCCCATCGCCGGCGCCAGCGCCACCGGCAGGTTCGCCAGCAGGCCCATAAAGATGCTGCCGAAGGCGGCGATCAAACAGGTAGTGACAAATACCGCCTGGGTATCCATGCCCGCCGCGCCCAAAATTTGAGGGTTAACGAACACGATATACACCATGGTGAGGAAGGTGGTGATACCGGCAATCGTTTCCGTACGCGCCGTCGTGCCATGTTGCTTGAGTTTAAACACGCGCCCAAGCAAGCCTTGCTCAGCGTCAAGGCCAGATACTGGTTTGGTCATTATCAGAATTCCGAAAATGGGAATGGACAGTCGCCGGCTATCCTATAACAAAAAGTGGGGCTTTTGACGCCGGTCACAGGTTTTTTTCGCCGTCTTTACGGCTAAACGCGTCAACGGCTTGTATTTACAGGCTTTCATTCCCCGTTCCCGCCCGCTGCGTTGCCGTTTGCCGGCACGGCCGATAAAATGGCCTATCGCATCTCTTACCCTACCCGCTAAAAAAACAGGAATCCGCATGTCTTCGACCTTTATCGATAAGCTCGCGTTAATTACGCTGAAAGATGACAAAGTGGCGCTGGTGCGTTCACACAATAAGACGCTGTTTTATGTCCCAGGCGGAAAACGCGAAGCAGGTGAAACCGACGAACAGGCGCTGTGCCGCGAAATCGACGAAGAGCTGACCGTTGCGCTGCTGCCGAGCTCCATCGCGTTTTACGGCGAGTTCACCGGCCCGGCGGACGGCAAGCAGGACGGCACCCAGGTGCGCATTCGCTGCTATCAGGCCGACTTTACCGGGCAGCTGCAGCCGGCCGCCGAAATCGCCGAACTCAGGTGGTGCGACAGCCGCGATTTACCGCACTGCTCACACGTCGCCGCGCTGATTTTGCACGATCTTAAGGCGCGTAACCTGATCAAGTGATCGCTGAGCGGCCTCAGCGGCGTTAACCCGAAGGAACCTGTCCCGCATGAATCAGATTGACTGCATTTTGTTCGACTGCGACGGCACGCTGGTGGACAGCGAAGTGCTGTGCAGCAAAGCCTATGTGCACATGTTCGCCCGCTACGGCATTCACCTGTCGCTGGAAGAGGTGTTCAAGAAATACAAAGGGGTGAAGCTGTACGAGATCATAGATCGGGTCAACGCCGAGCAGGGCACTAACCTGGCAAAAGAGGCGCTGGAACCGCTGTATCGGCAGGAGGTGGCGCGGCTGTTCGACAGCGAATTACAGCAGATTGCCGGCGCCCGCGAGCTGCTGGCGCAGGTGACGGTGCCTGTCTGCACCGTCTCCAACGGGCCGGTCAGCAAGATGCAGCACTCGCTCGGCCTGACCGGCATGCTGCCTTATTTTGATGACCGGTTGTTCAGCGGCTATGACATTCAGCGCTGGAAGCCGGATCCGGCGATCGTGTTTCACGCCGCCGAACGGATGCAGGTGCCGGTGGCGCGCTGCATCCTGGTGGACGACTCGCCCGCCGGCGCCCAGGCCGGCATCAACGCCGGCATTCCGGTCTTTTACTTCTGCGCCGATCCGCATAACCCGCCGATCGACCACCCGCTGGTGACGACGTTCGACGACCTGGCCCAGTTGCCCGCGCTGTGGCGCGAACGCGGCTGGCGACTGACGGCCGATTAACTGGCCGGCAACGGCGGCTTGTTGCGCCACCAGCGCCAGGACCGCTTCAGCGCGCGGGTTTGCGCGCCGAAGCGGCGGTTAATCGCGTTGGCCAGCAGATCGAGCGCCAGGCAGAACACGAAATAGACCAGCGCCACGAACAGGAACACTTCCATCGGGTAGACCATGCTGCGGTTGTTGACCTGGGTCGCCAGAAAGGTCAGTTCGCCAACGCCGACGATATAAGCCAGCGAGGTGTCTTTGATCAGGGAGATCCACTGGTTAATGAACGACGGCACCATCATGCGCAGCGCCTGCGGCAGCACGATCATGCGCAGCGTCTGCCAACGGGTCAGCCCCAGAGAAAGCCCGGCCTGCCACTGGCCGGGGCCGATCGCGGCGATGCCGGCCTTCACCGCATGGGCCAAATAGGCCGAAGCGATCAGCGCCAGCGCGCACACCACGGTAGTGATTTCCGGGATCTCGACGCCAAACACCATCGGCAGCAGGAAATAGGTCCAGAAGATCAGCATGATGACCGGAATGGCGCGGAAAAAGCCCAGCACCGCCGCCAGCAATCCGGCAGCGACGCCGCGCGACATCGCCAGCGCCACGCCGAATAACGTGCCGAGCACCGCCGAAGCCACGCCGGCCATCAGGCTGATCGCCAACGTCAGCGCCGCGCCGCCCAGCGGTCCGTCCGGCCAGGTGCCCCACAGCAGGTAGCCCAGGTTATCGTGAATTACGCTGAAATCCATCTCAATGCCCTCCCAGCGGTTTACGCTGTTGGCGCCACATGCCCCAGCCTTCCAGCAGCGCGATGATGGCGATATACAGCACCGTCGCCACGCCGAACGCCTGGAAGGTGCGCAACGTTTCGGTTTCGACCTGACGCGAGGCGTAAGAGAGTTCGGCAACGCCGATCGCCATGGTCAGCGACGAGTTCTTGATCACGTTCATGTATTGCCCGAGCAACGGCGGCAGCGCGATTTTCAGCGCCTGCGGCAACACCACGTAGCGCATCGCCTGCCAGCCGGTCAGCCCCAGCGCCTGGGCGGCATATTTCTGCCCGCCGGCGACGCCGCGAATACCGGAACGGATCTCTTCGGCGATAAAGGCGGTGGAGTAGAGCGTCAGGCCGAAGAAACCGGCGAGAAACTCGAACGACGGCCACTCCAGCGGGCCGACCTGATGCGAGCTGTTCAGCCACTGCATGGCGGCGGACGGCAGGATCTGCCCGGCGGCGAAGTACCAGAAGAACAGCTGCACCAGCAGCGGCGTATTGCGAAACAGCGAGCTGTACCCCATCGCCAGCCAGCGCAACGGCCGCAGGCTGCTGTCGCGCATCGCCGCCAGCACAAAGCCCAGCAGCGTGGCCGCCAGGCCCGCGCAGGCGGAAAGCCACAGCGTCAGCAGAAAGCCGTGCCACAGCCAGCTCAGGTATTGCGGCGCCAGCAGCCAGTCCAGGTTCATGTTCAATCCTTGTCTTGCAGAATGCATCAGGGGCGCAGCAAGCTGCGCCCCTCCGTGCCGATCTCACCGCGAGCGGTTAAATCAGGCTTTCGGTTGCTGATCCAAAGGCGCGATTTTGAAATCACCGCGCGGTTGGGCGGATTGGGTTTCCGGCCCGAACCAGCGATCGTAAATCTTAACCGCTTCGCCGTCTTTTTCCAGCTTGATCAACGTCTCGTTCACCGCGGCGGTCAGGCGATCTTCGCCCTTGGGAATGCCGACGCCCTGGTACTCTTTGGTCAGGCTGAACGGCGAAATTTCAAACTCCGCCTTCTGCGCCGCCGGCAGGTTGCCAAGCAGGCCGACCAGCTTGGCGTCGTCCTGAGTGATCGCCTGCACGTTGCCGTTACGCAGCGCCACGAACGCCAGCGGAGTGTCATCGTAAGAGATCACCTTCGCCGTCGGGAAACGCTCGCGCAGGGTGATTTCCTGCACCGTGCCCTTGTCCGCGCCAATGCGCAGCTTCTTGATGTCTTCCGGGGTTTTCAGCACGCCTTTGCGGGCGATGAATTTCTGGCCGGTAGCGAAATATGGCACGCTGAAGTTCACTTCCTTGGCGCGCTCGTCGGTAATGGTGAAGTTGGCGGCGATCAGGTCAACCTTCTTCGACACCAGCAACGGAATGCGGTTGGCCGGGTTGGTGGCGCGCAGCTCCACTTTCACGCCCAGCGCTTTACCGATCGCATCGGCGACGTCCACATCGTAGCCCACCAGCTTCTTGCTCTGCGGGTCGATGTAGCCGAACGGCGGGTTGCTATCGAACACCGCGATACGCACCACGCCGGCTTGCTTGATATCGTCAAGTTTGTCCGCGTGCGCGGCGCCGGCGGCGAGGCCGGTCAGACTGGCTAACAACGTTAAGGCCAAAGCGCGATGTTTCATAGAAAGCTCCTAAGTGGTTGATGTCCTGCTGGCGGATAAGCTAGCAAGCGCCACATAGGTCAGGAAATAATATAAAAAGCTATATTTATAACCTTTTTATCTTTACGCGCTTAAGATGGAATAAAGGCGCGGGAAACCGCGCCTTTGAAGGATATTACCCGGAAAGGGTTAGTCGGCCTTTTCGTCTTTACCGCCCGGAGAGAGTAGCTTTTCCAGGGCATCACCACCCAAATGACGGAAGTCCTGCCCTTTGACGAAATAGAAGATAAATTCGCAGATGTTCTGGCAGCGGTCGCCGATGCGCTCGATAGAACGGGCGCAGAACAGCGCGGTCAGCACGCTGGGAATGGTGCGTGAGTCTTCCATCATGTAGGTCATCAGCTGACGCACGATGCCTTCATACTCCTGGTCGACCTTTTTATCTTCACGGTAGATACGGATCGCCTCGTCCAGATCCATGCGCGCAAACGCGTCCAGCACGTCGTGCAGCATCTGCACGGTGTGGCGCCCCAGCGATTCCAGACTGACCAGCAGCGGCTGGTGCTGGTGCGAGAACTTTTCCAGCGCGGTGCGGCAGATTTTGTCCGCCACGTCGCCAATGCGTTCCAGCTCGGAAATGGTTTTGATGATCGCCATCACCAGGCGCAGATCGCTGGCGGTCGGCTGACGCTTGGCGATGATGCGCACGCAGGCTTCGTCGATTGCCACTTCCATCATGTTGACCTTGGCGTCGCCTTCGATCACGCGCTTGGCCAGCTCGCCATCCTGATTGTGCATCGCGGTGATGGCGTCGGTCAGCTGCTGCTCCACCAGCCCGCCCATGGTCAGCACCTGGGTGCGGATATGCTCAAGCTCTGCGTTGAACTGGCCGGAAATGTGTTTATTTAAATTCAGGTTATCCATGATGCTTCCTATCAACCATAACGGCCAGTGATGTAGTCTTCAGTCTGCTTTTTCTGCGGCGCAGTGAACAGGTTATCAGTATCACTGAACTCGATCAGCTCGCCCAGATACATAAATGCGGTAGAGTCGGAGCAACGCGCCGCCTGCTGCATGTTGTGCGTCACGATCACCACGGTGTAGTCGGCCTTCAGCTCGCTGATCAGCTCTTCAATCTTGCCGGTGGAGATCGGATCCAGCGCCGAGCAAGGCTCATCCAGCAACAGCACTTCCGGACGAATGGCGATGCCGCGGGCGATGCACAGACGCTGCTGCTGGCCACCGGAGAGGCTGTAGCCGCTCTGGTGCAGCTTGTCCTTGGTTTCGTTCCACAGCGCCGCCTTGGTCAGCGCCCACTGCACGCGCTCGTCCATATCGGCGCGCGACAGCTTTTCAAACAGGCGAACGCCGAAGGCGATGTTGTCGTAAATCGACATCGGGAACGGCGTCGGCTTCTGGAACACCATGCCGACCTTGGCGCGCAGCAGCGCGATATCCGAGTTGTCGGTGAGGATGTTCTGGCCGTCCAGCAGGATGCCGCCTTCCGCACGCTGTTCCGGGTACAGCTGATACATCTTGTTGAAGGTGCGCAGCAGGGTGGATTTGCCGCAGCCGGACGGGCCGATAAACGCGGTGACCTTGTTCTTGGCGATATCCAGCGTGATGTTCTTCAGCGCATGGAATTTGCCGTAGTAGAAGTTCAGATCGCGTACCTGAATTTTGCTGCTGGAAGCGTCAGTAACCATACTCATCAAGACTTCTCTCTTTTCATCAGCGCCGCCAAAGCGGCGCTCAAAATTTTATGAATGCTTTTTCTTGGCGAAAATCACGCGCGCCAGGATATTCAGTAACAGTACGCACAGGGTGATCAACAGCACCCCGGCCCAGGCCAGCTGTTGCCATTCGGCGAACGGGCTCATGGCGAATTTGAAGATGGTCACCGGCAGGTTGGCGATCGGCTGCATCAGGTCGGTGCTCCAGAACTGGTTCGACAGCGAGGTGAACAGCAGCGGTGCGGTTTCCCCCGCGATGCGCGCAATCGCCAGCAGCACGCCGGTGATGATGCCTGACACCGACGCCTTCAGCGTGATGGCAGAAATCATGCGCCATTTCGGTGTACCCAGGGCATACGCGGCCTCGCGCAGCGTATCCGGTACCAGCTTCAGCATGTTTTCGGTGGTGCGAATGACGATCGGCACCTGCAGCAGCGCCAGCGCCACGATGCCGGCCCAGCCGGAGAAGTGTTCCATCTTCGCCACCACGATGGTGTAAACGAACAGGCCCACCACGATCGACGGTGCGGACAGCAGGATATCGTTGATAAAGCGGATCACTTCCGCCAGCCAGGATTTACGGCCGTATTCCGCCAGGTAGATGCCGGCCATGATGCCCAGCGGCGTACCGAAGATGGTCGCCCACAGGATCAACAGGCCGCTGCCGGCGATGGCGTTGGCCAAGCCGCCGCCCGCGGTATTCGGCGGCGGGGTCATTTCGGTGAACAGCGCCAGCGACATACCGTCGAAGCCTTTGGTGACGGTGGCGATCAGGATCCAGATCAACCAGAACAGCCCGAACGCCATGGTCGCCATCGACAGGAATAGCGCGAGGCGGTTTTTCTGCCGGCGCCAGGCCTGCATTTTGCGGCGGCTTTCCGCCAGAACGACTGCGTTTTGCATATCCATCGTCGCCATGTTAACGCCCCTCATTCTTGGCCAGACGCATGATCATCAGTTTCGACAGCGCCAGCACGATAAAGGTGATAACAAACAGAATCAGACCCAGCTCCATCAACGCGGCGGTGTGCACGCCGGACTCGGCTTCGGCGAATTCGTTGGCCAGCGCCGAGGTGATACTGTTGCCCGGCATGTACAGCGAAGCGCTGTCGAGCTGGTAGGTGTTACCGATGATAAAGGTCACCGCCATGGTTTCCCCCAGCGCGCGGCCCAGGCCCAACATCACGCCGCCGATGACGCCGTTTTTGGTGAACGGCAGCACGATGCGCCAGATGACTTCCCAGGTGGTGCAACCGATGCCGTAGGCCGACTCTTTCATCATCACCGGCGTCTGTTCGAACACGTCGCGCATGACCGCGGCGATGTAAGGAATGATCATGATCGCCAGGATCACCCCGGCGGCCAGAATGCCGATGCCGAAGGCCGGGCCGGAGAACAGCTCGCCGACGATCGGAATGCCCGACAGCACTTCGCCCACCGGCGTCTGGAAGTATTCGGCGAACAGCGGGGCGAACACGAACAGGCCCCACATGCCGTAGACGATGCTCGGGATGGCCGCCAGCAGCTCAATGGCGATGCCCAGCGGCCGCTTCAACCAGTTCGGCGCCAGTTCGGTCAGGAACAACGCGATGCCGAAGCTCACCGGCACGGCGATGATCAGCGCGATAAGCGAGGTGACCACGGTACCGTAGATCGGCACCAGCGCGCCAAACTGCTCCGCCGGCGCGTCCCACTCTTTGGTCCACAGGAAAGCGAAGCCGAATTTCTGCATGCTTGGCCAGGAGGCGAAGATCAGCGAAACGATAATGCCGCCCAGCAACAATAGGGTAATCAGCGCCGCCAGTCTCACCAGCGCGCTGAAAATGATGTCACCGTTTTTGCCCGGTGCTTTGATGGTCGGCTTGTACTCAGCCATAGATTACTCTCTGTTTGAACCCTGGCAGCCCCAACCGGGATCGGAGCCTGAAGAACTGTGTGGGGCGCGGCGAGCCCGCGCCCCTGCGTTGTTAGTACAGCGCTTTACCTGAACTGTCTTTTACGTTGGTTTTCCAGGCCGCGCGCACCTGCTCAACCACTTCTTTCGGCAGGGTGGCGTAATCCAGCTCGTTAGCCTGTTTGCCGCCGGTTTTGTAAGCCCAGTCGAAGAACTTCAACACTTCGGCGCCCTGAGCAGGGTTTTTCTGCTCTTTGTGCACCAGGATGAAGGTGGTGGAGGTGATTGGCCACACGTTGTCGCCTTTCTGGTCAGTCAGATCCTGAGCGAAGGTCTTGCTCCAATCCACGCCTTTGGCCGCGTTGCTGAAGCTCTCTTCAGTCGGGCTGACCGGTTTGCCGTCGGCGGAAACCAGCTTGGTATAAGCCAGGTTGTTCTGCTTGGCGTAAGCGTATTCTACGTAGCCGATAGAGCCTGGCAGACGCTGAACGAAGGCGGCGATGCCGTCGTTGCCTTTGCCGCCCAGACCGGTCGGCCAGTTAACGGTAGAACCGGCGCCAATCTTTTCTTTCCACTGCGCGTTGGCCTTGGACAGGTAGCTGGTGAACACGAACGAGGTGCCGGAACCATCGGCGCGGCGTACCACGGCGATGTTCTGATCAGGCAGTTTCACGCCTGGGTTCAGCTTGGTGATAGCCGGGTCGTTCCATTTTTTGACGTTGCCCAGGTAGATATCGCCCAGGGTTTTACCGTCCAGAGTCAGTTCGCCGGATTTAATGCCCGGGATATTCACGGCCAGCACCACGCCGCCAATCACGGTCGGGAACTGGAACAGGCCGTCGGCCGCCAGCTTGTCGTCAGACAGCGGGGCGTCGGAGGCGCCAAAGTCAACGGTGTTGGCCACGATTTGCTTCACGCCGCCAGAGGAGCCGATGCCCTGATAGTTAACTTTGTTGCCGGTTTCTTTCTGATAAGAATCTGCCCACTTGGCGTAAACCGGAGCGGGGAATGTCGCACCTGCACCGGTCAGGCTGGCAGCAGCGAACGCGGACACGGCGGTCAGGGAGAAGGTCGCTGCCACAATACTGGCGACGGTGGTACGCATCAGTTTCATAATCCCTCCTAATGGGATATTTAAAATCGACTTCGAGTCGTTTTAATCAGAGTAAGTATTGCTGCAGGAGGGAAAATAGGACAGTTTGGTGACAGAAAAATGTACGCAATATGACAGTTATATTACAGTGCATTTGAGGGGTGATAATTTACATAAAAATCAATTAGTTAAATCAAAAACAGCGCAATTGCCAAGCAATAAAAAAACCGTTTGGCCACGCCCTATCCGCTTGAATATGACAACGTTTATCCCTGAATCGGCGCCGCTGTCATCTTTCGCGTTACTCATGAAAAAAGCCGGCACTAAGGCCGGCTTTTGCAGTTTACCTGCGGCAGATTACTCTACGGTGACAGACTTCGCCAGATTGCGCGGCTGGTCAACGTCGGTGCCTTTGATCAGCGCCACGTGGTAAGACAGCAGCTGCAACGGCACGGTGTAGAAGATCGGCGCCACGATTTCCTCGACGTGCGGCAGAGGAATGATGGTCATGCCTTCGCTGCTGACGAAGCCGGCGTCCTGATCGGCGAACACGTACAGCTGGCCGCCGCGCGCGCGCACTTCTTCAATGTTGGACTTCAGCTTTTCCAGCAGTTCGTTGTTCGGTGCCACCACAATCACCGGCATATCGGCGTCGATCAGCGCCAGCGGGCCGTGTTTCAGCTCGCCCGCCGCATAAGCTTCGGCATGAATATAGGAGATCTCTTTCAGCTTCAGCGCCCCTTCCATGGCGATCGGATACTGATCGCCGCGGCCGAGGAACAGCGCATGGTGCTTGTCAGAGAAGCCTTCCGCCAGCGCTTCGATCTCTTTATCCATCGACAGCATCTGCTCGATGCGCGCCGGCAGCGCCTGCAGGCCGTGCACGATCTCCTGCTCCACGCTTTCTGCCATGCCTTTCAGGCGGCCCAGGCGCGCCACCAGCATCAGCAGCACGGTGAGCTGCGTGGTGAAGGCCTTGGTCGAGGCTACGCCGATTTCCGTGCCGGCCTTGGTCATCAACGCCAGATCGGATTCGCGCACCAGCGAAGAGCCCGCAACGTTACAAACGGCCAGCGAACCGAGATAACCCAGCTCTTTGGACAGGCGCAGCGCCGCCAGGGTATCGGCGGTTTCGCCGGACTGCGACAGGGTGATGATCAGGCTGCCCGGACGCACCGCCGATTTGCGGTAACGGAATTCGGAGGCGATCTCGACGTCGCACGGCACGCCGGCCAGCGCTTCGAACCAGTAACGCGCCACCATACCGGAGTGATAAGAAGTGCCACAGGCGATAATCTGCACGTGCTGCACCTTGGCCAACAGCTCATCGGCGCGCGGGCCCAGCTCGCTCAGGTTGATTTGGCCATGGCTGAAACGCCCTTCCAGGGTGTTTTTCAGCGCCAGCGGCTGTTCGTAGATCTCTTTTTGCATGTAGTGACGGTAAGCGCCCTTGTCGCCGGCGTCATACTGCACCTGGGATTCGATCTCAGGGCGCTCGATGGCGTTGCCCTGCTTGTCGAAGATGTTGACGGTGCGGCGAGTCACTTCCACCACGTCGCCTTCTTCCAGGAAGATGAAGCGGCGGGTGACCGGCAGCAGCGCCAGCTGATCGGAAGCGATGAAGTTTTCCCCGACGCCGCGGCCGATAACCAACGGGCTGCCGGAGCGCGCCGCGACCAATACGCTCGGATCGCGGCTGTCCATCACCACGGTGCCGTAGGCGCCGCGCAGCTGTGGGATCACGCGCTGAACCACTTCCAGCAGCGTACCGCCTTGCAGTTGTTCCCAGTGCACCAGGTGCGCAATCACTTCGGTGTCGGTTTCGGAGCTGAAGCGATAACCGCGTTCGATCAACAGTTCGCGCAGCGGTTCGTGGTTTTCGATGATGCCGTTATGCACCACGGTAATGTAGTCGGAAACATGCGGGTGCGCGTTCGCCTCAGTAGGTTCACCGTGCGTTGCCCAACGGGTGTGAGCGATGCCGGTACCGCCGTGTAGATCGGTCTGCTCCGCTGCTTCGGCCAGTTTTTGCACCTTGCCTACGCGGCGCAGGCGGCTGACGTTGCCCTGCGCGTCGACCACCGCCAGACCGGCGGAGTCATAACCGCGGTACTCGAGACGGCGTAAACCTTCCAACAGGATTTCTGCGATATCACGTTGCGCTACTGCGCCTACAATTCCACACATCAGTTGTATTCCTAATGAACGCCCTTCATGGGCGCTTTCGATGCCTTGACCTGATTTTTGCCGGTTTTTACCGTGCGTCCCCCGAGCCTGTAGATGGTGGGGGTTATTATGTTTTGTATTGGGCTCGTGAACGGAGCCCAACGCAAAACACACTATGACTTCTTCTTCACCGGACGTTGCCAGCCCTGAATGTGCACCTGCTTGACGCGGCTCAGCACCAGTTCGTTCTCGGCGATATCGCGCGTCACCGTGGTGCCGGCGGCGATGGTGGAGCCTTTGCCGACCGACACCGGCGCCACCAGCTGAGTATCGGAACCGACGAATACGCCGTCGCCGATCACCGTCTTGTGCTTGTTGGCGCCATCGTAGTTGCAGGTGATGGTGCCGGCGCCGATATTCACGTCATCGCCGATTTCGGCATCGCCCAGATAGCTGAGGTGGCCGGCCTTGGAGCCTTTACCCAGACGCGCCTTTTTCATTTCCACGAAGTTGCCGACGTGAGCCCCTGCCGCCAGCTCCGCGCCTGGGCGCAGGCGGGCGAACGGCCCCACGGTGCAGTCAGCCTCCAGCACGCTGTCTTCCAGCACGCTGTAAGGGCTGATCTCGCAGTCATCGCCAATCACGCAGTTTTTCAGCACGCAGCCGGCGCCGATTTTCACCCGGTCGCCCAGCTTGACGTGACCTTCGATAATCACATTCGCATCAATAGTGATGTCGCGGCCATGAACAAGTTCCCCGCGCAGATCGAAACGCGCCGGATCCAGCAACATCACGCCGGCCAACAGCAGCTTTTCAGACTGTTCCGACTGGAAGACGCGCTCCAGGGTCGCCAGCTGCAGGCGGTTGTTCACGCCTTCCACTTCACTCAAACGCGACGGGTGCACGGTTTCGATTTTCTTGCCGTCGGCATGGGCCAACGCAATGATATCGGTGATGTAGAACTCACCCTGCGCGTTGTCGTTATTCAACATCCCCAGCCAGCGCTTCAGATCGCGCCCGTTCGCCACCAGGATGCCGGTATTGATCTCGTTAATCTGGCGCTGCGCCTCGCTGGCATCCTTGTGTTCGACGATGCCCACCACGTTGCCCTGCTCGCGCACGATGCGGCCGTAACCGCTCGGATCGTCCAGCTTGACCGTCAGCAGCCCGATACCGCCCTGCGGCTTGGCCGCCAGCAGGCGTTGCAGCGTATCCACGGAGATCAACGGCACGTCACCGTACAGCATCAGCACGTCTTCATCGTCGGCAAAGTGCGGCGCGGCCTGCTGCATCGCATGGCCGGTACCCAGTTGCTCGGCCTGCAGCACCCAGTTCAGCGCGCCGTCAGTCAACGTACTCTTCAGCAGATCGCCGCCGTGGCCGTATACCAGGTGGACATGTTGCGCGCCCAGTTTCATCGCGGCATCAATGACGTGTTGCACCATCGGCTTGCCGGCCAACGGATGTAAGACCTTGGGAAGATCGGAATACATGCGTGTTCCCTTGCCCGCGGCGAGGATAACCACGCTCATTGCGCTGTTCGACATAAGCAACCTGATAACTCCATTTTGATAGACGAAAGTAAAACCGTTTAGCGACGATATTACTACATATTTCTCTGCACGAACCCGGTGCAGACCGCGTGGGCCTTGGCCTGCCGCTATCGCGGCCAATTCGGCGTCGGGACGAAAAAACTGTCGGCGATCGGCGACGTTTATTTCCCGATATCAGGGGTTATACACCACACTGTCCGCCGGGCTGAAATGCTTATTTTAAAGTAAAAAAAAAGCGACCCTATAGGCCGCTTTCTTAAAGTTGGGTGCTTTGCACCCAAACATTACATCGCTTTTCTGGTGAGCTCGATAACGCGCAGTTTTGCGATCGCTTTCGCCAGTTCAGCGGATGCCTGAGCATAGTCGACATCGCCATGAGAGCTGCGAATGTGTTCTTCAGCTTTACGCTTAGCTTCCAACGCTCTCGCTTCGTCGAGGTCAGTACCACGGATAGCAGTGTCCGCCAGCACGGTAACCACGCTCGGCTGCACCTCGAGGATGCCGCCGGACAGGTAGATGAACTCTTCTTCACCGTGCTGCTTAACAATACGCACCATGCCAGGCTTGATGGCAGTCAGCAGCGGCGCATGGCCAGGGAAGATCCCCAGTTCACCTTCGCTGCCTGTCACCTGGATCTTCTGCACCAGGCCGGAAAACATCTGTTTTTCCGCGCTGACTACATCCAGATGGTAAGTCATAGCCATATCACCCTCCTCTCAAGGCGTTACAGTTTCTTGGCTTTTTCCACTGCTTCTTCAATGGTGCCAACCATGTAGAACGCCTGCTCCGGCAGGTGGTCATAGTCGCCGTCCATAATGCCTTTGAAACCACGGATGGTGTCTTTCAGCGATACGAACTTGCCCGGAGAACCGGTGAAGACTTCTGCCACGAAGAACGGCTGAGACAGGAAGCGTTGGATCTTACGCGCACGGGATACGACCAGTTTGTCTTCTTCAGACAGCTCGTCCATACCCAGGATCGCGATGATATCTTTCAGTTCCTGGTAGCGTTGCAGAATGGACTGCACGCCACGCGCTACGTCGTAGTGCTCCTGGCCAACAACCAGCGGATCCAGCTGACGGCTGGTGGAATCCAGCGGGTCAACGGCCGGGTAGATACCCAGAGAAGCGATGTTACGGCTCAGTACCACGGTTGCGTCCAAGTGCGCAAAGGTGGTGGCTGGTGACGGGTCAGTCAAGTCATCCGCAGGAACGTAAACGGCCTGTACGGAAGTGATGGAACCGGTCTTGGTCGAGGTGATACGTTCTTGCAGAACGCCCATCTCTTCCGCCAGCGTTGGCTGATAACCTACCGCGGATGGCATACGGCCCAGAAGTGCGGACACTTCGGTACCGGCCAGGGTGTAACGGTAGATGTTGTCAACGAACAGCAGAACGTCACGGCCTTCGTCACGGAATTTCTCCGCCATGGTCAGACCGGTCAGCGCAACGCGCAGACGGTTACCTGGTGGCTCGTTCATCTGGCCGTAAACCAGGGATACTTTGTCCAGAACGTTGGAGTCGGTCATTTCGTGGTAGAAGTCGTTACCCTCACGAGTACGCTCGCCCACGCCCGCAAACACAGAATAACCGGAGTGCTCGATCGCGATGTTACGGATCAGCTCCATCATGTTTACGGTTTTACCCACGCCCGCACCGCCGAACAGACCGACTTTACCGCCCTTGGCGAATGGACAAATCAGGTCCATTACCTTGATACCGGTTTCCAGCAGCTCCTGGGAGCTGGACAGCTCTTCGTAGCTTGGCGCCGCGCGGTGAATCGCCCAACGCTCTTCTTCGCCGATGTCGCCTTTCATGTCGATCGGTTGACCCAATACGTTCATGATACGGCCCAGGGTAGCTTTACCCACCGGCACTTCAATCGGGTGGTCCAGGTTGTTCACTTTCAGACCGCGACGCAGACCGTCGGAGGTCCCCATTGCGATACAGCGAACCACGCCACCGCCCAGCTGTTGCTGAACTTCCAACACCAGTTTTTCGGTGCCGTTTTCTACCTCAAGGGCATCGTACACTTTTGGTACGGCATCCTGAGGGAACTCGACGTCCACCACGGCGCCGATTACCTGGATAATCTTTCCAGTAGCCATCTTGAATCCTCTACGTAATTCGTAAACCTAGCTTAAACCGCGGAGGCTCCCGAAACGATCTCGGTGAGTTCCTGAGTGATGCTGGCCTGACGCGCCTTGTTGTATACCAACTGCAGCTCTTTGATCAGGCTACCGCCGTTATCGGTTGCGGCTTTCATCGCGACCATTCGTGCGGCCTGCTCGCTGGCCAGGTTTTCCACGACGCCCTGATAAACCTGCGACTCCACATAGCGGCGCAGCAAGGTATCAAGCAGCACTTTTGGATCGGGTTCATACAGGTAATCCCAAGGCGTTTTCTTCAGCTCTTCGTCATCGGCTGGCGGTAACGGCAGCAGCTGAAGCACCTGTGGCTCTTGGGACATCGTATTAACAAATTTGTTGCTGACAATGTACAGCTTGTCCAAACGACCTTCGTCGTAGGCCTGCAGCATCACTTTCACCGGCCCGATCAGATCCGACAGGGAAGGTTTGTCCCCCATGCCGGTCACCTGGGCAACCACGTTGCCGCCCACGGAACCAAAGAAAGAGGCCGCTTTAGAGCCAATCAGCGCCAAATCGGTTTCGACGCCTTTTTCGGACCAGGCTTTCATCTCCGCCAGCAGCTTTTTGAACAGGTTGATGTTCAAGCCGCCGCAGAGACCACGGTCAGTAGACACCACCAGATACCCGACGCGCTTAACGTCACGCTCATCCAGGTACGGGTGCTTGTACTCCAGATTCCCTAACGCAAGGTGACCAATCACTTTGCGCATGGTCTCTGCATAAGGACGGCTGGCCGCCATGCGATCCTGCGATTTACGCATTTTGGAGGCGGCGACCATTTCCATCGCTTTAGTGATCTTTTGCGTGTTTTGCACGCTAGCGATCTTACTACGTATCTCTTTTGCGCCGGCCATCTCTGCTTCTCCTCAGTGCCAGACGGCCTGCTGTCTTTCAACAGCAGGACCGTTCGGCGTTACCAGGACTGGGTTTTCTTGAAGGTCTCGAGGATGTCTTTCAACTTGCCCTCGATCTCATCATTGAAGTTGCCAGTTTGGTTGATGTGGTTCAGCAGTTCGGCGTGCTCGCGGTCCGCATAGGCTACCAGCGCGGCTTCGAAGCTCACCACTTTGGCGACTTCGACGTCGTTCAGGTAACCGCGTTCTGCGGCAAACAGCACCAGAGACTGTTGTGCAACCGACATCGGCGCATACTGTTTCTGTTTCAGCAGCTCGGTCACTTTCTGACCGTGGCTCAGCTGTTTGCGGGTCGCGTCGTCCAGATCGGAGGCGAACTGGGAGAACGCAGCCAGCTCACGATACTGCGCCAGCGCGGTACGGATACCACCGGACAGTTTCTTCATGATCTTGGTCTGCGCGGCGCCACCAACACGGGATACGGAGATACCCGGGTTAACTGCCGGACGAATACCGGAGTTGAACAGGTTGGATTCCAGGAAGATCTGACCATCGGTAATCGAGATTACGTTGGTCGGAACGAACGCGGAAACGTCACCCGCCTGGGTTTCAATGATCGGCAGAGCGGTCAGTGAACCGGTTTGGCCTTTAACTTCACCTTTGGTGAAGGCTTCAACGTATTCGGCGTTAACGCGCGCTGCACGCTCCAGCAAGCGGGAGTGCAGGTAGAATACGTCGCCTGGGTAAGCTTCACGACCTGGCGGACGACGAAGCAGCAGGGAAATCTGGCGGTAAGCAACGGCCTGTTTGGACAGGTCATCGTACACGATCAGCGCATCTTCACCGCGGTCACGGAAGTATTCACCCATTGCGCAACCGGCGTATGGCGCCAGGTATTGCAGTGCAGCGGATTCGGAAGCGGTCGCCACCACCACGATGGTGTTGGCCAGTGCGCCGTGCTCTTCCAGTTTGCGCACCACGTTAGCGATGGTGGACGCTTTCTGGCCGATAGCCACGTAAACGCATTTGATGCCGGAGTCGCGTTGGTTGATGATCGCATCGATCGCCAGCGCGGTTTTACCGGTCTGACGGTCACCGATCACCAGCTCACGCTGGCCACGGCCGATTGGAATCATGGCGTCAACGGATTTGTAGCCAGTCTGAACCGGCTGATCAACGGACTGACGCTCGATAACGCCTGGCGCGATAGCTTCTACCGGAGAGAAGCCATCGTTCTCAATCGGGCCTTTGCCGTCGATTGGTGCACCCAGGGTGTTAACTACGCGGCCCAGCAGACCACGACCGACTGGAACTTCCAGGATACGGCCGGTGCATTTAACCTTCATGCCTTCGGCCAGATCCGCGTACGGACCCATAACCACGGCACCTACGGAGTCGCGCTCCAGGTTCAATGCGATTGCGTAACGGTTGCCAGGCAGCGCGATCATTTCGCCCTGCATAACTTCGGCCAGGCCGTGTACGCGGATGATCCCGTCGCTGACGGAAACGATAGTACCTTCATTGTGAGCTTCGCTCACTACATTGAACTGAGCAATGCGCTGCTTGATCAGTTCGCTGATTTCGGTGGAATTCAGTTGCATGCTCCAGTCCCCTTAAGACTGCAAGACGTCTGTCAGGCGTTCAAGACGACCGCGAACGCTGCCATCAATCACCATATCGCCGGCGCGAACAACGATGCCGGCCAGTACAGACTTGTCAATTTTGCAATTCAGCTTAACTTTGCGTGACAGACGTTTTTCCATCGCAGCGGCGATTTTCGCCTGCTGTTCGTCGCTCAGCGCGCTCGCAGAGAGCACTTCGACTTCGACGGTGGATTCCAGCGAGGCGCGCAGTTCGATGAACTGCTGCAGCACGGCAGGAAGAACCAGTAAACGTCCATTTTCGGCCATTACACGGATAAAGTTCTGGCCATGTTCGTCGAGCCGATCGCCACAAACCGCGATGAACGTCTTGGACAGCGTTTCTGGCGCGACCGCGCCAGACAGCAGTTCAGAAATCTGTTCATTGCGAGTGACTTCAGCCGCAAACGCCAGCATTTCCTGCCAGCGCTCTACGCTTTGGTGCTCAACGGCAAAGTCAAAAGCTGCTTTGGCGTAGGGGCGAGCTACAGTTACAAATTCAGACATCAGCCCCTCCCTCCTTACAGTTCAGCGACCAGTTTATCAACGATGTCGCTGTTAGCAGCTTCATCCACGGAACGTTCGATGATCTTCTCGGCGCCGGCAATTGCCAGCATCGCGACTTGCTTACGCAACTCTTCACGAGCGCGCTTACGTTCGGCTTCGATCTCAGCCTGAGCCTGCGCCACGATTTTGTTACGTTCCTGCTCGGCTTCGGCTTTCGCTTCATCCATGATCTGAGCTTTGCGTTTGTTCGCTTGCTCGATGATCACCTGAGCTTCTGCTTTAGCAGTTTTCAGCTGGTCGGTCGCATTGGCTTGCGCTAAGTCCAGATCTTTTTTGGCACGCTCTGCAGAAGCGAGGCCGTCAGCGATTTCTTTCTGACGTTTCTCGATGGCAGCCATGATCGGCGGCCATACGTACTTCATGCAGAACCAGACAAACAGAACGAACGCGATGGCCTGGCCGAGGATTGTTGCGTTAAGATTCACAGCACAATGCCTCTTTAAAAGTTAATAGTTTGGTTACGTCGTAGAGGGTTACTCTACTTACGCGACGGCGAACATCACGTACAGACCCAGACCTACAGCGATCATCGGGATGGCGTCGACCAGACCCATAACGATAAAGAACTGTGTACGCAGCAGAGGAATCAGGTCAGGCTGACGAGCAGCGCCTTCCAAGAATTTACCACCCAGGATGCCGATACCGATCGCAGCACCGATTGCCGCTAAACCCATCATCACAGCGGCAGCCATGTACAGCAGATCCATACTCAGGTTTTCCATGACAGTCTCCAGTTTGTTTCAGTTTAAAAGTGCAAGTGTTTTAAGAAAATCAGTGCTCTTCAGACGCCATCGACAGATAGACGATCGTCAGAACCATGAAAATAAAGGCTTGAAGCGTAATGATCAGGATGTGGAAAATAGCCCAAGGCAAGCTCAGGACCCACTGTGACCACCACGGCAACAGGCCGGCAATCAGGATGAAGATCAACTCACCCGCATACATGTTGCCGAACAGTCGCAGACCCAGTGAAACAGGTTTGGACAGCAGGCTGACACCTTCAAGAATCAGGTTGATAGGAATGAATACAGGGTGGTTGAACGGCTGCATGGTCAACTCTTTAACGAACCCGCCAACGCCTTTCATTTTGATGCTATAGAACAGAATCAGGATAAACACGCCCAGCGCCATAGACAGCGTGACGTTCACGTCGGCGGTAGGCACGACGCGCAGCGCAGGCAGACCGAGAACGTGGGTGCCGAGATAAGGCAGGAAGTCAACCGGGATAAGGTCCATCAGGTTCATCAGGAACACCCAGACGAACACGGTCAGTGCCAACGGCGCAATGACCTTGCTCTTGCCGTGGTACATATCGCGCACGCTGCTGTCGACGAAACCGACCACCAGCTCCACGGCGGTTTGCAGTTTACCCGGCACGCCGCTGGTGGCGTTTTTGGCCACTTTGCGGAAGATCACCAGGAAGAGCGCCCCGAGGACGACGGAGAAAAACATCGAGTCGAGGTTAATCGACCAAAACCCAGTCCCGACCTGAAGCTGCGTCAGGTGGTGACCGATATACTCCTGTGGAGTCAAGACTTCTCCTGCAGACATGATGCCTCTTACCCTTATTTAGTTAAGTTCGGTAACTGTTAATCACGGCCGGTGCCACTATCTGCACCACTAACACCGCTAAATAGGTCAGGCCAAGCGGTATAAACTCCGCCTTGAACACCCCCAGCGCCACGATCAGCAAAACGATGGTGATCACGACCTTTAGCCCCTCGCCGATGGCGAACGACCAGGCAACCCTACCGGGCGCCGGCGTTTGCGCCTGATGGCGCAAGGCAAACAGCATAAACATTGCACTCGGCAACCAGGCGGCGAGACCGCCTGCCAGCGCCGAAGCGCTCCATTCCGGGCTTTTCAGCCAGAAAGCAACGCTGATCAGAACAAAAGTCATTAACTGCAAAAACAGCAGTTTGCGTGCGACTTTCCCGCTGTAAAGGGACACAGACATGACGTTTGTTCTCTCCGTACCCCAGAGGGGGTATGCTGAGTGACGTATACAACTGTTTTTGCTGTCCTGAGTCAAGCAGCAAAAAACGAGCAAATTATACGGGGCATACCAACGAATTCAATCGATAAGTAGCGAAAAGGTGAACAATTATTTAAATTTCCCTATTCCAGCCTATTTTCACAAGAAAACGGTCGGAATAATAGGGCGCATTTAATTGTCTGATTATTCCAGCGTTGCGTTTAGAAACGCGAAGCCGATCACAGTAATGTCCCTTCCTGATTTATAGCCGATGGTCAACCAAACCGTCTTTAGCAATTTGAGCGATCAAAAGATTATATAAATCAAAACATTATCAGTTAACTGTTCAAAAACAATCCGTATACCCGATGAAAACCTTTTATTGACAAGCAGCGGGGCAATATTCCAACAGCCAATTAACATTAGCAGCAAACGCCAATCTTTCGCACATGATTGCTAACGTGACTATTTCCAAATGCAATTACTCTATTGTCGCTAATTAGCCGCGTTTTTTGTGTTAATAGGAAGTAAATTAACTAAAAAAAGCGACCAACTAATTAGCCTGCTTATCTTTCTGCCTGGTACTGCCTTTAATTCACGCTTGTTTGATCAAAAGCAAACTCAGTTTGCCTTAAGAATCACCAGATGGCGTTCGCCTTCCAGTTCAGGCACCTGCAGCCGCACGATAGACTCCAGGCTAACGCCTGCAGGCAGCTGCGTCAGCTCTTCATCCGGGCGCACGCCTTTCAACGCGTAAAAACGCCCCTGCCCTTTCGCCGGCAGATGATGGCACCAGGACAGCATATCCTGCAGCGAAGCGAACGCGCGGCTGATCACGCCATCGAACGGTGGCTCGGCCGGAAACTCCTCAACGCGGCTCTGCACCGGCTCGATATTGTTCAGGCCCAGCTCATGCTGCACCTGACGCAGGAAACGCACACGCTTACCCAGGCTGTCGAGCAGCGTGAAATGCGCGTCCGGGCGCACGATCGCCAGCGGAATGCCCGGCAAGCCGGGGCCGGTACCGACATCGATAAAACGCGAGCCCTGCAGATGCGGGTTGACCACGATGCTGTCGAGGATGTGGCGCACCAGCATTTGCTGCGGATCGCGCACCGACGTGAGGTTATAAGCCTTGTTCCATTTATCCAGCATGCCGACATAGCCCAGCAGCTGCTGTTTCTGCTGATCGGGCAGCTCAATGCCTGCTACCGCAAGCAGCGAGTCTAATTTTTTTTGCACAACGGATCCTCTGGCAGGCGCTGAACGACCAGCGGATGGTTAGCTGGCGCAATGAGGCGACTATGATAATTCAGGGCGCAAGTGATGTCAGCGGCCGTTTGGCTACGGGATGAACAAACGGCCGCCTGGATGCGAGATTTATGCGCTGCGGCGCAGCAGTCCCTGCTTTTTCAGCCAGATCAGCAAAATCGAGATCGCCGCCGGCGTAATGCCGGAGATGCGCGAAGCCTGGCCGATGGAGTTCGGTTTGTGATCGTTCAGCTTGGCGATCACCTCGTTCGACAGCCCTGAAACCTGACGGTAATCGAGATCCAACGGCAGCACGGTATTCTCATTGCGCTGCTGTTTTTCGATCTCTTCCTGCTGGCGAGCGATGTAGCCTTCGTATTTGACCTGGATCTCGACCTGTTCGGCAGCTTGTACGTCGTCCAGCGGCGGCGCGAAGACGTCGGTGCCGGTCAACTGCGCGTAATCCATCTCAGGGCGGCGCAGCAGCTCTTCGCCGTTCGCTTCACGCGACAACGGCGCTTTCAGCAGCGCATTGACCTGTTCGACGTTCTCGGCGTGCGGGTGCATCCAGATGTCGCGCAGGCGCTGACGTTCGCGTTCGATTCGCTCCAGCTTCTCGCTGTAACGCGCCCAACGCACATCGTCCACCAGGCCCAGTTCACGGCCTTTTTCCGTCAGGCGGAGATCGGCGTTGTCTTCGCGCAGCATCAGACGATACTCGGCACGTGAGGTAAACATCCGGTACGGTTCTTTGGTGCCGAGGGTGCTGAGATCGTCCACCAGCACGCCCAGATAAGCCTGATCCCGACGTGGCGCCCAGCCTTCCTGTTCGTCGGCGAAGCGCCCGGCGTTCAAACCGGCCAGCAGGCCCTGCGCAGCGGCTTCTTCATACCCGGTAGTGCCGTTGATCTGGCCGGCGAAGAACAGCCCCTGAATGAATTTGCTTTCCAGCGTCGGCTTCAAATCGCGCGGATCGAAGAAATCGTACTCGATGGCGTAACCAGGGCGAATAATACGCGCGTTCTGCATGCCTTCCATCGAACGGACGATCTGCATCTGCACGTCGAACGGCAGGCTGGTGGAGATCCCGTTAGGGTAAATCTCGTTGCTGGTCAGGCCTTCCGGTTCGAGGAAGATCTGGTGCGCGTTGCGATCGGCAAAGCGCATGACCTTGTCTTCGATCGACGGGCAGTAACGTGGGCCGATCCCTTCGATGATCCCGGCATACATCGGGCTGCGATCGAGGTTATTGCGGATCACGTCATGGGTTTTTTCATTGGTATGGGTGATGTAGCACGCCATTTGTTCTGGGTGCTGGCTAGCATCGCCCAAGAACGAGAATACCGGCACCGGCGTATCGCCGTGTTGTGGCGCCAGTACGCTGAAATCGATAGTGCGAGCGTCGATGCGCGGCGGCGTACCGGTTTTCAAGCGGTTAACGCGCAGCGGCAGTTCTCGCAGGCGCTGCGACAGCGAGATTGAAGGAGGATCCCCGGCGCGGCCGCCGCTGTAATTCTCCAGGCCAATATGGATCTTACCGTCCAGGAAAGTGCCGACGGTCAATACCACCGCCTTGGCGCGGAATTTCAGGCCCATTTGGGTGACGGCGCCCACTACGCGATCGTTTTCGACGATCAGATCCTCAACGGGTTGTTGGAAGATCATCAGGTTGGGTTGGTTCTCCAACGCGGTACGGATCGCCTGGCGATACAGTACGCGATCCGCCTGAGCGCGCGTGGCGCGAACGGCTGGGCCTTTGCTGGCGTTTAGTATCCTAAACTGGATGCCGGCATGGTCGATCGCCGTGGCCATCAGGCCGCCGAGTGCATCAATTTCCTTAACCAGATGCCCTTTACCAATACCGCCAATCGCCGGGTTGCAGGACATCTGTCCCAGCGTATCGATATTGTGTGTCAATAATAAAGTCTGACGTCCCATGCGTGCCGCGGCCATGGCGGCCTCGGTCCCTGCATGGCCACCACCGATGATGATGACGTCAAATTGATCTGGATAAAACATGGAACTGCACCTCGCCGTATTGCGAACGATCGTTATTTGCCCTGGGGTGGGGGATTCTACTCAAGTTTAGACAATCGACCAAGTGGTCAGGATCGTCGGTAATTAAAAGAAGATCTTTTTTATTTAAAGATCTCTTTATTAGATCTCTTATTAGGATCGCGATCCTCTGTGGATAAGTGACTATTCACGATGAAGATCAGCAGATTAAGGAGGATCGTTTGCTGTGAATGATCGGTGATCCCGACGCAGATAAGCTGGGATCTAAAAGGCTTGTTATGCACAGGACAAAAAGCGCACTACGGTTGTTATTGGGATAACTACGGCTTTTACCCTGCTTTTAAGTATAGTTATCCACAATCGTTCGCACGATCTTTAGGCGAATTAGAGTAAATTAATCCAGTTTTTTACCCATTCCTCGGCCGGATCCTCGGGAATTTCATGTTCGGTCACGTCGATCTCGAGACGATCGCCGATCCTTTTCGCGCCTCTGGCGATCAACAGATCGTCGATCTGTTTGATCGCACCGCAGAAGGTGTCGTATTCCGAACTGCCCAAACCGACGGCGCCGAACTGCACCTCGGAAAGATCCGGCTGTTGTTCTGCGATCTGCTCCAGCAACGGCTGAAGGTTATCCGGCAGTTCGCCGGCGCCGTGCGTGGAAGAGACCACCAGCCAGCGACCGGTCAACGGCAGCTCATCCAGTTCAGGGCCGTGCAGCATCTCGGTAGAGAAACCCGCGTCTTCCAGCTTTTCAGCCAAATGTTCAGCCACGTATTCGGCGCTGCCAAGCGTACTGCCACTGATCAGAGTAATGTCTGCCATGAACCAACGATCCCAACCTTCTCACTCAAAGTGGCTGCATTGTACGCTGTGAATCGGCTGGGATCTACCTGTGGATAATGTGGGTATGCAATTTGGCGGGTTACGGCACAATGGTGCGCATAATGGGGTTCTGCAGCGAGATCAGCGTTTCGGTAGACTGGATCTCGTCGATGGTCTGGATCTTGTTGATAAGTACCTGTTGCAGCGCGTCGATCGATCGGCACATCACCTTGATAAAGACGCTGTAGTGGCCGGTGGTGTAATAGGCTTCCACCACTTCTTCCAGGCTTTCCAGCTTCTTCAGCGCCGAAGGATAGTCTTTGGCGCTCTTTAAAATGATGCCGATAAAGCAGCACACGTCATAGCCCAGCTGTTTGGGGCTGACGTCGATGCGCGCGCCGGTGATGATCCCGGCCTGTTTCATCTTCTCTACCCGCACATGAATGGTGCCGGGGCTGACGGCGAAGTTTTTCGCCAGTTCGGCGTACGGTGTGCGCGCGTTGTCCATCAGTGCGTTGAGGATGCCGCGATCGAGATTATCGATCTGATAAATTTCCGCCATTTAATCCCCCATTAATTAACGATTGTTGAATTCTGTCCGGGTAAAAATGAACGATTAAAAGTGAAAAGGCAATATTGATTAGTGGATATTGAATTGGCGTATCATTTTGTTGCTTAATCGATGGCAACAGAGACAGGTTTACAAGAGATACGGCAATGAAAAAACAGTTTATCCAAAAACAACAACAAATCAGCCAGGTCAAATCCTTCTTCTCCCGCCAGCTGGAGCAACAGCTCGGTCTGATCGAAGTGCAGGCCCCGATCCTCAGCCGTTTGGGCGATGGCACGCAGGATAACCTCTCCGGCAGCGAGAAAGCGGTGCAGGTTAAGGTCAAAACCCTGCCGGACGCCACCTTCGAAGTGGTGCATTCACTGGCGAAATGGAAACGCAAAACCCTGGGTAGTTACGATTTCGGCGCTGGCGAAGGCCTGTACACCCATATGAAGGCGCTGCGCCCTGATGAAGATCGCCTGACGCCTATCCACTCGGTGTACGTCGATCAGTGGGATTGGGAGCGGGTAATGGGCGATGGTGAGCGCAGCCTGGACTACCTGAAAAGCACCGTGCGCAGCATTTACGCCGCCATCAAGGCGACGGAGGCGGAAGTCAGCCGCGAGCATGGTCTGACTCCGTTCCTGCCGGAACAGATCCACTTTGTGCACAGCGAAACCCTGCTGCAGCGCTACCCGGATCTGGACGCCAAAGGGCGCGAGCGGGCGATCGCCAAAGAGCTGGGCGCGGTATTCCTGATCGGCATCGGCGGCAAGCTGTCGCACGGCAAATCGCACGATGTGCGGGCGCCGGATTATGATGACTGGACCACGCCGGCGGCGGATGGCCTGGCGGGCCTGAACGGCGACATCGTGGTGTGGAACCCGGTGCTGCAGGACGCTTTCGAGCTGTCCTCTATGGGCATCCGCGTCGACGCCGCCGCGCTGAAACATCAGCTGGCGCTGACCGGTGACGAAGAGCGCATGAAGCTGGAGTGGCACCAGTCGTTGTTGCGCGGCGATATGCCACAGACCATCGGCGGCGGTATCGGCCAGTCGCGTTTGGTGATGCTGCTGTTGCAACTGTCGCATATCGGCCAGGTGCAGTGCGGCGTGTGGTCGCCGGAAGTGCGCGGGGCGGTCGAAGGCCTGCTCTGATCCTGCCTAGCGCCGCCAGCGGCGCATCAAACGGCTTTTCAGCCCGGTATCAAAGCGCCAGATATGATCGAAGATGCGCATGATGCCGGGTTTGCCGTAGGCGGACATCGCCACCGCATGGAAACGCTGCTGGTGGCTTTGCTGCTGCTGTTTTACCTTCTTTATTACCTCCTCCGGCAATCGCTGGGCGATAAAATCGGAAATGATCACCGCATCGGCGTCGAACCAGCCGCTTTCCGCCATTTTGGTGACGGTGGCGTTCAGGCAGGCCGCCAGATCGGTGCCGCCGCGAAACTGCTGGCCGAGAAAGCGCACCGCCTGTTCGATGCCGCTGGCGGCGGTGAGTTCGTAATGCACGATCTGGTTGGCGAACAGCATGATGTAGCAGCGGCGGTTGTCCGCCAGCGCAATGCGCAGCAGCGCCAGGCAGAACGCCTTGGCGCACTGTTCGTTGAAGCCGCCCATCGATCCTGAGGTGTCCACGCAGACGATAAACGGCCCGCGCGGCTGTTGATCCTGCTGCTGGTGGGTGACCTGGCGGATCAGGATCTGTTCCTGCCAAACGTCGCCCTGCAGGCGGTAGCTCAGCAGCCGCTTTTCCAACAGGCGGCGATAAAACTCGAACTCCAGCTCTTCAATCCCCAGCGTCGCCAGCTCCGGCGGCAGCAGGCGCAGGATGTCATCGCTTTGATGAATGCCGCTCACTTCTTCCGGCAGCGTGGCCGGCACCTGTACCATGACCCTGAACGGTTCGGGCTGCGCGTCCTGTTGCTGCACTGCCTTGGCCTGATAGCTGCGGCCCAGCTGCTGCGCCAACTTTTTCAGCTCTGGCTGCTGCTGCAAAAAGTTGCCGTACTCCACCAGCCGTTGGTAATCACCGCGCTGCAGCTGGCCTTTGCTCATGTCCCACAGCCTGCCGGCGGCGGTGTCGTTCTCCGACAGCAGCGGCTCCAGCGCGCCGCTCAGTGCCAGGCGCTCCTGCAGTTCCGCCATCAGCTGCTCGCGCTCTTGTTCCAGCAGCTGGTGGTGCAGCATGGTGGCCTGCAGCGTCAGGCTGATGCGCCAGCGCTGCAAGAATAGGGTTTGGAAGCTGTCGTCCAGCGGATGATTGGGCAGATCGGCGGCGTCCACCAGCGCGCGCGCCTGTTCATAAAACGGCGAGACCAGCTGGCGCAGCAGCTCCATCGTGTCGTTGAGGTTGTGATAGAACTGGGTGTTATTCTCCAGTTGGCACTGTTGGTAGCGGTAAAATTCCTGCGCCAGCGCCGGCGGCACCATGGCCTCCTGCAGACGCTCCTTGAGCTGCAGTTTCCAGCGTGGCAGATCGCGATCCAGCGCCCGGCGAATGGCCGGAAACTTTTTAAAGAACACCGACAGCTGCGGCGCCGCCAGCATGCCGACGATCATCTCCTCGATCATCTCGCCTTCGGTGATCGCCAGCAGCAGATCGAGCGTCTCCAGACTGAGCATGGTTACTGGCCGCGCATTTGCTGCAGTTGCTGTTTAACCTGCTCTGCCACCTGCAGCAGACTGGCTTCGATCTTGGCCAGGCCGGCGGCGGGGGTGAACAGACAGGGCTGATGCTGGCTGAAGGCGCGGCGCTGCTCCGCCAGGCGCTGGGCCAACGCGTCCATTTCATCCAGCAGCGCCTGCGGCGTGGCGGTGGCCTGTTTGCCCGGCAGCGCCAGCAGCGAAGGCTGGCGGCTGACGTCCAGCACCGTCAGGTGCAGTTGGTCGTCGACCTCCAAATCGATCGGCTGCGCGAAGCCGATGCCGTTCAGCTTGGCGCGCACGTCGCCGCCTTTTTGCAGCCAGTTATCCAGCACGCTGCTCTCGATGCTCAGATGGTTGACCTGAATGTCATGCAGCTGCAGCGGTTTTTGCAGCAGCAGAGTGAGAGTGCCGCCGGCGAACGGCGTGGCCGGCGCGTATTGCGGTTTGCGGCTGAACATGCCGCCCTTTTTCACCAGGCTGATGGCCTGCCGGTCGCTTTGTTGTTGCTGATCCTGCAGCCAGCGGGTGTGGATTTGTTGCAGTTGGATCAACATCGACTGCTGCTGATAGGCCGATTCGGTCAGCAGCTGATCGATCTGCTGTTGCAGCAGCTTCAGCGAGGTGAGATCGTGCCACAGGCAGTCTTTCAGCAGCATCAGGTCGAGCGGGGCGATGGCGTCGCGCCCGCTGAAGAAGGCGCAGGCCTGCAGCAGGCGCAGGGCCTTTTTCCAGCGTCGGTCGGAGACGTACGGCGCCTGTTCCAACGCGTCCAGCCGCTGGCGCAGCTGGAAAATCAGTTCAAAGCAGGCTTCCGGCAGCGCCACCTTGTCGATCTGCGGTTGCCACTGCAGAAACTCTTCGTCGCTGACGCTCAGCGCCGCCGGCACCGGGTTTTGGCTCTCGTTCTGGCGGTTGACCAGCAGCGAGCGGAAATTCTGTTTATCCTGCACCTTGTCCAGCCACAGGCGGATCAGCATGCGGTCATACAGGGCTTCGAGGCTGTTGTCTGCTTCGGGCAGTTCGTTGGAGGCGGTGACCAGCAGGCGCAGCGGGATCGGTTCTTCGCTGTTGCCGTTGCGAAAGCGCCGTTCGTTGATCGCCGTCAGCAGGGTGTTGAGGATCGCCGGGCCGGCCTTCCAGATTTCGTCCAGAAACACGATCTCCGCTTCCGGCAGGTAGCCGGTTGTCAGGCGCTGATAGCGCCCTTCATCTTTCAGCGCCTGAATAGAGAGCGGGCCGAAGACCTCTTCCGGCGTGGAAAATCGCGTCATCAGGTATTCAAAGGAACGGGCGTTGCGGAAGGCAAACTTCAGCCGGCGCGCGATCAGGCTCTTGGCGATGCCGGGCGGGCCGAGCAGGAATACGCTTTCGCCGCTCAGCGCCGCGAGCAGGCACAGGCGGATCGCTTCTTGCCGCTCATAAAGACCGCTCTCCAGCGCGCTGCTGAGGCGGGAAATTCGTTCTGCCAGAAGGGATGATGGCGTCATATAATTGTCGCATTGTCCGAGAGTTAGCCAATCTTGGTCGATAATCCGATGATAAACCACCATTATTTTTAGTGGTATAGCTTATTGATTAGTAATATTTTTCTAAGCTGTGCCGGATATCCGGTTCACATTTTGTTTATTTTTCGGCTCTGATATAAGGGTAGGCAAGGCGTATAAATGGTGCATACTGTGCGGCTTTCTGGTGGGCGTGACGGATCTTTGAGCCCGTATTTTGCCTGATGCGGATGCATCGCTAACGGATGTTCTGATAAAGAAACGAATTATGAGCGCAGAGCATAAGCAGTCCTTATCGGCGGTAACCCTGGCGGCCATCGGCGTGGTCTACGGTGATATCGGAACCAGCCCTCTCTATACGCTGAGAGAGTGTTTCTCCGGCCATTACGGCTTCGATGTTCGTCCAGACGTGGTTTTCGGCTTCCTGTCGCTGATTTTCTGGATGCTGATCGTGATCGTTTCCCTCAAATATCTCACCTACGTGATGCGCGCGGACAACGCCGGCGAGGGCGGTATCCTGACGCTGATGTCGCTGGCCGGGCGCAACACTTCGGCGCGCACTACCGCGGTGCTGGTGATACTGGGCCTGATCGGCGGCAGCTTCTTCTATGGCGAGGTGGTGATCACCCCGGCTATCTCGGTGATGTCGGCGATCGAGGGGCTGGAAATCGCCGCGCCTGCGCTTGACGCCTATATCGTGCCGCTCTCCATTCTGGTACTGACGCTGCTGTTCGCCATTCAAAAGCACGGCACCGGCAGCGTTGGCAAGCTGTTCGCTCCGGTGATGCTGCTGTGGTTCATCGTGTTGGCGGTGCTGGGCGCGCGCAGCATCATTTCGAACCCGGAAGTGCTGCAGGCGCTGAATCCCAAATGGGCGCTCAACTTCTTCATGGAATATAAGAAGGTGTCGTTCTTCGCGCTGGGGGCGGTGGTGTTGTCGATCACCGGCGTCGAGGCGCTGTATGCCGATATGGGGCACTTCGGCAAGTTCCCGATTCGCCTGGCCTGGTTCACCGTGGTGCTGCCTTCGCTGGTGCTCAACTACTTCGGCCAGGGCGCGCTGCTGCTGAAAAACCCGGAGGCGATCAAAAACCCGTTCTTCCTGTTGGCGCCCGACTGGGCGCTGATCCCGCTGCTGATTCTGGCGACCCTGGCGACGGTTATCGCCTCGCAGGCGGTAATTTCCGGCGTCTTCTCGCTGACCCGCCAGGCGGTGCGCCTGGGCTATCTGTCGCCGATGCGCATCATTCACACCTCGGAAATGGAATCCGGCCAGATCTATATTCCGGTGATCAACTGGACGCTGTACATCTCGGTGGTGCTGGTGATCATCGGGTTCGAACACTCCAGCAACCTGGCAGCGGCGTACGGCATCGCCGTCACCGGCACCATGGTGCTGACCAGCATTCTGGTCACCTCGGTGGCGATCAACAACTGGCACTGGAATCGCTTCCTGGCGATCGGCATCGTGACCATCTTGCTGATCATCGACGTGCCGATGTTCTCCGCCAACGCCCTGAAGCTGTTCTCCGGCGGCTGGTTGCCGCTGACCTTGGCGCTGGTGATGTTCCTCATTATGACCACCTGGAAGAGCGAGCGTTTCCGCCTGCTGCGCCGCCTGCATGAACACGGCAACTCGCTGGAGGCGATGATTGCCTCGCTGGAGAAATCGCCGCCGGTGCGGGTGCCGGGTACCGCGGTGTTCATGTCGCGCGCCACCAACGTCATTCCTTTTGCGCTGCTGCACAACCTGAAGCACAACAAGGTGCTGCATGAGCGCGTGGTGCTGCTGACGCTGCGCACCGAAGATGCGCCTTACGTGCACAACGTGCGCCGGGTGACCATCGAACAGCTGTCGCCGACCTTCTGGCGGGTGGTGGCCAGCTACGGCTGGCGTGAAACGCCGAACGTCGAGGAAGTGTTCCACCGCTGCGGGCTGGAAGGGTTGCCGTGCCGCATGTCGGAGACCTCGTTCTTCATGTCCCATGAATCGCTGATCCTCACCAAGCGGCCGTGGTACCTCTATTTGCGCGGTAAACTGTTCGTCGCCCTGAGCCGCAACGCGCTGCGCGCGCCGGATCAGTTTGAGATCCCGCCGAACCGGGTGATCGAGCTCGGCACGCAGGTCGAGATTTAACCCGCCTGATAAGGGGCTCAGCATGGCTGAGCCCCTTTTGTTTGTGCTTTGTCCGTGCGTGAACGAAACGTTTCGATAGCGATCACACTTCTGCATTGTCCCGGTTGCCTTCCCCTGCCGTTTTTTTAAACTCCCCCAGAGAGCGAAACGTTTCGCTAGCGGAGTGAGAAGATGAAAAAAGGCGTATTACTGAATTCCGACGTGTCTGCCGTGATTGCCCGGCTGGGGCATACCGACCAGCTCACCCTGTGCGATGCGGGCCTGCCGATACCGACGGAAACGCAGCGCATCGATCTGGCGCTGACGCAGGGCGTGCCGACCTTCATGCAGGTGTTCGCGGCGGTCACGCAAGAGATGCAGGTAGAAAGCGCCATCCTGGCGGAAGAGATCGTGAAACAGAATCCGTCGCTCCACGAGGCACTGTTGGCTGAACTGACCGCATTGGGTCAACGCCAGGGCAATACCATCAGCGTGCGCTATATCAGCCATCAGGCGTTTAAAGCGCAAACCGGGCACAGCCGGGCGGTGATCCGCAGCGGGGAGTGTTCGCCTTATGCGAACGTGATCCTGTGCGCCGGCGTAACTTTCTGAGGCGCGTATGCAACCTTTACTGCAACTGAAAGGGATTGATAAAGCCTTTCCCGGCGTGAAGGCGCTTTCCGGCGCTGCCCTCAGCGTCTATCCCGGCAAGGTGATGGCGCTGGTGGGAGAAAACGGCGCCGGGAAGTCCACCATGATGAAAGTGCTGACCGGCATCTACCAGAAAGACGCCGGCAGCCAGTATTTTCTCGGTAAAGAGGTGGCGTTCAACGGGCCTAAGGATTCGCAGGAAGCGGGCATAGGCATTATCCATCAGGAGCTGAACCTGATCCCGCAGCTGACGATTGCGGAAAACATCTTCCTCGGCCGCGAGTTCGTCAACCGTTTCGGCCGCATTGACTGGAAGCGCATGTACGCCGAGGCCGATCGCTTGTTGGCGCGTCTCAATCTGCGCTACAGCAGCCACCGACTGGTGGGCGAGCTGTCGATCGGCGATCAGCAGATGGTGGAGATCGCCAAGGTGCTGAGCTTCGAATCGAAAGTGATCATCATGGACGAACCGACCGATGCGCTGACCGACACCGAAACTGCCTCGCTGTTCAAGGTGATCAACGAGCTGAAGGCCGAAGGGCGCGGCATCGTGTATATCTCGCACCGCCTGAAAGAGATTTTTGAAATCTGCGACGACGTGACCGTATTCCGCGACGGGCAGTTTATCGCCGAGCGGCCGGTGAGCGAGCTGCAGGAAGATTCGCTGATTGAGATGATGGTCGGCCGCAAGCTGGAAGAGCAGTACCCGCGCCTTGATTTGCCGCGCGGGGAAAAACGGCTGGACGTCAGCCACCTTTCCGGCCCCGGCGTTGAAGACGTTAGCTTTACGCTGTATCGCGGCGAGATCCTCGGCGTGGCCGGGCTGATGGGCGCCGGGCGCACAGAATTGATGAAAATCCTGTACGGCGCCGCCCCGCGCAAGGCCGGCACCGTCAGCCTGGACGGTCGCGACGTGGTCACCCATTCGCCGCAGGACGGGTTGGCGAACGGCATCGTCTATATCTCGGAAGACCGCAAACGCGACGGCCTGGTGCTGGGCATGTCGGTGAAGGAAAACATGTCGCTGACCGCGCTGCGCTATTTCAGCCGCGCCGACGGCAGCCTGAAACAGGCCGACGAGCGGCAGGCGGTGGGGGATTTCATCCGGCTGTTCAATATAAAAACGCCGTCGATGGAGCAGCCGATCGGTCTGCTTTCCGGCGGCAATCAGCAAAAAGTGGCGATCGCCCGCGGCCTGATGACCCGGCCGAAGGTACTGATCCTCGATGAGCCGACGCGCGGCGTCGACGTTGGCGCCAAAAAAGAGATCTATCAGTTAATCAACCAGTTCAAGCAGGAAGGGCTGAGCATCATTCTGGTGTCTTCGGAAATGCCGGAGGTGATGGGCATGAGCGATCGCATTCTGGTGATGCACGAAGGGCATCTCAGCGGCGAGTTCCCGATTGAACAGGCCACCCAGGAAGCGTTGATGGCGGCAGCCGTCGGCAAGCAATACGGCGTAAAGCAGGAGTAATCAGATATGAGTTCCCAGACTATCGCAGCTAAGCGCTGGTTCAGTAAAGAGTGGCTGTTAGAGCAGAAGTCGTTGATTGCGCTGCTGGTGCTGATCGCCGTGGTCTCTTCCATGAGCCCGAACTTCTTCACCCTGAACAACCTGTTCAATATTCTGCAGCAGACCTCGGTGAACGCCATCATGGCGGTGGGGATGACGCTGGTGATCCTCACCTCCGGCATCGATCTGTCGGTAGGATCGCTGCTGGCGCTGACCGGCGCGGTGGCGGCGTCGATCGTCGGCTTTGAGGTCAACGCGCTGGTGGCGGTGGCGGCGGCACTGGCGCTGGGCGCCGCGGTTGGCGCCTGCACCGGGGTGATCGTCGCCAAAGGCAAAGTGCAGGCCTTTATCGCCACGCTGGTGATGATGCTGCTGCTGCGCGGCGTCACCATGGTGTACACCAATGGCAGCCCGGTCAACACCGGTTTCACCGACGTGGCCGACACCTTCGGCTGGTTCGGCATCGGCCGCCCGCTGGGCGTGCCTACGCCGATCTGGATCATGGCGATCGTGTTCATCGCCGCCTGGTATATGCTGCATCATACGCGCCTGGGCCGCTATATTTATGCCCTGGGCGGCAACGAAGCGGCGACCCGCCTCTCCGGCATCAGCGTCGATAAAGTGAAGATTATCGTCTACTCGCTGTGCGGCCTGCTGGCGGCGCTGGCCGGGGTGATCGAAGTGGCGCGCCTGTCGTCGGCGCAGCCGACCGCCGGCACCGGCTATGAGCTGGACGCCATCGCCGCCGTGGTGCTGGGCGGCACCAGCCTGGCCGGCGGCAAGGGCCGCATCGTCGGCACGCTGATCGGGGCGCTGATCCTCGGCTTCCTGAACAACGGCCTGAATTTACTGGGTGTTTCTTCCTACTACCAAATGATCGTGAAGGCAGTGGTGATACTGCTGGCGGTTCTGGTAGATAACAAAAGCAACAAGTAACCTCCCCCTACAGGAATCACGATGATGAAAATGAAAAAACTGGCAACCTTAGCTTCCGCCATCGCGCTGAGCGCCACCCTGAGCGCCAATGCCATGGCCAAAGACACCATCGCGCTGGTGGTGTCCACCCTCAACAACCCGTTCTTCGTCTCGATGAAGGACGGTGCGCAGCAAGAGGCCAACAAGCTGGGCTACAACCTGGTGGTGCTGGATTCCCAGAACAACCCGGCGAAAGAGCTGGCCAACGTGCAGGATCTGATGGTGCGCGCGCCCAAGCTGCTGCTGATCAACCCGACCGACTCCGACGCGGTAGGCAACGCCATCAAGATGGCCAACCAGGCTAAGATCCCGGTCATTACGCTGGACCGCGTGGCGAGCAAGGGTGACGTGGTGAGCCACATCGCTTCGGATAACCGCGTGGGCGGCAAAATGGCCGGCGACTTCATCGCCAAGAAAGTGGGTGCCGATGCCAAGGTGATTCAGCTGGAAGGCATCGCTGGCACTTCCGCCGCGCGTGAACGCGGTGAAGGCTTCAAACAGTCGCTGGATCAGAATAAATTCAAACTGTTGGCCAGCCAGCCGGCCGATTTCGATCGCACCAAGGGCCTGAACGTGATGCAGAACCTGCTGACTGCGCACCCGGATGTGCAGGCGGTGTTCGCTCAGAACGATGAAATGGCGCTGGGTGCGCTGCGCGCGCTGCAAACCGCCGGTAAAACCGACGTGATCGTGGTAGGCTTCGACGGCACCGCTGACGGCGTGAAAGCGGTCGAAGGCGGTAAGCTGGCGGCGACCGTGGCGCAGCGTCCCGATCAGATCGGCGTGATCGGTGTGGAAACCGCCGATAAAGTGCTGAAAGGCGAAAAAGTGCCGGCGACCATCCCGGTCGATTTGAAACTGGTCACTCAGTAAGTCATACCAGCGCCATCGGAACGGGGCGTTTACGATGGCGCGCAATTCAGGAATCAATGCGATGGAAACAGGTAAGCTGGTGGTTCTTGGCAGCATCAATGCCGACCATATCCTCAATATTGAACAGTTCCCCCACCCGGGCGAAACGGTGATCGGGAAACAGTATAAGGTGGCGTTTGGCGGCAAGGGCGCGAATCAGGCGGTGGCGGCCGGGCGCAGCGGGGCGGAGATCGCCTTTATCGCCTGCGTGGGCGCTGACGACATCGGCGAACGTGTCCGCCGGCAGCTGGCGAGCGATCGCATTGATACCCAACCGATTGAAGCCATCGCCGACAGCACCACCGGCGTGGCGCTGATCTTCGTCAACGCCGAAGGCGAGAACGTGATCGGCATCGATGCCGGCGCCAACGCCGCGGTGACGCCGGATTACCTGGCGCGCTACCAACAAAAAGTGATCGATGCCGACGCTTTGCTGATGCAGTTGGAGTCGCCGCTGGATACGGTGATCGCCGCCGCCCGCCTGGCGAAGCAGCATCACACGCAAGTGATCCTCAACCCGGCCCCGGCGCGTGAGCTGCCGGACGAGCTGCTGGGCATGATCGATATGATCACTCCGAATGAAACCGAAGCCCAGCGCGTGACCGGCATCGCCGTGGACAACGACGCCGATGCGGCGCGCGCGGCGCAGGCGCTGCACGACAAGGGCATCGCGACGGTGATCATCACCCTTGGCAGCCGCGGCGTGTGGCTGAGCGAAAACGGCAACGGCAAACTGGTGCCCGGCTTCAAGGTGCAAGCGGTGGATACCATCGCCGCCGGCGATACCTTTAACGGTGCGCTGGTCACAGCTCTGTTGGAAGGCAAGATCATGGCCGACGCGGTGCGTTTCGCCCATGCGGCGGCGGCGATCGCCGTGACCCGCCCTGGCGCGCAGCCTTCGGTGCCGTGGCGTGAAGAGATCGACGCCTTCTTGCAGCAGCAGGGGTGATCCTTTGGCCACCATGAAAGATGTCGCCCGCCTGGCGGGCGTTTCAACCTCTACCGTTTCGCATGTGGTCAACAACAATCGCTTTGTCAGCGACAGCGTGCGCGACAAGGTCATGGCGGCCGTGGAACAGCTGAACTATGCGCCTTCCGCGCTGGCGCGCAGCCTGAAGCTCAATCAGACGCGCACCATCGGCATGCTGGTGACCGCCAGTAACAACCCGTTTTATGCCGAAGTGGTGCGTGGCGTGGAGCGCAGCTGCTATGAACGCGGCTACAGCCTGATCCTGTGCAACACCGAAGAAGACGCCGCGCGCATGAACCGCAGTATGGAGACGCTGCTGCAAAAGCGCGTCGACGGTTTGCTGCTGATGTGCACCGAAAACCACCGGCCATCGCAAGATGCCCTGAGCCGCTACCCGTCACTGCCGATCGTCATGATGGACTGGGCGCCGTTCGAGGGCGCCAACGACATTATTCAGGATAACTCGCTGCTGGGCGGCGAGATGGCGACCGATCATCTGATCGCCTGCGGCTACCGCAAGATCGCCTGCATCGCCGGCCCGCAGGATAAAACCACCGCCCGTCACCGACTGGAAGGCTATCGCAACGCGATGCGGCGCGCCGGATTGCCGGTTCCGCCAGGGTATGAAGTGCATTGCGACTTTGAGTTTGAGGGCGGCGTGAACGCCATGCGCCAACTGCTGGCGCTGGACGAGCCGCCGCATGCGGTGTTCGCCGGTAACGACGCGGTGGCGGTGGGCGTTTATCAGGCGCTATATCAGGCCGGGCTTTCCGTGCCGCAGGATATGGCGGTGATGGGCTACGATGACATTGAGTTGGCGCGTTATCTGGCGCCGCCGCTGAGCACCATTCATCAGCCGAAGGATTCGTTGGGCGAACTGGCGATCGATGCGCTGATCAATCGCCTGCAAAACCCGGAGCGTGCGCCCCAGGTGCTGGTGCTGACGCCCGAGCTGGTGGAACGCGCCTCGGTGGGCCGCCGTTAACTGGCCGCCTTCGCTTCTTTCTTGCTTTCCTGGCCGCTGATCAAATTGCGGCCATCCTTCCTTCTCAGCAACATAAACACCAGCGCCGACGCCACGGTGACGATCCCCATGGTGATAAAGGTGTAATGGAAGTGGTCGATCATGGTGCCTAACGACAGGGATTCGTAAAAACGCAGCACCGCCGCGCTGATTGCCACACCGAAGCTGATGGACAGCTGCTGGGTGACCGCCAGGACGCTGTTGCCGGCGCTGGCGTTGGCGTCGTTCAAATCCGCCAGGCTGATGGTGTTCATGGCGGTGAACTGGGTGGACATCGCCATGCCCAGCACGAACAGCGGCAGGATCATCAGCCACAGCGGCATGCCCGGGCTTTGCAGGGCGAACTGGGCGATCAGCACCCCGATGATAACGGTGATGCCGACCAGCGTTTTACGGTAGCCGAACCAGCGCAGCACCTGAGTGACGGTGGATTTCGCCATCAGCGAACCGATGGCGGTCGGCGCCATCATGCAGCCGGCGACGATCGCCGTATAACCGAATCCCACCTGCAGCATGAGCGGCATTAAAAACGGCACGCAGCCGGTTCCCAGCCTGGAGGCGACGTTGCCGGCGATACCGACCGAGAAGGTGCGGGTTTTGAACAGGTCGATACCGATCAGCGGCTGAGGATGGCGGCGTGCGTGCGCGATATAGCCGAACAGCATCACGAAACCGCTGAGCAGAATGCCCAGCGAAACGTAGCTCGCCAGCACCCGCTCGCCAAACAGCTCCAGTCCGGTAGAGATCAGCACCAGGCTCAGGCCGAACAGCATGAAGCCAAGGAAATCGAAGCGGCGCTTGGGCGTGGTGAAGTCCGGCATGTACTTGCGCGCATAGACGATGCCGAGCAGGCCGATAGGGATATTGATCAGGAAAATCCAGTGCCAGGTGGCGTAGGTGACCAGCCAGCCGCCCAGCAGCGGCCCGAGAATCGGCCCGACCAGGCCGGGCATGGTGACGAAGTTCAGCACCGGCAGCAGTTCGCTGCGCGGATAGGCGCGCAGCAGCGCCAACCGCGCGACCGGCATCATCATCGCGCCGCCGATGCCTTGCAGCACGCGAGAGGCGACCAGCACGCTTAACGTAGGGGACAGGGCGCACAGCAGCGAGCCAAGGGTGAATAACGTCACGGCGAAGATGAACACGCGGCGGGTGCCGAAGCGGTCCGCCAGCCAGCCGCTGACCGGGATCAGCATCGCCACCGTCAGCGTGTAGCTGATGACGGCCGATTGCATCGCCAGCGGTGAACGCCCCAGGCTTTGGGCGATCGCCGGCAGCGCGGTGTTAAGGATGGTGGCGTCCAGCGCCTGCATAAAGAACGCCATTGCGGCGATCCACGGTAGTCCTGCCATACTGCGCGCGGATTGGGTCATGGTCGGTCCTGGTTAAATGGTCGTCTGTCCCTCGTCTCTTTCTTCTATATATAAGCGGGGAGCGTGTCTAGTCTTTCTCTTTCAGCAGCACCTGGCAGGCGACGAGCGCGCCGGCGCTGTCTCCGGCGAGTATCGCATCGACGATAGCCTGATGATGGCGCAGCTTGATCACTTCATTGCCGGTGATGGCACGGAAGTAGCTTTGGTACACCGAACTGAACAGGTTGGCGAACGAGGTCAGGAACGGGTTGCCGCTGGCCTCGTAGATGAGCTGGTGGAATTGGGTATCGACCTGGATCCAACGCTCGCGATCAAACTGGGTATGCAGCGCGCGCATTTCCGCCATCAGCTCCGCCAGCAGCTTGGTTTGCTGCGGGCTGGCGTGGTTTGCCGCCAACGCGCAGGCCTGCGGCTCCAGCGAAGTGCGCAGGATAAGGAAGTGTTGCATCACCTGATCGAAGTTTTCCCGCGTCATCCACCAGGTCAGTAAATCCTGATCGAGAAAATTCCATTGGCTTTGCGGCATCACGCGGGTGCCGATACGTGGGCGCGGCAACAACATGCCTTTGGCGGCTAACATCTTTACCGCTTCGCGTACTGCGGTGCGGCTGACGCCGAATTGCTCGCCCAGTTCCATTTCACCGGGCAGGATGCTGCCGGCCTGATAATCGCCAGCCAGAATTTGTTGGCCGAGTTTCTCTGCAAGCAGATAAGAAAGATTGCGTTGGGCGGCCTGTTGTTGTGCATTTAGCGGCATGGCTGCGGGTCCTTACTGACATCGTTATTTCTATTTTACTCCAGTGATCGCCAGCTTTTATGGCTGTTTGCCGGAAAAAGTGACATAAATTCGTCGCTTTTTCGCCCTTTTGTTGAAAAAAAGCGCGCTTGAAAAGTTTTTTGCATTTAGGGGTTGCGGCCCGCCGAGAACTCCCTATAATGCGCCTCCACTGACCGGGAACAACGACTGACAAGTCGCCGGGTCAGCGAGAGAAAAGCGAAATAAACGCTTGACTCTCCGGGTGAAAAGCGTAATATACGCCACCTCGAGTTAGCAAGCGAAAGCGCCTAACTCACTGCTCTTTAACAATTTATCAGACAATCTGTGTGGGCACTCCACAAGACGATATCCAGCATCTTCGGATGCAAAAAAATATCAAGTCTTGAAGAGTGACTAACTGAAGTAAAATTCATGCAGTAAATCTTTGAGCATCGCTTCTCGAGTGGAAGCAAATCAAGCTTTTAATTGAAGAGTTTGATCATGGCTCAGATTGAACGCTGGCGGCAGGCTTAACACATGCAAGTCGAGCGGT